>NZ_KI519441.1:48201-151901 GCF_000482485.1 Paucisalibacillus globulus DSM 18846 | reverse complement strand
TATCTCCAGCTGCATGTATATTTCTTAGCTGTTCCATCAGATCCGAATTAATATCATTCTTCATATTATCTAGTAAAGCATCTACTTTACTAATAAAATCAGAGTTAAAATCTTTTAGTCTATCCATTGTACTCGTTCGAAATGATGTCGTATAACTCTCAAAGTCATCAATACTAGCATCTAACTTTTTCAAAGTAGATTTAAGATTGGATAGATCCAATTTAATTTCTTTGGCCACGTTCCACACTCCCCTCTCACTTCACTATCTGAACGAAACGGAATTAATTCTACTAATCAATTGTTCTAACTCTGTATTCATTTGCTGAACGATTTCTTCCATTTCCTCCAATACTGACGCATTTTCTAAATCCATCTGTCCGAAGTTTTGGTTGATTTCATTAATTGCATCCTGTAAATTATCAATAACCCCCGCATCCCATCCAGCATGTAAAATATCATGACAAAAACTAGCTGTATATAATCCCATTACAATTCACCTACTTGTTGATGTTTTAAATCATTCTCAAGTTTTTTCATATCGCTACCCGAAAACTCAATAGATTGTAAATCTCTATCGAGTATAAACTCTTCCTTCATCAATAATTCGAATGCCCGTTCCATTTCATCTTGATACCCTAGATGAACAATAGATTGAATCAAAGGCTCCGTAAAATAAATTTGCGCATCTTTTCTTATCTCTCCGAGCGGATAAACAACTCCCGCATAAGGAAAATAAGTGCTGTAATTCTGTGGTGCGATATATCTGCCTGTAATGACAACCTTTGTAGGGGACGATGTTGGTTGATCGAGTTTGAAGTATTCTGGATTTAATTCTACAACCGTTCCGAGTGGTAAAAGATCTCGCATTATTTCAATCGTACTTGAGAAAAGTTTGCTGAAATTCTCTTTATCTAGAGAAAACTGCTTATCATGAAAAGCTATCGTATATGTGGGGTCTTGGTAGCTATAGTAGATTGGTATATCTTTACTAGTCATGGTGTAGGATGTCACTTTTTTTCGAAAGGAATCCATAATATCTTGAAGTACTTGCTTATCCTCCATAAATAGCTGATAAAAATCCCGTATGGCAAATCCATCTTCTAACTGTTTTTCCTTTTCTAATCCCTGGATAATTTGGTCAACCTTTTGAAGTGCAAGTTTCGTTAACTGTCCTTTAAAATCCAATTCCATCTTCATCAAATCCTTTTCTTTCATACCATTTTTTCTTCAAAAAATAATCAAATGGTATAGCTTAATTTTCCTATTGGCAAGCTTACGAAATATCTATTCCTCGTTTAGTGATATGGGCCATACTGACTTCAATAAGTAAGTATGGCCTTATGTCTAGACGGATTTTTGTTTTATCTTTGGAAGTATGAAAATAAACATGATGATTATTATCACCGAAATAATCATTAGTACCATAATGGAAGAAGCCGCCTCTTCTGTTTGTGTCTCTGCTTCCATTTTTACTGTAGTATCTGGATTGGAAAACAGGCCAATTTGTGCTGTCTTTGCTTGAATGGTGTTACTTTCCCGAATAGCCGTCTGAAATAACTGTTTTTCTATTTGTTCACTGTTTGGTGCTTCTACTTCCTCAAATGTCAGCTGCTTTTGCTCTTTAGGAACTGTCTCATCTTCTGCATGGGACACGATTGGCCAAAACCAAATAACCATTAATACAAAACTAAGTAGAAACTTTTTCATCTTGTACCACCTTAAGCCCTTAAGCCTCTTTCTTTATCCGTATTCGTTAGAAAATCTCATAATCGTTCGTCCCCTAACGAATGTGGTAGTTTTTCTTATGTCGGCGGAAAGTTTTTATACTTTCCTATCTACCATGCTTCAAACAAGCATGCCTCAAACTAGTTTGTGAAGACTCTACTATTCAGATTTACGAGACTATGTCATTTCTCACCAATCGAAATTGTTTCTAAAGTTTTCTTTGACTCAGTTTTTACCCTCTCCATATCAAATCGGGCTATCTGGATTTTAACGGCATCTCCATTTTCGACTAGGTATCCAAAGCCGACCTTCATTTCTGTTTCTTTTCTTGTATATGGTAAGTTTATTAGATTCTGCTCCGACTTTTTCATGAGTAGGATAACTTGTTTAATTTGCTTCACTTCGGTTGTTAGAGCGTCAAATCCCTTGGTAACTTCATTCACGTTTCCACTGACTACGAAATGGAAGCCAAGATGGCTATAACTTTTGATTATATTAGCCAATTTCCCCTGGATGACTGCATCGATATTTTGTTGGAATTGTCCCATTCCATCCACTACAAGCATATATGGTGGAAAAGATAGCGATGATGCTCGTCGTTCATTTAATGCTTCACGGTATAAAGCATCTCTCTTTCTAAATTCTTCTTCCGCTTCCTCAACCCATAATTTGATATGCTCTTTGGATTCTAAGTAAGTTACTTTCTCATCATCTGCATAATCCGATAAAGAACGGCTCATCGAATCACTTACGATAACCTTAGCATGTTCCACTTCTACTATGGAATGTAAGATAATCTTCAAGACATTGGATTTACCTTTTTGACCATCAGCCATCACAATACAATGCTTATTTTTCTTCCAATCCACATAGACAGGTTCAACCGTATCCTCGTTAAGACCAATAGCAACAAGGTCCTCAGATTGGCGAAGATTGTAGTTTTTATTTAGAACAATAAATCCAAGTTTTTCTGGTAGCATTGGTATTGCTTTCGGCCGGTTAAATTTATTGTACATCCCTTTAATTGTTTGAATATCAAGTTTCATATTTTCTAGCAATTCCACATCATTTTTACCCATTGCAGGGAGATAGATTTGTGCAAGCGTAGATTCATCCTTTTTAATATACGCTCTTCCTGGAATTGCTTCTGTCTCGTAAACTGTCCGTCCGACTAAATTAAATTTCTCTGATTCGTCCATTAAATAATGGACGACTTTTGTTTTCAAGTTGCTCATCATGGCCTGTTTCATTGCATTTGGTCTAGTTGTTGCAATCACCATATAAATCCCTAATGACTGCCCATCGCGAGCAATTTGAATAAACTTGTTTTCAAGTTCGAACAATTCGTCTTTTACAATGTCATAATTATCAATCGTAATAAAAATGAGAGGCAGTTCAACTGAAGCTAATGTATTGTACATTTTAATATTGCTAACTTCTTGTTCTTGGAACAGCTTTTTCCGTTTCTCCATTTCTTCTTGTATAATTGAAAAAAACTTTTCCATTTTTCGTTGTTCATCAGCCCGGAAGTAATCCGCCATATGTGGCAGTTGCTTTAATGGTAATAATGCTCCATTTCCAAAATCAAAGACATACATATGGAATTGCTCCGGGTTGTTTTTTCTAGAAAATTGTAATAGGAATGATAATAATGTCATTGACTTTCCATATCCAGAAGAACCATATATACCGATATTTCCATCATCCATTGCCAGATAGACATGATTGCTTTGTCTTTGCAATTCAGGCTCATCCATTAATCCTATGATAATTTGATGTCGGTCTAGTTGCTCATTCGTTGGTATTGGTAGTCTTTCGGAAAGTGGTGGAAGCCAAGGACTTGCCACTTTTGGTATATGTAGACGTTCTTGTACATGGATAATTTCATTCACAACAACATCAATTTCTATCCGATTATCTTTGTTACCACCAACATCTTCCGTTACTTCTGAAAGTGGAATTAATCCGAGATCAGTAACCAAAGCAATTTCATCTTCTGTTTCGAACGCTTCTTTTGCATATGGAGCACCACTCCAGGCGGATTGGAATAGTTCGTATACCTCGTTATTTCCTACTTGGAGATATCCCCGACCTGTAATGGTAATGTTCGCTGCATCCGAATTTTTAAGAATTTCCCTACTATCATTTTCATCTTGTACTTTTAGTGCCACCTTAAAACGCGAGTTACTCCAAATCTGGTCATCGATGATTCCACCAGGTTTTTGAGTAGCTAATATTAAATGAACTCCCAGACTTCTCCCAATACGTGCTGCACTGACTAATTCACGAATAAACTCCGGTTCTTCACTCTTCAATTCCGCAAACTCATCAGAAATAAGAAAAAGATGTGGCATTGGTTGTTTTACTTTTCCTTCTTTATACAGGGATGAGTAATCATTAATGTGATTAACCTCGGATTTATCAAATAGACGCTGTCTTCGCTTCAATTCACTTTTAATAGAGGCGAGGGCACGTTTACTAAAGTTCTTACTCCCCTCAATATTCGTAATTGTTCCCAACAGATGGGGCATATTTTTAAACGGCTGTGCCATGCCACCGCCTTTATAATCGATTAACAGAAATGCAACCTCATGTGGATGGAAGTGAACTGCTAGCGATAAAATATATGTTTGTAAAAATTCACTTTTACCTGATCCTGTCGTCCCTGCTAATAACCCATGTGGACCATGGGCTTTTTCATGTAAATTAAGGTATACTGGATCATCCTTCCCTTTTAACCCAATCGGCACTGCTAGTGATTTTGCAGAATGATTCTCTAACCATTTCTGTTCTATCGTTAAATCCGACACCTGATTAGCTTGAAGAAGCTCCAAAAAGGTTACTTTATCCGGAATAGAGTTACTCATTCCTAATTGATGGTTCAAAGACCTTAACATTCTTGCAAAACGCTCATTATTTTCAACCGAATGTTGGTCGAGCGTAAAGGATAAATGGACTGCCTTTCCATCTTGAATTAATATTTCGCCATTTTCTTCATCAATATATCGGACTAGTGTATTAATATTTTCTGATAGGCTCTCCTTTGTATCCTCAGCAAAAATAGCAGAGATTCCAATGTTCGTATGGATCCCTTCCAAATATTCTAAAATCAGATGCTCAGAAATCAACTGTCGATTCGTTACAATAAAAATAAAGTGTGGAGTAAAAAGCTTCTTTTCCTTATCCTCCGTTAGATCACGTTCCTTTAATATTTCATATATAGTTGTTAGAAGCTGATCCCGTGTTTTTTCGTTATATATTAGTCCCTTTGCATAAACATGTGGTAGTTGAAAGTGGGGTAACCATTTCATCCATTCCCAGCTTTTATACTCTTCCTCATGGAATATGGCGACAAAGCGAATGTCATGATAACTTTGAAAAAAGCTTAACTGACCAACAAGTTGATGAATTTCCTTTTTAACCACCTGATGCTTACCTACCATTCCCATGATACCTTTATAGAGGTCAATGACTAATGGAACATTTCTTACATTCTTATAATGTTCCACCAATTCTTGGGACTTTTCTAAGAGTTCATCGATTTCCTGATTGGACATATCCACACTACTCACTGATACATCATAACTTGAAGGTATTGTCGCTCGACCAATTCTAAATTGAAGAAAATCATTACTAATTCTAGTACGTTCCCAAATACGATCACTAATACTTTGTGTCAAATATTTCATTCGTTCAAATGATGGATAATGATAATACAATACATCTTGTTGTTTTTGAGCCAATTCCTGTAGTTCTTCTCGTTTTGTCTCCATATAACGCTTGTAAAGGCGCTGTCTTTTTTCTTCTTTTTCTCGCTGCTTCTTTCTTTCTCTAAAATATTGAACAGTCGATGTTATGATGGTCGTGGTGAACATCGCAATGGATATTAAGATAAATATACCTCTTGGTCTCACGAGAGCTACTACCCCCATTACAATTAACATAACTAATGGTGGCAAGACGATCATCCAGAGACCTCGACCTGAATGATCACTTTCTTCTCGTGGGAAAGAGAATTCTATTTTTTCATCTGGAAGGTCATACATCATCCGAGGTGTCCGACGATAATTTGGATATTTTTCTTTCATGACCGTTGTAGGCATTTTTAGCTCTGGTAAAGGTAATAGATACCTCTGATCAGCTAAAACAGTAATGGTATCTTCTTCCGTTAATGTACTAATCGCATATGGATGAAAAATAACATCTCCACTTGATAGTTCACTAACTTGGTGTACTACTTCTCCATTTACATAGACATTTTCTATTATGGGTGCAATGCTCCATTTCCCCTCTACTTTAACTAAAGAAAATGCCAACATCTTCTCATCAAGTTGTTCAACTGGGAAGTGTACTTCAGATTGGTTTCCTATATAGTACACTTTCTCGTGTTGGGTACCTTTTCGATATAGAATGCGTACCACATGTTGATCTATCGAAAGTGACTTTACCACTTTATCATTCAAATAACCGATTGAATCCTCTCCTAGAAAAATTTCTAATCCGTCGGCAGGTGTTTGATACTTCTTGATCGTAATATCCTGCTTCATTTCAATCGATTGAATAGTAATATTATTTTTGCGTTTATTACCGATACTTATTTCTTCACGCTCTACATCACTTAATTGTTGACATTGATAGGTTTGATCATAAAAAATCCACAAATATCCCATTTTTCCACCTCCTACTAATGGATTAAGCAATCATTCTTCCCCTTACCCTTCATCTGCCGAATCTTCTGGAACAGATTCATCTTCTTTCATCGCTTCTTGTTCTTCCATTTCTTTCTTCTCTTCGTCGATTTCCGTTTGGTATTCAGCAAGTTCATTATTAATGGCCTTTACTTTTTCTTCACGTTCTCCACCAGTTAAAGATGAATCAGTTTTTACTGCTTCACGCTCTTTTAATAATCCATACATAATCAAATCTCTTGATTCTAGTATTCTAGCTACATCAATTGCCTCTTCATAATTTTCTCTTCCAATATCAATCCAATATTTAAAATAATTCTGATTGGACTGTAAGGTAATGGTATTCATTACATTTTCCCGTTGTAATTCATCCAAGTTTTCCAATGTAAGATAGGAGTGAGCTAATTGATACTGGACAACATAAGGCATGTCTTCATGATCATCATAGTTTTCCAATGTAGAAATGACTGAACTGTATTCATCTTGTAAAAAGAAGCGATTTGCCTCTACATAAGCCTCGGACTGTGGAATCTTAAAAAAGATAGCAGATATACTGTATACGACACTAGGAATCAATGCCAATGCAAGAAATAAGATCATGTATTGAGATAATGTCCATCTCTTTTTAGGAATATGTACAACTGTTTTTTCATATTCTGCAAGCTGTTTCAAATTTTCTTCCATTATCTGCAACAATTGCTCTATGTTCTCTGCTTCCATAATTTTCTTTGTTACAGGTGATAGGGGAATCGTTTCATAATGTAATAAATAAGATGAAAAATTATATGTTTCATCCACACAAGCTGCAACTGTTGCTTTGGTCTCTTGCCAAGTTCGTTCCAAGTCATTTTCGTAAGGTGGTATACTTTCTTGAACCCCGTAATGTAAAAAATGTGGGGTGTGACCTTGGTCGAACATAATATTTTCCGGACAAACCACGAGCTTAATCCGATTCATCGTTTGATTTTGTATGGCTTGAATAATGTTATAAGCGAATCTATATCTGGATTCCTTATTTGTTTGATGGATGATATGAAAGTCATGATAATAATTCGGTGGATGAATACGAATAATTAATTGGTCATCATTGATCGTAAAGTCTCTTGTAAAATCAGGATGAATCGATTTTAATAGATTTATTTCTAGCTTATCTCTTAATCTAATCCTTGCCCGATAAAAAATAATCTCCACTTTTTCATCATCACGAACCATCCTGGCTCCAGTTAGCTTTTCTAAATAGTTATCATCTCTTGGTTTCGACAAAAGTTACCACATCCTTCCCCCACGTTCTATATGCCTCTCGTTCCATTACTAAAGAATCATTTATATTACAAAATTATAGGATTTCAACTTTATCACCAGTTAAAATCCCACATTCTTCTAACGTTTTTGATCCATTGTAAACCCGGTCTTTATTGACAACTTTTATCCAAAATCCTTCCCGAGGTTTTACTGGAATATTTGTTGTTTGCCAAGCAATACTTATTAATTTTTTTATAGAATGTTGGTCTGATAACCTAAGTTCAATCGGTGTTTGGCCATAGTTTTTCATTCCAACCGTTATTTGTATATACATTAACTTCATCCCTATGAAAAAAATTTTAGAAATTAGAAAAACCCGCATTCGCTCTTGTACAAAGCGAATGCGTTAGTTTTTTTATACATGTGGAAAATTTTTATACTTTCCTACCAACTAAAAAAGGATAGTGCCTTCGTTATCCGAGGCACTATCCTTTTTACGCCGTAAGCTATTCCTTATGCTCGGATTTGGCCTGCGACATTAGTATCTGCGTCTCTTAATGCACCTGCAGTAGATACTAATTGTTGGTCAATTTTTTGAAGCAATTCTACCATACTTAGGAATGATGGCTTTAGTTCCTCAAATTGATCAAAGAAAGCCTGAAACGCTTCCCCTTCCCAAAGGTCTCCTAAGTTAGTTGTTAGTTGCGTCAATTCTACAATCGTACCGTTGATGTCTTCAGCTTTCCGAGAATAGTTGGCTGCATAGCCTTCAAGTTCATCAGGATTCAAGCGAATGTTACTCATATTGACATACCTCCAAATGATTAATTTATTACCTTGCGTCCATTATACCTAAGATTTTGAAAAGTGCTATATCGGATATCATATTTTTCCAAAAATTGAATATTTAGCACTAAATCACTCTCTAGGTTTTTATTTTTTCATTACTAATTCACTAGGAAAAAACTACCAATTTTCGTTTTTCTACAGACTTAGAAGATTTCTTTCTTTTTGTTAGACAGAATCACAGCTTTTACTGGAACTTTGTCTTTTAGATTGGTTCTATTAGACTGACTTTCAGCTTTTTCGGCAACTTTGTCTTTTAGAACGGTTCTATTAGACTGACTTTCAGCTTTTTCGGCAACTTTGTCTTTTAGAACGGTTCTATTAGACTGACTTTCAGCTTTTATTGAAACTTTGTCTTTTAGATACGTTCTATTGGACAGACTTTCAGCTTTTTCGGGATCTTTGTCTTTTAGTCGCGTTCTATTAGACTGATTCACAGCTTTTACGGCAACATTGTCTGATAAAAGCAAAAAAGCTGACTTCGAATCAGGAAATCCCAATTCGAAGTCAGCTTTTCAGGTAAGCTTAATTTAAGCCTTTCATAAATTCTTTCAACTTTGGAGAATACATAAATAAGATAATTCCAAGTAAAATGGCGATACCACCAATGACACCGAAGTACATGACTTCTGTTTCTTCTGTATAGAAACGTACTACCTGTGCGTTGATTGCTTGTGCGGATGAGTTGGAAAGATTCCATAAACTCATCATCTGTGCTGCAAAGGCTGCAGGTGCAAGTTTCGTTGAAGCGGATAATCCAACTGGTGAGATTAGTAATTCACCCATTACGATTAGGAAGAAACAAAGTACTAGCCATAGTGGACTTACTAATGTTCCTGTACCACCGTTTAGATAAGCTGGTAGCATCATCACAATAAAGGCTAAACCTGCAAATACTAAACCAAATGAGAACTTTTGTGCAACAGATGGTTGCTTGTCCCCGAGTTTCGTCCACAATCCTGCAAATAATGGTGCGAACATGATAATGAATAATGGGTTAAGAGATTGGAACCATGATGCTTTAAGCTCTATTCCCATAAAGTTTAAGTCTGTACGCTCATTTGCAAAAGTAGCAAGGATACTTGATTGTTGTTCTGCGATTGCCCAGAAAACCATAGCTGCTACAAACAACGGAATATATGCAAGTAGACGAGATTTTTCATCTTTCGTTGTTTTTGGACTACGATACATAAAAATAAAGTATACAGTTGGAATAATAATTCCTAGAATACTAATAGAAAAGATAACACGTTCAACGGTTAACCATCCACCAGAAACTCCAGCCCAACCAACAATTCCTAAGACAATAAGTACAAGAAGAACAATCTTCGTAATACGACCTTTTTCAGGTTTCGTTAATGGATTCGGTACAACAGAACCAGCTAATCCAAGAAACTTCTTACGAGTAATAACATAGACAACTAGTCCAGCAAACATACCGACTGCTGCAACACCAAATCCTAAATGGAAGTTAACTTCCTCACCTAGTGTTCCAACAATATATGGAGCAATAAATGCACCCATGTTGATACCCATATAATAAATACTAAAACCAGAATCACGGCGAGGGTCTTTCATGCTGTAAAGATCCCCAACCATACCACCGACGTTTGGTTTTAACAATCCTGTTCCAATAATGATAAAGAACATAGAAATAAATAAACCTGGTGCACCAAATGGTAAAGCTAGAATAAGGTGACCGACCATGATGAGTACTCCACCATGGAATACAGTCCGAGCAGTACCTAGTATTCGGTCAGCAATCCAACCACCGATAATACCAGACATGTATACAAGTGAACCATATATTGCCATAATAGAGTTCGCAGTGGTTTGGTCAATGCCTAGTCCACCGTCTTTGACTTCATAGTACATATAGAATAGTAAGATTGCTCGCATTCCATAGTATGAGAATCGTTCCCAGAACTCAGTAAAAAATAGCGTTGAGAGTCCTTTTGGATGACCAAAAAAACCTTTTTGAGGAATCGTTTTTAGAATGGACTCCTTATCATATGATTTCATTGAAGAAATAGCCTCCTGTTGTTTAAATTTCGTAAATAAACTGAAAACTCTCAAGTAGTTGACTTAAACATTTTAAAATAAATTATAACTAACGTAAAGGGCTTTTTAAGAAGTGAAATAGTTCTAAAAAATAGCAAGATAGTGAATCATTTTTATGTAAGCGATGTAGTCATTAGTATTTCCACGTTTCTAATTTTCACTAGTAGTAAGAAACTGGAAGAATAATTAATATTTGTTAAAGTAACTTATAATCAGCCTTTACTAAATTGTTTGTATTTTCTATACATGAAAATAGTTTTTATACTTACTAAACTATCAAAAACGAGAGTTACAAACGTGCACCCCAAAGCTAAATATGAGATACTTTAGAAAAATTTTGATAGAAGGTGTCATACAAGTGGAAATGAATCACTTGCATAAGGAACTACATCATATGGGGTATCACCATTCTGCTGAACTAGTTACGAAATTAATCGAGGAAGATATGTCGATAGATAATTTAACTCAAATTTTAGAAGAATGCGTGCCACCTCACACTATGTTGCCAGACGATATTACTATTTTATATAACCAATTAAAACAAGTAGCTACCTTCCATGAGAAGTATCAACCCATACTATTGCGCGATTTAACGATTATTTTGATGGAAATCATACATCCTTCCACTGATTCAGCTGTGATTTTCTTGGAAGATGATGAATTAAACGAAGTAACCGAACTTTATAGTGGGGCGGTAGTTGGTAATTTTGATGCTCAATTAGAACTTGGACATTTCTATCAATCGATTAATCAAGATGAATGGGCTTTTGACTGGTTTAAATTATCCGCTACGGTTGGTAACGCCGATGCCCTATACATGCTAGGTAATTATTATTTTATGGGTAAAGTTGTAGAACAGGATCTAGAGAAAACGTATTATTGTTATAAATCTGCTGCGGAAAAGGGTCATGCGGATGCCTTAAATAATTTTGCAGATATGTATTTACGCGGAGAGTATGTAGAAAAAGATGAGAAAAAGGCACTTAAAATTTTTAAACTGGCTGCTGAAAAAGAGGTACCCGAAGCAATGTATACATTAGGCTATATGTATGAAAATGGTGTTGGGACTATAGTAGATTTAGAGGAATCAAGAGAATGGTTTATAAAATCTGCACATGCTGGGGATGTGTTTGCTGCGAATCGCCTTGGCCATGAAGCCGTGGAGAATGGAAGAGGAGAAGAAGCTATTTCTTGGTATCAAATGGCTGCTGAGAGTGGTGACTCTTATGGGGAATTTAATCTTGGGCTTTGTTATGAGAATGGCATAGGAACAACCGTTAATTTGAAAAAGGCAAAGAATTGGTACAAGAGAGCAGCATTAAAAGGGGATGAGCAAGCGAAGGAGAGATTAAAAGAGCTATAAGCATTCCATAGAATTCAGTAATTCAAATAACTTTCTTTTAAAATTCAAAATGATCCTCACTATCGCTTGAAAACTAATCCCCGTTACAATATTTTCATGTAACGGGGATTAGTAAGTATGTATGCAAATCCTGCTTGATTTTACATTAGATTTTGATAATAGTTAATAACATTATCAGGTTGAACACTGTTCTCAGCTACTTTGTTTTTCTTTATCCTTTTGCATTTTAAGCATTGATGAATGATTTGATAACCTTTTTTAGCATGGTATGAAATATCGATAGGTTTCATTAAACCACCACAACTTGAACTTCTATCACCTGGCTTGTCATCCAAATGTTTGGAATACAAGCAATGTGGACAATGGTTCCGATAACTTCCATTAGTTAATGGCATGACATAATTACTACAATTCTCACAAATAAAACTAGTATTTTCTTCTTTTCTACCCAAAACATATCCTCCTAGATTTAGATTGAAATCTAGAAGAAAGGGTTCAGTTTTGTTTTCCTCACATTGACTATGTAAGTCTTAGGCTTTACTGTACTAGTGACAAATTCACCGCCATATTCTGTATAGCGATTACTTCTATTTCCTACTTCCATACAGCATCTTTCATCTGTATATCCGGACCACGATCAATTTTGTTTCATTGTGTTGACCACTGTAAGACAGATTGCCTCCACCTTCCAATAGTAAGTGTATGTACAGTATCACTAACGTTGGCAGTCTTCCCCTAGTTTTGGGTAGTTATATTTATAAAGCACATTTATTAATCACCTTGTTTACAGGATTAGCATACATGAATCAATTATAATATTATTCCTCGGCAATTAGCCAAAGTTTTTTAAAATCCTTCTACCCTAATTCAATATATCTTCTGTGATATCATTATGCTAATAGAATAATTTATGAAAGGGAATCAGATTATGGACATGACAAACACTGCAGAAATAATTGTAAAACAAAGTAAAAACACGATAAACAGCATGGAAAACTTGAAACGTCACACAACAAAAAATGATCAGATCCGCTCTAACTTGTTTGAAAAGTTTTGTGCAAATGAACATTCATTACGGGTATATTCCTATATGGATGCTGAAATTAGTCAATCAACAGAAGTAAAAACATTTATGGAGAAAGTTGCATTATTTGGTGGAAACTTCATAGGAGTTAATAC
This sequence comes from Paucisalibacillus globulus DSM 18846, assembly GCF_000482485.1. Lineage (GTDB taxonomy): Bacteria > Bacillota > Bacilli > Bacillales > Amphibacillaceae > Ornithinibacillus > Ornithinibacillus globulus. The sequence continues at coordinate 138,797 of NZ_KI519441.1, read as the reverse complement.
AGATTTTGAAACCGTTGTAGATAAAAAAGAGGTTCAAACTGCTTTTCAAGAAGCTATATCAACATTCTATACAATGGCTCGAAAACTAGGATTCGAAAATGAAGCACATTAATTTTTAATCGCATCTTGCTCCCCCTCTGTCCTTCTTTTAACCTCTTTTAAGCACTATAGGATCTAAACAAAAATTAGGACAAATTCTAAGAGAAAGAATCTGTCCTAATTTTTCTTACCTAACGTTAACCTAAAGCTAGGCAACAAAAACAAAATATAAGATAAACAATAAACCAAGTACGTACATAATTGGGTGAATTTCTTTAAAACGCTTTTGTACAATTAAGCAAAGTGGATAAAGAACAAAACCAAATGCAATGCCCGTAGCCACACTAGAAGTGAGGGGCATCATAATTATCGTTAAAAAGGATGGAATAACGATTTCAAGCTTATTCCAGTTTATTTTACTTATCTCCATCGCCATTAAGGCACCTACTATTATTAAAGCGGGTGCGGTAACTTCCAAAGTAATAACCGCAAGTATTGGAGAAAAGAATAAAGCAATTGCAAAACAAGCAGCAATAATGACCGAAGTGAATCCAGTTCTGCCCCCAACTGCAATACCAGCGGATGATTCAACACTCGTTGCAGGAGTGGATGTTCCTAGAATCGCTCCGACTGCACCAGCAGAAGAATCTGCAAGTAACGCTCTTCCTATATTTGGAATCTTGTTATCTTTCATCATTCCTGCCTGACTAGTAAGACCGATTAATGCACCAGCCGTATCAAAAAAGGCCACAAATAGAAAAGTGAAGATAACCGCCAATATTTCCGGGGTGAAAATTTCATTTAAGTGTGAGAATACGACCCCGAATGTTGGTTCCATACTAGGTATACTTCCAATTAACTTAGAGGGAACCTTAATTAATCCAACAATCATCCCTATGATCGTTGTGATTACCATTCCATAGAAAATCCCACCATTAATTCCGCGTACTAACATAATTACTGTGATGATAAGACCAATTATAGCCAGTCCAGTTGCAGGTGAGGTTAGGTTTCCTATCGTAACAAATGTGTCTGGGTTAGAAATAATAATTCCAGCATTCTTTAATCCGATAAATGTGATGAAAAATCCAATTCCAGCTGCTATCGCATGTTTTAAATCTGGTGGAATAACAGTAATAATCTTTTCCCGGATTTTCATTAAACTTAGTAACATAAATATAATTCCTGCAATAAAAACACCAGTCAAAGCCACTTCCCACTTTATTCCCATTCCAATACATACAGAAAAGGTAAAAAATGAATTTAATCCCATACTTGGGGCAATTGCGATTGGGTAGTTTGCAAGTAAACCAATAAGTAGTGTACCGATAATAGCAGTAAGAGCTGTTGCTGTAAATACAGCTCCCCTATCCATTCCCGCTTGACTAAGGATAAGTGGGTTTACAACTAAAATATATGCTACAGATAAGAACGTTGTCAGTCCTGCTAATGATTCTTGTTTAAAGGACGTATTGTGTTCCGTAAACTTAAAAAAATTTTTCATGATGTTTGTTCTCCTCTTCTATGATGTTAAAGAAAGAATTTCAGATAAAGTGAAACTTCAATCAGTTGGGGGTTTTAGGCCTACAGGATGTAGGTCATGCAGACGAAGACATAAGGACGTGGCGGTCTTAGTCTGCGTTCCCTTATTCCCCCACTGATTGTTAGTTGAACGAATCATTCGCTCGTCCTTTTACGAATGTGTTAGCTTTTCTTATGTCGGCGGAAAGTTTATTATACTTTCCTAACTACAAAAAAACTTTGACTACAAGCTAGCCAAAGTTTTATCTACAGAGGAATTTAAAAATATTTACTATTTTTTCCATTCCTTGTAGACAAGCTATTTATGGTAGCTTAGTAGAAACGTTCAAGCCATATTCTTGAACTTATACAAGGTTTATCATTTTTTTATAATAGAAGAATGTTATCAGGTTTTGGTCTAAACGTCAATGAAAAATAAATCCCGTCTTAATTATCATCGTCTGAATGCCACTAGTAAGAAATCCTATGAAAAGTTGTGTCTATATTGTTTATATCCAATTAAGCCGCACTACTACTATTAAACAGCTTCACACGATCAATTTCAGGTAGTTTACGTAAAACAGAACTACTCAACCAAAAAATGCTGAAAATCATCATTGAAATACTACAGATCATAACAGAAATTACTGGTGAGAAGGTTTCACCTATAAATCCACCAATCAGAGCACCTATAGGCATACCCAAAGCCGCTGTACTAGTTAACAACGTGACTACTCTACCTATGAAATGTGTCTCCACTTGTTTCTGAATGGCTGAAAATACAAAGATGTTAAGTACTCCAATCGAGATTGCACCTGCACCGTATAAAATAATAGATGGGATTAACGGTAAAGTTGCACTACCCATCCATACTATACCTGTACCAAAAAAGGTAATGATAATTAATTTTCCAAAATTGATTTGCTTTAGCTTAGAAGAAATAATCGCACCGATCATCATTCCAAAAGACATGGCTGCTAAATAAAATCCATACGCGGCTTCTATGCCACTACCCTTCATGAGAGAAAATGCAGGTAAATTGGTTGTCATGATGACCATTGCAATGTTGATAAAAACAATAGAAAAAATCATTTTAGGAATTAAGGAATTTCTAATATAGTTAAAACCCGCCTTGAGATCAATGATATAAGTCTTAGCCGCCGATTCCATAGAGGCATGATTATCTCTTGTAATGTCCGGTTGTTGGAAATTAAAGAATGTATACAAGAGGCTTACTAATAATAGACAGACCGCAGTAATAGAGATGGCTGGTATCGTCCCAATGAATGTAATAATAATACCTGCTCCTGCAAGAAAAGCAATGTTCATTGCTTCACGAATCGTTTGTAAAAAGGAATTTGCCTCCACCACATTATCTTTGCCTACAATAATTGGTAGTACTGTTGATTCAATTGGATACGTGTATTGTGTCAATAAAGCAACGATAAATAACAAACTAATGACATACCAAATATTTAATCCGATTGTGTAGTGTAATAACGGAATGGTGAGTAAGATAATCGCTTTTATAAGGTTACCGTATACTAAACTATGTTTATATTTAGCGTAATTAGCTAAAGGGGCAATTAAAAACGACATAGCGCCAGCTGAACTTATCGCAAAAACAGCTAAACCAGAGAAGAATACACTTCCACTTAAATTTAATACAAGCAGCATTCCTGCAATTAAGTAAATTCCACTTCCAATCTCATTAATAAAAACGCCCGTCATTAATAGTAAAAAATTTCTTTCTATCATAAATGATTTCTTTTTTTTCATCATTATTACTCCTCCTCGTTCGATTCTTTTATAAGAAATTCAATTGAATATGGTGATTGTTCCTCTGAATCCTTTTCTTTATGTGATAAGTGTCCATATTTAAAGAAAAGGTCATTTATCTCTTCGCTTAACTGGGCTACAAGTTTTTTTGATAAATAAATCTGTGTGGTTCCTCCATCAACTTGCCCAGGAGGATTTACCTGCTCCGGATTTTTATATACATTTGCTTTTGCTCTGTAATATTTCTCGACTATCCCCTTTTCCGTACTAACACTTTCAACTTCTAGAATATCGTGCTTGAAAAGCTGTTGAATATGGTAGTAAACCGTTCCAGGGTTTTTCCCAACTAAGTCTGCTACTTGCTTAGGTGTCATGGATTTTTCATAGAGATAAGCTACTATTCGTGACCTTAGGGGATTGGAAAGCACTTTTTGTTGTTCCCAATTAATTTCCATAACTTGTTTTTCTAATTCATTTTTTTTATTCATTTAAATCATCACCTTTATTTTTGTATTTTAAATCGATTTGTAAATCCAAATCACCTATTTGTAATTATAATACGATTTGTAAATCCAAATGTCAATAGATTTTTCTGACTTTTTTTGCAAATGTAAATTCACATGAAACAATAGCGTATTATTTGGGAAGATTATTTGTATACTTTCGAGGTTTAAATTAGTTAAGTTCTACTATAACTAGGTAGGCTTACGTAGCATAATTGGATTCTTATGGTAAAGTATAATAAGTAGAAAGAAGGTGTGATTCCCTATGACAAATAAAAGGACACCCAATAAATTAATCACTGAAAAATCACCATATTTATTACAACATGCAAATAATCCCGTTAACTGGTTTCCATGGGGAGAAGATGCATTTGAAAAAGCGAAACAAGAGGATAAACCCATCTTCCTCTCAATCGGCTACTCGACTTGTCATTGGTGCCACGTCATGGCCCATGAATCATTTGAAGATGAAGAAGTTGCTAAGATTTTAAACGACCACTATATCTCGATAAAAGTAGATCGTGAAGAACGACCGGATATCGACTCCATCTACATGAAAGTGTGCCAAATGATGGCAGGACATGGTGGTTGGCCTCTCACTATATTCATGACACCAGATAAAGTCCCATTTTATGCTGGAACTTATTTTCCAAAAGAAAGTAAGTATGGAAGACCTGGATTAATGGAAGCTTTAGAACAACTACATAACAAGTACACAACTGATCCTGAACATATATCTGAAGTAACGGAAAGTGTCCAACATGCATTAGACAATACTACACGCGAAAAAAGTAAGAACCGTTTATCTAAAGATACAACTGACAAAGCTTTCCAACAATTAGGCCGAGGATTTGATTTTACATATGGTGGTTTCTGGGAGGCTCCGAAGTTTCCTCAGCCTCAAAATTTAATGTTCCTACTTCGTTATTATCATTTTACTGGTAAAACGGCCGCATTAAAAATGGTGGAAAGTTCGTTACAACATATGGCCGCAGGTGGTATTTGGGACCATATTGGCTATGGATTTGCTAGATATTCGACAGATGAAAAGTGGCTTGTTCCACATTTTGAGAAAATGCTTTATGATAATGCTCTTTTACTAATGGTATACACGGAGTGTTATCAAATCACAAAGAAGCCTGTCTATAAACAAATCGCTGAACAGATTATTGAATTTGTAAAGCGAGAAATGACTAGTGATGACGGGGCTTTTTATTCTGCTATTGATGCAGACTCAGAAGGTGTTGAGGGAAAATATTATGTGTGGGAAGATGAGGAAATATACGAAATACTTGGTGAGGACTTAGGCGAAATCTATACAACTGCTTATGGTATCACCCCTTACGGTAACTTTGAAGGAAAAAATATCCCGAACCTAATCAAAGCTAGTTTAGAAAGTGTTGCAGAAGAGTTCGATTTGACACGGAATGAATTACGTGAGCTATTGGAAGGAGCAAGACAAAAACTCTTAGTGGAGCGTGAAAAAAGAATTTATCCGCATGTCGATGACAAAATTCTAACCTCATGGAATGCGATGATGATTGCTGGATTAGCAAAAGCTAGCAAAGTTTTTCATTCTAAAGATTATTTGGCAATGGCTGAAAAAGCCGTTCAATTTATCGACTCAAAACTCATCATGAACAATAGATTAATGGCCCGTTATAGAGACGGTGAGACCAAATATAAAGCCTATCTGGATGATTATGTTTTTCTCATCTGGGCGTATATGGAGTTATATCAAACAACCTTTAACTTGGATTATCTGGAAAGAGCTAAGCATTTTACAAACGAGATGATTGATCTTTTTTGGGACGTAGATCATGGTGGTTTTTTCTTTAGTGGTAAGGATAATGAAAAGCTTATCTCCAATGATAAGGAAATCTATGATGGTGCTACTCCTTCTGGAAATAGCGTTGCAGCAGTTGTGCTTGTTCAGATGGGGCACTTAACTGGAGAAACGGAATATTTAGATAGAGCAGAAGAAATGTACTATACGTTTTATGAGGATATCAATATACAGCCATCAGCAGGGGCATTTTTCATCCAGAGCCTTTTGCTTACTGAGAATCCGACAAAAGAGTTAGTTATTTTATATGAAGAAGATCAATCATGGGACAAGGTAAGAAATATGCTTCAAGAAAGTTTCACACCCGATATAGCATTACTTGTCGCAAAGAATCCCGAACAATTTAAAAAAGTAGTACCCTTTGCTGCTGATTATAAAAAACAAGACAATAAATCCACAATCTATGTCTGTGAAAATTTTGCTTGTAAACAGCCAACGACAGATATAGAAACTGCTTTAACAACTATTTTAAATCAATAGGCAATGTTAAAATTATAAAAAAAGTAGAACTTCCAGAATGCTCGGAAGTTCTACTTCGTAATATAGGCTTCTTCAACTAAAGAACCAGTAAATGCAATAATTTGTTCATTAAAAACTTTCTTCTTTCACTAATTTCTTATTATCGTAATGAATGCTTTTCATTCCATCAAAAAAACGAAACTTATTCTGACATTTGCTTTCTAAATCCCCATCATCATTAATTAGTTGCTGTAAATAATCCTTTGAAAATTTTATTCTATTTATCATTTCCTGTTTTACTTTCGTGGTGGAACCATGACCAGGTATGTGATATTTGATATCGAAATTTTTTATAATATAAGAAGCTGTTTCTATAGTATTTACATAATCCTGATAGTTACTGAATATGAAAGGAAATTCCACATCAGATAGATAATCACCTGAGAGGAATACCCCGTACGGTTCTATGATAGTAAATAAACTATCATTTGTATGTCCAGGAGCTTTATAAAAAGTTAAGGATAAGTCCCCTAATTTAATACTTTCTCCATTATTAACAATTGGTATATCAACTTCTGGATAAGTAGGAACATAATTTCTTTCTAAGTAGTATCCTTGGTCAAATTCATAAATTTTTCGAACAATTTCTGCTTTATTTGGATTATTTATAAATTCTTCTGATGCGATTACTTTTGCTTCCGGAAATGCTCCAGAGCCTATAATATGGTCAAAATCACTGTGGGTATAAATGATATACAGATCCCTATTGCCCAATTGCTTATTTATGAATCTTCTAATTTCCTGGATTTCACCAGGTAGCCAATTAGGATCGGTCATGACAATGACCTCATTAGATTGAATTATTGATGTAGAAGTCATATACAATGAACTTTGAAAAACAGTAATATTATTCTCTTGGAAGTGAAACATTATATCCCCTCAAATCTTATACCTTTTGCAAATTAAACAATCCTGCTGTGACTGCACAATAAATTGAATCTTCTTATACAAAGTACTTTATCGTTTAATAAACATAGTAAACTATTTAGTAGCTATATGAATCTCGATTTGACCATTAGGATAATATCTTTCAAAATCAAACGAATAAGCTCTCTTTAAAAAAGCATTCTTTTCTAGTTCCCATATCTGCTTCCAAGTGTTAAGTATTCCATTTTCATCTGATATATCTACTTCAAAGACCTCATATTTAGTTGTGTTTGGAATATTAATTGTAGATGCATTATCACTACTTTCTATTGCTACGCTTAATGTATAATCCCCCTTATAATCACTCTCGTAACCATGATACAAACCATATGTAACCTCATCTTGGTGTTTTAAAATACTCGAAGACTCTTTCCACAAATCTGTAATCTTTTGCATGATAGCTTCGTCTTTAAAATTATTAGTTCTAACACTTTTAATTATCTTTAGGTTCATGATAAATACTTCTCCCAACGTTTCTATTATATTTCTACAAAATATATATTTTTCCTTCTTCCAACACTTCTACTTTAGTTATATAAAATATTATGTTAAGTCACAAATATAGTTAATTTTATTATATCATAAATTTCTGAATTTTATATCAAACATTCCCACATAATCAAGTCGTTCATAGTAGCTTCATTTCTTTAATGTTGAATACTTTCCAACACCTGAAACCAAGCAAGTTAATTGTTCAGATACTAGTGGCAATACCATTAAATCGTTGTATATACGCCATTAGTCTCCTTTGGTAAAGTAGGAAAGACTATAAATAGCACCCAAAATCATCATCTTGGAAATCTTTCAATGTTTTATAGCTTAGTATGATAAGATAAAGATGAATATTTCGAAAGCTCATTTCATCAAAAAGAGGATAGGAGCTAGTAAAATGGAATTAACATTATTAAAATTTCAAGAAAATGATTTTGACTATTATTTTCGCCTAGTGTCCAATGAAAAGGTTATGGCACAAATCACAGAGCGTTCTATTCCTTATGATGAAGCGCAATCGAACTATATAAAGTTATTAAAACGCAATAAAAAATATGATAGATATGGTTCCTATAAAATTATGGATTGTGAGAATCATTTCATCGGACTTGGGCATCTAACTTTACATGAAGATAATATGGATGAAGCTGAAATTGGCTATATGATATTGCCAGAATACTGGGGGATGGGTTACGGAACTGAGATAGCCAAAAGATTAATCAACATTGCAAATCAATCAAATGTAAAGATACTAAAAGCAATCATTGACCCAGAAAATATTCCTTCCAGAAAAATATTAATCAACCAGGGATTTATATCAGAAAAAATTTGTGAAATAGACGGTTTGCCAGGAGAAATATTAAGTAAAAGTATTTAAGCAAGAAATAAATAGGAGGTTGGGACATAACTAAAGATTTAAGTCAAAAATCTGAATGAATCATCATACTAGCTCCGGAAATATACGGAGACTCCTTGAAAAAGAAGTACACTTTTTCTGCGTGCGATGATTCGCTACCGAAGCGTTCCTTGTCCTATGGGAGGATAGGCATCGGTGAGCCCATGGCAAGGTAGACACTGCGACGGTTCTTTCGAGCAGATGTCGCCCCTGTGCTCGAAAGTAAAAGCGGAGTATATTTCCGGAGCGTATTAATTTTATCACTTTAAGATTATGTTAGTATTGTGAAAGAACTATCTAGCAATAAAGTGGAGGAACATATAATGACAAAAGGGTTGATTCATCACATTGAACTATATGTGTCAGATATTAATCGGACAAAACATTTTTGGGGTTGGTTTCTTGAAGAATTAGGATATACTTCTTTTCAAGAATGGGAAAATGGGCAAAGTTGGAAAATCAATCATACATACATTGTTTTTGTACAAACAGAGGATAGGTTTTTAGATATTCCCTATCATAGATGCCGAGTAGGTCTTAATCATCTGGCGTTTCATGCAAGTTCTCGTCAACACGTTGATGAAATGACAGAAAAATTAAAAGAACGAGGAATATCCATTCTTTATTCAAAAGCTCATCCATTTGCTGGGGGAGATAATCATTATGCTGTGTATTTTGAGGACCCTGATAGATTAAAAGTAGAACTTGTGGCACCTATTAATACTTAAGGTAAAGTCGTTCTAGATTAGCCTTACTATTTATAACTTAAAGTAATAAAGTGAAACTTCAATCAGTGGGGGTTTTTGTACTTCCCCCACTGATTGTTAGTTGAACGAACCTTAGCTTTTACTGGCTGTTGATCCCCCACTTATAATTCTTGAATTTCACTCGAATTCCTCTCGTTTAGGGTCTTACAGCCAGTTAACCTGCGATAAAATATACGATGATTTAGGAGGAACGAACATGAATGTAATGCCTATTGAAAAAAGGGGAATTACTACAAGCCGCCTTGTACTAGGCTGTATGGGATTTGGTGGTGGCTGGGATCAAGCCACTTACATAAAAGAGGATATCCTAAAAGCAGAAAAGGCAATTGATGCAGCATTATCAAATGGGATTACGATGTTTGATCATGCGGATATTTACACGATAGGAAAAGCAGAAAAAGTATTTGGTGAAATCTTAAAATCACGGCCAGAACTAAGAAAAGACATCGTACTTCAATCAAAATGCGGTATTCGATTTGCCGATGACAAAAATCCAGGTCGATATGACTTTTCAAAAAATTATATCTTGGATTCAGTGGATGGGATCCTGAAAAGGCTGAACACGGAGTATTTAGATATTCTCCTATTACATCGTCCAGACCCGTTGATGGAACCAGAAGAAGTGGCAGAGGCATTTGAAACGTTAAAGAAGACAGGTAAAGTTAATCACTTTGGGGTTTCTAACATGAGTGCTTCTCAAATTCAATTTTTGAATGCTTATTGTTCTGAACCTATGATTGTTAACCAACTGAATATGAGCCTAAAACATATTGATTGGCTAGAGCAAGGTATTTTAGTAAATCAACAAGAAGGTACAGGTGTGAACTTTCCAGATGGGACAATGGAATATTGTCGCTTAGCCGATGTACAAATTCAAGCATGGGCACCATTAGCAAATGGGATATATTCCGGTCGCACCATTGAAAATCCATCCGAATCGGAGCTCGCTACCATAGAACTGGTGAAGAAATTAGCATTGGAAAAAGAAACCTCCACAGAAGCCATTGTGCTTGGCTGGTTAATGCGTCATCCAGCTATGATTCAACCTGTTATCGGTACAACTAACCCAGAGAGAATACAAAAGTGTCAAGATGCGATAAGGCAGGCAGAACTTATGACTCGAGAGGAATGGTATTCCCTATATACTGCTTCACGTGGTGCTAGATTGCCCTAACTAATAGGAACTTGAGTATTGTAGGCATGGCCCTAATATGCTGAATAATTAACCCTCACATTGGTGCAGCTACCATTATTAAAGTAAGAAAATATAACTTTTTGGCTGCTATATACTCTGTGAGGATTTCTTTATGTCACCAATTAATTGGACCCGAAAATCTTCTCCAATATCTTTTTTAATATGCTATCTTTATATGGATCCAATAATTCACCTGTGTCCTTATTGAATACTTTCTCCACGACTTCCCCTGTTAGCGGGTTAATTATTTTTCCTGTAAATGGATTCCATATTGGTATAACAATTTTTCCTGTAATCGGGTCTAATAATTTTATCGAGACAGGGTCAAGAATCAAATCAATAACCTCTCCTGTAACCGGGTCTAATAGTTTACCAGTAATCGGATCAAGAATTGGTTCTAACACAGCCTCTTCAACGGGATCAAGGATATTATCTTTCACTGGATCTAGAATAGGATCGGCAACTTCCTCTTTTATAGGATCAAGAATATTCTCTTCAACTGGATCTAAGATCGGATCTACCACCTTGTCTTTCACTGGATCTAGGACATTCTCTTCCACAGGATCTTTGACTGAATCTAAAATCCCATCATCTGTAACCTCCTTATCCGATTCTAATCCAAGTTGTTCGAGTAATTCTTTTAATCCATTAACATCTTTTTCCGCTTTTTCATACTCTGAATTTAATGCTTCATATTCTGCGGTTAATTCTTCAAACCACTTCTTTTTCTCTACAAAAATGGTTTTCAGATTATCGAAACGATCAACTAATGCTTGAAGTTCATCATCAACTTTTTTATCCCCTTCTAATTCATCCAGAGAATATTCAACTTCATCGCCTGCTTTTTGCTTTTTAGCCAACTCAGCTATAACAACATATTCCCCAAGTTGCTCCTGGAGAAGATTTTGCTCTTCCCTTTTCTTTACTTTCTCTAGTAAGATTTTTTCGATAGATGACATACTATTATCTACTTCCTCTACAACCGTTCCCCCTTCATCTAGCAAGCCAATTGCAGTAAGGAGTTGGGACTTCATAAACTCTAATGTTGCCGATAAATCTTGAACAGTTGGCATAAGTTCATCCAATCCTAAATTATTTTCCACAGCATGTTCAACTTCTTTAATAACATCCTGTATTTTCCCAACATATTCTTGATTTGAAAGTTCATTTAACATGTCTGATACGCTAGTTAACAGTCCATCTAATTGTTCAACATACTTTTCTTGTTTTTCAATTTGATCAACAATCTCCTGAAGCTCTTGCTCAGATTCATCATTGTTTCCATTTAAAAGCTCTTCTACCTGCTCTGGGCTAATTGACGAGTTATAGGTAGGAAGTGCATCACATTCACTTAAATAACATGTATAAATATTCGCGTTCGTTAGGGAAATGGTTTCTACAAATTGTTCCTCCACATTCATAACAACATTTTCCATGCAAATTCTTCCAAGCTGGCTTGGTTTACAAAGCCCACCTATGTTTGGTAACTCGTTATTTATTGTTTTTGCATTTAAGTTTTTGACAGGGATTGGCCCTGGCGAAGAAATTCGTACGACTAATGGCTCCAGACCATTCCCTCTTTCCATCACCTTTGTTATCGTCAGACCATGAATTTCTCCTTCATATATCGTAATATTGCCAGTCAATGCACCAACTAAATCCATTGAACCATCTACTTTTACCGTTTCGATAATAAATCCACCACTATTACTGGATGTGTCCACTGATGAATTATTACTAGCAAAAATCTGACTAACTGGAGTAAGTATCATGGCTATGACTAATATAAAAATCAAACTAACGGACACTTTGCGATTTTGTTTGGTTTTCATTTAAAATTCCCCTCGTTTACCAGACTCTCCTTTAAACAGCCTCATTCACCTGTTCCAATTTCTTTTGTTTGCGATTACGTTCCCATGTGTCTCTATCAATCTCTTCTTTATCCCAAGCAATATTGAGAGCCCCCGCGACAATTCCAATCGTAGTACCAATTAAAAAGCCACCCAATGCCCCCATGATTGACAGGACGGATAGAAATATCGTGGCTATTCCAAAAAAGGTTGATAGCTGTGGATAAAAATATTCACATATGCCAATAATTAGCACAAGTCCGCCAAAGATGAATCCAACAAAGACTAGACTGCCAGGAATAAAGGCAATAGCATATAGATGCAAGGGAATATAAAGTATCATAAGTCCAGCTAGTACTGTAAGTGTCGCTCCCCAAAAAGGACGTCCGCTTCTCCATTGCTGAAATTTGCTTCCCTCCATAATTCTTTCAAACTTCCTATCTTGTTTTCCTAACTTTTCATGTACCTTTCTTTCCTTTCGCTTCATGACAATTCACCTCATTTTTTACGAATATTACTTTCCACTTCCTGGGAATGTAGTCATATCTGGTCCATCAATTCTTTCAGCCGAAATCTTTGCTCCTTCCAAACTAACCACCGATTGGAATAAGTAGTCTGTTACAATCTTAGCGTCCTTAATATTAATTGTTGCCGCATTTTGAGACCAGTTTTGAGAAAATTCATCCGTATTCTTTTCTTGAATTGCTAACTCATTGAAACTTAAATCTGCCTCAATTAATCGTGCATCATGAATGAGGCCAGTAATATTCGTTGGACCAGTGGATCGAATATGGAACCGTACCCACCCAATTCCGGGTAGCTCAAGATCTTTGTAGATGTGTAAATTTGTTATGACAACTTCATCCATTTTATTTCGAACCATTGGCTCTGCATCTGAGTTCCCTGTTTCCCCTACATGTGGCAAAAGCTGAAAGTTGGTACCTTTTAGTTCATCAAACTCTACATAGAAGTCACCGATACCTCCAAGTGGTAAGGCAAAAGCTGTTCCAGAAAATCCTAATGCTGCTATTAAACTACCAAAAGCTAAAAATCCAGTCATCATTGCAATAAAGAATTTCTTCTTCATTGTTTTTCCTACAATTATTTTCTTTTCCTTTTTCAAGATAACCACCTCTTAACGTTATTTTTACTGATTCAAAAGCTTTGAAATAACTGTTGCTAAACTCAAAAGATATGGTATTATTAATAAAATTCTACTATTAATTATCATACCTCCTACCTCATTGTGATACCGCTTTCATTTATGGAATGTTACGATAGGGTTAAACAAAATATTGCCTCTATTATAATTCAGAATTTTCTATAATAAAACCCTACAAATATAGGCTTTTTTCATAAGGGCCTCTAGTCCCTTTTCCCTAATTATCACAATACTTAGCGAGTTATTAGCTTGGACTCCCTTTGAATTTAGGTAGTCTATCGAACTTCTTTTTTTGAATAGTGATTCATTTTCCACAGATGGGATAATCTTTGGCTTGTATGAATATTCTTTAAGTAAACTGTGTTTTTAAAATGAATTAGAAAGGGGTGTAATTATGACCTATACATTGAATGAACAAATGAATACCATTTTCCAAAACGGGCTACATCTAATTCAACGTCATAAGGAAGCGGTCATAGAAGAGTGGAATACTGTATCAGCTCGCCTAAACTTAAATAGAAATCATTTTCCAAAAAATATTGAAGATACGATTCAATACTTCACTAATAAATTATTTCATACCACTAATTCAACGAATTCAAACGCCTTAACTTTATCTTTTCAAACAAATAAATTTATCATTACCTTACTAGAGAACGCTGTACATAAGGTAATCCAACAAAAAGAAGCGTTTTCCCATAAGCATCATCAAGCCATTCAATACGTGTTCATTAAAATTAGTGAGGATGTTCTAACGGAAGACTATCAGCAGTATTTCGCAATCGATACCTTCTTACAAAACCTTGTATCGTCTAATCAACTGCCTATCATTTGGACCGCTATTGTATTAAAGAGGAATCATCAATTTATCGTTGAAAAGTGGTTTAATCAAATGAGCCAGGATTTGCTGCATGGAAATGATGATGTAAAGGCAAGTACAATTTACGGATTGTCTGAGCTTCTATTAAATCAAATGTCACCAGAGGAAAAAAGAAAGTTCGCTGTTTTTCCAGTCCCATATGAAGATATTACGATTTTAATTTGTGTACATAAAGAAGACAGCACCCATGTCGTCCCATTCGTTTCCTATGCACTACAGGTTTTTCAAAATGGAAAAGAATCCTTTCATGTTACGAAACAAGATCAGCAATGGAAAGACTCCGTAATCATGTTCAATGAAACTATTATGCGTTCAAAAAATCACCATGAAGCAGTTGAAAATATTTCTGCTGGTTTTGTAAATTATCTTCCGTTCGAGCGATGTGCCTTATTCTCCTATTCTGCTAACGAACAAATGGGCTTTGGTCTATTCGGCCATCATCTCGATAACAAAGCTATCCAAAATATCACCGAAGATATTAGCAATCTCCCAATCATCCAGAACAACCTACATATTTTAGAGCTTTTTGGAAAAAGTTTAGATTATGTGCAGCCTATATATATTGCGGATGCCAAGGTTGGTTTTCCGAATGAGTATATTAAACAATTTGAGTTACAAACGGTTATCATTGCACCAATCTACTTAAGCTCCAACAATCAACTATTAGGTGCAGCCATTCTTGATCAAGGTCCTGGCAAACATTTTAAAGTGGGACAGGAAATCTTTTCTGCTTTAATTAAATTTGGCCAAAGTGCAGGAGAAATACTAGCAAAATTTTCTACTGCAAAGGAAAAGGAACCTAAATCAGCTATCAAACTTTCACCAAGAGAAATTGAAGTACTACAATTAATGGCAGAAGGATATGCCACCACTGAAGCCGCAAGTTTCTTAAACTTAAGTGAATACACGGTTAGAGACTATGTTTCTGCTATTATGCAAAAAATGGATGCTAGAAATCGAACAGAAGCCGTTGCCCGTGCATTACGGGAAGGGTTGATTGAATGAAATAAGGAGCTCAGGTGCTCCTTATTTTTATGCCATCAGGGTTCACAAGGGTAGGCACATGGTCTACTGGATTGGGCTCATGTGTCGGATCAACGGGTACATGATTTACTGGATTGGGCACATGAGCTGAACCACCGGGCACATGTTCAGACGGATCGGGCTCATGTGCCGGATCAACGGGTACATGATTTGCTAGATTGGGCACATGTTCTACTGGATTGGGCACATAGTTAACTATATTGGGTGCAAGACTACTAGACTTTCCCTAACTACTTACAACTATTTCACTATTATTAGCTTCTGCATCCAAATAAGTCCTTTCTATCAAATCCTTATACTTCTCCTGAATCACATTGATCCTTAACGATAGTTTAGGTGTTAATTCCCCACTATCGATTGTCCACGGCTCACTAATAATGACAATTTTCTTTGGTTGCTCGAAATTAGCAAACTTCGCTGTTCTGTCCCCTACTTCCTGTTCTAATAAATCTCTGATAACTTTGTACTCGCAGATTTCCTCTAAGGTTTCAGAGCGGACACCTTTTTCCTTTGCCCATGGGAGTAAATTTTCATAATCTGGATTAACTAGGCACATAATAAATTTACGATTATCACCAACAACTAGCGATTGCTCTATAAATGAACTTTCGTTGATTGCGCTTTCAATTGGTTGTGGAGCAACATTCTTCCCAGTTGATAAAACCAGAATACGCTTTTTACGGTCAATAATCTTCAAATACCCATCATCTACCCATTTTCCGATATCACCAGTTTTAAACCATTCCCCTTGAAAAGTCGCTAATGTCGCTTCATCATTCTTGTAATAACCTTTCATGACACTCGGGCCTTTTACAAGAACTTCACCATCACTGGCTAGCTTTACTTCAACATTTGGAAGGACTTTTCCAACTGTACCAACCTTGGAACGAGTCATTGGATTCAGCGTAATTACGGGGGCTGTTTCTGTTAAACCATAACCTTCTAAAATAGGCATATCTAATGCCCAGAAAAAACGAGCAATATCTGAGTTTAATGTACCTCCACCGGAAACAAGACCCCGTAATCGTCCTCCAAGCTTTTCTTTTACTTTCTGATAAACAAGTCGATCTGCTAGCTTCCATTTCCTCTCAAAGCTTTTTGGCATTGCGTCTCCAAGAACTAAATCCTGAACAGAAGCATTTACATATCGATCGTAACGTTCTTTGCCTACTTCCACTGCCCAATTAAAAATCTTCTTCTTAACCGGAGAACCACTGTTTATCTCATCCATCACTTTTGTATAAACCTTTTCAAATAATCGTGGCACACTAGTCATAATCGTAGGTCGTATTTCAACTAAATTCTCCTGAATCGTTTCTATACTCTCTGCGTAGGCAATCGTTGTACCAATAGAAAGCAAGGTATAATGTCCTGCCATACGTTCAAAAACATGGGACAAAGGCAAATAGGATAATGCAAGATCCTCTGGTAAAAGCTCAATAAACCAAAACTTAACTGCCTCGACATTAGATAAAAAATTCCCATGTGTTAGCATCGTACCTTTTGGATTTCCTGTTGTGCCGGATGTATAAATAATCGTTACTAATTGTTCTCTATTAATCCCGCGCCACATATCCTCCCAATTGGTAAGCAAACTTTCCCTACCAATTTGTTCGAAGTTTTCATAGGATAATTCTCCATCCATAGAAAACTCACCTTCCGGATAGATGGTAATGGTATAATCGAGCTTCATATTACTAGCTATAACCTTTTGCCTCTGTTCTTCATTTTCAACTACAATTGCTCGAGCATCTGAATTTTCTAAGACAAAGGCAACCTGGTCAGGTGGTAGGGTCGGATAAACAGGAACACTTACCGCTCCAATACTAGCTAATGCAAAATCAGTTATTCCCCACATCGGATTACTGTTAGAAAGAATCGCTACTTTTTCACCTGGCCCAATCCCAAGTGCTTTGAAAGCTGAAGCAGCATAGTGAATTTTTTCCCAGAACACACCGTAGGTCATATGCTGATATATACCATTTACTTTCCACATGTAAGCATCTTTTTCGGCATAATTCGTGGCTGTCCAGTAAAGCATTTCTACTAGATTACTTGGTTTCATCTAAAAACCTCCTTGTTTCGTAAGCTCCCACGATTCCCCTTAAGAAACTTATATTAGAAAGAAAATGAATTAAGAACTGTTTGCAATTTTAAGGCAAGCCCCATATTTCCTTTTATCTTCAATTTACCACTCATAAATGCTGCCGTAGGATTTAATGAACCCGCCACTAAGGATTTAAAATCATCTGCCGCCAATGTCAGTACAACGCTTGGATCCTTCTCTTCCCCTTTTATCGCTCGTGCTTCTTCGGGTTCAATTATCATTTGGAAAACTCCACCATCATCACCTAATAAGTTAAATTGATATATGCCCTCCTTCCCTTTTGTCGCAGCAGGATCGTAATGTAATGCCGCGTCAATCATCAGAAACACATCATCTGTTTTTGGCTTTACAAATTCCATTTCATACCCTCCTTAAGATAATCGTTCTATAATTGTCGCTGTTGCCATCCCAAACCCAATACACATAACCTGAAGTCCATATTTTCCGTTCGTATCTTCCAATGTATGAAGCAAGCTAGTCATAATTCTTGCCCCGCTAGCACCTAATGGATGTCCTAATGCAATTGCTCCACCTCTAACATTCACCTTCGACATATCCGGTTGTAGTTCCTTCTCCCAAGCTTTTACAACAGATGCAAAGGCCTCATTTATTTCAATAGTATCTATTTCATCTAACGTTAAACCAACTTTTTCAAGAACCTTTTTCGTTGCGGGAATGACGCCAGTAAGCATCATGACAGGATCAACACCAACAACAGTTCTCGCTAAAATTTTCGCACGGGGTTTAAGTCCTAGCTTAGCCGCTTTCTCTCTGGACATCAGTAATACTCCCGCAGCACCATCACTGATTTGACTAGAGTTCCCTGCCGTAACAACACCACCATCTGGATTGAAAGACGGGATTAACCCCGCAAGTTTTTCCATTGATGTGTTTATTCTAATTCCTTCATCGCTTGAAAAGACTTCCCCATTTTCAAGGTGAACAGGTATAATTTCCCGTTCAAATTCTCCCTGTTCTCTAGCTCGTAATGCCTTTTGGTGGCTCTTTAATGAGAATTTATCCAATTCCTCCCTTGAAAGCCCCCACTGGGTTGCAATCATCTCTGCTGAAAACCCTTGGGGAATAATCTGATATTGATCAATTAGTTTATTACTAAATGTCCCTAAATCACTCCCCATCGGTACTTGGCTCATATTTTCAACACCACAAGCAATTGCAATATCTGCATCACCAGCTAATATGGTTTGGCAGACATTATGTATTGCTTGTTGGCTAGATCCACACATTCGATTCATCGAATAAGCTGGAACTTCAACCGGAAACCCTGCAGCAAGAACAGCCATCCTTCCAATATTTCCACCCTGTTCTTCTGTCATCGTTACACACCCACAAGCAACATCCTCAACCTGTGTAGGGTCTAACTTATTTCGTTCCACAAGTCCATTTAAAACAGGTACTAATAAATCAACAGGATGAACCTTCGATAATGCTCCTTTTTTCTTGCCAACCGCGGTTCTAATCGCGTCTACAATAACTACCTCACGCATAGTAAACACCCCTTGTTAAAACGTAAATAGTTCCATTCCACCAGAAACATTCAGCCCAACACCAGTGATATACTTCGCCTTGTCTGAAACTAAAAATGTAATCGCATTTGCTATATCCTCAGGATCTCCCGGTCGTTTCAGTGCAGTGCGATTAATCATTCGCTCATTCATCTTCGGATTTCCGATATTAAAAGCTTCAGTCCCAATAATCCCTGGGACTATCGCATTTACATTAATACCAAAACGAGCACCTTCTAATGCCATACTCTTTGTAAAGCCGAGTAGTCCTGCTTTTGTAGTCGAATAACTTGCCTGCCCAAAGCCACCAAGGGTACCCGCAACAGAAGCCATATTAATGATTTTTCCATACTTTTGTTCCTTCATATATGGCCAGACTGCCTTCGTACAGTTGTATGCGCCTGTTAAATTCACATTCAAATCTCGTTCCCAGTAATCATCATTTTGGTCTTCAATTTGGGAAATATGATCCAGTGTTCCAGCGTTATTCACTAAAATATCAATGTAACCGAATTCCTCCTTCACTTTGGCAAATACCTTTTTCACTTGGTCACGGTCGGTCACATCCATTTTAATCGCAAATGCCCTACGTCCCATCGCTTGAATTTCTAACGCAGTTTTATCCGCATACATGACATTGGTACTTTGCATAATTTGTGCCATTGGACCATACTTTTCTGCTTCCTTTTCATTGGATTTATCCGATTCAATTAAAATATCTGTAATCACCACATCTGCTCCAGCCTCTGCTAATGCTAGTGCATCTGCACGTCCTAGCCCTCTGGAAGCACCTGTCACAACTGCAACTTTCCCCTTTAACAATTCATTCCATGACATATAACCCCTCCCTAATCAATTACCCATCTAAGAAATTCGCTTTTTGCTTTTGAAAGAATGCTGCCAAACCAATACTTGGTTCATCAGATGAAAAGGTTTCAGCAAAAGCTTTAGCTTCCACCTTTAATCCTTCTTTCAGACCTTTTCCTGTAGCATTAATAGCTTTCTTTGCTAACCCCATTGCATGTACTGCCCCAACAGCCAACTCCCCGGCAAAAGCAGTTACTTCTTCTTCAAAGTAATTTGGGTCTACAGCACGATGAATGAGACCAATCTCTTCCGCTTCCGTAGCTTCTAACTTTCTAGCTAGAAAAATAAGTTCTGTCGCCTTAGCTCTACCAACTATTTCTGTCATTCTTTGCGTACCACCTGCACCTGGAATAAGCCCAAGCGAAACTTCCGTCAAACCAATTTTCCCATTCCCCATTAAACGAAAGTCACATGCTAATGCCAATTCACATCCTCCCCCAAGTGCATATCCATTGATTGCTGCAATAACAGGTTTTGGCATATCGGCAAACTTCTGAAAACAAGCTTGCATTCTAGCACTCTCATGTTCAATAAAATTATCACTATCAGCTATATCACTACTCCCCAAGATCATCCCTTTTAAATCCGCACCAGCTAAGAAAATCTTTGGGTTTTTAGAAGCAATAACCACAACACGAGTTGATGAATCAAACGTTAATTCTTTTACTGCTCGCTCTAATTCTTCCATCAATTCTCTACTAATAGCATTTGCTGGTGGGTTGTTGATTTGAATCCATGTGACGCCTTTATGCCTTCGTTCTATTTCAACCAGTTGATAAGACAACGTCATCCTCCTTTTCCCCTATACCCGAACACCAAACGGGGCATATTGTCTACGAGCGATAACTAGATGCTGAATTTCATTTGTTCCTTCAAAAATATCAAATACCTTTACATCACGAAAAAGCTTCTCTACTAAATGTCCATCTAACCCTGTTGGGCCTAATAGTTCAAGAGACTTGGCACATACATCCAGCGCCATTTGCCCTGCATATGCCTTACACATAGCCGCTTCCTTTGCGTTTGCTATTCCCATGTCCGCCATCCACGCAGCCTCCCAAGTAAGAAGTCTAGCAGCCTGAATGTCCTCCTCTGCTTCTGCTAATATCTCAGATGCTAAATAAAAATACTTCCCCTGCTTTGGATACTCCTTTTTCACCATATCCAGTGTATATTCATATGCAGCCCTAGCTATACCAATCGCCATCGAAGCAACTATTGGCCTAGTAGAATCAAAGGTTTTCATTGCAACCTGAAATCCAGATGGCTTGGAGTCACTAGAATCATAAAATTCCTCACCACCTAGTAAATATTCCGTTGGTACAAAACAATCCTCCAGCAATAACTCTGCTGTTTCATTCGCTCTTAATCCCATTTTCTTCACAAGCTTTGTACAACTGAATCCTGGTGTTCCTTTTTCCACAACAAATGCACGTTGCCCAGCGCGGCCAAGCTTTGAGTCAACCGTTGCAAATACAACTACCCAGGAAGCACGGCCACCATTCGTAATGAATATTTTTTGTCCATTTAAGATATAGCCACCATCAACTTTTCTAGCAGTAGTGCGTACGCCTGATGCATCAGAACCTGCTTCTGGTTCGGTTAAGGCATAGGCACCCCATCGTGGCTTATCGGTAGTGAAAATCGATAGAAATCGCTCTTTCTGTTCTGGTGTTCCACTACTTTCAATCGGTGGGCCACCCAGCCCGGCTCCTGGAAGTGATAATGTTATAGCAGGATCTCCCCAAGCCATTTCCTCTGTCGCTAAAACCCCCATGCGGTTTCCTTCCCTCTCGCGCTTCTTTTTCCCTGTTGAAGACCCTTTTCCACCACTAAAGGAAGATGTATTTAACTGTATTCCCATACGATTAACTTGTTGTAGCCATTCATCAGGAACTTTTCCAAGTTTATCTGCCTCTAGAGCTATAGGACGAATTTCATTTTCTGCAAACCAATGGGTCATTTCCTTAATTTGTTTTTGTTGCTCGGATAATTCAAAAGAAATCATTCTACACTCACCTGCCCTTGTTCTTCCAATAATGCTGCACCACGCCTGGCTAGAAATTCACGTTCACTACCATAAAGTGCTACCTGTGCTTGTGCGTCACGCATCCACTTTTCCACTGGGAACTCTTGAATAAAACCGTGCCCACCAAGAAGTTGTACCGCTGCATCAGTTACAAATCGAACCCCTTTATGTGCCCGATGGAGAGCTCGCAAGGCTAAACTGAACGCTTCAAAGGATCCTTCATCTACCTTTATTGCTGCATTCCAGATAAGATGATTCACGATTCGTGTTTCCATTGCCATTTTGGCAATTTTAAACGATACCCCTTGGAACTTTGCAATTTCCTGTCCAAAGGCCTTTCGTTCTGCTGTATATTGGGTTGCATAATCTAGTGCTGCTTCCATCAGCCCATTCTGTTTAGCTGCCTGAAGGATGTAATTACGGGTCTGCACCTTTTCTATTAGCCTTTCTGCTTCCTTACCTTTTGCAAGAATTTTACCAGTAGACACATGATTAAATTTTAGTTTACCTAGTCCAGAAGCTAGAAGACCTATACGATAGTCACCATCCTCTACTAACCATTCCTGGTCATTAAGAAGTAGTACAACAGCAACATCTTCATTATCCCTTGCGAATACTACAATCGTTTCTGCAAATTGAGCGAGCCTAACTGGTTCCGTGGTTCCATTCAATATATAGTCACCATTATTATTTCGAACTGTTATAGTATTGCCAAAAGGTTTCTCTGTATCTGTTAAATCCACTAATGCGGAAGGATGATCTGTATTAGCTAAATAAGTAGCTTTAATAGTTTGGAGTTCGGTATGTTCTGATAAACATCGAAATAAAGAGGCTGCATCGCCTGCACTAGGAAATCCTTGGACAATTCCTAAATCTCCATAGCTTAATGCCTTTAGAATCTGTACTTGACTAATTAATGGTAATTCAAGTCCATCCCATGCTTCCGGAAGTTCAAGTGAAAGAAAGCTTAATTCCATTGCTTCTTCACTCAAATCCTCTTTTACTTTTAAATGGTTCTCAGATGTTCTTGCTAATACACGAATCCTATCCTTCGCAAAATCCTTTGCAACTTCTACAAAAGCTAATTCTTCATCTGTTGCTTGAAATGAGATCAAACCTATTCACTCCTTAAAAAGGGGGAAATTGCCATCTCCCCCTTAGTTTCTTGATTTATTATAAGAAGCAAGGATATCTTGAAGCTTTAAAGCAAGCCCCATATTTCCCTTTATCTTCAATCGACCACTCATAAATGCCTTCGTTCCATTCAGTTCTCCATTAGCCATGGCTAAGAAATCTTCCTTAACCATAACAAGCGTACAATCCGGATTTTCATGTTTACCTTCTGCTGCAAAGCTGTTATCTCCGTTAAGTATAAGCTGGAATGTATGTGATTCATCCTTATGAAATTTAAATTGGTAAACTGCCTCAATACCTTTTGCACTACCCGGATCCTCTTTTAACGCTGTATCAATTTCACTAAATAACTTTTTTACCTCTTCCATTTTTATTCCTCCTATCAAAATAGTAAACTCGCTGTTACGCTTATTATTAGATTACTAATTGGAAACGTGCCTGAGAATTCCGTATTATGTCGGGGATTTTTGTTTCTCTGAATGGATTACCTACATAAGTAGTAGGGAAGTATTCGGATAAAAAGCCATTACTATGATTCTATTGATAAAATGACACAATATTCTATATGGTATATACAAGAACATATATTCGTATTATTATTAAATTAGATTACTATTTACAAGGAGGAATTGTCATGGAATTAATGAATATAGACATGGTAGAACGCATGAAGCACTATCATGTTACCGGCCTGGGCATTACCTTGATTGAAGATGGGGAAGTCCATTCAACGAGGAGTTACGGTTATCTCGAAGCCGGCTCTACCAGAAAAGTAAATGAAAACTTTAGTTTCAGCGCCTGCTCGATCAGTAAGTTTCTAACAAGTATGCTAGTCATGAAACTAACTGAACAAGGCACGCTTCATTTAGATGAGGATGTGAACAACAAACTATATTCTTGGAAAGTACCTAACCAATTATTCGCTAAACCTGTTACATTACGGAATTTGCTCTCCCACCAATCTGGAATTATTGATCCAGAAGGTAGCTTTTCAGAACTCATTCAAACTAGTAAATTTCCTACAATGAATGACCTCTTAAATGGTAAAACACCTTATTGTAAGGAGCCTATTGAAGTAACGTATGAACCCGAAAGTGAGTTTCACTATTCAGATGCAGGTTATTGTGTTATCCAACAACTAATTGAAGATGTTACGGAAAAAAACTATAGTCAAGTTATGAATGAACAACTTTTTAAACCTTTAAAAATGGATAACAGTACATTCATCGAAAAATTATCCGATATAAAAATGATTGATTTTTCATGTGGGCATAACAAAAGTGGGGAATTAGTTTCAGACAATTATCCAATATATCCATATCCGGCTGCTTCTGGTCTATGGACGACCAGTAAAGACCTTGCTCAGGTAGTACTTGAAATGATTCATGCGATGAAAGGAATGACTAAGCTTGGAATTTCTACTAAAAAAGCTATAGAAATGATATCCCCACAATTTGATAAATCATGGTCTGGCCTAGGCGTCTTTTTAGATGGTTCAGAGAAAGAAATTGAAATTTCATCACTAGGCTGGGGAGTTGGATTTCAATGTATGCTAGTAGCATTTCCTTATTTAGAAAAAGGTGCCGTCATTTTGACTAATGCTGAATTGGGTATTCATCAATTGAAAGGTATTATTGGTGAAATCTATCGATCCGTATTTTTGTAAAAGAAACTATTATCTAAAAGATTAGAAAAACACGCTATAGTTCGTTATAATAGAATAAGGAAGGGGTTTTTAACAATGATTAAAGTAAAAATGAATGTTCAAACTGCCTACCATGGGGAACTTTTCCGTGCAGGAAAGGTGTATGAAGTAGATAAGGCGACAGCAAAGCGTTGGATTGCTAGTAAACTAGCAGTAGCCGTAGAAGAATAGCATTAGAAAGTTTTATTAATCCTCTTAAGGGAACTTCAGTTTCTTTTCTCTAGATTAATCCCACAACAAGTCAAGGGAAAACCACAAAACAATATACATAAAAAACCCCGTTAGTAAATCTACTAACGGGATTTTTCATTATATCATTAACGATTCGCAAAGAATTCTTCTGCTTTTTCTAAGAAAATCTCTTGTTCTGGTGACAAATCATATTCTTCCTCAATTGCATCAACAGGGCAAGCTGCTTTACAAGCTCCGCAGTCAATACAAATATCTGGATCTATGTAGAATTGATCTGGACCTTCCTCTATACAATCAACAGGGCAGACACTAACACATTCTGCCGCTTTTTCTTGCTGACATGGATCTAAAATAACAAAAGCCATCTATATTTACCCTCCCTAATAAGTAATTCAAGGTATATCTACATATTAATGATACAACTACTTTAAGTTCAAGTAAACAGTTTCTAACGGTGAAGACTGGTTTCTAATAGATTGTTGCTAATCATTGAATTTGTATAAACTGCGCAGTAACAAGGTCTATGTTTTCCTGAATCGGGCGCATCGTCTGAATGATTGGTCCCATGTTTTCTACTATCGGGAGCATGATTTGTATGACAGGGCACATGTTTTCTACTATCGGGAGCATAGGCTGCTTGTCAGAGTCAATTTGTAAGTCACTGCAAAGTTTCAACACTGCTTGAACTTTTATCATTCACCATGAATATCAAAAATCGGAAGAGATATATAGAATATTGTACCTGTACCTTCTTCGCTTTCTGCCCAGATCATACCTTTATGGGCTTGTACAATTTCCCTACTAATTGCAAGTCCTAATCCATTGCCTTTTTTCTTATGATTTTTATTATAAGAATAAGCTCTTTCAAAGATAAATTGAAGTTCATTCGCTCGTATTCCTTCTCCTTGATCTTCTAAAATAAACAATGCCTTCTTAGATGACTCTAGAACTAAAGCGAAACGAATACATCCTTTATCTGTATGTTTAATTGCATTCGAAATAAGATTTCCAATGACCTGTTCCATCCGTTTTACATCCACTTCAATTAATGGATACGATCCATTTCGAGTTGGTAGATCCACATGGAATAAAAGACCTGCTTGTTTAAGTTCTAATTTGAAAGGATTAGCTAAATGGAGAAACAATTTATCTATCGGAATGACTTCCATTTCAAAATTAACGTCTTGTGATTCAAGCTTTGCAAGGATAAAAAGGTCTTCTATCAATCCATTTAATGAAGCAAGACGTGCTTTAATAATCTGCAAATACTCCTTTTCTTGTTTGGGGGATTCTACAAGCCCATCTAAAATCGCTTCAACATATCCTTTCACAACAGCTATAGGAGAACGAAGATCATGAGAAATATTGGCTAGCATTTGCCGTCTTTTCTCCTCTGAGCGCTCTAGTGAGTCATTTGCTGCTAGCAAACTTTGATTGGTAACATGGAGCATGTTAGTACGTTCTTTAACCTTTCCTTCTAAATTAGCGTATAAATATGCTTTTTCAATTGAAACAGCTGCTTGTGAGGCAATAAAAGATAAAACATCAATCTTTTCCTCTGAAAATGCATAAGTTGATTGGTTATTCTCAAAATACATAATCCCAATTAATGTACCTTGATTGAGGATTGGCATACATAGTACTGATTTTATACCATTCTCTCTTATATAGGCATCCCTTCTAAAATGCCCTTCATTTAATGCATCTGCTAGTACGACTACTTCTTTACTATTCACCACATAGTCTACAATCGCTACAGATAGGTTCGTTAACTTTGTAACAGACTCTGGATGTTCATAAACCTTTAAGAAACCATTTGCATAATTGACCGCTACTACCTCTAGTTTATTTTCCTTATTAAGTAATAAATAGGCATGCTCTGCACCAGAATTCGTTAACACTATCTGCATGAGCTTTTTCAATAGTTGATTAAGAATAATTTCCCTCGAAATAACTCCTGCCGTGTCAAAGACAGCATGCAAATCGAGACCTTTTTCCTCCGAACTTGCTGCTATAAAGGATGCTCTATTTACATGAATGATATCTGGATAGGTTTGCAAAAGATCATTTGCTAGTTTTTTTGCTCCCCACTTCAGATAGAGTGTATACGCATCGGTTAAATAGGCTTGTGCTGACTTTGGTAATCTTTGGGACAAATAATATTCCCCAATACATCGATTAACAAGTGCAGCATCCTGTAAATAGTCATGTTTTTCCGCTAATACAATTGCCCGATTATAGAGCTGAATTGCTTCTATGTGATTTTCCCTACCTCTTTCGTATTCTGCTTTAA
Organism: Paucisalibacillus globulus DSM 18846; assembly: GCF_000482485.1. GTDB lineage: Bacteria > Bacillota > Bacilli > Bacillales > Amphibacillaceae > Ornithinibacillus > Ornithinibacillus globulus. The sequence continues at coordinate 111,525 of NZ_KI519441.1, read as the reverse complement.
CTAGAATGTACTTATGTAAATAATTTTCAGGAGAAAGCTCTGACCATTGTTTCAACTTTTTCATCAATTTTTTAAGCTTTTTCCTATCCTTAACAGACAATAGCTTATCCTCACGCATCATTTGAATAAGCCATAACACATGATAAACGTAAAAATCCGGAACAACAATAAGCTCCATAGATTTCTCCACCACAGGACCCATTGTATTTATAATAGACCTTGCTGCATCTTCATTTTGAAATAAATAGGTCATTTGTAGCCTAATGGTGTAATGTACGATTGCTGCTGAAACATCATCAGTAAAGTCCGGAAAATCCCAGTTAAAGACTGCATCTTCAGTAGACAGAAGTTTTATCCACTCCATAATTTCTGATAATACATCGTCGGATATACTGTACTCATTGTCTTTTGCAAATTTTAATTGTCGATCAATTCCAGCAGAAACGTCCATAAGAGGGTCTCCTTTCATGAACATTATAATTCCAATAAAAGCACTACCTGCACCTGCTAAATGTAGATTGCCAGATTCAATCGACAATTGCTGTGACCGTTCCAAAAAATCTAAATTAATACGAAGATGATGCTTCCAGTGGTTAATAAAGGTTCCAAAAACAAAATACACACGTGCTCTTAGACTATCTTCTCCGTACTTTTCCGCATGGTCGATTGCTAGTCTTCCAAACTGGTAACTACCATTATAATCCTCAAACCCTGCACCTAATGTAAGAGCATAATTATTATAAACCAGTGCTGAAATATCCATATCTCCATACTTTAACATGATACGTAGTGCACGAAGCATTAAAATCGTTGCGAGATTTTGATTGACATGGTAAGCAGATCCATTCGTATTGATCATAACCTTCATCATCTGACGCCTGTTGGAATCGGAAATAGATGGAAGTAATAATAAATCTTTAGGTTTCTTTTTTCCTATTGCCATTTTCGTTAATATATATTCCTTAGCTATCATTAGTTTACTTGGTTCAGGATTCACATTAAATCCGAATAATCCTATACCATCTAATCCAGTTTGAACAGCTTTCTTTACTTCGTGAATATGTGTATATAATGTAATTTTAATTTGAAAAACGGCTAGTTTATCCTGAGAAGATCTTGCATGTTTCAAAATAAGGTCGAATGTCTCCTCGGATTCATCAAATAAACGGTTTAAATATTGGGCCTCTCCCAGCCCCATCATGATCCGAATAGTCAATTCATAATGGTTGCTCCAAGTGGTCGGTGGAAGTAACTCCTCTGCTACCGTAAAAAATTCAAGTTCTGCTTCCATTGCGGCGCTTTTCTTTGCCCGTTCACCCGCAATCCAGTTCCATCTGGAGAGGTCAAGTTTTTCCTGTTCATTTAATCTAGTCCTAGCTCGATTTAAATGGTTAACAAAATCAAAAACATTCTCCTCTAATTGTTCTTCACCATAATACTTTTGTAGTTGCTGACCGATTTGCAAATGATTCATTTCACGTGCCTCATCAGTTAATGTCATATAAAATGCCTGCATTACCTTGTCATGCAAAAACAAATACCTTGGTGGCTGCACATCCAGAACACTTAAATTCATATCCGGATAGATCCATTTATAGCTTTGATCCAACGGAAGAATGAGTCCTTCCTTTAGTCCATCCCATAGCATTTCAGCAGTATGTAATAAACTTGTTTCAGCAATGGTTGCTAAAGACTTTAAATTGAATTGGTTACCGAAACAGGAGGCAAGTTGAAGCAGTTGCTTCGTTTGATCAGGCAATTTATCAATCCGTTTTAAAATAAAGTCTAGGATAGTGTCTTGAACTGGAATAGTTTTAAGTGACGTCATATTAACTTTCCATTCTCCACTAGTAGTGTCAAAACTTAAAATGGCTTCATCATATAATGTTTGAAACACCTGCACAATATAAAACGGTATTCCTTTCGTTATTCGATACACCATTTCAACAAGGTATTCGGCATCTTTACCTGTAATCATAAGTGTCTCATAAACCCATTGCTTGAGATGCAAAGAATTCAATGGTGTCAGTGGTATTTCTTTTAAAGAAACACCATCACCTTTCACATTTCTCTGCATCAATTCTAATGGATGTCCAGCATGAATTTCATTTTCACGGTACGCACCGATAATCAATAGATGTTGTAAATCTGTGTTTCGCAATAAATATTCAATAAGATCCAACGTTGCGGCATCTGCCCATTGTAAATCATCAAGAAACAAGACAAGTGGGTGTTCCTTTTTACTAAAGACCCCAACAAATCTTCTCACGGATTGGCGAAAACGATTGTGAACTCCCTCTGGTGGTAAATCGGGAATATCCCCTTGTTCTCCAATAATCCACTGTATTTCTGGAATAAACTTTGCTATGACGGCTGCATATGTATCTAGTTCTGATAATAGCTTCGTTCGCCATTGTTGGATTCTCTCTGTTCCCTCCGTTAAAATCTGTCTAATTAATTCTTCAAAAGCATAAACAAGTGGTTCATAGGGAATTTGTCTCTTAAGTTGAACAAATTTCCCTGAAATAAAATACCCTTTTTCCTGGATAAGTGGCTTATGTATTTCGTTAACTAGAACTGTCTTTCCAATGCCGGATACACCGGGAATTAACAATAACTCTTTTTTTCCACCTTGTACTCGCTTAAATCCTCCAAGTAATTCTTCAATCGATTCTTTTCTGCCGTAAAGCTTTGTTGGCTTCTCAAGTAAGCTTTTTGTATCATTTTTCGCAAGTTCAAATGTATCTACTTTCCCGTTTACTTGTACATCATGAACACATCTTTCTAAATCATGTTTTAGACCATGAACATTTTGATAGCGCATTTCGGGAGTCTTCTCTAGCAGCTTCATTAGGATGTTTGAAATTACTTCAGGAATTGTTTCATCCGCTTCTTTTGGAGCAATCGGCATTTTGGCCAAATGAGCGTGAATCATTTCAGTTGGATCTTCCGTTTGAAATGGCGGTGTTCCTAATAACAATTCATAGAAAATCACTCCCAGAGAATAGATATCTGTGCGATAGTCCAAAGAGCGATTCATTTTTCCAGTTTGTTCAGGTGACATGTAGGTTAATTGCCTCTTTAATCGATAGGGGCTAATCGTTGGAAGCTCATTTTCTATTGGGAGTTTGGTTGCTTGATAAAATCCTGTTAATTTCATCTCACCTGATTTAGGATGATACAAAATGTGATCAGGGTGTAATGATTTATGGATAATACGCTTCCCATGAATCATGGATAGTATGTTACATAGTTGGTTGGCTATTTTCAGAAATGTAGTCAGGTTAGCCACTTTCTCACTTTTTAACCATTGCTTTAATGTTATTCCCTGAAATAGATTCGTAGCGACAAAAGCCCTGCTTTGATATTTTTCTAGCTTAATAGGAGAAAGAATCCCTGTCGAATTAATTTCTTTAGCTATATGAAAGTCATGGATTACTTCAGCTGCTTCATATGGATTATCTTCGTTGACTTTCATTGACTTTATCGCTACTACACGGTTTTCTTCCAGTGAGTAAGCCTTATAAAGTTCCCAAGTTTCTCCATTTATTATTTTCTCCAATATATGATATCCAGGTAGATTTTCCATTTCATCACCTTTTACGTATTATTTAGGATAAACTTTAACTACCTTTTAATAAATCTTAAACTTACTATTGTATTCTTAGTCTTGTGGGAATACGAGGGGGTAAATAGAGATGACTAAGAAACAGGGTATTCAGGTACAAGTGCTTATACAATCTGAGCTTGACGAAGAATGGATAGAGTTAATTTTAGAAGCTAAACGTGTAGGAATTAATCTAGATGAAATACGTGAATTCTTAGAAACAAATACTACTCGGTAAAATCTCGAAATCTATAGCCTATTCCACGTATAGTAATGATATATTCAGGGGAATCTGGAATGTTTTCAATTTTTTTGCGTAAATTGCTGATGTGTACCATTACAGTGCGATAATCACCAAGACTATCCTCACCCCAGACTAAATCAAATAATTGCTGAGCACTATATACTCTTCCTGGATTACTCGCCATGATAGTCAATAATTGATATTCTTTCGCAGCTAATTTAATTTCTGAATCATTTATTTTTACAACAGCACTAGTTAGGTTAATCATCATTCCAGGAAAGCTCAATATGGATTCGTCCTTAAGTGAATTATCATTATGATTCACTGTTCTACTTAGAACAAATCGATTCCGCCTTAAATGTGCTTTAACCTTAGCAACAATAACGGAAGGGCTTGTTGTTTTCGATAAGTAATCATCACCTCCAATACCAAGCCCTATTATTTTATCTAAATCCTTATCCCTAGAGCTTAGGAACAGAATAGGGACATCACTCTTCTTTCGAATAAATTGGCACAATTCTAGACCATCGAGTTTAGGCATCATAACATCTAAAATAATTAATTCTGGACGTACATCTTCAACAATTTGAATTGCTTTAAACGCATCAGGAGTAGAATAAACACTGTAGCCTTCTTTTCTCAAATATAATCCTAAAACTTCTAGCATGTCATGATCATCATCGACAATTAAGATACGTTCATTCGCCATTACATCACCCCCAATGGATACATATAATTTCTAATCCAATTCTACTATAAATATAATACAACATTACTAGTTTTACAAAAATTAACTAATTTTAGAATGTTAGCACTACTATAGTCCTCCTACTAAATACTTAACCATTACAACATGCGCTCCAATTGGTGGATAATCAAATACTTCGCCATGTGTTTTAAAACCAAGTTTTTCATAATATTCTTGTACAGTAGTTCTCCCATTACACCATAATAATTCAATTCCTTTTCCCTTTATGATACTTTCCGCGTAGCTTACAACCTGCCTACCTGCTCCTAGTTTGCGATATTCTTTTACCGTAGCCATGGCCCTTAAACGGTATTGCTTATTTGAAGGTAATACAGGATTAATTTCCTTATAAAATGATGCAATAGTAATTAATTTTTCATGGTAAAAAGCACCTATATGAAAGGTCCCATCCTGGTAATCCGTATCATATACGCTAGCCTCAAAAGGTTGATTTGGACGCAAGATAGAGTGTCTAAGAGGATATGCCATTTCTGCAGTTATTTCTTTAATCTGAATCATTTTCCTTCCCCTTTCCAGTTAAACTAAAGTCTACTATCCTTATTCTGCATTTAGTTTCATTATCCCTACAAAATAAAAAAAACTGCCTAAGAGATATAATCATCTTAGACAGTCCATCATTATTTCTTATCCTTCAATTTAGCAAGTGCGTCAGCAAAAGGATTATTAGTAAATCCATCATCCTGCTTCTTCAAATACTTATTCACATCTTTTTTCGAAACTTTCCCCTTTTTCTCTTGTTCTTTTCGCTTATTAAAAGTGGAAAGCTTTTCACGGTGTCCACAAGTGCACGTAAAGATTTGCCCTTCACCCTCACCTCGCAGCTCTAACCGCTTGTGACAATTTGGACAACGGGCATTTGTCTTTTTGGCAATGTTTTTCTTATGCCCACAAGAACGATCCTGACAGACAAGCATACGACCATGCTTATTATTCACCTCAAGCATCAACTTTCCACAATCCGGACATTTCGTTCCTGTTATGTTATCATGCTTAAATGTGCTTTCCTTACTTTTTATTTCTTGGATGATATCTTTTGTATAATCCTTAATTTCAGCGATAAACTTATTTTTATTTAACTTTCCTTCTGCAATAAGGCTTAGCTTCTGTTCCCATTCGGCTGTTAATGCTGGGGAACGTAAATCCTCTGGTGCAAGGTCTAACAATTGCTTTCCTTTTGATGTAATGAAAATATGTTTTCCCTTAAGCTCCATATATCCACCATTGAAAAGCTTATCGATAATGTCTGCACGGGTTGCAACTGTACCAATTCCACCCGTTTTTTGTAGGGTACCGGCCAAATGCTTTTCATCTGGGTTCATGTAGCGCGCTGGATTTTCCATCGCTTGCAGTAGTGCACCTTCCGTTAAACGTTCTGGTGGTTTCGTTTCTCCAGTTGTTAAGGAAATAGTAATAGATGAAAAACTTTCGCCTTGTTTAATGACAGGTAAACGCTGGTCATCAGTTTCTTCCTCATCAAAGTGACGGTCATAAACAGCCTTCCATCCTTGTTTCTTCACAACTTTTCCTTTAGCAGTAAACGTTTCTGCTCCAATCACTGCATGTATAGTTGTTTGTTCATATTCATAAGGGTCCATTAAAACGGATAAGAAACGCTTTACGACTAAATCATAAATTCTTCTTTCTTTATCATCTAAGTCCTCTAATACAACGGACTCCTCCGTCGGAATAATCGCATGGTGATCGCTCACTTTAGCGTTATCCACTACCGATTTTGGAAGTTTACCAATTCCTTGTCTCAGAATGGTTTGCGCAAAACGAGCATATTGGTCCACGCCACAAGCTTTTAATCGGTCTATTAAGGTCGGAACAATATCGGTTGAAATTACACGTGAATCTGTTCTTGGGTAGGTTAGAACCTTGTGTCGTTCATATAGCTTTTGCATAATCGATAATGTTTGCTTACCTGAAAAACCAAACATACGGTTTGCATCTCGTTGCAGTTCTGTTAAATCATATAACTGAGGTGCAAACTTCTTTTTAGCTGCTGTATCAATCTTATCCACTTTTAAAGGCTGACTTTTAAGCCCACCAAGTAAAGCCTCTGCTTTTTCTTTTGAGAACATGCGGGTATTATTCTTACTATCTAGCCATGTAAAGGTTACACCATTTTTAGATTTAGCTTTCATTCCGTAATATGTCTGTGGCTTAAACTCTTTTATTTCCTGCTCTCTAGCAGCTACCATTCCCAGGGTAGGTGTTTGTACACGCCCACTCGATAACTGCGCATTAAATTTAGTAGTCAAAGCTCTTGTCGCGTTCAGCCCGACATACCAATCCGCTTCAGAACGCGCAACTGCTGACGCATATAAATTTTCATAGTTTTTGCCTGGCTTTAGTTGTTTAAATCCATCTCGAATCGCTTTATCCGTAACAGATGAAATCCAAAGTCGTTTAACCGGCTTTTGTACACGTGCTTTTTCAATGATCCATCTGGCAACAAGTTCACCTTCACGGCCAGCATCTGTCGCAATGACAATTTCACCTACGTCTTTACGATTCATCAATGTTTTTACAGCACTAAACTGCTTCCCGGTTTTCTTCATCACCACTAACTTTAGGTTAGAAGGTAGCATGGGTAAATCTTCCAAATTCCAGGTTTTGTATTTATCATCATAGGCTTCTGGATCTGCCAATGTCACTAAATGACCAAGAGCCCAGGTTACAATATAGGTAGAACCTTCCAAACAGCCATTGCCTTTTTTATTGCAATTTAGCACCCTTGCAATGTCACGACCTACGGATGGTTTTTCTGCTAGTACTAGTGTTTTACTCATATTTGTAATTCCTTTCTTTAAAAAACATCTATCCTATCACTATAACATAGTTTTTTTAGTTGCATATTTTTTAGATTGTTTATCAAGATGTAAGGAAATCTGGATCAAGAAATTGAATTAAATTAGACGTTAATGTGTTACTTTGCCAGCTTCTATCTATCTCCTATAAAACTAATACAAAATGATAGACTCATTCTTAAATATGGATCCATTCTTGCCAAGATAAATATGAAAGAGCAGTCCGTAACCACATATAAAAAACAGAACCACAAGATTTTAGCTTGTAGTTCTGCTTTTTATAATATTAAAGCTCTGCAACATTTATTGAAAAATTTATAAGTAAATTAGGGGATATAGATAATTTTTATTTTATAATGCTCTTATCCAGCCTTTATAGGTTGCTAACCAACGCACATCTGCATCATAATAACTAAATCTATTAAGCGTTCCTGCATACTCAAATCCGTTGATAGTTCGTCTTTCATAGATTGTTGATGGTGGAAGTGCATGATTTTTACTAAAGGACCTTGATTCAGTAACATAAACCTCTGTAGGATATGATGATGCCAACATTGAGACACTTTCATTTCCTGTACTAGAACTTTCTGCGGCAGATACAGTTGATGTGATACCCGTAAATGCTACCATTGTGATAAAAAGTGCTACGAAAACTTTATTAATAAGTTTTTTACTTTTATTGACGCTTATAACTATAATAATTGTTCCTCTCCCTTCAATTATATCCCCTAATTTAGCACATGATTTCATACTTTATATAAAGCAAGAAGTTTATTATGCTTTCCAATAGCTATATTTAAACCGAATATAACCTATTACTGTGGCAAAAAAGCCAACTGATATAAGTAATATTAATCCAGTTTTGTAAGTAATTGCTGAATCTAAGTCAATCACTGCTTTTTCTCTAGTGATTATCTGGTCAATATCTATATAAGTAAAAGGATTATACTCATTCTGATATATACTCATCCCCACAAATATTAAAGCAACCAATATACTAATCGTTACACCAGGATTTCTGACAGATAGTGATATAAAAAAATATAAGGAATACAAGAAAAAGACCAATACTACATTGAACAGTAGGACATATCCAATATATTCTTTAAGCATAATAAAATGAAAAGTGTCCTTCATCGGATCTAATGTTGTGTATTCATCGCCAAAAGGATTTGGTTCTGGACCATCATACACCAGAACGGGATAATCCAAACTACCTATTCCAACAGTAAACACACTGCAAAAAACAGGAACCATTAACATAATTAATGAGAATACCAAAGTATACATTAATCCACTTGCATATTTTGCTATGAATACATTTCCTTTCCGGGAAGGCAGAACTGCAAAAAAATGTAATCCATGTTTCTTTTTCCCTGATTCAGAAGAAATACCATTTCCGAAAATTAAACACCCCAAAAGAACAATAATCGGTATATACAATAACTGGATCAACTGGTACAAGAAAGAATAACCAGTTACTCCATAGCGTTTAGTCATCTGTTTCCATTGCTCTAGAGACTTACCTGTAAAATTATCGTAATAGGTCGGGAGGAAGCCAACATCAGTTGTGTTTTGTACAATAGGAACCACTTTATAATCAAGTAGATGTTTTTTTTCTTCAAGGGTTGCCCGGAACGTAAACCAAGAAGTATCCTGTTCTTCAATACTCATCGGTGGAGTTGTAGCCCCTGCACCAGCCTCAAAAAGAAAATTTAAATCACTAATTTCTCCTTTTAGAATTGTCTCCCAGTCTTGTTCCTCGAATGCCTTAATTCTCTCTTGTTTTAGTGCCTTATTTTTCTCATAGCCCTCAATTATTAGTCCTAGTTCTTTGACTGTATCTGAATCATCTGCTTCTTCCGCAATATCTAATTCCTTTGCAAAACTATTTATATAGCCTTCGGTTGTGATTACATCATTTTTTAATTTAGTTATATTCCCTTCGTATATGTCTTTAGCAACTGAAAAATTTAGCAGATAAATAGTAATGACGGTCATAATGGTTAAAAGGAATGCCAGCCATGTAGTTCTTTTTTTTGCTATCTTTTTAGACTCAAACCAAAATGTTCTCAACTTGGGCCACCCCTTTTTCGCATAAAAGTCATTGTTAATATGAGCAGCAAAACAGTAGTTACAAAGAGTACTAGTATTCCCATAGGGTAATATCCAGTCTCATTTAAAACGATGTAATCAATATTTTGGTATGTAAAAGGATTAAAAATTGCTGTTAATCCATTTTCTAAAGCAAAAAAAGTTCCAATAAATAGGAAGGTAACTATCAAATAAGTAAGAATCGTATTCCTAATTAAAAATCCTAGCACAACTAACAGCGCAACTGTAAATGTCATAAATAGCAAACCATAGGAAATTGCTTGTTTGATATAATCTCCTGAAGTGATGAAATTACCTTCTGAAGTAAATAAAGGATAATTGAAAATGTCTCCCGCGGTATGACCAAATAAAAATGGTAATAGATATGATAATAACAAAACGATTATTAACCAGATAATTCCTATAATTAATAAACTAAAAAACTTTACTAGAATATACTTCGTGCTAGAAACTGGAAGTACATAAACCATACGTATATTGTTTTCTTCAAATTCTCTGGTTATTAGTGTACCAAGTACCAAAACAATAACTAGAAATCCAAACGTATTATGAAATAAAAAAACTACCTTTTTTAAAAATATAGTTGGCTGTACAGACAGTTCTAAATCTTCTTTTGGTAAACCAACTTCCAATAGTTTTTCGTTTAGCTTAATAGTCTCCTTCATATCCGATACATTTGCTCGAAAAGAACCTTCCATTTCCTTGTATGTCATTGCAGTATTATATACATCTATCTCGGCTTTTAATTCTTCCTTCCACTGGTTGTTTTGTATTGTCATAATCAGATATTTTAACTGGTCTGACAGTAAATGACCCACTTCCAATCTGGCTTCTACCTCTGCATCTGCTCCACCTTTCAATAAAAAGTCATCTCCCTGAATTCCATTTGATACTTCATAGGAATACTCTGAGAATCTTTCTATTTTTTGAATAGCAATTCTATCTTGAAGAATAGTATTTTTGAAAAATAGCCCGCACACCATTAGAATAGATAAGAGTAGAAATAACAAAACTGTTCTTGAACGGGTTATTTTTTTGAATTCAAAAAGGAATAGTTTCATCAGCATTGACCTCACAAATTAAAAAACTCTTCATATAATTTCTCGGATCCAGACACTTCTTTATGTATGTCATTTATTTCAATAGAATGCTGTTTCAATTCACTGATGAGGGAATCTAGCTTCCTATTTGGTATATCTGCCTTGATTCCATTTTTGACTTCTTGTATTAAAAAACCTTTCTCATTTAAAATGGAAATTGCTATTTTTGCTTCTAAAATTTCAAAGTAATAAGATGTAGTCTCATGTTCCCCCATATCTACATCAATCAGTTTTCCATCCTTTAAAAACAATACCTGTTTTGTCACACGGTCAATTTCAGCTAGATTGTGGGAAGAAAGAATGATTGTCGTATTGTTTTCCACTAATTCCAACAGAATCTTCCTCATAAGAATAGAACTGGTCGGATCTAATCCATTTAAAGGTTCATCCATTAATAAAAGCTTTGGCCTATTTGCAATGGACATAGCAAGTAATAAATGTTGCTTCATACCTAGAGAGTAATTTCCAACTTTTTTGTCTAGGTAATTACTCATACCTACATACGATGCAACTTCTCGTACACGTTTTTTATTAATTTTATTTACATCACAAACATATTTCAGATGATCATAACCGGTTAGGTAATCAAATAAAACCGTATTGTCCTGTAAGTAAGAAACCTCTTTAAAAACAGTTTGATCTTTATTTGATTTCCCCAAAATTTCAACACTTCCTGATGACGCAGGTTGAATATTAGTAACTACATTTAATAAAGTGGTCTTCCCCACGCCATTAGGACCAACAAGTGCATAAATTCCTGGCGAGTCTATTGTAAGATTAATATTATTCAATACAGCTTGCTTTCTGTAGCTTTTTGATAGATTTATTAAAGATATAATTGCCAAAGCGTTCACCCTCTTTATGAAATTTCTGATTAGTTACATATTTGTTAATATTAATTATAAAATTGATTCTAATAAATTTCAATACATTTATACAATTATTTACTTTTGTTAAGTGATGTTATTCTACTTTGAGCTATTTAAGCAATTTAAGAAACAACTTTTTACTATGCAAATGGCTGTATTAATCAAATAGAAAAAGCAAAATTTCTAGGATACATCCTGGGAATTTTGCTTTTTAATCATAATACTTTAATGCCTTTTTGTAATAAAGGGAGGAATTCTCATAATCACCTAACTTTTCGTATATTTCGCCAATTTCTTTATATGCTTTAATCAAGTTCTTCTTGCTATTAGATATAAGAAATATTTTAGTTGCTTTCTCTAAATAATTAATGGCTTCTGTAAAGGAGTCCAATTTTATATTTGCTAAACCAAGGTAAAAATATGCCTTACCTATTGTTTTCGTTTGTTTACTACTATTTCTAATTATTTCATTACATACATTAATACAATTCTCGAATTGATCAGCTACATAATAAGCTTTTGCCAGTCCTGATTTCACAAATAATATATTATCACCAATACCTAACTCTAAGTATAAATCTATTGATTTATAGTAAAAATTAATAGCCTCTAGAATTTTTGAGCAATCAGTATATATATTGCCTAAGTTGTTATATAAGGCTGCTATATTTTCCTTATCCTCCTCGATTTTGTAAAACTCGATTGCTTTATAATAACATTCTAATGCTTTATCATATTCACCAATGCTGCGATAGCAAATACCTAAGGACATAAATAATGCTCCCGCACGATAATGATTTCCACTTGTTATATTCATTAACTTTAATTGCTCTAAATGGTATATAGCAGTTTTGTACTCGTCTAATTTACCATGTACTTTACCTAATTCGAGTAATAGATTTTTTTTTACCTCTCCGGATAAACTATATGAATATATAATATTGTGTCCTTTTTGTAGAAACTGAAGTGCCTTAACTATTTCAGAATTTTTTTGATGTATTTTAGAAATGGACACTAGGGTACTAACATACTCCTCAAATGATTGAAGATGATAAAATATCTCTTGGCAAATGTTATACTCCTTTAAGGCTTCATTGTACCGGCCCTCATAATACAAAATTTCACCATTAATCCAATGACATATTCCCCTATCGAACTTATTAAGGTGATCTATATTTTTGTTAAGTTCTTCTAATAGTTTTTTGGCCTGTGTATAAAATTTTGATTCAATCAAATTTTTCATCTTATAAATTATCTTTTTAGAATCAGCTTTTAATAATATATTATTCTGAGGTTCTTCATAAAAGGTTTCTACATCACATCCCAACCTTTTGGCTAACTTCTCTAATGTTTCATATGATGGATTATACACCCCTTTTTCTAGTTGACTGATATAAGTTCTAGCGATGATTCCTTTTGACAGCTGCTCTTGCGTTAAATTTGCTGCCTTTCTTAATTCCCTAATCCTCTTACCTACCTGCATTACATCACCATCTTCAAATTGACAAATTTATACAAAATATAATAATATTTGAATTATAACACAACTAAACATTTTTCAACTAACTATAAGAATGTTAATAAATTATTTAGGAGGATTAATTATGAAGCATCGATTTCTACTAGTCTTAATAACTGTAAATCTATTTCTATTTGCTACAATTAATAATACTACAACAGAAGTATCAGGGGAAGATGACATTTGGCCTACTGGCACTGAAGAAGTTAGCGAAAGCCAAATCTGATTGCCTGCTCTAAAGATTGAGATTAGTAATTAAAAATCATTCATGAGTATTAACCTGTAATTTTAGCTAACCAAGTCACAACACTACTTAATTAGGTATAGACAATCTATTACAACGAGAAACAATGTAGTTAAATATTCTAGTTCCTCACACTTTTTGTGAGGAACTATTATTTTTAAGTTTAACTTGGGTAACTTTTCCTCCAAAATATTGTTTTGAAAGTGTAATAACTATTGCTAAAGTTGGTAAGACCTACAAATAGTTTATCTGCTTGTACTAGTATCTCGCTCTAATTCCGCCCAAAAGTCATCTCCCCATAACCATTACACATCTTATTTACTTTCTTTTTTATCAAAGACTAATGAGACATAGTAAAAGATTAATGAAGCAATTACCCCTCCGACAATATATGTAGCAAGATCGTATGAAAAGAATGGTATATCTTCTACTATGAAAAGAATTACCTTGTAAATTACAGCTGCTAAGATACCAACTAAAATATAAAGACCATATTTCGCATAGTGACGTGCTAATTCCGAGGAAGAATTAACCTTTTTCATCAGTTTATCAATTAGATAAGAGATAGGGATACCAGCAATCAAATAAACCGGTGCTGCATAAATTGCAAAAAAGAACATCGTTTTCCAAAAACCTTGAGACATCCCCTCTGGCATTGTCATATAATTCATGAATCCCATCAAAGCTCCAAATAATAAAGTGGATATGATTGCAGTTAACAATTTTTTTAACATTATTTTTCCTCCATCTCTTCGTATCAAGCGAAAATTCCTATTCCAACCATACCAAAAGCTTCCCTGTAATAACAGGATTTTGACATGAATGATCATTGAATTATTTTAACAGACCCCATTGACAAAGCACATAACACCCCTTTACTCCATAGAATACTCTAGAACAAGTAAAGGATATGGTGCTATGCTATTTTTCACTGGACTATTTTTCCTAGTAATTGCTGTAAGCTTGGATGGGTTTAGTGTCGGGGTTTCCTATGGAATGAGAAAAATCCTCGTACCAAAAGGTGCTTTAGCTGTTATCATGGTTTGTTCAGGTATTGTTGTCCTTGTATCCATGATTGTAGGTACAATGTTGCATTCATTTTTATCGGTTGGCTTTGCAAAAGTAATTGGGGGATCGATTTTAATATTTATTGGAATCTTTTCCTTCATTAATACGATTCGAAGTCAAATGAAGAAAGAGTCAAACGAAAAACTTCCATCAACTCCTAATAATTTCCATAGTTTACGAACAGTTATCTCAACACCAGACAGAGCTGACCTTGACCATTCAGGAACCATTTCTATTGGAGAAGCAATCTTGTTAGGTACTGCCCTTGCATTGGATGCATTTGGAGCTGGAATCGGAGCAGCAATTTTAGGGTATTCACCAATATATACTCCTCTGTTAATTGCTGTTATGAGTGGTGCATTTGTTTCTTATGGGATTAAGGTTGGAATTGTTTTATCTCAAAATAAACGATTCGAGCGTATGAACTTTTTACCATCTGTTTTATTAATTGCGCTTGGTGTATTTAATTTAATATAAACATGAAATAATCCCGAAATCCTAATTGGATTTCGGGTGTTGTTTTTTATTGTCCTATGCACATTATCCCATCACTAAACTGATAAACATTTTACCAATATTGACAATAGCACGTTCATCCACATTAAACTTTGGATGGTGATGCGGGTAAACAGCATCTTCTTCTTTCATTCGACCACCGACAAGAAAATATACTCCCGGAATTTCCTTTTGATAAAAAGCAAAATCCTCACTTCCCATCATTGGAATTCCTGTAATTAGATTCTCCTCACCAAATAATCCCCGTGCCACTTCCACTACACGTTTCGTTTCAGATGGGTCATTATAAATCGAAGGACAATCTTTTATATATTCATAGTCAACATGTGCACCATTTGCAGAGCATGTAGATTTTGTTACATGTTCTAATGCTTCTTCTATAATGCTTCGTGCTTCCTCATCAAAGGTACGAACTGTTCCCTTAATAATAGCCTTATCTGGAATCACATTATTTGCCCCTCCACTAATAAAGGAACCTACTGTTAATGCTGCTGCCTGTAGTGGATCTACACGTCGACTAACGATTTGCTGGAGATTCACGACCAATTGACTACCTGTTACAAGTGGATCTACGGTTAAATGCGGTTGAGAACCATGTCCCCCTTTTCCATGGATAACAATATTAAAATCATCCTGGGCAGAAGAAGCATATCCTTCTTTAATACTAACTTTCCCAAGCTCATCCGTAGACCAGACATGAGCACCATAAATAATATCCACCCCATCCAAACATCCATCTTCTATCATCGGTTTAGCGCCTCCTGGAGTTGCCTCTTCCGCAAATTGGTGAATAAATTTAACTGTACCAGGAATCTCCTCTCGTACTTCACTCAACACTTTAGCCACTCCAAGAAGTGCCGCCGTGTGCAGATCATGTCCACATGCATGCATGACACCAGGAATACGAGATTTGTATGGTACATCCGTTTCTTCCTCTATTGGTAGAGCATCGAAGTCCGCACGTATAGCAACCGTTCTCCCAGGTTTTCCACCTTTCAATGTTCCAATAACACCTCTTCCACCAACACCTGTTTTCACATCCATTCCAAGATTCGTTAAGTACTCCGCTATTTTCTCTGGAGTTCTAACTTCCTCATGAGAGAGCTCTGGATACATATGAAAATCTCTACGAATTTCTACCAACTCTGGATAAATTTCTTCTAATCTTGCAAATATATTTTCTAGCATCTATTCTTTCCTCCAAGATGATTCATATTAATTCTATATTCTGAGCAAGTTAACACTGGTATTATCACTAGGAAATAGCCTTGAAGCAATCCGTTCGACAAGTTTCGATAAAATTCGGGAAGTGACAGGCACCTCCCCCTTACCAAATAAACATATGTGCTACTGTCACAAAGATGATACCTAAAGTATATTGAATGAGGAGTAATGGTAGCAACCATTTAATCCATGTAATCCATGGTATTTTAGCTACAGCAAGTGAGGCCAATAGTACACCACTTGTTGGGGCAAAGATGTTAGAAATTCCGTCCCCGTACTGATAAGCTAATACTGCTGTTTGACGACTAACTCCAACTAAATCTCCTAGTGGCACCATGATTGGCATACTAATTGCTGCCTGTCCACTTCCAGATGGTACGATAAAATTAAGTATGCTTTGCACAAAGAACATTCCAATCGCTGTAAAACTAGTTGGAAGCTCCGCAACTACATTTGAAATATGGAATAGGATTGTATCTATAGTTTGAGAATCTTGTAAGATTACTAGAATTGCATAAGCAAATCCAACAATCAACGCCCCCATAACCATTTCTTCGCAACCCTTAACAAAGTTATTTGCTATCTCATTCATTCGCATTTTAGCTATTAATCCAACAACAATCCCCATAATAAGAAATAGAGATGCAATCTCAGTAACATACCAACCTTTAAACATAACACCAAGTGCTAGTCCAACTAAAGTTAGAATAAGCACACCCAAAATAGCAACTTGTCTCTTTGTTAATGTCTGCCCCTCCAGTTGGTCTTCATTCACGTCTCGCTTTAAGTCTTCCGCATACATTAAGCTTTTTGCTGGATCCTTCTTCACCTTGTTAGCATACAGCATAACAAAAATGATATTAACCGCAACAAAAATTAACCAAAATACAAACCGAACACCCATGCCTGAGAATGTTGGTAATCCTGCAATTCCTTGTGCAACCCCAACCGTAAAGGGATTCATGAAAGCTGCCCCAAACCCAGCATAAACACCAACTAAAATCATTGCTGTTCCGGTAATGGAATCAAAGCCCATTCTCATAGCAAGTGGAATAGCAATCAAGATAAATGGAATTACTTCCTCTGCCATTCCCCAAGTTCCTCCACAAATGGCAAAAAACAACATGATAACTGGAATAAGAAAGATTTCCTTCCCAGCTAATTTTCTTGTTAACGACCCAAAAGCCGCCTCAATTGTATTCGTGGCACCAAGAATACCAAACGAACCACCAACAATAAAAATAAAGAAAACAATTGGGGCTGCATCCACCATCCCTGTATGTAATGCATTAAATAAATCCATCAGGCGAGTCGAGTTAGACTCTATCGTTTTATAAGTGCCATCCACAACAATGGAACGGCCATCTATTTCCATTCGTTCATATTCCCCTGCAGGTATAACATACGTAACTGCAGCGGCGATAACCATAAAGGCAAATAAAATAACAAATCCATGTGGGAATTCAAATTTTTTCTGAGACTTTGTAGTAGTACTCATGATGCACATCCTTTTCTTTTTATAAAGTTTTAGGGTGTACATAGAGAAAAATGTAAAAGGAGACTTGAGTAATTGGTTTTCTGATAGTAATAAGTAATTCCATCTAGGGGAAAGGGGATGGAAAAACCTATTAAACTGTACAAAAAAGCAATGATAGGAAAATAACCTACCATTGCTTATAAACAATTTACGTTATCCTCCATCCTGATCAGTAGTTCTCCATGCACAAAAAATAAGCATGACAGTGTGCCTCTTATTCAGTAGACACCCCAGCAAAAATGAATTTGACCTTCATTAAGCTTCGGCAAATAATCCTTTCAGACAGTAATCAACGATGTCATACTCCTACTGCTTACTAATATTATCCGCACCTCTACCTCATCGAATGATAAGGTTTCATATGAAATTATCTACTATACTAGCAAATTATATTTGATTGTGCAAGTAAACCATAAATTAATATGTACCTAATTGGAAATTAATCCCCTATCAATCATATATTAAAGGTAAGGGGGGATGGAAATGGATGAATATTTACTTGAAATTGACCGAATGATTAATGAAGGGCTAGGTGGGGGGTATATTCACGAAGAATATCAATGGAAGCAATTTGATATTCCTGAAACACCTTCTCCAATGAATGAATCGAAAAAGGGTGAGTGAATAAGGGAACTAATCTTAATCGACAAATTTGACTAAGATTAGTTCCCCTTATTAACTTACAACTTTGCAAATAGAATATTATTTTCTAAATGAATATGTTGGAAAGTATCTTCCTCTAATTCTGCGAGTCTTGCATAGGTAATACGATAAGAACCACAAGCGTCCACAGGTGGAATGAAATCACCAGTGATTTTTCTCATCTCTTTCAACATATCTCCTACTCCATTGTGCTCATCTGCCAGTCCGCCATTTGCAACACGAATTCTTTCTAGCAGTTCCTCACCTGGATTTACTTCATATTCCTTGATTAGTGGGAAGACTTCATTTTCCTCTTTAATGGTGTGCTCTTCCATTTCAACCTTAAAGTCATTATAAATTCGATATAATTCTTTTAACTCTGGATGGGTTCCACCATGTCTAGAGTAAACCTTTGTGACAAATTGTCCTAATGCTGGAAGTTCTTCCATTAATGGAGCATGATAGGTGTATCTAATATGATCAATAAGTTCAGATAGTGATTTTGCATCCCAATCAATTACATCATGATCTTCTTTACTCCATTCCTCGTATGATGCATTCAATTCTCCTAATACTTCTGATTCATCCAAGTCTTTTTCAGTGAAGCTTTCTTTCAATGGGCGATTACCACCACAACAAAAATCGATTCGGTATTTCTTAAATAGGTCACTTGACTTTGGATAAACCTTAACTATAGTTGCAGGTGTATGTTCAACAGTAAATTTCACTAAAATCCCTCCTAGTATTATAAGCTTGCCTAAATTGTAAACAAGTTAGAGGAACTTTACTGTGATAGTAGTCACTTGAAAATGAGATTCTTTATCATCAAAATGATGTGCAACATGCTCTTATACATCATTTCAATCCAGGTTCACCTTCAAAATGATGTGCAACATGCTCTTATACATCATTTCAATCCAGGTTCTCATTCAAAATGATGTGCAACAATCTCTTATACATCAATTCAACCCAGGCTCACATTCAAAATAATGTGCAACAAACTCTTATACATCATTTCAACCTAGCGTCACATTCAAAATGATGTGCAACAAGCTCTTATACATCATTTCAATCCAGGTTCACATTCAAGATGATGTGCAGCAAGCTCTTATACATCATTTCAACCCAGGATCACCATCAAAATCCATTTCTAAAAATAACAAAAACAAAACCCAAAATCTACTAGAGATTTCAGGTCTTGTATACTATCGATATCGCTGATGAATATTATTCTTTTTATATGTCGGATTTGAAAATTCATACAGTTCCATTGATAATGCTAAATAACGTTTGGTAAATTGTTCTGCAAAATGATTTTCTATCACTTCAAACAACGTATCGCAAGCAGACTTCTTTACCTCTTCTGGCCGCCCGCCACCTATTTTCAATGTAACATGAACAAAAGCATCATCTTCACCAGTTCCATCGGCAATGACATAATCTTTTAGCTCAATTGCTCGAGAGCGAATGCCTCCAACCGGAAATGCTTCTCCTTCTACTATCAACTTCTCATTTATTTTTCTCAACAACTCTCTAATATTTCCATCGTCACGAAGGTTATCCGTATACTCAACTGTAATATGTGGCATTATTTCACTCCTTAACGCGCAAACACATAATCAGCAACAATTGTATTTTTCAATTCTCCTATACCTTCAATGCCAACGACGACTTCATCTCCTTCAACAACATTCACTGTACCTTTTGGCGTTCCAGTCAGAATAATGTCGTTTTGGTTTAGAGTCATGAAGCCACTTAAATACTCGATTAAAAACGGAATGTCAAATACCATATCCTTTGTGGAACCCTCTTGCTTAAGCTCTCCATTCACATACGTATAAAGCCTTAGTTTCATAGGATCGTCGATATCTTCTTTATCAACAAACCATGGTCCAATTGGTGTTAATGTATCCCTATTTTTAACAACTAGATTTGGGCGATAATAGTTTTCTAGATAATCCCGAATCGCATAATCATTAGCAACCGTATATCCAGACACATAGTCATAAGCATCTTTACGATTCACATTGCGCGCCTTTTTTCCAATAACCACGGCAAGTTCACACTCATAATGCATCATTTCAACATCTTTAGGGCGACGGGTCTCTCCGTTATGCCCCATTAGTGTGTTAGGTCCTTTTAAAAACACAAGTGGTTCTTCTGGTGCTTTAAAGCTGATTTCACTTGCATGGTCAGCATAATTTAGTCCTAGCGCAAAGATAGTTCCAGCATCTATCGGAGGCAACCAAACAACTTCTTTTTCATTTACAAATCTTCCATCTGCAAGTCGGATTCTTCCTTTATCTTCGGTTGCGTCATGAATGGCACCAAAGCAGGCGACTTTTGCATGCTTCATACCTTTTCACCTCCAGCAATACGAACATTCTCATTAACAAATCGGTTTTCTAAACTACCAATCTGATCGATTTCAATCCGAATTGTATCTCCAGCTTTGGCCATTGGCGGATTATAGGGAATACCAACTAGTAAGACATCACCTTTTGCTAATGTCATATATTCTGTTACATCTTGAATCAGCTGTGGAATAGAACGAACCAAATCTTTTACACTTGTAACCTGTATTAATTCTCCATTTTTAAAGGTCCAAATCATCAAGCTATCTGGGTTAGATAGATTTGCTTTTTGAACAATCCATGGTCCAATTGGGCAAAAACCATCTCGCGCCTTTTGTTTGATGGCTGGTCGATAAAAACTATCATGTGGAATGGTTACATCATTGACGATGGTATATCCTTCTATACATTCAAGGGCATCCTCTTCCCTAACATTCGTTGCTGCTTTTCCAATGACAACACCAAGTGTCGCGTTAATTTCAACCGCTTCGACTCCCCTAGGTATGGCAACTTCCTTTAAGTGAGCATTGATTGTATTTCGTGGTTTTATATATAAAACCGGGTACTCTGGTGGTTTATTATAAGGAGCTTTATCAAATTCACTCTTTAGCGCATCCATCTGTTCGCGAAAGTTTAATAATGTACCATAAACGGTTCCTATGACTGGAGATTGCCAATCAAAAGCATCCTCCGATAATTTCTCACCTTTCCACTCGATATGGGATTGCCCAATATAGATATCCTCGAGTCCTGTTGTAGAAGAAAATCTCGCTTTTGCTTGGTATAACATGAAAGCTTTCACCCCTATTCCATTAAAATATATGTTTACTATATTCCTATACTAACGGGCAGTAGAACCAATTTTTGGTGCTAACTGCCCGAATCACACGCCTTAGCGTAAATATAGGAATAGTTTTTTGGGTTGTTCGATTAATTCAATGAATCGATTCGTGAACATTACAGAGTCTGCTCCATCAATAATCCGATGATCAAAAGATAACGACATTGTCATAATGGAACGAATAGCAATTTCGTCATTTGCCATGACAACTGGCATCTTTTTTGTTTTATGAAACGCAATTATACTAGTTTGTGGATGATTAATAATTGGTGTTGCCGCTGTTCCACCAAGTGGTCCAACATTACTAATCGTAAAGGTTCCACCCTTCATTTCCCCAGCAGATAACTTTTGGTCTTGAGCTTTTTTCGTTAATGCCTTCATCTCTTGATGCAATTCCTTCAATGATTTTTTATCGGCATCCCGAAGGACAGGAACAAGCAATCCTTTATCGGTATTTGTTGCCAGCCCAATATGATACTCCTTTAAAAGTCTGATTACATTGTTTTCCTCTTCCAGTCGTGCATTAAATAACGGAAATTCCTTTAAAGTAATGGCCAATGCTTTTAGGAAAAATGCTACAACAGAAATCGTTTCCCCTGACTCCTTTAATTCCCTACGAAAGTCTAGTAAGTTTGTTAAATCTGCCTCATCAAAATGTGTGACATGAGGGATAGTCGATAAGGATTCCGACATTTTTATCGCAATTTGTTTTCGTATCCCAGTGAATGGAATCGTGTCACCAACAGTATTTTTCGGTTCTTCCACCTCTATAACACCCGGTTCCACCGCTGTTTCAGCCTTGACCTCACTCTTACCATCACGTTCACGAACAAATCGAAAAATATCCTCATCCGTAACCCTTCCAGCAGATCCAGATCCGACAACTTCCTCGATATTAACATCATTTTCACGGGCAATTCTTCTCGTATGTGGTGCAGCAATAATTCGTTTTGGTGGTTCCTTGACGGCAGCTGTTTCTAGCTTGCTTTTCTTTTTCTCAGGTGCTAATACTGCTGCAGAGACCTCTTTTTCCGAAGTTGATGACGACGATGTCATATTTTTACCATCATCGATTTCCAATAAAATGGATCCGATTGAAATCGTTGTTCCTACATCAACGTTTATTTTCTTAACCGTACCGGAAGTTGGTGAAGGGATTTCTGCAACCATTTTATCCGTTTGCATTTCTACTAAAGGCTGATCAACTTTGACAGAATCCCCAACCTTAACCAAATAACTTACTACCTCGCCCTCCGTCATCCCTTCGCCAATATCATGAAATTTCACTTCAACCATTGGTTACACCTCATTTAAATGTCCATTTTGGGCTTTTTTGTCTGCTGTAGAAATTATTACGTCCACGCTGTTCTTCCAATCGTTGCTGACACTTACGGTTAGCTGCTTCTAGTGTCGTAATCGCATCAAGTTCAGACTGCTTGTAAATATCTAAAATAGATTGATAGATTGCTTTTGTCTTCATTAAAACTCTTGCTTTATTTGCCCCATATAATTCATCAGCTACCTGTATTAATCCACCAGCATTTACAATATAATCTGGTGCATATAAGATTCCTTTTTCATGTAATAGTTTTGCGTGTAGATCTGACTTCAATTGATTATTAGCAGAGCCAACAACCGCCCTAACTTTTAGTTTTTCAATGGTTTCATCATTTAATATTCCACCCATCGCACATGGAATAAATATATCTGCATCCACACCATAGATTTCTTCGCTTTCCACAATTGCAACATTTCCTTGAATTGCCAACGCCTTCGCTTGAATAGCAGCTATAGCATCCTGATTAATATCAGTCACCACAAGATGGGCACCCATTTCCAAGAGTTGTTCCGCAACCTTAAAACCTACTTTTCCTAGCCCTTGGATGGCATACGTTTTTCCTGATAATGTTTCGTCACCGTAAAGATATTCCGCCGTTGCTTTTAAACTGTAAATTACTCCTTGTGCAGTCGGAACGGACGAATCTCCCCCTCCGCCAAACTCAACTGGAATCCCATTAATAAAAGGTGTTTCTTTTGAGGCTTGAACAAAGTCTTCCATGGTTGTACCCATATCCGTTCCAGTGAAAAATCTACCATTCAATGAATCTACAAATTGTCCATAGGCACGAAATAGAGCAGGAGATTTATCTGTTTTTGGGTCACCTATAATAACACCTTTCGCCCCACCAAAATCGATATCTGCCGCAGCACATTTATACGTCATTCCTTCAGATAGACGAAGAACATCATCTAATGCTTCATCTAAATTAGCATATGGATACATCCTCGTTCCTCCCAGTGCAGGTCCAAGGGTTGTGTTGTGGATCGCAATAATCGCCTGTAATCCTGTACTCGGGTCATTACAAAAAACAACTTGTTCATGTCCACTTATTTTTCCAAAAATATCCATTGTCATCTCGGATGATTGATCTAATTGCTGTTTCATGGTCGTCCCCCCAATCAGCAAATTATTTTACGCGCTCATTATTTCCTAACTCTCGATACTTTCCCTCATAGAAGGCTAGCGGATCACCTTCCCTAATAACCAAATCAGTTACTTTCCCTATGAAAAGAGTATGATCCCCGGCATCTATCACATCTTGCAAATCACAAACCATATTAACTAGTGCGCCTTTAATGGTTGGCAGTTCGTGAAACCAATAAAAGTCGATGTCTCTTGTTTCCTCAATTTGTCCGGCAAAATAGGCGGATAAGTCTTTCTGTTCTTGCTTTAAAAAGCTAATTGCAAATTTACCGGAATTAGAAATATAACGTTTCATGGTCGCTTTATGATCAACTGATACCACTACCAGTTTTGGATTCAAGGACACTGACATAAAAGCATTTGCGGTCATGCCATGGATTTCTTCGCCTAGTTTAGTCGTAACTACCGTAACACCGGTTGTAAATTTACCCATTGCGTTACGGAACATACGATCATCCATCATTTGACCCCCTTTTCACTTTTCTAGTAATACATCACTTTTTCGTGAGAGAGACGCTTGTCATTAACATTTTGAATACATTTTTCCGTTGAAATGTCTGTGAGCGCTCTTGTCATAGACATTTTGGATGGAGTTTTACCTCGAAATGTCTGTGAGCACTCTTGTCATAGACATTGGATGTATTTCCCCTATAAAATGTCCACAAGTACTTCACTCAGCCAAAATTTCTCAACTCTCTAAATCACAAAAGTTGGCTTATGTTGTTCTAGCTTTGCAATCTGTGGCTCTACTTCCTGCCCCGTATGAACATCCAAAACAGTTGATGCTTCTGTAAACCATCTATCTGGTGCCTCATGTCCCCAGAATGTTTGACGCATTGGATCATTAATATCCCAGCGAATTGGCTTAAAGTCAGGATCACTCGTTAAATAGTCTCCACTATATAATTCAATGCGGTGTCCATCTGGATCACGTAAATATAGGAAAAAGGCATTGGATAATCCATGTCTTCCAGGCCCACGTTCTAAGGATTCACCATATCCCATGGAAGCAAGCACATCACAAGTGTGAATTAATGCCAATTGGTCTGGTAACCAGAAGCCAATATGATGAAGTCTCGGTCCTTTTCCATTCATAAATGCAACATCATGGACATTTTGTTTGCGGTGCAACCAAGCTGCCCAAATATTTCCTTCTGGTGTATCCGTATATTCCGAGCAAGCAAAGCCTAACCTTTCTTTATAAAAAGCATATGCTGCTTCCACATCTGTCACAGCACAGTTAAAATGATCAATGCGTTGCATTCGAGATCCCTTATACAAGTCATAGCGTTGAAGTAGCCGGTCTACCGTATCCATTTCAGCAAAAAACTCTAACGGTAAACCAGTTGGATCATTTACTCGTAATGCTCTGCCTAGGGCATGTTGTTCTCCCTTCTCGATCCATTTAGTTGCACAATCCTCTTTTTCAAACAGTAGTGCCAACGCTTCTAAGTCACTTTCAGAGGAAACTTTATAGCCTAAAGCTTCAACAACTGGTGTATCGGCTTTTTTCAATATTAAACTGTGGTGGTTATGCTCTTCCAACCCACGAAGATAAATATGTTCATCATCAGATTCCGTTTCAATAAAGCCAAGAGCATCAACATAAAACTTTCTTGATACTTCAAGATCTTTTACATGTAAAATTGCTCTGGCACAACGAATCACATTAAAATCCATCTGATTCCACTCCTTTAATTGGAAGCTTTTACGCCACTAGTTTTTTTCAAGAAATCCTGAACATATTGCTTAAACGGTTCTTTATCATAACCATCAAAATATGTCATTCCCATCCGAATTGGATCGCCAAAGAAATAGTATTCATAATGTGATTGGCGACTACCAAATGCACTTAATGTCATATCCCAAGCTAAACGGAATAATTGAACACGCTCAAAACCTTCCAGATTTTTCCCTTGAAGTCCACGATGAATAATTGGACCGATTTCTTCATGATTAAAGTCTGCTTCTGTTGGAATCCCCATTAATCCGGAAGCTCCAAGGATTCGAACAATCTCCGTCAATCTTGGGTAAACCTTAGGGTACCAATTTCGCGCTGCGTCAAGTGCTGCAAAGTCTGGTGTCATCGTTCCTGACTTATCAAGCTTCGCATTATGCTCCGCACGATATAAATGAGACTTCATTGTTTCAAGGGTAAGCATAATTTCAGTGCCCTTATCCTGAACATGTTGGAACCCATCAATTCCAATCGCATCCATCATACTTAACGCAACACCTAATACAAATTCTGTTTTTACTATATTTTTTGCAAGGACTTGATGGGCCATGTGTACCACAGCATTTGTTTCCTTAAATGTACGGTTACAAACGGAAGAGTTTCCACAAACAAAAACGCGCTCCCACGGTACAAACACATTATCAAAGGAAACAATTGCATCCCCTTCTTCAAAACGTGCACCAAGCGGGTGATCCCATTCATTTTTTCCATAATCAAAGGATTCACGGCTAATGAATTTCAATCCTGGTGTGTTATTTGGAATTGCAAATGCTAATGAATATGGATCATCAAGTTCGCCAGCCTTTTTAACAGTCGAAGGGAACACAAGAATTTCATCGGTAATCCCACCTTGCGTAGCTAATAGGCGAATTCCATCAACGATAATTCCATCCGGCCGCTCTTCAACTAAATGCAGTGCCACATTCGCATCTTTTTGTTGATGCTGCATCTTTGCACGGTTTACTTGTGGGTGAATTAGTGTATGGGTTAAACTGATATCATTTTCACGAGCAAACTCATAATAATTACGAGCATTCTCTGCAAAACGAGGATCGTTTTCTGCAAATAAGCTATTATTCACACCCATAGCCATAACTTCTGCATTCAAGTAATCTGGTGAACGTCCCATCATCCCACCAGAAGTTCTTGCCCACTCTTGCATTGCTTCTCGACGCTTAATTAAATCCTCAACAGAACGTGGCTGTAAGAAAGTCATTCCCACCTTATTTCCCGTAGTTGGAGAAGTATAAAGCATTTTCTCAGGCTTCTCATACTGTAAATCATATAAGTTTGCCATTGATTTAATGACATTTTTAAAAGCTGGATGCTCCGTCACATCGTCTACTCTTTCGCCATGGATATAGATATTGTTACTTGCTTTCTTTAATCCTTCGATATAATCTTTTCCTGTTTTTGCTGGCATTCTAAATCCCCCCTAATTTCCTTTTCCGAATTGTGGTATGTGATGGTCGCTAATTGCGACATGGATTGCTTTTGGTTCTGTATAAAATTCAAAGATGGCAAAATGTCCACCTTCCCGTCCAATTCCACTTGCCTTCATTCCACCAAATGGAATGCGTAGGTCTCGAACGTTCTGAGAATTGATCCAAATCATTCCTGAGTCAACTGCTTGCGCAACACGATGTGCACGCTTAATATCATTTGTCCAAACATACCCTGCTAGACCATAATCTATATCGTTGGCCATTTGGACAACTTCCTCTTCTGTCTCAAATTCTATGACTGCCATAACTGGGCCAAAAATCTCTTCTTGGCAAACACGCATATCATTTTTTGCGTTTAACAGTAATGTTGGTGGAACATAGTTACCCGAACTAAACTCTGTTGGGACATTCCCTTGAAATACTTCACAACCTTCTTCTTTTGCGAGTTCAATGTATCCGGTAACTTTCTTAAAATGCCCCTTATCAATTAATGGACCAATTTCCGTGTCGTTAGCTTTTGGATCTCCTACTACGATATTTTGGACGCGTTCTTTTAAGGCAATAGAAAACTTTTCTTTAATATTCTTGTGGACAAATACTCTTGAGTTCGCAGTACAGCGTTCCCCATTGAAGGAGAAAATCCCCCAAACAGCGGCATCTAATGCTTTATCAAAATCCGCATCATCAAATACAATTAATGGTGATTTTCCGCCAAGTTCCATAGAAGTTTTCTTTAAGGAATCCGCACTATTTTTAATGATTCGTTTCCCGGTGGTTGTTTCCCCGGTAAATGAAATGGCTTTTACAGATGGATGTTTAACCAGTGATTCTCCTGCAGTTTCTCCAAAACCATGAACAACATTAAATACTCCTTTTGGTAGCTCAGCCTTTTGGATTACATTAGCTAAGATGTTCGCAGACAAAGGAGATAGCTCCGCCGGCTTCAAAACAACGGTATTCCCAGTTGCTAGAGCTGGTGCTACCTTCCAAGTTAATAACATAAACGGAGCATTCCACGGTGTAATCAAACCAACTACACCAAGTGGTTGATAGACAGTGTAATTGATGAACTCATCATCAACCTGATAGGCATCCCCATGCATTCTCGCCTGCACCATTCGGGAGTAGAAACGGAAATTCTCCGCTCCACGAGCAGCCATTTTGCGAGTTTGACTGATTGGTAGACCAGAATCTAGTGACTCTAAGCGAGCAATGGTTTCTGCCTCTTCCTCAATTAAATCGGCAATTCTTTCGATATACTTCATTCGATCTTTCAGTTTCATAGAACCCCATGGTCCACTGTGGAATGCCTCTGTAGCTGCAGATACCGCCATTTCAATATCAGCACTATTCCCTTTTGCCACTAAGTTGGTAACCTCATTCGTAAAAGGATTTATATTTTCAAAGGTTTCCCCATGAGCTGCATCTACAAATTCTCCATTTATGTAGAGTTTTACATCTTCTATCTTTTCTCCCAAATTCTTCCCTCCTAGATATTCACATCTTCTGTGATTAGTTGGTAATCTAGCAATACTTCACGAATCTCTGCTTGAACTTGAGGTGATGGAACATCTAATGGTTTTCTTAAAATAGGTTTAATTTTCCCCATCATTCCTAGTGCTGCTTTTGCTGGGGCTGGGTTTGTATCACGGAAAAGCACATCATTTAATGGCATTAATTCATAATGTAAGTCTTGGGCGCCTTTTACATCACCCGCTGCCCAGCGATTATAAACTTCCGCAACTTCTCTTGGTGCTACATTTGATGTCGCGCTAATATGACCTGCTCCCCCAATTGCGAGCATCGGGTAACATAGTACCTCTATACCAGAGTAAAGATTAAAATCACGTCCACACTTTAGTAATACGTTATTTACATGTTCAAAATCCTTATTTGCCTCTTTTACACCAATAATGTTTGGGCAGTCTTCAGCAAGTCTAGCGATTGTAACCGCTTCCAAATTTACTGCTGTTCGACCTGGTATATTATATAAAATGATGGGTATGTCTACTGAATCTGCTATCGCTTTGAAGTGTTTGTATAACGCGTGTTGGTTAGGTTTGTTGTAGTAAGGGACAATGACCATTGCGCCATCTGCTCCCATTTCTTGTGCAGCTCTTGTCATTCGGAGTGTTTCTCGGTGGTTTGTTGATCCTGTTCCAGGAATAAAAGGTACTCGCCCGTTTACTGTTTTACAGGCAACTTCCATTACCTGAATTCTTTCTTCTACCGACATGGAGCTAGGTTCTCCAGAAGTACCTGTAACGGAAATCCCGTGACTCCCACTAGCAATCTGCCAATTGATTAATTCCTGAAACTTTTCAAAATCAATTCGCTCGTCCTCGTCAAAAGGTGTAATCACAGGTGCAATCGAGCCTCGGAATCTTTCTTTTGCTTCTTTAAAAGCCATTTGATTACCTCCAACCCATTGATTTCAATAAATTAAATAACTATAAATTTTCTGAACAATTAAATCATATATGATTTCATATGTCATGTCAACAGAGAATATTTGCTTGGTTTTATGGATTTTCCATCCTAAACATTACTTGTAAATTAATTAAAGAATCACTTGAGAATTTAATGAAAATCATTAGCATCTTTAAAAAAATATAGCAGAACAGGAACATATGTACTATAATGTGGATAATAAAAATAAAAAGGAGTAATTTGATGGATACAATACAAAAAGGTAACATAAAGCAAATTCAAGCAATTTCACTCTACACCCCTAACCTGGAGCAATCGATGGCGTTCTATAAGAATACATTTGGAGCAAGTGAATTGTTTCGTTCTAACCAAACGGATGGTTCTAATATGGTAGGGTTATCATTTATTGATGGAAATACTGAGTTTGTATTACATGATAGCGAGAGTTTAAAAGAACCTGATATTGAAGTATTAGTGGAAAATGTGAAAGAATTTTATCATGCTCATATAGAAAATGAATATATTGATTGGATTCAAACACCGATTGAAAAACCCTTTGGAGGTCATCTTGCTGTTATGCGTTCGAGGATAGATGATATTGTTTTAATAGTCGTTGGGTCCTAATAATCATTAAGAATGAGCTATAGTTCTAAAAGGGAAGTAGAATTAAAAACGCATACTTATTTAACTTACATTCCGCTGTGAAGAACAAAATTGAAAAAAGAATTGTTTTTAGTAGGTGAATTAAAAAGATAATTCACCTACTATTATCCATAGGAATAACAATGTTTTTACACTTTTGACTTTATATTAGCGTAGTAATTATTACTAGTTTTGTTAAAATGACTAACCCCCTTTATTATCCCATATCACCTACATATACTTGAGTCTTTTTATTACTTATACCATTTGTCAAATGAGGTATGATTTTATAAGGATAAAACTCATAGGTTGATAATTTTTCTAATGGTAACCATTCTAATGCCACTTGTTCAGGATCAGTTTCAATACCTTTATTGAAAGCACTCTCATCTATTATAGAGCAGAGAAAAAGATGTACAACAACATGAATATGCGAATCCCATTCAGCATGTTCATGATTTTTACCTATATATTCCGATACATACAGGAGTTCCTTCGCCTCTACTAATAAACCTGTTTCTTCCTTGCACTCCCTGACAACTGCTTCTTTCAACGTTTCGCCATGTTCTTGCCCGCCTCCTGGCAAAATATACATCGTTTTATTATCATAAGTGACTTTCTTAACTGTCAGGATTTTTTCCCTTTTTACAATAACAGCTTGTACAGAACTTCTTATTTCCATTATCTTTCCCCCATCTGGAATTGCCTTTCTTCAACTTTTCTGCAACTTCAGCTTAATAATTTCTCTAAATTGGTGCCCCACTAGCACTACCTTTGTTTAGCTCTTGCTCATGTTTCTGGAAGAACATTTATTATTTATTGATGCTTGAAATTCCGAAAGTTGTACCAGCATCTTTCCTTCTAGAAATATTACACCCGATTCTTCATGACATTATTTCGAAATCCTAGTTGATTGATTATGTTATGCAATAATAATGTAGTAATTGGGGCTGCCACATTTTTTGGAAGTTCGCTTCTTGTACGTTTGATTCTAATTATTATTATAAATTTATTTAGGTAGTACAGGAACCCAAAGTTCGTTTCGAGGTTTATGCTTTAGTGGATAATAGCATTCTATACATGGTATATCAGCAAGTTCATAACCAGAGGTTGGAACCCATTCTGTATATAGTTGCTTCCAAGCATACACTACCTGGAAATACAGCCCAGGTCCTGTGAGTAATAGAGAGAGTTTCTATACCACCTGGGACATCTTCATCATATCGAACACCCATAAGTATGTAAATTCTTCATCCATAATGGCTGCCTCTTATAATCTATATCCTCCTCTAGGTTGTTTTCAATGTAATCCAAAGCATTATTCAATCTATCAATCCAATCCATTTTTCCTCTCCTGTCATTTATCTAATCTAGGGGGCCTACCAACAAAAAGAGCAAAACATATGCTAAGCAAATTTTGACATAAAGAAAGTCAATTTTCCCCACGTTAAGGAAGTATCGGCTTTTATAGTTGCTTTGGAATTTAAAGTTTGACCATTGCTGTGAACCATCCTTATGCCATTAAAACGCCCTATAAAAGAACAAGCAACATGGCTTGAATTTCTTTAGTTGAGGGTAAGAACAAATTCTTCTACATCATTACCAGGCTTTGAATTATGATGTATTGAATGATTCTATGTTCTAAGATTCATAGATTGTAACAGTTAAGCGGGATTGATTTATTCACTTTAACCCCCATTAAGTCAGTTGATTCCAAGTTCATCTTTTATTACTGCGATATTGTTATAATGGTTGCGTCTAATTCCACCGATAAATTGATACTGATTGATATATTCCTCCAGATTCTGACTATTTTCCCCTCCTGATATGGATTTCCTTAGCTCTCGAATATACATTAAATCATTCTGTTGTCTTCTGCGAATCTCCTCAGGATCTTCCACAGGTTGCCCATGACCAGGAACCAAAAGTTTGACTGGATGATTTTGTGTAATCCATTCTGACTTTAACAAGGTCTCTTCATAATCACAGCTATCCTCGATAAAGGGAAATTCAACATCTCGCCCGTTATAAATACACCTAAGGAATCAATCAATGTAAAAATACCATCAGCTGTATGCCCAGGTGATTTATAGAAGCAAGTTCGGTACTCCCAATCTTGATCTTATGGCCATCCTCACGAACCAGATGATCAATCTTTGGGTACTGTATTTCATAATTTCGATGTAGATAAATTTCGTCGTCAAAGTCCTTAATTTTCTTGATTACTTTTTCCTAGTCTGGATTCTCCGCGACTCCCTCGCTTGCGATTGTTTGTGAATTTTCAAATGCCCCATATCCAAGAACATGATCATAATGCGAATGGGTGAATAATAAATAAACCGGACGACCATTTCGTTTTCTAGATACCTCATTTTTTAATTGTTCCACTTCTTTTGGAAGCCAAGCAGGATCCACCACTAGCATCATATCTTTCGTTTGAATCACCGTAGAATTTGTTTGGACTAAAGAGCTTTGCAATACTGTGACGTTGGTATTTTTAAATGAAATCATATGGGTCCCTTTTCCGTCGACCGACAATTAGCGAAAAAACGGAACTTCTTTCACACCCACCATACGTGCGTACATAAAAAGTTGTCCTTTATGGTGGAGTTCGTGATCATACATTGCAGTTAGATATCTTTTTTTTGGCCCCTGCAGTTTCGGGTGCGATGAATTATTTTCAGTTTCTAAGTCTGCATCAGTCAATGATTCATATGTAGCCTTCGTTTTTTTCGTAAAGTCCTTTACGACTTTGCGCACGTCCCCCATCGTCTTACATTCGGTGAAGTCTGGTGAAGCAAATTCTTCAGTCTTAACCATTGAAACGAACACATCATTCCATCCAGCAACATGCAATGCGAGTTCACCAAGTGTCATAGCTCCTTCCCAGGGTTTGAAATCAATATGTTTGTCATCAATAAGTTCCAGTAATTCTTCCAGTACATTTCGATGTTGTAACCATTCATTCATCATTTGCTTTGATTGCCCCAAAATAGTTCCTCCCTTATTAGGTTTTCCATCGACACTTTAAAAAACTAATTTTAACTTTATTCTTTTCAGACCAACTTAAT
The DNA here is from genome assembly GCF_000482485.1 of Paucisalibacillus globulus DSM 18846. Lineage (GTDB taxonomy): Bacteria > Bacillota > Bacilli > Bacillales > Amphibacillaceae > Ornithinibacillus > Ornithinibacillus globulus. The sequence goes on along the minus strand of NZ_KI519441.1, from coordinate 78,252 downwards.
TTTTATCAACGATATTGTAATAAGCTTTGTTCCAAAGCCATAGATACAGTGATTTCTTTGCAAGCATTATCTACATATATCACCTCCAAAAATAGAAAAAATGAACTTTATGAAAACAGGCTTCCGATATGTATAATCGGACCCGTATTTCCACGCTTCATGATTTACGTTTTTAAAGCGCTATAGTTCATCTAGCATAGATTGATATTCGTAATGATTTCATAATAGGCCTCATATTACGAAAAATAGCAAAGCCCCTTCTCTCCCATTTCTAAGTAACTTTCCGGGATAACGGACTTACCTGTCTCAGTCACCTCAATTGCCGACTCCAAAAAGAGCATTCATGACAAATATCGCAAATACAAAAAACAATCCTGCAATTCTCCATATCCTAGTGATGCACCAATAATTAGAAAGAGAGTGAGTTTCTCAATCATATTTTATCTTCCTTTTACTCGTTTTCGATAAGGTTGATTGAAGGACAATTCCTCATAATTTCATGAACCAATTGTTTGTAATTTCTACTTTCAAATACAATGTAATCAAATTCACATCCCTTCAATTTAAGCATGACAACTTCATTTTCGTTATGAAAGGCTAAAAAATATTTCTTATCTTCAATCATGAATATTCCAGCTTTATAGCCAAATGTCGTAATGCCTGTTCTTTTAATAGCCACTGTCCATGGAAAATGAAATTTCCCCACCCGAATTTCTTCAATTGAGATGTAATCTATTTTGATCTCTCTCCTCAAAGTTAAAGCCGCTGTCCATCCTGAAATATTCAGTAGTAACTCACGATCACCTGCCACAACTTGAAAACCCATCTTAAATCCCCTCCAATTTACACAGCATTCTTCCGTGGATTATTTAACCAGTAACCCAATTATAGAAATCACATGGAAGGCAATTCCTTTCGAGTTAAATACGATACTGCTAAGAATAAGCAGAAAACAATGAGTAACACGGATACAATTATCGTGAAAGTGCGGTAACACATTCCCTGACGTTATGATGATCACAGCTTGATTGGATAATTGCGCTGGGTTTAGGACACTTGGAATACTAAATCCTACAAAGTAACAATTTTCAAAAAAATCAGAACAAAAAAAGGATTACAATGCTACGGCCGGTGTTCTAGACAATAGGTAACAAGTGTAGTGTTGCGTGTCAGAATAAACGTTAACATGCCATTATTTTTATCGGATACGATGGCTCCCTCGCCACCATCACAATTACAATTAAGCCATTTGGTCAAAATAATCAGTTAAGGCACTAGCTAACAATTCACTTGCTGTTAGATCAGGTAATGTGATCGCAATACCTAATAAATTTACGCATTTCTGTCATGGCGTTTTCCGTTAAGCAACATTTGCCCACCTATAAGTTTGCTTATACCGAAAATCATTTTAATAATCGTTGGTTTACCTGCTTCGTTGGGACCGAGAAGAGCCACACATTCTCCTTGATTAATAAGAAAGTCGATATTTTGAACGACTTCATGATCTCCGTACCTTTTTTTGAATTTGACTTACTTGAAGTATGTGCATCTGAGCGTTGCCTCCTTCCTAAGACAAAATACAAAATGGGGTCGATTATGTTAATCAATATTATATACCGCACCCCAAAACCATTTATAATTAGCACTTTGATCTTTTTTTCATAAATTGCATAATGCCATAGAAAATAAGAGCAGATTTAAAATTAAGATAGGCAAAAGTAACGGTAACCAAGCTCCCATTTCATCAATTCCAATGTGATAACCATAATGTATCTGTTGTCTCCCCTTACCCTTTTGGTGATTTCTGTGGAATAAATATACTCCCAAAAATTCGAGTGGTTCGTTCAGGAGTTAAATGGTTGTTAAACGCCTTCTCAATCGCTTGTTGAATGGACTGGGTAAGCTCTTGAAATTCTCCATCTGACAGATGCAAAGGTACATACGCATAGCTAAATCCTTCTTGCTCGTACTGTTCAGGTGACGTATTAGCCAAATAAGATGTCGCTAATTGAAGTAAATTACCGTGAAATACGGAAAAATGGCGGATATGGTCTTCCTGTGAGATTGTTTCAATTTCGCTTTCAGGAATTTGCAAGTTATCTATTTTGACTGAGAATTTTCGTTCCTCTGTTCCTTTCACCTTTTGCGTTTCCATGACTTCAATAAGGTTTGCTTCGAGTAAAATATTTATATGACGATATAACGTAGCTTGAGGAACATCTCCAAATATCTCTCCAAGTTGAGCTATCGTCAGTGGTTTGTTTAGCAACAATTGCTGTACAATTCGCATCCGCACAGGATGAAGAAGTAAATCGGCTTTTCCTTTCATAGAATTCCTCTCCAATTATTATTATCATTTTATAAAATGATAATATAATATCAAAACCATATTGTCAACGTTGGTTTGAAATAAGGTTTGAGAAAAATAGCAATATCCAATTCATAGCTTAAATCGCCTCTCAACACTTAGCCCCCGTTGTTGTACCCCTTTCTTCAAGGACAGAACCCTCCACGGTATTTGTTTACCAGACGACTAATTGATAGAAAATAGAGGAATTGTTATATATTTGTATATCATCTATTCACTATCCCTTTTCAAATTTCAACATATTAATAAAAAATCAATACCAATTTTCCTAAAGGATTCTAATTAATTGTAAGGTATTATAAAAAGGTAGAAATTCATTAGTAATGGACTTTACTCACACCAAGTGACCTGAATCTAATTGAGGGAGTTTAAATGTCTCTTTTCACATTCTAATTATAGGGTAGCACAAAAATAAGTCTATTCTGAATATAACAGAGAAAATATACTTAAAATGGCTCCGTCAAATATCTTGATGAAGCCAACATTATATTTTGTGTTTTTTTTACTTATTATTCACCACTTAAAATTTGTTGAAATTAAATGTTATTCTTGCTGGTAATTAAGGTTTTGTATTCCATAACGGAACCGTTTATTTTTCTAAATCCATGCATGTTGTTCAAACTTTCTATTATCGATGAAACTCCTGTTATAAATCTAATTTCCAAAGTTTATTCAAAAGGTCATCGTATTTGTCTCAATCATATTCTTCCTTCTCTTTTCAAAGTTCTCTGCCGTACGAATTTTATGTGCGCGGGCCATTATTTCAATTTCTTCTGTAGCCCCGGCTTCTAATAAAGCAATTATCTCATTATGTTCTTCTATCGATTCTTTAACCCGTCTCGAATATAAGGTTGATCCAGTTCCTCGTATTGAATCAATCCGATTCCAAGTATTCTCAATCGTTTCTAATAAAAATGTATTACCACACTGCTCACAAATAACACGATGAAATAGTGCATTTAATTTGCTGAACTGGATAATATCAAATTCATTCAGTGCCTCCTCCATCGATTGGTTTAACTTTCTTAATTCATCTAGCTCTTCTCTTGGAAAATTTCGTGCAGCAAGGGAAGCAGCCTGTCCCTCCAATAATGCAAGTACATGGACAGTATCCAAATAATCAGATTCATTCACTGCCGCAACAACTGGACCGACATTTCGTTTGTATACAACTAGCCTTTCCGCCTCGAGTTGACGTAACGCCTCCCGAACAGGGATAGAACTCGTTTCTAACTCCTTTGCAATTTGATCAATTACAATTCGTTGCCCAGGTACATATTCACGCTCAATAATCCTACCCTTTACAATACGATACACTTTTTGTTGTTTGTTTTCTTTTATCATAATACTTATATAGTATAGGAAATGATATATAATGTCAATATTCAGAAAATAAAAGAGTAAAAAATGTACTTTATATATTTCTACTGGAAACTAGTGTAGCTACAAGCGTTTTAACAGCCCTGTAGCTACGCATAATAAAAATTATATATTTACTCTTCTTCCTCTAACCAACTTATCGAATAGTAAAGATTTTCCAATCCATCTGGATATCCCCAGCCAATACCATCAGAATCAACAATAATCCCATATAATCGATCATGAAATTCTTTAAATAAAGCTTCATCTTTTTCACATTCCATGATCACCTTATCGTACATGGAATACATACTAGAGTAGAATCTCTCATCAATATCTCCATATGCATTTGTAAATTCTGTTCCAACTTCTACATAAAATACCATTAAATCAACCATCTTCACATGATCGTTTGTTAGCTTTTTGAAATTAGTAATAGTGCTTTTTGCTTCTGCTAGACGCATCTTGCCAGAGCCTTTATCTGGAAAGAATTCATCTCTTATTTCTTTCTTTGCCTTCAAATATAGATCCTTAATCGTTTCTTCTCCATTAAATTTCACAGTTAAATATTGTTGAACATTTTCATTTAGTTTATACAAATCAGTAACTAGGTTGATAAGTTCCTTTTGGTCATATTCTTTTAAATGCTTTTTTAGTTCTGTAACTTTAAGTTTTGTAACTTTTCCCATGTATATTCCCCTCTTAACTTTATAGTTTCTATCCCTGCCTGCCTTTTATGTATTCTTTTGCTCTATCTTCTTGTTATTCGGTCGAACATAATGTGTGGAATACAGCTCTTCTATATATGGACTGCCTGTCTTAGAAAAAAGAAGAAGTTTTTTCGGACCTTTCCCCCAGGATTTGTAGGAAGTGATTGACGGTTTAAGTTTCATTTCCGCAGCAAATCTCTTTAATACTTGAAGCGTATAATTTAGTTTTGATAGATTTCCATTAGTAACACGTTCTAGATAAGGGATTTTCCTGAATCGCCAATCCTCTACTTGCTTTAGTGTCAGTCGTTCCATTTTAATGAGAAGCTCAATTGGACTAACATATCCTTTTTCTTTTATTAATTCTATTGCGTATCTATTCACCTGTTGCTCTATTTTTTGTTTACTCATAACCCACCCCTTTAACTTTATTCCATATATTCTAAATCTAATTCTTCACAAAACCTTATTGCAATTTGTTTATAGCAATTCTCACGATACTTGTACCAATCCTCTATTAAGCCTAGATCATGAGCAGTATCTTTGAACCTTTTAAAAGTACCTTTCCCCTGTATAGCTCGTAGCAATCTATCCTTTTTCGCTTCACTACTAATAGTAAAACAGAAATCCTCTATCATTTCATATTCGTTGATATCAAATGTTGAAGGTAGATCCTCATAATCATCCCAATTTTCTACGATATCATAGGCCATTTCTTCTTCGTCATCTAAATCCTCTGCTTCATCATATTCTCCATCTTCTGCTTTTCCTAGGTAATGATTGGCAATGGAAACTACTTTACTCGTTTTAGTATTTAGTAGGGTAGAGTAATCATCCATTTGAAACTCTAGTCCTTCGACGATATCATCAATTTTTACTTTAATACTCATTTTATAACCTCCCTGTACGTTTAATTCATTATTATTATTTTAAAGAAAATAGTTCATTCAAACAATACTTTCTATCCACTTTTATGGAAAGATAGCTTGTTTTAAAGGTTGTTAAGGATTAGTCTGGCTTCAGTCTCTAACTATTTCCCAGGCAATATTTTGTAGAATTATATCGAATGCAGGTAGCTTTTATCCCCTCTGAAATTACCGTATCATGTCACCTATTTTCCAACGAAAATATATGTTGAATATTTTTCATTAATTATATTGACAATCCATGACACTTAGTGTATATATTGTATATATAAACTATATACAATATATACATATTAGGAGGTGTTATAAATGAACATTATTATTTCCACAAACAACAAAGATCCACTCTTTCTTCAAATAAAAGAACAAATCAAACAGCACATCTTTTCCGGTGAATTAAAAGAGGGTGATGCACTACCTTCCATGAGAGTCCTTGCCAAAGACTTAAAAGTCAGTGTTATTACCACTAAACGGGCATATGAGGAATTGGAGAAAGAAGGATATTTAATATCGGCAGTTGGAAGAGGTACATATGTTGCAGGTCAGCAACCACATGTATTACGAGAATGGCAAATTCGTGAATTAGAAAATGACCTAGAAAAGTTAGTGAAAGCTGGTAGACATATCGGACTTTCAAAGGATGACTTAATAGAAATGATTGGAATTTATTATGAGGGGGACAACTGATGAATACAGTGGAATTCAAGAATGTTACTAAAAAACGAAAAGATTTCTCCATTGAAAATTTGTCATTCACCATACCTAATGGGTTTATTACAGGATTTATCGGACCAAATGGCAGTGGAAAAACAACAACAATTCAAATGTTAATGGACATCTTGCACATTGATGAAGGGGATATCCAGATTTTTGGTAACTCACATAAAGACCATCAAAACAAACAGAAAATTGGTTTTGTCTATGATGAGCTTTTTATGTATGACGATTTTTCCATTAATAATATGAAGTCTTTCATTGCACCACTCTATAAAACTTGGGATGAGGAACTATTCCTAAAGTATGTAACTATATTCGAGCTTCCACTTCGAAAAAAAGTCAAAAAGTTTTCCAAGGGAATGAAAATGAAAACCTCGCTTCTATTTGCATTGAGTCATAGACCAGAATTTATTGTGATGGATGAACCAACCTCTGGACTTGATCCAATTTTCCGTAGGGAACTATTGGATTTATTACAGGATTTAATGGTTAATGAAAATCAAACTATTTTTCTATCCACCCATTTAACGAATGATTTAGACCGAATTGCAGATTATATTGTGTTTATTTATGAAGGAAAAATCCTCTTTCAGAAAAGAATGGATGACATTAGGGAAAGCTTTCATCTAGTAAAAGGTGCAAAGAATATGATTGACGAAGATACTAAGGGATTATTTACTGGGCTACAAATGTCCGATACAGGGTTCCAAGGATTATATGAAGGTAATCCTTCTATTTTTGAAACATTTGGTGATGAAATAGTGATTGAAAAGGCTAATCTAGAAGATATTATGTTTCTTATGACTCGGAAGGAGGGTTAGGATGTGGCAGTTATTTATTAGAGATTGGAAATCAACAAAACTTTACATCCTTATCTTACTTGCTATCATTCCAATTTCGTATGTGATTCATTTTCCTAGCTCTAGTGTCTTCATTTGGGCTTTACTAAGTTTCTTATTTATTGTTTTCCTTATAGAAAAACAGAATAATGTCGAACAATTCCTAGTTAGTCTTCCCTTAAGGAGAAAAGATATGGTGCGTGCTAGATATATATTTTTAGTATCACTTTCTGTTCTATTCATTGGATCTCTTTGGATTGCGGATCTTGCTTGGCATATTGTGGTACCATCTTCAGTATTCTCAAGGGTGGATTTTGTTAATTTGATTCAGCAGTATTGGATAACAGCACTTTTATTTTCTATTTACATCCCTGTCTTTTACTTTTATAAACAGTTTATCCATGCTGCAACATTTTTCATGATATCGTTCACATGCTTAATTTATTTAAATGTATTGACCGTTGGAAACACACTCATTACATTCGATGATTTAATTAGAACATTTATAGCGGAACTTTTCACTATCCAACCATATCTAATGCCTATCATCCTATCGATCATTTGCTTATTTGTTTCTTATCAACTATCTATACAAATATTTAAACGAAGAGACATTATATAGGAGGTGCAATATATGAAAGGTATACTAATTCGTGACTTTATCAATTATAAAAGTATATATGTAGCAATAGCTATTTTAATACCAGTTGGCCATATTCTTACAATCCCACCTTTCCAAATTAGTTTAGGAATGTTACTACCAGTATTATTTATAGGTGTATTTTATAGTGATCATCAGGCTCACATCACTCGCTATATGGTTAGTTTACCGGTTAGTAGGAGTAGTCTTGTCATTTCGAGGTATCTATCCATGCTCATTGTTTGGATTGGAACGATAGTGTATCAACTAATTATGGGTAATTTAATGGCTAGATTCGTCCCATACCATATTTTCACATTTGGTTGGAAAGAAGTAGTAATATTGCTCTCTTTAGGATTAATCATGCTTGCGTGTTTTGTGCCACTTTTCTTTCTATTTAAATCCTTTGTATTACCAATTATCATCATTGCTGTCTGCTATTTTGCTGTTTTTTTATACACATTAGATGCACTAGTTAACATTTCCGGGATGGAAAATGAAATAATTTTTAATTACCTTGATCAATGGACTGTTCCACTAATCGAGTCTGTTATACACATTCAGCCCTACTTAGTAATAACAATAGTAGCTTTTAGCTTATTTTCCTTGTCCATATTTATTTCTAATAAAGTCCTGTGTCTTAAAAAGCAAATTTGACAATAGAAATATTATATGCGATACTATTTAGGTTACCTAAAGTGACATACGAATCTGGCATTCTACAATGTTTTTGTTGATGCTTATTCACACTGGCGCGACTAAGGGGTCGCAAGGACGTAAGAGAAGGTTGGGCTTGCGTTGCTTAAGTTAGAAGACATCGGATTGATTTCTAATATCCTATCACCACTGGGATAGAACGATAATCAATTAAGGTGGAAGAGTTACCGCGGTTAAAGTGAAATTCTAGAAAGAACTCGGAAGCGTTACCGAGATAACAACTTTTGATAAACAGATTAGAACTGAATTTCCCACCCGAAGTGTTTCGGGATATATATAAAACGATGTGTTACTTTAGAAATATAAGGGGTACCCTAAATACTAGGGTATCCCTTTTCCAATACATATGAAAAGAGGTTTAAGTATGAATGAAATAGGTACCATTCAAACAATGATTGTCGATCGAAAAATCGATAATGGATACGTGGTTAAAAAAAATACGACCGAAGCTTTACTTCATCATAATGAAACAGATGCTGACCTAGAGATTGAACAAGAAGTTGATGTATTTTTGTATCAAGATAAAAAAGGAAACTTAACTGCAACAATGAAACTACCTCATGCTGTGATGGATGAATATGGTTGGGGTAAAGTTGTAAATGCACTTCCTAATTTAGGTGTTTTCGTTGATATAGGTACTACAAAGGAATTTTTAGTATCAAAAGATGATCTTCCCCTATTTGAAGATGTTTGGCCTAATGAAGACGATATGCTTTATGTAACTTTAGGTAAGGACCGGAAAGGTAGATTACTTGCTATCCCTGCTACAGAAGGAGTAATATCACGTGAAATTGAACTTGCACCTGATTCTTTATTGAATCAAACGGTTTCTGGTCGTGTCTACCATACGAGTAGAGAAGGTTCTGCAATCATAACAGATGAGGATTATCGTGGGTTTATCCACCATTCTGAAAGAAAAGTGGAACCTCGTCTTGGGGAATTAGTAGAAGGACGAGTTATTGAAGTGAAATACGATGGGACTCTTAATATCTCCCTTCGCCCATTAAAGCAACACGGTATGGTTGAGGACGCGGATATGATTTTAGAGCATTTAGAGGAGCACGATGGAATGATCCCATTTAGTGACAAAAGTGATCCCGATGATATTCGTGGGACATTCAATATTAGTAAAGCTGCATTCAAACGAGCATTGGGTAAACTAATGAAAGATGGAAAAATTGAGCAACGTGATGGAAACACTTATTTAAAATAATCCAGTTATAGAACAAACCTCGTACAGAATGTTATCAAACTGTACGAGGTTTTTTAGCTATGTGTGAATAATTTGTAATTCAATCTAAACTGCTTATGCTTTTGCATCATGTGCTTGATATGCATGACTAACACTAGTCACCATGAAGCTGATAGCAGCAGCAAATAGGCATGCAATTCCCCATCCACCTAGTCCTGCTTCCCAAATCATAATCTTCTTAGGAGTAGCTGCACAAACTACAATAATTCCACCAAAGAAAAGAATTGCGCTTGGATAATAAGCCAGATAGCCTTTGCCACCTGTAGATTTTAAGAAAATGAAGCCTAAGATAATAGCTATTACAGCTAATACTGCACCTATGGTTATAACCGCTTGAACTAACATGCTCACACCTCACTTTTAAGTAGTATTTATAGTAAATATCAAAAGTTTTTTTTGATATACTAATATAATTTTCATTTAAGTCGAATACAAATAAGCTAAAGAATTTTTGAAAGTGCTTCCATCCTTATTGTAGAAAGGAGAGAACAGATTTTCATGACATAGTTATTCTTATCTTACCAAATGAAAGGAGAATTATCTATGAAAAAGAGTTTTTTATGGCAAATACTTGCTGCTTTTGCATTAGCTATTATTGTTGGTTTAATTTTTGGAGATAGCGCAACGTATGTTCAGCCACTGGGAGACTTATTCTTACGCTTAATTAAATTTATTATTGTACCGTTAATTTTAGCAACAATTGTTGTTGGTGTAACTAGTGCAGGTGATATGAAGAAACTTGGTAGATTAGGTGGAAAGACAATTACATTTTATCTTGTTACCAGTTTTCTTGCTGTTGTTATCGGCCTTGTAGTCGCTTCTGTTATATCACCAGGAACTGGCGTAGATGTTCAGTTAAATGACGAAAATATTCCATCTGGTGAAACGCAAAGTGTGGTGGATACACTCCTTCATATCGTACCGACTAATCCCATTGAATCCCTCGCAACAGCAAACGTTCTGCAAATAATCTTCTTTGCCATTTTTCTTGGTCTAGGTATTATCATGGTTGGAGAAAAAGCAGCACCTGTTCAACGTTTTTTTGATGGACTGGCAGAAATTATGTATAAAATTACATCTGTAGTTATGAAGCTTGTTCCCCTTGGAATTTTTGGTTTACTAGCACCGATTGTTGGACAGTATGGTTTGGATGTATTAATGCCACTGATGAAATTAATTATAGCAGTTCTAATTGCTTGTTTAATCCAAGTTGGCATCGTCTATTCTATCGCACTAAAAACGCTAGGAAAAATGAGTCCACTCCACTTTTTTAAAGGGATCTTCCCAGCGGCAACCGTTGCATTTACAACTTGTAGTAGTTCTGGAACATTACCTGTTACCATGAAAAATACGCAAGAAAACCTCGGGGTCTCCAAAGAAACAACTAGTTTTGTCTTGCCATTAGGAGCAACCATTAACATGGATGGCACCGCAATCTACCAAGGTATAGCAGTACTGTTTACCGCACAATATTTTGGCCAATTCCTTTCCTTTAGTCAATTAATCATTGTTGCCTTAGTTGCAACTCTAGCATCAATTGGTGCTGCTGGGGTGCCTGGTGCCGGCATGGTTATGCTTACAATGACATTGGCAGCTGTTAACCTTCCGCTAGAGGCAATTGCTTTGATTGCTGGTATTGATCGAATTCTAGATATGATGCGTACATCGGTAAATATTATGGGGGATGCTGCTGCAAGTGTTGTTATAGAGCATTCAGAAAGAAAGAATGAGGCAAAGATTGCTTCATAGTTAGTGTGGAACCGCCCCACGTGGGTCGGTTCTTTTCTTTTTAAACTTGCTTGTTTAACATGACGTTGTGACCTAGATGAATGAACATGTGACTAATTCAAGTAACCTTGCGACCTTGCCGTACGAACTTGTGACCGTTTAAGGAAATCTTGCACCCGGACAGTACAAACACCCAGTTTCCTATTACACTATCTCTATTACATTTCCCAAAATAAAAATATCTTATTTTTCCCATAAATAGTGTACACTATAATAGTAAGAATATTTTATTAAGGGGGAACATGCATGCAGACATTTGAAAACTATACATATGAACGTCCAGATTTGGAGCAAACTAAGGAAAAATTTACTGGCTTACTAGAGGCGTTTAAAAATGCGGCATCCGTTGATGAGCAAAATGAAGCAATTGAACAAATTAATAAATTTCGCGCTTATATCTCAACACAATTTAACCTTGTATTTATCCGCGCTTCTATCGATACGAATGATGAATTCTATCAAAAGGAACGCGATTACATGGATGAAGTCGTACCTGAAATTCAGAAGCTAGATACTGATTTTTATAAGGAATTAATAAAATCTCCTTACCGCTCTGAACTTGAGAATAAATGGGGAACACAGCTTTTTGAAATTGCTGATTACTCCATTAAAGGGATTGATCCTGAAGTAATTGGATTAATGCAAAAAGAAAATAAGCTTACTTCTGAGTACTCCAAACTAGTTGCATCTGCACAGGTTGAATTCAATGGGGAAACATACACATTAGCTCAACTTGGACCTTTCATGCAAGATAAAGATCGCGATGTACGTAAAAAGGCAGCATCTGTAGCGTCAGGTTTCTTTGAAGCAAATGCAGAAAAATTTGATGATATTTACGACCAATTAGTAAAAGTACGTCATGAAATTGCGACAACACTTGGCTACAAGAACTTTGTTGAACTTGGCTATATCCGTATGATGAGAATTGATTACAATGCGGAAATGGTTGCTAATTACCGTAAACAAGTACAGGAAACCATCGTTCCGCTGGTATCCAAGTTGTTTGATAAACAAGCTGAGCGAATTGGTGTAGATTCCTTGAAGTTTTATGATGAGGGCTTCCAATATAAAACTGGAAATGCGACCCCAAAAGGTTCACCAGAATGGATTATTGAAAATGGTAAGAAAATGTATGAAGAGCTTTCACCGGAAACAAATGAATTCTTCCATTATATGTTAGATCGTAATTTAATGGATCTTGAGGCGAAGAAAGGCAAAGAATCAGGTGGATATTGTACCTTTATAGAGGACTATCAATCCCCTTTCATCTTTTCTAACTTCAATGGTACGTCAGATGATATAGACGTGTTAACACATGAGGCAGGGCATGCATTCCAAGTATATCAGAGTCGTAGTATCGGTATTCCTGAATATATTTGGCCAACACATGAAGCAGCAGAAATTCATTCGATGAGTATGGAATTCCTTACATGGCCATGGATGGAATTATTCTTTAAAGAGGATACAGATAAATATAAGCATTCACACTTAGCTAGTGGACTTCGATTCCTACCATACGGTGTTGCTGTGGATGAGTTCCAGCATCTTGTTTATGAAAATCCAGATTGGACTCCTGAAGAACGTAAAACGGCATGGAAAGGGTTAGAAGAAAAATATCTACCACATCGTGATTATGGTGATATGCCATATTGGGGAACTGGTGCTATTTGGCAGCGTCAAGGACATATTTATGAATCTCCATTCTATTATATCGATTACACATTAGCGCAAATTTGTGCATTCCAATTCTGGAAGCGTTCAAGGGAAGATCGCGAGGGAGCATGGAATGATTACTTAAACCTATGTAAACTTGGTGGTTCTAAATCATTTTTAGGTTTAGTTGAAGCTGCAAATCTTCAATCTCCTTTTGAAGATGGTTCCATCAATTCCACCGTAAAAGCAATTGAAGAATGGCTTGAATCTGTGGATGATAAAGCATTATGAAACAATAAAAGGATTAGGGCTTTCAGACCCTAATCCTTTTTAGTTATATAGTAACTGATGTATTTAGCCTACCAATCAAGCAGAAACACAAGTCCTTAAAAAAGTGGCTCTTGTTCATTAGATAACTTTAAAATAAACGGATAAGAACCAAATGTTAGTAGACCTAATATTATCGCTAGAATGATTGCAGTTCCTACAGAAACTTCTAATAACGCGTTAATAGGTAATACTACTAATGGTATTAATGCAAACATGCTACCTCTTTTTCGAGAGGAAGCGGACTCATACTGCCTATTATCACAATATGGACACGTCAATTTAAAGATTGTTTTTATCGTTTCAAACCAGGTCCATTTCTTATTACAAACTGAACAAGTTGGCATTTTCCTCACCTTCCCTTGTTTATTTTGTTTTGATCTAAACGTCCCTACTTCTTGCAAAACTATAAATCTAATTTCAACCGAATCATATCCCTACATGAAATTCCAAATTCAATAATTTCCTCTGAATAATTACGAATAAAGAAGTCAGTATCAATGCCAATAATTCTAAATCCGCATTTTTGATACAGTGCTAATTGATTAATACTAGAGTTACCAGTACCAATTTCAATGGCATTGTAGCCACCAATTCTTGCTTTACGAATAGCATCTGAAACTAGCTTTTTACCAATTCCTTTTCCTCGATGTTCATCTACAACAGCAACATTCACGATTTCCATCGTACCTGGTCTTGTTGGAAGTAGTACATACACACCAACAATCTCATTGTTAAGTTCACCAACATAACAATCTCCGCGTTGAAGATAGCCCATAATCATCTCTTCTGAAGGGTCTGCTAATAACAGTAATTCAATTGGTGGTACTTCTTCTTTGCTAAGTTTTCTTATGTCCATGCGATTTCTCCTGCCTTTTATTAAAAAGTAAACTCTTTCGATTAGTTTGAAATTTTAATGCAACGATTAACATAAATGCGCCAAAATTCAGGACTAGCAACAATCCTAAACATCCGTATAGTCTATTCTTTTTTTAAAAAATAATATACTACTTCTCCCCTTATATTAACATAAATGACTACCCTATTTACTACAAATTTTGGTGATTAAACTTAATATCTATTTTTCGATTCCTTAACACTAGTATGCTACACTTATTCTAAAATGTTAGAAAAGGAGATTTCCATGACATATAAGATTTTATTTTTAGATATTGATGGAACTATTTTGAAACCTGATCATTCATACCATCCTAAAACAAAAGAGGCAATTGAACAAATTCAAGCTCAAGGAATGGAAGTTTTCTTGGCAACTGGAAGACCTACTCATGAATTAAGTGATCTTGCTGAGGAATTACGTATTGAATCCTACATAGGTTACAACGGTGCCTACACGGTATATCAAAATAAAAATATTCTTGATGCCCCTATGAAAAAGGAAATTGTAGAAGCGTATCTGCGTATAGCAAAGGAACATAATCATGAAATCATTCTTTATACAAGTGAAAGCAATTATGCAATAGATGTGAAATCTCCTTCCATCAGGAATTTTGCAGAGCTATTTCAAGTAACCAATACAAGTCTGCTTCCTATCAACGAAGAAATGACTAATTACGTATTAGGTGCAACACTGATTAATGTCCATCCCGAGGAAGCATATCTTTATGAAATAGATAAGGATATTCGACTTGCAGAGGTAAATGTACATGGAGTAACAAATTGTTATGACGTAATTCGATTATCTGCTAACAAAGGCGAAGCTGTTAAGGTAGTGCTAAAGCACCTCGGAATTTCACCGGATGAAGCAATTGCATTTGGAGACGGAATGAATGATAAAGAAATGTTAGAAATAGTAGGAGCAGGCTTTGCTATGGGAAATGCTCATGCGGATTTACTTCCATTTGCAACGTATAGAACTACTTCTGTAGATGAGGCCGGGGTTTATCATGGGTTGAAATTTCTTGGGTTAGTAAAATAGTATTGCTAAACTACTCTTTTCACGAAGCTTTCAAAATATAAATTAACTAGAAAAGGTTATGAGAGTCAAATTCATAACCTTTTCTTATTGAAAATTCTAGTATACTTATAAGTTATATAGGTAATTAGTATTAGTATAATATTACTATTTTAAAATTGATATCGCGTCTTTATTCTTATATAATTAATTGTGCATCAGTTCACAACCATTTTTTGCATGAAATACATAATTTTTACACTTGGGCAAAATAGTCATCCGTAAACCTTTGATTTTATTTGACTTGTATTTTCTTTAACAGGTTAAAAAACCAGAGGAATATTAATCCATTTATGAGATAAGTATAATACCAATAAAAAAGGAGTATATTTGACAACCATTGAAATTTAAAACTGATGCTAGGATGATTAGATTAAGGGAAGTATGTACACAAATTAAATTTAGGAATTGTTAACAGGAATATACATCTTGGAGGAACTAACGATGAAACTAACTATTAAACAAAAACTTATTAGTGCATTTATTATTATCTCTCTGATTTTTGGCGGAGTATCAATAATGACCTATAGTACGATGAAAAATATGACGGAGTCCTATGACTATATAGTGGGCCCATTATCTAATTTGAAAGCAGTTATACAAACCATTCAAAATGAAGTGTCCACAGAAGTGGGGAATTATCGTGCCTATATGCTTTATGAAGATAAAGAATATCAAGATAAGTTTGAAGAATCGTCATCTATAATTTCTGAATATATTGAGATTGGTAAGGAGTTATCAACAAGAGAGGAAACCGTAGAGAGATTAACTTCAATCGCCGAGAAAAATAATCAGCTACAACAGGTTGCTAATGATTTAATGAATTCATCTGAAACGGACAAACAACTAATACTAGATAAGGGGTTAAAAGAAATTACCCCGATTATTTCCAGTTTAGTAGAAGATACGAATGCAATGTTTACATGGATACAAGGTATTGCAGATGAGCAAGGAGCAGATATAAAGAGTGATGCACAGAGCAAGGTAAAGTTGGCCCTGATCCTAAGCATATTAATTACACTCCTTTCCGGTTTCGCTGGAGTTTATTTATCAACCAAAATTTCAAAACCAATCCGAATGGTAATGAATCATATGGATGTTATTGCTAAAGGAGACTTATCAAAAGAACCGTTATCGATAAAGTCAAAAGACGAAGTAGGTCAATTGGTAGACTCTACAAATCAAATGGCTAATAGTATGAGGGATATGTTAAAGCAAATTAATAAGGTATCCGAAACTGTGACTAGCCACAGTGAAGAATTAACACAATCTGCAAGTGAAGTTATGATGGGAACGGAACAGGTTGCTACAACGATGCAAGAATTGGCAACAGGATCAGAGACTCAAGCTAATGTATCAAGTAAATTATCTTCTGGAATTTCTATTTTCTCGATGAAAGTAAAGGAAGCAAATGAATTTGGAAATCATATTCAACATAAATCACAACAAGTTCTTAATATGACTAACGATGGAAGCCAACTAATGGAATCATCTACTATTCAAATGGAAAAGGCTAATAAGATTGTACAAGATTCTTATATGAAGGTAGAAAGTTTACATCAGAAATCCGATGAAATTTCTAAAATGATTGAGGTAATAAAGGAAGTAGCTGAACAAACCAACTTATTAGCATTAAATGCAGCAATCGAAGCAGCAAGAGCTGGAGAGCACGGAAAAGGATTTTCAGTTGTAGCTGATGAAGTAAGAAATCTCGCAGAACAAACGGCTTCGTCCCTAACAATCATTACCAAAATTGTTAATGATATGCAACAAGAAGTTTTACTTGTTACGGATTCCTTAAAGAGTGGATATAATGAAGTTGAAGAGGGTACAAATCAAATTCGCCATACCCATTCTACTATCAAAAATATAAAAGAATCTGTAACGGAAATGGCAACGAATATTAATGGTATATCAGAAAACTTATCAGCCATGGCTACTAATACTGAACGATTGGATAGCGCGACTCAAGATATTGCAGCGACAGCTGAAGAGTCTGCTGCAGGTATTGAACAGACTACTGCATCTGTTCAACAGACAAGCAGTTCCATGGAGGAAGTAACACGTAGTTCAGAAGATCTTGCAAAGATAGCTGAAAAGTTAAATGAATTAGTTCGAAAATTTCAGTTATAAGGTTTTCACTGTTAAAACGACGAATCTAGCAGCTATTAAAAATAATTAGTAAGAGGACAGTGACCTTTCACTGTCCCCCAGCTTGTAGAGAAAGCAGGTATTTTTTCTCTACAAGCTTTTTTTGCTTAGATTGTAAAATTCGGTCATCATCGGCTATTGACAGTATAAGGCCATGTAGAATCCTTATCACAATAACAATCCCCCATAAACAAATGCTCCTAATATAACAAATGCTGGGTGAACCTTAATCCGTTCAATTAATAAGTAACTAGCAATGGTAATAATGGCAGTATGCAGAAGACCAATTCCCTCATAAGATTCAAAGAAGAATCTCCAAGCCATTAGCCCAAGGAGTATTGCGATTACCGGACGAACAAATAGAGTAATTCGTTTTACTTTTGGGGAATCTTTATATTTGTACAAAAGTCCAAGGAGTGCAATCATAATGATTAGCGAAGGCGCGACAGTTGCAAACACTCCAATAACTGCCCCCAGTACACCACCTACTTCATAACCGATATACCCTGCCATCTTGGTAGCAATTGGACCTGGAAGGGAATTTGCAACAGCTAATATTTCACTAAATTCCTGCACGGACATCCAACCATATCTACCAACAACCTCATTTTCAACAAGCGGAATGGAAGCCGGTCCACCGCCATAACCAAGTATCCCAGGAATGAAAAAGGCCAAGAATATTTGCCAGTATGTAAGCATCAGGCATTCACTCCTTTTTCACGTTTCTTATCACGAATCACAAGTGCGGTAACAATTAAAATAGCGATAATAATCCCGGGATGAACATTTAAAAAGGAAAGAAATACAAAGACAACGGCTGTCAGGATAATCGCTTTAATCCAGCCCATTCCTTTTCTCGCTTTATCAAAAAATTGCCAAGTTAGCGTTGCCATCATCATACCTACGACCGGGATCACAGCTGCTGTCATACCTTTTACCCAGTCAATATCTTTAAATGAGGCAAGAGTTGAAAGCAAAATAATTAAGAGTATAATCGTAGGAAGCGTTGTTGCAATTACGGCATTTAACATGCCAAGTATACCTGCCACCCGGTACCCAATATATCCCGCAAGCTTTGTTGCAATTGGACCGGGGAGCGTGTTTGCTAGTGCTAGCATGTCACCAAACTCTTCATCTTTCATCCATTTATACGTATCAACTACCTCTTTGTGAACGAGAGGAATTGAGGCTGGCCCTCCACCATAGCCTAGGATTCCCACCCGGAAAAAAGCTAAAAATAAATTCCATTGTATTTTCATAGAAGACTATTCACCTTTCAGTTAGACGTATTACCAAGCTGCAACTGTACCATCTGTTCTTGATTCCGTCCCACCAACTAATACTCCTGTTTCAGGATCTCGCCAAATTATCTGACCACGTCCAAAACTATTTGGCTCCAGTGCTATTTTAATATGATGCCCTTTTTCAGCTAAACCTTGTGCTAAATGATGTGGAAATCGATTCTCTACCTCGACAACTTTTTCCTTTATCCACTGCCAACGTGGCGCATCAAGTGCCGCCTGTGGATTTAATCCGAAATCAACGGTGTTCATGACAACCTGAACATGACCTTGTGGCTGCATAAATCCACCCATTACACCAAATGGGCCAATCGGTTGATCACCTTTGGTCATAAAACCCGGGATAATCGTATGGTACGTTCTCTTGCCACCAGCTAAAGCATTCATGTGTTCAGGGTCCATTGAAAAATTATGGCCACGATTTTGTAGTGCAATTCCTGTGTCAGGAACAACCAGACCTGAACCAAATCCCATGTAATTACTTTGAATATAGGAAATCATGTTCCCTTCTCCATCAGCGGCAGCTAAATATACTGTTCCACTTAATGATGGATCTCCTGCTTCAGGGAATAATGCTTCTTCACCAATAAGGCTTCTGCGCTTTTCACCGTAAGCTTCACTTAGAAGTTGTTCTGCCTTAACCCTCATATGACCTTCATCCGTTACGTATTTCTCCCCATCAGCAAATGCTAATTTCATGGCCTCCATTTGTTTATGATACGTATCGACACACTCTTTCTCTGGAAAATCAAAGCCTTTTAAAATGTTTAATGCCTGTAATGCAACGATACCTTGACCATTGGGTGGAATTTCCCAAACATCAAAGCCACGATAATTTACACTGATCGGTTTCACCCAATCTGCTTTGAATTCGGCTAAGTCCTCTGCTGTTAAATAGCCACCTGTTTCTTTTGAAAAGCGCGCAATTTTTTCTGCTAATTCTCCACGATAAAAAGATTCTGCATTTGTTTCCCCAATCGAACGAAGCGTTTCTGCATGACCTTCTGACGACCATACTTCGCCAACTCTAGGTGCTCTTTCATTTGGAGCAAATGTATCGAACCAATGCTTAAAGACATCATCTGTTAATTTCTGTTTAAAGCTTTTGTATGCGTTGTTCCAATACTTTCCAAGCGTTGGGGACACTGGATACCCTTCAGAAGCATATTGAATTGCCGGCTCTAAAACTTCTTTTAATGGAAGTTTGCCAAACTTTTTAGAAAGCTCTGCCCAAGCTCCAGGTACTCCTGGTACAGTAACGGGAATCCACCCATGGGCTGGAATCGTTTCATGCCCCGCTTCCTTAACCGCTTCAATAGAAATACTTTTTGGTGACTTACCACTTGCATTTAGCCCATGTAATTCACCTTTTGTCCAAACCAATGCAAATGCATCTCCACCAATTCCGTTAGAAGATGGCTCAACAACAGTTAAGCATGCAGCTGTTGCAATAGCAGCATCAATTGCATTTCCACCTTTTTTTAAAATTTCAAGCCCCGCTTGTGCTGCTAGTGGCTGTGATGTTGCGACCATACCATTTTTGCCATATGTAGAATTTCTTGTACTGGAATACGGGTAAGAGTGATGGTTCATCTCAAGCATAATAATCCCCCTAGAATTTTCTAAATTAATAACATATTACAAAAGATATAGTATTCTGTCAATCTAAGATTCTTCTAAAATTAAGCCAATTACAACATATGATTAACTTTTAAAAGAATATACTAATATTTGCTTTCATTATGTTTACTTTTCTACTATAATTACAAACAAAACAATATCAGGAGATGATTAAATATGAAAATCGATGAAATAGACAAACAATTATTATCCCTTCTATCAGAAGATGGTCGATTATCATATGTGGAATTAGCGGATAAAGTTGGACTATCACGTGTTGCGGTAAAGGATCGCATTAAAAACCTAAAAGATAAAGGAATCATTGAAAAATTTTCCGTTGTCATCAATTCAGAAAAAATAGGAATGAATGTTTCTGCATTTTTTGAGGTAGATGTGGAACCTAAACAGTTACAAAAGGTTGCAGAGAATTTAGCTAACAATCCCAATGTAGCTAGTATTTATCAAATGACAGGTCCTAGTACACTTCATACCCATGTTTTAGTAGAGGACTTTCAAAAACTAGAGACCTTTATTAATGATCAGCTTTATTCGGTTGAAGGAATAACCCGAGTGGAGAGTTCGGTCATTTTGAAACGATTTAAGAGTAGGACAGGCTATAAACTGTAGTGCGGATTGTCTGTTGTTCCCCCACATTCGGCTGATATTTCTGTATAATGGCTGATATTTCCGCTGCCTGGATGATAGTTCTGTTTAACGGCCGATTGTTACGATGCTTGGCTGATATTTCCGAATAACGGCCGATTGTTACGATGCTTGGCTGATATTTCCGAATAACGGCCGATATTTCCGATGCATGGCTGATATTTCCGATTAACGGCCGATTGATACGATGCCTGGATGATATTTCCGATAATTGGACGATGCGCCACTATTTGGGTTATCAATACCAAAACCGTTGTTGCCCAAATTTCCTACTATCAGTATATCTATCTATATACTTACAAAATTATAATTACTAGGCTTAAGCATAGTTTTTCATGCTATAATTATTGTACTAACAACCAAAGAAAAGAGGTTCGAATATGTACTGTCAATCTTGCGGTGGAGAGCGACGGCCCAACTCAAATTTCTGCCCTCATTGTGGTAATAAACAGAAAATCAAGCAGAAACTGAGTCCTTTTACAATTATTTTCTTATCCATATTATTGGTTGGTTCAATTGTACTTAGTGTTTTTATTGTTACGTCCTTTTATTCAAACGTACCGAATAGACTTGCTACAGAGATTTTACCTAAAGAGCAAGGACCCCAGGTTGTTGAAACAACCGCACCAAGTGCTGAAAAACAAGAATTACAAGATGAGCAAAAACGGGAGTTATCAGATATTATCTCTACTGCACAAGAAACGGTCTACACGGTTTTTACACCGTACAGTCAAGGATCTGGTTTCCTGTATAACAATAGCGGTGCAGTTGTTACAAATGCTCATGTTGTCGAAGGGGAAACTGCAGTTTTTATCAAAACAATTAATGGTACAGAATATCCTGGTACGGTTATTGGCTATTCGAACGAAACTGATGTTGCGGTAATACATGTACCAGATCTAGTAGGTACAGAACCTTTTGATCTTGAATTCTCGGATACTACCAAAATAGGGGAGGAAATCATTGCGCTTGGTAGCCCACTTGGACTTGAAAACACTGCCACAATGGGTTATATCACTGGAAAAAATCGGAGTTTTGTCATTGATCCTTATGTTTATGAAAATCTATACCAAATTTCTGCTCCAATTTCACCAGGAAGTAGTGGTGGACCTTTAATAAACAAGATCTCTGAAAAAATTGTTGCCATTAATTCTGCAGAAAGTATTGAAGAAGCTTCGATTGGATTTAGCATTCCACTATATACCGTCCATTCAATTATTGAGTCATGGATTAATGAGCCAATGAATGAAGAAGATATTCTTGCTCAATTTTATGATGATACATATAACGAAGACTCATGGAGTGAAGGTTACTTTGATGGTGGTGAGTATTCCGAGGACGAAGATTACTATAATTACTGGGAATATGATTATGAGGATTTCTGGGCAGAGTTTGGGAATGCCCTGTGGGATTACTTCGGGGATGAGAGTTCAAATTATGAAAATTGGTATGAAGAAGATAGTGGATACTACGAAGAAGATTGGTCTGGAGAGGAAAGTGCGGATTTCTATACTGATGAGGGATATGTTGATCCAAATACTGATCCCAATATGCATTATGATGAGGAAACAGGTGAATGGAGTTATTATGACGAAGTAGATGACCAATGGTATTACTTTGATGAATATCTACAGACCTGGACATACTATGATGAATACGATGGTCAATGGTACTACTATGATGAGGATTTAGATGAGTATTTACCTTTATGATATAAGTGTAGGGTCTGGCACCCATAACTACTGGTGCCAGACCCTTATTTATTAGAACTCTCTTATCACTGTCTCATAAACCTTATCTAGTGATTTCCCCATATTTGACTCTACTGCTGCTACATAGGCTCCTTCCACTAATGGAGCATCTATAATTTTCACCTGTATGGAATCTAGCATTTCTAAAGCAACCTCGGCATTCATCTTCGCACTTCCAAGGTCATAGAATACTAGAACCCCTTTTCCGGTATTAGCAGCTGTAATTGCAGACATGATTTTTTCAACACTCGTTCCAATCTCCATTTCATTCGTTCCACCAGCTATTTCGATTGGTACATCATGGATAACTTGCCGTATTATATCTAACAATCCCTCCACTAATTTAGGGCTATGGGACACTAGCACGATTCCTACATAATCCATTTTACTCTTTCTCCTTTATCACTTCAGCAAGTGCTTCAAAAATATAAAAAGATGATGCTGAACCTGGATCAAGATGGCCAATTGATTTTTCTTTAAAATAAGCTGCACGCCCTTTTGTTGCCATGGTTTCTTTTGATGTTTCTAGAGCACTACTAACTATTTCCATTAGACCAGCTGAACTTATTTCTCCCTTCGTAAAATAGTCAACCACCGGGCCCCAAATGTCTATCATTGTCTTTTCACCAAGCTCAGACTTACCACGTTGCTTTATCCCTGCAAGAGCTGCTGCCAAGCCACCAGTAAGTGTACGCAAATTAAGTACTACCATACCCTTTACTGCAACGGACATTTTCAAAAACGCCGTACCATATAAAGGACCTGATGCCCCTCCAACTTTTGATAACAATACCATCGCCGCATCTTTTAGTACCGCTGATGGCTCAGCATAATCCACAGTATTAATTTTATTTACAGTTTCTTGGTAACCTCTTGCCATGTTAATTCCATGGTCACCATCTCCAATAGGTCGGTCAAGCGACGTTAAATAATCCTTGTTTTGCTGAATTTTTTCATTTGATAATTCAAACCATTTTACGATGTCTAGCACTCCTAATTCCATGATGCTCTCCTTCCCTACATACGAAATGCTGGAGCAGTTGATTCGGCATCAAGTAATTCCTTTAGCTCATCGTCCAACTGAAGCAGTGTAACAGAACAGCCAGCCATTTCAAGTGAAGTCATATATTCACCAACAAATGTCTTATATACATTAATACCTCTATCTGCTAGAATATCGTGTACCTTTTTATTCATAATATATAGTTCCATCTCTGGAGTAGCTCCAAGCCCATTCACTAGAACTGCCACTTCACCTGAGAATTCACGATCTTCCAGAACCTTTTCTGTTAGTGTGGTCGCTATCTCATCTGCAGTTGCAATAGTCCCACGATCGATACCTGGTTCACCATGGATTCCTATACCGATTTCCATTTCATCCTCCGCGAGTTCAAAGCTTGGATTACCTGCAGCAGGAACCGTACATGGTGTAAGTGCCATTCCCATGGAGCGAACATTAGCCACCACTTTTTCAGCTACTGCTTTTACGTCTTCCAAACTAGCCCCTTTATCCGCCATCGCACCTGCAATTTTATGGACAAAAACCGTACCTGCAATACCTCTTCGTCCAGTAGTGAAGGAGCTATCTTCTACGGCTACGTCATCATTAACGATAACTTTCTCCACTTGAATACCTTCTGCTTCGGCAAGCTCCGCGGCCATCTCAAAATTCATAACATCCCCGGTATAGTTTTTAATCACCAAAAACACACCCGCTCCACCATCAACAGCTTTGATTGCTTCATAAACCTGATCTGGCGTCGGTGATGTGAAAACTTCCCCACAAACAGCAGCGTCTAACATTCCTTTTCCTATATAGCCAGCATGAGCAGGTTCGTGACCACTTCCTCCGCCGCTGACAAGACCAACTTTACCTTGTACAGGTGCATCTGCACGTGCTATAACAAATGTTTCTGGAATTTTCTTTAAACGTTGAGGATTAGCTGCAATCAAGCCATCAACCATATCCTGTAACACCTGATTTGGATTATTAATAATTTTCTTCACTAGAAATCTCCCCCTTCATTTACAAAAAAAGCCCTAGCGTCAGTATATCGTTAGGGCCCATTTATATGTTTTTATTTAATTACAATTTAAATGCTCGGGTTGCTTCCACTGCCTTTTTCCACCCAGCATACAGCGCATCCTTCTCCTCGGAATCCATTGTATTTTCGAATGTTTTTTCATTTTGCCATTGCTGTGCAATTTCCTCTTTGTTCTCCCAATATCCTACAGCTAGACCAGCTAAGTACGCCGCGCCAAGTGCGGTTGTTTCTTGTACAACTGGGCGATCAACCGGAACTCCTAGAATATCACTTTGGAATTGCATGAGGAGATCATTTTTAACTGCGCCGCCATCAACCCGAAGCGTTTTTAAGTCAATTCCAGAGTCGGCAATCATCGCATCAAGTACATCTCTAGTTTGATATGCTAAAGACTCCAGAGTAGCACGAATAAAATGTTCTTTTGATGTACCACGAGTTAAACCAAATACTGCTCCTCGAGCATCACTATCCCAGTATGGTGTTCCTAGACCTACAAATGCAGGTACTAAGTAAACACCGTCTGTTGATTCTACTTTTGATGCAAATCCTTCACTCTCTGGTGCACTATTAATAATTTGTAACCCATCACGTAACCATTGAATAGCAGAACCGGCAACGAAGATACTGCCTTCCAGTGCATATTCTACTTTACCGTCGACACCCCATGCCAATGTGGTTAGTAGGCCATGTTCTGATTTAACACCCTTCTCCCCAGTATTCATTAACATAAAGCAGCCAGTACCATACGTATTTTTTGCCATTCCGGTTTCAAAGCAAGCCTGACCAAACAATGCTGCTTGCTGGTCACCAGCAATTCCTGCAATTGGTACTTCATGACCGAAGAAGTGATAATCCACCGTGTTTGCGTACACTTCAGATGACTCGCGAACTTCCGGAAGCATGCTCTTTGGTACCGTTAATATGTCTAGTAATTCTTCATCCCACTGTAAGTCATAGATATTGAACATTAACGTGCGAGATGCATTGGAATAATCCGTTACATGGGCTTTTCCACCAGACAACTTATACACTAACCATGTATCAATCGTACCAAAAAGCAGATCACCATTCTCCGCTTTTTCACGCGCACCTTCTACATGATCCAATATCCACTTTACTTTTGTTCCAGAGAAATATGCATCTATCAATAAACCAGTTTTATCACGGAATAAGTCATTGTAACCCTTTTCATTCAATTCCTTACATATATCTGCTGTTTGTCGCGATTGCCAAACAATCGCTTTATAGACAGGTTTACCAGTATCTTTATCCCATACGACGGCTGTTTCACGTTGATTAGTAATTCCGATACCTGCTACTTGACTAGGCTCTACATCTGCTTTCCGAAGAACCTCTGCAATACAAGCTAATATGGATGTCCAAATCTCTTCTGCATCATGTTCTACCCAACCTGATTTGGGAAAAAACTGCTCAAACTCCATCTGTGCTGTTTCTACAATTTGTCCTTTATGATTAAACAATATGGCCCTTGAACTTGTTGTTCCTTGGTCTAATGCCATAATAAATTTTTCTTTCATGATGACACCCCTCTCATTTTTAAAGAACGTACGAATTATCCTAAAATTATACTGCTTCTTTATTAGGCTGTCCTAGACTGGAACCTTGCTTTTTAAAATCCTCGTTAACCGCTCCAGCAATTGCTACTAGTACAAGTACAGTCATTACCCAAAAAAGTATGGAATATTGCCCTTCAAAAATTGCCTTGAAAAAGACTGCACCGTAAATCCCTCCAAAAATTGGACCGATTACAGGAATCCAAGAGTAACCCCAATCAGAACCACCCTTTCCTGCGATTGGAAGAATGGCATGGGCAATTCTCGGACCTAAATCACGAGCTGGATTAATCGCATATCCAGTTGGACCACCTAACGAAACACCTATTGCCACAATGAGCAGACCAACAATTAGTGGATTCAGTCCTTCTGTAAATTCATTCGTGCCGATAAAAAATAACCCCAATAATAAAACGAATGTACCAATTGCCTCTGTTAAGAAGTTAGCATACGTACTACGAACTGCGGGTGCAGTTGAAAAAACCGACAGCTTTGTAGCAGGATCATCTGTATTTCTCCAATGTGCTAAATAGGCCAAATAAACAATTATTCCACCAATTATAGCACCAATCATTTGTGCGGAAATATAAAGTGGTACCTTTTCCCATGGAAACTCACCAACTGATGCAAAACCAAGGGTAACCGCTGGATTCACATGTGCACCAGATATTCCCCCAACTGCATAAACCGCCATTGCAACAGCAAGACCCCATCCAACTGTAATGACAATCCAACCAGATCCTTCAGCTTTGGACTTTTTCAGGACAACGCCGCCTACAACACCTCCACCAAAAATAATCAGAATCATCGTACCTACCAGTTCCGCCATAAACTCAGACATCACACACACCCCTTTTTTTAGCATAATAATTTCGATTTAGGAAAATTGGCATTTAAGTCTGAACGCAGCATGTACCAACTTTTCTAATACACTATATTCCTAAGAAAAATAATACATTCCATTTACTTTGGAAAAATTATAGTTCGAGAAGACTACGGCAAAAGTCATTGCCACATTAGAGTTGGACTATGATTCTATTTTTTACGTCTTGGAAAAGATTTTTTCTATACGTGCGGAAAGTTTTTTCCTAACTATCAAAAAAAGGTCTACACAATAGCGACTTCTTGCTAGTCTGTAGACCCTTTCTCTTATTCTTTAAGTTATACGAAATTTTTATAAATTTGCATGTGCACTTGAAGATGCAGCAAGACGATTACGTACTGTACCATGTGGATCGATAACATACTTACGAGATGATCCACCATCAAATTTTTGATAGCTATCTGGTGCTTCATCAATAGAAATTAATGTTGCATTAACGGCCTTAGCAATTTGAGCTCTTCCACTAAGTATCGCCCTCATCAAATCACGGTTGTAGCGCATGACTGGAGTTTGACCAGTAACAAAAATATGCGCTTTCGCAAAACCAAGTCCAAAACGAATTTTCAACGTTCCTTCTTTAGCATCATGATCACTTGCACCTGGATCTCCCGTTACATATAATCCTGGAATACCAAGTCGACCACCTGCTTTTGTGACATCCATAATGGAGTTTAGCACTGTAGCTGGAGCTTCCCCAGCATTTTGTCCATGGCCGCTTGCTTCGAATCCTACCGCATCAATTGCACAATCCACCTCTGGAACTCCTACGATTTCCGCAATTTGCTCTCCTAAGTTATCATGATCTCGTAGATTAATAGTTTCACAACCAAAACTTCTAGCTTGAGCTAGACGTTCAGCATTTAAATCACCAACAATAACAACAGATGCACCTAATAATTGCGCTGAGTGTGCTGCTGCCAATCCAACAGGACCAGCTCCAGCTACATAGACAGTCGAGCCCATTTTCACCCCAGCACTAACTGCCCCATGGTATCCTGTAGGAAAAATATCAGAAAGCATCGTTAAATCCATAATTTTATCTAATGCTTGTTCACGATCAGGGAATTTTAACAATTGGAAATCAGCATATGGTACCATCACATATTCTGATTGTCCGCCAACCCATCCACCCATGTCTACATAACCATAAGCAGAACCTGGGCGATCAGGATTAACATTTAAACAAATATGCGTATCTTGTTTCCTACAATTGACACAGCGACCACATGCAATATTAAACGGTACAGAAACAATATCGCCCTTTTTAATAAATTCTACATCACTTCCAACTTCAATTACTTCACCCGTAATTTCATGTCCTAACACAAGCCCGCTTGGTGCCGTAGTACGACCTCGAACCATATGCTGGTCACTACCACAAATATTAGTCGTAATCACCTTTAAAATAACACCATGGTTACATTTGCGACCTACATTCAATGGGTTGACCCCTGGTCCATCTCGTAGTACTAGATCAGGATAACCAATATCCTTAACTTCCACTTCACCTGGTTTTACATAAAGTACTGCCTTGTTACTCACAAAATCCACTCCCTTTACTTTTTTTGGATGTCATTGTAAGCGTTGACAATCTATCTCAACCATAACATTCCGCATTATTATTTTCAATAATCTTTATATTGTATATTTTCACAAAATAGTACAGCCCCTCTCATTAATCGACAGGGGCATTGTGGTCGATTGCTAATCCTGGAGATTTATATTAATACCCATCGTTGAACTCCTGATTCCGTGTAAATTCGCATTTTGTCTATCTGGAAAATAGTTATACTTTCCAACGGCCAATGGAAAAAGCAGTGACAATTAACATCACTACTTTTCACGTGTTTATATATTAATTCTTAAGTTTTACATTGTCTTTTGAAAATAATAACGAATGTCCTAATTGTAACTCTTTTATATTCTCTAAGCTTACTTTATGATGCTTCACAATAGCATTCAGTTCTGTTCCAAAAAGGAAACGATGTGAATCAAAAGCATAATAGATTAATTTATTACTTCCTTGACTTGTTGTCAAAAAGAGTTCTTGTTTATTCTCATCCCACACAGCAAATACAAAATTACCGATTAGAAAATCCAAACAATCTTCTCGCCACTCAATATAGGATGTCAACATTGTTTCTGCATCACTCGATGAGGGAATGGAATGCCCTTTTTCCAAAAGTTTATTTCTTGTATCTTTCTTATTGCTTAATGACCCACTATATACAATAGCGTACATATTTCCATTTATCTTTTTTTGAACAGTTCCTCTATCGTCTAAATATTTATAGCCAAATCCTACAAAGGTACTAAACCATAGATCTGCCACTCCGCTCGTTGTTAACATTTCAGTCATACCAATTAACGTATCTCGCTCTTCTCTTACAAAGTTTTTCAAATCAACAATACCGGTTATTCCACACATGATTGTATGTTCCTCCTTGCCCAAGTGGTGAAACGACTTACCGGCATTCCCCTGTTATATTAAGAGTACTTTATTTCATCATATGCATTTAGGAGGAAAGGCATTCCAAATAACATATCAGTATATGACTGGAAATAATTACTATGCATATTTTTGAGAATTGACTATTTGAAAGTACAATACCAATTTGAATTCTTTAGGTACCAAATTTTCAAACCATCGGTACGTTTAGGCATGATTGTTGTTAATTTCATACTTTGTATAGACTGTGCGGTAAGGGTTAAGAAATTTGGAGATGCGCATCGCTTCTAATGTAAATCTAGGTTGAAATGATGTATAAGAGCATCATTCACATCATTTTGACGGA
>NZ_KI519441.1:0-47961 GCF_000482485.1 Paucisalibacillus globulus DSM 18846 | reverse complement strand
AAATGATGTATAAGAGCATCATTCACATCATTTTGAACCGAAGCCAGTTAGGTTCACAACTTAAATTATTAATAAAGTTACCGCGCACTTTCTATCAATACCGTATATAGAAAGTTTCAATACAATATCACCAATTAAAATCTAACTTAAAAAAGCTATACAAAGAGTAGGCCTTTATACAATTCCTCCTTCCACATAGTGATTGATAAAGTTCTGATGAGCAAATCCTTTAACCTCATCTTCCGAATAATGCTTAAGTAATTCATTAATTAGGTTTTGATATTTTGATGCATTCTCTAAGTTTGTTACAAAAGAAGATATTCCATCAAAGTCTGATCCTAAGCCTATATTTTTGATTCCTCCAAGCTCACATAAATAATCAATATGACGAATCAAGTCATGGATGGTAGCATCACTTTGTTTATGATTAATAAAAGGTGGCCAGAAAACAACATGAATCATAGCATCCTGTGCGAACATTGCTTTTATTTGCTCATCGTTCAAATTACGTGGATGGTTGCACAAAGTGAAAACATTCGAATGGCTTGCTATTGGGTATTTTGCTATTTCCATCACATCCCAAAACGCTCGTATTGAAAGATGAGATACATCCGTTAATACACCATTTTCATTATTTAACTGCACTACTTCTTTACCAAAGGCAGTTAGACCAGCGCCCCTTGGTTCTTCTACTCCATCTGCACATAGATTTGCGTTATTCCATGTTAATCCTATAGAAAGTACGCCAAGCTGGTACAGCATTCGTAGTTTTGCAAGGTCATTTCCAAATGCATCCGCACCTTCTAGCGTCAATACTGCACCTATTTCTCCAACCTTCAAATTCTTAATATCTTGCCAATCTTTCACATGCTTCATCTCTGGATTCTTCCCAAGTATTTTATGGTAAAATATATCAATTTGCTCCAGTGCATGCTGCCATTTTTCATCTATTGGAACATCTGGCATAATAAAAATTGCGAAAAACTGTACGTTTATATCTCCTTTCCTTAAAAATTGGAGATTTGTATTTAGCTCTGGGGAGTCTTTGAATTGTAGTTGTTTTTTGGAAAAAGGTATCCTTCTAGATAATTGTAGTTTTAAAAGTGCGTCACAATGTGTATCGATTATTTTCAATTTGAAGATCCTCCCTTTTTAGAATTTATTTGTCTGTAATGAAATTTGGGACATATTTTACTGTTATCCCTATGCATATCCTGTTTTAACTCAAAATCCTTTTACTTCACCTATTCATTTCCACTACAAGCAGCTATAAATCCTTTAAAAATAGCCTCCGAAGCCAAATCATTTGCCACTAACATATTCTCTGGATGCCACTGAAGTGCCAGAACAAATCGATGTTTTGTACTTTCAATTGCTTCAACAATTCCATCACTTGCCCGAGCGGATATTTGCAAAGGTTTTTCTACTTTCCGGTTTGCTTGATGATGACGACTATTTACTCTTAGTCTTGTCTCCCCAGTTATTCGATTCAAAAGAGAACCTTCTTTTACATCTACAAAATGGGACCCATGTTTATTAGGTGCCTTTTGCTGATGCTGCAATAATTCTCTGGAGTTTTTTTGCGAATAGATATCTTGATACATATCACCACCAAGTGCGATATTTAATGTTTGACTTCCACGGCAAACACCTAAAATTGGTTTATCCAGCACCAGCACTTTCTTCATTAAGGCAATCTCAAAATGGTCCCTTTCTGGAATAATTGTACCTAGCTTTGGATGTGGTTCCTCACCGAACAAAGTAGGATCAATATCATATCCTCCTGTTGCATAAAGTCCATCTATTTTACTAGCAATCTCTTCGATTGTCTTCTCATGTTGATAATAGGGCAATAAAATCGGGATTCCACCTGCTCTAATAATTGCATTTACATTATCAGTAGATGTAAAGTAAGTCTCCTGTTCTATCTCGGTTGAGGTTACAATACCTATTAATGGATTCATTCATGCATCCTCCTCAGAATATTCAATACTCTTTAGATTATGATACACGTTTTGATATCATTATAGGAAATATTTACAGTGGCAGCTTATTTATAATACCTATTTACTAAGTTAAGAAAAAAGAGTTATGAAGTTAACGCCTCATTTTCAGAAATTATACCTTTGAGATTTCTGACGTTCTCCTAATCTATACTCAAGTTTAGAGAAACCAATAAAAGGAGCTCCTGATTTCAGGAGCCCCTTTCGAGTATGCTATTTTTGACCATTCTGCATACTCTGTTCGGCGATTTGAATCATTCTTTTGACCATTTCGCCACCCACAGATCCGTTTTCACGCGCTGTAGTGTCAGCTCCTGGCTGTACACCAAGCTCATTTGCAATTTCCTCTTTCATTTGATCCATTGCATTCTTTGCACCTGGCACTAACAATTTATTCCTATTATTGTTATTAGCCAAAACGCTCACTCCTTGTGGGTATTGAACAGATACTTGTCTGTTCTTTCGTAGGTTGCGAACTTCAATCAACTTCTATTCAATGATTAGTAGGTTTTATATAAATTTCCCCAATAACCTCACAATTCGAGGAAAAATTTCCCTATCTTCACTTCTGTCTTGACAGGTCAATAGTACTATTTTATATTTTAAATAACAGGAATTTTCTAAAAAGTATAAATGAAGGGGGTAAGTAGTTGGACAAGTTAATAGAAAATAAGCGAATTAATCAGGTTATACAAGAGGTAGAAGAAGCTTACTTTTTTGGCAGAAATGATGAGATAAAGTTGTTTCAAAACCTGATTCAAAAAGAATACCCGGAGTTCAAAGTTATTAATTTATATGGAAAAGGTGGTATTGGCAAAACCTATTTATTATATGAATTTGCAATAATAGCTGGTAAGGAAAATATCCCTTTTATAC
Organism: Paucisalibacillus globulus DSM 18846; assembly: GCF_000482485.1. Lineage (GTDB taxonomy): Bacteria > Bacillota > Bacilli > Bacillales > Amphibacillaceae > Ornithinibacillus > Ornithinibacillus globulus. Next base: position 45,082 of record NZ_KI519441.1, on the reverse strand, counting down.
ATTTAGATACGCAGGACTTTAACCATACGATAGATGATTTTACGGACTACTTACATTCCATGCTAGCTACTCATTTACATATTGATAATACCAATCCTAAATCCATACAAGATTGCATTGAACAAATTAATGATTTTGAAAAAAAGATTTTTATTGTTGTTGATACATATGAACAAATGGATAATCTCGATAGATGGTTCCGAAATGTTTTTATTCGGAAGCTTAGTCCTAGGGTTTCTATTATACTTGCTGGAAGGAAAGAGTTAACTGGAGAATGGCAAGAATCGCCAGCCTGGAGAAAGATTACAAAGCAAATAGAGTTAACTTCCTTCAGTTTTGATGACACTAAACGCTTTTTGCAAAGCAATGGGATAACAAATGAATCTACCATAAAAAAAATATGGGAATTTACAAATGGACATCCATTATTATTATCGTTAGCAACGATTAGTGATGTTGTAGATGTTGAGACTATCAATATTTTCAAAAATAATGCAGAAGCATTAAGCACTTTGACACGCAGATGGTTAAGTGAAGTTAAAGATGAGAGCTTAATAAAATTCATTGAAATTGCAGCATTATTACGCCACTTTGATCAATATACCATTTCACAAATTTTAAACTATGAAATCCCAACAAATACATTCCATGAACTTGTTTCCCTTTCTTTTATTCAAAAGACAAAGGTCGGTTGGACTATTCATGAACTAGTTCGGGATGCCATCTCTATTGAATTAAAGCAAAGAAATCATGACCGCTATCTTTTCTTAACGAATAAAATTATTCAATTTTATTACACTCGAATTATAACTCAGCCAAGCAAAGAAGATATTGCTTCTTTCTTTTATCATATTGGTGATGACGTTATTCAATCTGTATTCTTTCAAGATGATAGCTCAATGGATACAACAATGTATTTAGAACCTATCGATGAATACAATTTTCATGAGGTGGAAGATTTTTTTACATATCTAAATAATAATCTGACCGTAAGTAAGACCAATTTTTATAATAGATCAACAAACCTTTCCTTTCAATTCGATGCATCATTAGAACATAATCAATTAGAACAGGAACTAATTGGTCCAAGTTACATTCAGAAGATGGGATATGATGGTGCAAGTTTACTAAAAAAAGACGGGGAAGTAATTGGGATTTCAATAAACGTTCCGATTAATAAACAAACATTACCATTTTTAGAAAACGAGCCCGTTTCTAGAGCATATTTTGCAAATTTATCGGAAGTGGAAAGAAACTATTACAATGTTCCGGTCGAAAAAAGCGCTGGTTATTTTATCCGTTATCAAGAGTATAAGGATCCAACCGACAATGCTGCTCGTGGTTTCTTATTGTATAGCTTATTACCGTTTGTTTTTTCTGGAGGAATACTCGTTGTATCGACACCTTTAAAGCTTTTCCAGGAGTTGTTGTATAAGTTTGGGTTTCAAACCGTAGATGGGGCATCACATGATGACTATCTTATGAAACAACCTACACCAACATTCTTGTTAGATCTTAGTGGTCCAAGACTCATTCCTTATTTGAAGCAATTTATTGCAGGTATAACTACTCTCAGTAAAATGGACATTTTAACAGAGGAATTTTCTTTAACATCAAGGGAACAAGATATCATTAAGTTATTATTAGAAGACAAGCCAATCATCGAAATTGCCAATGAATTATATATTGCAGAGATAACGGTAAAGAAAGCTTTAAGCCGTATTTATCAAAAGGCAAATGTCAAAAATCGTATGCAGTTGATGACACGTATATGGAGATTATTTAGAATAACATGATTAGATTAGAGCTGGGACGTTTATTCTCTTTGATTCATACACTTATCCCAGCTTTTTTAATCCAATAATTTACGTTCCGAGCAAAAAAGGTTTTCTGGATCGTATGCCATTTTTAGTGCAACTAATCTAGCTAAAATACATTTGTATGAATTCCGTATTACCTCCTCATTCTCCTGTGAGCTATTAAGGTATGAGGCTTGTTTGTAGGAATATGGAAGTAGTTTTTCATAGAGGTCATACACCCATTTATTAGCTGCTTCCTGATTTTTTCTAGTTTCAGCATCAATAATTAGAAGATAATTAGCATCACGAATAGTAAACGCAGTCTCATATTCAGATATACGATTCATTTTCCCATGAAATTCAAGTATAGTGACATGAAGGGAAAACTCTGTACTCTCACATTCCTCAATTAATAATTGGATCATTTCATTAGTAAGCTCATGAAAAAACAATGAAATTCCTTCTACTGCAAAACTATCTCCAACCCATGAATCAAACTTTTTCTGCATTTCGATGTATGTCATTATTTCCGTATTATCTGCTATTGGTATTGCAAGCTCCAACAACGGTTGAATGATTTCCTTTTCCACTTTCAAATTTAATTCACCATCATACATACCAACAAGCCGTATATAAGGTTTTGCGTTATCCCCATAGAAAAAGGCAAGATGAAAAGATATATCATCAACAGCGGTTTGACGATATTTTTCTACTTTTTCAAGAATTTGTTGTAAATCTTTATAGTCATAGATTACATCAATTGCGAGGATATGTTGAGCAACTGGATATAATTTCATTTCGAATTTCGTTACTACTCCAAAATTCTGACCTGCTCCCCGAATAGCCCAGAATAATTCCGGATGATGAAATTTATTTACATAAATATGCTCTCCTTGTCCAGTGATGAGATGAACCCCGACAACACTATCGCTTGTTAGACCGTATTTTCCTCGCAGATAGCCTATTCCACCGCCTAGAGCAAGGCCTGAAACTCCAATACAGGAAACCATTCCTAGTGGAACAGCTAATCCATACTCCTGTGTAACCTCATCTACTTCTGAAATCTTTGCTCCTGCACCAATTGTTGCAATCCTGCTAATTTCATCGATATGGACATCATTCATGTGCGACAAATCAACAAGGACCGCATTGTCTTTAACAGACTTCCCCGCAGGATGAAAGCCACCACCACGTACAGTAATCTTTAATCCATTCTCATTAGCATAATGAATGGCTCCTATAACATCATCAACACTTTTACATTCAAAAATAACAGCTGGATATTGATCTACATTTGAATTCCAAACCTGTCTTTTAAAATGATACAAGGGATGTTTATTATTAATCTTCTGGCCATTCTTTTGATATTTTAAATCATGACCCATGAAAATTCCTCCATTATTAATAGATTGGGGAGCACTAGTTCTATTTTTATCCGTATCAATCTACCTTATGAATAATAATAAGTTTATCATTTACTAGGACATTTGTAATGTATACGTAGGTATATAAATATAGTGATTTGGAATATTTTTTATACTTTTATGCTATAATTAGTAAATTCAAGGAAAATTTTCCTAGTATACATTGATTTATACGAGTATGGATAAAGAACTTCTAAAAACATGAAAAGAATCATGATTGCTCATGATCCTTTTTTTACACTACTATTAATAGCATTGTTTCGTTGGTCCATTGAATTAATAGTTTTCCAAGTTCTAACGAGTCCGTTTACTATTGGCTTAATAACTTGAGAATCTGTATCGTATTTTAAATGTGAAAGAGGATTCCAACTCGTGAATATTCCTCCTGCATTTACCTCAACATCTTCAGTAACTGCGTCATGATAAGCTTCATTTATCCCCTTAATAGGAAATGCTAAAACATCATCTTTATCATAAAAGTTTAGCCACTCCCCTCTTAGTTTAGGATAATAGTGTTTTAGAGTTGGAGAGGGAACAGAGATCGGAGAACCAAAGTCAATATAACGAAGCGACCACATGGCCATTGGACTTCCCAATGTATAGAATAGGGTAAGCGTCTGGCATTGTTCAATTGGAATATTGTTAGTACACGACTTGGTCTCTGTTCCGATGTTTTCTTGCTTAAATTGTAGATCGTAAAAGTAATTACTAGCAATAATGGTACCAAGACTATGGCTTATGACACATAATGGGGCATTTTCCCCTGCCTTTTCACGCAAAGCTTGAATCGATTTTGCCACTAGGGAATGTACATTATCATAATTTTGATTGCCTAGTCTAGTTGGTTGATAGGCAACTGCATCTGCTAGAAATTCAATTACGAAACGTCTTAGCCTACCAAAATCCAAATTCCGATAATTCCTAAGCTGATTCCATAATTTATCTTGTTCAGGTGCAAAAATACTAGACCAAAACACAGGTTCAAAAACTAATTCTGTTTCCGACTTTTTCTTAGATAGTTTCTTATCAAAACCCGCCTTAACCCTTTCAATTAACTTATCTGCAAAGTTTTCCTCAGGAGTACCTGCACCATGAAGAATCAAAACCGCAATTTTTTGACTCATGACTTTTCCTCCTTCTCGAATTTACGACCATGTGGACAAGTATTGTCATTATCATACGAGAAAGCTGAATGAATTATAAGGTGTAGATTACCTAATTTTATTCTGGTTCCAAAGATGTTTCTGATTTTTTATAATCCCAAAGTATTGCCCATTCACCGTCAATATTTGTAACATAAACATCTTGAGCAATGGTAAAGTTACCATATTTCCCTTGATAATACTGTGTTACTGGCACATGATAAACTTCATCAATTAACTCTGCATCCTCTTCAATTTGCCAGTTTCGTATTAATTCCGAATCTTCGATGGAAAATGAAAAGGTATTAACACCAAAATGATTGAAAAATACATGTGCACGATCCTGTAAATAATAACCTTTTTCAAATCGTTCTTTCATATAAGGATGAAACATTTCCCATGAGTCGGAAAATGCACCTTCTTGTTCATACGTATAAAATTCCTCAACCGCATTTTCAGCTTGATTGGAGGGAGTATTAAGTATAAAAGTATAAATAACATAGCAGACTAACAACACAAAAACGATTAGAAGAAGCAAAATAAACATTGGCCTACGATTGTTTCGTTTCATGCTGTAACCCTCCTCCCTAAAAGGTTGGACTACTATATAATTATTCATAAATTTTATAAATATAATCAATTCGTTACGAAATGTCAATTTTAAACTTGCAAATCGGAATACTTTTCCCTAAAACATGACAATTTCATGTCGGCACAGGTAAAATGTTGTGCTACTATTTATATGCAATAATCTTATTTACATAACATACATATATGTAATGCTGGGGGTGAAATAAATGTCAACTTCAAGAATTATGAAATGGGTAACCGGTGCTTTAGAAGCTTTACTAGGTATCCCTCTACTTGGCGCAGGGATTATCGTGGGATTACTTTGGACTCCTTTACTTATTATGCTTATCCTACATATTATTACTTTAGTTCTTACTAAAAAAGACGGTGGTGCTTCAACTGGAAGTATTCTAGGTATCGTGACTTCATGTATTGCTTGGATTCCATTCGTTGGTATGATTATGCATATCCTTTCAGCAGTATTCCTAATGCTGGATGCAGCAAAGGAAGATAATGCTTCGAACGGTATAATATCATAACAATATGGCTGTTAAACTTTGATAATGCTTATAGGATAGTTAGTCCATTATGATGGGCTAACTATCCTTTTTTTACATAACTTGAGTTATTTTACTTAGCAATTCTTGATTGATTCTAGCTAGGAAATGAATCGTAGTTTATTAAATTTATATTGATAAACAACAAAAAACCACAAACAATAAACCCATTGTTTGTGGCAAAATTAGCGGATGACCATTGCATGACTACCCGTCTTCTCATATAACTGAAAAAATCGTTCTTTAGGATATGCAATATTTCCCTTTAATGGATCCATCACATAAACTTCTTCCTCGCTATAACCAGTTAAAACAACTGTATGTGAGTTTCTAATTATATCGATTGACTCATTTGTTCCAGTAATTAACCACGAATAATTAAATAATGGTTCCTTTTGATCAATTGTTGTCCAAACAATTACTGGAATCCCTTCACGAACATAGTCTAACAGTTCTTCAGGTGTACTCCCAGATAAATCATAAGGCGTATGACTACCATTTGACTTTCCAAAATATTTATTAGCTGTCTCGATTATTGGGGGAACATAACTAAAGAATCCATGATTTTTACTTCTTGGATCACCAGCGTACGCTTTATTAGGGTCAGCCCCATATAACTTCCCATTTATTACCTCAAATGGTATCTTTGGCATGTACTTGTCAGCAAGCACGGTTTTCTCAACATCGTAGCCATAATAGTTTAGTACGGAAGTAAGAGCCGTTACCTCACATCCATTAGGTAACTCAGGCTCCTGCATTACAGTTTCTACCGGTAGATTCATTTCTGTAACAAATACTTCATTTTCGTCTGTTTTCTTATAGGTTGTAATCGACGGAAAAACTGAATTCTCAAACGTAACTTTCTGTTGATTTGATAGTAGCTCAACCGTTTTTGGCTCAGTCATTAATTGATAGGGCTTTTTCACTTCCGTTTGGACAATCTTATATGTTTTACTTAGTGGTATGTTTTCAACACGAATCATCCCATTACGATTAGTAGTATGCTTAGCTATTACCTCATTTGTTTCTATATCAATAAGTTCAAACTTTGCTCCATTAATCGAATAACCAGATTCAGCATCCACACTAAGAATTGTTAGCACACCTAAATTCTTATCAAACATATCATTGACAAAAGCATAAATTCGATCATGATGTGTTGTGACAAGAATAATGCTAACGATTATAAAAAAGAAGAGTAAGGAGTTCCGTATCATTAATTTCATCTGTGAGCTACCCCTATCATAATTCCTGTCATTAGGAATCTTATAATAGTTCTACCTAGTCTTCCATATCTATAAAGTAACCTTTATACCAAACTAAAAATACATATACAGTCCAGATATAACGTGCACGATTTGCTTTTCCTTGATAATGTTCATCCAAGAATTTAACAATCTCATCCACATTAAAGAATTCTTGTGCTATATCAGATTCAAATACCTCACGTACTTTGTTGTAGTATTTTTCTTTTTTAATCCAGTCACGGAAAGGTACAGGGAAGCCAACCTTTGGACGATTCGCCCACTCGTCTGGTAGAACTTCATTTGCTGCTTTACGTAATACATATTTTGTATCCATATCATTCACTTTTAAATGTGCTGGAATTTTCCCTGCCATTTCCATAACCTCTTTGTCCAAGAATGGAACACGAAGTTCGATGGAATGAGCAGAGCTCATTTTATCCGCTTTTAAAAGAATATCACCTGGTAGCCAATGTTTCATATCTACGTATTGCATTTTAGATACATTGTCTTTTCCAGCAACATTCTTGTAAGATTCACTTACAATTTCCTCTGGTGTTGGAGCATCTTGATAATCATCTTTTAAGACCTTAGTAGCATCTTTTAAGTCAAAGATTTTAGCCTGACCAATAAATTTCTCTTCCACCTTTTGACCACCTTTTACTAAGAAAGTCGTCATTCGGTTTTCTGGAAGGTTTTTAGCAACAGTAGAAATGATTTTGCGCATGAAAAATGGGATTCTTTCGTATAAACGCATTTCTTTCGATGTTTCATACCATGCATACCCACCAAAGATTTCATCGGCACCTTCACCTGACAGAAGTACCGTTGCATGTTTACTTGCAAGCTCTGCAAGGAAGTAAAGTGGTACAGATGAAAGGTTAGACTGAGGCTCATCCATATGGTATTGAACCGTTGGAATAACATCAAAGAATTCATCCGCACTTATTATTTTCTTGTGGTTCTCAATACCTAACTGTCTAGAAAGGTCAGCAGCGATATTCGTTTCATTAAATATACCTTCATAATCTTCAAAACCAACAGAGAAAGTCTTATCTGGTTTTAGGAGTGCAGTAATATAGCTTGAGTCTACTCCACCTGACAAGAAGGATCCAACTTTAACATCACTAATTCGGTGATACTTTACAGACTCTTCCATCGTTTCTTTAATTTTTTGCACGTAAAACTCTAGCGTATTTTCTTCTGTATCAAATTTAACATCCCAATACTGTTTAATATCCATTTGACCATTTTTGTAGATCATATAATGGCCTGGTCGTAACTTATAAACACCTTTAAAGAATGTTTCGTCCAAAACAGAATATTGGAAAGTTAGATATGGCTTCAAAGCCTTTTTATTTAATTCTTTTTGAAACCCTGGAAATTTTAGGAATGATTTAATTTCCGAACCAAAAAGCAACGAATTATCAGTTGTATTTTGTGTATAGTAGAGTGGTTTAATACCAAAGAAATCTCTTGCAATAAATAAAGACTCCTCTTTTTTATCCCATAATGCAAAAGCAAACATTCCACGTAGCTTTTGTAGAATTTCCACGCCATATTCTTCATAACCGTGAATAATAACCTCTGTATCACTTTGGCTTTTGAAAATATGACCTTTTTCCTTTAAATCATCCATCAAGGATTGATAGTTATAAATTTCCCCATTGAAAATTAAAGAGATATTATCGTCTTCGTTAAACATTGGTTGACTTGCATCAGTGGTTAAGTCAATGATTTGAAGTCTTCTAAATCCTAGTGTTACTTGATTGTCAACAAAATAACCATCACTGTCTGGACCTCTATGTCCAATTGTATTCATCATTTCTTTTATTACACTTGTCTTATCTATATCAATTGAATTTGTTGAAAAGCCAACAAAACCGCACATGGCATAATCTCCTCTTAATTAGGTTTGAATTACAATTCTACTAAGTTACTATAAAATCACTTTAGAATTCATACCTATTAATTTTATCAATTTAATAGAACAATCTCAAGAAGAAATAACGTCATCTTTCGACATTTTTCTTCAATATTATTAGAAAGCGGATAAGGACTAGTCCGGGGATGGACTAGTCCTTATTTTTTATTGGGGAGAGGACACCTTACGAGGATACTTGAGGGTTTTTGTTGTTAGATGTATGGTAGGGGATTTAGCTGTAGATTTCATTTCTGATAAGAGACGATTGGTCGCAGCTAAAATTTCCATCAATTGAACAATTGTTTTTTCGTGTTGTTCTACCTTTCTTTTCAGCTCTACTAACTCATTTTTATCCACATTGTTCTCCTCCTTACGACCTAATACCTTTATCATAATGACATTCAATAATAAAATCCAACTCGTATTTTTATGGTTTTAGACTCATTTCGACATGAAAAATGGCTTAAAATATAATAATTACAATGAAATTTTCTTTAAAAAGCTAATTTAAAGGCATAAATTATGGGAAAAATAAATAATTTTCTTTTGTTCGACAAAATCCTACATCTGTAATTCGATACTTCCTTATCTAACTACTGTTCCATTCGAAGTGGATATAGGATAAAGACTTGACTACTACGTATCCCTTTCGTGATAAGAAACTTTAACGTATAAAAGATGGAATTACTAATATACTTTTTAACATGAGTAAAAGGAGGTTATTGCATGCCTGGAGGTTCATTTTCAAAAGAAGTGGATGTATCCATTGAGACCATTTGGGATTTTGTAAGTGATATGAACAATTGGGCTCCATTAGTTCCTGGTTATATCGATCACCAAATTTTAAATGATAAACAATCGACCTGGAAATTTAGAGGGGATGTTGGGAAGCTTCAAAAAACAGTCAGTATGAAAATCGATATTACCGAATGGAAGAAACCCACTATAGTAAGATTTACCTTAACTGGTATTAGTGAAAAAGTTTCTGGTAAGGGATTTTTTGAAGCTAAACGAATTACTGACCTTCAAACGAAAATGACCGGGAATCTTGACTTAACGGCAAAAGGACTCATGGGTCCAGTAATTAATCCTGTGTTAAAAACGGTCATTCCGAAAACTGCAAAACGTTTAACGGAAGCGGTAGTATACAAAATAATAGAAAACCAGCGTGTTATTGCAAGAGGTTATTGACAGGGGAATCCCTGATAAATAGGTATAATAGAAAAGCCAAAGCGACTTACCTCGCTTTGGCTTTTCTATTATTGAGTCATACCCCATTCATGAATATCGTAACTTCTAGCTCCTGTTACGACATATGGGTCATTTTTCACCATTGTCTCAACTTGCTCCAAACTTTCAGCCTGATAAATAACTAATCCACCTGCACCATCAACAAATGGACCTTTAGCAAAAATATAGCCACTCTCTAACTTTTCTTGTAAAAAAGTTAAATGTTCTGGACGATATTTTTTACTTTTCTCTTCATCTTTCATTGGCAAAAATACGGCAAAATATTTCATCAAGCTATCCTCCAATGTAATTATTTAATTTATTCATATCATATTTTCAGAAGAATTGACAAATACTAACATAAATTCAATGCTTCTGAAAGGGTGACATTAGCAATGAACCTAAAAGTACTTGGCATAAAGCTTATTGCTACTACCATTATCGTCTTCTCTATTTTTGGTATTTTCTATGATGTTTCCTTTTTCAATTTGTTCCTAGTTAGTATTCTAACAACTGCCATTACCTATATTATTGGTGATTTATTCATTTTAGGGCGATTTGGAAGTGTAGTCGCTAGCATTTCTGATTTCTTCCTAGCATTTATAACTTTAGCCACTCTTAGTTACTTTTTAATCGAAACAATGATGCCTATTGTTGCAGCATCATTATTTGCAGCTTTTTTCTTGTCATTAGTTGAACCATTCCTACATGCTTATATGCAAGAACAAGATGTATCTGAAGGGCAAAGAGAATATCGTACTCCTCCAGTTGGAGACCTTCAATATGAATTTTCAGAGGAAACAGAGGCACAGTCGATTAATAGAAAACAAGATCCAAAAAGGGATAATACAAAATAAGTTAATATCTCGCATAAATTAAAGGGTATTCACAAATGCGAATACCCTTTAATTTTATTCAGTAATCTCGAATGACATACGGATAGCAGGCATCCCAGAACCTGGGTGATCCACACTATAAGTTAGTTGTGGAATCAATGTCATATCAAGTGGATTCTTTTCTTGTTGCCAATATACTCCTGGATATAGATCCATAAAGTGATGTCCTGGCTCTCCAGTTGCATATGTTGTAAACTCTAGGGTTCCTTGACTATTAAAGGAACACATATAACCCATATAAGCATTATCATATGTCATATAATAGGCATTATCAAACTCGGTCCAGCCGCCACCTTTAATGGTGATTTTTATTGGTGTTCCAACAGGCCCGGACTTCGGCTCGACGCTAACAATGGAAGGAAGTATACGTAGATAAACCTGTGCATATACATCGCCATCTACTACAATGTCAATTCGGTGTGGAATTCCACCTAAGTCATCTGGAATTTCAAAATCATAACTTAGGTTTCCTTCAGCATCTGTAGTGACTGTTGCAAGTTCATCACTCTGTTCATCAAAACCAGCACTTGTGACACGACTTCCAACCATGGTATTCCAAACCAATTTCACCTTTTGTTCTGCTGGTAATCCAGAAACAGATAAATTATTCGCTTCTCCAACATTACCTTCCTGCTTCTTTAGTTCAACGGTCACACCCTCTTTATTTTCCAAAGGAGGCATTTCTACACCGCCATCTGCAGCCTCTGGTGCTGCTTCTACATAATCTTCAATTAGTGGTGTTTCATCTGTTATCGTAAACTTAAAGTTTGGTGCTGGCCACTCTGCATACGGTGAGTCAGCAAAGTTAATATACGGTGAACCTAGATATCCCGAACGAACACTTAAGAAATGGTCGCCAATATGTCCTGTGGCACGAAATTTAGCTTCCGTTGTACCATTTGTTGTCACGCTAGTAACGGAACCAGTATATTTATTATCATATGTTACATGCCACATGGATTTATACGTGTCATAACCTAAGCCTTTAACTTTAATAGTAATTTCTGTACCAATTGGTCCCGATTCCGGCTCGATTGAAAATTGGGGTTTTACAAAGAAACCAGTTTGTCCAATTTTTTCATCCCCTTGTGTTACATAAACATTATGGTTTCCACCAAAACCATCTGGAATGTCAAACGAACCTTCCCATATACCTTCTTTATTACTTGTACCTTCAACAAGGATAATTTCTTCTTCTGAATATTTAGGTCCAATAAATGAATTTATACCTTGAATATCATAATAACCATCGAATTCATTCCACTTAATTTGGTAGTCTTGATTTGGTTCAAGCTGATTTGCCTCAAACGTTATCGTATTACCAATAACACCACTTTCCTCAGATAAATTAATATTATTTAACACTTTGTTCTCTTGGTCAGCATTTGTTGCTTCATTGTTAGTTGCTTTATCCTTATCAGCCGTGCTAGATTCTGAATCAGAGCTGCACGCTGTTATTAGCGTAAAAAGAATTGCTACGAAAACCAAAAGAAGAGTTTTCTTAAATGAACTTCTCACCATATTCCCTTCTTTCTATTATTCTACAACTACTATGCTAGATGTCATATCACCATGGCCTTCACCACAGAAGATACTACAGAATAAATCATATTCACCAGCTTCAGTTGGTGTAAATGTCACAGTACCTTCTTCATCTAATTGCACATCTAGGTCAGGAATGATTATTCCGTGCATACCTTCATCATTTGTTAGATTTAGTGTAACTTCTTCCCCAGCTTTTACATAGAAAGTTTTTTCTCCGTTATCTCCTTCAAATGAAAAGTTTTTTGCTACTAGATTAATAGCTTGATTTGTGTCAACGTTTGCAATATCTACTGTTTCTTCCGCTTCTACATCAGTTTCTTCAACTGCTGTTTCTCCATTTGCTGGGTTAATTGTTAATAAAGAAGGTGCTACGTCAAATGGACGGAATTCTCCTTTTTTATCACCTTTTTCAGCCGTTACATAATATTCTAACACCCCTGTTGGAGTTTCTTCTGTTACAGGTAAGGATACTGTCCAGAATTCTGGAGCACCATCTACACCTGCTGGATGAGCACCGTAACGCATATCTAAAACATCACCTGTAGATAAATGCACTTGAACTTTTGTATCGTCTGATGCTTGTTCCATTGTCTCCGGATCAATAACATCCACTCGCCAAACAATTAAATCCCCTGCCGTAAATTGACTTTTGAGCACACAACCAGCCTTTTCTTCTACCACATCCCCAGTTACAACAAAAGAGGTTTTTGCAGGGCTGTCTGCTTCCTTAGCTTTATTATTGCTTGAAGTCTCATCACTATCACTACAAGCGCTTACAAATAGAACCAGTCCTAATAATAGAACTAAAATAGACCAGTGTTTCTTCATCATGATCTCTCCCCTAAGTATTTTTATAACACTGCTTTTAGCACTAGTAATCTAGGGAAAAAGTAGGAGGTTACACTAAAAGTATATACCTGTTTTTTATCACTAACTATGATTTAAATCACATAGAATAATAGATAATTTTCGTCAATATAAATGCTACCTTGATTTTTCAATTTACAAGGTAGCATCACAACCTAACTTATTCATGATGTTTTTCACTATGAATTACTTTATCTAAAAAAGTTACTGATTTGGTATGTCCATGGATATCGCAATAATAAACTATTGTCTTTACTCGATGAGAGATTTGGCATGTACGTGACCTTTTCATAAAATTTTTCCAATAGCTGAACTTATGCTCCCCTACTTCAATGATTTGGTAATTTACACTGGATTGCTTCCAATCATGCTCCTCATGATTCAAAGGGGTTCGCTCCATGCTACTTTCTGCACTCAATATCATACTAGTTCCTGAACAAATAAGACAAATAAGTAAAATCGCTAATAATTTCTTATAAAATTTTATATGTATCGACCCCAATCTAACTTATATCAATATATTCATTACCTAATCCATCAAAAATATACGAATAAAGTTTAATATTACTTTGTTATTGCCTTAATACTAGATAGAATCTAGAGTTTAATTGTAAAAAACATTATTACCTAGTAGGACTTGAAATCACTATTACTTTTTCCAATAATACTAAAAGCACATAGAATCTTGCTTAGATTCCATGTGCTTCTTATTAGTGATTACTTTTCAATCTTTACAATATCTTTTTCTTCCAGACTTACTTGTCCTAATTTTTCAATCGATACTTTTTCACCATCTTGAAGGTTCGTAAACACAATTGGAGTTATCGTTGATTTTGCATGCTTACCGATATAGTCTAAATCAACTTTCAATAGCGCTTGTCCAACTTTAACCTCATCACCTTCACCAACTAACAGTTCAAAACCTTCACCTTTTAAGTTAACCGTATCCAGTCCGAAATGGATTAAGATTTCTCTTCCACCTTCAGACTTGATACCAAGAGCATGTTTCGTAGGGAAAGCATTTATGATAGTACCATTAACCGGTGAAACAACTAGTCCATCAATTGGCTTAATAGCAAAACCATCACCCATCATTTTCTCTGAGAAAACTTGGTCAGGTACTTCAGTAATCGGAACAACTTCACCCTTTATCGGAGCGTAAATAAACTCCTCGATGATGTCATTTTGTAAAGCCTCAGGGTTCACTTCTTCAATTTGTTGTTTAACTTCTGCATTTTGGTCAACATTATTTACAGGACGTGGTTTCTTGCCCGCTATAATATCTTGCATTTGACCTTTGATAATTTCAGATCGTGGACCAAAGATTGCTTGAATATTATTTCCAACCTCTAGTACCCCTGCTGCTCCTAATTGTTTCAACTCATCTTTATCAACATTTTTAATGTCATTTACTGAAACACGAAGTCTTGTAATACATGCATCTAGATGAGCAATATTTTCTTGTCCACCCATTGCTTCTAAAACATTAAACGCTAAGTCTCCTGCTTTTCCTGTTCCTTCTGTTTCCTCTTCTTTAACTTCCTCACGACCTGGAGTCATTAAGTTAAATTTCTTAATAAAGAATCGGAATAGGAAGTAGTAAAGAACTCCAAATGCAAGACCTACTAGAATAGCAAGCCACCATGGCTCTTTACCAGGTAAAATACCGAATAAGGCAAAATCAATAAATCCACCTGAGAAGGTGTAACCAATATTAACATTTAAGAATGTCATAATCATGAATGATAATCCATCTAAAATCGCATGGAGTAAGAATAACAATGGTGAGACAAACATAAATGAGAACTCAAGTGGCTCTGTAATACCTGTTAAAAATGAGGTTAGCGCACCTGATACTAATAATCCTGCAACTAACTTCTTACGTTCTGGTCTAGCAGCATGATACATTGCTAAGGCAGCAGCTGGAAGTCCGAACATCATAATTGGGTATTCACCAGCCATAAAGTTACCAGCTGTAATCTCAACATTATCACGTAATTGTGCAAAGAAAATTGTCATATCCCCACGAACCATTTCGCCAGCAATCGTTGTATAAGAACCAAATTCATACCAGAATGGTGCATGGAAAATATGATGTAATCCGAATGGTATCAATAATCGTTTAATGAATCCAAACATAAATACGGCTAAATAAGTACCCTCTTCAATCAACCAATAAGATGCACTATTCATCGCCGATTGAACAGTTGGCCAAATAAACATTAGAAGTAAACCAGCAACAAATGAAAATACAGCCGTTGCAATTGGAACGAATCGTTTACCAGCGAAAAACCCAAGGAATGATGGCATCTCGATATCGTGGAATCGATTATAGGCAAAGGCGGCAATTAGACCGACAATAATCCCCCCGAATACACCGGTTTGTAATGTTGGTATTCCTAATACATTCGCAAAGCTCGGGTCAGAACTTACCATTTCTCCGGTTACACCCATAAAAGAACCCATTACTTGATTTAGTACTAAGTAACCAACTAGAGCAGCAAGTCCAGCCGCTCCATCAGCTGCTAAACCAATCGCAACACCAACAGCAAAAATAAGTGCTAGGTTACTAAAGATTATATTCCCTGCATCTTCCATTACAGAAGCAGTCAGCTGAATCCAATCAGCGCTTAAGAAAGGTAAATATTCTAAGGTCGTTGCTTGCTGTGCAGCATTTCCAAGTCCAAGTAATAAACCGGCAGCTGGTAGTAACGCAACTGGAAGCATTAGAGCTTTACCAATCTTTTGTAAAACACCAAAAGCTTTTTTAAACATATAAATCCTCCTCTAGATGTATGATTTGCAACAAGCTTATAAAAAAACCAAAAAAGGCATGAGTAAAGTAATGAAAAGGATATTGGGATAGTTTTCCCAATTTATCCGTTTTCATTAAGCTATACTCATGCCTGATCGAATCAGTTACACGTAATTATTATTAATCAAATTTAACAACTAATCGCTGTAGATGCATTGTTAAGTAAACTGCTTCTGCATCATATACAGGTTTTTTTAATGTTTGCTGCATTATTTTTATCAATTTCCAAGCAAGATTATAACACACTGGATATTCTTTTTTCAACAGAATTGCAATTTTCGCTGGTTCTTCCATTACTTCCTCTTTTAATACACGCTCAATCGTATAACGTAAATGGCGAATCAAACGAATATAATCAATTTCTTCACGGTCTATTTCGATATGGAGCTGTTCTTCAATTGTTTCCACTAAAGTAGAGAGTAAATTCGAATATGAGCTGATCTCAGATATCGTTGTTTCAGTTATCGCGCTATGAACATGTAGGGCAATAAATCCAACTTCCCCTTCTGGTAATTGGATTGCTAACGTTTGATTCATATAATCGACCACTTCTGCAGCTATCTCATATTCTAATGGATATAATGCTTTTGTTTCTGATAAAAAGGGATTTCTGATTTCCAATCCTCGCTGCAAGCGTGAAATGGCAAACAAAATATGATCGGTCAGAGCAACATGTACCTTTTCATTTAACAATGCATTTGACTTTTTCTTAATAATTTCCATTGCAGTAATAATGGCCGCTAGTGTTGTTTCATCCATATTAGGAAGTAATTTGATATAGCTTTCTTGTTCCTTTTTATCCCGAAGAACGAAAAGTTTTTCTACGGTATCTTCCTCTATGACATCATTACGCTTTTTGTTAAATCCAATACCCTTACCTATCAACACAACTTCTTCATGTTCCTCATTAACCGCAATAACGACATTATTATTTAATGCCTTTAACACGTTATACTTCTTCAAACCATACGACTCCTTTTACCCTTTGCCATTCCCTAAAATACATCAAACATTATAACATTGACTAAGAAGGAAAAGCTACCCACTATTAATTGGTAACTGGGGATAAAAGGATTTCCGAATTAAAATCCTAACAATTAAAATTAGTGCACATAACCTGCTCCGGATTGTTTGCACTTCAACTGATGTCTTTATGTTTTGTCTCAATCTCTTGACCGGATAAAGTGAAAATTATCTGAAGATAGACTGAAAATATGCTATTTCTCCTTAATTTTACCGATAGTTGGCAGAAGGTATTACTAATGATGGATTTTCCAACTTTCCCAACCCTATTTCCTCATCAAACGGCTTTAAAGGAATAGTATTGAAAAGAATACATATGGGGAGGAAACAAATGATGAGAAGATTATTCATGTTGTTCATGTCCATCATCCTTTTACTTGGTTTGTCTGTTCCACCACCAGCATCAGCAAATAATGCAGTTACAACGAGCATTCCAAATCCTACTCTCTTTAAAAAGGAGGAACCACTCCAATCCATTTCCGGTAAAGCAAATAACGGAAATAATGAAACACCTGGGGAATGGTATATTGGTACGACACCCACAAATTTACTACCAAATGCTCCTGTATTACTTTTTGTTCCTGGACTAAACAATGTTGCCCAAATTTTCTGGGAGGATAATGATATGTATCAAACAGCTGTAGATGCTGGATATCAAACGGCATTCGTTCAATTACACGATGCTGGTGGAGCCTCGGCAGATATGTGGGATAATGGAGCATTGCTAGCTGATAAGATTAGGGAAATCTCCAATCATTTTGGAAAACCAGTTACTGTGGTGGCCTATAGTAAAGGTGGAGTAGACACCCAAACAGCTTTAACTCATTATGGAGCATGGCAATATGTACAAAATGTTATTACCCTTTCCAGTCCACATCACGGGTCACAATTAGCCGATTTAGCTTATAGTTCCACTGCCGGTTGGCTGGCAGATTTAATTGGAGCAACGGGCGATGGAACATACTCCATGCAAATGGCATATATGGCCGATTTTCGTTCGCAAACAGATAGTCAACCGAGAGCCTACTATAATGATTACTATACGTTAGGGGGCACTAGCTGGGGAAGTGTATTTTCATCCACTTGGTTTGGAGGAATGTATCTTTCCTCATATGGTTCGAATGATGGTGTCGTAACAGCAGAGAGTAGTCAATTACCTGGAGGCGAGCTGCTGGCAATTGGAGATTGGAATCATACTTCCATTCGAACTGGCATCACTTTTTCTGTTTTCGACAATTATTTATCAGACAATACGAATGACGGCTCAAAATCGATGGAAAATTTCAGTGATTACGTTGATAAAAACACGCCTAGTACGAATCAGTGGGTTACAGGAGGACCGTTACAAGTCGAGAAGAATACTCAAATCCCAATTACCGTTGAAGAACATGTCCATGAGCTCACCCTCAATTTATTGACAACAAGTGATTTAGCAGAACTGAAGTTACTTTCACCAACTGGAAAAGTCATTATGCCAAACAATTCATCGTTTAAAATAGAGGAAGGAATTTTCCTTGGAGCATTAAATAACAATGTTACAATAGAAAAACCCGAAGCTGGGATTTGGAAATTGGAACTTACTACTAAAAAGGATGATGCCTATCTTCTGGTAGCAAATTACGAAACAGAAAATGATCTAATTAATTTCAAAAAGTCAAAGACAAATGATGCTTCAAAAATTGCTTATAACATAACCTCTAATTCAAAGCTAATTCAAGAAAAAACCCTTCAAGCTACCTATACAATCACACAATCTAACAACCCATCAAACACTAAAACGCTTTTTTCAAAAGGAGATTTATCCAATAATCTTACCTTTGATAAACCCAACGAAGTCTACAATATTACAATTGAGGTAAAAGGACTCACGATAAATGGTAAGCCATTCAAACGAACTATAATTGATTCTGTATACACTCCCTAAAAGAGAACTAATAAGCATCCCCGGTATTTCTCAGATTTGCTAGGAACTTTGACCGATTATAATGCTACTATGGGGGTGCTATCCGTTACTGGACACAACAAGCGAAACAAATAAATCTAAGAATGACTGAAATAATCGCCCTACCATTCCTATAATACTAGGTACCAGCTATCCAAACATAGATAGCCCGGCACCTTTTTTTCTGAAAAGTCCCTGGATCCACATTCATTACAATCGTATAACAATGGTATAGGACAATTCACGTACTTCATACCTTTTTAAAAACAGGAGGGAGGACTGAGCAAATTGAATTTTATTAGAATCGAGTGGGTCCCATTTCGAAAAATAAGATCGCGACATACAACTACCAATTCCCTCACTCGCTATTCATACCACAAATACACTACAGCCAATGTCCCCTATATCCATGTCATAAGGGATAAACATGGAGAACTTCTATTACATAAAGGGATTGAAGCCTATAACAAATTAAAATCTAATCATCCTATTAAAAACATTCCAGTATATATATCAGAAAAGGAATGTATTTCCGAGTTGGAGTGGACATACCAATTGTTTCGGTCCTGTATGGAGGAAAAAGTAAACTACGAACTGAAAAAAGAATACATTATGCTTTTACTGAGGGAAACCAAAAATGATGTAGAAAGAATTTGTCAAAACACTGGTTGTACAAAACAAGTGATATTTCAACTTATTTTTGATTGGACAATACCAGATAAATATAAGGATCTTGCTATCAAACATAATCGTATACAACTTGTGAATGAAATAGCTAACAACCCCAAACTTCAAAGTTACCGGTCCGTATTGTATCCGGCCGTTTTCCAAAGAAAAGAACGGTTAACCATAGAAAAAATAAAGCTCTTTATAGCTTACCTCGAAGCAGGATATGATCTAAATGTAAACTCCATACTTGCCCTGGAAAACTTCAATAAGATAGTTGATTATAATGAAGCATTAACGTATTACTGGGATCACTTAACCTTTCCGGATACACGAATTATGGAGGGAGTTTTTTACTATAAAGGAGATAAGAATTCAAAAATAAATGTGAGATTGTAAAGTGTGCGGAAAAGATGGAAAGTGTGAAGTAACTTAAATTATTAAATGAAGTACGTGGGTTTCCGTATAAATTTACAGATTTCCTGTGTTGTGGCCTCAAGGTGCGAGAAGCCATGCGCCCGATTCTGGAAAACATGAACCCTCTTAAACAGTGCATACGCCCGATTCTGGAAAACATGAGCCCGAATTATGAAAACGTAGTCCTTGTTACTGCACAGTTAATACAAATTGTGCAGTAATTATATTTCTTCACTCTGGCTATTCTAGTTTATGTATTTAATACCTTCAAAAAAAACTATTATATTAGATAATCTCTTAACGAGTTTTGCAGGAAATGCCCCTTAATTCCTTTCTTATCCATGAAATACTCCACTACTTCTTCTTGACTAAGTCCAAGCTCCATTAACCCCTTGGAAATAACAGACAAGTAGGCTGCTGAGGGTTTGGTAAACATAATAGAATTCATTAATTTATTACTTGTAAAGGTAAAAATTGGGGCACCGTTCTTTTTTCCAAGAAATACAATTCGGTTATACCAACCGTCATGTATGTCAACAAACCCGTTCTTCTCAATTTCTGCAAGATCCATGCCTACATCCATTCCATTATTTTCTTGGGAAACAACATCAACGAACTGTTCTTCTGTTATTAAGTACATTCTTCCAATTGTAGGCTCTGCATCCGATATGTCTGTTCCGATGAATCCCACTCCACCTTTCCCCCATTTCGTACGTTCTTTAGAAAAATATAGTGGGTAAGGAATATCAATTCTCTCATTCTTTTTGGGGACAGTTTTATTCCTGCAACCAATTTCAGGTCGGTCTGATCCTGGCACAGTTCCACCATGAATGTATGCCAAAAAACGCTCTTCCATTAGATTGGAACCATAACTTGCATACCAAACATCCATTTTAAATTACTCCTTTCGACTACAAAGAATTAGTCCAAATCGTTCCTCTGATCTATCGTTAAGAACACCGGATGTAGAGGAAGTTCTTGTAAGTCCTCCCTTAAAAACTCTGGATAAAGCTCTATTTCCTTTAACCTTTTAATAGGAAACCACTGATAAATTAGCACTTCATCTCCTTCTTCGCCCACAAATTCACTTTTACCACGATAGATGCTTTGGAAATCTATCAATTTAACTAAGTAATAATCTGCAATCTCGTGAAGCATTTTATCTTCCAACGGAAAAAATTTTTCTGTATGCCAAAGCAACCTCTCAACAACTACTTCTACACCAATTTCCTCATGTATTTCACGCACTGCTGTTTCTGCACTACTTTCAAACATGGAGACCCTACCTCCTGGTAATGCCCAAAAATCATCTTTTTCTTTTTTATGTAGTAAGACACGATCTTCATCTATCAATACAACCCCTGACCGAAAGTTAAAAATACCGTTTCCAATTGGTATCGAAATATCCAAATTTATTCCCCCATTAGTTTTTTTCAGATTTTAACTCAAAAAAAGTATGTTAACGGCTAGTTTAACACAACATAAACTAACCACTTTCATGTATAATTTAAAAGTACCATTTTTTTCATTTTTATAAAAGAAGGTGTTTTATATGAAAAAGCAACATAAAAAGGAATCCATCCGAAGCATTATTACGCGATACATCATGATGCTTATTGGAGCAACACTTGCAGCAGTTGCACTTGAATTATTTTTAATACCAAATACGATTATAGATGGCGGAATCATCGGTATTTCCTTGCTTACTAATAATCTTACAGGAATGAACTTTGGTATCTTAATTTTTATCTTTAATATTCCATTTTTAATAGCAGGATACAAATTTATAGGTAAAAGCTTTGTACTTGCATCACTTTTCAGTATTGTCGCATTAGCAGTTATTGAACCTGCTCTTCATTCCATCCTACCTGCAACAGATGAACCTTTACTAGCAACAGTTTTTGGTGGACTAATACTAGGTATTGGGGTAGGAATTGTAATACGTAATGGTGGTGCCTTAGATGGAACGGAAATCTTAGGTATTCTTCTCTCAAGAAAGCTCCCCTTCTCAGTTGGCGAATTCGTTATGTTCATTAATATCTTTATATTTGGTTGGGCAGGATTTGTGCTTGGTTGGGAACAGGCCATGTTATCTATTATTACCTACTTCATTGCAGCTAAGGCAATCGACTTTGTTGGACAAGGATTGACCGGTGATACGAAAGCAGCCCTTATTGTTACAGATGAGTATGAAGAAGTAGGAGAAGCTATTCAAGAAAGACTTGGCCGTATGATTACTAAATTATATGGAAAAGGTGGATATGCAGAACATGATAAGGAAGTTATTTTTGTTGTTCTAACTCGTTTAGAAATTGCAAAACTAAAGTCTATCGTTCATGAAACAGATCCAAAAGCTTTCATTACTATTGTTGATGCCCAAGAGGCTCATGGTGGGAAATTTAAAAAGGCAATTCATTAGAAATATTATCGAAGGAAAGACTATCGTATTCTATTAGATTAATACCTTAATCTAATCTAAAGACCAACCCTATGAAGGTTTGGTCTTTTTTATTTCCTCTTTATGGTAAACTATTGAAAAATAACCGAGGAGAATAGTTATGAAATTTGTTCTTATTTTTGGACCACAAGCTGTTGGAAAAATGACAGTTGGACAGGAATTATCCAAACTCACCGAATTAAAACTCTTTCATAATCATATGACCATTGACTTGGTGAGTCCATTTTTTGACTATGGAACAAAAGAGGGAAATAGATTAGTTAATCTGTTTCGACAGGAGATCTTTGAAGCTGTGGCAAAAAGTGATTTGAATGGCCTCATTTTTACGTTTGTTTGGGCATTTGATATGAAGGAAGATTGGGACTACGTAAAGAAACTTTGCAATCTCTTTAATAATGAAGGTGCCGAAATTTACCTAGTTGAGCTCGAGGCCGAGTTGAATGAAAGATTAGTACGAAATAAAACACCTATTAGACTAGAACATAAACCAACTAAAAGAAATATTGAATGGTCGGAAAATGACTTAAAAAACTCTATGAAAAAACATCGATTGAATTCATACCAAGGTGAAATTAAATATCCAAATTACATTAGAGTTAATAACACAAGCTTAAGTGCACAAGAAGTCGCAAATATGGTTAAGGATCAATTTGGATTATAGGGGAACTAGGTTTGCCGATTTGCCCTCTTAACTCCTTTATCAATTCCTTAACCTTCTGCTTTTCCTCTTTGGTCTTTTTCCAATCAATTGATAACCCCTTTATTTTCTCACTAACTAATACGAGGTCAACCCAAATATCTTTTGCTAATTCTGCTTCAAAGTCACTTATCTCCACAACAAATTCTAACTCTAATTCTTCCACTAAAATGATCGCATACTCTACATTCTCAATTCGATCAACCACCCCTTTAACAGATATAGAATTTAGATGAGTTCCATCATTTTCAAGTGAGGTTTTCTCAGCGAAAATAGTAACTAAACCACTGCAAACTATTATAAAGAATATACAAATGATTAATACGCTCTTTCTTCTAAAAAACCTACCCATTTCTTTTCCCCTTTTTAACTAAGTATGTCAACAAACAAGTTCAATGTCATCTTTGCAAAATGTCATTTTACCAGTATAAATTCGGGTTAAAATTGAAATTTCCTAATGACAAAATTGTATATTACGCACTAACAATGTAGCTAAAATAAAAATTCAAATAGATTTCCTTTGGTTATTTTGTTACGATTAATAAGGAATTTATTTAACTTATTATGGGGGAGTATACATGTATAAAAAACTCATGCTATCCATGTTTATGGCTATTTTCTTAGTTGCATGTGGCCAAGGAGTAATAGAGGAAAGTAATGAGGATGCAACAAATGCGGTAGATGTAGAAAAATCGCAAACTGAAGCAGAGGATTCACAAGAAGAGAAAGAAGCTGAAGATACATCTGACGAACAAAGTGAAACAACCGACAATCAATCCTCACAAGAAAACGATACCAACACTACCAATCAAGTAGATAATCTGGAAGAACTTCAAGTTCATTATATTGATGTCGGTCAGGCCGATGCGACATTACTTCAATACGGTGAAAATACTATTCTTTTCGATGCTGGTGACTGGCGTGGAAATGAAGTAGTGAATTATCTTCAATCACAAGGAATAACTAGGCTAGACTTAGTCATTGGCAGCCATCCAGATGCAGACCATATTGGACAGCTAGCTGATGTAGTAAATACATTCTCTGTTACAGAAGTATGGCTATCTGGTAATGATAGTACATCTGATACATTCCAGCGTGGTTTAGAGGCTGTATTATCAAGTGGAGCGAATTATCACGAACCAAGAACCGGGGAAGAATTTGATATTGGCGCAATGAATTTAAAAGTATTATATCCAAGCTCCATAACCGGTGCTTCCAATGAAGAATCAATTTCTGTACTTTTCACCTATGGCAATGTCACATTCCTATTCACCGGGGATGCGGATAGTAATGCAGAGATACGAATGATGAATTCAGGTTTCAGTGTTGATGCGGATATTTTACATCTTGGGCACCACGGGTCAAGCACATCAAGTGATCCAGCTTTTGTAAAGGCAGTAAGTCCGGAAGTTGCGATATACAGTGCTGGTGCAGGGAATAGTTACGGACATCCCCATCGTGAAATTGTCTCTCTAATTCAGGAATCAGGGATTGAGTTATATGGTACAGATGTTCATGGTACAATAATTGTAACGACAGATGGAAAAGATTATTCGATTAAAACGAATAAAGATGGAACAATAACTCCGAAAAGTACAGAATCCAATAATTCGAATTCTAGTTCTAGTAACAATTCAAACCCTAGTTCTAACTCGGATTCAAATAAAGACACTTCTAATAATCAATCAAATGGTAGTTGTGTCAATATAAATACTGCTTCCTATGAAGAAGTACAACAAATAAAACACATCGGTCCAGAACGCGCACAAGATCTAATCGACTTACGACCATATAATTCCGTTGAGGATCTTGATCGCATAAAAGGAATCGGTCCAGCTAGAATTAAAGATATCCTTGCACAAGGTGTTGCATGTACTAATTAATATGTTCGGAGGGTTAATCATGAAAGGTGTATTAGACCGATTTGAAGGTAATAAAGCTGTAATTTTAATCGAAGAAAAAAAAGCAGAGCTTATTATTCCAATTGAAGAACTTCCTAAGGGTAGTAAAGTAAACACTGTATTCAAAATGGAAGAAGTAGATGGCGAATACAAAGTCATATCAATTGACCTAGATGCCGAAAAGGAAGTAAAAGAAACTACTGCAGACTTATTAGATAAACTCCGAGCAAAAAGTAGTGGAAGTACATTTAAGAAAAACTAATGAGATTGCCAGGCCACCGAATTAAGGTAGTCTGGCATTTTAATATCCATTTTTTTACTACTAAATTGGTATGATATAATTTTTCTTAGAGGATATTTTGAGGAGGTAATCCATATGGAGCTTGGATTAGAAGGTAAATCAGTAATCGTCATGGCTGCAAGCAAAGGACTTGGTAAAGCAACTGCACTTCAGTTTGCTAAGGAGGGTGCCCATGTTGTTATTTCTAGCCGTAATGAAGTGGATTTAATAGCTGCGGTTAAGGAAATTCAGGAAAGTACATCAAACAATAATGTAACGTATAAGACCTGTGATGTAACAAACTCAAAAAACATAAAAGAACTAGTTCAATTTGCGGCAGATAAAAATGGAACCATCGATGTTCTTGTCAATAATGCAGGTGGCCCTCCAGCTGGTGGTTTTGAAAAATTTGATGATGCAGCATGGCAAAATGCATTTGAATTAAATCTACTTAGCTATGTACGAGCAATCCGTGAAGTACTTCCATATATGCAAAGACAAAAGCGAGGACACATCACCAACTTTACCTCTTCATCTATGAAACAAACAATTGATGACTTGATTTTATCCAATACATTTCGTGCAGGTGTTGTTGGTCTTGCTAAGAGTCTCTCACAAGAACTTGCTAACGATAACATCTTAATCAACACAATTGGACCAGGTAGAATCGCAACAGATCGCGTTGCACAACTAGATCAAATCCGGGCTGACAAACTGGACATGACTTATGAGGAAGTAAAAGCTTCCACTGAAGGAAGTATTCCAATTGGACGGTATGGCCAACCTGAAGAGTTTGCTAAACAAGCTGTGTTCCTATGCTCTGCGGCTAATACTTATGTGACTGGGCAAACTTTATTGGTTGATGGTGGACTTGTAAAGGCATTATAAATGTGCAAAAAAGTCATCCCTTTTGGATGACTTTTTTAGATTGTTAATTTACCTGATTACACTACATTGCATTTCTCCTGAGTCTAGTTGTTCTAGTAAACCACCATTTTAATGAAACTGGTACAAGCAGTACAATCAATAATATCCTCGTAAGCTGCAGTGCACTTACAACAGCTGGATCTCCTCCAACATTATAGGCAGTTAATACCATTTCAAAAAAACCACCAGGTGCGATACCTAGCATAGCGGTAGCTAAATGAAGCGAAGTAAATGCGGATAATAATGCCCCTAAACCAAAAGAAATTCCGATTACAGTTATGGAAAGACCTAAATAAACAAAGGTATATTTACCTCCCACCTTTAAGTCTTGGAATAAGATATTTTTCCCAAGACTTGCTCCAACGGCTACTTGTCCTGCATTCATAACGACCGATGGTACAGAAGCTAGGTCAATAGGGCTTACGTTAAGCATCGCTGTCACCCCAAGAGCGCCAATAATAATCCCAGCAGGAATTTTATCTCGTAATAAAAAGGATGCAACAATAGGTATTGCAAACCACAAATAACTTAAAGAATTCGTAGTAACTTCACCAACTACTTGTTCAAAGCCATCACTCCCAGTGTTACCAAGAAAATAAACCATAAATGGTGGTATCGTAAATAGGACGGTAACAAGACGGATTGTCTGAAAAATAACAACTAAGGATGCGTTTGCTTTCAAAGCCTCACTTGCAATTGCCATTTCCGATAACCCGCCTGGTATCAAGGAAAATACACTAGTGACTTTGTCCACCTGAATCCATCTCGTTACAAGCATGCCAAGGATGACACATGCTAAAATTAATAGACAAGTAACCAGAATATACGGCAGCAAGTACGGTATTACCGTTTGAAGAGTTTCCTTTGTAAAATATAGTCCGAAGTAGATTCCTAGAATATTAAAACCAATATCGCGAATTATATCTGGAACTACTAACCTTCTTTTCGTAAATCCTTGCCAAAGCATGACAAAGGTTAATGGACCCAAAATCCATGGAAGAGGCGTATTAAGTAAATAAAATATGTAACCACCAATAACAGCAATAATCGCAGCCTCTACTATTGATACATAAACTTTGTTCGACATGGTTGAAATTACTCCTTTGGATCAATTTACCCTATCTATTAAATTAACATGTATCCACTAGTAGAACAAGATTGAGGACCACTCAGGATATGGTGATTAAATCAGTAATATATTGCAGACAATATACAACAAGTGACAAAAACACCCATTTTCCGTTATAATAAAAGAAAAAAACAAATGAGGTATGCATAATGAATTTAAAAGATTTCTTCATTGGTATGTCACAAAATCAGTTTTTAAATAGTGCTGCAAAAAAATACGGTTTAAAGCTAGGTGCTCAAACAGTAGTTGCTGGTACAAATATACAAGATATGATTCAAAGTGTTAAAGATTTAAATAATAATGGTATCTCTGCCACAATTGATAACTTAGGTGAATTCGTTTTTGAAGAAGAGGAAGCACTTAAAGCGAAGGAACAGATTCTTGAAGTAATTGAAGCAATTCACACAAACAAAGTAGATGCTCATATTTCATTAAAGCCAACACAGCTTGGACTTGATATTGATTATGAGTTTTGTAAGCAGAACTTAAAAGAAATCGCTTCCAAAGCGAAAGAATACGATATTTTTATTAATTTTGATATGGAAGACTACGGCCACTTAAAACCATCTTTTGATTTAATTGACGAGCTTTCCGTTGAATTTGATAATATTGGAACTGTTATTCAAGCGTATTTCTATGAATCTGTTAAGAATATTGAAAAATATAAGGATTACCGTCTACGCATTGTTAAAGGTGCGTACAAAGAATCTGAGTCCGTAGCATTCCAAGATAAAAAAGATATCGATCAAAACTTCTTAAAGCTAATTGAGTATCATTTATTAAGCGGTAAATTCACTTCTATCGCAACACATGATCATCGTGTCATCAATCATGTAAAAGAATTTGTTAAAGAAAACAATATTCCTTTGGAGAAATTTGAATTCCAAATGCTTTTTGGATTCCGAAAAGACCTTCAATTGGAACTAGCGAGAGAAGGGTATAATTTCTGTACCTATGTTCCTTTTGGTGATGACTGGTATGGCTACTACATGCGCCGTTTGGCTGAACGTCCACAAAACATTAATCTAGCTGTTAAACAAGTATTCAATAAGAAAACAAATACAGTTCTTGGTGTTGCTGCTGGTGCGTTTGTTTTAGGTAGATTGACTAAGAAAAAGAATAAAAAGTAATTTGTTGAACAAAATCCTCCAGTCTGTAGAATACTGGAGGATTTTGTTACATTTGCGTATTACCGGTTAGAACCAGTCTATTAGACAGGTTCCCCAATCATATAACAAATTTGCCTTTAAGAAAAAGCCCTTCATTTTCTCTCGATGGACTTCTCTCAAATTCCTACTTCATCATAACACCTTACTCAAGAAATCCTGAGTCCGAGAATTCTTCGGCTGACCAAACACTTCAGATGGTGTACCTTCTTCCATAATAACACCCTCATCCATAAACAAAACCCTGTCACCCATCTCTCGAGCAAAGCCCATTTCATGAGTTACCACAACCATTGTCATCCCTTCTACAGCAAGTTGCTTCATAACATCTAGAACTTCTTTTACCATCTCAGGGTCAAGTGCAGATGTCGGCTCATCAAACAACATAATCTTCGGTCGCATTGCAAGTGCTCTAGCGATAGCAACACGTTGCATCTGGCCACCTGATAGCTGCTCAGGGTATGCCTCAGCTTTATCTTGAAGTCCTACCTTTTCCAATAGTTGATAAGCTAAATCAACTGCTTCAACCTCGTGCATCTTTCGAATTCTTTTTGGAGCAATAGTAATGTTATTTAACACATTCATATGTGGAAATAAGTTGAACTGTTGGAATACCATTCCAACTTCCTTTCTTATTTCATTGATATTTGTTTTTGTATCATTTATTTTTACACCATCAATATAAATTGATCCATCTGTGACCTCTTCTAATAAATTGATGCAGCGCAGAAACGTGCTTTTTCCAGAACCACTTGGGCCAATGACACAGACTACTTCCTTTTCATTTATCTCACAATCTATTCCTTTTAGAACCTCTAAATTTCCAAACGATTTATATAAACTATTAATTTTAATCATGACATCACCCACCTACCGAAGAACGACTAAATGAAAATGTACGTCGTCTACGTGGAATATAGCTATTACTGTATCGTTTTTCCACATATGCAATCACCCTTGTACATACCCAGGTCAAAAGTAAATATAGAATTGCTACTGTTACATATGGCTCATAAAAACGCTGATAGGCTCCTGCAACAACTTGGCTAGCATATAAAAGATCATTAGCAGCAATTACGGTAACTAACGACGAGTCCTTGAGCAGAGCAATTAATTCATTTCCTAGAGGTGGAATCATTCGACGAAATGCTTGTGGCAAAATAATTTGTTTCATTGCTTCTCGTTTTGGCATACCAAGGGAACGAGCTGCTTCCATTTGTCCTTTTTCAATCGATTGAATCCCTGCTCGAATGATTTCAGCATTATAGGCAGCACAATTCAACATAAGTGCGGTTGCTCCAGATACGAAATAGCCTAATGAATGGCCAAATATACTAGGAATAACTGCTAGATGAATCAACAGAATTTGTACTAAGAGTGGCGTTCCGCGAAAAAAATCAACATAGTATTTGCACGGGTAATAAATCCATTTAATTTTGGAAAGTTTCCCTATTCCAAGAAAAAGCCCTAAAATCACACCACCAATATACCCAACTGCCGTTAAACCAAGGGTAACCCAGAGTCCACGAATAAATAGTTCTTTGTAGTTCCAAATCATGTCAAACCGAATTGATTCTAAAAAATCCATCATGACCTCCCCCTGTATGTTATCAATCTCTCGCTTTTTTAATTACTCGATATCCATACCAGTGAGTTCTTTCAAAGTACCATCTTCTTTAATTTTTTGTATCCCCTCGTTTAATCTGTCGACAATTTCAGAGTTTCCCTTTTTCACCATTAAGCCATAATATTCTTTTTCAAAACTATCATCTTCTATAATTTCCAGTTCTACATCTGGGTTGTTTTTCACATATTCCAATACAACAGAATTGTCACCTACTGCCGCGTCAGCATTACCATTTAACATTTCAGTAATTGCCAGAGGCATTGTTTTTGGTGCAACAATATCCGAACTTGTTTTACCTAGTAGTCCTTTTACTACCTCATGACCAGTTGTATTAATCTGTACAGCTACTTTTTTCCCTTTAAGCTCTTCAAAACTTTCCACATCACTATTAGCAGGAACAAGAATTACTTGGTTTGCCACAAAATAAGGGTCTGTGAAATCAAATGACTCTTTACGATCATCTGTAATGGTGATAGAAGATACAGCAAAATCAACCTCTCCATTCTCCACAGCAGCAAATAATGGCTCCCAGCCATAGTTCTTATATTCCACTTCGATGCCTGCAGCTTCGGCAATCGCATCAACAATATCAATATCGATACCAACTATATTCCCACTATCATCCATGTACTCCATAGGAGCATATGTAGCATCAGTTGCAACCACTAACTTATCACCTGATGAACCAGAGCCTGTGCTTGAGCCACAAGCAGCTAAAAACAAACTTAATGTAATCACTAAGAAGAAGACGGACCAATATTTCTTTACCAATTTCATATGAAATGAATCCCCTCTCTTATTTTTATATCATCACTCTTTTTATAATTATCTAATAATTGTGATGATTATTATAATTATATGCGAATGCATGTGCATTATCAATACTATTCCGTTGCCATCAAATCACTAAAATTGCCGAAATACCTCGAATTATTCGTTCAAAAGTACTAAAAATACCAAAGTGCCAGGCACTACGAATTGTCGAATTCTTTCGTAGTTCTGGCACTTATTTTTCAACCTTTAAGGAAAAGGGGAAGATAGAGATCATAACTTTGCCAAGCACATTTGATTCATTAATAGAGCCTACTCTATCACTTCTACTATCTAGACTTTCTCCAGGTGTCCGATTGTCCCCAATAACAAAATAGGACTCACTTGGGACAATTACTTCCTCCATATCATTTGGTAAGCCAGTCGTATACGTTTCATTAATCATTTCTCCATTTACAGACACTATCCCATCCTGAATCGCAATGGTATCATTTGGTAGGCCTATGACTCTTTTAATAACGTTAAAGCCATTTTCATCACGAAAAATAATAATATCATTCCGGTCTACTGTATAAAATAAATTACTAGTTAATAATATATCTCCATCTTCTAATGTTGGATTCATTGAATCCCCTGAGATTGTGATTACTCCAATAATAAAACGAAAAATAACAAATAAAATTACTAGACTAACGAGAAAAAAAGCCCAACTACCCCAACTAGCTTTCTTTTGCTCATCATTTTCTAAATTTTGTCCTTTAAGGGATACACTACTTTCCATTAAATCACCTACCTAAAACGGATTTTAATCGTTTAACCTGCAGAATCTACCGTTTCCTTAGAACCTTGTTCCACATTATTATCACTATTAGAATCAGTTATAGCACTATTTATTTCACTATTATCAGATTCTGTATCCTCTATTCCACTGTTTTCTACCTTAATTTCCTTTGGCACATTCCCTACTACTCCACAATCCATTAATGCACTTTTATCTTTCTTCCCCATTACAATGTCCATTTCTATTTCTGCATTGGTAGCTATACACTCTAACTTCTGAGTCATATCCTTACCTGAATCTACTGTAACACTATAACTTTCTATCAACTGATCGGCATATTCTTCTATTTGTTGAACCCTCTTTATCTTTTCATTTTCAATAAAATCTTGAAATTGTTGGTCAGCCGCTTGAATGGCTTGTTGAATTTCACTCTTAAGCCGCGTTGTTTGTTCTTCCTGTTTAAGTGATATACTACTCTCCATTTCATTAATCGATTGAGTACTTTTATTATCTAACCAATTCGACAACATAGAAGCTATATCTTGGTCTGCAAATGTAACCTTAATACTACTAAAGACGATAATAAGGACGGAAAATATTCCTAGTATTTTTAGGTACAGGTTTTTTCGATTTTTCATGCATATACCCCCCCAACATAAAGTGAAACTTCAATCAATGGGGGTTTTTGTACTTCCCCCAATGATTGTTAGTTGAACGAATCGGGCTTTTACTGGCTGTTGATCCCCCACTTATAATTCTTGAATTTCACTCGAATTCTCCTCGTTAAGGGTCTTACAGCCAGTTAACCTGCGATAAACAGGATATCCTATTTGGATCTGGCAACCATATATGGAGCCAGACCCCAACACTAGGACATCCGCTTCATTTTAAATCATCCTTATTGATTAATTCCATTCACTACTTCATCAAGAGCTGCTTTTGCCTCATCTTCTAGTTCCTGTGCTTTTGCAACAATAATTGCTTCTTGTTCAGCTACTAAAGAGTCTAGTAATGTTGTTACTTCTGTTCTTAAATCATTAATTCTCCAATCAATTTGGTTCTTTAAATTACGTACTGTAATTTCTTCTTGATTTGCTAATTCAGCAGCAAGTGCTTCTTGTGCTTCTCGAATGGCATCCTCAAGCTCTTGTACAGCCTCATCCCTTGCCGTATTAATATCAGTAGTCATTCCATTTATTGCCTCTTGCCCAATCTCACCAGTATAGTTTGTTAAATCATTAGTTGCATACGCTAGTCCTTCAGATTTTAGTCGATCAATTTCAAAGTATCCTTCTAGAAAAACGTTATAGAACTCAAGACCAATATTCTCCAATATTGCCCGTTCTTCTTCATCAAGGGATTCCAAATGACCTAACTTTGCATTAATTATTTCTTCCAAAGACTCGCCTGTTGCTAGTTCCCTAGATAAATCAATATTAACGTTTGCTTCCGCTTTTAATGCTTCATATTCCTCTTCTAATGCTGGAAGTTTACTTTCCCCGTATGCAGAAACCTCTCCTTCGATTGAGGTAACGGTTTGGCCAAACATCCCCTCATACCATGCACGTAAATTCGCACCTGCATCTGTGTTTGCAAATGCAATACCAGAACCTGATATCACACCTACTGCTACTACCCCTGCAATAATTTTTGTTTTCAAGCTTTTTCCCTTTTTCATCTCAAATCTCCTTTTCCATTATTAATTTGATTTTTATCCTGCTCTATTAATTCACTAATAAATTCCGTAATATCTTCGCTTATCTCGGAGTCAATTTCATTACTTTTTTTGTTGGTATACTCTGTAAAAGGCATATGAAGTAGGGAATCTTCTCTTCTTTCAGCGAGATTCAATAGATAATTTCTATTATATTGGTTGACATCATTAGTAGTTGCACTTGAAACTATTTCATTAATTCTTGCAAGTTCTTCTGCTATCTTTTTATTCCGAGCATCTTGTTGGTTATCAAAAGAATTTAGAAAGTCATTTTTTTGGACTACGAAAAAGTTTTCAACACTATTAATCATGCCAGCTAGCTTCTCCTTATAAGGTAGACTTGATCCCTGAACAGTCACCATATGGAAAACAAAAAATAAAGAAACTACTATTAAACCCACTAGTATTTTTTTCATTTATCACCCGACCTTCCTATCATATTTTTTACAACTTTTCACATAAGCATCACTCGTTGTGCCCATATTAACAGGAAATTCTGAATAAAGAATCCTTACAATCTACTATTTATTATCTAGTATGATAGATTCAGAAAAACTGGAGAAAGGGCAAAAAATATGTAGATTTTATCCGTTATTTCGAAGGACAATGTTCTAATAAGTCGAATTAAAAATGTTTATGATGAAAACAATCAACCATTGTACTAAA
This sequence comes from Paucisalibacillus globulus DSM 18846, assembly GCF_000482485.1. Lineage (GTDB taxonomy): Bacteria > Bacillota > Bacilli > Bacillales > Amphibacillaceae > Ornithinibacillus > Ornithinibacillus globulus. The sequence continues at coordinate 10,904 of NZ_KI519441.1, read as the reverse complement.
TATTAATTATTAAAGTAATCTATTAGTTAATTATCATCAGAACCTTACACCTATTAAGAGGTTTTTAACATCCTCAAAATTTGTTTCCTAACATAAAAAAATATTATATTCTGGTATAAAATGGTGTAATTTTTTCCAAACCTTATCTGATTCGACAAAGATTTACGGAAACGCTTTGTACTCTTTCAAATAACAAATGATAGGTTAATAGAATTTTTCTCATATAAAACCCTACTAAAGGAGGACTACTCTCTTTCAATTCATCCGATTTCCCTAATGTAACGTTCATTTTTTCTACTAAGATAGGACTATTCAATTAAAATAAATGATATTTTCATATATAAATGTATAAATCTATTATTTTCTGTCCATCCTTTTGATAGATTCATAAATTAAGAGAAAGGGATTGAGAGAATATGAGTAAAGTTTTAAAGATGATTTTGGGGATAGGGTTATTCGTATTGTTCGTATCGTTCTTTCCTATTAATAACGCACATGCAAATTCCCAAGAAGATGATCATATAAAATTATTTGAAGTAAAAACAGAAAGTATAATGCGAACAGCTCCAAATGAAGAAGCTGAAAGTATTGGTAATTTAATAGAAGGAGATCATCTTCGCACATTTGACGAAATGAACGGTTGGGTGAAAACCTTTTATGAAGGACAACCAGTTTGGGTTTACTCGGAGGATTTATTACTGTTAGAAGAGAATCGTACACAAGATTTAAATCATGAGTCTCAAGAGCAAGTTGACAAAAAGGAAGAGAATACTTCTGAAGAGAACCAAAATGACAATGAACAAGTAGATATAGAAGAAGAAAAGGTAGAAGAAGAGAATAAAACCAAACAAGATGAGAGCAATCAATCAAACCAACATGAGGAAGTCTTTTTCAATAACCAACAAGCGGAACATCCTTTGGATGAAAATGTCGAATTATCTGTTGGAATGTATAAACCAAAGGAAGTACAAATTTCAGAAGATACAATAGTTGTAACAAAAAGCACATTAAATGGATATAGCATTCTAATTGATCCAGGACATGGTGGTGAAGATGCTGGGGCAGTACATGATGACGTATACGAAAAGAGTCTTACACTTTCTACAGCTGAAAAACTTGCAACCTATTTGGAGAATGAAGGAGCAACAGTTAATTTCACAAGAGAAGGTGACACGTTTAATTCTTTACAAAATCGGGTAAAGCAAAGTAATACCAACAAAACAGATGCATTCATTAGTCTCCATTATGACTATTTTAGTGATTCATCTGTTAATGGCATCAATACGTATTATTCTAATTCTAGAACAAGCGGAGACCTTGCAAATAAGGTCCACTCGTCCCTTGCTGACAATCTGGATATGAATGATCGCGGTATTAGAAATGAAGGTTATTATGTATTAGCGCATAATCAACATCCTGCTGTTTTATTAGAGTTAGGATTCATGACCAATCCCGGTGATTTTGAAAAAATCCAATCGGAGGAATACCAGAAATCTGTAGCTAAAGCCATTACAGAAGGATTAATGGAGTATTTTGATGAAGAATCTGTTGAATAGGTTGAATTATTTGTTAGACCCTCCCTTAATATATTTGGCACCAGAATCAATCGGATTCTGGTGCGCTTTTTACATGGATGTTCTCCATAACGTTCAATATTTAATCGCACAATTTATTATAGACTGTGCGGTAACTAATAATGTTTGTTTGAGCATCGCACTGTGGGGTCTCACCTATGCCTATCTTCCCATAGGAGTCTCCGTGTATTTCCGGAGCTAATATAGAGTAAATTGGGATTGTCGCCCATAATTTATATAAAAAAAAGCAACACACAACCCAAGAATAGAAAAACCACACTAGCGTAGGCAGAATACGAAGACTCCTGCGGGAACAGCCCGTGTCCGAAGACCCCGCAGCGGTGGTCTTTCCGCGAGGAGGCTGAGGCCGTGCCCGTGGAAAGCGAAGTATTCTGGCGGAGCGGTGTCTTAGCACTACACTAACCTCTTAGTAAAGTTACCGCACATTTTCCATCAACTGTAAAATTTTAAAGAGCAAACATAACAAAAGGCTTTTAATTTACATATCAAATTCTTGTTTTTCTATTCGAAATTCCTCCAATGCCTCTTCATCGATTTCATAACCAATCCCTGGAGCTGTTGGAACGTTAATTGCGCCATTTTCCACAATAACCTCTGGTTTAATAATATCTCTTTCCCAATAACGTGAAGAACCAGCAGTATCACCTGGTAAAACAAAGTTTGAAAGTGTAGTAATCGCAATATTATGAGCCCGTCCTACTCCAGCTTCTAACATGCCACCACACCAAACTGGAATCCCATTTGCTTTACAGTAATCATGAATTTTAACGGATTCGGACAGTCCACCAACACGACCAACTTTAATATTAATAATTTTGCAGCTACCAAGTTCAATCGCCTTTTGGGCATCATATAAGGAATGAATACTTTCATCCAAACAAATTGGTGTTTTGATTTCTTTTTGTAGCTTTGCATGGTCAATAATGTCATGATGTTGTAAAGGCTGTTCAATCATCATTAAATCTAAATCATCGAGTTGCTTTAACAACTCGATATCATGTAGAGTATAGGCAGAATTTGCATCAGCCATAATCGGGGTATCTGGAAAAGTTGCACGAACTTGTCGAAGCATGTCTACATCATGTCCAGGCTTAATTTTCAACTTTATACGTTTGTACCCTTGTTCTAAAAACCCCTCAATTTCCTCTAATAAATCCCCTATCGTTGGTTGAATACCAATGCTAATCCCAGCATCAATTTCCGTCTTTTCACCACCAAGCGCCTTAGCAAGAGTCAATCCCTCCCGCTTCGCATATAGATCCCATACGGCACCTTCAATCGCTGCTTTGGCCATATTATTACCACGTAATCGGCCAAAAAGCGGAAAAACGTCATTCGGGTGTTCAATTGGATTTTCTCGTAATATTGGTATTAATAAATCTTCCATCATATCTTTATTGGATTTCACCGTTTCTTCCGTATACCAAGGGATTGGAAAGGCAACACTTTCTCCAAATCCACGGTTGCCATCCATATCTACCGCTTCAATAATAAAGAAATCCTTCTCCTGCATCGTTCCAAAACTTGTCGAAAACGGAAAAATCATTCGCATATTTAGTCGATGTAATATAATTTTTTTAAATGGTATTACCATCAATAACCCTTCTTCCTCATACTGTACAAAAACAGACTAGTACGCAACCTTAACTTTATCTTACCACCAAGTCCGATTTTATGATATTCAGGTAAGACACTTATGCATGAAAAAGGCACCAATCAACACCACCAATCTGATAGATGGTGTTAGTTTGGTGGATTGATGTGATGATATATTTCTTCAATTAGCTTGTTCCACTTTCTTTATTTCTTCTAATTCGTATCCCCCCCCCGTATAATCCACTAATCAACATTTTAATTTGAGACCCCTTGCGAATGGTGTTTTTCAACAGTTTTCATTAATGCCTTTACAATAATTTTCACACTAGGCTCTATTGCATCATGATTAAACATCATGTTAGGATGATGTAATCCTGGCTCCAAATCACACCCTACTGCAAGCATTGTCGCTTTTAAGTGAGGCTTTTTTATTGTATAAAAATGAAAATCATCCCCACCAGTAGTTGTAATCATCGGTACTAGATGCTTTATGCCAACTGTATCAATTATAGCCTCTTCCATAATCTTACTTGCCTCCATATTAATGACAGCGGCGGCCACACTTGACCGAATGGAAAGATCAATTTCCACTTCATGATAATCAGAAAGCATTTTAGCAATACGCTCCACTTTTCCCATCAATTCTTCCATCGCTTCATTTGTTTGAGTACGCATATCCAGTGAGAAAGTAGCATTTCCCGGAATAATATTAGTACTATCCCCGCCAGCATGGAAGCTCGTCATTTTTACAGAATGTGGAATCATTGGATCTAGATAAATATTATTCAAATGCTGGAAAAACTCGCTACCAATCTGAATTGCATTCGCATTTAAATGTGGTCTTGCTCCATGTGCGTCTTCACCAGTGATTACCCCATCCACTGACCAGGAGGCACCATGTCGGATAGCTGGTGAAAACTGGCCATGCCGTAATTCTTGTATCGGGCGTAAATGTAGGCCATAAAGATAATCCAATTCATCAGCAACTCCCTTCCCCACTAAGGTCAGTGCACCATCCCCCTTTTCCTCTGCAGGCTGGAATATAAAGCGAAATGTTCCGTGGTCCGGAATCCCATCCTCCAGTAGTGTAAATAAAACACCTAGGACAATTGTCATATGAGCATCATGGCCGCAAGAATGATTGGCTTTAAATTCACCATCTACCTCCTGCCATAACGCGTCTATATCAGCACGTATTGCTACTACAGGTTCACCACTTCCTATTTCAACAACTAATCCTGGTGTTTTTCCAAACGTTTGAATCCGACATCCCTTATCCTCAAGCAATCCTTTTATATATTTGGTTGTTTTATATTCTTTCCAGCTTACCTCTGGATTTGCATGTAAATAACTAAAAATATCCGCTAATAATGCTCTTAGCTTGGTCTGTGTTGTCCCCATGGTATCCCTAGTACCCCTTTCTACTACTAGCTTATGCAGTACATTTGTTTTTTCTATACCCAATAATTCATAACTTAAACCAACTAATCTTGTTCAATACTTTAGAAGAATAGGTTAGGGGCAACTATTATGTAAATAATAAAGGGAAGGGCAACATTCTTCCCCCTCCCCTCTCACTTTTCATTGTTACATGATAACTGGTTCCAACACTTTCCCATCCTTCATTCGGATTAGACGATTTCCATACGCTGCTGCTTCTTCTGAATGTGTTACCTGAACAATTGTTATCCCTTTTTCCTTATTAATGCGATAGAATAGTTCCATAATTTCTGTGCCAGTCTTACTATCTAAGTTTCCAATCGGCTCATCCGCTAAAATTAATGCTGGACTAAGGATTAATGCTCTCGCAATAGCAACACGCTGCTGCTGGCCACCTGACAATTCTCTCGGTGTATACTTTCTCCGTTCAGAAAGCCCGACAATTTCCAAAATCTCATCTAGCTGTACTTTGTAATCTGCAGGTTTCTTCTTATCCATCGTTACTGGAAGCATTATATTTTCTTCTACTGTTAGATTCTGAACTAGATTATAGAACTGGAACACAAACCCCATAGATTTTCTCCGTAGGACACTTTTCTCCTTATCTTTCATTCTATTAATATCTTTTTCCTGTAAAAAGACTCGTCCCGAAGTAGGTTCATCGATACCACCCAATAAATAAAGTAAGGTGCTTTTTCCTGAACCTGATGGCCCCATAATGGAAACAAATTCTCCCGTTTTAATAGCAATTTCGACATCCTCTAAAATAGGAACATCATTCGTTCCTACTTTGAAACTCTTACAAAGCTTTTCTGTCCGTATAATATTCTCCATCTCCAAATCCCTCCCCATATCTTTATTCATAACGCAATTCCTTCATGATATTTAGTTTAAAGACTTTACGAACTAGTGATAAGGTCGATACGCTTAATAAAATCGCAACTACCAAACATAACATACCAAATAAGCCAAAGGTGAAGTTAAATTCGGTAACCATTCCTATCGCATGAAGAAGGCTTGTTAGGAGAATATTTATTGCTAACCCACCAAAAAAGCCAATCACAATAACAGCAAATAAAGTAATCAACATTTCCAGAAAAATCATTTTTATAATTTGTCCTTTACTCATACACACTGAATATAGAATTGCATATTCTTTTTTTCTTTGGTTAAACGAGACAATTAAGTTATTTGAAATACCAAGAATGCCAACAATCATCCCGAGACCAATAATAACAGTTATTCCATCAATTAATGTATCAATGGTCGCTTTTTGGGAACCGAGCATTTCTTCGAAGGTAATAACCTCTAGTTTATGATTAACAAAAGTATCTGCAATCCTTTCTTTCACATCCTCTGCATGATACCCTTCATCCAACTTCAGTCCAAGCTCTTGAAAAATGCCCGCAAAACTTTCTTCGTAAACTGCCATTGGAATTAGCGCTACATCACGGCTAGAATTAATTCCCTTGCTATCCATAACTCCAGAAACAACCATCGTAATAGGTTCCGTGCTCTCAAGCGGTTTATAACTTACATCCACTGGTTGAATCTCTACTGTATCCCCCATAGAAATACCATATTTGTCCATATAATATTCATCCAAAATGATTGCATTTTCTAAGTTACTTAAATTATTGTCATCTAATTCGATGTAGGTAATTCCATCGTAAAAATCATCTATTTTATTAAAATCATCCACTCCATAAACAGCAAAAGTACTTTCTATCCCTTTATTTGTGGATTGGCCAAGGCTAATATATTGAACATAGGAATCTGAAACACCGTCTATCTTTCTAATTTCATCGATGATTGTTTCATCATTTTCCGAAAGTGAAACTGCTACATCGAAATCCTTAGTTAGTGAATTTGACACATATTGATCAATTCCAGCACTTGCAATACCAACCATAATTAGTAGCAAAAAGACAACCATAATCATACTGACATTGTTAGCTACTATCTTATTACCTGCGATATTTTTAATTCCTAATGATAACTCTCCTGCAGCACTTCTTTTCAAGAAAAATCGAAGTATGTAAGATATTCCATATAATAATGTAGGCATTAACAAAACGATTGAAACAAATAAAAGTAATAAGGATAGGACAGCTAATACAATATCAGCGTATCTGTTTAAATAGTGAAGTACAAAAGCCATTGCTAGTAAAAGAACTCCAAGAAAAACCGACCATTTTGAACGCAATTCTTTCGTAAACGCTGTATCAAAAAGTACTTCCTTTAATGGTTTATTATTTGCTTTTACAATACGGAAGAAGCTAATAAAAGCAGGGAAGAACATACCGAACAGAAGGGAAACACCTAAGTAAACTAGATTGTATTCCACAACCGTTTCTACACCATACTCCTTATATTCGTTAAAAACATCCGCCGCAAAAGGTAGTAGAAATACCGCAAATATAATTCCAAGAACAGACCCTAGAACTCCATAAACAAAAAATTCCAAGAATAGAACACGATTCATCATACCCTTATTTGCACCAACACTGCGGAAAGTACCCATAACGGGCATACGCTCCGTAACAATTAATTTAGTTAGAGAGGCGATGACATACGCACTTATTAACACAATAATAATGATGGACAACATCATAACCATTTGGAAGGTTTGCTCATCCCGTAGAATTATATCCGCTTCATTGGTCCTTTGTATGGTAAAACTATCATTATTTTCTCTTAAGCTAGTAATCGTGGAATCCATATCCCCAGACGGAACTTTTAACAAAGTACTAGCAACCATATTAGAAGTACCATAAAATTCATTTATTTTTTCAGGCTGTGTTATAAGAAGTATATCTCCCATTTCCGAATTAAAAAGACCCTCAGGTTTACTAATCCCCTTTATTATAAATTCATAAGTATGGTCGCCTTGCGAAACATTCAGTCTATCACCAATCTCAAAATCGTAATTTGTAGCGGTGCGTTGACTGATAAGCACCGAGCCATTTTCCCATTTCACTTCCCCAGTCAACAAATCAATTACATTCATTTCCTTAGCAGCATCTGTATCCATGCCATATAAGGAGACCGTTTTCTGATCGCCTTGAAGTGTAATTTTCCCACTGGCCTCGATCATATCCAACCGTTCAGCGTTTACTCCTTCTAATACAAGCTCACTAGACTCATAGAATGGATTCCCATCATCAGTAACTTTGTTCACTATAAGATTTGCTTCTCCATATGACCCTTGTAGCATTGTCGAATATGTATTATTGATAATAGAATTTAAACTAAGCCCGACAAACAACACTAATGTTGAAAGTAGAATTGTTAAAAGAACAATCGCAGACCGAAGCTTTTTTTCAACGATATTTTTTACGACATGCTTTACTATTATTTTCATCCTTTTCCTCCATTAGGAATTTAGTACCAAGTAGTTATACTTACAATAAATCACAATTACAAAATATACAACTATATATTTACGAAAAACTTATAATTATGTTTCACTTCTGAATAAATTTTCACCTCATATGAAATTTCATAATAAAAAGAGGAAAATCCCCATCTGGAGTTTCCCTCTATTCCAACTTAAATCCTACAATTGCTTCATAAAACTCGCACTCCTTAATTATAAGTAGTCGTGCCTTTTTCGAACGTAATATTCCCTCCTATTATTGTCATTTCTATCTCCGTGTTTAAAAGCTCATCAGGATTGTTCATTTCAAATGGATTCTGTGAATAGACCGTCATATCAGCTAGTTTACCACGTGAAATTGTCCCTTTTATGGTCTCTTCATTCGTTGGGTATGCTCCCATTTCTGTAAATAGCTTAAATGCATGGTACATCGACAGTTTTTCTTTTTTATTCCAGCCTTCATGCGTGTCTCCAGGCCCTTTCCGTGTAACTGCAGCATGAATTCCGAGTAGTGGATCAATCGGTTCTACCGGTGAATCCGAACCCCCAGCACAAATCACATGAGAATCCATTAATGTTTTCCATGCATATGCAAGCGGAAGTCTATTGGAACCAAGTCGCTCCTCTACCCATGGGAAATCCCCAACGACAAATCTTGGTTGAATATCAGCAATTCTACTTGGAACGGCTAATCTCGAGATGAGATCGTTGCGTAATGACTGGACATGAATCAAACGGTCACGATAAGCGACTGTTGGAAATTTATCTAATTCATCTAAAACATTCTCTAATGCTTTGTCCCCAATCGTATGGACCGCAATAGGCATAGATAACTCACGTGCTTTTCGAATAATTTCATGGAGCTCCTCATTCGAATACATAGCTTCACCATATTCACTAGGTGCATCATGATAAGGCTCAGATAATAAGGCCGTTCTTCTCCCAAAAGCCCCATCTGCAAAAAGCTTAACCGCACCAATTTGTAGCGTATGATTACCGAATCCGGTATACATCCCTGCTTCCTTTAAGTCATCCAAATACTCATGATCAATTAATAAATTGGAGCGGAGCCCTAGCTGCTCTTGATTCAATAATTCATCAAATAATTGATACGTATTATGTAGACCACCTAAGAAGCTTGGATCATTCGTATGAACACTCGTTAATCCTTTTTTCATTGCCATCTGAATAGTCTGTCTTAGTGCTCCTTTTAAATCCTCTAGGGAGTATTCTGGAATGTACTGCTTAAAAATCTCTGATGCTGATTCTAATATTAATCCTGTTGGCTGTTTTGTCATTTCATCTATTACAATCGCCCCACCTTGTGGAATACTTATATCCTGGTGATAGCCACTAACCTCTAAAGCCTTACTATTTACCAGTGCAGCATGTCCACAAACTCTTGGTATATATAAAGGATTATGTGGCGAAACGTAATCAAGCTCTTGGATAGTTGGTATTCCCCCATCGGTAAAAAGATTTTCATCCCAGCCTCTTCCAAGTAGCCATTCTCCTGGCGGTAAGGAATGTGCTTGCGATTCAATTTTTCTAAGCATTTCTACCTTAGATGTTAGTCCAGTCACATCAACATGTAGTAAATTTATAGCTATGGCAGACATATGGAGGTGGCTGTCAACTAAGCCAGGTGTTACGGTCTTTCCTTCAAGATTAACAACCTGGGTATTTCCCCCACCCCAATATGCCATCATTGCATCTCTTGATCCTATATCAATAAATCTGCCGTTTTCCACTACAACCGCTTCAACCTGTGGCTTCATTGAATCAAACGTATAAAACGTTCCATTTGTATATACCTTTCTCATCAACCGCAACCTCCTATTTTACTATTCAATCATTCTTAATTTATAGAGCTGTTTACAAATATTTTCACCAATATACAAAATATTGCTAATATAGTCAATCTATTCTTTAAATTATACTATGAAATAGAAAAAATTAGTGGATTCACAGGAAGTAAAATTTCAACTAGTATAGGCAAACTGTATACACATGCAAAACATGCTATGATAATACTAATTAACTAACATTTCTAGTACGAAGGAGAGAAGTTTATTTTGATTGAGGTATATACAGATGGGGCAGCCAGTGGTAACCCAGGCATTAGCGGAGCTGGCATTTATATAAAAGCAAACGGCAAACAATATGAATATAGTTTCCCACTCAAGATGATGACTAATCATGAAGCAGAATTTCATGCAGTATTGAAAGCTCTTGAAGTTTGCGAAAGAGAATTCCCAAACGAAATCCTATCCTTCCGTTCTGATTCACAAACAGTCGTACAAGTAGTGGACAATAACCATACAAAAAATAAAACCTTTCTCCCCTTACTTGAAGAAATACGTAACAAAACAGAAAAATTTCCATACTTCTTCATCAAATGGATACCCGAAAAAGAAAACAAAAACGCCGACAAACTCGCCCGAAAAGCAATCCAAGAACAGCGTAGTATGTAGTGGTGCCTGCGTGTAGTGGTGCCTGTCACTTCCCGAAATATGACATATTTTGTCGAATAATTTCATTAAATCGAGTAGGGGTCGCCATCTCTGACCACCCCTCTCACAGAACCGTACGTGCGGAACTTCGCATACGGCTCCTCCCACTAATCCCCTTTGGGGACAATAGGAGTAATTCTAGATTCAAGACTGACCAGTCCAAGACTTTTAAAGAATTTATTATCAAGAGCCGCATGTACCATGGGGCTCTTTGAGCTTCTCCAGGAGAACATTCTTATTCCTCGCAAGCTTGATTCGTTCCACCCTTTTCTTCTTAATGCCCTGTGAAGATTTCTGACTTTTCTCCAGCTCCTTAGCTGGACCATTCGAAGTCTTCTTCTAATCCAAGCATCAAGATTCTTAAATAGGTTTTTGACATTT
>NZ_KI519440.1:144118-182904 GCF_000482485.1 Paucisalibacillus globulus DSM 18846 | reverse complement strand
TGCTACGCACTGCGGGGTCTCACCTATGCCTATCCTCCCGCAGGAGTCTCCCTGTATTTCCTACGCTGGTAGTGAATTAGAATTATTGTACGTAATTACTGAAAAAATGCGTTACAAACAATCCATAACTCGGAAACTCTAACTAGCGCAGGCAGAATACGTAGACTCCTACGGGAACAGCACGTGTCCGAAGACCCTGCAGCGGCGAACTTTCCGCGAGGAGGCTGAGGCCGTGCCCGTGGAAAGCGGAGTATTCTGCCGGAGCGGTAGCATAGCAGTTCATCCACTCCATTCATTAAATTCGAACGGCAATATACAGTATTTACCGCGCAGTTTATACAAACTATGTAATTATCAACAATTTTTAAGTATACATTCTTATTTTTAAATTGTTACTTAGATTGAAAAGAAGCTTTATATAATAGCTCCGCGGGCCAAATATTAAAATAGAAAGAAGGAATAAAAATGAGCCAAACAATCATTACAGCACCATTCAGAGCAGATCATGTAGGAAGTTTACTACGACCAGAAAATCTATTAAAAGCTAGAGAAGATTTTAAGATTGGAAACATCTCAAAAAGTGAACTTCGTGATGTTGAAACAGAAGAACTAAAACGAATTGTTGATAAACAAATTGAGGTTGGACTAGAGCTTGTAACCGATGGTGAATTCCGTCGTTCCTGGTGGCATATTGATTTCCTTGAAAATTTAAATGGATTAGAAGGATATGTACCAGAACGAGGAATTCCGTTTCAAGGGATTGAGACAGAACCATACGATGTTCGTAATATCGGCAAAATATCTTTCAAGTCGAATCATCCTTTTCTAGAAGACTTTAAGATTTTCAATGATATTGTTGCTAACCGTGCTGTTGCTAAACAAACAATCCCAAGTCCAAACCAATTATTTCACCGTTGGATTAGAAATACAGATGTTTATCCTACTGTTGAGGAATATGCGAATGATATTATTCAAGCATATCGGGATGCGTTTAAGGCATTTTACAATGCAGGCGTGCGTTACTTGCAACTAGATGATGTCTATATAGCTGGGTTAAATGCTGATAGTTTAATTGCTTATGAACCAGGACTATCACGCCAAGAGTTAATTGATTTAGCTCTCAATGTTATAAATGGTGTATTAGAAGATAAACCTGATGATTTATTTGTAACCACCCATTTATGCCGTGGAAACTATGAATCTCGCTGGGCATTTGAAGGTAGCTATGCACAAATTGCCCCAACTTTATTTGCCAAGGAAAAAGTAAATGGATTTTTCTTAGAATATGATGATGACCGCTCTGGGGACTTTAAACCTTTAGAATATATTCCAAATGGTGGAGCTAAGGTTGTATTAGGGCTTGTTACATCTAAGTTTGGAAAATTAGAAGATAAAGCAGTCATCATAAATCGAATAAAAGAAGCTGCTCAATATGTTCCTCTAGACCAATTAGCTTTAAGTCCACAATGTGGCTTCTCTTCTACTCATCATGGGAATAAGTTAACAGAAGAACAGCAATGGGAAAAGTTAAAATTCATAGTAGATATTACGAAGGAAATTTGGGGTTAAATATTTCGGGGGAACTACTCCCCCTCTAAGTGAAACTACAATCAGTCGGGGCTACAGGATGTAAGTCATGCAGGCCCCACTGATTATTAGTTTTATGAATCGGACTTTTACTGATTGTTTAGCCCTCCATTTATCATTCATGGGTTCCATTCGAATTTTAAGTGTGTAACCTACAGTTAATTAATCTGCGATAAATTCCATAACCTGCTTTCTAGTTGGCATCCCTGATTGTGCACCAACCTTTGTGATGGAAAGTGCTGCCGCAGCATTAGCAAATGAAACTGCCTCTTCTTTTGAAGCCCCGCCTCCTAATCGAACGGCAAGAGCACCATTAAAAGTATCCCCTGCACCAGTTGTATCCTGCACATTTACTTTATAAGCTGGAATAAGTACTTCATTGCCATTATCATAATAACAAGTTCCGTGAGATCCTTTGGTAATGATTAGTTTGTCCTGAATAGAATCATTGTTAACAGATTCAAATAATGCTAGTGCCTCCACTTCATTTGGGGTAATGTACGTGGCAGATTCTAATACCTGTGCCGGTAAATCCTGATATGGAGCAGGATTCATGATTACTGGTATATTCAAATCGCTAGCAAGGTTCGTAACGTATTGAACAGTCTCCATTGGTATTTCAAGCTGGACGAGAATAATATCACTACATTCGATAATTTTCCGTTGTTTTTCCACTATTTCAGGTGTAACCGCAGCGTTTGCTCCGGGTGCGACAATAATCCGATTATCCTGTTCCGATAAAATAATTGTAGCCGTCCCTGTGGACATATCATTTTTCACTTCGATAGCATCAGTATGAATCCCCTCTTTTTGAAGCTTTACAAGTAATTCTTTCCCAAAGCTATCATCCCCTACAGCACCAATCATATGAACAGTAGCACCTAATCTTGCTGCTGCAACCGCTTGGTTTGCACCTTTTCCTCCAGGATAAGTTGCAAATTCCTTTCCAAGAACTGTCTCTCCCTTTTCAGGCATTTGAAGCGTTGTTACAGTTAAATCCATATTCATACTTCCAACTACAGTAATATTTATTGGTTTTTCCATTTATTCTTTCCTCTCTTTCACCTGAATTTTAAGAATATGTAAAAAAAATATAAAATAATTGGCGGAACTTTGGTAAAATGAAAGATAATAATATTTTCTACATATCTATATTCAGGAGGAACCTCCCTATGTGGTATTGGATTGGAGCAATTATCGTTTTATTAATTGTACTAGAAGAAGGTCTATACTTCCTTTTTAATCGTTTAGCATTTAACAATAAAACAAAGAATCAAGTAAATAATACCCCAGAAGAAGAGTCTACATCAACTAAACAACGTCGTTTCAGAAGACAAAAGCATTAGGTTTTAGCCTGATGTTTTTTTAGTAATAAGAAAAGGTAGTAATTAAGTTAGAGAGGAGTAACTATTATGTTACAAGACTATCAATTACTAAGAATTCCTGGCCCAACACCGATTCCCCCCAGTATCCAGCAAGCAATGATGAAACCAATGATTGGTCACCGAGATCTTGAAACTAAAAAATTAGTAAACAGCATTAGACCAGGACTTAAAAAGATTTTTGGAGCAGAAGAAGAGGTTGCCATTATCTCTGGTAGTGGAACTTCAGGACTCGAAGCTGCTGTAGTGAATGCTGTTAATCCTGGTGATGAAGTACTTGTTATTATTACAGGCTCTTTCGGTGATCGGTTTGCACAAATCTGTGAAGCTTATCAACTTCATGTTCATAAGCTTCACTATGAATGGGGAAAGGCTTTTATACCAGAAGAAATAGCATCATTTCTTGCATCCCACCCATCGATTAAAGCAGTATTTGCTACTTATTGTGAAACATCAACAGGTGTATTGAACCCAATCAAAGAACTAGCAAAGACTATCAAACAAAATTCAGATGCATTAATTATTATTGATGGAGTCTCATGTATTGGAGCAGTTGAAACAAAGCTCGATGAGTGGGGTATCGATTTATGTGTTACCGGTTCTCAAAAAGCTTTCATGCTTCCACCGGGACTTACTTTTATTGCAGGAAGTAAAAGGGCTTGGAACATCATAGAGAAAAGCAACAACCCACGCTTCTATTTAGACTTAAGAAAATACCGTAAAGCCATCCAAGACAATTCGACACCTTTCACGCCAGCTCTTTCTCTACTTTACGGATTAGAACAATCACTAATGTTACTTGAGAAAGAACAACTCCACCATGTGTACAAAAGACATCATGTGATGAAAGAAATGACTAGAGCAGCCTTTAAAGCAATTGACATCCCTCTTTTAACAATTGATGAGGATGCGTCTCCAACCGTAACAGCAATAAAACCAGATAATTTTGAAGCAGATGTCTTAAGGGAAATGTTGAAAAAAGAATTCGGCCTTATACTTGCTGGTGGTCAAAGTAAATTAAAGGGTAAGATTTTCCGAATTGGTCATATGGGATATTCTAGCCCTGCAGATATCTTACAAATTATAAGCCTTGTTGAATTAGGACTTCATAAGATTGGCAAAATCAATGAATTAGGCATCGGCGTGAGGGCTGCGCAACAAGTGTATATTCAGGAGGAATGAGTATGGTATTCAATATCTTAATTTCTGATCCTTTAAGTAACGAAGGAATGCAAGCCCTTCAAACTGTGACAGGCATCAATATTTCGGTACAGTTCGACTGCAGCCAAGAAGAGCTGGAAGCGAACATTGGTGGATTCGATGCCTTGATTGTGCGAAGTCAGACCCAGGTTACTAGGGAACTAATTGAAAAGGCATCTAAATTAAAAATAATCGGTCGTGCTGGTGTCGGTGTTGATAATATTGATATAGATGCTGCAACAGAGCAAGGAATTATTGTTGTTAATGCTCCAAATGGCAATACAAATTCTGCCGCGGAACATACAATGGCAATGCTAATGGCATTATCACGAAATATCCCCCAGGCATTTCTCGCACTAAAAGAGAAAAAATGGGAGCGTAAACGGTATATTGGTATCGAACTAAAAGATAAAGTTCTAGGAATCGTCGGACTAGGACGTATTGGTGCTGAAGTTGCATACCGTGCAAGAGGACAACGAATGAATGTAATCGCTTATGACCCATTTTTAACAAATGAAAAGGCCGAAAAAATGGGCATTTCTTACGGTAGCTTAGATGAGGTGCTCCGAGTTGCTGATTTTATCACCGTCCACACACCATTATTGAAAGAAACGAGACACCTTTTAAATGGTGATGCTTTTAACAAGATGAAAGCCGGTGTGCAAATCATTAACTGTGCACGAGGTGGAATTATTGATGAAGATGCTTTATACGAGGCAATTGTTTCCGGAAAAGTAGCTGGTGCTGCTTTAGATGTGTTTGAAGAAGAGCCCTTTTTACATCACAGATTACTAGAATTACCAGAAGTTATTGCTACTCCACATCTCGGAGCAAGTACGATTGAAGCCCAAGAAAATGTCGCAATCGATGTTAGCGAAGATATCCTAAGATTTTTTCGTGGAGAAACAGTAAGAAATCCAGTGAACATCCCGTCCCTAGATAATGAATTACTTCAAAAAGTGGAACCATATTTCCAACTAGCTGAGAAGCTTGGTGAATTTTTGATTTACCTTACCGATGAAGTGATTGAGGAAGTCTCTATAACCTATGCTGGCGACCTAATTAAACATGAGATATCACCTATAAGCAGAAAAGTCATCAAAGGATTATTAAAACGACATCTTGGTACCCATGTCAATGAGGTAAATGCTCTCTATCTTGCCGACAAACGTGACATCACCTTTCATGAAAATAAAACCAATACAAAAAAAGGATTCTCCAATCTTATTACAGTGGAAATGAAAACTTCATCTGGATTACGCAGTGTTGCAGGTACTTTATTAAATGGATTAGGTCCTCGTATTGTCAAGGTAGACCATTATCGTGTGGATGTCGCTCCATTTGGACATATCATTGTTATTCATCACACCGACCAACCAGGAGTTATCGGACGAATGGGTAGTCTCCTAGCAAAACATGCGGTTAACATTGCAACCATGCAAGTAGATCGTTCTGATATCGGTGGCGATGCCATCATGATGTTGACGGTAGATAAACATGTTGGAGAAGAAGTTATAGAAGAGCTATTAACCTTAGGTGACATACATGATGTAAAAACGATAGATTTCTAGATTATTATTGGGGGAAAACGATGGGATTTTTAAGTTTCCACAAAAACATCCTACTATTATTTTGTTTCGCATTCATTTGGAGTATGCTTTCTAGTACAGTTTTTGCATCCATGGACCCAACAGAGGTGAAAGAAATAAATAAAGAAGCACCCTATCACATCGTTGGTGAAGTTACATCCGATGAGCTATATAAAGATATAACAGAAGATAAAAATCATCCGGTACAAATCCGAAAAATGACCCTTCGAATTTCAAAAGTTGAAAAAGCTCCTGATGGTTTAGAAACAAATAACGTCGTCGAAGTATTTTACCACTACTTTCCTGCTTGGGATGCTAGAAATTATGTTGGTGGAGCACGTACGGATATTGCTGTTCAAGACATTATTACAATTTGGCTTTCCGAAGGTGACTATGGTTGGGAACCTGTTTTAGCCGGAAATTCTATTATCCATCTAAAATATAATGAAGACCGTATGGAACATATAGCCGAACCCTTATTACATAAAATAATGGCTGGATTAGGTAATTTAAGAAATATGAATGTTGATTTGCTCGTACTTTGTAGCCTTGGCGCAATCCTCATTTGGGCATTCTATCGAGGTCTTCGGAAAGTAACATAAAAAATCTAGCATCCAATTAATTTTAGGATGCTAGATTTTTTTTATTAATGGTATTAACTCTATTAGATGTTCTATTTCATACGTTGGTTGAACATCTTTTGACACTTGCTCTTTTCTATTAATCCAAATATTTTTCATTCCAATACGGTTTGCCCCTAAAATATCTGTATGTAAATTATCTCCCACCATGATTGCTTCATCCTTAGTTAAACTAGCTTGCTCAAGAACATACTGAAAAATCGATGGATCTGGTTTCCCAATACCAAATTCCCCAGAAATAACTATTCTATCAAAATAAGGCTTAAGTTCTGCAGTAATCTCTAATTTGACCTTTTGTAATGAAGGTGAACCATTCGTTAAAAGTATTAATTGGTATTTCCCTTTTAGCTGTTTAAGCACATAATACGTATCATCAAATACGAAAGGGAGCTGTTTTCTAAATTTCGGAAAAGCCTGTGCGAGATGTTGTGCGAGGCTGGAATCTTCAATATTTAAAGCAAGTAACCCGTTCCTCCAAACAGCAAGTTGATAGTCTGGAGCAATCTGATGTAAGTGTTGAAAGTCTTCTCCTTCATCCTCAAACGTTCCCCATAACCCTTCAAAAGGATTAATACCTATTTTCTGAGTAAAATCGTAAGTTGAATAAGAGGCGTATAATTTTCTAGCAGACTCCCGAACTTTTTCTTCGAGTTGTTCTGGATGAATAGAATGTTTTTGTGCTGCAATATTACAAGTTGCCTTAAATGCCTCTTGTATACTTTTCATATCATTCAAAAGGGTATCGTCAAGATCAAAGATAATTGCTTTTATCATTTTTAACTCCTTATTTTGAGCTTTTTCCAAATTTTTCATAAAAGACTACTTCTTCCCTTGGCACATGTTTCTTAGGATCTGGTGTCATAGCTGGATAACCCAGACCAAGTACTGCAACAATACGCTGTTCTTCTGGTATATTAATCAGATTACTAACATAACCTTCTCGTATTTGCGATTCCTCTTCATCTTCTGAATGGTACACTGCCCCAAAAGCAGAACCAAGTCCAACCTCAACCGCTTCTAACCAAATAAATGCACATGCAAATGATGCATCCTGTAACCAGTATTTACTCACACTAGGCTTCCCTGTCACTACAATCCCAGCCTGTGCTTCTTTTAACCATTTCATATAAGGAGTTGTATCTGCTAATTGGTCTAACATATCCCTATCCTGTACCACAATCAAATTCTTTGATGGAAGATTATTTCCTGTCGGCGCAAAAACTCCAGCATCTATTACCTTTTCTAGTACATCCTCAGGGATTGGCTTACTTACTTCAAACTTGGTAATTTCTCTACGATCTTGTATTGCTTTGAAAACATCCATTATATCTCCACCTTTCTGATATGAGTGTAACATAAATGCTATTATGCCGTGGCTAATTTAGAGTACGGCTGATGTTTTTAGTGTCCTGGCCGATGTTTTCACGTTTTGGCTGATGTTCCTGCATCTTGGCCGATGTTTTCGCGTTTTGGCCGATATTCCTGCGTAGTGGCTGATATTCCCGCGTTTTGGCCGATATTCCCGCATCTTGGCCGATATTCCTGCGTACTGGCTGATATTCCCGCGTTTCGGCCGATATTCCTGAGTACTGGCTGATATTCCCACTTTTTGGCCGATATTCCTGCGTACTGGCTGATATTCCCGCGTTTTGGCCGATATTCCTGCGTACTGGCCGATATTCCCACTTTTTGGCCGATATTCCTGCGTCCTGGCTGATATTCCCGCGTTTTGGCCGATATTCCTGCGTACTGGCCGATATTCCCGCATCTTGGCTGATATTCCTGCGTACTGGCTGATATTCCCGCACTTCGGCCGATATACCAAAGTTTAGTCTGAATTTCCCTAAGCATATACACTAAACAAAACAACGCCAAAGCAATCCCCCCTGCCTTGACGTCATTCATAGCCTATTCTAATAAACCTCATAATTCTGCCCAGTCTGTGCTCCTTCCACACTCTTCTTATAGGCAAGTGCTACACGACTAGCTGGTACTGGAGAAAATCCTACAAAGTATTTTTCTAATCGTGCAAATGATTCCTGGACAATGGTTGGACTAACACTGTTTATTCGAATCCCTCTAGGCATTTCTATGGAAGCTGCTTTAACAAAGGATTTCACACCCCCATTTGCCATCGCTGCTGATGCTCCCATTCGGATTGGATCATCCATCATCACACCTGTTGTTAGTGTAAAGCTTCCACCATCATTCACATAATCTAAGCCAAGTAATACTAAATTTATTTGACCTTTTAATTTACTTTCAATTCCCCGCTCATTTAATTCAGGAGTTAATTCCGATACAGAAGCAAAATTTGCTCCCCCAGCAGCATTTATTACAGCATCTACTTTTCCAATTTTCTCGTACATTTTCTTGATGCTATCCAACGACATATTATCCACTGTTACATCTAACCCGTTACGTCCAGCACGTATAATATCATGATGTTCAAGTGTTTTACATATTTGACTGCCAATGGTTCCACTGGCACCTACAACTAAAATCCTCATCGGCATTTCTCCTTTGATTAAAATATCTCTATACTTCATAACTATGTTGAACAGTTTGCAAACTATTCCACTCCATGGTCGATAATTGCAAAAGTCTTTTTATCACAATTAATTTCAGCCATACGTCTGTACGGTAAAATAAATTTAGGTTCTGTATGGCCAAAGTTCATATTATATAAAACTGGCAAGTCTGTTAACTGATATTCCGTTAATACCGTAAGAATTTCCTTCTTGTATTCCTCATAGTATGTTTCATCAAGTGGCTTAGCAAAAATAATACCATTCACTTTCTCTAATATTCCTTGTGCCCCGTAGTTTCGTAGCCAGTATCGCACCATACTTGGCTCCGGAGTCTCTTCTGAGGTCTCAAAGAATAGAATACTATTTTCAAACATACTCAAATCCGGCCAAATTATTGTTCCTTTCGCGAACTCCAATACTTCTATACAGCCACCTATCAATGGGCCCCGAGCTATCCCTTTACCTTGTATAACTTCATAACCAGTGTTAGGATTCATCTTACGTTTCCGATTTCTATTAGATTCTTCCCAGGCTACAAATTCACTGGTCCATTCCGGTGTTGGCAATACGTCACCAATTTCCCCACTGGAAAATAAAGTCTTCTTTATTGAATCTATCGTATAAGAATGCATCGAAACATTTTCCGCAAAGTCCGTTAAAATGGCAGGTCCGTAAAAAGATGATATTCCCGCCTTTAGACATATTAAGTGAGTAATAGTCGAATCAGAAAAACCCATGAAAATTTTAGGATTATTTCGAATGACATCGATATCGATGTATGGTAAAAGACGAATACTATCATCTCCACCAATATTGGAAAAAATTGCTTTAATACTTTGATCTTTAAATGCTGTCATTAAATCCGCAGCTCGTGCCTCCGGATTTTGATAGGCAAAATCAGTTCCTTTTAAACTATTTGGCATAGCTACTACCTCTAGTCCAAAAACATTCTGAAGCCTAGCCACACCTTGGTCATAGCGCCATCTTAACTCGGAATCTCCTGCACCACCCCAAGATAAACTAATCGTTGCAACTTTATCACCCTTTTTTAAACAATTGGGCCGTAATATCATTCTAACCCCTCCCCATATAATAAATATTCGGTATCCAATCTAATTTCCCTTTAAAAAGGAGCACTGAAAAATTAATTTTCAGTGCTCCTTTTCCCAAAGCTTCTTATCCTTTAGCCCTTCTCGGATTATTATATTTAATAAAGAATGTAATCACCAACCCAATAGCCGCTGTTACACCGGCTACCCCGAATGCCATATTAACACCGTGAATAATTCCACTTACTCCATCTTCAGGAACAGCAGTTGTTGTCATGATAGTAACTAATAGCGCTGTACCTATTGCACCTGCTACCTGTCTAAACGTATTATTCATGGCAGTTCCATGGGGAAGCATTTCAGGTGAAAGCTGGTTTAATCCAGCCGTCGTAACTGGCATCATAACCATGGCAACTCCTAACATTCGAAATGCATTAACAGTAGCAATGTATGTGAAAGTAGTCTCCTTTGTAAAAATGGCGAACATAAATGTTGTAACCGTCACAAGAATTAATCCGATAATCGACAACCACTTTGCACCGAACTTATCAAATAATCGACCAGTAACCGGGTTCATAAGTCCCATAATGATAGCTCCCGGTAATAATGCCAATCCAGATTCCATTGGCGAAAAACCTAACATATCTTGCATCAATAATGGTAAAATAACTGCCCCGCCAATCATCGCTAAAAATACAGTCATTCCCAGGGCTGTTGTTAAAGTAAATACTTTATCCTTAAAAATGCGGAATTCTAATATCGGTTCCTTAATCTTCAGTTGTCTCAAGATAAACCAAACTAATGTAACTGCACCAAGAACCATGGAAAGAATGACCTCCATGCTAACCCATCCTGCCGAACCAGCTGTGCTGAACCCAAACAAAATACCCCCAAAACCTAGCGTGGATAAAATAATCGATAACAAATCGAGTTTTGGAAATGTTTGTTTCGTTACATTTTTCAATACAAAATATGCTAAGATAATGTCTATTACAGCAATTGGTAATACGATGTAAAATAAACTCCGCCAAGGATAATGCTCCACGATGTAGCCTGACAAAGTTGGACCAATAGCTGGTGCAAAGGCAATAATTAATCCAAAAAGCCCCATTGCTGTTCCTCTTTTTTCTACAGGGAAAATTAAGAACATCACCGTTTGCATAAGGGGCATCATAACTCCAGCTCCTGCAGCCTGGAGCACCCTTCCAATTAATAACGTATAAAATTCAGGAGCAATTGCACATAAAAGTGTTCCTAAAGCAAATGACCCCATTGCAGAAAGGAATAACCCCCTCGTTGTAAATCGCGCAATTAAAAAAGCAGTTATCGGAATCATAATTCCATTCACTAATAGAAAAATTGATTGTAACCATTGAACGGTCGTATCATCAATTTGAAAATCATCTTTTATAACCGGCAAAGCGGTTACTAATAGCGTTTGATTTAATATTGTAACAAAGGCGCCTACTAGAAGAACAGCTATAAGTGGAACTTTATGTATTGTATTTTTTGATTGTATTTCTTGATGTACCATATCTACATCCTTCTTTCTTTATTAACTCTTCTTTATTGATACCACAAGAACAGTTTTTTATGTCTTTTCGTTAATTTTATAATTTACTAGCCTCCAATTTGAATAAGTCCCTATTATAACAAAAATTACTTCGGTTTACGAACCTTTATTCAAAGTCCCTTTCAATGCTTTTTAAAATAAAACACTTTATAATAGTGAAAAAAGGGGGACATGGTTACATTATGTGCTTAATTCTTTTCCATTTACAGGAACATCCAACCTATAAATTAGTCCTTGCCGCTAATCGTGATGAGGCATACAATCGTCCAACTGCAAAAGCGGCATTTTGGCAAGATAAACCAACTATTTTAGCAGGTCGAGACTTAGAACAAATGGGGACGTGGCTAGGAATGTCAAAAGATGGGCGGTTCGGGGCACTAACTAATTACCGGGATCCTGCTCATATGAAACCAAGTAAAGTTTCACGCGGAGAAATTGTCACCAACTTTCTAAACGGAGCTGATTCTACTAAAAGTTATATGCAAAATTTGAGTAATCATAAAAAAGATTATGTCGGATATAATGTGCTTGCAGGAACCCCAGATGAGCTTATGTATTATAACAATATAGAAGATACTATTACAACGATAGATCCAGGTACACATGGCTTGAGTAATCATTTCCTAAACACACCATGGCCAAAGGTTGAAAAGGGTAAAAAAAGATTATCGGATTATATAAGTCAAGCTAAAGTAGTTGTTCCAGAAGAATTATTTACAATCCTTTCTGATTCCGAAGAAGCACCTGAAAGATTACTCCCAGATACTGGCATTGGGTTAGAATTAGAAAAAAGACTTTCTTCCCTGTTTATTAAACTTCCTGACTATGGAACACGATGCTCCACTATATTAACCATTGATCAAGAAAATAATGTTCTATTTATGGAAAGAACATTTCATGCAGGTGAGTTTGTGAATGAAGTTAAATATGATTTTCAAATATCAAAATAAAAATGAAGTTCAAACGAACAAATGAAACGTTTGAACTTCATTACTATGTTTTTTTCCATGCGATTATTATTCAATCCCCATGATATCCCACGTTGTAATAATTCCCATTAATTCATCATCCTTCAGGCCATTACTTGTAATGAGCAATGCATCCACACGCTTGCCTTCACCAATTTTTTCTTTAAAAATTTCTATTGCTTGATATACTGAGGTGTCTTTTGAAATGATTTGATGATTACTTTCTTTTTGGTACGGCATTATTTCTTCAAGAATGATATCCCTTATCGTGGTTTCTTTATTCTTTGCTAGCCATTTGGTAACACCACTTTCGGTGATTAGTCCAATAAATTCTCGTCTATCATACACTGGGAATTTAGAATAACCTTTCTCTTGAATTGCATCTAATAAACTGGAGAGTGAATCCCTTATATCAAAAGCGTGTACCCTCTTCTCAAAATGAGGAATAACAAGCTTTGGACTTGTCATCTCCCCTTCTATCTGTTCAATTTGTTCGACGATAGAATCATGTGGTTCTGCAATAACAACTCCTGTTTCCAGACGATTATGTACAATGGCATTACGAAGCTCCGCAAATTCTAACAAATCATCCTTATATCTGCGAACAATCGCATTATACTTCGTTAAAATCCGAACCGCCTTTGAAAATCCAATTCCCCTGCTATTACCTAGTTCTGTATCCATTGCTTTATCGATTCGATTAAATGCTGTTATAAAACGGTCTGAGTTTCTTGGCATGTTCCATCTCCCTTTATGGATCTACATCTATTATGATATTTTCGTTCCATTTTCTACTTGTTCATCCGGGCGCAATAGGATAACATCATCTTCTTCAGGGACGCCGCCAAGGACCAAGACCTCAGATTTGTATCCTGCAATGCGTCTAGGAGGAAAATTAACAACTGCAACTATCTGTCTTCCAATAAGTTTTTCTGGATTATAGCGCTTTGTAATTTGCACGGATGACTGTTTAGATCCAAGCTCTCCAAAATCAATTTCTAATTTTATAGCTGGCTTACGTGCTTCAGGAAATGCTTCAGCCTTAACGATAGTACCTACTCGCAAGTCTAATTTCATAAAATCATCAATTGTTGCCATATTTACTACCCCCAATAAAATAATAGACCCCCAAATGTTATTTATGCGTTTAACACGGCGGCTTATAATAAATTCAGTATCTTCTATTATTACTATTGTACAAGCTCTTATACTTTTGATAAAGTATTTTATATTAGGGAAACCTAGCCCTTAAGTAAAACTACTTTATTTTAATAAAATTATGTTTTATCCTTGTAATTGACTAGGATTTAATATTCAGGGGGAATTTACATGACAATGAAAAAAGCATTAACCCTAGCAGGTTCTGATACAAGTGGAGGGGCAGGAATCCAAGCTGATCTTAAAACCTTCCAAGAACATGGAATTTACGGTATGAATGCACTAACATCAATTGTTACCATGAATCCTAATGGGTGGAATCATGATGTAACAACAATTGATGTTGATGTTGTCGAAAAGCAACTAGAAACAGTACTCTCAGTTGGTGTAGACGCAATGAAATCCGGAATGCTCGGTACTGTTGATGTTATTGAACTTGGTGCAAGAAAAATTAGAGAACATAAAATTGAAAAATATGTACTGGATCCAGTAATGGTATGCAAAGGGGAAGATGAACTTCTTTTGCCTGAAAATACCGATGCCATGCGTGAAGTATTACTTCCAGTATCCCTTGTGGCAACACCAAATCTTTTTGAAGCATGGCAACTAGCACAGACTTCAGGTCCAATTAAAACAATTGATGATATGAAAGAAGCGGCAGTAAAAATCCATGAACTAGGTGCAAAGAATGTTGTTATTAAAGGCGGGAGTGCCATCCATCACGACAAAGCAGTAGACTTATTCTATGATGGAAAAGAATTCACACTGCTAGAAAGTGAAAAGCTTGATACAACATACAACCATGGCGCTGGATGTACATTTGCAGCAGCTATCACCGCTAACCTGGCAAACGGTGAGTCCGTATTAGATGCAGTATCTAACGCGAAGAAATTTGTATCTGCAGCAATTAAACATGGCTGGAAGCTTAATGAATATGTTGGTCCGGTTATGCATGGTGCATTTAATAAGAAATAAATTGGTTAGATGTGCTTATCTAATAGAAATATTCTTTTAGACAGGTTAACGGAATCTCTGCCTCTTTTGTTTGATAGAGATAGAACACTTCTATTAGACAGAGTTGCGGAAATTCCGTTTGTTTTGTCTATATGAAGCTTTCTATTAGACAGATTCACGGAATTACTGTCTCCTTTTGTCCAATAGAACATTTCTATTTATAATGTTTTATGGATTTTCCACTTCGTTTATCCATTAAAACCCAATTTTTTCCTCTACTCATGCAAGAATGAATCTACTAGTTCAATAAATTTTTCCTTTTCCTCAACATTCGGAGCATGTCCAGAGTTGCTGAAGACAACAAATTGTGCATTTGTAATATACTCAGCAATTTCCCTCCCATCTTCTGGCGGATTCAACCCATCATAGCTTCCATTTATGACTAATGTTTTTGCAGTAACCTTATGTAACTCTGGTCGAAAATCAAATTCTGCTAAAGCTTCAGCAGCTGCTTCTTGTTCTTCTGCAGTTAATCCACCTGGAATCCCCTCAAGCCATTCCCCAACTGTTTGTAAATCATGGAAAATATGTGAAGCTAACTTGCCCATTTGCTCTTCAAAAGTAAGTCCTGCTTGCTCATCTGCGTGTCTTCCCAACAAACTTACTGATGGATCTTTAGCATGAGAATTTCCTGAAACAAGCACCATTTTATTCACCCGTTCCGGTATAGCAATTGCTACTCCCTGGGCTACATACGTTCCCATCGACATACCAAATAAATTTACTTTTTCAATTCCAAATTCATCCATAAATCCAATCACATCTTGAACATGATCATGTAATGTATAGCCTGTTGGCTTTGCAGAATTGCCATGTCCCCTAGAATCAATCCCAATCACATGAAAACGATCTTTGAAATAATCCATTTCTTGTTTAAGCATAAAATGATTACTTGTTAATCCATGAAGAAAAATAATAACTTCTCCATTTCCAGCTTCCTCATAATAAAGTTCCACACCATTAACTAACGCTTTCGGCATACAATAACCCCCATATGAATTATATTTTTATTATATCAAAGTATTATATAAGGGTCGCTTGAAAGTATTGTTGAGTTAAAATGAAGATCCTTAGGCATCCTCGTCACGTTTCTGAATAATGACTTGGCACAATTCCCTTCACAAGTAAAAACAAAATGAAGAAATAAAGAAAACAAGTAATTCGATCTGTTTCTGTCGGAAGTATGCTTACGATAAATAAGAGGAACAAATCATCCAAGATTTGCTCCTCTTATCTATGCTTTATTAAATTCATCACAAACCCGTTAACATTTCTTAAGCCTCATTTTCTTGCATTAGCGCAACTGGCTGTTTTGAAGGCAACATATTAAACACAATATTCAATGCAATCGCTGTTAAGCTTCCTGCTACAATACCATTACTAGTTAAGATTTGAATACCATTTGGAAGCTGTGCAAATATTTCCGGAACTACCGTCACACCTAAACCCATACCAACAGAGCAAGCAACAATCATCGCATTCCCATTGGACTTACCAATTTCTTTACTTAGCATCTTAATGCCTTGAGAAATAACCATACCAAACATAGCAATACAAGCTCCACCTAAAACAGAAGTAGGTATGATGGTTGTGAGTGCAGCAATTTTAGGAATAAAACCTAAAATCACTAACATACCACCAGCGATCATAACAACTTTTCTTGTTTTTACACCAGTTAGCTGAACTAAACCAACGTTTTGAGAAAATGCTGTATATTGAAGGGCATTGAAAAATCCACCAATAAAAATTGCAATTCCTTCTGCACGGTATCCTTTAGAAAGATCCTTCTCAGAAAGCTTCTTATCTGTCATGTCACTCAATGCAAAATATACCCCAGTTGATTCTACTAAAGAAACCATTGCAACAAGGGTTAACGTTAAAATGGCAGACCATTGAAATGTTGGCATTCCAAAATAGAATAACTCAGGTAAACGGAAATATGAAGCTTCCCCTACTGCAGTGAAATCCACCTTCCCCATAATCGTCGCAGCAATAGTACCACCAACTAAACCAAGTAAGATGGAAATAGAACGTATAAAACCTTTCGAAAAACGATACAACAAAATAATAAAGAGTAGTGTTCCAAAACCTAAAGAAATATTAGTTAAAGAACCAAAGTCGCTTGCCCCCTGTCCCCCACCAAGATCGTTAATTGCAACCGGAATTAATGTTACCCCAATAATCGTAACAACCGTTCCCGTTACAATTGGTGGAAAGAAACGAACAAGCTTACCAAAAAATCCACTTATTAGTACAACAATTAAACCGGAGACGATAATGGCACCATACATCGCATTAATTCCGTACTCTCCTCCAATGGCAATCATCGGTCCCACAGCGGTAAACGTACAACCAAGTACTACCGGTAATCCTATACCGAAGAATCGATTAGAAATAACCTGTAGTAATGTCGCAATCCCACACATTAAGATATCAATCGCAACTAAATATGTTAGCTGTTCGGTCGTTAAACCGAGAGCCCCACCAATAATAAGTGGAACTAAAATAGCCCCTGCGTACATAGCTAATATATGTTGGATTCCTAGCGTGACATTTTTCATGTATTATTCCTCCCGAAAGGTAATTTGATTATTATTTAACGAATCAATAATTGCTAAAGAATCCACACGAACTCCCTGCTCTCTAAGTAAATCTCCACCAGCTTGGAACCCTTTTTCAATCACAATTCCAACCCCTACTAAAGTAGATCCAGCTTGCTTTACTATTTCCATTAACCCACGAACAGCCTGCCCATTGGCAAGAAAATCATCCATGACTAGAATGACATCATCTTCTTTAAGATATTCCTTCGACACTGAAATCTCGTTCGTTTCCTTTTTCGTGAATGAGTGAACCTTGGAAGTTAATAGGTCATCCACTAATGTAAGGGATTTTCTTTTTCTAGCAAATACAACTGGAACTCCTAATTCAATACCTGTCATCAGTGCAGGGGCAATACCAGAAGACTCAATCGTAAGAATTTTGGTTATACCCGCTTCTTTAAACCTTTCAGCAAATTCCTTACCAATTTGTTGCATAAGTACTGGATCGATCTGATGATTTAAAAAGGCATCCACCTTTAATACATCCTCTGATAATACTCTTCCTTTTTCCTTAATTGCATGTTTTAAAAGATTCATAGAATCCTACCTTTCTCATAGACTAAGAACATTTCCCAAACAAAAAAGCCCGAAAACACACTTCTTCACTATGAAGAAGCATATTTCCGAGCAAAATGGTTGTCGAAAATAGAATGAAATTACATCTTAAGAAAGATGTAAAACCATTCCGATACTTTTCATAGTCAGCTCATTTACGGTAAGCCGGTAGAAACTTGCAGGCCATATTCCTGCGATTATATGAAAATAGTATTGAATTGTTTTTTAGTATACCGGTATACGCTAACAAAATCAACCCCAAATCCGAATATTAAAAGATTCTGAAAGTTGAACGATCAGCAATTGGCAAAATATAGTCCAGTTTCCATACACAAAAAGAATCAAATCAGTTGTTTTCTTAACATTTCTAGTTTATCCGGATTTCGTATGAAATAAATATTATTAACTAAATTCATCTGAACGTTAAACATTGCTACTAGTATAATATCTTTATCAGTACGGACAATAATTCCTTCCTCCCTATTAATCATTATCCTCTCCATTCGTGCATCCACCCCGAATAGTGGTAAGCGATTTAATAAACCACCAAGGAATCGAAGTACCCGCTCTGGAGTTTGAATAGGATAAAGTGCGGCCGGAACTTTACCTCCACCATCAGAGTAAACCGTAATATCTTCTGAAATAAGCGGGAGTAATTTTTCTACATTACCTTCCCTTAATGCGGTAAGTAAATCATTCATCCAATGATTGTCTAGTTTCATTTTCGCTTCTTCTTTTTCTCCAAGTTTCATCTTAGCCCTACTGTAAATCTTTCTACAATTAACCTCACTTTTATCGACAAAACTAGCAATAGTTCGGTAATCAAATGCATAGGCTTCCTTTAATAGAAATATTGCTCTTTCAATTGGAGTTAATCGTTCCATTAACACTAACATGACATATGATAATAAGTCCTTATCCGCTACTAAATCACTAATATCATCGGAAACCACTACTGGCTCTGGCAACCAAACTCCTACATATTGTTCTCTTTTCTTGCGGGCCGATGTTAAATAATCAAGACATTTGTTTGTTACCATTTTACAAAGAAATGCTTTCGGGTTATCCAGCTTTCCTATATCAATATGATGGAGTTTCATAAAAACATCCTGGACAAGATCCTCAGCATCCATACTACTACCCGTCATTTGATATGCTAATGTGAAAAGTAATGGCCTATATTGATTGTACAGCTCTTCTATTTCCATACCACACAACTCCTAATGAACCAATATCTATTATTTTACCAAACTTGCTATATCCCAGGTTAGCTTTCTTATCCAAAAGCCTAATTTTCCAGATAAATAAATATTTATTTTTGGCAACTCCACCCAGACTAAACCTTGTTTTTCTCCAAGACCAAAACAATATGTTGTAATTGCCGTTTTATGGATAGGAGATCTTTTATGGAGAATATCTGCTTTTATAATTTTACCTAATCTTCTGGCTTGAACGGTTGCTTCTTTACAGGTCATTTGATCCTCAACACCAGTCCTAGGGTTAACAATTCGTGCACAGTCTCCAATACAATAGATTCCTATACTCTCTTTAACCCGATAAGATTCATCCACTTTCACTCTACCATCCGTTGTTAAAGGAATGTCCCATGAGGATAAAATTGGATTGGGGATTAATCCAATAGTCCAGACACTTAAGCCAGATGGAATACGTTGACCATTATCTAGTTCCACTATTCCGTTTTTTTCACATATAGCCTTGGCATTGTGAATAACTTGAACACCTTGTTGAAAAAGTCTTTCTTCCAACATTATTCCTAACTTACCAGGTCCTTCATCGAACAGAATATTTTTTGAGTTGATTAATAAAACCGTAACTTCCTTAGGATTAAGACCTTTAATAGTAGCTACTTTTCTCATTTGTTCAGCTAGAGCTGCAGAAGTTTCAATTCCACTAATTCCTGCTCCAATTACAGTTGCAGCCATTAATTTTTTCCTTTCTTCTTGATTATTCGCCTTTGATGCAAGTGCCAAATTTTCATTCCATTGGTTAAAGATTAATTCCCCATTCTCAGGACTAGAAAGTGAAATCCCCCCTGTATTTGGATCACTCTTTTGAAAACAACTTCCAACAGTAATTACCAAATTATCGTACATTAGTTGTTCTTCTCCCAATGCATGTTGACATATAATACTCTTTTCCTTGTGATTAATCATCGTTACATATCCTTGAATAATCTCTACATTAGATGTAAAAATTCTATTCCAAGGAATTTTGATAGTCTCCTTTTCAACTGCAGGTTTGAATAGAAGAACCTTTTTAATATGATAAGGATTTGGATCAATCAAGATAATTCGAATGGACTGGTTCCTTCCTATATTTTTCTGTATAGCCTTTATCGCATGAATCCCTGCATATCCCCCGCCTATTACAACACAAGTCATTTTCTTCATGTCATACAACTCCATTCCACTTTTACTAATAAAACGATTTAGTAGATGGATTCGTGACATAAAGAATGAATTATATTGTAAATACAGTAAAAAACGAAACTAAATTTTATGACTCCCGTAATATTTAATAAGTAATCTTTTATGGAGGTTGAACAATGGATAGTAAACGGATTGATAAACTTTACAACATTCTTGAAGAAATAAGAAATTCAGTTGACGATCAAGTTACTAAACAACTTGAATTAGATAAGTGTAAACGAGTTATTCACAGATTGGGTTCCTTCTCATCTGATTGTGAGGAATGTCTTCAGCATTTAATTTATTTCAAAAATCATATAATTCAGCTTAACGATAAGCGAGAACATCTTGTAGAAAGTGATTTTAAACAACATAAAAAAACATTAGGAGATATCCGTTCTCATTTGCAGAAGCGACACAAATTAGTAACAAGTGGGCATTATCTAAGTATTTACATGTCAATGGGAATAAGTTTAGGTGTAGTATTTGGGCTAGTTATATTTGATAATATTGGATTAGGAATACCCATCGGGATGAGTATCGGTTTAGCAATTGGATCAGGCTTAGATGCAGATGCTAAGAAAAAAGGGATGATCATTTAACTTATGGACTGTTTTAGTTGTATTCTTCTAGAAAGTTTTGGCAACAATAATTAGACTATCCTAACAAGAATTAAAAATATAAACATGTTATGATTAAAGTACAGAACTTTATAATAATAAAGGAGTTTATATATGAAAAAAGTAATTACCTTACTTGTATTATCTACAATCATCTTCATTTCTGGTTGTGGATTTCTAGAAGAAACACAGGATACTATCAATTACGCAACAGAGACAACTGAATATCTAAATGAAATGAGTATCTTTGCAGAAGAAGTACAAAAAGTGTTAGGTGAAGGTAATGTGAATGTTGCTGAGTTAGAGAATACACTAACAGATTTAGAAGGAACGGTTGAAGAATTTAACACAATTGAAGTTCCTGCCATTGCAGAAGGTATCCACAATGATATTTTAGCAAAAAATGACCAACTTCTTGACATAGTCAATCAAGTACAAGAAAATGGTGAAATTGCAATAGAGGAGATAGAAAATTCACAGTTCTACCAAACAATAGAAAGCTTTACGAACCTTATGGATCAGGTTGAGCAACTTGGGTTTGAATAGAATAGAATTGGTATATATTATGGATTTCATGTTGAATTTCGGTTTACAGTATTCGTAAAAAAGACATTCTCATGTAAAAACAATTAAAGGAACTTGATTAGAGTTCCTTTTTTCTTGTGCAAGTATGTATAATCAATTCACTCCTCTTAATCTCTGTACGTACTATTTATTTAATTTCTCATTAATTTGTTTCAAATGATATAAATCATGGTTTAAAAATATTTTCGTAAATGTTTCAACTGAATACTGGCGCTTCCCTTTACCAATTCTAAATCTAGTTTCTTCGGAAACATTTGTAAGATGTTCAACTAGTATTTTTCTAGTTTCAATGAAAATACTTATAATAGATTCCACTGATTGCCCTCTTAGATATTGGACACCTTCAGCATTATGTAGGTCATGATTCGGAAACTCAGGTAAAATTCCCCCATTAACCATTTTAGGAACCATTACCTCTAAATTAAACTTATCCCAATAGTAAATATGACCTATTATTTCTCGGATTGACCATTTCCCTTCACTAATTGGTTCTGTTAAGTAGGCTACTTCTACTTCTTTTAAGTTTTTTATTTCATCTATTATTTTATTAAATGAATTCAATGTTTTATTCATTTGCTTTTCCTCCAGATATGAACTTTAAAATTATAATTAATTTTCTTGTAATTCATTTACCTTTATAGCAGGTTAACTGGCTGTAAGACCCTAAACGAGAGGAATTCGAGTGAAATTCAAGAATTATAAGTGGGGGCTCAACAGCCAGTAAAAAGCTGAGGTTCGTTCAACCAACAATCAGTGGGGGAAGTAGAAAAACCCCCACTGATTGAAGTTTCACTTTATTGTAAAATATACTTCAAAGAACTTAAAGCCAAAATACCTTGGATAAGAAAACAATAGGAAGAAGGAAAAACTATGAAGTTAGAAACTAAAAGACTAATAATCTTTCCCTGTACAGAAGAATCCATATCCTCTATTAACTATACGATTGGTCTACACCTCAACCAAAAAACTCCATATGCTGTTTATCTTCCTGATAATACTTTAATCGATCATGTAAAGTACCTGTATGAAACTCAAACTTATGCCCATCTGGATCAATAAAATAAATGGATTGCTTATCCCGAGCATCCCTTTCTCTACCTGGTAATATGGTTATACCTAGGCTTTTCAACCGCTCAACGCAAGCATCAAATTCATCTTCAGCCACCGTAAAAGCAATATGTGTATAAGAATGATGTATCTCGTTTCGAGGAATATCCTTTTCTTCATTTAATGCTAACCATAATCCATTTAAATCAAAGTAGGCAGTTTTTCTACCTTTGACAAGCAATTTTGCATCAAAGACTTTATTATAGAATTCTATCGACTTTTCCAAATCAGAAACTGAGAATAACAGATGATTAATCCCACCAAGTTTCACTTTAATCTTCCTTTACCATTACTATAAACTTCATCTTATTTCGTAAAAATTCTTGCTTTCTAACAAATTTAAACTTTTCATATAAATGAATCGCTCGACTATTAAAATCAGCAACTGTTAATCTTATACACCCCTCATATTCACTTCGGAGTTCTTTTAAAATATATGTAAAAAATTCAGTCCCTAACCCATTACCAGTTAAATCCGGTCTCAATCCCAAACCAATATCCATACAATCATCCTCGTAAGCGCCAACTTCATGGCCCGCAGGAACTTGCGCATCCTCACCAGTACAAAAGAAACCAACTACTTTCTCATCAGATAGAATTGCTTTATACGTAAGACGCGTTAATTCCAGTATCGCTTCACCTGAAAGGACATTATTATATAAATCATATGGCTTTTCATATTTCCAACCAAGAATGTCAATCGCATAGTCATCAATCATATTTCTAGTTGTAAATTCCACATCCACACCTCTACTCATCATTTAATGACAAGGACATATACTCCTCATCAAAATATACATTTTTTACTTTTAATGCTTTTTCTTCCAAACCGTAACTTTTAAACCCAAACTTTTGGTAAAGGCCTTTTGCATCGTGATTAATAGACACTACAGACAAGTTAACTCTTGAAATGCCATCAATTGCACGTGCTTGTTTTATTGCTGCATCAAGAAGTGCTTTTCCCAGTCCATTACCTCTCTCATCGGGAGTTACGTACATTGCAAAAATATTTGCCTTATGTTTCAGATTTACCTTTGTTTCTGGAAGTAATGTAACCATTCCAATTAGTTTCTCATCTTTAAAAGCTCCAAAATTATAATGAGTAGCTTGTGCAATACTTTTTTCAAATTGCTCCAATGGGTTTACTTTACTAATTAACTCATCATAACTTGCTGCAAAAGCTTCTGGATTTTCTTTCAGTGCTTCTAAACGTAACTCTAAATATTTTTTTGCATCAGTTGGTTCTAGCAAGCGGATCATAATTATCACTCCTTGGAAAAACTTGCATTTGCTATGTCCAAAGCAAAAGATTTAGTTTTTCTTATGTTCGCGGGAAAGATTTTTTACCTACCTTCTGCCAAAAAGAATTCCTAATCTAGTATTCTAGCTACTACGCAAAAAATCCTCTAAAGGTTTCAAATTTGTCGATAATTCGCTTGATGGCAAACGTATGTTCGTATATAATAAAAAGAAAAAGGATGTGGAATTGGATGCTACATGCCGTAATACTTGAAGAAACAACGAATTATGAATATCCAGATTACGATGGACTATGGAAGAATTTGATTAGCCTAATGTTTGAAGACTTTATTCTTTTCTTCGCACCAGAATTATATGAGGAAATAGATTTTTCTAAGTCACCTTATTTTATTCAGCAAGAGCATTTTCAAGATGTACTCTTTAGCAAACAAAACAGAAGAATGGCAGATCAACTAGTTAAAGCACCACTAATAAACGGAAAAGAAAAGTGGATACTAATTCACATAGAGGTTCAAGACAATGCTAATGATGAATTTCGGAAGCGCATGTTCCATTACTTTTATCGAATTTATGACCGATATGACCACGAAATATATGCCATTGCACTACTAACCAACAGCAATAGACACCCCAAACAAGATTATTATGATTACCATTATTACAGTACAAGTCTTATATACAAATACAATGTATTTAATTTCAAAGAACAAAACACTGAAAAACTTAAGAATTCATCCAATCCATTCGCTGCAGCTGTATTAGCAGGAATATATGCTAGTCAAGCTAAAGGTAATGATTTAAAAAAGTATACTTTTAAGCGTAACTTGATGATCCAGGCTTTAAAACGCTTTACACCAGAAAAAGAAAAATCCAGACAATACCTATCAGCATTATTTCACTTCATCGATTATGTAATCCAAACACCGGAAACACTAGAGCAAAGATTAAAAGACGATATAAAAGAATATATTAAGGAGGCGATAAAAGTGAACATAGAAAAAGTTAAAATATCTCCAACCTGGGAATGTGTTTTAGAGGATTTAGAGAAAGAATGGTCTAAAGAGGCATTATTAAAGGGAAGAGCAGAAGGAAAGTTAGAAGCAAGTTATGAATTTAGTAGAAAGCTTCTTCAAGGAAACTATCCAGTAGATGAAATTATCAAACTAACTGGCCTTACTATGCAAGATATTCAAAGTCTTAAAGACAAAAAAGTATAAAACAAAAGCCGTATCACTATACAAAGATACGGCTCATTTTATTATGTATCTTCATGGCGGAGAAGGTGGGATTCGAACCCACGTAGGTGTTGCCACCCCTAACGCATTTCGAGTGCGTCCCCTTATAACCACTTGGGTACTTCTCCCTTTACAGATAAATGGTGCTAGTGAGGGGACATGAACCTCCCCCCCGTCATGACGAGTGACGTGCACTACCAGCTGTGACACCAGCAATATTAGAAAAACTCGCATTCGCTCGTCCTCTAGTGAAGCAACTACTTGTGATACTCCACGTGAGACTGCTCGATTAGACTTCATGTAGCTTTGCGAGGAGAATTACTTCCTCGAATTATCTTAAGTACGAAGAGCACTCTTTGTATTAAATTTTCTATGCGTGTGAAAAGTATTTTTACACTTGCTTAACTACCAAAAAAGTAACATTCACGAAAGAAATATTACTCCTATAACTTGTCTAATTCAAGTGAACATTTTTAGAACTCTTCCACTAATTTCTTACTCCAATGAACTCAAATGTTCATGAACCAACTTCCAGTTTCCATCCACATTCTTAAAAACATTTGTAGCACGTCCATTACCTTGAACAAACTCTCCATTATAATAACCCTCATAGTGATAAGTATAGATGCAAGTAGCAGTATTCTCTTCAGTTATTAGCCACTGTACTTCAGTAGCTTGATAGACCTCATCCTCAATGGTTTTCCAAGCGTTCTCAAAGTATTGACCAATTTCAGCAAGTGATTCACAGGTTTTATCAGAAAACCAATATACCGCTCTTTCATCTAATAGCTTCCTAACATTTTGAAAGTCATGCGTATTAGTCGCAGCAATATACGCTGCTAAAGCTTTCTCATAGCCCATTAAAATTCCCCTTATCCATCAAATTTTATTCAAATACTTTTCAATTAACTGCACAAGCTTCTTAACTTCATATTCCATTTCTGTTTCCTCAAATATGTTAGTCAAAGATAGAACTATACTTTCAATTAGAAATTTTCTTGGATTATTTGATAGAATTTCTTCCTTGAGGAACTTAATATAATCAATCTGCTCTATTGTAGCCTTATCTAGTAGACTATCTATATTTTTTTCTAATTGTGTAAGTACTTCCTCTTTTGAAATATCATCCAACTGGGGACTAAACCAATCTACTGGAAAGAACTTTTTGCTTGATTGGATTTGTTCTTGAATGATTGGTTTCATACGATTTAAAATGAATTGAATAACCTTTTCCGCCTCTATTTCCTCTCCTGTTTCCATCTTCCAGACATACATAAAGTGTTGAAACATTCCAAGTAACATAATTGCATGATCTAATGAATAGTCACAATCCTCTGGACTGTATACTTCACAAATTCGAGTAGCAATCCAATGCACTTCATTCCTATATTGATTATCAAAAAAGTTTTTTATTATCGGCTCATCTAAATGCATAAGGGATTCAAATAAAATTAGCATATTATACTTGCTATTTATATTAGTTCTTACCGCAATCTGTTGGATAAAAATTTCTTCATCTTGTTTAGACTTCCCTTGTAAAAGCCCCATTCTCTTTTGATCGCCTTCTTCTTGCACACTCTCCAATATTGCAAGTAAGCATTCATTCTTTGAACCAAAATAATTATAAAAAGTTCCTTTAGAAATCTCTGCTGCATTTAAGATATCCTGAATCGATGTTGCATGAAATCCCTTTTTAATAAACAGACGATGGGCAACATCTAAAATCTTGTCTTTTCGCTTATTAACGCTCACAAAAACCACCCTTTAGAACAGTAGTATAATTTATTTTATCACCAAAAACCCTTTTAAATCAATACACTTTCCAAATAACAAAAATAAAGGTTGCAATAATTATACTTACGGTATAAAATACTTAAGTGCTTTTATTTAGTTAATAGAAAGTAGGGTGAGTGTCTATGTCTGAAAATATTTCCCAAGAACAAAAGGCCCCTTATGGCGTCATTGCCATATTATTTGTTGGTGCCTTTGTAGCAATATTAAATGAAACCTTTCTAAACGTTGCACTACCTTCTATTATGACGGAATTCCAAGTAGGACCAGCAACCGTCCAATGGTTGGCAACTGGGTATATGCTTGTGAATGGAATACTAATTCCAGCTAGTGCTTTCTTCATTCAACGATTTACGAATCGTAGTATTTTTTTAACAGCAATGGGACTGTTTACACTAGGAACACTTCTAGCTAGTTTATCTCCAACATTCGCAATCCTGCTAATAGCTAGGTTAATTCAAGCATCTGGATCTGCTATCATGATGCCATTATTAATGAATGTTATGTTAGTCGCATTCCCAATTGAAAAACGTGGTCAAGTTATGGGATTCTTTGGTCTCGTTATGATTGTTGCACCAGCGCTAGGACCGACACTTTCTGGATTTATAGTAGAACATTATAGTTGGAGAATGTTATTTAATGTCGTCCTACCTTTTTCAATTTTGTCTTTAGTTTACGCCATTTTCCGACTCAAGAACTTTACACCTCAAGCAAAAATCAAATTAGATGTTCTCTCAATCATATTATCAAGTATTGGTTTTGGAGGACTATTATATGGGTTTAGTTCAGCTGGAGAAATGGGATGGGATCATCCATTAGTTTACGGAACTATCATTACTGGAACAATAGGACTTTTATTACTCATTTTTCGTCAATATCGTATCAAAGAACCACTACTTGAATTTAGGATATTTAAATATCCAATGTTTGCACTATCATCAGCGATATCCATTACGATTTCATTAGCTTTGTTTTCAGGAATGATATTAATTCCACTTTATATCCAAACCGTACGTGGATTCTCACCAACAGAAGCTGGTTTATTAATGCTTCCTGGTGCCCTTGTAATGGGAATTATGTCTCCTATTTCAGGTAGACTCTTCGATAAACACGGTGCAAAGAACATGGCCATTATTGGGCTAATCATCATGATTGTAACTACATTTATATTCAGTAAGTTGTCCATGACAACACCATATTTATTAGTTGCATTGGTATTCTCAGTCCGTGCATTTGGTATGTCCTTGGTAAATATGCCAGTCATGACAAATGGATTAAACCAATTACCAGTGAAAGATTATCCACATGGAACCGCTATGAATAATACCTTATCACAGGTATCTGGTGCGATTGGATCTGCATTATTAGTAACTGTAATGAACAAGAGGATGGAGTCAAGACTTGCTGAGATAAGTGAGGATCCTATTGATATGAATATGATAGACCCCAATTCTACATTAGATGTTCCTAAGCAACTCGAAAATCTAGCTATGTTAAATGGGATCAACTTTTCTTTCTTTGTATCAGGATTGATTATTATCATTGCATTGATACTTGCATTTTTTATTAAGCGAGTACCAATAGATCCATCAGAACCAAAACTAAATTTAACAAAAACACCTGAAAAATAATAATAAAAATACCCTTTGCCAAAATTTGCAAAGGGTATTTTTAATTATAACTGTACAAAATATTACCTTCTTTATCCATCACATCAAAAGTAAGCGAGAAGGTTTCCGCCACCTCTTCTGATAAAACATCTACAAATACATGCTTTTTATTAATTTCTACAAGATTTTCAACAATCATTTCGTTTCCACTATGAATCTCATAAGCAATTTGCTTAGCTCCAGGATAGTGAAAAACACCGCCCCAAACAATATTCAAAGGACTTTCTGTATTATTACCGATTGTATCTAGCTGAATAAATTCCGACTTTTTACCAATGTCTACTACTATAGAATAATCATCATCTGTATCCAGCACATAACGCTGGAGGCTATTCTTCTCATATGAACTGCGGCAAATTATAAAATTACCAGTATCATTCTTTGTTAAAAAAATTACTACCCCT
This sequence comes from Paucisalibacillus globulus DSM 18846, assembly GCF_000482485.1. GTDB lineage: Bacteria > Bacillota > Bacilli > Bacillales > Amphibacillaceae > Ornithinibacillus > Ornithinibacillus globulus. The sequence goes on along the minus strand of NZ_KI519440.1, from coordinate 153,953 downwards.
ACTTCGTCGTCATGATACAGTATTTCTGGTTTTTCATATTTACCATATTCACTACCACTTATAGCATCCTGCAACGTGTTCGATGAACAACCCGATGAAAAAACTACAGCAAGTATCACCAAGATCGACAGTAACTTTCTCATTTTCTCCTCCCTATAAAAAGCATGATTCGCCCATCTCTTCTCTATTATAAAAAATAATACTTCCATTATTAACTAGGAATAATTTACGAGGAATTAACTATGTATTATAGAGATCCAAATTTGTTCTCTTATATATAGACGTTTGAAGCGGCTAAAAGGTTTCAAATAATTGGGAAGTAAATATAACAAGGCAAAGTTTCGAATATTTTTTAAATGATTTCCCATAAAACTAGGCGGATTATTTAAGTAATTCGCGATTAACTTTACATATTCCACCTTATCCTATATGTCACTTACCCTGAAACTTCATTATAGATTACATAGTTTTATGAATTTGGAAGTATGGGAAAATAACTAGCAATTATGAATGTACACTTAAACTCATCTTTCATAGCAATTAGAATAGGCAGCTTTAATGGAGAAAACTAGACTTCAATTTTATTTAGCATATTAGGTCCAAAGGTTAGAAGTTTGCTTGATGTTTGTACAGGCATAAGGCTCAAAAATATGGGCAATTTTAAATTCCTTTCTATATTTTCTATTGACTCTATTTGAATCATAAGAAGTCTGACAGGAAGAAAAACTCACATTTTCTGAAGGGCATCCGAATGTGAGTAATTATTACCTTAATTTTAAATTCTATACTATCAAAACGTTGGATAAAAAGAAGATTAAATGAATAACTTTTTGCTTTAGATATCCACTTGAATCAAAGAGTAATGCTCTTATCCTATAGAGAAGTCAGAACCATCAAGTAGAATCTCTATCAAGCTACGAAAAAGATTTGCCTGAGCTGGATTTTGCCAATCCTCTTCATATTCAGCCATCAACCACATCACTTCGTCAAGAAAGACATGCCTCATCGCCTTCTCCCAAAACACTTTTTCTTGTTCTGTTAAGGTCGCGTACATCTTATATCCATCAAGAAACGTTTCCCATTCCTCTGACGTAAAAACACGTGCTGGAGCACATTTATGCTCATTATGGAAAAGTAACAATGAAAGCGCAAGATCAAAGATTCTTGGTAACCATGTTGCATTATCTGGATCAATTAAATAAGGATCTGGTGTCAAAATTAAATTATTCGCCTTATAATCGTGAGGGGTTGCGACGTGCGGCAAACCTGCACGCTGGATTTCATCTTGATATGCCACACTCTCTAATAATTCTTCTTGTAAGCTCTCCAAATCAATCGCTATGTTAGCTTTCTTTGTATGATTGGATATTGCATCAATACTCTCTATAACCTCATCTCGATTAAAATCATAAACATCATATTCCAAAAGGTTATATGTATTAGAAATTGGAGATAAACTATGGATTTTCCCTAGTAATTGTCCAGCTTCGAAAATTTCCTGTTCTTTTCCAGAGTAAACTGTACCATCGATAAATGGATACACTACAAAATTTTCATCCTTGATTTTTTGAGGGTTTTTGACCTTTAACCTTACTGGTGTCACAACATTTATTCCATTTCCTTTTAACATTTCTGTATAGGACATTACACTATCCGATCGTCCTTGGGTTCTTTTCACAATTACATCTTGATTTCCGTTTTTTACTCGATATACTGGTGAAAATGGGTAAATACTTTGTGGTTCTTTCGTAACTTTAAAACCAAATTTGCTTAGAATCTCTGTTCCATTCATAACAGTTCTCCCTAGATTGTATTTAGAAAAACTCGCATTCGCATACTTAAACGAATGTGTTGGTTTTTCTTATGTCAGCGGAAAGCTTTAATACTTTCCTAACTATCAACTAAATCTACTAGCTTTCTTTGGACAAAATGTTCTACTCGTTTATCTTTATATACGAAATGATAATCATAAGCATGATTTTCTTGAATCATTTCTCTCAAAAAGTAATGCAAATTAGCAACGCCAGTATTCTCCGGGTGTAGAATCCAATCTATTTTCTTCCAGTCTAAGATTCCTTCATCCGTTTTAATTGGGGTAAAATACTCATAAGAGTCTGGGACTTCAGCTATAAATGCATACATACCGTTGTGATATTTACTATCAACGTTCCAAGTTACCGTTCCTTTGAAGGTTACATCCTGGAGTATAATTCCTGTTTCTTCTCGAATTTCCCGTAAGATGCATTCTGTTGGAGACTCGTCTTCTTCAAGCTTCCCTCCAACACCATTCCAACTACCCATCCATGAAGAAGCTTCTCGGTTTAATAATAGAATTTCGTTGCCACGTTTGATAAAGGCTATTGTGTATTTTAACATTGTTATTAGCTCCTGTTAGTTAATGGTTTAGCTTTTTTCCCATAATAATATATGGTTCGGTTGTCTCCCCGAGTTTGAAATTATGTTCAAGTACTTCCCAGTTTAACTTTTCATACAGCAATAAGGCTGAGGTATTATTTTTTTGTGTAGTTAATATTGCTGTTTGATTTTGAGAATCTTCAAGTAATGTTGCCACCAGTTCTTGTCCTAGTTTTTTTCTTCTGTGATTCGGATGAACGGCAAGCTCTACAAATTCCAAGCAATCCTCAAGCCACGATTCTTGGTTAGAATTTTCAAGTGACATTCGAAGTAAATCATGATAAAACTGTCCTGGAGTTGATGTATAACCATAAGCAAAACCAATAACAGCATTTTCATCCATAGCAACTATCCCTTAAAATTCAGGATAGGAAGCATGACGTTTGAACCGATTTAAAAAATCATCACGCTCTCCTCCCCACACTTCATGGTATAGACGTGCAATTTGTTGAAGCTCTAATTTTTCTAGTGAGATCGTTCTAATTTCCATCATTCCACACCTAATGCACGAAGTTTAAGTAGACCACGTTCAACACACGTCTCTACATAACCCACAATTTGTAAAAGGGTAAAGACCTGAAGCTCTTCCTCAAGATGTTCTTTAGGATAATTCATATCTTCCTTCACATAAGGAAAAAATGCTTGTACATCTTCACCCTTCACCTCATCCAAATCTTGAACATTATTAAAGTTGAGGTTATCAAGGATACTAGAATCCAATTGGTAATGATAAAGTAATTTGGCATTTAATAATCTGAAATCTTCGTGATATCTTGCAAGAAGTGAATGATCAGCATCTATTCGGTTTTTCAACCAACCTTGATAAAACCCTTTTACCCATACATAATCGGCGATAAGGTGGGTGTAGTATCCAAGAACATAATCCGTTTTAGGATATTTATTTAGAAACTTTTCAAATTCAACTGTTGTCGTATAATCCCTTTCGTGTCCCACGAAAAAATGTGATTTCCCTTTAGGGTATACGGCGTCTGGCGCAACTCCCCCAATAAAAAAAGCATGTTTATCTTGTATGTTAATTTTTTCTGCAATTTGATTTGCAATAATTAAGTGCATGATTCTTGAGCCCATTCTACATATCCCCCTTGAACTATTTCTTTCATCAAACCGCCCTAATCCCTTTGGTACTTTTAACTCTTTTTTTGATACGTATTCAAAACAGAGTTTATTGGAATGGTAAAGTGACTCAATACATTCATTGCATATGGATCCGTAGTATCAAACTCACCTTCCATGAACTGATAACCTTTTTGTTTTGCATAAGCCATTTGTAGTCCAACTAACGAAATTATGTACTCCATTTCGAATATTGTTCTAGACCCGACCCAGCCTAATTCAACGGTATCATTGGTTTCTGCTTCATGTAGAAATGAATACGCTAAAACTTCTTCCCCACTTTTATCTAGGCAGACATAGCTACCTTCCGCTAACAAATCCTCTGCAAATATCATTTCTCTCCATTTTTCCAGTTCAAATTCTGCCACTGGATTAACAGTATGCGTTTCTTCATAAATTCTTTTTACAAGACTTACTAGGTTAGTTACAAGCGTAGCGTTGGAAGAAATTTCATGAATTGTTTTAACATTATTTGGCATAGAAAAAATTCCAGGTGAATTTGATAGATTAATTTTAGGTAAATACGTTTTGCGAATTAAATCAAAATCTTGTTCCAGATAGTAGTGGTCGAGAACCGTACCTTCATCAACTCCAGTCTGCAATGGATACGCCATCCCATTCTGTTCTACTTCTGCTATTAGTTCTCCTAAAGCTGTATACTCAGGGTGAGAAATAATCTTAAAATAGGTACAAAACGGGTGAAAGCTACTTTTCCAAGCAACAATAAGAGCAACCATTTCTTCTTTCTCATAGGCTGCATAAGAGCAGATATAGTTTGGACTTTTAGTTAGATACAAACTATCAGAATCTACGTTTAAAGTGGTAATTAATTTTTTAAGTTTATCTTCATCTGCTGTCGTATATTTCTTAATCATAAATTCTCCTAAAAAGTTTATTATGTGAGTATACTTATCCAGTCATTAAATTCCTTCTGAGTTCATCAAAACAATACGCCATCCGTCTGGGTCTTCAATGGTAACTCCTTTTTCTTCCCAATAGCCATTTTCCGGTTCAACCTCAGGGTACCCCATTCGACTAAGTCTCTCTTTTACCATTGTTATTTCATCTTGACTTGGAATATAAAATACTAGTAAATTATCTTTTGTCGGTGCTGGGCAAGGGGAACCATCGACATGCTTGGTGAATTCTAGGTGATAGGATGCGCCTGGTAACCCATAGATTACCCCTGTATATCCCCTATGTCCCGTAAAATCAGTCAATCTTTTTAAACCTAATCCATTTTCATAGAAATCAATCACTTCATCATAGTTATCTGTTGGTCTAGCAATGCGGACTTGAGCAGCTGAGAAGTTATTAAAATTCATATTTTTATTTCCTCCATCATTTTTGTTTATCACCCGATACAATATGCCAATGTAAGTGTTTCGATTCTTGATAGTTTCCTAAATTAGTGATTACTCTACATGCACCATATTTTTCTTCAATGTCTGCCGCTACCTTTTGAATTACCGTCATCAATTCCATCAATATTTCCTGATCAGCATCTTCCATTTTCGTTAAAGAAAGGATATGTTTTTTTGGAATTGCAACGATATGTACCTGGTAATATGGACGTGTATGATAGTACGCTAAGACATTCTCCGTCTCATATACTTTTTCAACTTCTGTTTTACCACTTAAGACTTGATCACAATAAAAATCGTTCGTCATAGCCCTCTCCACCCTTCATTAAATATGAACATTGTAAATATTATAACATCTAATAAAGTATAATGAAGAAACTCCTGTTTGCTATCTGATAATTTTCAAAGAAAAATTAAAAGTAGATAATCTTATATAAAATCCCCCTGTTAGACTATGGCTTACAGAGGGAATCCTTCCAAATCTTTTTAAATTTCCAATGAAGCCAAATATAGTGCCAGCTCACGTATCCTTCTATCTGTCTCATCCATTAGTCTATCTAACTCTTCTGGCCTAGTATAAAAAGTTTCTCCCTGAATAATATGGTCGGATAAATTTAATAGTCCAATAGCTTTACGATTAAAGTATTTGGCAATAGCAAAAGTCGTCGCTGTTTCCATATCCACCCCAAGATGACCATCCTCGGCCCAACTTTTTACTAGTTCTGTCGTTTCCATGTACATGGCACTTGTTGACATGACAGAACCAGTTACAAACGGATAGCCTTTTTTCTCACAGAAGTTTATAGCTGCCTCCACTAGCTGATGGTCCGCATATACCATTGTTTCCCTAGGTAAATACCACTCTGAAACACCATCCTCCATATATGCACCCGTAACAATAAGAATGTCGCCATATTGAATATCATGGGACAAGCCTCCAAAGTAGCCAGTTTGGATGAATTTCTCCGTTCCAAGTATGGCATAACGATGTGCAGTAATTGCTGCTGAAGGTCCACCAAATACATTAGAAAAACCAATTCTTGTTTCATTAATATTTCCAATGACCGTATTCCAATCAGATTGCTTTTCTTGATCGGTTAATATGTTTCTCCAAAGCTCCAGGTTTTCTTGATGATCCCATTCGCCATGTAAAATAAAAGATTGTGGGATGTTTTGTTCAGAAAGCTTTAATGCCCCCATCCAATCCTCTTTTTTAAAGTCACAGTATAATTTCATGTTGTATCCCCCTATTTAGTTTCAGTTCCTTACTTCTAATTGCAACGCATAATCTAGCATTGCTTGACGGACGTCATCTACGTCAATATATTGTTTAATATTATCTGTTTCAATAAATGTCCTTCTATCAGATTCAAATTCCCCACCAAATGGATGAATCGTTTTAATATCCATTCGATAGAATAATTGATAACCCACGATAGGATATTTACTTGACTCATCCCAATTCTGATTATCATGGTGGTCTATCTCAACTGCTCCAAGTAGCTTACAGTCACCTTCCACATATCCTTCCTCCATCGCTTCTCGTTTAAAGCATAGTTCGGGGCTTTCACCTTCTTCCATATGGCCACCTGGTATGTCCCATCCACGATGATTTAAATCTACAAGTAGAACCTTCCCCTCGTAAAAGCAAAATCCATGAACACTTGTAATTAAATCCAATGGAGGTACATAATCTTGCTTCCAAGTTAATTTCATTAATCCTACTCCCCAATTAACATAAACTGAAGTCATACCTACTTCTCCTTTAAGCGATTCATCAAAAATGATTTCACCATATAATAAGCACTTGCTGTAAATAACTGATTAATCTCACCAGTTGCTATCAACTTATCCATATCATCCAGTTCCACTACATGTACATCAATGAACTCCGTCGGGTCTAAATCCTGTTCAAAAGCTCGATACGAATCTAGAAGCAAGTAGGTGATCACCTTATTAGTTTGTGTTGCTGGATTGACAAAAAACTCCCCTAATTTGATTGGCTCAAGCTCAGTCGTATATCCAGTTTCCTCTCTCACTTCTCGAACAATAGCCTCCGCATGGGATTCATTCCCCTCAGGCTTTCCAGCAGGTATCTCTAAAAAGAAGTCCTGTGCTGCATGCCTATACTGTCTTACCAATACAATATGATGATCCTTTGTCAGTACAATTGCATTAACCCAGTCATCATATTCATTCACAAAATATGTATCGATTAAATTGCCATCTGGTAATTCAATCTTATCTCTTCTCAAATTCCCAAATGGTGATTTGAATACATAATCGGACGATAGTTTTTTCCATTTTTCCACGTTAGTTCACCCCTGTTTTTTTACTACGTATGTAATAGCATTTGTTTTCATAAGAACTTCTCTATGATCTCTAGTAATTTTGTATTTTAATAACTTTACAAGACTTTTTGTTTCAGTCCACCCAGAGAATTCCTTTTGCAAGATACGCTGCATATTTTGTGTCGAGATGTTAACCTCAACATTTACTTCTAGCTGCTCGCCAGTTCCCATATCTATTTCCTGAATTTCTGAATTAATAATGATACAGGTAATGCCACCAGACTTTGTCCCTTTTGCCATATTCTTAAGAACTGTTCCCAGTGCCGCTTCTGATTCCACATGCTCTATACTAGAAACCGCTACAATCAAATCATAGGAACTTTCTGGTATCACGAAACTTTCTATGGATGATTTAATCGGATGAATAATGTTGGTTACATCAAACTCTTTACTGTATCGCGTTAATTTTTCTATCGCTGAATCTAGCAAATCAACACAGACTACTTGCCCTGTTTTCCCCGACTCTCGCAACCAACCTGCAATTGGAATGCTATTTCGTCCTACTCCACTTCCTAAGTCTAAGACATTAACCGATTCATAATCTTCGAATGCTGGAAGTATGTCCATTACTGTCTTAACTGGTTTATGTAACCAGGTACCAGATTCAAACAATCGATAATTCTCATAGCAGTAATCATGATATACTTTTTCTTCTTTACGTATTTTCTGAATTCTTTCCATAGCTTACTTCCTTTTCCATTTTGGAATAAATAAATGCCTAATCAAATTTTTAATATGAGATGTGTTCTCATGATGTCTTAAAATGGAATTTCGAAATAAAAAATCCTCCGGTGAAACACGGATTTTCGCAAGTGGAGATACCACATCTTTTGTAATCCATTCATTCTTTGCCCCACCAGGTTTAAAGCGTTCCTTTGGAAACAAATAAATCATACCGTTCGTCCATAACTTACCGTTAAAATCCTTGTTCAGTGAAAAGTAATAGTATCGTTTTGTCCCTTTTTCCGTTCGGGCTGTTACACAAACATTCCGCAATGAGCCCGAACCAGAATATTCTTTTCTGTTAATAACAGCAAAAAATATAGACCAAGTTGCATCAGATGAAGCAAAAACCGCTCTAACGTTTTCACCTGAAAATAACGTCGATTCCCTAGGCTCAAATACGTTTACATTCGGATTATTCGATCCATGAACAAGAATGTTCCTTTCCTCTATAAGATAAGTTAAGAATAAATACTTCCCCTCAGCCAAGGTGTAAGGAATTTCATCTCCTACACCATTTACTACATATTTTTCATACAACTCATCAAATTCGTTCCTCTGTTTATCCAACAGTTCCAGTTCATCTATCCGTAAAAAATTTAATTTATTCAATAAAAACGTGCGTGCGGCATTATCTTTACTCATACTCATTCACCTCATTACTACTCCTTCTAGCTAAATTCGACAAAAACCTCTTATTTTCCTGCCAAAATTTTCAAGTATTTCTGTTAATCTATACGCCCACACCCTTTGAACCCATCAACAATAAAATAGCATAAGGGTCTGAAGGGAGGTTTAACCCATGAGAAAGTATGAACTAATCACCCTGATTAGTTTGTTTATTGTCATCGCCATCCCCATTCTGATACTATCCATTTACAATCCACAAGAACCTATGGATAATGCAAAAGATCCCAATACAGAGGAAAAGGATAAGAATAACGAAGACAGTGAATCCGATAACGAAGATAAGAACAAAGAAAAGGACAAGGATAAGGATGATGAAGCAAACAAAGAGGATAAAAGCAAAGAAATCCATTGGGGTGTTGATTCTGCGAGCTATACCGATAAAGAATTCCTTGGTTGTGTAGTCGACAATTATGGAAAGCCGGTTATATGGGGACGCTATCTAGGTGAAAAAGAGGATATCTCAGCAGGTTTAGATTCCAATGAGGTAAAACTTTTACATGACAATGATATTAAGATTCTAGTAATCTACAATCATGTGGAGGATGCTCGTGGCAATGATAGTGGTGTAGAACATGCCAAACAGGCAATTTCAATGGCTAACGACCTGGAAATTCCAGAAGGTGTTGCAATTTTTGTTGATATCGAGCCAAATTATCCAGTTGATGCAGCATTCATAGAAGGATGGTATACGACACTAGCAGACTCAAACTATGAGCCTGGTGTCTACGGTGTCTTTAGTGAAGATAGCGAATTGCTAAATGCCTATAATTCTATGGAAAAAGCTCCAATCGAAAACACCATCGTGTGGACAGCACACCCTCAAAAAGACATAACCACGAAAGATGATGCACCAGAATTCAATCCAGAAGGACCTGAAAATGCTAAAACACTTGGCTGGCAATATGCAATTGACGGGGAAACCTGTAATATAGATACGAATTTATTTAATGGGAATATGATAGAGTTTGTTTGGTAAGGGGAGTGGGCTCAAGAGCCTGCTCTTTTTGCGTATATTAGGTAGAAACTACGATTTGTTTATCAGATTGCTCGGTTTACATAGTCTTCAGTAAAATTTGGGTAGTCTTTTAGAAGCGGCATTTAGGAATATCAGCCGCGGTTCTTGAATATCAGCCAAATCTGCAAAATATCAGCCGTACT
>NZ_KI519440.1:0-143938 GCF_000482485.1 Paucisalibacillus globulus DSM 18846 | reverse complement strand
GAGTATCAGCCAAATCTGTAGAATATCAGCCGTGATCCCTAATTATCAGCCATATAAACAGAATATCAGCCGTGATCCCTGATTATCAGCCAAATATACAAAATATCAGCCGTACTCCTTGAGTATCAGCCAAATCTGCAGAATATCAGCCGTGATCCTTAAGTATCAGCCATATAAACAGAATATCAGCCGTACTCCCTGAGTATCAGCCAAATCTGCAGAATATCAGCCGTACTCCCTGAATATCAGCCAAATCCACGGAATATCACCCACTATTTCAGGTTTCACCTTCACCCACAGAAAAGCCAGCCTCACTCTGAGACTGGCTTTCCCTTATTCCCAAACCCGATTCTTCTGCAGGGATGGAGGACAAGCATAATTATATGCTTTGATTTTCTTATTGATTTCTTTAACCAACTTCCGTCTTTCTTTTCCATCTAGATTCTCAAGTTGCTCTTTCAAAGAGTCAATTTCATTTGCAAGCTCAATCCAGGGAGGTAAGATATGATTATCCTTTAGCGTTTTATATAATTGTGCCTCAGATGGATTTGTAGTGCTTGGTCCCAAATCGAGTGGTTTACCTTTACCAGGGAGATTGTCAAAGTCACCTGCTGCTTCAGATCGTTTTACAATCTCTGTCATATGATCTCGATACTGACCAGTCTGCTCATCGGCATACTTTTTTCGTCGCCAGTCTGGCTTGAGCATCGCTAAGACATTTGCATCATGATATTTTCCATTCTGAAATAAATACCCCCGAAGTAATCCTTCCTGGGTAAATCCCACTTTTTCTAACAGTTTATTAGAAGCTTCATTTCCAGGGAATGTTACTGCACCCATCCGGTGTATACCCATTTCAACAAAACAATACTCTAGTACACAGGCAATTGCTTCTGTTAATATTCCTTTTCTCCATTGTTCAGGATGCAATTCAAAGCCTATCTCGGCTCGATTAACTTGGGCAGCATAATTATGAATTCCAATTGTACCAATAAATTCATTCCTATCCTTCCAAACAATTCCCCAACGAATTCCCCGTCCACTTTGAAAAAGCATTTGAAAGTGATTAACTAACTCTTTAGCCTCTTCCACAGACTCCATACTTTCCCTACCATAATATTTTGTAACTTCATCCTTAGATAAAATATCAAAGATACTTTCAGCATGACCAGATTCAATTTCTATTAACTTAAGTCTAGTTGTATAAAGTATAGGAAATCTTTTCATAGTTTACTAGCTCCTCTTATTTAGGAATCCAAATAATTTCACACTAACTTAAAATAGTTTATAATTCTATATTCTATTTCAAATTAGAAAATCCTGCTAATTTTTGTCAATTCCAATAATCAGGATCTGCCATCCGCATTTCTTCCACCATTTCATCTAAGTCAGAAGGGGTTATCAAGTATATCGGATATTCTTTCGTAGCACGCTTTGCCTCTTCATAGAAAAATTTATTGCTGCCGGGATATTCATCATCTAATAGAACCAGACAAGCATCACTCTTTTCCACTAGCCACTTATTCTTAGCCCGGAATTGGTAGGGGCCCTTATAGTCCCCCGTGTAGAGGGGTTGATAAAAATCAGCCACCATCGTTAATTCCTCATATTTAAATTTCAAATCCTCTGGCCAACGTTCATCCTGATTTTCAAACGGGGGGATAATCGCTACTTGAATGTCATATTCATCCTTTAAATCCATTGCAACCTCAGCTGCCCACAGTTCTACTCCCATTTGGCCGGAAATTAGAATCCATTCTAACCCATCTTCCATAAAACCAATTAATCGCTTCTCAATCGCAGCTTTAATAATGGCGATCTTAGGATCATTTTCTTTGAAAATATTTATTTCTCTAGGTTTATATCCTGTAACAGTTAATACTTTCATATGTATATGGCACATCCTTCAATAGATTGCTGTATTCTTAGGTTTTTGTTCATCTCTATCCACTAATTAAGTTTGTCCCATACTACAAAACCAAGACACTCGCTGTCACCGCATTTTGTCCATTAGAATAAACTTTTTATTAGATGAGGCAATCATAAAAGCTAAAGAGCCGGCAATGCCAGCTCCTTATCATGTTAACACCATTTATTCGGCTTATTCCAGTTATTTGGTCCCATGCCTGGATTGCCCATTGGTCCCATGCCTGGATTACCTGGATCCATTGCACCTGCTACTTGTGTAGGATTTCCGCCGGTTCCTGGGTTCATCATACCTGGTCCCATGCCTGGATTCATTCCAGGTCCCATCATGCCTGGCCCCATGCCTGGTGACATAGCACCTGCTACTTGACCTGGTCCTGGTCCCATCATGCCTGGTCCAGCTGGTACGTTAAATGCTCCACCAAATTGATTTACGCTGTTTACAGTATTTTGAACGGAAGTAGAGTGTGGAAATACATGGTTATTCTTGATTAAATGGTGATTCATTACGGTTGTATGGGAAGGATGAACATGTTGAATGGTTTCCTCTGTACAATGATGCACAACATTATGCTTAGTTGGATAAACAATACATTTTGGGCATCCACAATGTGGTCCGTGACGATGTCTCATTATTTTTCCCCTTTCTGAGTTAAGTTACACTAATAACCTATGACAGGTGACCGGTACTTGTATCAGACACGTACCTATTTTACGGGAAAAAGTTTGATATTTTACCTAGGAATTTGATTTTTCGCAATATCCTAACGCTTAAAGTTAATTAGGACGAATACATCAATTCAAATTAGAACAGGTATTTTCTTTATCATGTTTACGAATAAAAAATTCATGATTGCTTTCTTTTCATTCGTGAAAACACCCAATACACACTAAACCCAATCGCTCCAATGACTATACAAAATCCAACTATTATCCACGTAGGGAAAATTTCATTTAGTTCATTTTCTAAATTTAATTCTACAGTGGGGACCATTCCTTGACCAAGAATCTCAAAATCTTCATTGCTTGTCAGAGTAGAAATAGTTCGATCACAAATTCCAGTCGATAAATATTCATCACCATACAAATGCGAATCATTCGCATACACTAAATACTCTTGACCTACTTGAAAGTCAATCCCGCAATCGCCACCACCTAAGCCAGTTTGAATAATTATTTGGGATTGATCGGTTCCCTTCCAAATCTCTTTCACATCAAAAAGCACCTTTTTCGGGTAACTTTCTTCATTTATTTCCAAAACCCTGCCGTAAAAAACAGCTACAGAACGTGCTAGCTCATCTTCTACAGGTGACATTTCCGCACAAGAACAAGCAAGACTTGGCATAGGAAACAATAAAGTCAACATAACCAAAAGTAAACTAGCTATTAGAATACGAAATAATAATTTCATGTTCCACCCCGCTCTCCTTTAATAAGACGGACCAATAGGACCTAATGATTCAAAAAAAAGTGGCATGGACTTTTTCAGTCCATACCACTTCAACTTTTTAATAATGAGCAAGTAATCCTTTCTGCATGGCAAAGCGTTCACATCGCAGGAATATAACTAAACCAACCCCAAAATAAAAGACTGCATTAAAAACTAATATTGCGATGTCTGCTGCAGCAAACTCTGTTAATGTTACACCATTAATCATAATTTCTCGAACCATATCAATCCCTTTTACAAATGGGAAAAATGCTAAGAAAGGTGCGACAGATAACGGTACAAACGTAAGACCTGCAAGAATAAACTGTAATATCTGTAAAAACGCTTGAATTTGCTTCAATATCATCGTAAATCCCGCAATGATTAGGCCAAGCCCAAACATACTAATTAGAGTTAAGATTAGTATTGGTAATATCGATAAGACATCCACATTAAGCCACTGACCAGCTGTAAACATACTTAAGTATAGCAACCCTATGATAATAACAAAATCAACTAACGTTGTAGAAAGCAATCTTGATAACATGATTTTCCATATTCCCATTGGAGACATTCCTAATTGTTCAAGGGTTCCTTGGGTAGCTTCATTGGTAATCTGCCATCCAATATCATTGACGACAACCATCGCTAAAAACCAGAAAATATAATTAACGATAACATACTGTATATTCGTATCTTGTGAACTCGGATCGCCAATGAGTGAAATTCCAGCAAACATTCCTAAAAATAGTACATAAAACGTAATAAGCATAGCAATTGTATTTGGTAAATACCGTTTCAATAATATATATTCTCTACGTATATTAGCATTAAGCACGTTCAGAAAGCGCATAAACAGTCACCCCCTTTACAATCTTCATAAAGACTTGTTCAAAATTTATTGTTTTTCTATCTATCGTATCAACTGGAATTTGTTCTATTTTTAAGATGTCAAATAAATCATAGATTTCCTGACTCTGCGTCAGATCCACTTCCAACATCGATTGATACGTATCCGGTGTGTACACAAGCTGAGGGAACTTTTTAATCAATAGTTCATGTTGCTCTTCACTTAAATGTCCATCAAGCTTCACGGCATACGCCCTGACCTCAAATAGCTTCATAAGATTTTCCACCCGGTCATTGGTTACGACTTTACCAGTATTGATAATAACTGTCCTTTCACATAAATCCTGAATAACATCCATATCATGTGACGTAATGATAATTGTTCTCTGTTCTGTCCTTACAATTTCACGAAGCAACTCACGCACTTCATATCCTGTTTCAATATCCAGCCCAAGAGTAGGCTCATCAAGCAAAATAACCTCACTACCTGCTAACATTGCTACGGCAATCGCAAGCTTTTGCTGCATTCCTCTCGATAGTCGATTTACCATTTCATTCTCTTTATCTTTTAAACGAAACTGGACGAGAAGCTTATCAATCTGACCTGCAACTTCTTTCCTCGACATCCCACGGTTTCCTGCAAAATACTCCATATTCTCTCGAACGGTTAAACGCCAATAAAGATTACGATTTCCTTCTAACACCGCGCTGATATGCTCTTGAGCATGAAGACGTTTTTTCTGATTATCAATCCCGTTTATGGTGATTTCTCCACTGTCTGGACGTACCAATCCACAAATCATTTTAATGGTAGTTGTTTTCCCAGCACCATTAGGACCAAGTAACCCAAGTATCTCACCCTTATTAACGGTAAAAGAAATATCGTCAACAGCAGTAATAATTTCTTTTGTCTTTCTTTTTTTGTAAGATTTCTTGAGATTCTTAACTTCTACAATTGGTTGAGTCATTTCTCTCATCCCCTCTTAATTTTCTATCTTTAGTTTAAATAATTTCGAATACTCCTACTACGGGCTGAGGTTCGAAAAAGTTTCAGACTTAAGACGGAGTAGGTCCTAGTTTGAAAGGATGATAATTAGAAAGGGAACAGAATGGATTCTGTTCCCTTTCGTACCTGCTATTATTTACTTGATAGAAGTATCCTTATACTTTCAGAATTCAATTCTTTCCATTCTTATATCTCTACCAACTTTTTTCCAAACCTAATTAAGTCCTCATATGGATCTTTTCCTTCTATTCCCAGCACCTGACAGAATGCCGGCTCTGTCTTTACACCTTGTTGTTTTAACTGAATAATATTCTCTATAATGTCTGGATTCTGTTTTAAAATCTCATATTCAATTTGCATATGTACAAATGCATGTTGTTTTTCTACAGGAACCGCTTGACCAAACAATTCAAATTCAAAACCTGCATAAAGAAAATTAACTTTTAATACCCTCTCTCCTCTAATCTCCGTCTCTTTTACCCGGAATCCTTTTGTATCACTATAAAGCCACTCAACAACACGGTTAAACTTACTATAATCATACACTTCCATAATAATATCCAAATCAGAATCATCCACATCGATTGCAAGTGGAATGGTTCCACAAAGCACTGGATTATAGGCTCGCAAATCCTCCATGATTCGTAATTCTTTTACAGCACGATAAACTGCTCGCTGCTTTGCATTCCCATCCTTTACCACTTCTATAGAATTAAACATCCCTAAAACTTTACACTAAACGACTTAAACTCATGGGTCCCTGTTCCATGTCTAACAACATCTTTCCTACGCAATTCATACACTGCCTCCTGTACTTCATATAAAATACTCGGGTCGATTCCTAAAGTATTATGAGCACCGAAAATCCTTGTTACCTCCAAATAAGAAATTCTCTCTAAGGAATTCAATAATTCCACTGGATCTGTGGTCGGATAAAAGGCATAAATCGGTGTATCCATATAGAATAAATCCCCAGTAAATAGATATTCTCTATCATTATCCAATACACAGATATGCCCGGGAGAATGACCTGGAGTGTGAAAAATGGATAATAATCGGTCACCTAGATCAATTAAGTCCCCATCGGATAACAATGCAGTTGGTTTACCTGTAAAGGGCGTATAGATCTCTGGATTAAATTCCTTTGGAGTTGGCTTAGTAATATCCCTGCACATCTCTTTTCGAATTTGTTCCACAGTCAATCCTTTAATCCCGTTAACAAGCCAATCCTCTTCAGCCTCATGAACCAAAATGGTTTCATATTCCCCGTGACTACCAATATGGTCAGCATGAACATGTGTAGTAATCACCACAATTGGTAAGTCCGTTAACTGATCAGTAATCCGCTTCATATTATCAATACCTAAACCAGTATCAATTAAAGCAGCCTTTTCCTTACCAATTAATAAAAATGAATGCACTTTCTCCCAGTGCCCATATTCACTAATCGCAAATGTAGTCGAATCAATTTCCTCAACCGTAAACCATTGATCATTAATCGTAACCATGAAACTTCCCCCAAATTAGCTATTTTTGTTTTGCTCTAATAAAATATCACGGATTTCAGTTAAAAGCCTTTCTTGTGGATCTACCTTTGGTGCTTCCTCTACCTTCTCTTCTTCCTTCTTCTTATACTTTAATTTACCTAGTAATCGGATAAAAATAAAGATAGATAAGGCAATGACAAAAAAGTCAAAAACAGACTGCAAAAAGATACCATATTGAATTTCAACACCACGCACAAGCCATACTTCATTCTTGAAATCTACCCCATTAAATAGAATTCCTACTAATGGTGTGATGATGTTTGCTACAAGTGAATTAACAATTGCACTAAATGCAGTCCCGATGACAACGGCAACAGCTAAATCAAGTACATTTCCTTTCATAGCAAATGCTTTAAATTCGTTCCAAAACTTCCTCATTCGATAAAACCTACCTTACTTTAGTATTATTTTTATAATAGGTGAACATGATAACATAATCAATTAATGTAAAGTATTAGCCCCACTTTAAGGGTCATTTCAAATGGCAATTAGGGTTGAAATAATAATTTAAAATAAAAGACAGCCATATTGACTGTCTTTTCGAATACTACATATCATGATGAGGATTTTGCTTCTGACGAGAATGATTTCTATTCTTCACCTTTTTCGATCCATCTAACCCTTCTCCATACGGCAATTCTGGTCCTGTAGGAAGATTCGGTTGTTTCTGTTGCTTCGGTCCTTTTGGTCTTCCACCCATGTTTACTCCTCCTTTCTAGTTATGTCATTAGTTTTGGGAGGAGTGGTATTTTTATACAGAAAAAAGGTAGTAGTCACCACGAGGATAAACTACTACCTTTTTAGAGGTTTTTTAAAAGATGCACTCTTTTATAATACAGCGGCAAGAACTGCGATTAACAGGATAATCGGAGTAAAGATTAAGAACCAAAAGAATAGTAACACTAATGCTGCAATCATCTATTAACACCTCCCAAAGCCTTTACTGTGAGGCCTCACATTAATAAACTATGTAAAGCTATCATTTAAGTTTGGACGAAATAACCCCTCTATTACAAAATGGTTATTTAAAGTAGGATTGATAACCTATTAAAGTTACTTCTAGTAGGCAAGCATGTATTTTTCCCTTATAAATAGACTCAAGCACTTACAAAAGACAAGCTCATTGCGTACCTATGTAGCGTATAGAAGCAAAGAAGGTGGTGAAGAAATTGAGTAGAACTTCCAAACATCGCAATGCTATCAGCAATTATCCTTCATTAAGAACCATTCATAGTAACACTACAACCTACCCACCATACAATCCAAACTCAGAAATCAATCCAAAAGAAACCAAACAATTATCACAACAAAATACTTTTCTGGAACAACTCGGGATGGAATGGCGACAAAATAATTTGAGCACAGACTCACTTGAAAGAATACAGGGATTTATGAATGCCCTCGAATCCGAAGTGGGTAAAGCTAGAGCAAAAAAATTGATGAGAGGATTTTTAAAATTCATCAAAAAAATACCATTAAAAGAGGTGGTGAATACGATGTCAAAGGATAAAAATATAGGGAATTTACTAAATGAACTATTAGAAAACGGGAAGAGTTCAGATATGCTCCAAAAAATGATGGATAACCCTGAAATGAAAAAAACCGCGATGGATATGATGCAAGAAATGATGAGTGATGAAAAGAAAATGGCGGAAATGACTGAAATGATGTCTAAAATGTTAAAACCAGATAAAGATAGCAAATTATAATCATTTCCTACTAAATTTCATAGAAGTAATGAAATCACACTAGCAACCTCTATCTCCTTTCATAAACTGCTAATAGAAAGGAGGTAGAATTAATTATGTTGAATGACATCCAAAGTAAAATAAACAATTTGAAGCATGCAGCACAAAATCGCTTTAATCAAAACATGAACAACTTACGCGGGCAAATGCAGTCAATGGGCAATCGTTCTGTCGTCCAACAAGTCGTTAATAAAGTGATGAACAAAGTCAAGTAACCACATTGCTTATCTCTCCTTTTCTTTAAAAAAGCTTTGGAGTTCGCTAGCCAAACGATCTCTAAAGCTTTTTGATTGCATAAGGAGACAGCTTTGATTGAATGTTATTAGCACTTTCACGTATACTTTTTTCAACCCCATTTTTCAGCCCATATGTTTAAGACAATCCCCGTCAAATTATTTTCCCCATAGTTCTATGTCCTTAAACTAACAAATAAAAAACACCCCCAGCAGTCGCCAGAGATGTTACTAACAGTATATTATTTTGTGAAAGCATCTGTTAATGCAGTTACGATTTGTTTTTTACGAGATACAACACCTTTTAACAATGCACGGTTATTCGTATCAAGTTCTACACCAAATGCTTCTCCAACTTTGGCACTTCCATTACCACGTGCTAAAACTTCGGAATCATTATTGATAATATCTGTAACAGCGAATAAGAACAGATCTAGTCCTTTTTCGTTAATCGCTTTATCCATTACTTCTTCTAATTCAGCTTGCAACTCATAAACTTTGCTTGCATCAACTGTATTTACTTGAGCAATTTCAACCTTTGCCTCACCCATTGCGAATTCTTTTGCATCCATTGTAATAAGCTCTAATACAGATTTGTCACTTAAGTCGGCACCAGCTTGAAGCATATCTAGTCCATACTTTTCAAGTTCTACACCAGCAATTTCCGCTAGCTCATGTGCAGCGTCAACATCCTCATTAGTACATGTTGGTGACTTCAACAATAGAGAATCGGAAACAATTGCAGATAATAGAAGTCCAGCAATTTCCTTTGTTACCTCTACACCATTTTCTTTATACATTTTATTTAAAATTGTTGCTGTACATCCAACTGGTTCAGCACGGAAGTATAGTGGTTCCTTTGTTTCAAAGTTAGAAACACGGTGATGATCGATTACTTCTACAATACGTACATCTTTAATGTTACTCACACTTTGTTGGAATTCATTATGGTCTACTAAAATAACATCTTTTACTTCAGCAGGAACTTCCTCAATAAGCTGAGGCGCCTCTACTTTGAAATAATCTAAAGCAAACTGTGTCTCCTTATTCACTTCACCAAGTTTTGCTGGCTCAGCAGGTACACCTAATTTATTTTTCAAGTTTGCATATGCAAGTGCGGAACAGATCGTATCTGTATCCGGATTTTTATGGCCGAAAACTAATGTCTTTTCCATCTTCATTTCTCCTTTATATGTAATACATGATTAGACAATGATATCCAACTACAAGATTACCATAAATATTTCGCCGAATGAATAATTTAACAGCTTTATTTTACATTTTCCCTCATAATTCTTATAGTTGTTTTAGAATACTAAATAGAAAAGAAGGACTTTACATATGAAAAGTTATATTATCGTCGGCGCTGGAATATTAGGTGCAACCACAGCATACAAACTCGCGAAAAGCGGAGCAGAGGTTTTAATTATTGATAGAGAGGAAATTGGACAAGCCACAGATGCCGCAGCAGGAGTAATATGTCCATGGCTCTCACAGAGAAGAAACAAGGCTTGGTATCAACTTGCCAAAAGCGGGGCAAGATTCTATCCAGAATTGGTAAGCGAACTAGAACAAGACGGACAAACCAATCATGGATACGCCAAAATAGGTGGACTCAGCCTTCATACAGATGAAAAAAAACTAATTGCCATGAAAGAAAGAGCGTTAAAAAGAAGAGAAGATGCTCCTGAAATTGGCGAAGTAACATTATTAAATACAGTGGAAACAAGAGAACTTGTCCCTTATGTAGAAGAAGGATATTCTGCTGTTCATGTTGGTGGCGCTGCACGACTTGATGGACGTGCATTTCGAAATGCATTGTTGAATGCTGCGAAAAAATACGGGGCAAGATTGATCCTGGGGACAGCTACAGTATCTCAACATGCTAATGGAGTCTATGTTGGCGAAGAACTATATGAAGCTGACCAGATTATCGCAACATGCGGTGCATGGATGAATGAATTTCTTGCACCACTCGGAATCAACTTCCGTTCCACCGGGCAAAAAGGACAAATAATCCACTTAGAAATGCCAAATGCTGATACTAGAAATTGGCCAGTATTAATGCCACCTACAAGTCAATCGATTGTTCCTTTCGAGAATCATATTGTAGTTGGTGCAACACACGAGAATGATACAGGATTTGATCCTAGAGTAACAGCAGGTGGCATTCACGATATTCTCTCGAAAGTAATCGAAGTTCTTCCAGGCTTGGGTGATAGTACTATTCTTGAAGCACGGGTTGGTTTCAGGCCCTTTACTCCAGGATTTCTACCAGTCATTGGCCCCCTACCAGGAAAAGAAGAAATACTCGTAGCAAATGGTCTCGGTGCATCAGGTTTAACTACAGGTCCCTATCTAGGAGCAGAGCTAGCTAAATTAGCACTAGGGGAAGAAATGGAAGTCAATATAGAAGATTACTCAGTAAGTGGAGCAGTGGAATAAGTATTTACTTTAATTACTAGATTTGCTAGTCTAAAAATATATACAAAGCTGGATAATAAAGGGTGGGTTCTATTGAAAGGGAAATATATTGTATTAATTATGGTTGTAGCTACCATACTAGCAATTGCATTTGCATATTACCTGTTAGATGTCTATACATCGTAGAAAAATTAATGGCAGTGGGGAGAGTATATCCTCTCCTCACTGCCATTTTATATTTTAATCGCAAATTGGTTTCCACCAGCATTTTTAGCTTCATATAATGCCTGGTCAGCATTTTTATATAATGACTCAAATGTATTTTCCCTTTCACTCCCTAATAATGAGATTCCAATGCTGGTAGTTGTTATGAACTTCGCATCATCGATTTTCCATGGTTTTTGGACGGCATTAATGATAGACATTGCTATTTCTATTACCTGTTCCTTCGTTTCTACCCCTCGTAATAAGAGAACAAATTCATCTCCTCCAAGTCTAGCTAATGTATCGATACTACGAATTCTTTTTCCGACTCGTAAAGAGAACTCTGCTATTGCTTTATCCCCAATATCGTGACCGAACGTATCATTTATTGACTTAAAGTGATCAAGGTCCATAATAATAATCGCAAATTTCTCTCCTGTACTTTCGAAAGCATCCAAGGCTTGCTTTAATTTTATTTCAAAATACCTACGATTTGGGATTCCTGTTAGCGTATCATGATAAGCAAAATACTTCAGTTTATCCTCATAATTTTTTCTAAGTGAAATATCACGAGATAAGACAACCATCTGCTTAAATGTCTTTTCATGATTGTATACTGGGGATCCTCTTAACTCTGACCAGATCCATCCTAAAGTATGATGCTTTTGTCTAAATTGAGCCACCCAGGCTTTACCACTAGTTATCGATTGCTCAAATGACCCTATTAAATGGGGAATATCTTCCGGATGAACATTGTGATAAAAATCCTTTCCGAGATATTCATACGGTTCCATTTTAAGCACATCCCGGTAAGAGGGAGAAACATAGGTTATCATACCATTTTGATCGAGCATGGTAATTAAATCCCCCGAATTCTCAGCGATGATTTCGAATTTATTTTCACTTTCCGTATATTTATGTTGAATCTTAATTTGCTCGGAAATATCTTTACAAATTGCATAAATCCCAACAGTTTCATCTTTTACTATAATGGGGGTTAATTTAACAATCATCTCAATATGTTTACCATCTTTAGTTTTCATCTGAATACTGAATTCTTCTAGAATTCCATTAATTGCACTATCAAAATACTTTTCTATTTTAGGAACATCTTCAAGCCTGATAATTGATGTGTAATGGATACCAAGTAGATTTACTTGTCTAAAACCCGTAGCTAATTCGAGTGATTGATTCACATCTAGAATTATCCCTTTTTGGTTTATCGCAATAACCGCATCTAAATTATAATCAAAAAGAGATTGATAACGATGTTTTCCCTCAAGTAGCATTTCACGTGCTTTTTCTGTTTCATCTTCAGCAATTCTTCTTTCAGTAATATCCTTTACGACTGCCACAACATGTGTGCATCTATTTTTCTCATCAAAGATTGGGGTCAACACATTTTCACCATATCTAGTTTCACCAAGTGGAGAAGGATAGAGATCTTCAAAAATCACGCAATCCTTTGTAAAAGCTGCCTCTTGATATTTCCAAAATAAGAAATCCGCCTTTTCACCATCAAGAATCTCATGTAAGGTCATTCCAAGAATATCATTTGTTAAGCCAGCAAACTTCTTAACTGCATGATTAATAAAATAATAGATAAAGTTACCATCCGTAGATACTTCCATTATATATACCATGTCTTGAATCCCATTTAACAGGACATTATTTAGAAATTGCTCTTTATGAATGAACATGCTCTCCCACACTCTACTCTTTTGACATAAGTTATGTATATCAACTTCCATTATATAGGTAATTCTAGTTAAAAAATACTAAATTATACCTAGAAAAACAATAGGTCTTTATACCCATTAACCTTTGTTTATTTTTTACGTAAGCCATATATGATACAAAAGTGTAATCCCAATCCTTAATTCACTAAACGATAAATAGATCTATAAATCATGAAATTTACTACACAATTTATACATATTTTGTAATTAATACAATAATTAGACAAAAGACAGAACCTGAAAAAATAATAATTTCTCAATTTTTACTTATTGTGTTACACTACAAAGTAAGAATCGCAAATTCCGACATAATTTGACAGGTGAGTATAGATGACTAAACATGGCTTAAATAAGATTCCACTTCTTATGTGGATAATAGGAACTCTTGTTATAGCAGCTTCCTTTTACATAGAAACCAATATACCACTAGAGACTGAAGGGCTTTATTGGACAGTTAGTATTATACTAGTTGCATTATTTTCCTATTTTGGTGGACTATTTGGTGGTTTAATCTTTTTCATGATTCTCAGTGGGATTTATTTGGTCATGGGTTTAATTTCTACTCCTAATGAACTCTCCACTGATAATTCATTTACACAAGTAATCGGCCTATTCATTTCACTTTCACTCGGCACACTAGGTTCAAGAATTAGAACAAATGAAATGCAATTGAATAAGCTTTTTAAAAATAATGATATATCCTTTTGGACATGGGATATTGAAACAGATGACCATACTTACTCAGAAGGTTATGCGGCTATCTATGGCGTATCAATTGGCACCTTTAGAGATAATCCTGATTTATGGTTAGAAGTTGTTCATCCTGAAGACAAACAGATTATCTTAAATGCACTCGAACAGCAAAAATCCGGAAAGAAAACAACGATTACTTATCGTTTCTTCCATAGCAATGGTGAGATACGATGGATGCAAGATCGTGCAACTCCGTATATGGATAAAAAAGGAGTAGTTACACGGGTTGATGGTGTTATTTTTGATATCACTGAACAAGTTAAAGCAGAACAAAAAATGAATCAATTAATTCATTATGATTCATTAACAGGACTAACCAATCGAAACTGGTTCCAAAATTATTTAGATACTGCATTAATCACAGCTAAAAAATACAGTCGTTCCTTGGCAGTTATGTTCATTGATTTTGATAATTTCAAACGAATTAATGATACACTGGGCCACAGTGCAGGTGACCAATTATTAATTCAAATTGCAGGACGACTAAAATCCATTTTGAGAGAAAGTGATGTCGTTTCGCGCCAAAGTGGAGATGAATTTTTAGTATTAGTTGAAGGTCGTAATTCAGATGAGATTGAGGATCTTGCAAAAGAAATAATCTTAAAAATGAATTCTCCATATAAAATTAATGGAACAGAAATTATTTCTACACCAAGTATAGGTGTCAGCATTAACCTTGACTGGGAAGATGATGCGGAAGCATTAATTAAAAAAGCTGATTTTGCTATGTACCTTGCAAAAGAAAATGGCAAAAACAATTTTCATTTTTATAACGATGAACTGAATCAAAAAATGAAACGGCAAATGATTTTAGAAACTTATTTACATAAAGCCATTGAAAATAACGAATTAAGTGTTCATTACCAACCACAATTTGATATCGCTACTTTTCGAATCACAGGTGCTGAAGTCTTATTACGATGGGAATGTGGCATGGGAAAAATTCCACCAGATGAATTCATCCCGATTGCTGAAGAAACAGGATTAATCATACCTATTGGTGAATGGGTATTACGGCAGGCATGTCGTGACATTAAACGATTTAAGGAAAATGGATTAGATTCCTTTCCTATCTCCGTAAATATTTCGACAAGGCAATTAATGACACCAAACTTTATTGACCGAGTTCAAACGATTCTTAGTGATGAACAAGTTGATTCGAAACTTTTAACACTAGAAATAACAGAAAGTGCATTTCTTTATTATGAAGATGCCAAGGATAATATTCTGGCACTACGTAACTTGGGTGTTGGCGTTTCTCTTGATGACTTTGGTATCGGATATTCATCCTTAAGCATGATACGTAATATTGAAATTGATGAATTAAAAATTGACCGTTCTTTCTTAAATGACTCCTTAATAAATAACCGTGTCCGTTCGTTATTGGAGGCAATCATACAAATCGGAAAAAAAATTAATACCAAAGTGGTCATTGAAGGTATTGAAACAAAAGAACAAATTGAAATGCTTTCCACACATAACTTGTTTGGCCAAGGGTATTATTACAGCAAACCAATACCAATTGATGAATTCGAAGTATGGTGTAAAAACGCATATAAAAAAGCGAAGAGCTTCTAACTCTTCGCTTTTATGTTTTTTCTTGTTTTTCTTTCCAAGTTTTCTTGTCATCGTCCTCAATTATCCCAAGGACTACATCAGCTATATCTGATTCTCTAAGTAACTTATCAGTCAATTGGAACTTTATATCATCTGCCTCTGCTAAGCTTAAACCTTTTATAAGCTCAACTGTCACATCAACATGAAACGTTCTTCCCTCTTGAATTACACGTAACTTAAAAATATCAACAACCGTTTCCTCGACTAAGAGATCGGCAGCAATCTTATTCTCCACATCCGCAGGAGCTGTTACACCAATCAAACCTACCATATTGTCATAACCAACTCGATAGGCTACAAAGAGCATTAAAAGACCAATGAAAATAGAAATAACACCATCTGCTTGGAGTATATCAAAATACTGTGAAAGTACGATTCCAATGATGGCCAGTATGGCACTAGAAGTAGCCACTAAATCCTCGTAGAAAACAAGTCGTGTTGCTGGTGAAGCTTTTTTAGCCCCTTTAAAAGCAGAAGCAAATAGATTTCCTTCGTTTTCTAATTTAGCTTCATGCTTTATTTCCTTCATCGCTTTTACTAATATAAATCCGTCTACAAAAAAGGCTGCAACCAAAATTCCGATATTCAGCCAAAAATTACTTGACTCCTGCGGATGCTGTATTAGATGCCACCCCTCTTTAATCGTCTCATAAGCCATTACTGTAACAACAATAACAGCAATCATGCAAAATATATTTATGACACGCCCAAAACCAGTCGGAAATCGTTTTGACGGCTTCATTTCAGCAAGCACACTACCGAAAAATACAAATGCCTGGTTAATGGAATCAGCAAAGGAATGCATAGCAGAAGCAAACATTGTCCCATTACCACTTACACCTGCAGCAATAATTTTAATAATAGCAAGAAAAAGATTACCAATCGCAGCCACACCTGAAGAAGTATTCCCTTTTTTAACAAGCTGCAAAAATGCCATAAACATTCCCCCAAAGGTTTTATTTGGTTCCCCTATTTTACCCTTATAACGCCATTATCATGTACATGAAAAATCACTCGCATTTGCTAATTTATAACTCGAATCAAAAAATCTAAAAGAGCACAACGTAATAACAAAAGGAGGGATTAAACTGGCAAAAAGAATAATTTCCATCATACTTTTTGTCCTACTTGTAGGATGCACATCAGAACAACAAGCTACACCAGAAATTACAACCCCAAATGATAATCAAACAACGTCCAATACAAAGTTAGACGATCGTATAGATAAAGACACCACCATAGGCAATAGCCCTAAGAGCACAACAGAAAATGTAGAAAACCGTATTAGAAAAATTTCTTCCACAAATGAAACAACTAGGAACACGAAATCATTAGAAAACACACCAGAAATTCCCATACCAAAAGACTCTGAAAAGCCAGAGAAAGTGGATGTGAAAGGTATTTACCTTAATCGAACTTCCATAACCGAGGAAAATGTTCAAAAATACATTGACCTCATAAAGAACACAAACCTCAATGCAGCAGTTATCGATGTGAAGGATGACTATGGCAAACTCACATACGATTCCAATATCGAACTTGCCAATCAAATAGGTTCAGACGCAGGTCCAGCAACGAAGGATTTAAATAAATTAATTCAACAGTTTAAAGATGCTGGTATTTATACCATTGCACGTATTGTCGTTTTTAAAGACCCCTATTTGGCAGACAAAAAAAATGACTATGCCATCAAAAGAAAAAACGGCGCGGTTTGGCTGGACGCTGCCGGCACAAAATGGGTTGACCCTTACAAAGAGGAGGTCTGGGGATATATCACTTCCATTGCCCAGGAAGCTAGTGACAGTGGATTCGATGAAATTCAATATGACTATATTCGATTCCCTGAAAGAGCGAAACAAGTTGACCAAGAAGTAACTTTTGATAACCCAAAAAATCTCACTAAGGCAGACAACATATTAGCCTTCCTAAAATATTCAGAAAACCATTTACGTAACTATCCAGTATATGTCTCAGCAGATGTATTTGGCCTAGTTACAACCGCATCAGACGACATGGGAATCGGCCAAGTTTGGGAAAACATCTCACCACATGTAGACTACATTTCACCAATGACCTACCCATCACATTATGCACCTGGTTCATATGGTGTTCCAAACCCAGACCGCGCTCCATACGAAATAATGAATCGAGCTATGAAAGATGCAAAAGACCGTAACGGCAAACTTGAAGAAAAAGGGGAAGACGTAGCTAGCATTCGCCCATGGGTACAAGACTTTGACTATTTAAGTGCTTATTCTGCAGATGATATACGAAAACAAATTCAGGCTTTAAACGACCAAGGTATTTCACAATATTTGATTTGGAATGCAGGTAATGTTTATACCGTAGAAGCCTATAAGTAATTGAAAAAACCGCTGAATGATCAGCGGTGTACATAAAAGTTTTTTGCATTACTTCTTCTATATTTTCAGAAACAATTGAGTTGCCTTACCATTATTTTTTACTGCATTTTGTCCTCTTAAAAAATGATCTGACTCATTAGACTCCAATCATAACTTTTTTACATTACTTTCATCTAAATAACTTTCTTAATACCCCTCTTCCAACTCTTAACCGAAATCTCACTCAACAATGTGCCCCCCAATATCAACGCTCCACCGAGCATCTGCACAGCAGTCATATTTTCATTTAAGAAAAGTGTAGCAAACACAACTGCTGAAATAGGATCAATATAACTTAGCACAGCAATCGTTTGAGCCTTTAACTTTTTCATGGAGGAGAAATATAAAAGATAGGCAATTCCAGTATGTACAATTCCAAAAATAGCAATCAATAGTACTGAAGTCATGTCAATTCCTGAATAATCCATCTCCTGGGTCATTAAAACATAGGGAAACATGACAATCGTTGCAATTGAAAGCTGCATAATTGTCGTTTGAAAACCCGACAAATTCCGGATAAATTTATTAATCAGAATGACACTTGCATAAAGTCCTGCAGCCAACAAACCATAGCCAATACCTACTGGATGATTATAATTGCCACTTATTTCTACCACACCTGGTTGGATAACTAAAAACAATCCCACAAACCCAAATAAAATACTAATCGCTTTTTTCGTTGTCCATTTTTCTTTTAACAAAAATGGCGCTAACACCATAACAA
The DNA here is from genome assembly GCF_000482485.1 of Paucisalibacillus globulus DSM 18846. Lineage (GTDB taxonomy): Bacteria > Bacillota > Bacilli > Bacillales > Amphibacillaceae > Ornithinibacillus > Ornithinibacillus globulus. Next base: position 125,337 of record NZ_KI519440.1, on the reverse strand, counting down.
ATATTGGTGCGAAATAGTAACTAAGTGTGGAGTTTGGAATGGTTGTGAAACGATAGGCTTCAAATAGAAAAATCCAATTAAACCCCATTGCTGAACCAGAAAGGATAAGTAAGATTACATTCCGTTTTGAGATTAACTTTACATTCACCTTTTGCTTAATAAATATACTTGCACCAATTAAAAATACACTTCCAATTGCCCCGCGAAAAAGCGCTATCTCACTCGAGGACAAATTAATATTTTTCACAAATAATCCAAGGCTTCCAAAAATAAGCATAACTAAAACAAACGTAGCTTTTGCCCTCATACTAACTCTCCCCTACTTTCGTAATTATATAAACTGCGCAGTAACAAGTTCCTTATTATCTTGATCAGGGTACATGTTCTCCTGAGTCGGGCACATGCTCTCATTTGATGGGCTCATGTTTCCTTGAGTCGGGCTCATGTTCTGGTTGACAGGGATCATGTTCTCCTGAGTCGGGCGCATGTTCTCGTTTGATGGGCTCATGTTTTCTTGAGTCGGGCTCATGTTCTGGTTGACAGGGCTCATGTTTTCCTGAGTCGGGCGCATGCTCTCGTTTGATGGGCTCATGTTTTCTTGAGTCGGGCGCATGTTCTGGTTTGATGGGCTCATGTTTTCTTGAATCGGGCGCATGTTCTGGTTGACTGGGCTCATGTTTTCCTGAATCGGGCACATGCTCTCGTTTGATGGGCTCATGTTTTCTTGAGTCGGGCACATGCTCTCATTTGATGGACTCATGTTTTCTCGAGTCGGGCACATGCTCTAGTTGACAGGGATCATGTTTTCTTGAGTCGGGCACATGCTCTCATTTGATGGGCTCATGTTTCCTTGAGTCGGGCACATGTTCTGGTTGACAGGGCTCTGGTTACGTCACATAGTTCCATCAACTACGAAATTTAAAGCAACTACAGCTTTTCATATTAAAGACTAATATAGCACAAAATAACCTATCGAAAGGAGAATTAACATGGAAAATAATCGTAATTTAACTGTAGCTGGTACTGATATTGAAGAAATAAAACGTAAAAATGCTGAATCGGGGCTTTCTTATAACGAGGTAAAGGCAATGCTTGCGCAAACCGGTGGGCATGGTACGAAGAAATATAGTGATACAGATCCAGAAGAAATAAAAAAACAAATACATCAGGATATTTCACAATAAGGAGGTTCAATCATGCCTGAAAAAGATTTTGAACAAATTTATAATGAATATAGAACTCAACATGAACAGCAACCAGATGCGAAAGGAAATATTGCAGATGGGAAAGACCAGATTGTAGCAGTTCGAAAAAATGATGACGGTGATCTTATTGCATTTAAAACTAATTCAGGTAAAGAACTTGATTACATCACCGCACTTGACGAAGCAAAGGCTGGAAAACTTGCCCATGTGGATGTTTTTCATAAATATGGGCGTGATATCATACGTAGTGAACCAGATGGGATTACGGAGAATAACCTAGGTAATCTACCCGAATTTTAATAAGCAGCCTCTGAAAAAAAAGAGGCTGCTCATCTATTTAGATGTTCTTCCAAACTTTTGCATATTTCTTTTGATATTTCTCGTCCGTCTCTTCAGCGATAAGACCTAGAGCAATTTCCTTCATCCGTTCCTCGTTCCGTTCATCATACAAATTTCTTAATCCTTGAATGATATCGAAACGAATTAACGTAAAATTCTTTTCATCCGAACAGTTCTTAAATCGGTTAACAAGATGTTTTAAAAGTATCTCTTTCTGCTCTTCCCCTGCAAGACCAACCTGCCAAATAGCTTGCAATGTATGACGTGCAGTAACAAACTTTTTATCGTATGTGACATTCCAGATAGCCTCAAAATCGGATAGGATTCGTTTTTCCGGATCACTTTTTGCTAATCCGCATAAAAATTGTGCTGCTCTAGAACGCTCATGGTTATTATGATGTGTAAGATTCTCTACTAATTCATCCCACACCTCATACGCCCAGTCTACTTTATGAGTAATCAAATTCATAATGTTTTGAAATGCTTCGTATTGCTCCTCTTTACTTTCCGAATATAATTTTTCAAAATTTACTTTAAAACCATGTTCCACCAATTACCATCCTTCCTATACAAAAAGTAGCCCCTATGATAAGGCTACCCCTCTAACTTCGCATCGATATCCGAGGTATCTACTTCTTTTCCAAACCACTTCTCTAGCTTTTCTCTTGCTTTCGCTTTTACTTCATCATCAACATGAACCGCCACTTGTATTAATGCAGCAGTCAATATTCCTAAATCATCAATAAAGCCTGCACCAAAAGCAACATCCGGTATTAAGTCAATAGGCAAGATAAAGTAACCAAGTGCTCCCAAAATTGTAGCCTTCACCTTTACCGGAATTTCAGGTTTTTGCAATGTGTAATATAAAATCAGTACTACATAGACCACTGATGATCCAGCCTTCTTTGCAAACTTACTTATCTTATTCCAAAGTTTATCATCGGAATAGTGCTTACCATGTTTTTGTATTTCTTGTTCATCTATAGCTTCAGCTTTTTGTTTTACTGTTTCAATTTCTTCTTGATTTATTTTTTTCTTCTTGAACTTTTCAAACATTATATCGCCTCATCAGTCCAGATTTTTATTACTTGTCTTAGTTAAATGATAATCCTTTCTACTTCATGAGTAAAGAGTTGTTTGTCAAATTTTGCTTCGACAAGATTTGCTAAATCACCTAGTATTTTGAGGACATTCAATTATAAAATAAACAAAGAGGTGATAAGAATGGAGCAGGAGACCATGTTTAAGGAAATCATGAATGCTTTTAAACTACTCGGAACAAAGCAACAAAAAGTTTGTAGAAATGGAAGAAAAGTTTGAAAAACGTTTTGATCAAATCGATAAACAGTTCGACAAATTAGATACAAAGGTCGATGGAATTCGCATGGACGTAACAGACACTCAAAAAACGATCAACTTTTTACTACGCAAGGTTGCTGATCACGATGAAAAACTTCTAGAACTTTCCCAATAGCAAAAGTAATTCCCCAAGTTGCAAATACCAGTAATAGAAAAATACCTTCATCCAAATTACTGGAGTGAAGGTATTTTTTAAGACGGATTCACGCTCATTAGAAAACTTACTTCCTACGCTCCACCATATTAATCCCTATTCCCATAGCCAATACTCCAATCAGCATCATAAATGCTATCGGTAGTAAGATGTCATTCCACCCTGCATTAAATAAAGCTACGTCGATCATTGCTTCCACACCATGTGAAAGCGGAAATATATCTCCGATGAATTGCAGAATGGGACTCGTGATGGTTCCTGGCAGCATATAGACACCACTGACAACCGGTATAATTGGAATGATGGACGGATAAACCATATAAAACTGTTCCGGTGTTTTTACAACTCCTGTAATTAACATAGCTACACTTACCATACTAAGGGCGAAGAATGCAGCAATTGTCAATATCATTGCAAGATTTCCCAAATCATATCCAATGATATAGTTAAAAATGAGAAATACCAAACTTATTTGAATAAATCCAACACAAAAGCTATAAAGCAAATGTCCAACATACATCTTCGTTTTACTTACAGGAGAAAGAATTAACCGATTCCATACTCCGCTTACTTTATCAGCTGTAATTCCATTTACTTTAAAACCAATGGTGAACATTGCTACAAACAGGGTAAAAGCAAATAATAACTGCATTCCCATGTCATAATTTGAAATATCCCCGCCATTTAGAGACTGGGTTTGAACTTTTATCGGGGGACTATCCATATATTCTTCCACTTCATTTCTTAAGTCAATTGTATCTATGTCCCCCGCAACTGCAGCTAAATGTGCCTCTTCTGTAAATACCTGTAGAACATGTTGTTCAATCAGATGTACTATTGGCATTTCAGACGCTGTAACTAACCGATAGTCATTCTCCATCACTCGAAGGGCTACATCACTCTTTCCTTCCTTGACCTGTTCACGTGCTTTCTCTTCATCCATCACAACAAATTCAAAAGAATCATGATTATTTAATAATTGTACCCATTTTTCTTCAACTTTCACATCTCCTGTTTCTGAACTAAATACAGGAACGGTAGTTCGCCCCATTGAATCCACATTACCAAATATTAATGTTGCTATAATACTTAAACCGATAAATAAGAGAACAAGATATGGTTTGCGTTTATCCTTCATCCATTGTGCCATAAAAACTGGGTTCATTAGTTACGCCCCCTTGTTGGAAAAATAGACATACCTATTGCAAGGCAGACTATAAAAAATCCGATTAGAACAATAATTGGTATGATCAAATCACTTGGGTTGGTAAATTGTATCCACTCTAAAAGGACTGTCTGTGTTAAACCATTTGGTGTCCATTCCCCAATTTTTTGTAGTACCGCAGGAAGACTTTGAATAGGAGCAAAACTTCCTCCAAGTACTGCCATCCCCATAATAATAGCGGTAAAAATTCCACTAATTGCATTTTCATCCCTTAGATTTAAAGAGATACTTGTAAATAAGGCAGATAAACCCGCTATCGATAATGCAAATAAAGTAAAAATGATCAAAATTCCCAGCCAAAATTGCATTGACTTATCTGGAAATATATCAAACAGTAATTGACTCACCGTAAACGTTAAGGTAATTTGCAATAAAGAGAGACAAAATGTCGCAAATGTTTTTCCTATTAAAAATTGCAAAGGGTGACTGTCCGCCAAAATAATCCGATTAAAGACACGTTCTCTCTTTTCGGTGACTGTTTTCATTGCAACAGTCTGTGCGATGAATAAAGAAAAAAGTGCACTCATTGCAATCGTTATATATTGAGAAAAACTATACATTTCCACCCCTTCCATTATCTCACTTCCCCCTTGAGGTAGTAGCTGTTCCAAGCTATCAGTCCCAGCAGAAGTTCCAAGAGCAAATTGCAAATTAACCGAGTCTACAAAATTATTCACCATATTTTGAAGGGTAGTTAACTCTGTTGATTGTTCATCCGCATGGATAGTCAACCCAACATCCGCTTCCTCATCAAAGATGATCGAAGAAAGGACTTCATAAGTAAACCCTTCTGGAATTTTTACGAAAGCGTCTAACTCTCCTTCCTCAACTAGTTTGATTGCTTCCGTCTCACTGATATTTTGCGTGTGAAGCCAATCTTGTAGTTCAGGATTATTGAAAAAGTCACGAACCGTCTTACTTGGATCAAGCATCTGAGCTTGCTTTAGAGCTGCTTCTTGTTCCACCTGAGATATATTCAGCTGATTTAAGGCTTCTTCAAATTGTTCCATTCCAATTGAGGAATTATCTTCTTCAACTATGCCAACATGAATGTTAATGGAGTCTTCATCACTATTAAACAAACCTGATAAAGCTATGTTTAATACTGCAATAAGTACAATCGGAAGTAATAGTGAAAGCAGGACTTCTTTTCGGTCTCTCCAAAAAACGAGTAAATCTTTTTTTATAAATGAGCCCATACGATTACCTCCTCATTAATCTCTCAATGTTTTTCCTGTCAAATGAAGGAAGACATCTTCTAGACTTGGTACTTCCATTTGGAAATGGATAATTTGAATCCCTTCTTTTTCCGCTGCATGTACAAGGTCAGATAGGATATTACTTCCCTTTTTCGAAATAATACGAATTCCTTGTGTTGTTTCATCTACGCGGCGGACGTGCTCGATTGCTTTAATCGTGTTTAGTAATGAATCGCTTTTTTTACTAAGTTGAATTTGAATCGTATCTTCCGTCGATAATATACTTAATAATTCTGTTTTAGTCCCTGAAGCAACTACTCTGCCATGATCCATAATGTACACCCGATTACATAACTGCTCCACTTCCTTCATATAATGACTCGTATACAGTATGGTGGTACCATGCATTTCATTTAATTTTCGAACCGTTTCTAAAATATGATTTCGTGATTGTGGATCTATTCCAACGGTTGGTTCATCCAATATGAGAATCTTTGGTTTATGCAATAAAGCTGCTGCAATGTTTACTCGTCTTTTCATACCACCCGAGAAGGTCTTTACAAGCTCCTTTTGACGATCCTTCAGACCAACCATCTCTAATACTTCCTGAATCCGATTTTCTAACACTTCTTTTGCCACATGATAAATTTTCCCGAAAAACTTCAGATTCTCATAGGCTGATAATTCTTCATATAAGGCAATTTCTTGTGGGACTACCCCTAGTACTTTTCGAATTTCTGAAGGATTTTTGATAATACTTTTTCCATCCAACTTAACATCACCGGAAGTTGGCTTCATTAATGAAGAGATCATCGAAATTGTTGTCGATTTCCCTGCTCCATTTGGTCCAAGTAAGCCAACCGATTCTCCTGCATGTAAATAAAGTTCTATTTCCTCTACTGCTTTTTTTTCTTTAAATGTTTTACTAAGCTTAACAGTTTCGAGCATGATAGGAACACTCCTTATATTCTGATTGGATAATCTAATATTACTGTACAAAAAAAGAAACAACGTCACCACTATCTCCAGTCACGATGTTTCTTAATAACCATTACTTCTATCATTTATTTACACTAAATTATGGTGAATGGCATAGATGGCAAGCTGTGTTCGATCCCTTAACATGAGTTTATTTAAAATTTGACTTGTATTATTTTTCACAGTTCCAATAGAAATTGCCAGTCGTTCGGCAATTTCACCATTACTTAACCCTTCACCAATGCATTTTAAAATATCTCTCTCCCTAGGGGTTAGAGTCGGATCAGGCTCCTTTGTTGTTTCCTGTTTCAAAAGGAGTGGCATAACTTTTGCAGCCACCTGATCCTCAATCGAAAGACCACCTGTTAATGCACTACGAATAGACCGTAACAAGGATTCGGTATCTCCAGTTTTTAAAACATACCCACTCACACCAATTTTTAATGATTCCAAAACATATTGATTATCATCAAACGTCGTTAAGATTAATATTTTTGTATTGGACCAGCGAGAGGCAATGACCTTTGCCGCCTCAATTCCATCCATAACAGGCATACGTATATCAAGGATGACAATATCAAAAGACTGTTTTTCACAAAAGTCGATTGCTTCTTTTCCATTATTCGCTTCTCCAGTGACCTTCATCACTTCATCTGACTCAATCATCTTTTTTAATCCTTGTCTTACCATCACTTGATCTTCTGCCAGTAATATTCGTATCATACGCAACCCACCTATTCCAATTTTAGATACCCACGAACAATAAACTGTTCTTCCGTTTGAAAAACTTCCAAACCACCACCAAATCGTTCTAACCGCTCTCGCATGGAGGTGAGCCCAAATCCTTCTTGATACGGGTGGTGTTCACTAATGGGGTTACTAATTTCAAAGCGAAAAATACTTCCACCCGGTGCTTCAAACATGATTTCCGCTTCCCTAACCGTGCTATGCTTCATTGTATTCGTAAGTGCCTCCTGAACGGAACGATAAATGACAAATGCTTGCTCTCCTGTTAATGGAGCTGTGAAAGCCCCGTGTTTAACGGAAAAGTGAATTCGCATATAGCTTTCCATTTCCAATTTGCGTATTAATCGTAATACACCTGGGAGTCCTCCCGTTTCATTTGTCTTCAATGATTTCACCGCACGTCTCGTCTCTTCAAGACTCATACTTGCAAGCTCCTTCAATGATTGTACATGCTCTTTATCCTTTTCAGATACTTCAAGACGAAACGCCTCCAACTGCATGAGTAAAGCGGTTAGTTTATGCCCAACTGAATCATGAATTTCATGAGCAATCAACATCCGTTCCTCTTGCCTAGTAATTTCATCCTCAGAAACCCTTCTTCGTTTTAAACTACGATATTCACTAATCAGTGCATCATATCGGGCTTCTAAATCATCGGAATGCTCCTTCGTCTTTTTATAAAATATCATTGCTGCTACCAATAAAATCCAATACAGAAAGATAAAAATCTGTATATAAAGTAATAGTTCACTGGTGAAAGTAGTCACCATGATAGCAATGAAACTAAAGCCTCCTAAGATGAAGCTATGCCTTAGGTGCAAGTAGTAAAAACCTTCTGCTAAAACGAGTGACAAGATAAGGATAAGGTATGGATTAAACGACACATCAGAAATAGGATATATCATGAGAACTGTAATGACTGTATTTATTCCTAATAAAGTTAATAAATAATTATGATTATGTTTAACTAAGGGAGTGATGAAAAATACAATAAAATATAATGCTGTTCCAAATAGTTTCCATATCATTTCCCCATTAGATTGATCAAAATAAAGCAATGCAAACAACCAAACAATTACATTAAACAAAAGCCACAACCAATAAGATTTCACCTTATCACTACCTTCCTAGAGCCATGGGGACTTATCTTTCCTTGGGACGAGTAACCACAGTCCCAGGTTCCTCGGCACTTTTTCGCCCCTACTATCACAACAAGACGGTAACTGACCTGTTCAAATTCAGCTCATCCTCCTTAACAATCGAATCATAAGCCAATATCTGTACATCTTGTTGCGAAGCTTCATTTAGTGCATTAGCAAATTCCTCATCCATTGCCATATTGGGAGTAAAAGCTTGGCAGCCTTGCATTTGCACCACAAACAAAATAGTAGTCATATATCCCTCACGCTTTGCTTCCACCAATTCCTTTATATGCTTCGTCCCTCTTACAGTAGGAGCATCCGGAAACATCGCTAAACCATTTACTTCTAAAGTAACTCCTTTGATCTCGATAAATCCTTTCATGCCTTGCTTTTCATAAAAAAGGTCAAATCGTGAATCACCATAGGTCACTTCTCTTTTCAAACTATCCACATGTCCTATCTCCGGTATTCCCCCAGCTTTTATTGCTTCATAAGCCACAACATTTGGTGCTTGTGAGTCTATATTTACTATACGATTTTCCTTCATAACTGCGACAAGGGAAAATCTAGTCTTTCTATTAGGATTATTACTTAATTCGAGATACACCTCGGCATTTGGTACTAGCAATTCTCTCAATCGACCCGTATTCCTTATATGTACTTTTTCCATCACACCATTGATAAGAACTTCTGCGATGAATCGATTTACTTTTCTGTGCAGTATACCTTGTACCATTTTGCCATACTTCATGGTTTCACATCCGTTCACTATTCCTTCAATCAAACCGCTAAACTTATCTATGTTATGATTATTGTAGCAAATTTGGTTATAATTGGTACACTCTACGACAACTTTCTATTTGATTATAATTACTTCCAAATGTATTTTGGAATCATAACTAGTAACAGGGAGAATTGAAAATGACACGTATTCTAATTGTAGATGACGATAAAAATATATTACAGCTCGTATCCATTCACCTTTCTCAAGCCGGTTTCCTAATTCATCTAGCAAAGGATGGAATTGAGGCTCTGGACATCCTCACTAAAAATCGATGTGACCTAGCCATCATCGACGTTATGATGCCATTTATGGATGGTTTTACACTAACAAAAGAAATTCGAGAAAAATATGATATCCCCGTTATCCTTCTAACGGCCAAGAATCAAATTGAGGATAAGGAAGAAGGATTTCACGCTGGTACGGATGATTATTTAGTAAAACCATTTGAACCGAAAGAATTACTCTTTCGAATCAAAGCTTTACTAAGACGATATAAAAAACAACCCGATGAATCGATTATCAGACTAGGAAATACGACAATTAATAAAAATAACTACGAGGTCCAAATTGGAGACCGAACCATCTTACTACCATTAAAAGAATTTGAACTTCTATATTTTCTAACCTCTAATCCTTTGCAGGTATTTACTCGAAATCACTTAATTGAGCAAATTTGGGGATTAGATTTTGATGGGGATGAACGAACCGTGGATGTCCATATTAAACGATTAAGAGAACGTTTTTCCAAACTAACAGATGATTTTCAAATAAAAACAGTACGCGGGGTTGGCTACTTATTAGAGGTAAAACAAGGATGAAGTCTCTATATACTAAATTTGTTGTTATCACCATTGGAATCATGATTTTGAGCGGTGTTCTTGCTTTTTTAATATCCAATACATATTATCAACAAAAGTTAAAACCCGAAAATGACGAGAAAAACACCCATATAGCGATAAGCATCTCATCATATATTAAAGACCATCCCAACATAGATTTGGAAGAATACCTGACTCACCTTTCTTCTGTTGGGTATCAATTTTATTTAGTAGATGGTTCAGGAAAAGAAGTATTTTTTGGTTCAGCCTATAGAGTAACTACACTTTCTGATTCAACCAAAGAAAAGGTACTAAACGGACATATTTATCACGGTATTCTACATTTTCCACAAGAGACTTTTGTAACAGGGTTTTTCGCTAATGAACTCGAGAATTCGATTGGAGTACCAATCACACATAATGGGAAAAACTATGCACTTTTCCTACGACCAGATATCAAGCTTTTATTTAATGAAATGCATCTATTATTTGGATGGCTACTTGTATTAACCATTGTCTTAAGTATTCTATTTGTATTATTTAGCACCAAGTATTTAGTAAAGCCGATTTCCCAGCTTACTACAGCAACCAAATCACTTGCAAAAGGTGATTTTAATGTAGAGGTACGTACTTCCCGTCATGATGAATTAGGAGAGCTTACCCAAAGTTTTCTTATGATGGCTAGAAAACTTGAACAAGTAGATGACATGAGAAAGGAATTCGTCTCTAACATTTCCCATGATATTCAATCCCCACTTTCCAATATCAAAGGGTATACCAACTTACTAGATGACGAATCCATAACCAAGGAAGAGAAAGTTCAATATATTTCCATCATCAATGATGAAATTAGAAGGCTATCTTCCTTAACAAAACAATTATTACTTCTAGCATCATTAGACAAAAACGAAGATATTGTAAAAAAAGAAACAGTAGATATTGGACACCAAATGAAAGAACTAATCAGAAATTACAAGTGGATAATAAACGAAAAAGAAATCATGCTTGAGTACACCTTACCTGAGGTAAAAATCCATGGTGATCCATCCCTATTAAATACGGTTTGGGACAACCTTTTATCCAACGCAATAAAATATAATAAACCAAATGGAAGTATTGTCATTACGATAGAAGATAAAGAGAATTCGGTTTGGATAACATTTAGCGATAATGGGATTGGAATAAATGAAAAAGATATGGAAAGAATATTTGACCGTTTTTATCGGGTAGACACAGCACGTACGAGATCGACTGTAGGAACAGGATTAGGTCTTTCTATAGTTGCAACTATAGTACAACTACATGGTGGTCAAATTGATGTATCTAGCGAAAAGAATATGGGGACAACTTTCATTATTAAATTGCCTATTAAATAAGACCTCAATCAGTGGGGTTTTACTACTTCACCCACTGATTGTTTATAATCCTAGCCAACCGTCTAATGACAACCAAGAACTACCCCATTCCAAATTTAACTAGAACCTTTTATTACGTATTTTCAGCGCCCTAACTTTTCATAAGACCCGGTCAATTATGGACGAATATTCTTTTACTACAATCATTGCACCATTACTATTTAAATGGATTCCATCTAATGTCAGGAATAGTCCTCGTTTACTAGATAAGTGGTCTATCCGCTTAGGCTTTTTATAAAAGAGTACATCTTTCATAACGCTAAACACATCTGTACTAATGTAATCAGAGCAGCTTCGTTGGGCCAACTGTTTTTCAAATATAGCATTTAGATTCAAAAAGCTTACCTTCGAGTGATTACTAGCCTCTTCTATTATGGAAGTTAATTCTCTAAGCTCATTATTAGATAGATTATTTGTGTTTTCTCCTATGACAGCTGGCGATACAACAACAATTTGCTTAGATGAAGGACGAATCATATCTAGTACATTATGAAAGTATGCTTTAAATTCCTCATGGTCTTTTGCAATAGGTTGTGCTTGAATTTTTAATAACTTTGAATAAACATCATTAACCCCAATCCAAAGAAATACTAGATCATAATTAGTGTCTAATTTCGTTTTATCCAAACGTGTATACAGACTTTTAATGGTTTCTCCTGGTTTTCCAAGATTGATAAACGTGATACTTGGATATTTCTCTTGCAAAATACTAAAAAAAGAAACACCTGGACGACCTTCTGTTAAACTGTCACCAATTAATCCGACCTTCATTTTAAATTTCCTCCTTTTTATGGATTCGCTCACTCTATTACAAATGTCTCTTTCAATAATATATTCTACATTCTATGGTCTGAATCAGGAAGAAACATACTTATTACTCCCTGGCAATCTTTTCATATCATTCCAAGCTGCAATCGCCTCGCTTCGACTTCTCCCTTGGTTTTTAGGATCAGCAAAAAAATCTCGAATAAATTGATTGTATTCAAATTGGGGTGCAATATTTTTCTTATATGTAGGATCTTTTTTTCGCTTTTCTTCCTCATACCAGGCATCTACAACATCACGATATGTTTTTCCAGTGTTTTCTTTTAAATAGTCCTGGATATACGTAGAAAAGTGAAATTTCGGAATGACTGTTTTAAAAAATGCCCGAACATCTTGACTACAACGATGATTTTCCGTAATAACGGTATCAAGACTTAATTTAACTTCAATTTCTGTCTTTTTCATTACCTTTGATTTCCTACTTGGCTTTTTAATTTCCCCTGTCCGTAGAAAGGTTTCCACCCTTTCGGATAACTCTACCTTCAAGCCAGTGGCACTCATTCCATGTTCCCTGCAAAATGCTTGTAGTTCATCCTTTAACCAATAAAAATCCTTAAAATCTTTGAAACTAAGTTCTTTTGTTAGATTCGGCCTCATTACTAACCCTCCAATTAAACTATTTACGTACTGGGGAACATCTATTCGGTTCCCAATTATTATTAGTTTAACATAATTATACTTTTTCCCACCAACTTTCTTGAAAACTAATATTGTAATCTTTTGTTCATCCATTGTTCATATTTCAATCGTACATTAGAGAAGGATCAAGGATATTTATAATAGTTTAGGAGGATTTTCAGATGAATAAAAACAGTGTATTACTTTTACGTTTTGCTGCAATATTCGGGGTAATTGGTGCAATATTAGGTGCACATATGGCCGGTTCTGGCTCTTATGCCTTTCGTGCAGTTCATGCCCATATTCTTGTCGTAGGTTGGTTAACATTATTTGGTTGGGCAGTTTTCTACAAAGTATTCCAAACAACTAATAATTTATTATCGAAAATCCATGTATGGAGTGCCATTTTAGGTTCCGTTGGGCTGACAATTGGTATGTGGTTGTACATGGTTAAGCCATTTAATCTCCCAGAAGGAATTACGTTAGCCATTTATATTGGTGGAGGAGTATTACTATTAATTAGCTTCATTGTATTTTTCTTAATTACTTTATTTTATCGAGAGGAAAACTAGCAGGATAATGAACCTGTACCTCGTCAAGGAGAGATTTCTATGAATATGGCCTGGAAAGAAATGAAGAAAAACAAAGCGAGATTTTTAATATTAGGTTCCATTGTCTTTCTAGTTAGTTTATTAACATTTATTATATCTGGATTAGCAAATGGGCTATCACATGATAACGCAGGATTAATCAAAGATTTACCACCTGGGCAATTTTATATGACCGAAGATGCCGAGGAAATGTATAATCTATCAAAAATAAACAGCGAAACACAAGATGCTATGTTAACTAGTCACGAGAATGCTGTTGCTCTTTCCATACAATTGGGATTTATAAATGATGAGTCTGACAAACAGCGGAGTGTTGCTTTTGTGACCTCGACAGATACCGATTTATTTGAACAAGTCAGTAGTGGTGAAGTCATCCTAGACCGTTCATTAGAAGAGGAAGGCATCAAAATTGGCGACATTTTAACCAATAATCAACATCATGGAACATTTGTGGTGAAAGGATTTGTAGATCAAAAAAAATATAGTCATGCACCAGTCGCTTTTATCAGTACAGAGGATTACCAAGAAATATATCGGACAAGTGAAATGCAACTTATTTTCATACCGGAATTGGAGACAGCACAGGAATTTACTGGCTTACAATCTTATTCTAATCAAGAATTTCTCCAAACCATTCCAAGCTACAGTGCTGAGCAAATGTCTTTAAATATGATTGTCTGGTTTCTGATTGTCATTAGTGGCATGTTATTTGCAATCTTTTTCTACATGATGAATGTTCAAAAGATTGGTCTATACGGGATATTAAAAGCAATTGGTGTCAAGACTAGTGCCTTATTCCGTATGATGTGGACAAAAATGGTGGTCATTACAGTTATTGCATTGGGAATATCAATTGCTGGCAGCCAACTTTTTAATTCCTTGGCACCAAATGGAATGCCATTTAATTTAAGCATCCAAACAACCGTCCAATTGTCATTAATATTCCTTCTAATAGGTTTTATTGGAGCTACATTATCGGGCATTCAGATTAAAAAAGTAGAAGCCTTACAAGCAATTCAACAAGGAGAGGTGTAAGATGGAACTATTTGCAATGGAAGGTATAAGTAAAACATTTATCAATGGCGAACTAAAAGAAGACGTCTTAAAAGGAATTAATCTCTCCCTAAATGTTGGTGAAGTAACTGCTTTAACTGGTGCATCAGGTTCTGGAAAAAGCACATTATTAACAATCGCAGCTGGGCTTCAAGATGCGACGGATGGAATAATCCATTTTAATGGTAAAAACCTAACGACGATGAGTTCTGAACAAATTCGAAAAATCCGTGCAAGTGAATTCGGCTTTGTATTTCAATTTGCCCATCTTGTCCCGTTTCTTACGGTAGAGGAGCAATTGCTATTAATGCTTGATGTTGCCGAGATTAAGTTAAAGAAAATTGAAAAGAAAAAAGAGGTGAATCGAATTCTAACATTAGTTGGAATGGATCATAGAAAAAGTTCCTATCCCTCCTCTCTATCAGGCGGAGAAAAGCAACGTGTAGCAATTGCACGCGCCATCATCCATAAACCAAAAGTTCTTTTCGCTGATGAACCTACTGCTAGTTTAGACTCTAAAAGGTCTATAGATATTATGGTATTAATACGCGATATAACTAAAAACTACAACATAACAACCTTAATGGTTACCCATGATGAGGAAATGCTAAAATATACCGATCGTGTAATTAGAATGGTGGATGGCCTGGTATTTGCAGGGAGTAATTGATTGCATCTATATACTTATATAATAGGAACGACATAAGGAAAGGTGGCAAAAATCCAAATTTTTTTGCCACCTTTCCTTATTATTTGACGAATTTGTAATAAAGAAGATTGAACCTTCCATGAAATGAAGCTAAATACCCATTTCCTCCATTATTTTTTCAAAAAACTACTATCCAACCACATTTTTGTTCATAATGTTATAATAAACAATCTACAAATCTAGTTAAGTAAGGGTGAAAAATAATGCCAAAACTAAGAACGATTCTTTTTCTATTATTGCTGCTTGGTGTTCTTTGGCATTTTTATGGAGAAACATTCCAAGAGTCTGGTTTTAGTGGTACGTTAAATGAAATGAAAAGCGATGTTGAAGGGGTATTCGACAATCCAAGAGTTGCCTTAACAGTAGATACCATCAAACAGGAAGTTGAACTATTATGGAATCAGCTCACATCAAAAAAACAGGACAATACACCAACGACAAGAGTACCAGAAGCACCAAATCTACAGCAACCAACAGAACAAACCTTTTCCCTATACAATATTGAAATTGGTGATAACCGTTCTGACGTTGAGAAACAAGTTGGAGAGTCAAAGCGTTCCACATTGAACGAATATGGTACCGAATGGGTTACCTATCATGAAAATTATCATAACTTTCTCATGGTTGCGTACGATAAAAAGGACAATGTCGCCGGACTCTATACAAATCATGACTTACTAACTTCAACACTTGGAATTACATTTGAAAGTACAAGAAATGACGTGTTATCCAGACTAGATGAACCAATCAAAGCAATTCGAAAAGGACGAATTCTTTACCAAGTTCAAGACACGGAAGAGTACAACACCTTTTTAATTGATAATAATTATGTCACTATTTTTTATGACATCCATGAAAACAAAACAGTAACCGCCATTCAAATAATTAGTGTTGATCTTGAAAAAGAGAAGGAATCATACTTTGGTGTTGCAAGTTCTGAATTGAAACAAGGCTTAGAATACCAATTATTTGATTTAACAAATGCTGCAAGGGTAAATCATGGATTATCTGTACTTACATGGGAAGAACCTTTACTGAAAACGGCCCGTGACCACAGTGCTGACATGGCAAAGAACAATTATTTTAGTCATGAAAACTTAGAAGGAGAATCTCCTTTTGACCGGATGGAGAAAGACGCCATAACCTATCGTGCTGCTGGAGAAAATCTAGCAACGGGGCAGCCCAGTAGTATTTTTGCCCATGAGGGTCTTATGAATTCGCTTGGACACAGGGAAAATATTCTAAAGGCTGAATACGATTCCTTAGCAGTTGGGGTTGCTTTTAATAAGGATTATCAGCCATTTTATACGGAGAATTTTTTGCTAAGGTGAATTGGCATAACACAATCACTTGGAAGTCTAGGGGAGTCAAAAAAATTACTCCCCTATAATATTATAAGACTAATAATTATCCACACTTTTTACTTTTATCCTTAGTGTCATACCAGTCATATACGAAAACATTCTTCTAAAATGATAATCAGACAGATCTACAATTCTTGATATATCTTCTCCTGAAAATTCTTCCGTTGAAATAATCTATGAACACAATCACCATAAGAGCAATCTTAAACTATGTCTGTTTGATTTTAACTATTAAGTACTTAAATAACACACCCATAATAATATATGGAAAGAAAGAATAGAAATGTTTCCACTGATTTAATTCGTAAACCTGTAACCATACCAATAAAGGTTCTAGAACGAAGGAAAAAAGAAGCGCATTAATTGTACTTGCAATGATAAAGTTTTTCCATGTATGAAAGTACTGGTAAATAATCATATAAATGATAGGCATTATCACAATGTGGATTTCAATAGGTAATATTAATGGTGTTAGCGTGTGCTTATAATCCCATAATGATACTAGAACACCTAGCGCATCTAATATCGTGGCTACAACTGATACCAAAAACCCATATGTAAGAATCTCAAATATTCTTTTTCTATCCAAAATAACAAACCAAACAATGCAATGACCAATGGTTGTAACTAAAAGTATCCACCAACTAAAAGAAAACAAAGTTTCCGTAAACCAATATTCCATTCGAAGTGATTTAGAGCGCTGCGTATATTCTACAACTTCTTGCCAGCTTATTTGCATATTAGAATTCTCCCATACGAGATTAATATTCATTTAATATAGAATAGCCCGATATCCATCTATGATGGAGATAAAATGTAATAAATAGAAGCCAATCAGCTATATACGAGTACAGAATGTTCCACCATAATCCATGTTCAATAAATCCAATATACAAAAATAGAAGTTCCAGTGAGATAGAAAATAAAGACCAATAAACTATATATCGTATCATCGTTAATAGCGTTTGCCTTTTTGGTAAAAATTGAAGAAAGAAATAGATAACTACAAAATATAACCCAAATCCATTTAGTAATTGAATCATAAATTTTTCTATTTTTGATCCTGGATAGTTCCATAAAGGATAAACAAACATCAATAAGTCTGTAATTAACGCCAATATTATTCCAATATAACCCGTAGTTACATACAACTGAAATTTTGTCTTATCAGAAAAGAGAAAAAACATAATCAAACTAATCAAAAAAGCTACTATTCCAATAAACACTTTTAAAAATCTCTCCTCTAAACTTTCTCGTACTATGTTGATATTTTTATACATAATTTCAAATGTATACTGAATAAGCTGAAAAAATTTTTTCTAGAATTGCGACATTGTCTGAGAGATGTAATCCCACTGTTCCTCCACCCTATTAACTGATAAACTAAAGTTAACAAAAATTTCAGGTGATATGATGACGAATGTAATGAGAATCTCCGTTAGAAACTTAGTTGAATATGTGTATCGAAGTGGCAGTATTGAGTCTGGTTTTCGCACGGCTTCTGTGATGACAGAAGGAACCAGAATCCATCAATTAATCCAAAAAGACTACCGCGAACAGGATGAAAAAGAAGTTTTTGTGGAAACCGAAATCCCTTATGAGGACTTCGTTGTTCGAGTGGATGGGCGTTGTGACGGACTACTAAAGGATGGGGACTCCATAACAATCGACGAAATAAAGTCGACCGTAAATTCTTTGGAAGAAATTCAGGAGGATACACATCCTGTACACTGGGCACAGGCTATTTTTTATGGGTATATTTATGCTTTGGACCATGATTTATCAGAGGTGACCATTCAGCTTACATATGTACAAGCAAAAACAGAGGAGCAAAAGCAATTTCGACGTGTAATGACGTTCAAGGAATTGGAATCCTTCGTTTATGAAGTGATCAAGGAATATGCTGCATTTTTAAAAGTGAAGATAAAGCATAAGATAAAGCGAAATAAGACGAGTAAAACACTAGAATTTCCTTTTGATACGTATCGCGTGGGACAACGAAAACTTGCTGGTGCAGTATATAAAACCATTGCTGATAAAAAAACATTATTCGCAAGGGCCTCTACTGGAATAGGTAAAACAATTTCTACTATCTTTCCATCAGTCAAAGCAATCGGTGAAGGTAAATTGGAGAAGATGTTTTATTTAACTGCAAAGACGATAACAAGAACCGCTGCTGAAGAAGCATTTCGTCTATTGATTAATCAAGGTCTAGATATTCAAGTTCTAACCATTACCGCTAAAGATAAAATTTGCTTTCAGGAGGAAACGATTTGTACGAGTGTAAATTGTCCATTTGCAGATGGATTTTATGACCGAATAAATGGAGCCGTTATCGATATCTTGGAGAATGAAAAGATGATGAATCGTGGCGTTATTGAGCTATATGCCAGGAAGCATCGGGTTTGTCCTTTTGAATTTTCGATAGAATTGGCCTATGCAGTGGATGTTGTCATTTGTGACTATAATTATATTTTTGATCCAAGAGTGTCGTTGAAAAGGTTGCTGGAAGATCAAAAGAAGAAAACCGCAATACTAGTGGATGAAGCGCATAACCTAGTTGATCGTGCTAGGGAAATGTATTCTGCGGAAATTTATAAATCCAACTTTTTGCAACTGAAAAGAGAATTTAAAAAAGGCCCTCTTGCAAATGGCGCGAAAGCAATCAATGACCACTTATTACAGGTGAAGAATTCCGAAGAATATTTGCGGACGGACGTAGATGAAGAGCTAGTAGAATTACTAGAATTATTCATTACGGACGCCGAGGTGGAGTTGGTACGGAATGATCATGAATTATTGCTAGATACGTATTTTGCCGCTCAAACCTTCGTGAAAATTGCTAAGCTATACAATGACCAGTTTGTGACGTACGTGGAAGTCCATAATAGTGAAGTAAAGATGAAATTATTTTGCTTGGATCCATCCGAACAAATTCTAAAAATGGGAAAAGGATTCAAGGCTAGAATATTCTTCTCTGCAACGTTAACACCTGCAGATTATTATAAGGATTTACTTGGAGGACAAGCGGATGATTATGTTATCTCCATTCCATCACCATTTGCAAGAGAGAATGCAGAAGTTATCATTCAACCATTATCGACGAGATATCGGGATAGAGAAAATACATTAGAGCCAATGGTCCATTTTTTCAAAGAGGTATTAGATAAGAAGGATGGAAACTTCTTAATCTTCTTCCCTTCCTATCAATATATGAGAAGTGCGTATGAACTATTTACTGAAGTATATTCTGATGTGAAAACTATTATTCAAGATGTAGGAATGTCAGAAGGCGAACGGGAAGAGTTTTTAGTAGAGTTTGCGTCTGAACGAGCCGATAGATTGGTAGGTTTTGCTGTACTCGGTGGGATTTTTTCTGAAGGTGTAGACTTAAAAGGAGATAGGTTACAAGGGGTAATCGTCGTTGGGGTCGGAATGCCGCAGATTGGTTTAGAGAGAAATATTATGAAGGATTACTTCCAATCGGTTGGTAAGAATGGCTTTGATTATGCCTATGTCTATCCTGGAATGAATAAAGTACTCCAAGCTGGTGGCCGACTTATTCGTTCGGATTCTGATACTGGTGTGATTGCACTTGTTGATGATCGGTTTTTACAGAGGAAATACCAGGCATTACTACCTTATGAATGGCAGCATTATACGATTGTTGATCCTTAATATAGCTGTTAATGAAGTTAGACTAATTGGGTGTCACAACGGGGATGAGATTGTTCTTCTTTTCCCCATTCTCTTCCTCTACTTCCACTAGTAAATAATTTATGATGTGAGTTTTCAATCAACTTAAAACTTAATTTACCATTCCCTTTTATGGTTTGGCATACCTTGGCCCCCCTCTTTCCGGAACTAATCTTCACCCATAAACATAATACTGACAAAAGATAGGATAAATGATAATAAAACCAAAGAAAGTAGAACGGGTCCAACTATCTTCAAGTATCCTTTTTCACTTTTTAAAAAGGCAATAAAGGTAAATACTAAACCTAAAATCCCAGCAAGGATAGCAGAGTAAAATAAAAACATCAGGATAGGAACTATTATTCCTTCTGGTGAATCTGGTGCAATGTAATAGCTGACAAACATTGCAATTCCACAATATAAACTTAAAATAGCGGAATATTTGCTGTACTTATTTTTCATATTCATTAATCCCTCAATCTATAATTTGAACTTTTTTGGATTAGTAAGTACTTTGGGTTACTTACAAAATAGAGCCTCAGGGATAGGGCATTTAGCTAATAAATGATCCTTTCCCTCCGGCTCTATCGATTTACTACAAATTTTGATTGTCACTTAAACAGGGATGAATTTATTATGAACTGTATCTTTTACCTACTTAGGGTTAATGACAATTTCCACCCGACGATTTCTTTCTTTACCTTCTTCATCTTCATTAGAGGCAATCGGCTTTGTTTCACCATAGCCATTCGTCTCGATATCAAGATGATCAATACTTCCATTGTTCGTCAGATACGTTTCCACCGCCAGTGCTCTTTTTTCTGAAAGTGATACATTATCATCCGCATCCCCTTCAGAATCAGTATGACCATTGATGTGAATTTTTGTTCCTGCTTCTAGTTCCTCCAACATTGCGATAATGTCATCCAATGTTTCTTTTGCCTCTGGATTTACTTCACTCTTGTCAACATCAAATAAAACATCATCAGGTACTTGAACCTTAATTTCTCCATCATCTTCTGTAACATTTGTTTCTTCTGGTACGTCTATTTCTGGAATAGATGGGTAGAGAATCATTTCAATTTCATTTTTATCATCTTGTTCATTAAACGTTACATACTCTCCTTCGATTCGCTCAAATTCATCTCCATAGGCTTCCTCCAAGAGATTACTAGCCAAATGTGAACCAATAGATTTAATACGAATACGAATAAAGCCTTCTTCGGCTATCGAATGATATTCAGCACGAAAAACAAATGATCCATCAGGTTGGATATGGGCAGTATTATAAAAGAAACTTTGTGGGAGTAAGCCTATTTCACTTGAATAATAACCTCCTAGAAGAGCGGCACCCTCTATCAAATTTGATTTCCCTTTTACATAAAAATACTCATGGTCATGTGTTATCTCTTCAATATCAATCCATACATTTGTTTTCCCATAGTCTTTCGGTAATGGTAATCGCTCAGGGGCTTTTATTTCATATTCTGTTTGGTCACCCCCAATTTGAACATATATAGGCATATACAAATATTGGTACACTTCACCAAAACTAAACTCTTTATATACGATTGGTCCACGGAGATTCTCACCGTTAAAACCATATAACTCTGTAATTTCTTCAGGTTGGCTGTATGCCATCTCTACTTCCAATTCCACTTCAAGTATTCTTCCATTGTAATATTCTAGAAAATCCATATCAGTATCTGTTTCATATAGAAACTCCATTTCAAAATTTCCATTTTTATCAACGGAAACTTCTTCCTCTGTAATAAGGGCGGCATTATCACGCACTTCAGTAAAAGGCGATTTATATATAGTACCTACTACAAAAGTACCTTCCACTAGATTGCTCTCCCCTACCACTCGAATTTTATCATCCTCTACATAGACATTTCCTCCAAAGGAAATGTCTTCTTCTAAGGGATCTTTCTTATCATCTACTTTCTCAACATCCTCTGTTATTTCTGTGTTTTTCTTTTCCGGAGTATCAGTATCTTCTGTTTCTTCATTATCTGTACAGCCAACTAAGATAGTCATTCCAAATAGTATGCTTACTAATAGTCCCGTGAATAATTTATCTTTTTTTGTGATTTTCATAGCTATTACTTCTTCCCCCAAATCTTTCAATCTATTTTCATGAACTGAAGGGATCAAATAAGAGTCAGCCTTTGCTTGTAACTATCCACAATGTGGTTTTTGTTATACTAATCCGACCTTCTTCATGTTACTTTGATATTACAATGGAAACTCATTTAGTAAAAGGCTACAGCCACAAAACAGTAAATTATACCTATACTAGATAAAAATGTTACTAGTAGCGAGAATGACTGATGATAGTATATGAGCTTGGTTCCAGTTCAACCTATAATGGTATTGTATTTAGAAAAAACATGTAACAGCGGCATCACCCATCTAACTTTCCACCAATTTTATGACTAAGAAGGAACACTGGTACAAGTAAGACCATCACAATTAATGCACCTATCATTGTGCTCATCGTAAATAACCCCTCTTTAGAGAAGTGAAAGAATAATAGAATATTATAAGGGATTATCAGTAAAATAGATGTCCAGACTCCAGGAGTATAACATCTCAAATACAATGATTGTAATGGATGAGTGAAGATATTTAACGCAAAAGGTATAGCTACCCCCAAAAACAAGAAATAGTGCTCTGTCACTACTGCTGTCAAAATCAAAGCAGAAACAACAATCGATAACACAAAAACAACAAGAGCAAATTGTGCACTTGTAATATCATTAAACTGCTTCATTTCCTTTTGTATAAATGACGGGACCCGATGTATAACCTGAGGATACGTTTTTTTATGCCATCTTTCTATTGTAATAATTTCCTCTAAATTATGAAGCATGAAAATCATTATAAAAGAAATAATTAAGATATTAATGTCCATTCTTAACCTCCTTAGTTTAAAGGCTGAAACCTTTTTACCCTAAACTAAATCACTCCTGTCACTTTCCCTTTCAAAAACTTACCGCTATTTTCCTTTTGCCAATCATTAAATAATTTCTGGAAACGTTCTTCTTCTGAGTCCTTAAAACCTTCAAATACAACCTCATCAATATTTTCATGGTTGAAATAAAAAATATTGTCCGGTACTAATCCAAGTGGATAAAAACAGCCCGAATAATCAAATACTGTTTGTTTGCCATCCATTTCAATAATAGGTCCTCTGTTTAAAATCATTATTTTCCTTGAACCGTCCTTTAGGTAGATGATTGATCCAATTGGTAACATGTGTTTCTCCCCCATTTGTTAATAAATTTTATTTTAAACTGCAGATTTATTGTTGTTTATTTTTATTTTATTTTTTCCTGGTGCTAATGTAGATGCATTTATAATAAGCAAGAAAAATAATATTAGTATAAAGGAAAACAAAACGAAGTAATTCTTAAATTCAATAAACATGAAGATTGATGCTAGAAGAAATAATAATACTATTATATACATGAATAATATTAAGCAAAAATGTTTAATAGATTGTGGTTTAACTGAGATTCTTTTTTTCTCTAAAGTACTCAATGCAACAACATTAAGTATTTTTATCTTATTTTTTTTACTTAATTTAAAACGAAAAAAGATTACTAAAATAGAAAAAATGATAAGTAAAATATAGGTAATAAAGGTTGGTGTTTGAAATTCCATCTTAAATATAATAGGTTCTAGTAAATTAGCTAAAAAAACAGATAAACCACCTGTAAACATAGCTATCCCAAATCCTATTTTGGAACTACTTTCAACAGTTCTTAACTGCTCCAGCTGGGCCATATCCTTAATTTCATAGATCGTGTGTGTTTTTATCCAATTAAGGAAAGGAAAGAAAAATACCAAAAAAGGACGGTCAAGGTCAAAAATATAGTATGTATTATCCACTTTAATAATTCTATATCTCATATTTTTATGAATATGGTGTACTTCACTTAACATAGACTATCACCGCTTTTTCTTCAAACTATTTTGCTGCTTCAAAATTTTGAAGTTCCTTCATTCGTATTTTATTTTTCCCTGGGAATAACGAAATCCCATTTACAAATAGGAAACAGAACAAAAAAAGAATTGTAAAAAATAGAATTAAGAAGTTTTTGTATTGTATGAACATGATTATTCCTGCCAGACTAGATGCTAAAAATCCTAAATACAAAATAAGAAATAAGAAAAAATGTTTAACATTTTGGGGGCCAAAACGTATCTTTATCTTCTCTAACTTCTCTAACTGGACTATGTCATATAATTTCCTCTTATTCCTTCTACTAATATGGAAACGACAAAAAACAATTAAGATAGTAAAAGTGAAAAGAATAATATAATTAATTACGTTTGGCATTGATATTTCAAACTTATCCATTACCATTTCCAATAAATTTGCCCCAAGAACAGATAGTCCTCCAGTTAATAGTGTATAGCCGACTTTTGTGTCGGTACTTTTAATTACTTTTAGTTGTTCAAGTTGATTTTCATCAATAATTTTATAGACAACATGTGATTTCATCCAATTTAGGAAAGGGAAGAAAAACACTAAAAGTGGGTAATCTAAATCAACTATATACCGCGTATCATTTATTGATATAAGTCTATACCTAATGTTTCTATGAATGTGAAGGACTTCACCCTTCATAAAGATCACCACCATCCCCAATTTAATGGATTAATAAGCGGAAGAATTAGGTATTAATGATTAAAGTTTTATACCCTCTCCAATATACTCCGGAATTCGTCTTCTTCATCATCTTCATATCCTTGAAAGATGATGTCCTGTATATCGGAATGGTTAAAAGCATACGAGAACTCCTGATTAATAGAGCCTTCCGGATAAGGAACTCCAATGTAGTCAAACATGGTTGTATCAATTGCATCCTCTACTAAATCTGGTTGTTCTTCATCTACAACTTGTTGTTTTCTTCCATACCATAAATCATTAAACGCTTATTTCCACCATTCGATAGAACCATTGGGTAATAGTTTTCTATTATTTAATTTCTACTCCTTTTTCTCTTAACTCTTTGTATTCTTTTTTTGTAGGTGTTTGGAGTATTACAATATCTATGTTCGTTTTCATAAAATAGTATCTGTGTATAAACTTAGCTGCTACATATACATACAGAAGTATTAGAAAGAAAATCATAATCATCATAATAGCTAATTGAAGAGTAGAATTGCCCTTTGTACTTAAAGCTAACAGATATCCTATTGCTGGGGAGACAGACAACAATCCCATGTATTTTGATTGATCATGCTTCTTTCCCTCTTTTGTTGGATCGCCAGAATACTTGTCAATTTGATATTTTACTAGTATATAAGACGTAATCAATAAGGATAAATTGATTAAACCATAATATAAGATAGAATTAATATGAAAAGCAAAGATGGACATACCATTAGCTATAATAAAAAAAGTTAATGTCCCTATTACACCTAGAGTCCCGATAAATCTTATCGTCTCAAATTGTGTAGAGTATGGATTCTTTACTAAAAGTCGAATACCCCATAAATGCAAAATGATTATAAATGGCATAAGTATCCATAAAAACTCTAATTTATATATGCTCAGTAGACCCGCGGCTAATGGTAGATCATAGAGTACAAGTATTACGGTTACTACTGAAGACTTCACATTTATTATATCTACAAACAATAAATGTTCTTTAAATTTTTGTGATAAATCTCTACGTTTAATATTAGAATCAATTTTCATAATTTCTTCCTTTAAATATAGCTATTTAATTTCTACTCCATTTTTTATTAATTCTTTGTAATCTTTTTTTGCAGGCATCTGGAAGTTCACGTAATCTATATTAGTTTTCATGAAAAAATATTTGTGTAGAAACCTAGCTCCAAAGTACCCATATATTAGGAAAAGTATAAAATTCATTCCTAATGTCACACTATGCTTTAGTATAGTTGTATCAGCCGTTATTAGCGCCAAAATATATCCAATGGCGGGAGCGACGGTAACTAGTCCGATGTACTTTGATTGGTCCCGACTCTTTTTTTCCTTAGTTAGATCTCCAGCATATTTGTCTATTTGATACTTTATTAGAATAATAGATGACATCAATAAAGTAAGTGTTAATACCGAGTAATAGATAACAGAAGAAATTCCCAACACATAATACGATATCCCGTATATCATTATAATAAAGGTCAATGAACCAATTAACCCAAAAGCTCCTAAATATAATATGGTCTCAAATTGAGTAGAAAAGGGATTTTTAAATAAAAGTCGAAACATCCAAGCGTGAAGAATTACTAGAAGGGGTAGGATACCCCAGATAAACTCAATTTTATAAATTGTAAGTAAAGACAATAGTAGAGGGATGTCATACAATCCAAATAGCAGCATGGATGTTGCGCCTTTTATATTGAATATATCTAGGAATTGTAAGTGTTTTTTGAACTCGTCTGATAGTTGTCCAAACTCTATAGTTGAATTAATTTTCATTCTTTAACTCCTTCTTAAATAATTCACCTAATATTTAAACCATCCTGTCTTTATTTTTTTATCCACAGTCAACATATTAATTTCCATAAATTCACTTCCAAATTAGAGAGACTAATCCTTCTATGCCCTACTAAATCACCCCTGTAACTTTTCCTCTTGCAAACTTATCGCCGTTTTCCTTTCGCCAATCATGAAATAGCTTCTGGAAACGTTCTTCCTCTGAGTCCTTAAAACCTTCAAATACAACCTCATCAATATTTTCATGGTTGAAATAAAAAATATTGTCCGGTACTAATCCAAGTGGATAAAAACAGCCCGAATAATCAAATACTGTTTGTTTGCCGTTCCTCTCTATAATTGGACCTCTGTTTAAAATCATTATTTTCCTTGAACCGTCCTTTAGGTAGATGATTGATCCAATTGGTAACATGTGTTTCTCCCCTTAATCGAATTAATTTCTTTCTAATCTGCAGATTTATTGTTTTTCAGTTTAATCTTGTTTTTTCCAACCTTTAAGGTCAGTCCGTTTACTATTAATGTTAAAAATAAAAACAAAATGAAACAGAGAAATAAAATAAAATTAGGTAATTTAATAAAAGCTATTAATGAAGCAAGCGTAATTAATAAAATGTATATATATGCGACTAATACAAAACTAAAATGTTTAAAGGATTGGGGTCTAATCCGAATTTTTTCCGTCTCTAGTTCCTCAAGTTGCACAATATCACATAATTTTTTTTGATTTTTTCTACTTATACGAAAGCGAAAATAGATAACAAGAAATGTGGAAATTAATAATAAACTATATATATAAATTTGTGATATTTGAAAATCAAACCTTTCAACAACTAAGCTTAATAAATTCCCTAAAAATACTGTTAATCCTCCTGTAAGAATAAATAATCCTGTACCTAATTTATTTTCATTTTTAATAACTTTTAACTGCTCTAATTTAACTGGATCTGAAACTTTATAGACAATATGTGACTTCATCCAATTTAAAAACGGAAAGAAAAACACTAAGTACGGACGGTCTTGATCAAAAATATAGTGTTTGCCGTTTACTGTCATGATTCGGTACCTTAAATTTTTATGAATATTAAGAACTTCAACATTCATATAATTACCACCATCCCCATTTCAATGGATTTATGGCATTCAAGCCATCCTTAATAGCCTCCCCGACATTGGTGGCAATTTCTTTAGTAGTTTCCCAAGTGCTATCTATTTTTCCACCAATCCAATCTAGGCCGTCTTGTATACCTAACCAATTATTTTCATATGCTACATTAAAGAGGGATGTTACAAATAACCCTGTTGCAACACCTCCGATTACAGCCCAGCCAACTGGATTCGAAGCTAATCCTACAATTGATGCTGTAATAATTGTATTTGTTGCCAACCCAACACCTGCTGCCGCTCCATTATGCGCAATAGCTTCCCCAACCGTCTTACCGTTGTTCGCTATATCATCATACATACCAATACTAAATCCTCCGACCATGGCTACTCCACCAAGGACCGTACCCGCACCCGCAATATTTTTCCCATGTTTAATCACAGCATCTCCAGCCTTATGTGCCCACTGTAAGGAAACAGGAAATTTCTTTAAAGATTGACCAGTACCAACAACTTCCTTACCTAGATCGTTAATGAGTTTCCCTATTAACTCGGCATACCCGTTCATGGCAATTGTTTTTTGATTTTTTTCAACATATTCTAGTAATGTTACCTCAACCTCGGTCTCCACTTTTCCTTCTGCTATATCTCTTTCAAGACTAGTCATTCCAAGAAGAATTCTCAAAAACTCTTGTCTATCAATTACACCATTCTCTAAATCCTTAAATGCTAGATTCACAATCTCCTTTGCATCTTCACTAATTCCTTCTAACTCTGCATCTTTAGCCTTCCCAATCTCATAGATTGGCATGGTTTCAATTGTTTTTCCATCTAACGTGGTGCTTTCTGAACTTTCTTTATTGTAGATACCATCCATGATGGTGCTATATGAAGTAAGTCCCTGCATTGCTTTTGCATTAAAGTCAGTAAGTGCACCCCCACTAGTAAACTTTGCATCCAATTCCGAGATATAACTCTTCATCGTCTGCAGATTATCCTTCGTTTTCTCCAAACGGGAAACACCATAACTATCCAATATCTTCAGTTCCTCTATCATATTTCGTACTTTTTCATTTCCACGTCTTACTGTATCAACAACCTCTGATTCATCAATTTTACTTACTGCAACAAGGTCTTGAACACGTTGTAAGATACTATTTGCATCAGCAGTCAATTCAATTGTTCGTTTCTTTACATTTTCCAAACCATTTGTAATATCGCTTTCTAGAAAATCCTGCCTTACAAATCCATTGGCATGTGACTCATAAGATTCAATAGCTGATTGGATATCTGACAAAACATTTTTATAGTCCACTAGTGATTGAAAGAGAAAGATTAAAAAAGGTTGATGGCCATCACTGTAAAAGGAACGGATTGCTGTTCCCCCTGAACCTTTCAGTACATCATCAAGTGCAGAAAAATCTCTAACTGCTCGTTGGATAGCTGATATTTGATTATAGAGTGAGTTAATTCCCAGTGTTGTTTTATCGATACTTGATAGTAAACTTTTCGCATCTAAAATCATCATGTCCCCACCTCCATTATGGGAAAGAATTTAGTTGGATGTTTTAAGCCTTTTCCAGAATTTGTTTTTGATTTACAAGATAAGCGTAGCTCGATTCTAACCCAGCAATACTACTTTCAAGGGCAGCTATTTCATTTTGAACACTAAGAATCTTATTGCTTATGGTAGTTTCTGCAGAACTTATTTGCTCATTTGGAATGGCTAGAAAACTTACTTGGAGTTCGTTCTTTCTGAAGGTGTCTAGTTTATTAGCATGGTCTCCGTGGAGTGTTTTTGGGGTTAGCTCTGGTTCGATACAAATTCTTTTCATAGTAATAAAATCACTTTTGTTTTGCCTTAAATCAGATAAAGCTTGCATTAAACGCCGTAATTCTTCCTTCTTCTGCTCCAACTGTTGCTTGCTAGCCCAGATGGAACTTTGGATTTGCCACAGTTGGGAGTTAATACTATATAGGTCCGCTGACATGAAAATCACCTCACATTTTATTGAACAGTAATTAAGCCGTCTAATCCAACTTATTTTATTAATCGTATACCAGATGCCACCAATTTTTCTGTTTCTTGTAGTGAAACAATCGCCTCTTCTGTCATCCCAGCATGCTTTACCATGATTTCGCGGTAGGTGATGAGTACATCTTCAAAGGACTGGTTTATTTCTAGTAATGAATCAACCATATCTAACGTGTTATCTCCTTTTTGAAAAGAATAAAAAGAAGTAACTAACGCCCTTGTGGAACCATTTAATTGGCTTATCCCTTGTTTGATAGGTCCATCCACAAGTTTAATTTCTCCACTCATTTGAGGTCCCCCTTTTTAAATTTGATTGTGTTCCGTCTAAATACACCATAAAGAAATATGGTAACATTTGTCAGTAAATTCATATTACCTATAATAGTACTTTTAACATGATCAAATTTCAATCCAGATAAGGCATCAAAATCAATAATGGTAGTTTGGAACCGTGACTTTTGGATTAAAAACACTATCACATCCCAAAGTTTGTCAAAATACGACAAATTCGGGATGTGATTACATTTGAATTCGTAATTAAACGGAGGATAACAGAGCATTTCTATACATTTCTAACTATGCGGTTTTTCACGGGTTGTTTCACCTTTACGTACAAAGAGGGATTTAGTGTATTTTTTTACTGAAAGGGAGCATTATCATGCCTAAAGGTAAATGGCTATTTTCGTCTATAAACAAAGGCTTTCTTAATAAATAGCCATACTAATAATTGGATTTATCGAGTACCAAGCAAACGTGGAACAAGGCGATAGATTAAACGTCCATCCATCCTAGTGAATACATGAATATAATCGTTTCCTATTGCAAAAGAAAGTTATATTTCATGATTATTTCCTCGGAAATAATCATATTATGTCGAATTCTATAAATCCACGATTCGAGCTACTACTGTTCATTGATATCTTCAGTTTTAAATCTCTCTACA
Source organism: Paucisalibacillus globulus DSM 18846 (assembly GCF_000482485.1). Lineage (GTDB taxonomy): Bacteria > Bacillota > Bacilli > Bacillales > Amphibacillaceae > Ornithinibacillus > Ornithinibacillus globulus. The sequence continues at coordinate 94,536 of NZ_KI519440.1, read as the reverse complement.
TCTAGATTATCATCAACTTCTTTAAATTGTTCTCCCGCCGTTTGTTCTTCTTTTTCACCTGTCTGTTCAGTTACCTCCTTACTTTTCCATTTTCTGTGCCTTTTTCCAAATCGTAACAGCGTTTTATTCTGGCTCCGGAATATCAACCTCGCCTCCCCATTGTGTGAACGTATTAGAGGTTCTTGCACTAACATTTCCCATGGTTCCAGTCGCAACAAAATATGCACCTAGATAATCACTGGTTATCCAAAACTCCAAGTCAGATACAACAGAAATTTCCATATCAATCACATCATCAGTGGTTAGTTTCCATGCCTTATCTGCAAAAGAATCTGCATCTGGTACTGGTTCTTCACCAGCAACGGTCCACGTGTTGACCATCGCCAAAAATTCACCAATAAAACGTGGATCTGCAAATACACGATACCCATTGATAACGGCATTTGCCGTTATGGTTTCTGGATGAGTGGAGTTTGGGTCCTCTTGTATCCACCTTCCATCCAACGTCTTCATCCAGCCAGTATCTTCTTTAAGAACGACAGAAAATTCATCGTTATGTGTAGCAAGTGAAAAATGAGGATCCCATTTAAAATCTACGGTAGTCGTAATACCACTCTCATCCTTCACAATATGTGTTCCTGTTTGCTGGACAAGCATCGCCTCAATCACACAATCCGCTAAAACACGCCCGTCAATTTCTTCCCCGACTGAAAACAATATACCTTTACAGGCTGCATATTCCTTAGTGTCTGCTTTCTCGGATTCTGTTTCCTCTTCTGTACTTTCTATATCTTCTTCCTTTGTTTCCTCACTCTCATCTTCTTGTTTACTTTCTACACTTTCTGTCCCCTTTTTGTCTTGTTCTAATTCTTTACTTCCTGTATTATCTGAAGAAGCACAAGCAACAAGGAAGTAAAAAAACGTCATTACTATAAAAATGAATACCCCTAGTCTCTTCAATAAATTTCCGCCCTTTCTATTGATATTAATTAAACACTTTTATATGTATATTATTTCCATACAAAAAAAGAAGGCATTTGTTCTTTGATGTGAACAAATGCCTTGGATGAATATTCTATATAATATGGAATAAGGATCCGTAGATAAACTGCTTTTTACTTTGGATTATATATGTAGTAGGTGAACCGACCAATTTAATCTCTATACTTATATTTTACCACTCCTTGAAGAATATTTATAGACTACATTTTTTGTTCTTTATAAACTATACTGTATATCAAATCAAATTAAAGAGGTGTATCAGTATGAATGATAATAAAGCTGTCTTAGACAATGGTCCCTTTTTTCATGGTACAAAAGCAGAACTAAAGATTGGAGATTTATTAGTACCTCAACATGTATCCAACTATCAAGATAAAAAGTCAAACCACATATACTTCACCGCAACATTAGAAGCAGCTAAATGGGGTGCAGAATTAGCAAAATCGAAAGCAAAGGAAAGAATTTATCTTGTAGAACCATTAGGTGAATTTGAAAATGACCCGAACGTAACGGACAAAAGATTCCCGGGAAATCCAACACGTTCTTATCGGTCTAAATCTCCTCTGAAAATACTAGCTGAATTAGGTTCATGGGAAAGACATTCTGATGAACAAATAAATCATATGCTTACATCTTTAGAGAAGTTACGTGAAGAAGGTAAGGCTGTTATATACGATTAATCTCGATAATTTATTAAAATATCATGAAAACCTGTATTCACTTATCCTTTAGTGAATACAGGTTTTTCTATACGTGCGAAAAGTTTTTCCTAACGAATCAAACCAATTATGATTTGAATACAAAGTTCTAGATTAGAAAGTTGAAGAAGTTTTCTAACTCTAGTCTTTGTTCTTTCGAATTTCCTTTTGAATTTTACGAAGTGCTTTTTTTGAACCGCGTTCTATATCATGCTGCATTTTCCGTGTATGGTAATCGATAAACAATGTTTCTAAATCATATCCCTCTGGATATAATTCCTGCGCTCGTACTTCTAGTGCAAGTCGCTTTTCATTTACATTGATAAACTCTCCGTTATAGAACACGACAACTTGATTGAAATTGTCTATTTCTTTATACACAATTCCATAGTCATTATGGTCTAATAATTTCACACGATCCCCTTTCTTAAATTCATACTTCTCTTTGGTTTTCTCATTGCTGATTTTAGGTTTCCTTATTTTACCTTCATTCACCATGTCTAACTGATATTCTTTATTTCCCATATATTCTTTAGCTCTTTGTAGCACATTTTCTCGTATATTCATCTTTTTAGAAATCCAAAGGGCATTACTTTCCCCTGATTTACCTATCATCAACTTATATTTTGGTTCTAATGTTTCACTATTAAATTGCATGGCAGCATTCATAAAATCATTATGCATTTCTGAGAACCGTTTTATTTCTCCATAGTGTGTTGTTGCAACTGTAATACAACCCATATGATAAAATTCTTCTAGAATTGAAATCGCAATTGCCGCTCCCTCATTGGGTTCTGTACCACTTCCTATTTCATCAAATAGTAAGAGAGAATGATTATTAGATACACTCATTATTTCGGAAAGATTTTTCATATGAGATGAAAATGTACTAAGTGCATTTTCGATACTTTGATTGTCACCAATATCTACAAAGATATTTTCAAAAACCGAAATTTCTGTCTCCTTATCCGCAGTAATGTGAAAACCTGACATTGTTGCCAATGTTACTAATCCTATTGTTTTGAGAACAATCGTTTTCCCACCAGCATTTGGCCCCGTAACAATTAAGCTACGGTAATCTTCACCAATTTCAAAATGAAGGGGTACAACATCCCCTGATAAAAGTGGGTGTTTACAGCTAACTAATTTTATATAACCAATATCATTTAAATTGGGCTCTATTCCGTCGATATGTTTGCTGAATTTCGCTTTTGCAAAAACCATATCATATTGACTAATAAGATCCAGATTAATCTTGATATCATCCAAGTTCTCTAAGATCATTCCTGATAAGGCAGCTAGTATTTGATATTCTTCAATTGCTTCTTCAGCTTTCAGTATTGCAAGTTCTCCGTTTAATTTTGTAACTGTATTTGGTTCGATAAACACCGTTGATCCTTTAGAAGAAACTTCAATAATTGTTCCTAAAACTTGATTTTTAAACGAAGCTTTAATCGGTATGGTATATCGATCATCTTTCTTACTAATAAAAAATTCTTGAATATACTTCTTATTGGTACTATTACTTAAATATTTATTTAAACGGTCCTTTATCTTTTCTTCAACCGAATCAATATTTTTTCTTATTCGTCTTAATTCCTTACTTGCAGCTGAATCAATACGATTTCCTTTAATTGAAAAGTCAACTTCTTCCTCCACATGTTTGAATTCAGACATAGAATTTGCATACGATGCGATTACAGGTGCAAAGAACACTTTATCCAACATAAACTTTTTTATTTTCCGACAACCTCTTAAAAAATCCGATACACTAACCAAATCGCTCGGATCCAGTATCATGCCTTTTTCAAGATTTTGAATAATACTCTCAATATTAGAAACTCCCAAAAATGGCACATTACCAACTGCATCCAATATTGCGCGTGCCTCAGTCGTTTCATTTAAACGATTTTTAACTACTTTCATACTTGTGCTAGGTTTCAATTTATCTATCCTGTTTTTCCCTAGTCCACTTACACAATAAGACTTAACGATTCCTTTTAATTCGTTGTATTGTAACTTTTCAAAGGTCATGCTATTCACTATAATTTCTCCTCACTATGATTTATTTTTATCATACGTGAAGATACCTACACATTAGATTCCAATGAAATTTACATCTGACACGGTATTTTTTGCAGGTGTAAAAGATTGTTATCCTATAATTAGAAAAACTCGCATTCGCTCAGTCCCAAGCGAATGTGTTAGTTTTTCTTATGTCGGGGGAAAGTTTTTTATACTTTCCTAACTACCAAAAAAGCTGCGAGGATACCGCAGCTTTCGTTACATTTACAAGGCATGTGTCATATGCAAATACAATGAAATAAGCTATCGTTAAGAAAGCTATTTCAACATCATTACACGCTTTATAAAGTATTGTAGGTATCTTCATAGGTATTGAAATAAATCCATGACAAAACAAAGGGTATGAAATCCATATAAATCCCTTTTGTCATCGTATTTATTTCATTATTTTTTTCCTATTTAGAACCTACCGCACTCACAATAAGCACCTCGTATTACTGTATTATTTTATTCATTGAAATCTAATTTACAGATATTATACTATGCTTTATTAAAAATGTGAAGTTGGTATGATTTACTTCACTACAATTCTACCCCTTATTTCCCATAGCAAACTCGGTATTCAAATCTTCAATTCCTAATTTCATTCATCAACACTCGAAATTCCTCATTTTTATTGTTTCCGAATAAGAAATAAGGCTGCCATTTCATGTGATACGAATTATTAAATATTATTGGTTCCTCCCTACCCAAAGTTGTACTTTTTGATGCTTCTTCACTCCACGAACATATTTCAGAAACAATTCGCCCATCATAAATATGAAAGTCTCTATCCACTGCATTTTCCTTTTGTGATGGTTTCCAGTATAAATGATCATTAGTAAGCAATATGGAATACCCTTTGGTACCAGGGTTATCCACGACTACCCTTTCCAATTCCCCTAAATAATTTAAATAATCATATCTTGCTTAATCCTGTGCACCTCGGAATTTTAGGGTCTGACCCTTTAAACTATTACGAATGAGTTGCAGTCATACCATAGTTTTCATATGTACGAAAGGGGAGTGAGTGTTAGCTCCCCTTTCTATTATGGATTGAGCTTTTCGATTTCGTTGCGATTAAGACCAGTAAGCTTTTGAATTTCCTTAATTGGATAGCCATTTTCTAGCATTGTGCGGGCAATATTCTTCTTTTCTTCTTTTTTCCCTTTTTCTTCCCAGGAGATAGGGAGTTCCATAATCTTATCCGCCTCTTCTAAATGCTTGATATTTTCCATAAGAATAGCCTCCTCCTTTTCATTTAATTTTAAGTACCGCTCAAAAAAGCCAAAAATTAATCTTTCCTTCGCTGGATTTAACTCCATACTAGTCATCATTCGAAGAAATTCCAAACGAACTTGAACTCTTTCTTCTTCCGTGAATCCCATTTTACTTAGCAAAGCAGCAGCAACCGGATTATTGGATTCTATATATTCACGCCAATTCGTTTTTCGTAATTCTACTTTAAGAAAATTGAATTTTAATACGTGAAAATACGGGAATTTGATATTAAATTCATCCTTTTCTGTTCTATTTTCATCATAGCTAAAAACAGCAATAGGCAGAATTGGTTTCCTATTCCTATTATACAAAAGACTGTAATAAAGATACATTCGTTCATGAAAAGGTGGTTTACTTTGAGGATAACTCTGTGGTTCAACATGGATTATAAGCATGGTATCCTCACCCTTATGCTTCGCTTCAATTACAATATCTGCCCTACGGCTTTCACCTTCGAATAAATCTGTGAACATTTCTTCTGACAATGCTGTTATAGTTGTAAAGTCAATGTGCTGATGTACTTGTGGGAAAAATGCTTCAAGGAATTCCTCGAAAAAATGATGAATTAATTCTTTAAATAGTTGATCATGGTGTGTGTAATCCTTGGTGTCTTCTTTTACCACTAATGAAATAGACATATGTACACATCCTTGTGGGGAATTTGGGGAATGTCTTAAGAAGTTTTTCTATAATTATTATACCACCTGAACCACATAACTCCTTACTAGATTTGTTAAAGCTTCCAGAAAACCCTTCTTCATACTATCTGGAACCCTACTTGCTTCCTCACGCCAAATCTTCATTTGCTCCAAATTCACATTATCCTCAGATGGATAGGCAGCAATATCCGCAATTGTTGGTGGAAAAGGACTTCTAGCCACATAATTCGTGAGATTCTCCATCACAAGCCTATAATCCATCTGCTCCAGTATCCTGATTAGAATATTCCCCTTCTCCATCGTCAACTCATATTTCGGATACAACAGCTTAATCGTCTCCAATATATCAACCGCTTCCTGCCGATTCACTAGCCTCCCCTCCTTAGTTCATCAAAGATTGAATGAGAGCTTTGCCCATTCTTTTTATCCGAGTAAAACGTCTTCTGGCTATGATTTAGTTTTTTCCGACGATAAGCAAGCACATCCCCTACCGTCTTCAGACCATTCCGCTCCCATTCCTGTAAAATCTTCACGACATAACCAACTTTCCTCGCCCCATGTTCTGCCCCAATCTCAATCGCAGCACAGATCACTTCATCTCTAAATTTCTCCTGCCAAGTTAGTAATCTTTCTCTCGCAAGTGGACTCAATATTCCAATATGAGACTCATAGAAATGGACAATTTCTAATTCTTCTTTTTTGTCTTGTCTTTGTCTATATAAAGATACGTTCTTATCATGAAATGAGTCCGCCTTATGGACTGATTTACTAGTTTGAACCAATGGGGTATTGGATTGGGTAGAAGATGATTCCGCATGGCTGACTGATAATGAGCTTGATTGGGTACTTTTATGTAATTTGTCATGTAACTCGTATTCAGATTGGTCATTGGTGTGGACCAATGACCTCATTTGATAGCTAGGATCTTTACCTTTATTTCCTTTTTCGTAGTCTAATAGATTGAAATCTACTAACTTCCTTCTAGCATCCGTTAAACCTTGCTTGGATAACCCAGTAAATTGTTGTACGACTAAATTTGATAATTGAAATTTCCCTTGACAGCTGATGGAATGCTTAAACGTCATTAATACAAACCACAGAAGAACGGCATTAGAAGGAATGTTATTGTATTGTACCCATTCCTTAAAGGCATTCGACTCTTTTGTAAAATCCATTACTAAAACACCTCCAATATAAATGTTATTTAATACTCTTTTTCACCTGATCCGCCATCCATAAATCAATCGATTCCCTCGTAAATAAAATCCGTTTACCGAGCTTTAGATGTGGAATCTGATTTATTTTTACCATGGTGTAGACGGTGTCAGTGTGGACACCTAAGTAGTTAGCTACGTCTTTGACTGTTAGGGTTTGTCGTTGCATGGGGTGACCTCCTTTCTTTTGTGTGGGTGTTTGGTTTGTGTGGTAATGTTCGTTTCACCTATATAATCGAAGGATAGTAGAGAAAGGTGGCATTTTTTTTGGAAATATTTTGTTTTGGTGGGTTTTCGTTGGTTTTAGAGGGATAAGTAAGCTGTTTTACTGCATAAAAAAAGGGAGCCTATTATCTGAAATAGACTTCCTTTTCATTGTGGATTATTTGGATTTACGCTGGATTTAGGATATGACTGGATTTCCTCAATATTAACAAATGTAGCAGTAATAAGAAACGCATTTTTTCTTCGACTAAATTTTCTTAGTATACGATTTTTGGGTTTTATTGATGATACCCCAAATATGAGCTATGAGCATTATTATTCTAGCATCCATGCTTTTATGGGACAGTGATCCGTAAAATATGTCAACCATCAAAAGGCAATATAATCGAAAAATAGTAACCTTAACAGCGTTAGATTCTTTATCAACGCCTGTTTTAGCTATTTCACTTATTCAAGTGCCCTGATTTTAAATCACGGTAAAATAATGTAATTGACTCTCATCAAATGTAGTTCTATTGTTTAATAACATCAAGCTAGTTTCTCAGTAAAAAACCGATAAATTTTCTTAAAGTATCCATAGTGAAGTTCCTTGGCATTAATCTGTTGGTAATTGCAGTGGCAAAAAGTGGTAATACTTGTGTCAATCCCTGATAATAACATGATAAAAGTCGTACATTTTATGGCCTAATCACCTTTAGGATAATCTTTTATATAGTTCTTTCAACTTAGGGTTTCCAAGCATATTTACACTTAAATTCTTCCATTCGGATTTTTGAAAAGAAAGCATTTCATCAACTCCATTTATTTTTAACTTTGCTAGGAACGTATTATTTTCCTGTAAACGATAATGCCAGTTATTTTCTATTATACCTTTACCTTCCGGGTTCCATTTATCCGCTTGGTTAATCATTTGTATAAATGTATTTACAGCTCCAATTACTTCATTTTTATAATGTAATTCTAAATCCATTTTTCCACCCCTTACTTTAATACTTGACAAAAATGCTCTACCTACCATTTATTTTGTGTATATAAAAAAGTATGAAAACTACTAAAGTAATATTAGTAGTTTCATACTTTTATTCAATAAAATTCCTCTTTAACATTTATATTTCCAGTTTTATATCCGTACTTTAAAAACTTATACCGGATATACATTGATATCTTATCTTCGTGAGTGGATAAAATAATCTGTCTATCGTAGAAATCATTTCTTAGCAATTCAACAAATGAAGCCATATTTATTTCATCCATTGTTTGGATTGGGTCGTCTATAAGTAAAGTTCCCAAACCACTATTATTATAAACCTTATTTAAAGCTAAAGAAAAAGCAAGTACGGTTGCGGACAACTGACCAGAACTAAATGAATGCATTATATCATGATCCGTTTTCTCAGGTGGAACAAAATTTATTGCCTTTAATTGTGGGTCGCCGGTTTGTTCGTTTGGGTCTTCTTTAATAAATACCCCTATTCCTCTTTGATGGTTTTGAATTACTTTTCCACTATAAATATAAAATGGTATTTCAATTTCACTAATCATCTTAGCACGGTATCCATTTATTTTTTCATTATAGATACCAATGGACTCAGTAAGGGATTTTATAGATTCGTCAACTAGCTTGAACTGTTTAACTAATCTTTGATGCCTAATAAATGATTCACTTGATTGCAAATAGTACATATATTCAATATATTGTTTCTTTTGATCAATACCCGTAACACTTATATCTTTAAGTAACTCTTCATTGCTAGCAAAAATATTTCTATAAAGTTCTTTATATTCATTAAATCTATCGATTTCTAGTTTACTTTTAGAAAGTTTACTGTACAATATTTCCTTTATACTCTCCACTCTCTCACTTAGATTATTTACGAAATCCTTTTCATTATTGAAGTAAGTCGAAATATCAATATTTAACTCATTAAAGAATTTCTTCGCTGCATTAAAATCAACATTTAACACTTTATATTCATTTAGCTGTTTAAAGAATGTATCATCAATGGATTTCTTTATAATTTCATCTAATTGGGTAACTAATTGAGTCAAATGTTGGTCATATAGATTGTCAATTTCCTTAAGAATAATCGCAGAAGAATTATCAAGTTCCTTTTTTAATAATTCAGTTTTGTTATCAATTTGTGTAATGAGTTCATGATATGATTCCCATTCTCTTCCGCACAGTGGACAATCGTTACCATCAATTTGTTTGTTTTTAATATAATCTTCATATTTTAGTATAAGATCTTTTCTAGTTAAAAGTAATTTTTCTACTACACTTGAGAGATTACTAGAATTCGTTTGTAATCCTTTAATAAAATTTATCTTTTGAATGAGGTCCGCTTTACTAATAGATAGTCTAAAATGTTCATAGACTAAATTCCAATTTAAATCCATTGTAAAGATTTCTTTTTTCTCAATCTTCATTTTGGTATTTTCAAACTTCTTTTTCAAATTATGCTTGTTCTTGATTTGCTCTAATTCTTCTTCAAAGTGTCCCAAAACAACTAATGCTGATAGTTTTTGTTCCTTTGAAGCAATACCTCGAATCCTTTCGTTTTGGGACTCTATCTTAAACTCATTAAAATTATTTATTAAGCCTTTTATAGACGCTAGTTGTTCCAAATACGCGGCTTTATTTTCTTTATCCAATGGTTTAATAATTTCTTGATCCCACACAATTTTATTTGAAGGAATATTAATCAACTGAGAATATTCAACTTCTGATGATTGTATATTCTCTTCGGCAGTAGTAGAATCTATGGTAATGTCACCTATTTTTTTACTTAAGCTTGTTTTATGATGGATTAATTTATTTTTAGCCTTTTCAAGAATATCTCGTTCATTCACTTCAGATTCAATATTAAAAAGTTTACTTATTGAATCCATTCTTTCTTTTTCATTTTTTTTCAGCAAATGACTTGATTCTTCTTGTTCAATATAGTGATATAAACCGAACTTAGATTCAAAATCAGAAACCCCAAATAGATGCTCAATTACAGTTTGAGAGGACTTATTTTGATCTGTTAAGCTCTCATCAAAATTTTCTAGCAAATGGACAGTATAGTCAAAATCAAAAGGTCTCTTCCTTGATCTATTTAGTAAATTAGGTTTAATTTTCCGTCCAACAACGATTCTTTTAGTTAATTTTAATTCAGAATCAAATACTTCAAGTTCAACTTTTAAAATAATTGATTTAGATTGATCTTTAGCAAACAAGTAATCATCATATCCGCGATTTCCAACGTTTATTTTCAATTGTTTAATTCTCCTGATACTACCTGTCAATACAAGTTCTATGACATCATAAATACTGGTTTTACCGAACCCGTTTGGGCCATCAAGAATTGTAACCGTTTGATTATTAAATTCAAGACATGATTTTTCAATCGATTTGAAGTTTTCAATGTAGACCCTAGATATTTTTAGTATACTATTCATTATATTCAACCCCCATCTTATTCAAAATACCGTCTATATGAAGTTCAGGATCATTTGAATGTTGTTCAAGGATTAAATTTACTATTTCTGCTTGAGTTTGATTCAGACTTTCATCTATTTCTTGCTTTAAGCTATCTAGACATTCTTGCTTTATTATCACGCTAAGAAATGGTATTTTTATGAATAACTTTGATATTAAATCGTACAATAAAACTTCTTGTTTTTCTGTAGTGCTTCTGTCTTCTTCCTTCTTTTTAAAAGAAGCAAATAACGTTTTCTCTTGCAAAAGATTATTAAGTGTTGTAATTAGAGGAAGTTGTGCGTTTTCTTCTATATACGTTTTCAAAGCATCAACTTGACTTTTAGTATATGTTAGTACATATTTCTTAAAGTCATATGGGTCTTCTTCTAGATTATAAATATATCTTATCCGTTCAATCGAATTGTCGATAGATTCAGTCTCAAGAAGTAGTAGAAATGAAAGATTCTTATCTATGCCTGTTTCATTCATTTCTTCAAGAATTGATTCAAAACATTGATCTAATTGTTTCTTTAAACTATCAAGTTTTATCTCTCCCTCTTTAAAGTTAGCAACTAGATAAAAATCAAATTTATTATTATGTGTCCTTGTGAAAAAAGAAAAGTTTGCTGAAAAGTCACCTTTAAAGTTAATTCTTTCATTATTATCAAATTCTGCTTCTTTGAAGATACTATTAATTAGGTTATGCATGCGGTTTAAATTCCTCCATTGCAGTATTTATATCCATAAATTTTATCCTTTTTGTGCCAGTGAATTTCTCCTTATTCTGTAAATCTGTATCCGATTCCACATCTGTAATGGTTCCTGTATACTCCTCATTAATTGATTTATTAATATAGGTCTCCACTTCAAAAAGCAGCTCTAAAAGAGTTTCATCATGATTAAAATTATTAAAAATATCCTTGCCTACTTTGGAACAAGCATTCTTACCTTGGTTTAGAATAAGGGTAATCAAGTTAGATGCCTTACTTTTCTTTATTAGAAGAATATCATTTTTTATTGTTGCTGCTTCTAACAAATGATGGAAAGTAAATATACACTCAAATAACATCTGCTTAACTCCATGTTGATCCATAAGTCTTTTATATTCTGTTATACTAATAGAATTTGACTTTTTTATAGAGATGTTCGGTGCAATTTTCCTACAAATGAGCACAAAATCTTCGGGTGACAATAATTTTAATATGTCTATATGATGGGTCCATATCTTTGCCTTTTCGTCATCTAACTCAAGGTCAATTTCTTGTTCTTCACAGTACTCCTCAAAATATGTAGTTAAATCATCCATGAGTAAGCTAGCAACCGTTTCATTCGTTAGATTAAAAACACTATCATTCTGAAGAATTTTTAGTACTTCAGTAAATGTAATAATTGGATTTGTTTGCTTTTTCATATGAATATCAGCTATGAGATTATTTATTGTATGGAGTAAGTTTGAGTAAGCATAATCAATATTTTCACTACTAATTGTTGATGAATCCCTATGTATATCATTTTGAAGAAATATCTTTATTTGTTCTTTTATTTTGTCGTTAATTTCATCAACTTGAACAACCCTATGAACATTTACCTCCCCATTGTACACATTAATTTTAAGCTTATCCCATGCCTCATTGAATTTATTTTCATCAAATAGCAGTTTTTTAAAATGATTTAATAGATCTTTCTTTTTATCAGGCTCATAGGCTATTAGGTCCGTTATTATATCCTTAATAGCAAAGTCTTTTATATTGATCGCTGTATGAAGACTTGCTTCCTTGACTGTTGGTTCAATGAGACATTTTCCTAATAATTCGAGAACAGTTGCTTTAAATCCACCAATAGTTTTCTTATCTTGATACGACTTTACTTGATGTATTGAAAAGTATTGGTTGTCGTACTTAATTGAAAAATCTTCAAACAACTCTATTTCAAGAGAGTAAAAATTTACATCTTCATTACGAGCTCCTAGTTGGTTGATTAGACAAAGCATAGTATACACTGCAACTTTTCCCTGATAGGTATATCCATTCCAAGATGATGCAGCACTTGCACAAGCAACATTAGTCCAATTAGTTTCCATATTAGTAGATTGCATAAGTATCCTCCCTATTTTAAATTCTAAGTGTATGTTTATTGTAAGAATGCTCTTTTATGTTCTTAATATTAATATTATCAAATTACCACGAATTTTGTAATATTCTTCCTAATAAAAGGCCATAAAATGAAATTTCCAATATTTTTACATAGATTCTTTCAACTGCTGAGTACAGTACTTTTTTCTTTTGATAACTTTAGTCATCATTCCACCTACTTTATATAAATTAAAAAGCAGAAGTCCCTCCCCAAGGTTACTTCTGCTTTCTTTATTAATTTACACCTTCAACAATATACCCATATAGATTATTCTCAACAGGCTTTTCCATAATCATATTCATATGAACAACCGGGATTTTATTTCCTTTTTTATCAAGCATCGTGTCCTGTTCAACCGTTTCTTTATCCGGATTTGACTTTCCAAGGTAGTAAAAATTACTTCCTTCGTCATCATCTTTTTTAATAAAGATATGAATGTCCATGTTTCTTTCTTCAGCATGGATAATCTTCTGAACTTCTTCAGATTGAAGTGACCTATTACTTCTAGTATACCATTTAAATGTATCTGGACTAATGAATTCATCCCCGTATGCTACACTTGATTCTACTTCATCATCCTTATGATAAGTTACAAAAATCGGACATGTATCATGCTTAGTTTTATAGCCATACATAGTAGAACTTTCATCATTGTCCCAATTAAGAAGTTTACAGGCATCTTTTCTTGAATACTTCTCATATAAAGTAAGTGGCTGACTACAGTTATATTTATTACTCTTCTCTAGTCCACTAACTACAATATCACTTACTAAATGATGGAAGTATTCATTGGAACTAAGACTACTTATGATAGATTCATTAAATGTGTAACTTTTATCATCTTCCAATAGTATAATTGGGTGTTCTCCATACTTCTTCTTATCAGATTGAGTGAAAAATGACAGATCAAAAATACGACGTATAGATTCTAAAGTTTTTTTATCCGTTGAACATCTTGTTTCTCTTAATTTATCTAGATATTCATTTTCAGGAACTTTTCCATTTTCGAAAAGCATCTTCAAAAGTAATAATTCATGCTTACGCTTGCCATTTAATAATTCAATTGAAAGCATTGTTAATACTTTTTCTTCATAAACATTTATACTTCGAACTTCTTCGTCCATCTTTAGTAGAAATTGATAGTAGTTTTTATATTTATCAACTATAACAACCGGATCAATAGAATGGTTTGTAATGAAATCAATTATATCGGGTACTCTTCCTAACCTATTTTTCAACTCCATATACGCTTCTCTCAATACTTTTATTGCTGTTAGATTGCTACTATTTATTGATTTAAATATTTGTTTTCTAGCAACCTCTTCAAAGTTTACAGTTGATATCCCCTTAATATAACTAGTTTCGGAAGTATGTCTTCTGATATTATCTTTATTCTGAGACTTATCTCCGGAAAGAGCAATTGGAATAAGGTAATTATTCTTGTAGTTACCAATAAAATCAATAATTGTAACAAAATCCTTTGTTTCATGCTTTCTAAGTCCTCTTCCCAGTTGTTGGATAAAGATAATACTAGATTGTGTCTGTCTTAGCATGACGACCTGATTGATACTAGGTATATCAATACCCTCATTGAAAATATCTACTGTTAAAATGTAATCCAGGGCACCGTTTTCCAATCTAGCTACCTGCCACATTCTTTCTTCCTGTGAGTTATCACCAGTTAAAGCAACAGTTCTTAGACCCCTATTATTTAAAGCTTGGGAAAGCTTAACCGCTTCATCCTTACGACTACAGAACATTAACCCTCTAACCTCTTCACCTGAATAACCATAATAATTAACCTTATCCAAAATATGACTTACACGTTCTTCCGTTACCAATTTTGAAAGGATTGTAGTATCGTCTATAAGTTCACCGTCAAATTCAAAATCAGTTACTCCAAAATAATGAAACGGGCAAAGCATATCCTCTTCTAATGCTTCCTGCAGTCTAATTTCATAGGCTATGTTATAGTCAAAGAGCTCATAAATGTTAAAATCATCAGTTCTTTCTGGCGTAGCAGTCATTCCCATTAGAAACTTTGGTTTAAAGTAGTCAATAACTTTCAGATAGGATTTTGCACCAGCTTTATGCACTTCATCAATTAAAATATAATCAAATTCATCACGTTCAAAGCTCTCTAGGTTTTCTTGCTTGGATATCGTTTGGATCGTTGCAAATAAATATCTAGCATTTGTTTGCTTACTTGAGCCAGACAGAATTCCAAAGTCCTTTTCCAAACCACCTAAAACCCGCTTAAAATCAGATTTCGCCTGATTAAGAATTTGCTCACGATGAACGATAAATAACATTCGCTTTGGCGCAAAACGTCTTACATCAAAGGCAGACAGATATGTTTTACCTGTTCCAGTTGAAGAAATTACTAATCCTTTGTCTAGCCCTCTAGCCCTTACATCAGCAATTTGTTTTAAAGCTGCTTGCTGCATCTTATTGGGATTAATCTTTAGCGCATCCTCAAGTGGATTTTTATTATAATCCTCCGGAAAATCAAGAACTTTCTCAGCAGTCTTGAAATCTATTGGAGTATATCTTTTCTCGTACTCGTATATCCACCCATCATTTAAAGAAGTACTTTGCTCCCATATTTGTTCAAATTGCTTCTTAAAGTGCTGAATTAGATCACCATTTTCATGAGATGTTAGCTTTACATTCCATTCATGATTAACCTTTAATGCTTGTGCAGTTAAATTTGAGCTTCCAACGATTAAAGAATAACGGTTATCTTTTTCAAATATGTATCCCTTTGAATGAAATCCCTCAACATCAGCTAATCGGACTTCAACATTGGTTATTTTTAATAATTCCTTAAATACCTTTGGCTGATTGAAGTTCAAAAATGTTGAGGTTAATATTTTTCCAGAAATTCCTTTTCTTTTTAAGTCTAATAAATGAGACTTCAAAGTAGCCAGACCACTCTCTGTAATAAATGCAACTGAGAACAGAAAAGTATTACAGCTATCTAGTTCCTCTAAAATAGATGTTAAGACATTCTCATTGTTCTTTTGGTTATTAATTAATAATTTAGGAGAATATCTTCCATAATTACTTATTTTTCTATCAATAAATCCTTTGTGCAATGCTGACTTTAAATCCCTTACAAGTTGATCCATGAAATAACCACCTTCCACAAGAAAAAATATCGACAAAAAGCTATTCAATATACCTGAATAGCTTAAAAATTGAACTCTTTACTTAGTTTTTCAATTGCAGGGATGTCAGCTGGTGCCCAGTCTAATGATGGTAACTCATTTGGTTGTAACCATTCAATATTGACATGTTCAGTCAGCACAGGGTTTCCTTCCTCAAGCTTACAAATATAGGTTGTCAAATGAACAATTCCAAAATCATATTCATAACTGGTATGTTCAACCTTATCTCCAACTTGAATCTTACATTTCATTTCCTCTTTTATTTCTCTTTGTAGCGCTTCTTTAGGTAGCTCCCCACTTTCTATTTTACCACCAGGAAATTCCCATTTGTAAGGTAAGGATTTTTCCGGGCCTCTTTGTGCACATAATATTTTTCCTTCATTTACTATTACTGCTCCGACTACGTGTATATCTTTTTTCATTTGGTCCTCCTAATAAATAAACGTTCTACAATTATAAGAATAGATTTCAGATAATATACTGTCAAGGGAACAAACAAGTGTAAAATTTCTTTAACAATAAGGGCCAATATAAAAGTTAAAATGACTGTATTCAAAGGCTCTTCATCTTAGTGAAACCTTTTAAAATTACATTCGTAGATATAACTAACCAAATGAAATCCAAGTTTCAAGGATAATGACGTAGTGTACGTCCTTATATTTAGAGGATACGCATGATTAACGAATTCCTATACCAACAAAAAGTAGAATATATTGGTGCTTTTATAGCCCCATATGCAGACGCAATTACTGCAAACATCAATCCTAGTAACTTACACAAAAGTGATATAGCTTTCATCATTAAAGACGACGAGACAATACGGGCAACCAAAGTGCCCCAGCAAGATAGCAATCAAAGGAATATCAATTGGATTGAAATCACAAATGATAATATAATGAAGAGAACAAGTCTGAAAATGAGAAAGGCATGTTTTTCCAAATAAAAACAGGTGATTTATTTGGAACGTATGTCATATCATAGGATTTGATTTTAAATGAGCATTTTATTGATGTTAAATCCTATTGTGATTTTATAACAAGATAAGATAGTGGGAGGCACTTTTACATAATGAATAAATGGAAATTACCCTTATACATCATTGCTATATTATTAGTTATCATTCCAACCATAATAGTTTTAATAACAGACATTCCTTTCAGTTCAACTTTTAGCCGTTCAGTATTAAGCGCGGCAATTATATTGGTAATACTCGGAAAGATGATTACTATCATTGAAAAAAGAAAGCACACGAAAAGTTTTGCTCCAGATGTAGGGATAGTGATAGGACTTTCCATCGCTTTAGTCCTTAGTTTAATTTAATTTCAAACCAGTTGTGTATCCAATTTTTCAAATATCCTTTACTATGAAATTCATACTCTTGCAGCGTCTGAAGTAAGCCCAGCAATGAATGAACTTACTATAAAGACATTACTACTTGGACTTATTATTAGTGGTGGGATACTCATCCCAGGTAATATTCCGAACACCATCGCAGCAGGAAAACTAAAAATAAATAGTCTACAATATGTACGATTGGCATTTCCTGTGGGGTTAGTTGTTATGGTTATTGGTTTCATCGTGATTCTAATAATATGGTAAAATTCAACAAGAATGAAGGGGCTAATCTAGTCCCTCCTTATTTTTTTGTGCTAAACTACTATTAGAAAACTAATAATTTAGTTTTCTAAAAATGACAGCGAAGGGAATCGATTAACGAATGAAAAAGACAGCACTGATTCTTATTTTCAGTATGGTAATATTTATGCTAGTGGGTTGTAGTGATGAGCCAACGGATAAATCCACTGCTGCTTCTCCAGAAGACCATTCTGACATAGAATCATCAGAGGAAGTCGCAACAGAAAATGAGGATACTGCAGCAAGTGAGTCAGAGGAATCTGTTACTGAGGATGAGAATAACACCGCTTCCAAGGAAACAGATAATGAAACTACAAATACTGGTGGAACCGGAGAACAAGATTTACTTTCCGAGTATTCTAGTCAACAAATTGAATACGCACGTGTCTGGTTACAACTTGGTCCAAATCAAGAATTGGAAGAACTATATGCTCAACATATTCCAGCTGGTACACCACTAAACCCAGATGACGAGACCAGTGCTACTTATCCGGAAGATGTTATTCAATTAGCAGGTGTTCGCTTAGTGGATGGATCCGTTACATATAGTGGTAATGGGGATGGTACCATTAATGTTTATAACGTTCCATTACGATGGGATGGCGTTTATCCTGCTGGAGAAGAATTTTATGCAGACCTTATCGAAAACACGAAGCTTGTATCCATTGATCCTGGTGAAGATAATAAGGTCATTGAATTAATCAATATACAAACTATTTATTAAAAACCATAAGGAAGGAGGGAAAATCTAATGTTTTCCCTCCCCTTTTATTTATCGATTAACTCCATCAATAGATCCGGCCTATCCGTCATAATCCCATCTACACCAAGATCTATTAATTCCTGCATTGTCTCTGGATCATTAATCGTCCAATAGTGCACGTCCATTCCTCTATTATGCGCACCACGAATTAACTTCTTATCCATAAGATTAATATTACTATCTTCAGTCGGAATTTGAAGTGCATGAACATCTTGTTGATATAATCCGTTTAAGAACAACTTATGGAACACTACAAACTTAGTAATTTCATCCCGTCCACCACTAACAAGTGCCTCGCCATCAGAAGCTTCTAATACCATATCAATTATAGATTGGTCAAAAGCTGCAATGAGCACATTTTCTTCTAAACCATATTCCTGGATTAGTTTCCACAATAACACACTCATCTCCTGGTATAAATCAGGATCATTAGAGTCCTTAATTTCAATGGTATACAGCATATCTGAATCATTAATTGTTGAAAAAATTTCATCCACGGTTGGAATATATACGCCTTTCCCACGATAACTGTACTCTCCATTTACGTCCTGGAAGTTAGCTCCTGCGTCCAACGCTTGGACCTCTTCCAATGTCATATCATTCACTCTCCCCTGACCATCCGTCGTGCGGTCAACTGTTGGGTCGTGAATGGAAACTAAATAATCATCCTTAGTCATATGGATATCAAACTCCAGCATATCAACACCTAATTCATGGGCATTTGTAAATGCGGCTAATGTGTTTGATGGTGCTAAATCATTTCCACCACCATGGGCAATGACGAGTGGTCTTTCACGATCAAATTTATGTAAATCTGTATTTTTAGAAACCGGAAAAAAGAAAATAATAATCCAAATAAGAGCAATAATTCCTATTACTAATCCTACGATTCGCCATATCTTTTTACGTTTTGTCTTTTTAGTCATCAAAATACCTCCTTTCATTCTAAATCTAATTTATTATATCAAATTGTTATCAGGGCAGAACATTTTTACAAACTTTCGTAGGGTTAACCGTTAGGTATGATTTTTGTTATAATAAAAACTATTAAGTTAAACCGAGTTCTACTAACTTTTAAGGAAATACTTATTATAAAGTATAGAGAAACCATCAAGAACACAGGGAGGAAAACCATGCAAGAAACATCTCCACTAACTACCTGGAAATCCCTAGTAGAAAAGAAAACACAGAAAAAAGTCCTAATCAAAATGATATGGAACGACCAAGAAAAGATAACTTTATTCATCACACCTAATATGAAAATTAATTCCTTTATCTTTGATGAAAAGGAAGGTTATTTATTTTATGATATAGCTGGAAAGCTGATTGAGTATACTATTCCAAGTATTATTACAGAGAAAAATTTAGTAAATGGTGAGATTAATCTAGCAGGAGAGATAAAGCCGACGATTAGTGGACAGCCACTTACTATGGAAGATATACATTTTTTACGTGAAATCCAGTAGTCTACATAATATATAATTTATCACAACTATAAATAAGGAGGACAAACCATGAACCTAGGAGCATTTTCAATCAGTTTAACGGTAAAGGACATCCACAAATCAAAGGAATTTTATGAATCACTAGGCTTTCAAACACTTGGTGGAGACATTAGTCAAAACTGGCTAATCATGAAAAATGGTAGTACTGTGATTGGCCTTTTCCAAGGAATGTTTGACAAAAATATCCTTACCTTCAATCCAGGTTGGAATCAAAACGCTGAAAACCTTGACTCTTTTACAGACGTTCGTGACATTCAAAAAGAACTTAAAGCAAAAGGCATCAAATTTTCAACGGAGGTAGATGAGTCTACAGAAGGACCTGCACATTTTACGATTGAGGACCCAGATGGCAATCAGATTTTAGTTGATCAACACAGATAACAAGCATGGAGAGTAAATCTAGAATGGGGTTTTTCCAACTAGGTTGTGGCTGTATACGTGGGCACTCGACATCTGGTAAGAATCGCGTTATTTAATGTAATTGTTACGCTGAAAGTGAGAATCTCACGCCTGAACACATGATTCTTCCACGAAACTAATACTGTCGAGCAGCTTTTATTATATGCTGCTGGACTTCTACTATACCACTCTGAGATTGCATTTGGGATTTCGCTACTTTGGTAGAGCATGCTTACTCTTCATCATTTTACTAAAAAGGCCGAGGAACCCGTCCCCATGGCCTGAATAAGGAGTGTATTATGGATGGAAAATAATGTTTTTGAACAGTTGGCTAGTAGATACGATACGGAGGAAAGAAAGGCATTAGCGAAAGTAATTGTTAAGGAAGTTAGAACGGAATTGGAAAATAGTAAATCAAAGTCACTGATAGATTATGGTAGTGGTACTGGTTTAATTAGTTTAGAGTTTCCAGAATTAGTAGACTCTATTTTGTTGGTGGATTCATCTGAACAAATGTTGGAGGTTGCGAAGGGTAAAATAGTACGCAATGGTATTACCAATGCAACAGTACTTTATTCAGATTTCACGCAAGAAACTCCTGAACGCAAGGCTGACATCGTTCTCATGTCACTCGTACTCCTACACATTCCAGATACGAATAAAATCCTTCAAGAAATGTTCAACCTTTTGAATAGTGGGGGCAAGCTTATTATTGTTGATTTTGATAAGAATAATAAAATATATCATCCAAAAGTTCATAATGGTTTTTCTCATGAGGAATTGAAACAAAATTTATCTGAAGTTGGATTTAATTCCACAGAAACGAAGACTTTCCATCATGGAAATCAAATATTTATGAAACAAGATGCTTCCATGTTTATTTCCGTTAGTATGAAGAATTAAATTTAAGATAAAGAAGAAAATTAACCATTGAATTATTCCATAACTCGTTCTTAACGAACTGGGTTATTTTTTTATTGATTGATAGTTATCATCATAATTTCACGATAGATAGGCGGCTCAAGAAATCATTATTTATTTATTTAGTTAAAGTAAAGTATACGCATGCTCTTTTCTAAGATACTAATTATATAGTATCTTTTAAAGAGTGGTGGGACTAACGTGACAAGAAACAAGCAAAGTGCTACAGTATTTATCCTCCTTTTCCTCGCTAGCTTTTATGGTTGGTTGTGGTTTTATACGGATAATACTTGGATGAAAGTGTTTGGTGCTTCTCTATTTCCTATGATAGGTGCAGCAATTTCTATTTATTGGTTTATTAGACCTTACCGCATTTTAACTATCAAACATAGAATTTTTATTATACTAATGAAAATTGGGTTATCCCTTCACTTCTTATCCAGCTTCATATGGTTGGTCAATCTATTGATTCATGGTGATACAGATTATCCTGCTGTTTCCTTTATTATTCGAATAACAGAGTATATGTTTTACTTTATCGCATTACTATATAAACTTAAATTATTATACAAATCTCTCTCCATGGGTCCATTTTTATTTAATATATTAATTTTCATGATTGCGGCTATTTCAATCAGTTATTATTATTTAATTGATCCAATCATTAAATTGTCAAGTGATTATCAATCCATTGTTCCAGTATTTGTACTATTCCCTATTCTTGATATAGGAATTGCATTTTTATCGATTTATATATTTTATATGACCCGTTATACCGAGGAGTATAAGACATTTCTATTTCTAACATTAGGTTTCTTCACCCAAATTATTGCAGATACATTATACCTTTATTTATTAGTCAGCGGATTATTTGAAACAGGTACCATCGTATACCCACTTTGGTTACTAGCCATCCTTTTGATTGGGTTCTGTAACTTTTATGTTGAAGTTTATGAGGTAGAGAAAAAGTGGCATTCCAATTCCTTTCTCAACCAAAGAGATAGTGGATTACTGCTAAATCTGAGTGTTATCTACCTCGCCTTTATTGTCTTACAAAGCACAGGATGGGATTGGAATGCTTTAAAAATAGGTCTTTTCTTATCTATAATTGTCATCGTAATCAGACAAATATCTATCATGAAAAAGCATCGTATGCTTCTTCATAACCTATGGTATCATGCCTATCACGACAAGCTTACAGGCTTATTTAACAGAGCCAGTTATCTTAAAGATATAGAAAGTTTAATTACATTTGCGCAAGAAAACCAAAGAAAATTTGCAATCATGCTATTAGATTTTGATCGTTTTAAAAATGTTAATGATACACTTGGACACGGAATCGGTGATCAACTTTTGCAGGAAGGCTCCGTTAGATTAAAACAGTCTATTTCAACTAGTGATCGTGTATACCGAGTTGGTGGAGATGAGTTTATTATTATCCTTCAAGATGCAACAGTGGACTATTGTAAGGAAGTTGCTACGACAATCTTAGAAAGTTTTTCTAGAGCATTAACTGTTGGTATCTATCAAATATCCATTACCCCAAGTATCGGTATAAGTATGTATCCTGAGAATGGAACTACCTATGAAACTTTACTGAAAAATGCGGATACCTCGATGTATCTTGCAAAAAGTAAAGGAAGAAATCAATTTGAAATGTATAGCGCTGAATTAAATCAAGAGATTGCACGAAAAATGCAGCTTGAGAACGAATTAGCCCAGGCAGTTTCCAAAAATGAATTCATTCTTCATTACCAACCTAAAGTAGATTTGCAAACCGGAAAGATTATAGGTGCAGAAGCATTATTACGTTGGGAACACCCTACATTTGGCGTAATCCCACCAGACGAATTTATTCCTTTAGCAGAAGAGACCGGACAAGTCGTATCAATTGGTAATTGGGTTCTTTTCCATGCTTGTAAACAGTTAATAGAATGGCAAAACAACGGTTTTCATCACCTAACAATGTCCGTCAATGTTTCTGTAAGACAGTTTCAACATAAGGATTTCTTGAATGGTGTGAAGAAAGTTTTAGAAGAAACTGAAGTTAATCCACGCGCTTTAGAATTAGAGATAACGGAAAGTATTATGCAAAATATAGAGGATTCTACAAGAATTCTTAATGAGCTGCGCAAAATAGGAATAAATATATCCATCGATGACTTTGGTACTGGATACTCCTCTCTTTCTGTCTTAAAAAGCTTGCCCATTGATACAATCAAAATTGATCGAACATTTATCACAGATCTCTCCAAAACAGATATAGCAATGGTAAAAACCATTATGAATATAGGACTCAATTTACAATTGAAAGTCGTCATTGAGGGTGTAGAAACCGAAGAACAACTCACTACCCTACTAGAAATCAGTAACCAAGACGTATTCGGCCAAGGATATCTATTCGGAAAACCAGTAACAGCAAAAGAATTCGAGAAAACCCTAAATTAGCCTGAGTGTCGGAGCACAGGGCCTGCCGGGGGGGGGGGGCCTAGGTGCCTGCCACTTCCCGGTTTTTGTCATATTATGTCGATTTGTATATTTGATACGAGGGTGCCAGGTTTAAAGAACAGCTCAGAATAGTGGAAGAGTTTCATTTTCTTGGTACCTATTGTTAGATTAATCGCAGCCTATGTAAAAAGAAGTAACCGCCCCCTTTGATTTGGGTGTACGATTACTTCTTTTTTCTAAACGCTTCAACAGATATACTGTTTAAACTACTGAATTTTGGTTGTTAATAGGTTCAGTTACCTGCCACAACATTTCTTATACTTTTTCCCACTTCCACATGGGCAAGGTTTATTTCTACCAATTTTCTTACCAGTGTGTATCGGCTTTTTATCCGATGCTGTTGGTGTTGATTGAAGAAACGGTTTCTCCTGTTCTCCTAGTTCAATAGGTGCATAGCCTTTGAGAAACCATTGCCTTGTGTGGTTCTTTACATGAATAACTTGAGCCATCATCGCTTGAACAGATTCCATACTCATAAATTCTAGTCTTGTACCTAAATATTCAAGGATTTCATTAGGAGCATGTCCGATTCTAATCGCGTATACACATTCCTCAACTATACTGTCCGCTTCATCCTTATCTATTTCATAATTTCCTACAATATACTGGACCATTCTTTGATAGCCTTCATTTCTATCCACGAACTCCATTTCTCCGGCAGTAAGTAATTCTTGTTTAGTAAATGGATAAAAGGAAACGCCAGCTCTCGCTCGTTGCTCCTGCTTCACTTTTTTCGGGTCAAATACTCGTCTATTAGAGTATCCTTCCATGTCAACATTATGTTCCACTCGGTACGTATTTGCATCATGCATGACAGTTAGATAATCTCGTAGAATCAATGGCTTTTCTGTATATTTTTCCAATAGGTCTATTAAATTATTCATATCTAGTGTTCCATAATAATACAAAAGACCATGTGTAAGCTTTATCCATTCCGTGTTTCTTTTTATAGTTTCTAGTATTCTTTTATCCTTCGTTAGAGAAAGTATCGTATCAATAAGCTCCGTTGGCAATGCCAGAACTTGATTTCCATTATTTTTTCCTGTATATACTACCCCAGTAGCACGTAGATAGCTGATTTGTTCATGTTCTAGTTTTGGCGCATTAATATACCCACCGTTACTTGCCATTTGGGATAATAAATTGAAACGCTCTTCATCCAGATTTAGACAAAGCTTTTCCAACAATAGAGGTAAGGCTTCCTGTATCCGAAGAATTAATTCCGGTTTTCTCAAGCTACTAGCACGCTTTATATCTAAGTACTTTCGAATTTCATCCAATTCAGCTTTTGTATACTTACTTAATCCGTCATGAAGTGTAAAGGGCAGAGTAAGTTCTGCCCAGTATTTATTATTATTCTTTTTTTCAAGATCCATTTCTGATTGCTTCAATACAGCCAAGGCATTCACCATCGCCTGTTCTAATTCTATATCAGATTCGTTACGCATATGAAACACTCCTACTTCTAATAACTAAAATGCCAAGGAACCCGTCCCCATGGACCTAAAATAGGTTCGTTAGGTTTTGGGTTGCTTTGTTTGTTTCTTGTATTAATTGTGCAAGTTGTTCTTTATTATTTGTTTGTGTTTGAACAGTTGCTGAAATTTCTTCAAGTGAGGCGGATGCTTCTTCTAAAATAGCAGCAAATTCATTGACTGCCCCTTCGATAGAGCCTGTTTCTTTATTGATATTATGAGCAACAGTTTCAAATGATTGGACTTCTCCATTTAATTGAATAATCGATTTTTGAATCGATTCAAAGATGTTTTGATTCTTCATCGTTCCTTCTATATTTTCATCCATCTTACTAGCAACAACATTCATTTGTCCCTGTGTCTCCAGATTGTTCAAATGAACTTGGTTTAATGTAGAAGAAATTTGGACTGCCGTTTTATCCGTTGTCTCAGCTAGTTTACGAATTTCTTCCGCAACAACGGAGAATCCCTTACCCGCTTCTCCAGCTCTTGCCGCTTCAATAGATGCATTCAGTGCAAGTAGATTGGTTTGCGAAGTTATCTCCTGAATCGATTCGATATAGCTAAGGGAAGACTCAATATTCTCACCAAGCTGCTTCATTTGTTCCTCAGTTGATTGGATAAATTGCTTGAATTCGTCCATTTGGTTATTTAATACTTGAGATTGTGAGCGACCTTCATCAATTTCTTCTGACATCTGGGTTGTAAAATCACTTATCTGATTTACTCCCCCATTCATCCGTGTCACTTCTTTAGCTGTAGTCTCAATTGCTCCAATAATATTGCTTATCGAATTTCCTTGCGACTGTGTTCCAGATGCAACTTCTTGTAGTGCATCATTGATCTCATTAAATGTAATTTTTTCTGTTTCAGATTGCTCTTCTACTTTATGCATATTACTAGCAATAACTTCAGAGTTTTCTGCTAAAGTAATACGCTGTTTCGACTCTCCCTCTAACTTTTCTGCCATAGCATCTGACATGGAAGCGAGATTTTTCTCAAGGCTACCCATTATTTTTTGTTGGAAAAATAGTACAATAATAGCTAGAGAAAATAACATTAAATAAGTGGTAATATCCGACGAATAGAAACCCTTGTTAAATGAAAAGGCAAATATTAGTAAACCTATTCCACTTACTATCCCTATTGCATAGAGAACAAGGTTCATGTATAAAGCAGAACAAATTAATAAAAAGTAAATTAATGACAAATTGTTCTCGGAAGGGCTAACTAACATAATAGCTCCGACAATTAACACTAAACCAAATATTGATAAATAAGAAATTGCATTCGATAAACGATTTGTATTATGTAAAAAAGCTATAACTCCACAAAGTAATCCTCCACCTATTGCTATCAACAATATAAGTTGTAGTGGCTTATCTAAACTCATCTCAACGACAGTACCCAAAATAGTAGCGATAATCAACATGATTAATACAACTTTATTTTTCTTCCTTAATGTTTGACTGTTTAATTCTTCGATAGACATACTAATTCTCCTCTGATGTAATATAGTACCAAATTACTATTTTACCACATTTAGTGCCATGGGGACAGGTTCCTCGGCCTACTTTTTTCACCTAATAGCTATTACTTTTCTACACTTCCCAAAAGTACTACTAGATTATCAACTTTATCAGTAGCTGATCTCTCAATAGTTGGTTATGCCATTCTAAATATAAAGATTATCCCTTTAGCTAATCAGGCCAGTGAACCTGTCCCCATGGCTTTTAATTGCGGAATGGACTGTTTAGGGAAATTATTGTAATTAATTGTTTATTTAGTTCTTCGGCGTTTGTTTGATAGTCTTTTCGGTGCCATTCTATCAATAGCCCAAGGATTGCATTCGTTTGATAGCTCAACAGATAGTCCTCTAGGGTTCCCTCCTCTTTGTCAATTTGATTTTTCACTAAGGATTCTTCTATAAATGTTCTGACCGAATCAAATAGTAAATAGTAGTACATCATTGGAATTCTGTGATCAAATACGATTTGATAAAAATCTTGATACTTCTTTACATGATGGAAGATTTGTATCATGTCCGCATTCATATTTTCGATTTTGAATCTTGTTTTGATGTAGGGCTCTTCATAAGCACGTCTGAAGTCTTCCACAATCACCTCTAAATAGTGCTTGAATACTTGATGTACATTCTTATAATGCGAATAAAAAGTCCCTCTATTAATTTGAGCTAAACGACATAACTCTGCAATTGAAATATCCTCTAAAGGCTTTACTTTCAAAAGTTCTAATAATGCATGCCGCAAGCTTTCCTGTGTTTTAATTACTCTTAAGTCATGTTTCAAATTTTTTCACCCCTTTAATCAACAAAATTCTACCGAAGTGTTGATTACCCAACGGTTTCTATAATTTTTGTTGTTTGTTTATTTTCTAAGCCTATCATATAATTTTAATGTACACATGTTCAATAAAATTTTTCAAGCTAAAGGGAGGAAAAATAGAATGAAATTAAAAGACAAAGTAGCAGTCGTAACAGGTGCAGCATCCGGGATGGGAAAAGCAATTGCTGAACTGTATGCAAGTGAAGGTGCTAAAGTAATCGTAGCTGACCTTAATTTAGACGGAGCGCAAGAAGTTGTAAACGGTATCACTGCAAATGGTGGCAGTGCTACGGCAGTGCAAGTAAACGTTGCAAAACAAGAAGACGTGGATAACATGATTGATACTGCAGTGAGTACTTATGGAACTTTAGATATTCTAGTAAACAATGCTGGAATCATGGATGGATTCGAGCCTGTTGGAGACATTCTAGATGAGCGTTGGGATTTGATTTTTGATATCAATACAAAAGGTGTTATGCGTGCAATGCGTAAAGCACTTCCTATTTTCTTAGAAAAAGGCAAAGGAAACATCATTAATACTGCTTCAACTGGTGGACTAAATGGTGCTCATGCCGGTGCAACTTATGGTGCATCTAAGCATGCAGTTATTGGTCTAACAAAGAACACTGGTTATATGTATGCTCAAAAAGGCATCCGTTGTAATGCGATTGCACCAGGTGCTGTAGCAACAAATATTTCTGCTTCTATGAAAAATGTTAATCCATTTGGTATAGAACGTACTAAACCAGTACAAGGTGTTATTCCTCGTGTTGGACAACCTGAGGAAATCGCTCAAGTTGCATTATTCCTAGCATCTGATGAATCAAGCTTTGTAAATGGTACAGTAGTCACAGCTGATGGTGGTTGGACTGCGGCGTTTTAATTTGATATTAGAAAAACTCACATTCATTCGTCATTTAACGAATGTGTTAGTTCTTCTTATGTCGGCGGAAAGTTTTTTATACTTTCCTATCTACTAAATAAAAACAAATGCGGCTCCATTCTTGGAACCGCATTTGTTCTATTTGCAAGATATTTTATTGCATGGGAGTAACATATAAACCCAATACATCCTTTTTAAGAATATGTATAAATCTCTCTTTTTCTTCTATAAAAGGAGAATGTGCCGCGTTCTCAAACGTATAGATTTTTTTTAATGGTGCCTCTACTTTTTCAAAAAATCGCTTTGCCTCTTTGTAAGAGGTTTGATAATCGAATAAACCATGGAAAATATAAATAGGAACTTCCATACGAGGTGCTTGTATGACAGCATCAGCTTTGGCAATGGTTTCCGATAAGGCATCATAACTATAGAAGATTCCCTTAGGTATATTAAAACGCTCTTTCCAAGTATATTGGCTACAAGCAAATAGATCTTTAATACCTTTCCAATTGGAATATCCCGTTCTCTTCGTACCACCTCCAAACTTATTAAGATATCTCCCTAAGATTCTACGATAACCCTGATTTTTATAAAATTCTCTATCAAACGTGACAGAACGAATATCTTTCTCCGCCTTTTTATCCCCTTGTTTAATCGATGTCTCTAATAAAAAATTATACGTATGCTTGTTGGATTCAAAATGTCTTCCAAATTGCCCAACTCCAATATACGCATGAAAATACTGAGGATATCGACTCACAACAATACTAGCAAGTAATGTTCCAAAGGAGTGCCCGCAAATATAAATCTTTTTTTTATTAAACTTTTCCCTTAGATAATTGATTATGACCAACGCGTCTGAAATTAACCTTTCTATGGTTAGTTCACCTTGAGTGGATGCATTATAAGACATCCCCGTACCTCTTTGCTCCCAATAACAAACCGTAAAATCATCTGACCACGTAAGTCCGGATTGTTTAATAATCGGATATTGTGGGAATCCAGGTCCCCCATGCAAAAACAAGAGTAAGGGATTTTCGAAATCCGTTGACTCTATAAATACCCCATTTTTATGACCCTCAATATCTATGTACTCTTTTAGAAAGTGAATGTTTTTTTGTTCTACATTCAAAATACTTCCCCCTAACCAACTTCTTAAAAAGATAAAAACCACAAGATCAGTTAGTTAATAATCACACTTTAATAGTAACATGGATTACCAGATAATTCCTTTGAATACTTAGTCAATTTTATATTTTCCGATATCTGAAATATGATTAATACTCTAAAATCTAATCTTTTAATCTATGGAATAGTTGCCCCTTCATTTATCATGCTATTAATTCCTTAGTTGGTCATAATTAACATTTATTTTCACAAAATCTAGCACTTGCAAAATCATTGTTATAGTAAAAAATAGCAAACCAATTTAACTGCTAATAGGTTTGCTATTCATAATGGTCCATGAACATTACTTATTGGAAATTAACTCTTCATCTAGTTTATATCAAGCCATACTTCTTAAAACTATTAAAAATACCATCTTCATCATGGGTACCGGTAACATCATCTGCTGCTTCC
Source organism: Paucisalibacillus globulus DSM 18846 (assembly GCF_000482485.1). Lineage (GTDB taxonomy): Bacteria > Bacillota > Bacilli > Bacillales > Amphibacillaceae > Ornithinibacillus > Ornithinibacillus globulus. Next base: position 64,612 of record NZ_KI519440.1, on the reverse strand, counting down.
TTCAATGCTTCTTTCGCATTTCCCATCGCAATGCCTTGTTGGACATATTCAATCATTTCTAAATCATTCATCCCATCACCATAGGCAAATGTATCTTTTTTATCTGCTTGTAAATGCTGAAGTAACAGTTCAATAGCAGTCGCCTTATGAATGCCTGGAACGGATAATTCCCCGCTATTTTCTCCAAACATAGGTACTGTGCTAGGAATGACATTGAACTTTGCTGCGAATTCTTTACGAATGACCTCGAAAGGAATATCCGATCCTAAAAATGAAATCTTATTGATATCTTCTCGAATTAAATATTCCTCATCTATTAAAGCATCATGAAATGGACGTAATCCCTTTTCTACTTCTTCCCTTGCATCTGGATTTTCCTCGAGGATTTTTTCAATGATTTCATCAATATGCTTTTTACAGTTTTCACTTGCAAATAACCCACCATTAGACTCTAAGTAAAAGTCAATTTTATTTTCGTTGAAGTAGTTTACTAGATGTTCGACATCTTTTTTACTTACATTCTTATGGAGGATCACTTCTTGTCCTACTTCAATATAGCCTCCTGCAGCACCAATAATGCCATCGAAACCAATATCTAAAATCTCTGGGAAAAGTTCCGCCTTAGACCGCCCAGTACATATAAATACAAGGTGTCCATTCTCCCGCGCCTTTTGGACTGCGAGCTTGGCTGATTCTGGAATAACTCCATTGTCGTTTACCAGCGTTCCATCAATATCCATAAAAATAATTTTCCTCATCTGATCACCTACTATAGTAATAATCAAACATGCTCTATTCTGTTAATTCTCATTTTCTATTCCTAAAACATACTTGTTAATAGCATAAGCAACACCATGTTCATCATTTGTTAATGTGACAACATCACTATATTTTTTCACTTCATCCGTTGCATTACCCATTGCGATGGCTAGTCCCGCTATCTGAAACATAGTAATATCATTTACTTCATCCCCAATAGCAACTGTATCTTCGAGTGGAATATTATAGTATTCTGCCATATACTTCAATGCATTTCCCTTACTAGCTTGGTTATGCATGATATCCATAAATAATGGAGTAGCAGCAATATAGAGATCATCTATTAAATCTAATAACGTTTTGAATCTACTTTTTTGTAGTGGGTCTAGTGTGTAAACAAAATACTTTTGTATCGAAATAGATTTATCGTTTAAAATATCCTCGATATGATCAATTTGTTGATGTCCATATCGCTCGGAATATGCTTTATAGATTTCTAGCTTCTTTTTATCATCTTCAGTTGTAAGTACTTTTTGTAATCGCTGAACGTAATCATTTGGAACAAACACTCCTTTATTGGTAGTAATTCTGTACGGTAGGTATTCCTTATCTACTTCTAAAACAATTTTATTAATTTGTTCAGGTTGTAACGAAATCATATTTACTATTTGATTCATTACAAACAAGGAGGCTCCATTGTTTGCCCCAACAGGACATAGTAATTCATATTTTTCTAAATCTGGTTTGATTTCTTCTAACGCCCGGCCAGATAATACCATTACCTTATGCCCTTGCTCTTGTGCTTTCTGGATTACTTCTAAATTTTCCTTACTTATTTCGTGTCTAGAGTTAAAAGTAGTTCCATCTAGATCTAGCGCAATTAGCTTCATTTTCGTTCCCCACTTTCAGGTTACAGGGACAGGTCTCTCCTTCTAAATAAGACAAGAAACCTATTTCCATGTACCTTATAATTCTTCTCCATTTGTCTTCATTACATTTTTATAACATCAAAAACTCTTTTTATTTGTCTATATTAATTTTCCGTTACCTTCATTAAACTAAGCATTTCTATCTAATACATATTTATGAATAGCATAAGCAACACCATGTTCATCATTAGAAAAAGTAACAACATCACTATACTCTTTCACTTCATCACTTGCATTTTCCATTGCAATCGATAACCCCGCCATCTGGAACATCGTAATATCATTACTATCATCTCCAATAGCCACCGTATCTTCTAATGGAATATTATAATGATCCGCCATACATTTTAAGGCTGTTCCCTTATTAGCATCCTTGTTCATAATGTCAATATTTAATGTAGATGAAGCTACACCTATTTCCTCAATCGTACTTAGAAACTGCTCTATTCTCTCTTTCTGTTTTGGATCCAATGTCACAATCAAAAACTTCTGAACTTCAATTGATTCATCATTGACAACGTCTTCTACATCATCGAAGAGATTGTGACCCTTTTTTTCTGCTGATCTGGTTAACATTTCGTAGTGCCTATGTTGAAGATTTTCTTTTGGAACAGCACCTGAAGAAATTACTTTTTCTACTCTTTCATCCCAATTTCTAGGAGCAAACACGCCGTTATTCGTAGACATATTAAATGGAACAAATTCTTTTTCTAGTTCTAAGGAAATTCGCTTATAGTGTTCTGATTTTATAAAGGTCATATGAAGTAAGTTATCATCCACATATAAAGATGCACCGTTATTTGCCCCAATATGGCAGTTTAATCCGTACTTATCTAATTCAGGTTTTATACCATTTATGGCACGTCCGGATAAAGCCATAACAATATGCCCTTGTTCTTGTGCTTTTTTGATGGCTTCTATATTTTCTTTGCTAATTTCTTTTTTAGAATTTACAGTAGTTCCATCTAAATCAATTGCAATTAGTTTCATTTTACTTCCCCTTTTAATTTTAAATATAAGAATATGAATTTCAGTTTAAACTGAAGCCCATATTTTCTTTTTTATAATTCTTCTCCGTTTGTCTCAATAACCTTTTTATACCAAAAGAATGAATCTTTCTTCATTCGTTGTTTTGTTCCTCTACCCATATCATCTTGGTCGACATAAATGTATCCATAACGCTTCGACATCTGGTTTGATGAAGCACTAATCATATCAATACAACCCCAGCTGGTATAACCAAATACATCTACCCCGTCCATTATAGCTTCTTTTATCTGTTTAATATGTTCTCTTAAATAATTAATACGATAATCATCATGAATCTTACCGTCTTCTCCAACTTCATCTATAGCACCTAGTCCATTTTCTGCTACAAATAATGGTTTTTGGTAGCGATCATATAATTGATTTAATGCAGAGCGTAAACCTTTTGGATCAATTTGCCATCCCCATTCACTACTGGGCAAATATGGGTTTTTAATTCCACCTGTAATTAAATTTCCGACTGCACCTTCTAATTTTTCAGGATGTGAACTTACCGCACTAGACATATAGTAACTAAAGGATACAAAATCAACAGGATATTCCCGCATGATTTTTTCATCCTCGGGATCCATCTCTAGTACTACATTTTTTTCATCTAGCATTCTTGCGGTATAAGCAGGATAGTATCCTCTAGCTTGTACATCACTGAAAAATAATGATTCTCGTTGCTTTTCAGTAGTGGCTTGAATATCATCCGGATCACAGCTATAAGGTACAAGGAACTGATAACTCATCATACAACCAACTTTTGCTTCTGGATTAGCTTCTTTAAATTCTTTAGTTACAAGTGCACTAGCGACGAATTGGTGATGAGCTCCTTGGTACTTTGCCTGTTCAAGATGGGGGTGATTTTCTTCAATTACACCTAGACTTACGAACGGATGATGCTTAACCGCATTAATTTCATTAAAGGTCATCCAATAATTAACCTTATCCTTGTAGCGATTAGCGACAGTGGTAGCAAAGCGAACAAAAGAGTCAATTACTTTCCGATTAACCCAACCTCCATATTCTGTTGCAAGGTAAAGTGGCATCTCATAATGTGATAAAGAAACAATTGGTTCTATTCCATGTTTCAATAATTCATCAAATACGTTATCGTAAAATTGTAATCCTTCTTCATTTGGGTCAAGTTCATCCCCATTAGGAAAAATTCTAGTCCAAGCAATAGACATTCGGAATGCTTTGAATCCCATTTCTGCAAACAATGCAATGTCTTCTTTATAATGATGATAAAAATCAATTCCATGTCTTTTTGGGTAATATTTTGTACTTGATGGAATTTGGGCCTCTTCTACTTGCTTATGTGTCATCAAATGCCATTGATCAGTCCATTGTTCTTTTGGCGTGTTCTCATCAAAAATATATACATCGGAAACGGAAAGCCCTTTTTCTGTTCCACCATAACCACCTTCTATTTGATTGGCAGCGGTGGCCCCTCCCCATAAAAAGTTTTCTGGAAATTTAGTTATATGTTTATTAAATTTCATAATTGTACCTCCTGTAAATTAAAACATGACCACCCTATGGACGGGTGGTCATATCTACTTTGAAGTAAACAGAACGGTATATCCACTCTGTTTATTTCAACTATTTTCCTATTAACTTATTTCCCTTTTTTAAGGCATGTACAAATTCTATTAAAAAGGAGATTTTGTTTTTTTTTGGTATAACCACTTGTTATCCACCCGAACAATAAGTGGCTTTCTATTCCCACTATCAAATACATGGATAAATATACTTTAATTTAAATCGGGCATTTTCATAGACTTAAAACATTAGAAAACTTTTCCTATTAAAGCTCTGCTCCATTTGTTTTAATGACATTTTGATACCAATAAAAACTTTGTTTTCTAACCCGTCTTAAATCTTTCAAATCAAATTCATCACGATTTACAAAAATAAAGCCATAACGCTTTTTAGAACCTTGATGTGTACTGATTAAATCAATTGCTGACCATGGGCAATACCCAAATACATCTACTCCATCTGTAATTGCCAATTGAATTTGCTCCATGTGCGCTCTTAAGTAGTTAATTCGGTATGGGTCATTCACGATATCTCCTTCTTCTAATGTATCGAATGCACCCAGTCCATTTTCAGTGATGATAAGTGGTAAATGATATCTACTGTAAATTTCACGAAGAGTTGTTCTAAATCCAACTGGATCAATTTCCCATCCAAAGTCATTTTTGGGTAAATTTGGATTCGTATGTCCTTTGTACACTCCTGCTTCACCTACTGCCAGTTCTTGATCTCCTGTATCATTTTTTACATTTTCACCATCTAATGCAGCCTCTACTGTTTTCGTTGAATAATAATTAAATGCAATAAAGTCAGGTTTACCAGCTTTTAGAATTTCCATATCTCCTTCTTGTATAGAAGGAATTGCATCTCTTTCTTCTAAAAAACTCCATGCTAGATTATTATATCTTCCGAAGACTGCAACATCTAAGTATAACCAGTTTCTAATAGCACTGAAGTTTTGTGCTGCTAGAACATCGTCAGGTTTAGAAGTTGCAGGATAAATATAGGAAATGTTTGGGGCTGGTCCAATTTTTGCTTGTGGTAACATTTCATGACAAAGCTTCATTACTTTTGCTTGAGCCACTAACATATGATGATTTTGTTGATAGAGCTCTTTTTCCATGTTTTCTCCGTCTTTACCTAAGATTGCCGAACCATGTAAAATCATCATATTTTGTTCGTTAATCGTTAACCAATATTTCACACGATCTCCGTAGTTTTCAAATAATACTTTTGCATAGGTTTCAAAAGCATCGACAGTTTCTCTGTTACCCCAACCACCTTTTTTATCTAAAGCTAAAGGCATGTCGAAGTGGTACATCGTAACGATTGGTTCGATATTATATTTAAGTAATTCGTTAATTAAATTATTATAAAAATCAATTCCCTTTTGATTGATTTCTCCTGTACCTTCTGGGAAAATCCGTGTCCATGCAATAGAAAAACGATAAGCTTTAAAGCCCATCTCCGCCATTAATTTTACATCTTCTTTATAACGATGATAATGGTCACTTGCTACTTTGTAATCTGTTGTACCTTCTGGAATTCTTTTGACATCTATGATTGAGGGTCCTTTTCCATCTTCATCCCATGCTCCTTCAACTTGATATGCAGATGTAGATGCACCCCATAAGAAATTATTCGGAAACTGTTTTAATTGTTTATGTTTCATGATGTTTTTCCTCCTATATGTAATTGTGGGACAAGGAACATGTCCCCCATACTAGTTAATGGAAAATATCAAAGTAATTCGCCATTAACTTTATTGTGTCCTTAATACCAGGCTTTGCCCGTGGCATCTAGGCAAATTAGTAAAGATTGGGTAACCTCTTACTTTATTTTTAGTCTAGAGCTATTTAATTTATTTCCTGGTTGAAACAAACTTTGTATTATCTCCTATTAATAAGAAGTATAAAAGGTAGAAAGATGAGCATTTAAATCTAACCCATCTTTCTAAAAATCATCTTAGAGTTCTTGTCCGTTTGTTTCAATTACTTTTTTATACCAGTCAAATGACTTTTTCTTTTTACGTTCCAATGTTCCATTTCCTTCGTTATCTAGATCCACATAAATAAATCCATAACGTTTTTCCATTTCTCCTGTACCAGCACTAACGATATCAATTGGCCCCCAACTAGTGTAACCAATCAAATCCACGCCATCTTCAATCGCGTCAGCCATTGCTGAAATATGAGAACGAAGATAGTCAATTCGATAATCATCTTGAATCGTGCCGTTTTCATCAACTTTGTCATATGCACCTAGACCATTTTCTACAATCATTAAAGGTTTTTGATAACGGTCATATAGTTCATTTAGAATAATACGAAGACCTGTAGGGTCAATTTCCCAACCCCAATCACTTGCTTTAAGAAAAGGATTTGCCGCTCCACCAATCACATTTCCAGGACGACCATCTGCTTCTGTTCTTCCTACTCTCTCTGTCCTGGACATATAGTAACTGAATGAAATGAAATCAACGGTTCCTTCTTTTAGTAACTCTAAATCTCCATCTTCAATTTCCAATTTCACATTATGTTTTTTCCAGTGTTTATCAATATAGGTAGGATATACGCCACGTACATGAACATCTCCACAGAAGAAATTGAATATTTGACTTTCTTCCAAAGCGTACATGACATTTTCTGGGTTAGAATCATACGGATATACAGGAGCACTAATTAACATACAACCAACTATAGAATCTGGAATAATCTCGTGCGCTAATTTTACCGCTTTTGCACTTGCAAGAAATTGGTGATGAAGCCCTTGGAAAGTTGCTTGTTTATTTTCATCTTCATCTTTTAAGGGGAGAAATCCTAAACTGAAAAGAGGTATCTTTAATCCAGCGTTAATTTCGTTAAATGTTAACCAATATTTCACTTTGTTTTTATACCTATCCAATACAACAGTCACATAGCGCTCGAAAAATTCAATAACTTTACGACTTCTCCAACCACCATATTCTTTCACCAAGTGAAGAGGCATTTCATAATGTGATAGCGTTACAACTGGTTCGATGTTATATTTTATCAATTCATCAATTACGTTATCATAAAATTCAAGTCCTTTTTCGTTTGGCTCTAATTCATCACCATTTGGAAAAATTCTTGACCACGCAATTGACATACGATAGGTTTTAAACCCCATCTCTGCAAATAGGGCGATATCTTCTTTATAACGATGGTAAAAGTCAATAGCTAAATGGTTTGGATAATGATATTTTTCTTGGTCAATATTAAGTTCGAAAGAGTGATCCTTCCTAACAATCTGTCTAATTTTTCCGCCACCTGGCAACACGTCAGCAATATTTAGACCTTTTCCGTCTTCGTTATATGCACCTTCTATTTGATTTGCCGCAGTTGCTCCACCCCATAAGAAACCTTTTGGAAAACTTTTCGTATTTGACATAATAATCCACTCCTATTAGAAAATGTATTATGAAAGCCTTAAAATGAAAGATGTGATTTCATAAATCAAAACCACATCTTTTTTTGTTTTTTGTTTAATCTTTTATAGTAATTAGGTGTTCTCCAACTTCTAAGTTTGTCGTATCAGTAGTTACCACTTTACCTAAATCAGCATGGTTCGTTATAATAATTGGTGTAACTACGTCATAACCAGCTTCTTTAATCTTATCAACATCAAATTCCACCAATAATTTTCCAGTGTTAATTCGATCCCCTTGTTCAATATACGCAGTGAAATGTTTTCCTTCTAGTTGTACAGTATCAACACCAACGTGTATTAGAATTTCTACACCTTCATCTGAAGTTATTCCAATAGCATGTTTTGTAGGGAATAATGTTGTAACTACACCATTAACGGGAGCATACACTTTTCCTTCTGTTGGTAGTACTCCAATACCTTCACCCATGGCACCAGAAGCAAATACTTTATCAGATACTTCGTTCAAGGGTACAGTTTGTCCTTTTAATGGACTTACAACTTTAGTTTCTTCGCCTTCATTTAAAGTAGCTTTCACTTCATTATTAGTAACTTCTTCTACTTTATCCACTTTGGAGTCTTCTTTTTTATTAACTCCACCGAATAGATAAGTAAGCACAAATGCCAGAACGAATGCAACAACAATAGAAATTAACATACCATAGAAACCACCATCAATACCATGATCAGGATTAACAAAAGTAGGTATTTTTAGGATTCCAGTAGGACCTGCACTATAAAGCGCAGCACCAGTTACTGCGATAATTGCTCCCCCAATAGCTGAAGCGATACAACTCATAATGAATGGTTTTTTAAGTGGTAATGTAATTCCATAAATTGCTGGTTCGGTTATTCCAAATATTCCCGAAATAAATGCTGGAAGACTTAATGTTTTTAATTTTTGGTTTCTTGTTTTCATCCAAACACCTAGAACAGCACCTATTTGCGCAAATGAAGCAGCAAAAGTCATAGCTATTAACATATCTGATCCTGATACTGCAAGGTTATTGTAATAAATAGGAACTAATCCCCAATGAACGCCAAAAATAACTAATACTTGCCATAAACCACCTATTATTAAACCTGACACTAATGGTGCAGCTTGATATAACCAGTCGACACCATGACCAATAGACTGAGCTAACCAAGTAGAAATTGGGCCAATAATAATGAACGTTAATGGCACGATAACTAACAATGTTAAAAATGGTACAATAAATGATTTAACAACAGTTGGTATAATTTTCTGGAAAGCTTTTTCTACTTTCGCCCCAAAATAAGTTGCAAATATTATTGGAATAACAGAAGACGTATAACTCATCAAAACAACCGGTATCCCTAAAAATGCAATATAAACATCAGATTCTAATGCTGTTCCACCAAATAATGTCATGATGGATTCGCCACTACTAATACCTGGTAGACTTGGGTGAACTAATGCTGCGGCAATAGCCATCCCTAAGAATGGTGTTCCACCAAATTTCTTCATCGCAGTATAACCTAGGAATATAGGCAAGAAGGTGAAGAAACCATCACCAATCGCGTTTAACAATAGATACGTACCACTTGTATTTTCTAGCCAACCTAATGCTACAAATAGAGCATTAAAACCTTTAATAATACCTGTTGCCATTAAGAATGGTAAAATTGGAATAAATATGTTCGATACGATATCAACAAATTTTGCAAAAATTCCTTTTTTCTTGCCGTCATCATTATTTCCTTCATTTTCAGGCTTCTCCGATTCAAAACCACCTTCTGAAACAACTGCTTTATAGACATCAGGTACGTGGTTACCAATAACAACCTGATACTGTCCGCCGCTTTTCATAACCGTAACTACACCATCATGTTCTTTTAATGCTTCGGTATTTGCTTTGTCCTCATCTTTTAATACAAATCTAAGCCTTGTAACACAATGAGACAATCTGTTAACGTTTTCTTTTCCACCGACATTATCAATAATGTCTTTTGCCAATTGTTCGTATTTCATTATCGGCCACCTTCTCTTCTTTTTATTCAGTATTTTTTTTTACTTCGGAATGTTCGTTCTAAATTAGGTAAATAAAAAACCTGAACAAATTTGAATTCACGCACACGTAGCTAACGTGTGATTCAAATCTGTTCAGGTTATGCCCAAAATAGGTAACATTCCTAAATGTTTATTAAATTATAATTGCTGTAAATCAATTTACAATTAGACTATACCATGACTTTTTTACTACGTCAACAACTTTGTTAAACGTTTTCACAAATTAGCTGTTTTTTTGTCGTAATGTAACTCGATGAATATGAACAGTTAAATATACTTCTTCATCTTTTGGTAAATCCCAATCAAATTCCTTCTTAAGGTAATGAGCAATCTTTCTTGTGCATTGGTATGCCTGTGCATATTTTTTACTTATTTGTTCATGGAAGAAGTCATCGACTGTGTCTCCCATTTTCTCTTTACGAATGAAACGGATAGCGAAATAACGCAGATGTGTTAAAAAACGCTCATAATTAATCGATTTCTCATCCAGGTCCATTTGAAAATGATATTTAACAACATTTAAAATGTTATTCACCATACTTGTTACTTTTACAGCTAAATCCATATTTTCCCCAGTAATCTGACTATTAACTAAATGCAAAGCAATCGATGCTGCCTCATTCTCATCTAGGCAAACACCCGTTTCTTCTTCAATATGTTCTAATGCCTTTAAGCCAATTTCAAATTCCTGTCTATAATATTTGCGAATTTCATAAAGTAGCGTATTTTTTAAATGTATACCTTGCTGAAATCTACTTATCGCAAAACTAATATGGTCTGTTAACGCTACGTATAGGTACTCATCTAATTTGTAAGGAAGCTTTGATTTTGCATATTCTAAAATTTCATAAGCAATATCTAAATATTTCTCCGATGTATCCTGTAATAATTGATTTAGCTTGTCAGAAATACCAGAATTCTGGAGAATAAAAGTCTTCTCAATTTTTGATTCATCGATTGGTTGTCCGACCTTCTTTTGAAAGGCAAGACCTTTTCCCATAACGACCAATTCCTGATTCTGCTTATTTTCAGTTACTACCACATTATTATTTAAAACCTTTGTTATTTTCATCACGACAAGTAACTCCCTTACTGCTATAACATAATTGATTTTTATCATACATTTTATATATTTGGCAAATAAAATGGTAATCGGAGTGATTTATTAGTTCACTATAATTTAGCATTTGTATTAAAAAAGCGCTTGGTGTTTACCAAGCACTTTTTCACGTTTGAAGGGAAGGAGACGCCCCTCACTATTCATCATTAACAGGATTTCCCCGCATCATTTTCTCAAACTTTTTCAACTGTTCATCATGAATTTCAGTTAACGTACTAAATTCAGTATCTCGACGTCGTCCTGTTTTCATGCCGATTTGGGTTCCTATAGAATCATTAATAATACTTTCTTTTTTTCCATCAGGATGTGGTGTAGTTTTTGTTCCAGTGTCTCGTTGCGGCATATTAGGAACTCCTTTTTTCCAAATTCAACCTACTACTGACGCTTTTTTGTTTTTTTATTATTATATTTTTCATTCGGTGTTAGTGGCTCATTCGCAAATTCATGGTCGAATTGTTTAGACAGCTTTTTTCTTACAGCTTGTTCATCACTGAATCCACCGCTACTTAGCTTCTTTTTCGTCATAAAAAACACCTCCACACCACTAGTTTTCTTCAAATTGCATTAAATATGTTCGCTTCTATTTATTGGATAGAGCCATGGGGACGGGTTCCTCGGCTTAATTCTAGCTATAGTCACGTTGTCTTTTTATCTTTACAACCTTATACACTTTGCTTTGATGATTTACATAAACTACAGCTATTTGTAGCAAAGACTACAGTATTTGCTCGTTTCAGTGTAGAAAAAAGCAGCCATGGAACCTGTCCCCATGGCTGCTTTTTTAATGAAACAATCCTGATTCTTTTGCTTTTTCTTTTAATTTATCTGTCTGCTTATTAATTGCTTCTTTCAACACTCCGCCTATTACTACGGCTATTAAGCCAAATAATCCCAGGAATAGCAAATCATGTAATACCTTATCCCATATAATCCCTCCAACAGCTTCTCGCATCAATGATATAGCATACGTAAACGGTAAAAACGGACTTATTGTTTGGAAAAACTCAGGCAATAGAACAACCGGATAAGTCCCACCTGATCCAGCTATTTGGAGAACCAACAGAACAATTGCTAATGCTTTTCCAACATCACCAAACACGGAAACAAGTGTATAAACTATCATCATGAAAATAGCACTGCATATCATTCCGAAAATTACGAACCATACTGGCTCCCGTACTTCTACTTGTAAAATTAACATATCACCTAAAGTTACGATAACTGTTTGTAAAAAGCCAATAGTTAGGAAGGTCATCATTCTTCCGGCATATACTTGTCTACCTGTAATATTCTCATTAGGATGATGCATATCTGTTGATAATAATGAAATTAACAATAAAGCTCCAACCCAAATAGCAAGAACAGTATAGAATGGTGTCATCCCTGTTCCGTAATTTGCAATCGAAAACACCTTATTTTCATTAAGAACAACTGGCTCTTCAAAAAATCCTCTCTCCGCTTGAGGGTCATTTTGTAACAGATTTATTAATTCATTAATATCAACTTCCCCTTGAATTTCCCTAACACGATTTGCGAGTTCATTCACTTTATCATTAATGTAAGGAAACTCATTGGAAGCTTCATATAGAATAGCTTCACCATCGGATAGTTTATCTTTTGTTCGTTCCAGCATTCCTGATACCTCGGGAATTGTGGCCTGAACCTTTTCTAATACTTCTCTTGCCTTATTCACTGAATCTTTTGCACTCGCAACTTTTTCTGTTACAGTAGGTCTAATAACCTCTTGATAATCTTCTACAAATGTATCTAACTCGGTTTTAAGTGTAGAAATATTCCCCTTTAGATTAGGAAGCATCTGATATAATTCTGCATATTGATCTGGTAAATTAGATATTTGATCATTTATATTCGTTACATTCTGCTCTAACGTTTGAATTTCCTGTATTGTATGATCCAATGCATCATTCGTTTCTTGCGTATTTCCTTCTATATTTTTCAACTCAGTTAATGCTTGTTCCATATTGTTTAAGGAATCCTGTGAAGTATTCAGCTGTCCGGAAAGTTTCTCCAAATTCTCCCCAGAAACATTTTCTTCTAATTTTTGAACCAAGTCATTGGTCTCCGTTACAACAGTTTGCATTCTAGCTAAATCTTCTTCAATTTTCGGTTCCATTTCATTTAGTTTTTGCTCCGATTTATCCAACAAACTGCTTGCATTCTCTACAATATCCATTCCCTTATTTGCCGCGTTCTCTGCTTCTGGTATAAAACTTTGAGCTTGACGAATCATTTCATCCCCGCGATTAGCGTCATCCAAAGTTTCATTAAGCATCGTGTGAATTTCTGGGAGCTTTTCTTGTAATGTAAAAAGATAATCCTCAAACTTTTGAATATCAGGTAAATTTTCACCAAGTTCGATTCCAATTTCATTAAATTGTTCAAATATAACTCCATTAACTGTCGAAGTAAATTTTCGAGTTATTTGATCCACAATCACACTTGCACCTTTATCCGTAATCTTCGGTGCAATCGCATTTATTTTTTGATTTACATAATACTCTACTTGGGCTTTCTCTGGATTGTCGCTGATTACCGTTCCTAAACTTTCAGAGAAGTTCTTCGGGATAACGATAACTGCATAATAATCACCATATTCTAAACTGTTCATTGCAACGTCTCTGTTAACGAACTGCCATCCCATCGATTTATTCTCTTTTAAAGAATCGACTAATTCATCCCCAACATGAATTTCCTGCTCCCTAACAACTGCACCCTCATCTTCATTAACAATTCCAATAGAAATTTTCTCTGTCTGAGAGTATGGATCCCAAGATGCAGCAATATTAAACCACGCATATAGGGAAGGAAGTAAAATTAACCCACCAATTAATATTGCGGCAACCCAGTTTGTACCAATGTTTTTGATGTCTTGTAAAAATATCTTCAAACTTGCTTTCATCTGTCTCATTCCCATTGTTGTTATATTTCTTATCGTGTCCTAAGGACTGGATATCATCAAATAATAGTACAATATTTTCGGCTATTTCTGCAATAATAAGATTATCTTTGGCACATTATTTTCAGCTAATATTGGAGAAATATCAGCATACGGGAGCATGGTTTTTACGTTTCTGCTTGCTGGGGTGTCTTCCGGTTTACTGTTACTTCGTCCGATTTCACTTAATATTGGCTGGTATGCTTGAACTTCGGCCGTTTTCACCAAATATCAGCCAGATTATCGTTACTTCGGCCATTCTCACGAAACATCAGCCAGTACGCAAAACTTCCGCCATTCTCACGAAACATCAGCCAGTACGCTAAAACTTCCGCCATTCCCACGAAACATCAGCCAGTACGCTAAAACTTCCGCCATTCTCACCAAACATCAGCCAGTACACTAAAACTTCCGCCATTCTCACGAAACATCAGCCAGTACGCTAAAACTTCCGCCATTCCCACGAAACATCGGCCAGTCTACCATACCTTCAGCATTTGCCAAATTTCTACCATCATTCCTAACACACTCGCACCAATAGTCCAAATAACAAAAAAGCACCTGCGCCAAAAGCACAGGTGCTTACATTTCTAGTCCTCATCTCCCCCACGATACCTCTTATAAGGCAGTGGATTCCAAGTACGATACTCCAACTCATCTTTACGCAATGCAGCAGGAATATCCTTTAAGATTCGCTTTGCTACTTCTAACTCACGCTCTGCTTCTGATTTATCTTGGTACATAAACTCATCGGAAGCCTTATCCAAAGCTTTATCAACCTTTTCTTCCAGATTTTCTACAACCATCTCTTGCTGGTGGCGAATGGCTTCGCGAGCCTCGGCCACCCAGTCTGGTTGTACATTACGCAGATTATCTGTTGTATAGCTAAATTCGTCAAATATTCCTTTATAAATCTTGTCTGCATTGTCACGAACATCATTAACAACAGCTTCTAAATCCTCAATCGTTAATTGCTCAGCAGCAAGTGGGTTTCTACGCTTTGGTCCACCAATGCGAGTATTTTCTAGATAATACGGGAAAATACTCTTAATGGTTTTACCAACTGGATTAATTGCTAGACCATTCTCATCAACACCTTTAGGTTGAACCCCTTGCATCGCAATTCGTGCAGATTCTGGTCGTACAATTTCTTTCGGTGGTAATACACCGTAACGTAACAACTCTCGAATACCAGTACCAGAAATATTAATTCGATACTTTTTATCATGAGGACAAGTTTGCTCAGTCGCTGGGTTATCACAGCGTGTACAGTAAAATACTTCATGGAACAAGCGAACATCAATACCTAACTCATCCGGTGTAAACTCATCAAAAATGGAGTGACTCGCATATTTGTCATAATAGTCACCGATACCAGCATGATCTCGGCCAATCAGGGCATGTGTACATCCATAGTTTTTCATAATTAATGCGTGCAGAACGGCTTCCCGTGGCCCAGCAAATATATATGTTACTCGTAGTGGTGCGAGCATGGTTCTTTCTTTTGGATAATATTCTTCTAGCACGGCACGATAGGATAACATACGAAATTCGTGCCTTGTATATTCTCGTTTTGCCATTTCCACTAGTGGCTGCACAAATAATCCATCCATTTCTTCTAGTGCATTACGATGAATATATTCATGCCCACGGTGCAGTGGGTTAGCACCTGTAATGAATCCACCAACTGAATTCATTTTCTTATCTTCATAAAATAGCTTCCATGTATCTTTCGGTTCCATCCGAATACTTTCAAATGGCCCCCAATGTACACGGCGAACTAATGTAATTGGACCAGCTAGTGCTGTATCACCCATACGACGATAAATTGCGTCAACGCCTGGATGATCACGATCCTTCGTTCCAAAAACATGCTCCGCACGGAAATCACGATCATAATGGAATATATCCTCTAATTTTAAAATGGCAACTGGTACTCTTGTTTCATCTGCTAGAGCTATTTCATCTCCCACTGACAGCCCTTCAATAATCTGCTTATTACGATCACCAATTGGTGCAAAACTTAAAGGGACTGGCCACACTACTCCATTTGTTAAACGGCCTTCGGTTAATACAGACTTATAATCTGCCTCATTCATAAAGCCCTCGTTCGGAGATAATACACCTGTTGCAATCATTTCAAGTGTAATGACTGCTTCTAAATCAACCATTATCATTGGTAATTGTTTGGCACGTTCTAGTTCTTCCTCTGCCTCTTTTCCCCTAAGTACTCTATCCACTAATTTCCCCCCATGTGGTTGCTGTGGATAGCTTGCTAATTTCTCTTCCGTTAATACTATAGTATCTTGACTCAAGATCTCTCCTCCTCATTTTCCCTATTTATTACACTATATTTATAAAAAACAACTATCATACGTATTAATTCAGTCCATGGGGACAGGTTCCTTGGCCGAAAGGGCCAAGGAACCTGTCCCCATGGCTCTCTGGCCTATTGACCGCGATAACCAGTATTTGCTCGAACTTTAACCTCGGCATATTTCTTGAAGTCGTATTCCTTAGAGAACACTGTACCAAAATATCCACCTAGGAAACCTATTGGTACACTGACTAATGCTGGGTTATCTAATGGGAAGATTGGATTCCCCACAAATAATGCTGCTCCTTCAACTGGTGAGAACACACTAGGACTCATAGAAACAAGAACTAGCGCAGAAATTAATCCAGATAATAACGCCCAAACCGCACCGGAAGTGTTGAAGCGCTTCCAATATACGGTATATAGAATAACCGGTAAGTTCGCACTAGCCGCAATACAGAAAGCTAGTGAAACTAGAAATGCTACGTTTAGGTATTGTGCACCTAAAGACAAAACAATCGAAAGTACAGATACACCTAATGCTGCATAACGTGCTGCAAGCATCTGCTCACGCTCTGTTGCCTTTCCTTTTTTAATTATTTCCCCATAAATATCATGTGCAAATGCTGACGCACCAGATAAGACAAGACCTGCCACAACCGCTAAAATAGTTGCGAATGCTACTGCAGAAATGAAGGCGAATAATATATTTCCACCAATTGCTTCTGCAAGTAACGGTGCTGCCATATTTCCACCAGAGTTTGCAGCAAGGATTTCACTTTGACCAACATAAATTGCAGCCCCAAATCCTAGGAATAATGTAAGAATATAGAAAATCCCAATTGTCCAAGTTGCTGTAATAACTGAGCTTCTTGCCGTTTTTGCATCCTTAACGGTAAAGAATCGCATAAGGATGTGTGGTAATCCAGCTGTACCAAGTACTAATGCAAGCATTAAGGAAATAGTTCCTAATGGATCGGTGTACTTGATTCCTGGGTTTAAATAATCTGCACCATGACTTGTGGCTGTTTTCACTTCTGTAAACATTGCCCCTATATTAAAGTTAAACTTCATAAGGACAATGAACGAAATGATAACCATACCAGCCATTAATAATACTGCCTTTGTAATCTGAACCCAGCTTGTTGCAATCATTCCACCAAATAGGACGTAAATCGTCATCATGACTCCAACGATTAATACAGCAATCCAATATGGAATATCAAATAATAGCTGAATAAGTGCACCCGCACCCACAAGTTGCGCAATCATGTAGAAAAGGACAATCGTAATCGTACTAAGTGCAGCCGCTCCCCTTACTCTCTTCGCATTAAAACGAGAGTTAATCATATCTGCTAGCGTGTACTTTCCAAGATTACGAAGAGGTTCTGCTACAAGGAGTAGAACTACTAAATATGCAATTAAAAATCCAATACTATAGAAAAATCCATCAAAACCATTTAACGCAATAGCACCAGCAATTCCAAGGAACGATGCTGCAGAGAGATAGTCACCAGCAATCGCAAGTCCATTTTGCCATCCCGTAAGTCCCCCACCTGCTGTATAGAAATCACCAGTTGATTTTGTGCGTTTTGCTGCAAAATATGTGATTACTAAAGTAAGCGCAACAATTGCAAGGAATAGAATTACTACGACTGGATCCATTAGGCATTACCTCCTTCTTCAATCTGCTCTCTCACAATTTGATCAGCATCTTTGTCAAAGGTATTAGCCTTTTTAACATACACAGAACAAATTACCCAAGTCATTATGAATTGCGCAACTGCAAATACCCAAGCCCATGTAATATCACCAAATACTGGTGTGTTCAAAAATGTTCCATAGGATGTGGAAATCGGTAATAAGAAATAAAATACCAAGAAAAAGATTGTCATCGGTACGATAAATTTCTTTTTGTTTTCCATTAGCCTTTTAAACTGTGGACTACTTTCTACTTTTTCAAAATCAATATTTTCCTTCTTATGTTCTCTCACAAGCTTTGGTTGAGCCATAAAACCATCCTCCCCATTTCCAAAATAAAATATTATTTGTAAGCGCTTACCAAATAGTATAATAATTTTGTACATTCTAAATATTAATTTAGTTTAAATGGTTGGATTTTGTGTATGAATGGTGTTAAATGGATGGTGAATGGTTACAAATTACATGTGAAAAGTTTTATTCAAATTCTAGTTCTAGATTTCTCCATCGGATACTACTTTTTCACTACACCTAATATACTAACATTTTGTTCTTAATAAAGAAAATATTTATTGATTTTTCAAAATCTTATTGTATAATTCAATTAAATGAACTTGTTTTCATTTTGCTTTTTACCTATTACGTTCTCAATTAAGAACAAATGAATAGGTAAGTATAACGTGCCTATATTTTTTAAAAAAAGGAGGCCGAAACCCTTATATCAAATCTATAAACCAAGAAAATGATAACGAGTATTCGTTTATTTGAATTGGGAATTAATAGATTCTAACGTTCTAAGAGATTAGTAGATTATTAAACTCCGTTACTTAGGCACATAACGGATAATAGGAGAAGGGAGAAATTTAATTGCGTAGAAAAAAGTTTACAAAACTATTTAGTAGTTTCGCGGCATTTTTAATGGTGCTTTCGTTAGTATTGCCTGTATCAGCAAATGGATCGACTGATGTCCAACCATTTAAGGAGCAACAGCAAAGTGAGAAAACGATGCAGTTAAAAGCTGCAATTGCTGAGCAACAAGCGGCTTCAGAAGGTTTACCGAGGTTACACAAGGATTTACGAGATAAATCCGGTAATGAAATGGTTCCAGTTATTATCCATTTATCGGAAAGCCCGATAGCTTTGGAGCAAGGGATTGCTGAGTTAAAAGGTAAATCTTTATCGAATTCAAAAATAAACGATATTCGTAAAACTATTCAAAGACAACAGGTAAATGTTAGTAAAGAAATGGAAGTAACAGGAATTTCCTTTGAAAAAGGTTTTACTTATGATACCGTTCTAAACGGATTCGCTGCTGAAGTAAAAGCGGACGACCTTAATAAACTTCTAGCTGTTAAAGGCATTACATTAGTTGAACCTGATGCAACTGTATATGCCGAAGATGTTAGGAATTCAAAAGATAGATCTTCTTTCAAAGAAAAGAAGCCAGTAGATTCATCATCTAATCTGGAAAAAGACTTGGAAATTGGTATTCAAATGAACACAAGTATCGACCACTTAGGGATTGAAAATGTTTGGAATGAGGGCTATAAAGGAGCTGGAATCAAAGTAGCTGTACTTGATACTGGAATTGATCCAGACCACCCAGAATTCCAAGGTATATATAAAGGTGGAAAGAACTTTATTGTACACAGTTCTAACTACGCTCGCGAACGTGCAGATGATGATGCTCGCGAAACATCACCAAAGGACCGCCCATCACATATGCCTGAATTTGATGCTGATGGTCGCTCATTCTGGACAGATCACGGTACTCACGTAGCTGGAACAATTGCAGCAATTGGAGCCAATGAATATGGTATTAAGGGAATTGCTCCGGAGGTTGATCTATATGCATATCGTGTTCTAGGAGCATATGGAAGTGGTGCAACCTCTGGAATAATTTCAGCTGTTGAACATGCAGTTAATGAGGATATAGATGTTATCAACTTATCACTTGGTGGAGGAAGTAACTCAGAGAATGATAGTTTAGCCTATGCGATTAACAATGCAATGATGGCTGGTGTAATATCAGTTCTTTCATCCGGTAACTCAGGTCCTAATCGTGCAACAGTGACAACACCTGGTACATCACGTCTTGCAATTACTGTTGGTAACACGACTAATCCAGAAACACAACATAATGGAGAAGTATCAGTCACAGTCGGTGATGACTTCAGTTTTGCAAAACAACTACAGTTTATGGGAACAACTTTTGGACAAGATTTAGCTGACCAACTTGCTGGGGAGTATGAGCTTGTGGCAGTCCCAGGATTTGGTAATGTGAATGACTATAACGGTATTGATGTTGAAGGAAAAGTTGCCCTTATTTCCCGTGGAGAACTTGCATTTGTTGATAAAATTGCTAATGCAAAGGAAAATGGTGCAATCGCTACTATTATTCACAACTTCTCCGGTGGAACAAATGCACCAGATGTATCAAATGTGTTCTTAGGTGATTCATTCTCCTTCATTCCTACAATTGATATGTCTGTTACAGATGGAGAGGCAATTCGCGCTGCACTTGAGACAGGACCAGGAACAGTCACATTTGGAAACTACAATTCAACACAGTCTACCGGTGATGATGTGAATGATTCAAGTTCTCGCGGACCATCTTCTCCAAACTTTGACATTAAACCAGATGTAACAGCACCTGGAACGAATATTATGTCATCTATTCCAGCTTACAAATGGGATTATCCAGATGCAAGCTATACAGAGTCCTACGATCGTTTTACAGGAACATCCATGTCAGCACCACATATCACTGGAATCGCTGCTCTTATCCAACAAGCAAACCCAGATTGGGATGCGTTTGATGTAAAAGTAGCCCTTTCCAATACTGCTAAATTACTAGACACAGAAAAATATGATGTATTTGCTCAAGGAGCTGGACGAGTAGATGCCTATGCTGCAGCATTCCCAAGTGTACTAGCTTATGCTGAGGATGAAGCAGTACTTGATTCAAGTGGAGAAATTGTACCTAACTTAAAAGGAACAGTTACATTTGGTCCACAAGATCTAAGTGAGGAAATTTCAGTAACGAAGCAAATTCGTGTGAAAGATCTTAAAGGTTTAGGTGGGGACTTCAATGTGGAAGTGGATGTAACAAAGTCATTCTCTGATGCATATTTGATGATTGATAAAGAGTCCTTTACGTTAGCTCCGAATGGTGAAGAATTAGTAAATGTAACGTTAGTAGCTGGAGGACAAGAAACTCAAGCTGGAGATGAGTTTTTAGGATATATCCATATTAACGGTGGAGAAAACTCTATTTCCTTACCATTTGCAGCTGATTTTGGTGGGGAAGCAGCGACTGAAATTAGGGATATGAGTATCACAGAAACAGACCTTTCCTTCAATGGGGACGGTGTGAATGATTCAGCGATGCTTTACTTCACTATTACTGGAGATGTCGGAACTAACTATATTGAACTTTGGGATATTGAAGACCCTAATGGCGGAGAATATGGCGATGGTTATATTGGCTACTTACATGCGGGTAATTCATTAGGTGCAGGTTCTTACCAATTAAATATTGCTGGACAATATAGACCATGGGCAGGCAACCAAGATTTAACCAATATTCCTGATGGAGTATATACCATTGACTATACAGCACAATCAGCAACAGGAATAATCGGTGACTACGTAGGCCCAGTTTTTATTAAATCTACGAAACCTGCAATTTCAGGTGAAGTTGAAGGAAATAAATTATCTGGTTCAGTGGCAGATAAGTATATTGATTATAAAGATGTACTTGCACCTTATGGATTAGATTATGATCTTAATACAAAGCTTAGCGCCTCTTATGTAGCAACTAGTGGTGGTGTTGATGGTAATGCAGTACCATTAACACTAGACCAAGACGGTTCATTCGAAATTAATCTTCCTGATGGCGCCGAAAAGGTTACTGTTCTTGTAGATGATGCTGCAGGAAATAGTGGTCAGGTAGAATTTGAAATCGAACAAGATGAAGAAGCAATAGTTACTCTATCTGTCGATCCATCAGAATTGAACCTTGAAGAAGGTGAAGAAGCTGAAGTTGTAGTAACGCAAACTACTACAATCGGTGACGAGTCTACAGATGAAGATGTAACTGCACAAGCTGAGTATTCTGTGGCAGATGAGTCCGTTGCAACTGTAGACGCAGGAGTTATAACAGCTGTTGGAGCTGGAGAAACAACAGTAACAATTACTTACGGTGATAATTCCCTAACAGTAGATGTATCAGTTGTTGAAGGTGAACCAGATCCGGATGCCGAAGTGACATTAGTTGCTAATCCTGAGATTATGCTAGTTACAGTTGGCCGTACTGACAACGTTACAATTACAGAAATAACTACAAGTAATGATGGTACAACAGAAAAGGATGTAACAGAAGAAGCAACCTATGTACTAGCAAACGAAAATATTGCATCTGTGGATAAAGGTGAGATTACTGGACTGAAGCCAGGTATTACAACAATGACTGTAACTTATAAAGATAATTCCGTAACAGTCATACTTGCTATTGCTAGCGCTGATGATCACAGAACACCTAGACCTTTACCAATCGACAGATAATAACAGGATCAGTTTTATCAATCCAAACAAACTATTTTAACGAAAGAAGAGCCAGCATTCATTGCAGGCTCTTCTTCTAATTTATATAACGGTCAATCACGATCTTGCCGTAGAACAAAATTTAACAGCCCAGCAAATATAATTAATATCAATTCTTCCTATAATGCACAACTCTTTATCATGACTCACATAAACATCAATAGAAATTTCTTTTTCGCTAATATCATAATTAGGGATAGTACGATTGGATTCATTAACTAAATTATATTTTTCCAATAAATCTCTCCCCTAATTTAATGATCTTCAGTCAAATATCTTTTATGTGAAATACAAAATCGGTGCTCCAATAATAACAATCAAGTACGTAATTGTATCCAAAATGGTAAGTATGTACTCCTTTTCTTCTTGCTCGTATTTATATTCCATATAGGCCTGAAAGAGTAACAGTATTAACGCAATAAAAGCAATACCAATTATTAGGTATACGAAGAAATAGGAGAGTATTAGTAGAGTAATAGCTATACTAATCAATACTCGTTCTCCCAATTTATGTGTATTATTAATATGTCTGTCCGAATTTGGATAGATTATTATATTATATTTTTTTCTTAGAAATTTTGTTATTAAAAACTTGATAGCTACGATAAAAATAATAAAGACTAACGCCTCAAGCATCTTCCCTCTCCTTTCGTCTTTTCATAATTTTACCATATCAAATGAATCAAAAACTATTTTAATATAGTTAAATAACTATACCCGAAACGTCTTCAATATCGTCTTACTAGCCGATCGACTTACCGGAATAACAGTTTTCCCCATATCCTTCATCGTTAGATTACTCGTTCCATTAAACCATGGAGTAATTTCTAAAATATGGTTTAAATTAACCAAATAGCTTCTGTGTGCTCGAAAAAACATATGACCTGCCAGTTTATCCTCCAATTCCTGTAACTTCATCCGACTCATTATGACTTTATCAACCGTATGTATTTCTAATAATCTATTATTCGGGACGGCATAATAAATCGAATCCGGGGATAATACAACCATTCGTTCTCCATCGTCTACTAAGAGCTTTGCAGTTGTTGGCGTGTTCTTTTTTGCCTTATTTTCCTTAGCTTTTTCCTTACTTATAATACTTTTCCGAATGCGAGACATCGCCTTTTTAAATCGCACTTCATCATATGGCTTCAATAAATAATCCACCGCTTCAATCTCAAATGCATCTAATGCATATTCATCATATGCCGTTGTGAACACAAACAGAGGAGCCTCTGGTCCAGATTGTTTCGTTATATAATGAGCAGCTTCCACCCCAGTAAATCCTGGCATTTCTACATCAAGAAAAATTAAGTCTGGATGATGTTCGGAATATAATTGAATCAATTGTTCTCCATTTTCTGCATGAGGTGTAAGAGTAATATCTTTTTCATCCCTTAATAAATATAATAATTCTCTTCTCGCCATCATTTCATCTTCGGCTATCATTGTACGAATATTCATCCCATCACCAGACCCTCTACATTCTTATTTGGAATTGGAATCGAGAACTTTACTTCACTGCCACCGCTGGACAAATTACAAATATGTAAACTTGCGGACTCGCCAATCAATCGAACTAATCGTTGATTCACATTGTAAATACCAGTACCGCCATTTTGATTGCCTTCTAACGGCATATGACCAACAAGAGGCAAAATATGTGCGGGAAAGCCGCTCCCATTATCACGAACAGAAATCGTAAGCTCATTTGTTACTCTTACTATATTAATTTCCACCTTAGCATGATTAGCCACATTTTTCAGACCATGTTGTACGGCATTCTCTACAAGGGGCTGTATCGTGGAAGGTGGAATAAAAATATTAGAAACATCATCAGGCATGACAAAGTCAATGTGGAGTCGATTCTTAAACCGCTCCTGAATAATCGAAGTATACGCCTGAACATGCTCACACTCCTTTTCCAATTCTACAAGGGATTTCGATACTAACCGTAAGTTAAAACGCATATAGCTAGCAAGCTGTAATGTCAGATGACGAGCCATTGGTGGATCCTCTCTATACAATGATGCAATTAACTGTAGCGTATTAAATAAAAAATGTGGATTAATTTGCGCTTGAAGATTACGTAGTTCTGCATCACGAATATGGGCTTTTAATTTTTCCGTTGTTAATACATTTAATTGATTTGAAATGTATTGCCCTAAACCTTCCGCCATCATCAACTCCACCGGTGAGATATGCTGAGCTTTTCGAAAATAAAAGGTAATCAAATTGGTGACATCATCGGCTTCCGTAATCGGAATAATAATCGCAGCCTCTAGCGGACATTTATCATGAGCACATGGAATGTCAGACTTTAAGAAACTGATTTGCATCTTCTTCGATTTAATCGCTTTGAAAGCAAGAGGAGTTGTAATTGAATCGCCAACCTGGTGATACTTATCCCCTAACCCTTTATGTGCCAATATGACCTGTTTATTCGTAACCGAAACAGCTGCAAGCTTTAATCGATCGTATAGCAAATTCGCCAAACCATCCGCGACTTCAATCGGAGAATCTTTTTTCAAGAAAGGCAAAGCTTCTTCTGCAATTGTCAGTGCCTGCCTTGTTGCCAAAGCAGCTTCATTCTCTTGTTCTTTCATCACAACCCCAATCATAGTCGTAAAGATGGCAATCGCAAGACTATTCGATAACACAAGTGGGAGTCCAATCTGGTCCACAATGTCCACCATTCCAATCCCGTCTGTGTACAGAATAAGAAGAAGTTGCATTTGTAAAACAGGTGGAAAAACTCCAATAAATAAGGCCTTCAGTGGAGATATAACCCGCTCATTGGAAAAAAATCTTGCTGTTAATCCCGCTAATAAACCAGTCAATGGATTAACAAGACCATTTGCTAACCAACCAACTCCACCCAAAAACATGACATGGATTCCAGCTATTAGCCCAGCTCCCAGCCCTACAATTGGACCGCCAAGGAGTCCCGCAATAACTATTGCCACAAGACTTAAGCTAACAATTAACTGATTATCCTCCACAGGAAACACAACAAAAGCATGAAGGATTTCTGCTTCTTCGGTAATAATTATTCCGGTCACGGTACTGGCAATCCCGAAGATTCCAAATACGAACATATGGACAACCGACATTTTCCAGCTGAATTCACGATACAACAGTGATTTGAATCCAGGTGTCCTCGTCAGAACAAAAGCAATGACAAGGAGTAAACCTAATCGTTCAAACAACATGATAGTTAAATCCTTCATGGGCTCTCTCTCCTTGAAGTAATACCAGTTTGCGATTTAATAAAGAACTGCTTAAACTCTTCCTCTCGTTGCGCTTGTTTTGAGGATAAAATTGTTCCAATATATGCACCTAAAAAGCCAATTGGAATTGCAATAATTCCTGGATTATGAAGCGAAATCAACGATTCTCTTGCAATCCAGCCACCATCAGGGTTCATAATATGTGGGCCTAAAACTACTAATACTAAAGAAGCAAGAAGTCCACTAACCATCCCCGTAATTGCACCGACTTGAGTAAAACGCTTCCAATATATTGTTAAAATTAAGACTGGAAAATTACTTGCTGCTGCTACGATAAACGTCATTGAAACAAGAAATGTCACATTAATCGTTTCAAGACGTAAAGCAAATAACGTAGAAATCAAACCAATTCCTAAAGCAGTCCAACGTGCAGCCTTCAGTTGTTCTTTATCCGTTGATTGACCTTTTTTCAAAATATGATGGAAGATATCATGGGAAAACGCAGTGGTAGCTGATATAACTAGCCCAGCCACAACTGCTACAATTGTTGTAAAAGCAATTGCTGAAACAAAAGCCAGCAGAAAGTCTCCACCAACTTCTTTAGCAAGAAGTGGTGCTGCCAAATTCCCAGTTGGATCTGTTGCCATTAATGATTCATACCCTAATAGTGCAATTGCCCCAAAACCCAAAATCAACGTCATCAAGTAAAAGAGTCCAATGATCCAAGTTGAACTAATTAAAGACCGCCTTACCTCTATTGTATTTCGCACCGTAAATAGACGAATTAATATATGTGGTAAACCTGCCGTACCAAGTACTAATGCAAGTTGAAGTGAGAAAAATTCAAGTGGGTTTCCAAAGAGATGTCCTGGGAAGAAAAAATCCTCTCCTAATGGTGACCCTTCCTTCACCCTATCTATTAGCGCAGAAATATTCCAATTGAAATTAGAAAACACAATTAACGATAGTAAAAATGTCCCTGACATCAGTACTACAGTTTTTACAATTTGTACCCAGGAAGTTGCAACCATTCCTCCAAAAACAACATAAACCGTCATTAATCCCCCAATTACCAAAACAGAAATGGAGTAATCAATATCCAGTAATAGACGCAACAAATAACCAGATGCAACTAGTTGTGGAATCATGTATAGAATAGAAATAGCAAAGGCACCAAACGCCATAATCCAGCGCATTTTATTGCTCGGAAATCGTGAGCAAATGACATCACCAAGCGAATATTTTCCTAAACGATGAACAGGCTCTGCTACTAAAAACAAGACCACTAAATAAGAAACTAAAAAACCAATGGAATATAAGAAGCCATCATAGCCATTAATCGCAATCATCCCTACAATTCCAAGGAATGAAGCTGCACTTATAAAATCACCAGCAATTGCCATCCCATTCTGGAAACCTGTCAAACTACCAGCTGCAGTATAAAAGCGATTGGTCGTGTTACTACGTTTTGCAGCCCAATACGTAATGATTAACGTACAGACAATAATACAAATAAAAAATAAAAAGTACGTAAGATTCACACCATCCCCTCCCGCTCTATCTTTTCAATCTGCTGGTCAAACCTTTTAGCTTTTATATGGTAAATCCAACCAACCAACCATGTCATCGGAATTTGCAAAAAACCATAAACCCATGCCCATGTTACTCCCGGGATAAAGCTTGTCTGATTCATGGCATCAGGAATAAAGATTAGTGATAAAGGAAGCATAAAATAGAACAAAAAAACTAGAATGATAGCCCGAACTAAAAAACGCATTTTAGATTGAATCAACTGAAAAACATGCTCATTCATCTCTATTCCCCCACTTAAATTTCATAAAAGTCTGTTAATTATTTTAATTCAAAAATAACCAAAATATGTAGTGTTGTAAAGGTATTTGTTTAAGATAGGCACAAGGTCCCCCTTGGCTTTGCATAAGGAAAACACGTATGCACCTTTAACTTAGTTAAACTACCACTATTTAAAAACAGGTTTATGATTTAGTGGGATATATGCGCTATGGATCATTTCAACTGGGTTTTCCGTTTGAAATGATTAATGAGAAGGCACTATGAATCATTTCAACTCGGTTTTGTGTTTGAAATGATTAATGAGGAGGTGCTATGAATCATTTCAACTCGGTTTTGCGTTTGAAATGATTAATAAGATGGCGCTATGAATCATTTCAAACAAGTTTTGCGATTAAAATGATTAATGAGAAACTGCTATGAATCATTTCAACCGGGTTTTGTGATTGAAATGATTAATAAGATGGCGCTATGAATCATTTCAGCTGGGTTTTGCGTTTCAAATGATTAATTAGAAACGCTATAAATCATTTCAACTAGATTTCAGGATTGAAATGATTAATGAGAGATTAATTCCATATACCCACATAACACCTGAAATCGGGAGTTATATGCAGAATAAATTCTTCTTGACTACACAAAAATGGCATGCTCACCTTGAGCATGCCATTAAATTTCTATTGATTTATTCTCCAATCACCACTATCAATTCGTCTATTCAATAGACTTCCCCTCGCAGCAACGTATACATAAGCAGAAGTAGTACTTTCTTCTGTCCTAATGAGGAGAACTACACGAACATATAGGTTATCCTTCGCACCTTCCGAATATTCTTCCAGTTCATCCAACTCGATTTGCATATTTCAAGTTCGCCTTTTAGTAGAGTCCCATAAACGAAGATTTTATGCAATTCTAATATCCCCAGTTTAATAATTTGCCACTTCTTCCTTATACACTTTTACATCGCCAGTTAAGGAAGTAATGCGTATGGCATTTTCCCCTGCCCCTATAACACCAAATAGCCTTGATGAATCATCTTTACATTCTAAAGGAAGATTAGTAGTAATATCTTCTGATTTACTTATAATATCAACTGTAGCATTTAATCCTATTTCATTTTCTAATTCGACTATAATATCTCCACTTTTCGCATCTAAATTAGCGGCACATTCTCCTCTTAACTGAAGCTTCAAATCACCCGAAACAACCAAACCTTTTATGCTTCCGGTAAAATCCTTCATATCTATACTACCTGACTTCGTACTTCCCAATAACTTGCCTATCCGTACATGGTTAGCATCAACATCACCTGAACTAGATACGATACTTCCTGTCACCATATAAATATCTTTTAATTCAACACTGCCCGAAGCCGTTTGAATTTCTAGATTTTCTCCTTGTATATTAGTAATGGCTATATCACCAGAACTTGCTTTTGCTTGTAAATTGATCACAGTTAGTCTTTGGAGTACCATATCCCCTGATGACGTACCAATTTGACAGGCTTCTGCTTTTAAATTTTTTGCCTTTATATCACCAGATGAACTACGAAGCTTAACTTGATTAGCATCTATAGTTGATAATTTGATGTCCCCTGAACCAGAATTCACAGAAAGCATACTCATTGTAATCTCAGAAAAACTAACATCACCAGAGCCGGTTCGTACGTCCCACTCTTCCACTACTGCACTTGGGACAAGAACCTGAACTTTTGTGGATGGATAGACACCAAAAAATGTCTGTATTTGATCCGATTGGAACGCTGTTATTTTTAAACTATCATTTTCTTGATCTATCTCCAATTGCGGACCATCCTCATATGTTTTAAGCACGATATCGATATGTTGTTCCTTATGACTAGTTACTTCGATATCCAAATTTGTCGTAGAAATATGTATGGAATGTATACTAGTACTATCAATTCGTTCCTTTTGAATGACTTCCTGTTTGACTATAGAACTCTTCGCACTTTTAATGAAACGGTTAACCACTGATTCAACTGTTTTTTCTATTTTCATCTGTTTCATCTCCGATCACTATTTTATTTCCTACTTTCTAGTTTACTAGGAAATTTAGTGTAGACAAGGTATCTTAAGAAGTAATTTACCTCGGTCTGTAGACGGAGACTAAAAAAAGAAGTAACCACTGCCTAAATAGGTATTGTGAATACTTCCTTTTACTAATTAATTCCTACTGGTATGCCTAGCTTGGAAATTTCCCTAACTAGCAGTTTCTACTCCAACTTATACCCCTTCCTAGTCCTTATCACATGAGAAACGAGACCATAAATTCCAGCAACCCACGCACCAATCGCAATAAACACCATCACTTCCGGAACAACTTTTAAAAACGGGACCTCTAGCGCCTCTGACAATTGAAATGTACTAGTTGTATACATAGCTAGTGGGAAGACCATTCCCCAGTTTTGTGGATCATAGGAAAATCGGTCATGATGATATACGTAACGCCATATCATCAGAATGAACAGAAGCGGAATCCACCATGTTCCGGTAATCCAGAAAAATAATGTGAACCCTTTTAGAAAAGGAGTGATTTCTTTAACTAGTTCCCAATACTCCCGATGTAAAATGAGCGTCGAACCAGCCAAAGTAGTAATGGCAACTGCACCCATATTAATCCAGTAAGGTGGGGTTAGTGATTCATATTTAAAATCAACAAATGTAAAACGATAAAAAATTAATGTAATAATGTTGAGATATAGCATACAGCCAAGAAAATACATACATAATGTAAAAAACATGATGATACCTCGGCCATCATTTACATATGGAACAAGTAACGTTCCTAATATGGATACCGACTGAGTAGCAACTGCCGCGATCAACCATGCTCCATTAATCCCATCTGCCATACGTGGCTTATCTTTTCTTACTGTCACAGCCACAAAAAATGTATACATGATAATAACCCATAAAATAATGCCAAGGAACCAGAGATACAAGGGAAGTTTCTGGAAGTCTAGAACTATGAGTAGTTCACTACCAAATACACAAGTTCCAGCAACAAGTGTAAAAAATCCTGGCCCTAATGCGTGACTAGTGATATCTTTTTTAACGTCCGGGAAATAATATACAACTCTAATAATCGTTAAAAACCATAGATACACATAGGCGAAGAAATTCACCATCGCCAATATTTTCGAAACTAAATCTAGATCTAATAAATGACTACCAATTGATAATGCACCAGTAGCCATCACTAATGCAAAATATCCTGGGAAAAGATTTTTTGCCCGAGATTTGAAATAACCCAATTTTAATCCTCCTTAACGTACGGTATTTTTATTTACTCTCGAAGGCTTTTTGGAGGAGCAAAAGCATAAACACTGTCAATATCTAAATGATTACTTTTAGAATAATCCTAGTTTAACACATTACATATATTTCCTTTAGAACAACCACACAGAGTTTTCTTTTCACTGTTTCTATTTTATCGCAGGTTAACTGGCTGTAAGACCCTAAACGAGAGGAATTCGAGTGAAATTCAAGAATTATAAGTGGGGGATCAAACAGTAAGTCAAAAGCTAAGGTTCGTTCAACTAACAATCAGTGGGGGAAGTACAAAAACCCCCATTGATTGAAGTTTCACTTTATGGTAGAATGAACTTAATTCAATAGGTTATCAAGAGTGAACGAGAGTACTGGCTCTATGACTTCACAGCAACCTGCCAAGTGGTAAGGTGCTCCAACCAGCAAAGCTTGCTTTGAATGATGACGATCGGCTTCTCCAGCTCTTTGTGTGCATTCATTTGCAACAAAGGGCTTTTTTTGTGTCTTGGAACCTTTTGAAAAAAATTAGGAGGTAAGGCAAATGAACACAACAGGATTTATCAGAGGCTATATGGCTAAAAATCAAGATGGAGAGATATTTTTAAAACATGTATTAGTAACAGTAGAAAGGCAATTGCAGGAATGGGATTCAAATTACGAGGTACAACTAATTAAACTTAGTAACTACGAGGTGCTAGTGAAGAATGGTAAGGAAATCATAAACTTTACTATTTCAAAGCCTCAATTGGCATCGTTTCAATCAAGTTCCCCATATAAGTTAGACCAGTATATTTGGAGAGAATTAAAAAATAACGCAGTACCGATTAAAGATTGGAATGGGAATTATTTAACGTATGTATTTCGCTAGTGAGGATTCCCTCTTCTTCCTTAGTATGAAATAGCGGTAAGTATGGCGTTATGCGAGGCACGTAGTAACGATTTCAATTTAGTCTATCATTCTTAACAGGATTAACATTAAACGAAATGAATGTTGTCTTTCTTTTAAACAAAAAGAAGTAACCACCCCTAGAACCGAGTATGTTACTTCTTTTTGCGATATTCTTTAAGTAGTTAACCACTACTTTTGCGGGTTGTATTCTGGTACTTAGTAGTTGGAACTACTGAGTACCTTTTATTACTATGGTGTCAAACAAAAAACCGGACAATATCATCATAAACAATCTGTTTATCAACTTCATGTAAAACCTCATGCTTCATTCCAGGATAAACCTTACTGTTCATGTACTTGTAACCAATTTTCCTTAACGCATCAAATGAATCCTTTAATCCCTTTTCTCCGCCAGTTACCGGGTCGTCCTCCCCAACAACGCTTAGAATTTTTAATCCCGGATTTCTACAAAGATAATTATGAACCTCATGTATTGCTTGATCTGCTTCGAATACCGTTAACATCGCGCTATTTTGATAATGATATTGACATAATGGGTCATTACGATATGCTTCCACATTGGATTGATTCGCACTAAGCCAGGAATCATCCTTACTATTCCCAGTTAATTTCCGAAGAACTTTGCTATATCCATGTTTCCCGGAGAAAGCTGTAATTACTTTACCTATCAAAATTCCTATACTAACCAGTGGAACATAGTTCGCTGTTCCACTCAGTACAAGCTTTTTAATTTCTTGAT
Organism: Paucisalibacillus globulus DSM 18846; assembly: GCF_000482485.1. Taxonomy (GTDB): domain Bacteria; phylum Bacillota; class Bacilli; order Bacillales; family Amphibacillaceae; genus Ornithinibacillus; species Ornithinibacillus globulus. Next base: position 32,194 of record NZ_KI519440.1, on the reverse strand, counting down.
CATACCTTTGTAAATAGCATCTTGCAAATATCGAACCTAGCGAATGCCCAAAAAGATATAAATCCTTTCCGGGGAATCGTCTCTTTATATACCTAGTTATCAAAATCTGATCTGCAATAATTTCTTCTACTCCATTCATAAACCCTAATGGATAATCTTTATTTACCGACGCCCCATGGCCCCGTATATCAGAAATGATAACCGTAAAACCATTCCCATTTAAATAGTCGATAAAATTATAATAACGTTCTTTATGTTCTTGCGCACCATGAATCATTTGAACCAAAGCCTTTGTTTTAGTTGCTTCAAAAAGTGCTACAGATAATCCTAATCCATCTTCCGCTGTTAAGTTGAAGTTCTCCATTATCTAATCACCATTCATAGTATACCCAGTGATTTAAATACGGACCCTATCTTTTAGACCTGCTTTCGAGTAACCCTCGATAATTATCTCGATAATGCCAAACTAAGAAACCTTCTAATAATACTAGTACAATAGCTAACAAGAGTAACTCCGAATCAACGAAAATATGAAAAGCAAAAATATTTACAATAAGACCTGCAAGGATAACGAGTACTAAAGGGACAAAACGACGAATTAACAATAAAATTCCCGCAATAATTTCTACCCCTTTTTCCATCGCCAACAGATACCCATCTCCTAGAAAATCCATTGCTTTAGGACTGGTTGGTGCAAACGGCTCCATTCCAAACAGAACGAAATAACCATTTAACCCTGCCCCTAGAAAAATCACACCCAACAAAATTTCAGCAACGCGAACCAACACTGTCATCCCACTCTCCCACTATTTAAATTAAGAGAAAATCCTAGTGCTGCTTTACTTACATAGGTGTACTTAAGGAAAGCCTCCTCAAACAAGGGCTGAATTACTTGGATTAGCACGTTGCCAACGCCAAGCATCCATACACATCGCGTCAATTCCTCTTTTTGCTTCCCAGCCTAGCTCTTCCTTTGCCTTTGTTACATCCGCAAAGCTAACAGCAATATCCCCTTTTCGGCGTGGTGCGATGATATAGGGAATCTCCCTTCCTGATACGTTCTGAAAGGACCGAACCATTTCCAAGACACTATAGCCTTTGCCTGTACCTAAATTATAAGCATTAATTCCAGTTGTTGTCTCAACTTTTTTCAGGGCGCTAATATGACCTTGTGCCAAATCCACAACATGGATATAATCCCTAATTCCAGTTCCATCCCGGGTTGGATAATCATTACCGTAAATTGAAAGTGCTGGTAAAAGTCCTGCTGCGACATTCGTAATATATGGTACTAGATTATTAGGGATTCCTTTTGGGTTCTCTCCTATTTGACCACTGTCATGCGCACCCACAGGATTAAAGTATCTTAACATGCAAATGCTCCATGATGGATCAGAATAAAATAAATACCGTAAAATTTCCTCTATCACTTGTTTCGTATGTCCATATGGGTTTATTGCTCCTAAAGGATGGCTTTCTGATATTGGCTCATTCTTCTCAGTTGGAGCGTAGACAGTGGCAGACGAACTGAATACTAGACTTTTCACATTAAACATTTGCATTACTTCACATAGGATTAGGGTGCTCATGATGTTATTGGCGTAATATGTTAACGGGATGGATGATGATTCACTAACCGACTTATAGCCAGCTAAATGAATGACAGACGAGATTGTATGATTAGAAAAAACGTCCAATAAGTCCTCCTTTTTTCCTAAATCAACTGTATATACCGTTACAGATTTTCTAGTGATTTCTTGAACACGCTTTAAGGCATCTGAACTACTAGTAGAGTTATTATCAACAACGACCACTTCATATCCTGCATTTAATAACTCTAAACAAAGATGACTCCCAATATAACCTGCTCCACCAGTAACAAGAATAGCCAATTCTCTATCACCCTCTCTAAGCTTTATATTAGTAATTCCGGTCCCTTCAAACGTAAGACTTCCTTAATATTAGGTATAAAACAACTAGCATACTAATCACTTGTGAAAATGAAAAGATAATTAATGCTATCGCAGCCCCAACTGCACCAAATTTCGGGATTAAAAGCACACACCCGATAACACTTACTATTACCCAAAAAGTTGCTAAAAGTGGTTGCAACTTAAAATATCTTGTAGCACTAAAGCCTAATTCAAGAAATGTTGCCGGATAATAAAATATCCCAGAAACCATAATGAATATAAATAAGTCTGCGTATGTTGCATAGGAAGGTGTATAAATAATCGATAGTACGGTGTCTCCAATTAAATATGCTACGATAAAGCCTAAAACACCAATGACAAAGCCAAAAGCAACTAAGCCGATCAATAACTTTTGGAAGGATCTTATATTTTTTTGTTCAAAGAACATTGCAAGTCTTGGTATGGCCGGTTGACCGATGGAATTCACCATCCGATCACCTGCAAAAAGGATATAAAGAATTGCAGCAAAGTATCCCAGTTCTTCCCTACCTAAAAAATATTCAACTAGGTAGGTTGGAATATTCGTATTCACCGAGGCTAACAAGGCTACGATACCTAATGGCAATGTCATTTTTACCAATCGTTTTATTGTTGCCATATGAAAACTTGCCTTAACAACTTCATACTTTTTAACAACCTGAAAGTCATAAATTAATAGGACAACGGTCCAAACGATTATTTGTCCAATAATCGATAAAATCAAGCTTTCTGTAACATATAACGTAGTGGAGAATATAATGACCGTCATCATGCCTTTTAAAATTTGCGATTTCGTAATATAATCCATTCGCTCGTGCTTTTGCAGTTGACCATGAAAAACTCCACTGATCGACTCAGGAAGTTTCGCAATTCCTATTAACAGAATGACCATTGCTGTATACATGTCAAAGCCAACAAAAAGTACCACGGAAAGGAAGAATATAATAGAGACTCCAACTGAAATCAATCTTGTTCCCAAATAATGACTGAACAGAAATGTTCCTTTCGCATCAGTTACCTGCGCTAAACGTAGGTTCATTTCTGTAAATAAGACAATTGGTGCCGTAATCGCTAGCCCAAGCGCATACTGTCCAACCATCTCTGGGGTTCCAAGTTTTGCGAGGATAATTAATAACAACCATTGTGTAATGGAGTAAAAAACACTCCCAACCAATGTCCAAGTCATATTAATCTTCAGCGACAGTCTCTTTATTTCCAAAAGCTCCCCCTCATTTACTAGTTGATTATTCTATGTCACTAACTTTTTAAAGCATATTGATGTTGTCTTAGTCTCTTTGCTCTCAGAAACTCAGGCCTATTCCGGTGTTTTAACCAAAATAAAAATACAATTATTTTCCCTAATATCGTATTAGGATAATGCCTCCTATCGATATCAACAATTTGGCCACCAAATTCCATTTTAAATGTATTAATATGTCTCTCACCGTCTTTTAATGGCTCAACAAATATACCTCCAAAGTCAAACCAATCTAATCCCATTCTTTTAAAACTTTTTATATCCTCCCAATGTAAGTAACGATTCGCCCTTCCAATCATATTTCTGAGCTCTGAATTATTAAACCTAGCAGATGCTGAATGTAAGAGAGCACAACTATTTTTAGTTTTCACGTAGGCGTGATAACATAGTGTATCGCCATTTTCGTTGGAGACGTAGGAAAGTATTAGCGAATTAGAATCACGTAACCCCTTTAGCCTATCTATAATTGCAGGTGGGATTCCCTTATTTAAAGCAAAGTCATTAAAGAAACGAACAAACTGCTGAATTTCTTGATCTGTTGGTGTAGTTAGTTCATGATAAATAAGAGGATCCCTTTTCATAGCCCGATTGATTTTATATCGAGCATTCTTATGAATGTCTAAAAATATTTCCTGTTCGGTTCTACGTAAATCGATTAATAATGTTTTCCCAAAGCTATATAATCCTTTTTTAGTTTGTGGCTTTTCAGCCAAGTCGGTGGAAGGAAACAATACTTTATGGGAAATAATAATATCAACCGCTATTTCGTATTCTATGTCTGTGGTCTCATAGGCATCCATCATCTGGATGATTCCTCGTCTGTAACTAACATTAGCCATATGTTGTCACCCCTTAATATAGTAATAACTATCTTGTGGCAGCTTCTTTCCATTAAGAATAGCCCCCAGAAGATTTGCTCCAGCGTATTTTAACTGTTCCTTTGCTTTTTTCACATCACTGATCTCACTTTTTTTAGCTCGAATTACCAGTAAAACACCGTCACATAGATTAGCTAACAATGTTGAATCTGTTACAACTAATACAGGTGGTGTATCAAAAATGATGATATCGTAACGTTCCTTTACGCTTGTCATAAATTTCTCCATTTGTATGGAGCCAAGTAACTCCGACGGATTTGGTGGTATTATCCCACTAGTAACAATATCTAGGTCCGTTAGGTACGTTGGATTGATAATGGAATTAATATCCTGCTGTCCAACTAAATAATTACTTAAGCCATTGTTATTCATGAGACGAAACATATGGTGTATGGTCGGTTTTCTCATATCCGCATCCACTAATAACACCTTTTTTCCTTCCTGGCTAAACACAATTGCAAGATTAGTAGCTGTCATGGTCTTCCCATCACCTGAATGTGGAGAGGTTATCACTAGACTCTTTAGTTCTTTATTAATGGAAGCAAAATTAATATTCGAGCGTATCGTCCGGAATTGCTCGGAAGCTTGCTTGCTTTTTCTTTCGATTGTAATAAGGTTTACTCCTCTTTCTTTTTTCTTCTTTCTTGTCAACTTTTCACCCCTCCGTTTCCATATGAGTATTTCTATTTTCTTTTCTTTTTCTTTGTTCCACATTTGAAACAACACCTAATACTGGTATTCCTTGCTCTTCAATATCACTTTCTGACTTGACCTTTGTATTCAAAAACTCAAGACTCAGTGCCAGGCCAATACCAGTAGTTAGACCAATTACTGCTGCTAATATCATATTAACTATTGGCCTCGGGCTAATTGGTTCATGTGATAAACTAGGATTCGCGTTCGATAAAATATAAACACTTTCAATTTTCATGATGGGAAGGATTGTGTTTTCAAACGTTTCAACAACTAGGTTTGCCAGTTCTGCGGCTTTTTCTGGACTTGAAGCAACTGCTGAAACAGTAATTACTTGGGAGTTTTCTCCACTAGACACTTTGATTTGCTTTCCTAATTCCGCTAAGGTGACACCCAAGTTCATTTCATTTGCCACTTGCTCTAAAATAGATGGACTTTTAATAATTTCTTTATACGTATTGATTAATTCTAAATTGCTTTCAATTTCTTGTATGTTAAATTGGATATTTTCATTTGTTTGTTGAATCACAATAAATTGAGAGGTTGATTGATAGGTAGGTGTTAGGACATAGTAGCTTAATATAGCAGCAAGAATAATGAAACTAATAGTAAGTAATATGATTAATGCCGTTCGTTTCTTTAATGTTTGAATGATTTCATGAATAGATAACGTATCCTTCATCCTCATTACCTCCAAATTAATGTTCTACCTGATTCACTGTTACCTATCGCCATAGCTTTTCTTTTGTATGGTAGGAAAGCACAAAGGCAATGGTTAAATATATCCAAACAAAACGAATGTTTTCGATATTGATGGAAATTGCTTGAATTCCTACTGCAATCAATCCAATTAAAATAACATAATACTTTTTCTCTCCATTAGTAGTTATAAAAACAACTAGTCTAAAAAAGAGATAGAGTGGAAACCATAGGAATGCAAGAAATCCAACCATTCCAGTTTCCGTTAAAAAAGTAAGATAGGTATTATGCGGGATATTCATAAACGTAACCCCATACATTTCTGTTGAGTAAGCAATAAATTGACCAATACCAATCCCAATAAGAGGATTATTAGTCCACATATCAAAAGCCGACATCCATAAGAAAACGCGGTATGAAGTCCCATCTCCCTCGGAACCAACACTGGTTACACGATCGATGGCAAATCGCAGTACTTCAGAGGTCTCATTCACCCATAAAAAAGCAATAAGAAATAATGACATAATAGCTATAAAAATAAGCAGTTCTCTCATTCTTCCCAACATAAAGGTTAGAAACAATACTATTACCACTGCTAAAAGGATACTTATGATTCCACCTCTTGAAGCTGTCAAAAATAAAGCAATTAAAATAAGTACGGTTGATAGATTTATCATGAATTTCTTTTCTACATAGTTGGAATAAAGCATGATGAAAGAAAATGAAATGACAAGATAAAGTGCTGCAAGATTTGGATCATTTAATGTTGCTTGTGCCCGTCCACCAAGAGTCATGCCATTATCAATACCAAATTGATAGAGGATGACACTTCCAATACAAAGCAAAGAGATAATCATTGCCGTTATTCGCCACCAACGCAAAATAAAAATAAGCAGTTCACGTTTGTATTTTTCTAAATAGATAAGAAATACTAGGATATAACTAAAATTCACCGATAATTTTAGAATGGCTGAAATACCATAGGTGATATCTACAAAAATGTTCAAAAAATAATTAGTCATACTTAAAATACAAACATAGATTAGTAGTAGTAGATAAATAATAATATGCTTATAGTTACCAAGAACTCTCGCAATTAATTCCCTATTCTCTTTATTGGATATAACCCAATACAACATCAAAATCATAATAAAATCGGAAACGGAAACATTTAATTGAATCATCATGTTGAGATAGAACATAAATGGAAGACATATAACTAGTAGTCCAATGAAAAAGAAATCAAGCTTCTTTATAGATAGAACCACTGGAAACACCACATTTAGTATCGTTTAACACCATTTCCCCTAACTCTTTCATGCTATAACTCTCCATTCCATATCGTTCTCGTAGCAATTGAAAATGATTCAAAAGGATATCTAATTGTTGAATACTTTCCCGTTGCCTTGCACCAAAGTTATGTGGGTGCCACCATAAATGAAAAACCTTACCTTCCTTAGCAGCTTCTGTCATACCTACCATAATTCTTCTCAGCTTTAACGGTTCCAGTAGTCTGAGTCTACGAGAATATGGCCGAAGAAATTTACTAGAAGGGATGTTAACAAGACCGAATGGACTTTGTAATGCATCTGTCGTATACACATGATTTCCGGAAATATTAACATACGAATCCAATAATCGAATCAACCGCTTAAATAGTCCCTCTCTCTCACCATGAATACGATATAACCAATGATTCTCACAACCTCGATATGCAATAAGACCAAATTGACGGGATTCTGTTAGGTATTCAGCATTCAATTGGTTACGAGGAAAAATAATTGTTTTAACTGATATTCCTTTCCTCTCTGCTATTTCCAATGCTTTCTCTAAATCAGCCTGAAATTCTGCCTGACATTGACCTTTAGCTAATGTGTAGTAATGGCTAAAGGTATGTGTTGCTATTTCCTGATAAGGAGTATCTTGAATTTGTTCAATAATCCCTGATCCAAAGTGGATTGGATCCTCTAGTTCATTATTTCCGATATGTTTTATTTGCTCGTATGAAGATATGGATAAATCCTTATATTGCGGTTGAACCTTTGGTATCTCTTTTAATAGGTCCTGCTTATTAGAAAAAAATAGAAATCCAACTATTCCCCATGTGGCATGGATATGTTGCGATTGAAATTTTTCTAACAGTATTGGTACTATTTCCCGTGCACCTAGTAAATTTCCCCTATAGTATTCTGTTGAATAAACATCAAATACTCCCCAATTCAGTTCTAAATCCAGCGATATAACCAATTTCCCTTTGTTAGCCAATTTTCCACCACCGAACATATTCAGTCTAAATCTGCTTTACATTCATAATATTTTCTTTAACAACTTCGACATTATCCATTTGATTAATCGACAGATAGACTTCTTTCGTCTTCTCCAAAATTAATGGCAGGTCATATTTTTCTAGAATGAGCTTCCTCCCCGTTGTTCCTAATCTATTACGAAACTCGCGATTCTCTACTAATAACAGGATTGCTCTCATTAATTCGCTTGAATCTTTAACCGGAACTAGGAGTCCATTACTTGCTTCTTCAACTAGATCTCTATTACCTCGGATATTTGAGACAACAACCGGTTTCTCCATTGCCATCATTTCCATCACAGACTTAGGCAAACCCTCTCGCTCTGAAACTAGCAGACCAATATCCGTAATACTTAATAACTCTCTAATATCTTCTCTGAATCCTAGACAACGGACATATTCATGTAATCCTTTATTTTGAACCTCTATTTTTATTTCATCTACTAACTTTCCATCCCCGACCAATAAAACAACAAAGTCTTGATGTACTTCCTTCATTTTTTCAACTGCTTCAAGAATATCAATTTGCCTCTTGTTTTCGTTGAATTCCGCGATATGTGTAATTACAGTTTTATCTAATGGTAGGTGTAAACTTTCCCTTATACTTTTCCTAGATTCATAAGAAACAAGATTTGGATTATAGAAGGTAGCATCAATGCCTATCCCATGGATGAAATGAATGTTTGAAGCAGGTAAAAATTCCTTTGCCTTCTCATAATCATGCGTATTCATAACAATTAACTTATCTGTCTTTCTAGCGGCATATTTTTCTGCTGCATAATAGATTTGGTTACTTATTTTCGCACCATTTTCATTGAAATGGAAGCCATGAGCAGTATAGACAATAGATTGTTTTTTAGTGGATGCAAGTCGAGTAAGGAAGGAAGCAATTGGAGTATGTACATGGATTAACGGATACTTTTCTTTTCTAATTAACTTCCTTATTTTAAAGAACGCTCTTATATTGTCTTTACTTCTAATACTTCTTGAAAAAGGGAGATGGATGAGGTGTACATGTGGCAGTTGTTCTGCTAATTCTTTTTCATTGATAATAAAAGTTGCGATTGTTACGGTATATCCCATTTCCTGCAACAATTTAATATGAGGAACTAAAAAAAGTATTATTTGTCTATCAAGAGTAGTGACAATTAAACATTTCAAGTAGCATCCCCCTCCTTAGAATTACCTAGATCCGTTCCCAGAGCATATAATTTCTATTGTCTTCACTAGTATTTTTAAGTCCATTTTTATTCCTTTATTTTCGATATAATACAAATCAAGTAGTAGTTTCTTTTCTGGTGAAAGATTATACCCCCCATTGACCTGAGCTAATCCAGTTAAACCAGGTTTAACTAATAATCTCTTTGTAAAACCAGGTATCGACTTTTCAAACTCTGCCGTAAAAATTGGCCTTTCAGGTCTCGGACCAACTAATGTCATTTCTCCTTTTAATATATTAATGATTTGTGGAAGTTCATCTATTCTAGTCTTTCTCATAAACCTTCCAACTTTAGTTACTCTTGGATCATTTTCCAATGCCCATGTTGCACCATTTTTTTCTGCATCTAGAAACATGGATCGTAATTTATATACCTTAAAATACTGACCATAATATCCTACTCTCACTTGATAGTAGATGGCAGGACCAGGGGTCTCGAGCCTAATTAAGATTGAAAATATTCCTATAATCACTAATACAATTGGTAAACATATAAGTGAAAAAATCACATCTATCATTCGTTTACTAAACTGGTAATTCCCTGTCTGGTCATGTCTTGAGTCCACTAAACTAAAACTAGGAGCATATTCCTCATAAAAATTTGTTGAACTCGGATTTCCGTGCAAGTTATTCCCCCCCTTATGGTTAACTTAACAAGGATTTAAGTTTATGCATTCAATCGACACTACTTCGCCTCTCTTTAAGAAAATATAATCTCTCGAGTATTCACAAGTCTGATAAACATTTGTATGTTCTTTTTTATCTAGTCAGAGAACGTATACGTAACTTTTCTCCTAACCATTTGGGCATCTAACCCCCCCTCCCATCACACCAATGACGACGTAGCGTCTAAGGTTTCATGACAACCCACAATGTGATCGAGTGCCTACATTGATAGTGGTCCTGTAGACAATACCAATTTTCTTTTTCTCTAATCTAATTATTTTGTGTTCCAGCTAGTAGTCACTTTGCTGCAAAATAGTACTATACACCTGTCTATTCATATTCTATAAAGCAAGTTAACTTTCTAGAACAAATTGTTCACTTTAGTGAACGTTTTTTTGAAGATATTGTTACAACTGGCTTATTTTGTATGTATTGTATTTGCCCTTGAATGAGTGATTTATTACTTGTTTCATATAGAATAATTTGTAGGTTTTTCTTTGATAGCAAGAACCGCCCAAAAAGAATTTCTTACAATGAAATAAACAGAATCGAGCTTTTTACGTAGGATTTCATGATACACTGTAATAAATAAATTGTTTAAAGGAGAGGAGAAGAGTATATGACAAACCAACTTCAAAAAATAACATTAAACGACGGGAATCACATTCCAGCTATTGGTTTTGGTACTTATAAATTGAAAGGCAATGAAGGCGTTGCGGCAATTGAGAGTGCAATCAACCTTGGCTATCGACTACTAGACTCCGCCTATAATTATGAAAATGAAGGAACAGTTGGCGAGGCGGTTCGTCGTACCACTGTCCCGAGAGAAGAATTAATGATTACTTCTAAACTCCCTGGACGTTATCACCGTTATAACGATGCGATAGTTACGATTGAGGAATCACTATATCGTGCTAAGCTAGGTTACTATGATATTTATCTAATTCACTGGCCGAACCCAAATCGGGATTTATATGTTGAAGCATGGCAAGCATTGATTGAAGCGAAGAAAAGAGGGCTGGTTCGTTCCATTGGGGTTTGTAACTTTTTACCCGAACACCTAAAACGCCTTCAAGACGAAACAGGTGTTTTACCGGCAATTAATCAAATAGAATTACATCCATTTTTTAACCAAGAAGAACAGCGAGAGTGGCATAAGGAACACGGCATTGTAACAGAATCTTGGAGTCCACTTGCTAGAGCGAATGATGTTTTCGAAAACGAAGTACTTAAAAATATTGCGACAAAATATGATAAGTCTATTTCACAAATCATTTTACGATGGCATTATCAACTTGGTGCTGTTGCAATACCGAAATCTGCTACACCTAATCGACAACTAGAAAATATAAGCCTTTTTGACTTTTCATTAGATGATCAAGATATGAAGACCATCGCTAGTCTTTCTCGCCAAGATGGTAGATTGAAAAATCAAGATCCTGCTGTTTATGAAGAGTTTTAGTAATCTGTTAAACATCCCTACTCATCTTGAATAGGGATGTTTAATTTTCTAAACACCATTGCAATCCAAAGCACAGATTGATATGTTAAGTAAAATAGATTATATATTGGGAGTTTCATAGATGTGAAACAAGAACCAGGGACTATAATTGATTGCTCCAGAAAAACTACGTTCCCATAATCAAGAAAGGGTGTTCAAGGGATGAAGGAGAAAGTACTATCACTACAAAACCTAACCATGAGTTATTCTGGTAAGGACGTTTTAAACGGGATCAACCTAGATGTATATAGAGGGCAAATTATTGGCTATATCGGGCCAAATGGAGCCGGAAAAAGTACCACACTAAAAATCATGCTCGGATTAGTTGACGGGTATGGTGGAACAGTAGAAATCTTTGGCCATAACATTGCAACAACGGATCATACATATAAACAAAAAATTGGTTACGTACCAGAAAATGCGGAGATTTACGATAACCTAACAGCTGCTGAATATTTAAGTTTCATCGCTGAACTATACGGTTTAGACCGTCATGAAGCGGAAATAAAAGCGCTGAGTCTTTTGAAGGAGTTCGATATGGAGAATGTTTTCCATTCAAGAATCTCATCTTTTTCTAAAGGTATGAGACAAAAAGTACTTATTATCTCTAGCCTTCTACACAATCCAGATTTAATTTTTCTCGATGAACCGTTAAGTGGGTTGGATGCAAATAGTGTCATGGTCATTAAAGATATGCTAGAGGCATTAGCTAATCAAGGTAAAACCATTTTCTACTCCTCCCACATTATGGACGTAGTGGAGAAGATTAGTAATCGTATTGTGCTTTTAGTGAATGGTGATATTGCGGCGGATGGTTCTTTCGACGAGCTAAAGGAACAAAGTAAAGCTGGATCACTTGAGAGTATTTTTAATCAATTAACCGGGTTTGATGAACATAAGGAAACAGCGGAAAAAATCGTCTCCATTATAACGGAGGATGGTAAAAATGAGTGAAATCCGTATTCTGAAAGTCCTTGATCCATTCCAATCCGTTTTTCGTAAATTAAATATTGATTACACCGTCATGCGAAAGATATTAGAAGTTAAGCTTTCAATGGACCAAAGACGAATTCCAACTATCCTAAGTCAAAATGCTAAGAAAAAGGAAGGAAATCAATTTATTCAATCATTATGGATTTACGCTTTATATGGCCTACTTCTTATCCCATTTTCTTTTTTTGGCGATAATTATTTATTCCAAGTAAGTATTATTGCTGGGGTTGCCATGTTCATTCTAATGACATCCATGATTTCAGACTTCTCTTCGGTACTTCTAGATGTTCGAGATAAGGTAATTTTAAATACGAAACCAGTCCATACCAGAACGGTTAATGCAGCTAAAATTCTTCATATAGCAATCTATTTAACAATGCTTACAGGAGCATTTATCGCTATTCCAGCAGTTGTTTTTCTGTTCACAAAAGGTATTCTTTACTTTCTACTTTTCATCATTGAAGTTATTTTAATAGACCTTTTCGTTCTAGCTTTAACAGCGCTAATCTACATGATTATCCTGCGATTTTTCGATGGGGAAAAATTGAAAGATATTATTAATTATGTGCAGATTTTACTTGCTGTAGCAGTTGTTGTTGGTTATCAAATTATCATAAGATTATTTGATATTGTAGGCTTTGAATATATTTATGATTTTAGCAGGTGGCATGTATTCATCCCACCTGTATGGTTCGGAGCTCCATTCGAAATGATATTAAATCAAAATTATTCAAGTGAGATTATTGTCCTTTCCCTACTTGCCGTGATTGGACCAATCGTCTCTATTATTCTCTATTATTTATTGATGCCATCATTTGAGCGGAATTTACAGAAGTTAATGGAAGAATCGAGTACGAAGAAAAGGAAAAAACGAAGCCTGAATGATTTTTTCGAAAAAATAGTTTGCTTTAGTCGTGAGGAAAGGCTATTCTACCGGTTCGCTTCTATTATGATTAGCCGTGAGAGGGATTTTAAACTAAAAGTATATCCATCACTTGGAATGGCACTGGTTTTCCCGTTAATCTTTCTTTTTAATAATCTAAGCTTTCAGACCTTCGGAGAATTAGGACAAGGCAGATCCTTTTTAACAATTTATTTCGCTAACATAATCATTGGTACGGTTGTTTATATGCTCCAGTTTTCTGCCAAGTACAAGGGAGCATGGATTTTCCAAACAACGCCAATTCAAAAACATTCCATCGTTTATAGTGCAACATTAAAGGCATTCTTCGTGAAGCTATATTTACCAGTCATATTTTCACTATCGGTATTGTACGTCTGGATATTTTCATTTCGTATTCTACCAGATTTAGCAGTTGTCTTAGTCACTGCTTTATTACAAATTCTAATATCCTATAAATTATTTAACAATGGAAAATATCCATTCACTGAACCGATTGAATCTGCTCAACAAGGTGGAGGAACAACTGGAAAGATTATTATCTTAATGCTCATAGTCGGGGTATTTACGATTGTCCATCTCGTTGTTTCCTTCATACCGTTTGCAATTTATATTTACCTAGCAATATTAATTGTACTCACAGTACTATTCTGGAAACTTATTTTTAAATAGAAACCGGGAAATTGGTGCCTGTCACTTCCCGAATTTTAGGGAATTTTGTCGAACGCAAGACAGAATTCCCGTATTTTTTTGGCGCCTGCCTCCACCCGGATTTTGAGGAATTTTGTCGAATGAAGCCTCGGACTTTCACGATTTTGATTCCTCTTTAGAAATAGCTTACCACGTTGACTGTCTTTTCCCTGACCAAACTCCTTCATGCACTGGACTTCGACATCTGATGTCTATCATATCGCTTTTCCATTAAAACAATAAATGCTTTAAACTTCTTAAATGTATATGCAAATACCGGACTTTGAACAAAGGTAAAAATAAACGTAAATAAGAACACCGGGCCACCTAATAGAAGTCCAATTAATAACACGATTGTCTCCACTACAATGCGTACTAAACCAACTGATTTGCCAAATTTATCTGAAATAGATAACATAAAGCCGTCTCGCGGTCCAGCACCAATTTCAGCAGAATTATACAGGCCGCCACCAAATCCCATCGTAATAATTCCAATAATCATAATAAGATAATCTGTCCATGTATGACTAGCATTCGGTAAGAAATCAATCAATAAAAAAAGATCCACAAAGGCTCCTACTAGAATTGCATTGAGAAACGTTCCTAATTTCACATAACTTTTATCTAGTACCAAGGAGACACAAATCAAAAATATCGATATAATAATTGCCCAGGAACCAATCGTTAATCCAACTTTTTCATATAAAGCAACATTCAATACATCCCAGGGATGCACCCCAAGATACTGCATTTTTAATGCAATCGTTATCCCATAACTAAACGTTATTAACCCGGCCAAATAGAATAGCCAACGAATTGTACGGATCATGTTTTCCCTACTTTCTACGGTGTCTATTCCAATTCCCCCCTAAAATTCTTTCTCATTTATTTGAGGATGGAATACTATTAATTGAATTGGTAAATATAAATATCAATTTTGTACTTCCTGTATGATTAACCCTTGAATTTCACTGTAAACTTTTCCGGCTTCGTTACATAGCCCTCGATGATATAACCACAATCTGTACAAATTACATACTCAATTGGCGAACCAAAACTAATTTTATCAATAGAAGACATTAATGCATGCCCACTTTGCTTCCCTCTCCCTAACTCTTTTGATCCACATTTTGGACAAGAGTCAGCCCCTGAGTAATTAACCATTTATATCCCCCTAAAGTAATATTTCTATTATTCTAACACATTAATAACATCTAACACTCCATATTTAACTAAATTCAAATACGTATTCATATTAGGTACCAATGTTTTATTACTTAATTTCATATTAGAAAAACTCGCATTCACTCATCCTTTAGCGAAGAAACTACTTGTGTTACTCCATGAGAGACAGCTCGATTAGACTTCATGCAGCTTTACGAGGAGAATTACTTCCCCGAATTATCTTAAGTACGACGAGCACTCTTTGTGTTAGTCCTTCTATACGTCCGGAAAGTTTTTAAACATCCATAACTACCAAAAAAAGAATGCACAAAGCAGCTTAAATTCCACATTGTACATTCCTATGCATGTTATATCCTTTTTACTCCTTTATGGTCCATCACAAGCTTCTTTAATTAATCTATCTCCAACACTATTTTTCCAATATTACGGTTTTCCTTCATTCGCATATGTGCTTTCTCAACATCAGTCCAATTATATACCTTGTCAATTACAGGTTTAATCGTTCCTATTTCTAAACCTTTTATGCCGAATTGCTTAAAAGCTTGAGTAAGCTCAATCTTAAATTCAGGTGTTCTTGACCGTAAAGTTGAGCCCATATATTTTATTCGCTTCGATAAGAAGAGACCAATATTTACATGGTTAACTTCACTTCCACCTAAAGTACCAATCAGTATCCATCTTCCATCTATAGAAATTGAATCCAAGTTATATTGCCAGAAAGAAGCTCCTACAAAGTCTAGGATTAAATCCACACCATGATTTTGCGTGATTTCCATCATTTTATCACTAAAATCACCGTCTTTATAATTAATTGCAAAGTCTGCACCAAGATTTAAGCAGTAATCCAATTTCTCTTTAGAACCGGCCGTAACAATAATGGTGGCTCCTATTTCTTTAGCAATTTGAATCGCTGCTGTTCCAACCCCACTTGCTCCCGCATGTATGAGTACAAATTCCTTTTCTTTTAGTTCACCTAACAGGACAAGATTTAAATAAGCTGTTAAAAATGCTTCAGGGATAGCCGCTGCTTCTGAAAACGATAAGCTATCAGGAATTTTCAAAGCCATTTTACCAGGTACAACTACTTTTTCTGCATAGCCTCCTCCTGGCAATAATGCAAAAACCCTGTCCCCTATCTCCCAATCGGTTACCCTGTTCCCTACTTGTTCCACAATTCCTGCTATCTCTAATCCTAATATCTCACTAGCACCTTTAGGAGGTGGATAGTTCCCTTCACGTTGCAATAAGTCTGCGCGATTCAATGAAGTTGCCTTTACTCGTACAATTAAATCATCTTCACCACAAACAGGATTTGGTGCCGTTCCAATATATAATCTTTTCGTATGTTCCTCGATTAAGATCGCTTTCACCTAAAACACTCCTTTTTTTATTCCTAAAAAGGCTAACCTACTTTAAATATATCATTTACTCCTTTATGAATTGAATTATCAAGTCCCACGTACTTAGTTATTGATACTAAAAAGAGATCAGTATAATTTTTATAGATTCAATATCTACACACGTTACACTAATTATTTTGCATTCCATTCATAAAAACTAATGGAAGGAAAATAATAAGAAGTAATCATGAAAAACAACTTTGTTCACACTTTCGTCACAAACGTCACAATTGTCGATGTTACATAACCTATGCTAAAATATAGTTAAGTAACATTAATGGAGCGTAAAAATATGGAATACGTTGTCCCTATAAAGGATATTTCAAAAATAAAAACAATGAAGAAAATACTTGAATCGTCTTCATTAAGAGACTTTGTCTTATTTGTTATTGGCATTAATACTGGTATTAATGCACAAGACTTATTAAATTTAACAGTAGAAGATGTTTGGGATGGACACAAAGCTAAAGAATTTCTATATATACGTGATGAAAAGACTACTGAGGTAAGAGCACATTATCTCAATAACCAAGTGCACATTGCTTTAGGAAAATATTTCAAGAATCATGATTTTAAACAAAATGATTACTTGTTTAAATCAAAAAGAAATGAAAAGCCAATTACACGTCAACAAGCATATCGAATTATAAATGATGCAGCGAAAAAGGCAGGAATTGAAGATAAGGTTGGTCTTCATTCCGTTCGTAAAACATTTGGCTACCATGCCTACCGTAAAGGTGTTACAATCTCTATCTTAATGAATATGTTCCATCATAATTCTAGGGCAGAAACATTACATTATATAGGTATTACTGAGGAAGAGAAAAAACAAGTAAAGGTAGATGTTAATTTATAAAAAAAGGACTCTCCAATTACTTGGAGAGCCACATTTACGATTTACTTTCTTGTTCTAAATCAACAGTTACTTCTACTTTTTTCAATTCCTTCACTGTACCGTCTGTTACTTTAACTTTAAACATTTCCTTATCTTTCATAAATTTGAAGATTCCATTGTCAAAGTCCGTACCTTGCTCTTTAAAGAAAATTCCTTCATAGTCAACAGAATTTGAATGTTTAAAAGATAAGCTATACTGATTTTCTTCTTGCGTTAGGTATGCTCGACATCCTCTTTGGAATTGTCCATTCTCATTACGGATATAACGAGTAACAGAAATAATATGCAAATCAACAAAAGGGATTTCATGAAGCAATGTATTAATTAAAGAGCCCTTCGTTATTTGTTCCCATCTGCTTTGTGCTGTTTGACCAAGAATAATTTGTGTAACATGTTTGTTTCTAGCAACTTCTGCAATAACCTTTGAAACAGGTCGTTTTTCATTATCTAACATAATAAATTCAGATGTGGCATTCTCATCAGCCAACTGTTTCCAATGTTCAATATAAAATGCCTTTTCTGCATCCATTTCATCAAACGGCTTAGCATCAATTGTAAGAATATATAATGGACAGCTTAGCATATTGGCAATTTTGAGGCCTCTTCTAATAAGACGTTCACCATTTGGTCCATAGTGTACACATACCAGTATACTTTCATCCAAACGACCAATATTAGTTTCCATAATATATTCACCTCATCAATATTTTTAAATTGCTTATTTTTTTTACATTATGTCTTTATACGTAAATAAAATACAACTTTATATTTAAACTATGTATGACTATAACACGTTGTATATAAATGTCAATCGAATTAATGAAATCAGTAATTTTGTGAAAAAAGCCTTTTTTCGTACAGGGAGTGGAAATTTTGAGTTTTATGCACTTTATTATTTTATTGCCTTTTATAGCGGCAATATTCATACCATTCGTTTATAAAAAGTGGAACATACATCTTCACACTGGATGGTTTGTTATTATTGTTCCTCTATTTATTTTTATCAATCTTTTATTTCAAATACCTGCCATTTCAAATGGTGATACTATTTTTCTTTCCATGAAGTGGATTCCTTCTTTAGGAATTAATTTTGATATTTATTTAGACGGCCTAGCGCTAATGTTTGCACTAATTATTAGCGGAATCGGTACATTAGTCGTTCTTTACTCTATATTTTATATGGCGAAAGAACGTGAGGCACTTCATAACTTTTATGTTTACTTATTGATGTTTATGGGAGCCATGTTAGGTCTTGTAAGCTCAGATAATGTATTAGTACTTTATACCCTTTGGGAGCTAACCAGTGTATCTTCCTTCTTACTTATTGCTTATTGGTATGAACGAAAAAAATCTCGCTCTGGTGCGTTGAAATCCATGATAATAACCGTTTTTGGTGGTCTAGCTATGCTGGCTGGTTTAATCATGTTAGCCATGATCACTGATACTTATAGTATAAGAGAAATGATAGCAAGTGTTAACTTAATTATCGAAAGCCCTCTTTTCATACCAGCAATGGTGCTGGTTCTTCTTGGAGCTTTCACTAAATCAGCACAATTTCCATTCAGCATCTGGCTTCCAGATGCCATGGAAGCACCAACACCTGTCAGTGCTTATTTACATTCCGCCACTATGGTAAAAGCAGGGCTATATCTATTAGCGCGTATGACACCGATTTTCGGTGGAAGTGCAGCTTGGTTTTGGCTAGTTGGTGGAGTTGGGATTATCACAATCTTTTATGGTTCGATAAGAGCTGTAAGACAAACAGACTTAAAAGCACTTTTAGCGTATTCGACTATTAGCCAGCTTGGTCTAATTATGAGTCTATTAGGAGTAGGATCTGCTGCGCTTTATTTTAATATAGGAAATGCGCAGGAAGTCTATGCTGTAGCAATTTTCGCTGCTCTTTTCCATCTATTTAATCACTCCACCTTTAAAGGTGCATTATTCATGGTCGTTGGAATCATTGACCATGAGACAGGAACTCGTGATATTAGGAGACTCGGTGGATTACTAACTATTATGCCTGTGACCTTCACCATTGCTTTAATTGGCAGTCTTTCCATGGCGGGTTTACCACCTTTTAACGGGTTTTTAAGTAAGGAAATGTTCTTTACAGGAATGCTTCATGCCTCTGAAGTGAATATATTCGGACTAGACGGGTGGACGATTCTCTTCCCTATTATCGCTTGGATAGCAAGTGTCTTTACCTTTATCTATTGCATGATCTTATTGTTGAAACCATTCTTAGGAAAGCTTCAACCAGAAAAGTTGCCAAAAGATAATGTGCATGAAGCACCATTTGGAATGCTTGTTCCACCTGTCATTCTAGGTTCATTAGTGGTATTAGTATTCTTTTTCCCAAATCTATTAGCAGAGTATATTTTAAAACCTGCACTAGTTTCAGTAATACCAACCGTCTCTACAGGAAATGAGGTATTCGAAATTCATGCTTGGCATGGGTTTGACAGTATAGAACTATGGATGACAATTGGTGTAATATTCTTTGGATTATTATTGTTCTTCTCGATTAAAAAGTGGAATATTGCTTTCCGATTTTTCCCTGACAAACTTAGCTTGAATAACTTGTATAACGCAACAATAGAAAACATGGAAAAACAATCCGCATCGTTCACAGACCGTTATATGACAGGTAACATTCGTCACTATTTACTTTATATTTTTATTTTTATCACAGTTATCATGATTGGATCCTTAATAAGCTTTGATGCGATATCTTTCAATTTTTCTAGTACAGGAGAAATTTCTATCTATGATATTGGAATTTTAGTTGTTATGGTAGCTGCTGCAATGACAACACTATTAACGAAAAACAGGATAACTGCTATCGTTTCTTTAGGGGCAGTTGGATATTTAATGGTTATGTTATTTGTTATTTTCCGGGCTCCTGACCTGGCTTTAACTCAGATGGTGGTGGAGACTGTAACAACTGTCCTATTCTTACTTTGTTTTTATCACCTTCCTAAACTAGGAAAACGATTAGAAAAGATGAAATTTAAGGTAACCAATTTAATTATTTCAATTGGTGTAGGTCTAACTGTCACTATCATGACATTAATAGCGTCCGGTCATAGATTACATGTTCCAATAACTAATTTCTTTGAGAATGCTTATGAACTCGCCGGTGCAAAAAATATCGTTAATGCGATATTAGTTGATTTCAGAGGTTTCGATACCATGTTGGAAATATCGGTATTACTAATTGCTGGAGTAGGAGTATTTACCTTAATAAAGCTTAGACCAAAAGGAAGTGAAAATGATGAAGCCTGAACCAAATGATGTCATACTGCATACCGTCACAAAACTTGCCGCTGTCATCATCTTCACATTCTCGATTGACCTATTTTGGGCGGGACACCATTTCCCTGGTGGAGGATTTATTGGAGGTTTAACAACGGCTGCAGGTATTGTCTTACTTTATTTATCCTTTGATATTGAACGAATTCAGACAAACTTACCGGTCGATTATAAGAAAATGGCTGCCCTTGGTGTGCTAATCTCTGTTGCAACGGGGATGGGCGGTATGATTTATGGCGATAATTTCTTAGAGCAAGCATTTGGATATTTTGATTTACCGGTATTTGGCGAAACAGAACTAGCAACAGCAGTATTATTTGATGTAGGTGTAGCGTTCGCTGTAATCGGAACGGCCATCACTATCATAACAAGCATAAGTGAGGATGAATTATAATGGAAACAATAATGGCAATCGTAATTGGAATTCTGTTTTCCATCGGTACTTATTTAATCCTATCCAACCAAATGCTGCGAATTATCCTAGGTCTCTCTCTTATTAGCCACGCCATTAATTTAATGATAATGGTTATGGGTGGTCTGAAAACTGGTGGACCTCCATTACTATCAGAAAGCTTTCAAAGCTTCACCGATGCTATACCACAAGCACTAATATTAACAGCAATTGTAATTAACTTTGCGGTAACCGCATTTCTACTAGTGTTAAGCTATCGTACGTATAAGAAGCATGGCACAGATGATATGAATCAACTAAGGGGAAATGAACATGAATAACCTATTAATCTGGCCAGTGATATTACCCTTAATAGCCGGACTACTATTTATACTAGTACCAAAGAATATTCGCTTGCAGCGAACGTTAAGTGTTGTTGTACTTGCAGTGATTGCTGGGATTTCAATCACTATTATGAATCAAATCTCAACAAATGGAATTCAAACGCTTCAACTAGGAGGATGGCAGGCTCCATACGGGATTGGCTTAGTAGCCGATATGCTCTCGATGTTACTCGTCCTAACGACTAGTATTGTTGCCTTCTGTTGTGTTATTTTCTCATTTCGGACAATTGGAAAGGAAAGGGAAAAATATTATTATTATCCTTTATTCTTATTCTTAATTACTGGTGTAAATGGTTCATTTATGACCGGGGACTTATTTAATTTATATGTCTTCTTTGAAGTGCTTCTAGTAGCTTCCTATGCCTTAATTTCATTAGGTGGGAAGAAGGTTCAACTTAGAGAGACGATGAAATATGTTATTATCAATATTTTATCTTCGGCATTTTTCCTAGTTGGCATCGCCTATTTATATTCAGTTACTGGCACCTTAAACTTGGCACATATTTCTGTTAGGATAGCAGAAGCTGGACAAGATGGTTTTATTACCACCGTTGCCATCCTGTTTTTAATTGTATTTGGAATTAAAGCTGGACTCTTTCTGTTTTACTGGCTACCTGGTTCTTATAGTGCACCACCAGCTGCAGTATCTGCCCTATTTTCAGCATTGCTTACTAAAGTTGGTATCTATGCAATTATCCGTATGTTTACGCTAGTGTTCTATCATGAACCACAAATAACGCATTTATTTATTGGAATACTAGCAGCACTTACAATGATTCTTGGTGGTATCGGAGCTATTGCATATTGGGATATTAATAAAATCTTAACCTATAACGTTATTATAGGGGCTGGATTTATCCTAGCTGGAATCGCTGCTTTTACAACGAGCGGCGCACTTGGCTCTATCTACTATTTAATTCACGACATGATCATTAAAGCACTTATTTTCCTAATTGGTGGTGTTGTCGTTTATTTAACAGGAACAACTAATTTAAAAGAGATGAGTGGATTAATTCGTAACCATCCCTATTTAGGCTGGATGTTCTTCATTGCTTCATTGTCTCTCATTGGAATCCCACCACTTGGTGGATTTTTAGGAAAAGTTTTTGTTACGAGAGGTACCTTTGAGGCTGGGTACTTTTGGTTAGGATTAATCGGTTTACTAACCAGTCTTATGATTCTATACTCTGTCATGAAAATCTTTATGAATGCTTTCTGGGGTGAGACGGTGTTAAGTGAGGAGGAGGAAAAGGGAACAACAAAAGGAGTCATTCTTCCAATTGCTCTATTAACATTGCTAACCATCGCCTTAGGACTGGGACCAGAATTTATTAATTCTTATGTAGAAATTGCAGTGGAAGGTCTCATGAATCCACAAACCTACATTGATGCTGTTTTTGCCGAAAATGAAATTCCTTAAACCCAAGACCATGTATTCAGGTCGCTCGGAGGGTTTATGAAATCTCTGTTCCAATGAAAAAGAAGCATATGTTAGAAAGTAGCTAAATTGTAAAAGAAAGGAAGAGCAGTAATGCCATTTCAAATATTAGTAAATATTTTTATTGCTTTTCTTTGGATGTTTTTCCAGGATGAATGGAATTTTCTATCCTTCTTAAGTGGATATTTTGTTGGATTGATTATTCTTTTCTTTATGCGAAGATTCTTCCAAAAGCCCTTTTATATTTTCTTCGTCTGGGCAGCATTAAAATTATTATTCGTTTTTACGAGAGAGTTAATAAGCTCAGCTATTGTCGTTATTGGGCAAATACTCCGTCCTAAGATCAATATTACACCTGGAATTTTTCGAATCGATACGGATTTAGAGGGAGATGTAGAGATTACTTTACTTTCACTTCTTATTTGTTTAACTCCAGGATCTGTTGTGATGGAGGTTACCCCTGATGGAAAAAGCTTGTATGTTCACGCAATGGATATACCCGATTCTAAAGAGTCTGTCCTAAAATCACAGATTATTTTTGAACGTGCAATAAAGGATGTGACAAGAAAATATGTTTGATGTATTAATGATTTTATCCTTAGTAATTTTGACCATAGCTATTCTGTTTAATTTTTACCGAGTTGTTAAAGGACCTTCAAGTGTAGATCGTGTCCAGGCTTTAGACGCGATTGGAATTAACTTAATTGCGGGAACTGCCATTTTCTCTGTGTACCTTGATACGCATGCATTTTTTGAATTAATCCTTCTTATTGGGATATTATCCTTTATTGGAACGATTGCATTTGCACGGTTTATCGAAAGAGGTGTTGTCATTGAACGAAAGCGCTGAGGTCATTGCTGGGGTTTTTATATTATTTGGAACCATCATTAGTCTAATTAGTGCAATTGGTTTAGTTCGTCTACCAGATGTTTATACACGTTCACATGCTGCATCAAAAAGTTCTACAGTTGGCGTGCTTTTCATCTTAATCGGTACTCTACTCTATTTCATCATTTCCGAAGGGTACTTCAGTATCCGGCTTATTTTAGGTATTATCTTTGTATTTTTAACAGCACCAGTTGGGGCACATGTTATAAGTCGTGCCGCTTACCGTGCCGATGTTCCATTAACAGAGACTAGTGTAGAGGATGAATTAAAAGATTACTTCGAGCAACATGAAAAAGAACGAGGTTAGTACTATTAAAGGGAAACAGTCCCTCATCACTTTAACATGCTAAAGCGATGAGGGACTGCCCCCTACTCATTATTCTTGTTCCCTATCTCTAATACCGACTTCTTCATTCAAACCTTCCACCATACTCCTCATATCATTCCCTGATGGACTTTGGAAAATTTTCAATCCGAATTCCGGGGCAACTGCAAATAAATGATCAAAGATATCTGCCTGAACGGATTCATAAACTGCCCAGCTAGTATCACTTGTAAATGCATAAATTTCTAAAGGCAGTCCATGTTCAGTAGGTGCAAGCTGTCTAACCATTAAGGTCATGTCTTGGTTAATGCCAGAATGGCGCTGAATGTAATTACTGACATAAGCTCTAAATACACCCATATTCGTCATTGCCCTTCCATTTACAGGACTATTTCGATTGATATGGTTCTTTGTATTATATTCCACAATTTCATGTTCTCTATTACTAATATGATCCGATAAAATTTGAATCTGTTTAAACTTCTCTATCATCTCTTCGGTACAAAACGCGATACTAGTTGTATCAATAAATACAGATCGTTTAATTCGTCTTCCTCCAGAGTTCTGCATCCCTCTCCAGTTTTTAAACGAATCCGAGATCAAGGCATACGCAGGAATCATCGTAATCGTCTTATCCCAGTTTTGTACTTTTACTGTATTTAAGGAGATATCAATAATATCCCCATCTGCATCGTATTTCGGCATTTCAATCCAGTCACCAACCCGGACCATATCATTTGCTGTCAACTGAACCCCTGCAACAAGGCCAAGGATTGAATCTTTGAAAACTAACATAAATATAGCTGAAAGTGCACCGATTCCACTTAAGAATACAAAAGGACTTTTTCCAATTAAGCTTGCAATAACCGAAATGATTCCAATGGTTATCACGATAATTTTTATAACTTGAATATATCCTTTTATCGGTCGAATCTTGGATATTTCATATGTTTGATAGATATCATTAATTGCATTTAATAGGCTATTAATTACTGCTAATCCAACAATAATTAAATAGACAAGCACAAATTGTTTAATTAAATCTTCGTATGTTGGAAAGGTACCTGTTTCAGCAAAGGCAAAAATAATAACTGCTGGAACAATATGGGATAATTTACGGAATACCTTTCTTTCTAAAAGAATATCATCCCATTGAAAATTGTTCCTCCTTACAATATGGGTAATGATTCTGATTACTATCTTCTTCGTGATCAAATTTGCAATAAAGCAGATTAGTGCTACGAAAAGAATCGTTAAAATGACAGCTAGATACCCTGTTAACTTGGGGTTCATGTCAAATTGTACGAGCCAGTTTTCTATAAACTCCATGTTTCCCCTCCGTTTTATGTAGAGTGTTTGCTTTAATATAATGTCGGTCTAGTTTTCTATTATAGCATTTGTATAGGATACAGGCATCCCGAACCTAGCTCTAAAATATTCTTTTTCAGTTGAATTGCTATCCCCTTGCAGTCTTCCTTTACCCTTATCCATGTATTACCAATCATGAAAACGTGATATAATAGTAAGTAACTATAGTGTGTACATTCATTTTAATTATTATATTATGGGAAGGTGAAAAGTTTATGAAAAAAATTTCACTTGATGAAATTGATAACACCATTAAAGAAAATCGAAAATGGGTAAACGAAAAGATCCGCCATAATGCATCTACAATACGCCGAAAAAAGTCTCGAACAAGATCCCAAAGTGAAATTATTGCTTTAAATGAAATTGCTATCGCACGGTGGAAAAAAGCAGAGGAAATGGGCAAGATTAAAAGGTTAGGTAAAAGGTGTTTGTATTATGATTACAATTGATGATCTTCGAAAAGAATTTATTGCCCTTAAAGGTAAGCCAAAGTTTGAAAAGCAACTTGAATTTTCGGCTTTATTAACAGAATTTTTTAAACAAAAAGGTGTAAAACCGATTATCGTTGGTGGCTTATCTGTTGAAATTTACACACGTAACGACTACCACACCCACGATATTGATTTCGTTAGTGATGGTTGGGATTTATTTAATGAAGTACTAACGGAATTAGGCTTTAATCGAGTCCAAAGAGAATGGTATCATACGGATGCTGAAATTGCCATAGAGGTTCCTAGTAATCACTTAGAAGGTAGTTCGGAGCATATATACGAGATAGTACTTCCTTCAAAACGCAGTGTTTATGTGATTGGTGTAGAGGATATCATTATTCATCGAATAGAAGGGATTGCGTTTTCAGTTAAACATCCAAAAGACGATGAGGATTACGAATGGGCTTATCGAATGTTTCTTATTCATAAGGATAATCTGGATATGGAGTATTTAATTCAAAAAGCAAAGGAGGTAAAGGTATTCTATCTTATGGAAGAATGGTTTGAATAAGATTGGGCAGAACTTGTTTTACAGAAAGCATTAAAAATGCAGTGGATGTAATTCCACTGCATTTTTATTATCCAATATTTTTTTCCATATGAAGCTACTAGAATACTATTATTCCCTATAATAGAGCATAAGCTTTATTAGTAAAGTACTGCCATGATTCCCAAGGAAAATCATTCGGTGGTGTAGAATAAACTCCTACCGGTTCCTTCTTAACGGGATGTTCAAAATGAAGTGTATGTGCCCAAAGTGCAATTTGTTGGCCAGGTTTATTGAGATGCTCTCCATACTTTTGATCACCGTAAATTGGGTTTCCCATTGTTGAAAGCTGAACTCGTATTTGATGGGGTCTTCCGGTATGAAGATTCACAGAAAGTAGACTCAGGCCATTTTGCGATTCCAGAACCTCGTAATCTAGCACAGCTTTTTTAGCTTTTGGATGATTAGGAGAAACGGCGAACACTAAATTCTTCCGGTTATCCTTGTATAGATAATGAACCAGTTGTCCTCTTTTCTTTTTCGGGGTTCCATGAACTACCGTCAAATAATTCCGCTCAATTACATGTCTACGGATCATATCTGACAATCTGGAGGCAGCCTTCGATGTTTTTGCTAACACCATTGCCCCACCAACAGGTCGGTCTAGGCGGTGAACTAATCCCAAATACACATTACCAGGTTTATTATAACGAACTTTTAGGTCATTTTTTAATATCCTCAACAAATCTAGATCCCCACTACTATCTTCCTGCACTGGGATATTAATTGGTTTTTCTACCAAAAGCAGATGATTATCCTCGAATAGTATCGATATATTCATAGATGTTCATTCTCCTTAAGACATAATGCCTCCTATCATAACATGGTTACGTAGAGTATTCGATTAAATAAGCACATTCCCCGAGAAAATCACACTATTTTAAGAATCAAGCCAATGGACCTAGGACTGGGATTGCGGTTACTCGTCCCACCGAAAAGCTTTGTCCCCATGGCTCCTTTAACAAATAATAAATTCCTACAAATATCATGGAACTTTTTGCCCAAAGTCACATATAATAGCATGATGTTGTTTGTATTTTTATATTTATAATAAAAATAACATAAGATTAGGAGGATGAAATTGTTGTTTTGTCATCAGTGCGGGGGAAAAATATTAGAAGGGGCAAGTTTTTGTAATTCCTGTGGCTCAAAAGTTAATCAAGCACAAGAATCTGCTAACCAAATTCAGGAATCAGTTAACCAGGAACCACCTACAGAATCTAATCCCGAACAGCCAAGTGAAGTAATTAAGGATATTCAGCCGCAATACACAAACACCCAGCCCACACCTCAAAATGTCCAAAATACTTATCAACCCGAACAACCACCGAAAAAGCAATCTACATTAAAATTATTGCTACCAATCCTTATCCCAATACTGAGCTTCGTTATTGTTGTAGCTGTACTTGCATTTACTTTTACATCCGAGCAAAAGAAAAATGATACAGTATTAGAATTACAAAAGAGTGGAGAAAATTCAGCTCTTGAAGGGAATTATGCTGCGGCAGTTACAACGTTAAATGAAGCAATCAATCTTAGACCCGATTATGAAGTTTTAACGTTAAATTTAGAAGAGATTAATAAAGTAAAAGAATTCTCTGCTCAACTTGATTCAGTTAGTAAATCAATTGCCTCTCAAGACTTTGAAGGTGCCGAACAACTGTTGACTACCCTTAAGGAACAAGTTAGTACAAATAACGGTCCATTATTTACCAAGTTCCAAGAAAGCATCACACAGGAAGAAGAACGAATTGCAATCGGAAAGGTAGTTCGAGAGGTTGCTAGTTTAACCACCATTGATGAATTAGCAGCTAATTTAAGTATCTTGGAGACAATGTCATCCCCTGATGTAGAGAGTGTTCGAACAGAAATATTAGAAAAAATAGTTCAAATTTCAAACACCGAGGCGACAGAATTTCTTGCTAATGGACAATTTGCAGAGGCAATGAATGCTGTCAATAAGGGGCTAAGTTACAAAGCAGATGATGAACAACTCCTCCAGTTGAAGGAAAAAATTGAACAAGAGAAAGTTGCCGTTGAGGAACAAGCTGCTGAAGAAGACTTGCATAATCGTACGGCTGCTGTTGAATTAGTTTCATTAACTGCAAATCTTGAAGAAAATGGTGACGTTACTTTTGAAGGTACCATTAAAAGTAACGCTACTGTTCCAATTTACACCATCCTTATTTATTATGCCCTATACGATAATAACGGTGAACTTCTTTTTGAAGGTAATGTTAGCGTAGAGCCAGATCTACTAGAGCCAGGCGATGAGGGGTACTTTTCAGGACTGGTTCCGGAAGTAAATCAAGAAGTAACTGTAGAAGTTTTCAATGCCACTTGGTACTTCGATCAATAAGGAAAGGATGGTAAATATTCATGAATAAACGTTGGCTAATAAGTTTATTGATTACCCTCTTGTTATTATGTGTAGGTGTATTTGGCGTATTTTTCATAAAGAGTCATATTTCTAATAAACTAGATGAGCCTTCCACGATCTTAGTGGAAGGTTCATTAACCCCTGAAGAAGAAGAAACAACTGCCGGGGTTGAAGTTGAATCTAAGGAAGTTAAGGATATTATTCAAGAAGCACAGCAAAAAGTAGTAAAAATCGAATTAGAGAATGGTTCAATCGGCTCGGGATTTTTATATAACGACATGGGTGACATAATTACAAATGCTCATGTCGTAAGTGGTGTTAAAGAAGTTACCATCATTACTACTGATGAACGTGAATTTTCAGGCATAGTTATTGGTATTAGCACTGATATTGATATTGCTGTTGTTAGAGTAGATGGTCTGATAGGTGTAGAACCATTAAAAATACGTATGGAAAAAGCTGAAATCGGTGATGAGGTACTTGCATTAGGTAGCCCACTGGGACTCGATAATACCGTTACGACTGGAATTATTAGTGGTGTAGGCCGTGATTTAGAGATTGAGCCCTATGTTTACAATGACCTCTATCAAATTTCCGCACCAATTGCTCCTGGAAATAGTGGCGGACCATTACTTCATAGGGAAACAGGTGAAGTGATTGGCATTAACTCTGCTGCTTCAGATGTTGGTACGATTGGATTTAGCATTCCGATTATGAACGTCCTTTCCATGATCAAGGGTTGGTCTACTACACCTATGATAGAGTTGCCTGGGGTGGAGTGAGATAGTTTGTTTTAGTGGTAACGGAAAGCTTATTTGATTGGGTCCATGCTCGGTTGGTTTGGGATTATGGTTTCGTGCATTGGGCTGATGGTTAGTTGCTTCGGAAGCATGTTTTTGTGCATTGGGCTGATGGTTAGTTGCTTCGGGCGTATGCTTTCGTTTTAGCCATACTTCAATAGCATACGATAAATTAAGCCCGCCTTCTCCAACCTAAGACCGAGAACATTTCATTCTGCAGTGGCATTGTTTAAAACCATTCAATCATTTACAATGAATTTAGAATATTTGCTACTTGGAGGGTGAATATGTATACTGAAATTTCCCACGAAATAGTAGACATCATGCACCATGACTATTCAGGTTGTATTGACAAAAATGGCTGGGACAACCCTAAAGAATACGAAAAAGAAATACTAGAATTAGAGAAAGATAATAAATTAACTACCAATCGTTTTACAGAAATTATTCGAGATTACTTACTAGATTTCAAAGATCCATATATCATTTTTAAACCCATCAAATCAGATACACAGATAGAATATGATAATGGTTTTCGAGTAAGACGTTATGAAGATAAATTATATATTAGAACTCTCACCGCTGAAGCACGTCTAGAAATTGGAGAAGCTATCATTTCCCTTGATCAAATCCCTATACGTGAGTTAGTACATAAACATCAACGTGAATTAATGGATAGTATTGCCGAACGGGAAGAATGGCGAAATATCATTTACAAGTACAAGGTAGCTGAAGTGATGGATAACGAGGGAAATGTTCGTCTTCTTGACTTAAAGAAATACGAGAAAACATATGAACCACAACATACCATTAAAAAAAGTAAATGAAGACACCTTTTGTATGACACTTTCTGACTTCTTCGATCTAACACCAATTGAAATAGTATTAGAAAAACATAAGGAAGAATTAAAGAACACAAAAAACTTAATCATTGATGTTCGCGTAAACTACGGGGGAACCGACCAATCATTCGTGAATTTAGGAAAATATATTTTTCCAGTAGGTATAAACAAGATTGACAATAGTTTTTACAATATGAAGTTTAACTGCACAGAAAGAAATGCTGATTTAATGATTCAATGGATTGATGATGAACTTGAGAAAACAGCGAATGAACAATATCGTGAAGGTCTAAAGCAGTGGAAAGAACAAACATGGGAAAAATATAGGGGAAAAGGATTTATTAGTTTTAATGAAGATAGCAGTGATGGTAATGAATTTGAAATCGAAGGCCAAGAGTATCCTAAGAATATTATCGTCCTAACAGATAATTATTGTGGTAGTGCAGGTGATATTTTCGTTTACCTATGCAAACAATCATCTAAAGTCACTGTCATTGGTCGTCCTACAATGGGAATTAATGATTATTCCAACTTAACGACCATAAAATGGGACAATCAATTTGAATTATTATATCCTACATCCAGATTAGACCAACTAGACAGCCGTAGCCTAAATCACGAACAAGGAATTAAACCACATATCTACATTCCTTGGACACCAGAACATCTAAAGAAAGATGTTGATATGGAAGCTGCTAAGAGACTACTTCAAGAAACTAACAGAATATGATGAAGCATATTCAAGACTGGAAGAATAATGCAATAAAGACTGGTCCCTTATGAACTTTTCGTGACTTTTCAACTTCCTACTTGTTATTATGGTAAAATACAATCAGATTATATCTAGTGTAGGAGTTGAAAAACATGAAGAGAATTCTTCTAATCATTGTAGGTCTATCACTAATAACCATAATGGCGGCATGTAATGAAGATACATCCATTGAAAATGATGGTGAAACGAAAGATATCAAGGAAATGGTACACGACTATAGTGTCGGTGACTTTGAAAATATCTCCGCTTCCATTACTTCACAACAATTGGTTGTAACGGATGAGAATAATAAGGAAACAACGTTTGATTTGCCTGATGATGAATTTTTTGTTTCTATTGCACCATTTGAAACGACAACACATCCTTGTGCAATCCATTCACTAACTGGATGCCAAGGTGAATTAGTGGAAAAAGAATTTCAAGTCCATATTGAGGATGAAGACGGAAATGTTGTAATAGATGAAACAATCACTTCTCTTGAAAATGGATTTATTGATTTATGGCTTCCCCGTGATAAGAACTTTAACGTAACAATTGAGCATAATGGTAAAGTTGCTGAATCTGAAATCTCTACTTTTAAAGAGGATAATACTTGTATTACTACGATGCAGTTAATTTAATAGAATCTAGTAAGACACTTATTTTGCTGACTGTAGCATTTTAAGTGTTTTTTATTTAGGCTCTATAATATTTGTTGGGGTACATGAAATATTCTGAAAAAGGTTAACACGCAACCTACCAATCCTTTATACTTGAATTGTCGAGAAACAAGTCTAAGTGAATGGGGTTGCGTGTAAATGAATTTTACCATGAATATTCCTGGTTTGAAAGATTGTATCGTTACAAATATTGAGGAAAGAAACGAAATGGTTATTATCCATATAGAAATGGAACGAGTTGCCCAAGTGTGTCCTAGCTGTGGCGAGAGGACACAACGTATTCATGATTATCGTCTTCAAAAGATTAAACATCTAAAGTGGTTCGAACGCATTACTCA
>NZ_AXVK01000021.1 GCF_000482485.1 Paucisalibacillus globulus DSM 18846 | reverse complement strand
AATTCATAGTGATCGCGGATTCCAATACACCTCACATGGATTTAAACGGAGGATTGATGAAGCAAAAATGACACACAGTATGTCTCGTGTAGGTAAATGCATTGATAACGGTCCAATGGAATCGTTTTGGGGGACGCTGAAATGTGAGAAGTATTATTTACATAGGTATGAGACTTTTGAGGAACTTAAAAAAGCAATAGATGAGTACATCTACTTCTACAACAATGAAAGATATCAAGAACGATTAAACGGCCTTAGCCCTAATGAATACAGAGCTAAAGCCGCTTAAGTCCTTTTTTATTATTTCCACTGTCTACTTGACAGGGGGCAGTTCATCTTAGATCACCTTCTTTATCTAACGCACCCTTAAGTGGAAGAAGCAACCTATTTTATTTATTCTTTTCCCTGTAAACCTTTTTATTTCTTTCAATTTGGTCGAGATGTCCACGTATATGCTCGACTCGGTAATCCAACAAATCTTTGAATGTCAATCTCGCACCATCTGAATACACTGCAACTCTCTCAAGTTGTTCAGTTGTTAAATTATGGAGAATAGGAAGCATACTGGAACGTAGCATTTTAAAAAGTTGAAGGTATTGTTCTCGATCTAATTGTTCATAAACCAAAGAGCTTGCCCAAGCATCTTGGTCAGGTGCTGGCAAGAGTGGTTCAGACTCTGACAAAACTTTTTTCATTCTATGTGTAGCCGCCAACTCAGAATCTGTTATATGAATAATTATTTGATGTATACTCCATTTATCTTTTCCTGGATTATACCTAATCTCTTCCTCGGATAACTTACTTATGGATTCCCTTAACATCGTAAATCCTCGACTGTACTC
Organism: Paucisalibacillus globulus DSM 18846; assembly: GCF_000482485.1. Taxonomy (GTDB): domain Bacteria; phylum Bacillota; class Bacilli; order Bacillales; family Amphibacillaceae; genus Ornithinibacillus; species Ornithinibacillus globulus. The sequence continues at coordinate 205,702 of NZ_AXVK01000021.1, read as the reverse complement.
CTCAATTAACGCCTGCATCTTGTGTTCCTCCTTTTAATCCTATTTTTAATCTCTCTTATTTTAAGTTAAGGATTAATATTACCTACTTTACACTGGGGTTCTTCTTCAACTATCCTGTCCCGTTAGTTGGAAATCGGTAACTCCCAATCCTCCAAAAGCCCCCAAGTAATTTCAGGGTTTCCTTTAAAAGATTTCATTGAACCTACAAATACTTTGTCATTGAATTTGCCTACCTGGTCGTAATGACTAACCATTTCTTTGGTAGTAGCAGAAACATTATGGTTTAAAATACCTTTGTAACCAATCCAAGATAGTGACCCTTCATCACTCTCAATTAACTTAGAATTTTTTTAACACAATTCCAATGAAAACATTTTGTATTCGAATTTCATGATTATCCTTAATCCTAAGTACAACGTATCTAAGTCCAAGATTTTTAATACAATCACTATTTAAACCCGTTTCTTCTTCAATCTCTCTGTAACATGCTTTTTGAGGTTCATTTATTTCATCGCCTTCTATATGTGGAACTAAAAACCCTGCGAGGAAAGTATCTTTTTGCTTTTTTTGAAGAAATAAAACTTCTTGTTCCTCATTGAAAAGAAAAGCGACTGCCATTTGTCTAAGTTCCAAAAATCCCAACCCCTTGTATTAATCTTAATAACATATTCTTTATTATATATACTGAATCCTTCTTGAACTAAACTGCCCCGTTACTTCAACAACTCAACAATAACATAATATTCCAATTATATTAAAGCAAATAAAAAGACCATCTGATTTAAAACCGCCTTGTTCAACTCTTGCACCCGTTTGTTGAACAATAATTACCACAATGGTTCATCTTTATCGCTTAATTTGATAAATAGAAAAAGGAATGGAACGAATATTAGACTAAGATACCCTAATGTAAATATCCGTTGTGTCTTTACTGAAATGTATTGTTTAAGTCCACAGTTCGGACAGTCTTTCCCTTTTTTAGAAAATCCAAGTGACCAAATTTCTTTGGCTTTCCATTTGTAACCACAAATAGTACAACGTGCCATAAAATTACCACCTTTTCACTAAAACCTACCAATCGTAAAGAATTACTTCTCTACTTAAACAATCGCACCATATACTTTAAGTGAAAATCTTCATCATCTTTTGTGTAGGAGCATACAAAAAAGACGCCTTCTTACTAAAGAATAGCGCCCGTCAATTGAACAATAGAATCTTAAGTACCGGAACTATCAGTTATTATCTTCATAAACTGGCCATGCACCTTATTTTTTCTAATTACTATGAATTGCCCAGAATGGTGAGCATCATGATGGATTACGCCATTAATATGTTTCTATAGAGGAAGTTTAGATGTACCATTTCCTAATTCTATTACACTCAATTTTGGATTTGCTCATATATTTCTTCATTAACTCGAAGCATCTTTGGACTAAAGCAGCCAAGCTACTTGTGAATCTCCTTCAAATGGAACCAGGCATCTAGTACCTCTTGCTCTTTTTTACGCGATATACCTGTTTTTCTTTTTGAATCTTTTCTCGATTTTTCCCATTGATACACATCATGTATTGTTTCTTCAAGACGACGAAAAGAAAGCCCTGCGTCTAAAGCTTTTTTTACGCTTATGAACATTTTCCACGGTTCAGTTTCTCCTTCTAACGGAAAATGTTCAGGAATCCATAACGGCATTTCCGTCCACGGCTGTATTTGATGTTCCAACACAAGTTGTTCATCTACCCAGACAAATTCAGCATTGCTGTTTGTAACCACTTTACACGTGTTTAAAAGCTCTTCCATCGTCAATTCATAATCGGGACCTGTAACATTGAACGTTCCAGCTTTTCTTCTTTTCACCATATCAAACACCCATGTTGCTATATCTTTCACGTCGATTAGTTGAATTGGACGGTTCGGACTTCCAGGCACCATTATGTTTCCGCCTTCTGCCACACGTTGAACCCAGTACGGGAGCCGATCCGTATAGTCAAACTGCCCAACAAGCTGACCTGCCCTGATATGCAACACGCGCCCCGGCCAATATTTCTCTGCTTCTGCTTCACATAGCACTTTCAAAGCACCGTAATGTTCATAAGGAGAAATTCTCCCTTCCTTAACGTTTTTCAATACGTCTTTCAATTGATCTGGTGGCATTGACTGTAAATGATAGTCTTCCGTGATATTGAACGGAATCCAATCTTTATAAACGGAGATGCTTGAAATGTATGTATAATGTTCGATGCTAGTCCCGATAACAGCTGCAATTTTGTTTATTTGGTGAGGAGCGAAGCCACATGTGTCCATTACAACATCCCATTTCCTGTTTTCGAGCTGTGATACATCCCCGTCCCTATCGCCGATGAGCTGTTCCACACCGGAAAACGCCTCTTTATTGGTCCCACGATTGAATAATGTGATTTCATGACCTCTTTTCAATCCTTCTTCTACCAAAGCTTTTCCTAAAAAACGAGTACCTCCCAATATAAGAACCTTCATACTTTTCACCCGTTCCTTTAATTGCCCACAATAACATTCAGGCCCGATTGTTAAAAAAAAGCTAATGACGATTGTTCAAGTAAACTACCCTGTTAGCATAATAACTTCTATCTCAATACTAGCATAGTATTCCAAATATTATTAGAATTTCACTATAAGAAAAAGTGACCCATGATCACCTTTTTCTCACTCACTCGTTCGATTTTAAGGTCAGGTAAAAACCTGGTTAGAACGTCATCACCTGAAAAATGTGCCAATTACGTTAACATTTTTTTAACAATCGGTATGTAAATGTCTAAATGCGGATCATTCGGATCTTGATTAGCTGGATAATATTCGTGTTTAATCGGCATATACGGATCGTAGTATTCTACACCAGCTTCCCTAAAGGCGGTATAATCACTAGCAAATAACCATTGATGTAAATCCGTATAGGTCTTTTGTATATCTTCTCCTTTATTATGTGTAGTCATCACATAAGTCCATTCTGGTACGGTAATTTCAATCATTCCTTCAGGGATTTCCTGCTCCTCACTTACTTCATAGACCGCGTAATGTGCGAATCCATTCTCTATGACATGATAGGATAAACCCAATTGAACATTGGGATTCACCTTATTCTCTAATTCATCAGCACGGTCTTTCGCTTGTTGAATTACGTTTTTTAAATTTGGAACAATCTCAGAGAAAGTCCCCTCCCATTTCAATCCTACTGCCCGATAGCTTGGTAACGTGATAATTTTGTAGCTCAAATTATTTCCTCCCCTTTTCCAATGTCTGGAAAGTTGTTTTTGTTTTATTGAGTTTGTCCTCAATCTAGCCAGATTGCCGTTCAAATAACCTGCCTTTTCGTCTAATACCATATTTAATTTTAACATTAACTTCCATTCAATTCACCAGAATTATTTCAAAAATCATTTTATTCAACACCTTTCAAGGGGCTAAAATGTCACATATAGAAAATTAATATATTTAGAATATAAAAACAGAAAATACTTATTAAAGTAGGATTCCATTTAAAATCCTTTTAATGCATAACATGTGAGGGGGTATTGTATTGAAGAACTTAGCAATTGAAATTGAGATAACTGAGGATGTCGTTTATTTTAATGAGAAAATGATACGTGGTTGGTTTTTAGCCAATAGCTTTAGATATCCTCTTGAGTTCAGAAAACAAAATGGAATAGTGAGATATAAAGAGAAGGAAGGAACCATCAAAAAGGGAATTAAAGGGGAGGTTGTTAAAAAGTTCGGGTTAAAATGGTTCGCCCCCTATCCAGAACAAGAAAACATCGAATTGTTTACACCATCGAAAAACCCTTTAATACTTGTTCCTTACGAAATGATTAAAGATAAATATAAAATTGTATCTTCATCAAAATAAAGCACCATTTCTTAAAAAGTTTAACAAACCTCACAAGTTGAGGTCTTTCTTATGCGAATTTTGGCAGCTAGAAATAATTAAAGCCACCGGAATCAGTAGAGGTGTTTATCCAAGTATTTAGTGCCCACACCCTGCTACACCATTAATTCATTTACGGTAAAGTTCCATGATTGAATTCGTAGTACCGAATATGAAAGTAAATATCATCACTACAGATGGATCTTTTATTTAACTATTGCACCCGATCGTAATATAAGGTTAGCCAGAATTTACTGGTTGACCTTTAATGCAATAAGAGTGTGCCTCTATTTTGTTAGTTTAGTCCAAGAGAATTGTGCTTTTAAGTAATTCGAAAACTATGTTTGCAACCCTTTTTCTTCATACCAACGAACAATTTTCTTACCTTCAGTTTCTTTTCGCTATACCTCGAGTGCTAAAGCTCTTACCTTAACCATCTGTTCTTTATTTTGGTGAACTACCTCGTAAGATACAGTCACTTGAATTTCAGACTGTGGAACTTTTTTAAGCCCAGTATAATCAAATTGAATTTATTTCCCTTTATATTACTCTGAAGCTAATCTATTATCTTTTTTATAGATTCTGCATTATATTGGTCCAGTTCTCCAACCCAAGGCATATAAAGCCATCCTTGAAAATCATCAGATTATAAACTATTCATTTCCTCAAATTGTCCCTCTGATAAATTTCTATGTAACTCCATCACTTTATATACTTCATCCGATACTTCCTGTTCAATAGTCACCTTTATCCCCCCTTCAAACTGTTCCATCTTCAACTCTTCTGCTTCGTTCGTTGAAGAACAAATCTTTCATAATATTTAAATATATTTTAACACATAATGTTACTTAATCCTTTAGTTTTATTGATACAGATTAAGATTGTATCTCAAATGACAAGTAAAATAGCACCCTATTCTGCATGTTAACAACATTCATTGTCAAGATGTTATTTGAGGTGCTATTTGATATGTCATTCTATAAAGCGTTGATAAATCAATGAAAGCAACCCTGTAATTTACGGTGCTAAAAGGTATACTTATTCATATTCTATTTACACTGTTTCTCACGAAAACGGAACTACTTACTAAAATGTAGCAGTATGCTCCTCATAATAAAGAAAAACACTTAAGAAACGCGAAAACCAATTCGCGCTTCTTCACCATAGTCCTTAAGGTTTAGTATAACAAACCTCACCACCAAGATTAATCATCTTGAGTACGAGAGTTAAATCTCCGTGGTACCACCTCAGTTTATGGAGATGTCACCATACCAAGCTCTTCGGGTACGGCAATTAAATAAGAAATTGATTATACCCTCTCCCTATAACGGAGAGAACCCGTCGCAGTATCACTAAGTACAATTAGATCTATGCGAAGCTCCGAGTCTTATTTCGTATTGAACATTATTACTCCTTCCCACCAAGCGGAGCTCTCTGAATATAATCATTCAAAACTACTCTTCTCTTCATAGCCATTATTCTGAAAGTTATGTTTTGTATATTCTAGAACATAGAAATTAGTTAGTCAAATGAAAATTTACTATTCAAACTCAACCCACTCCAACTCTAGATTATTCAACAGGTTATCCATTACCTCCATATGATTGGATTCGCTAACAATTTCAAAAGACTTAATATCTCCATCAATTATGATGAGATCATGTTGATTAAAAGCTATATTTACGGATTGAGTAGAATAATGTTTTTCGGCAACTAGGTTGGATGCAATAACCTCTATCGAATAATCCATATCTAGGATATCTATATCCGTAGAACGAATCTTCTTTAATTCCATATTCGTAAAGCCATTTTGAATAGTAGATAGTATCTCATCATCTTCTATTCTCGTTTTCGTCCTTCTTTCTAATCCATTTTCGAGGTATTCAGTAATATTTATTGCTTCAATCTTGGTCTCACTATTAATCTGGTCAGAAAGGGCTTCATCCATAGTTTTATAGATAAAAAGTTCTCTGTAAATGAATATCGCAAGTAAAATAAGTAATGCACCTATAATAAACTTAATAATTTTTTTCTTCATCCTAACCCCCGTTTACAAACTCGGGTAAATTCACCCAAATCACCGCACCCATCGGATGGTTATAAGGTATTGGCTCCTGATACATTCTCGGATTCGCCAGTACCCAAGCATAGGTTTTCTTATATGGGAGTTCCAGTGCATTTTCACTCTCCACATCATGAAATTTGTTGCTTTCACGATACTCTTCCAATGTTAATTCCATACTATCTATAAGGTCTACTTCTCCTAAAACCTTCCCCGAACCACTCTTTATAAGTGCAACCGTCCCTCTAATTCTAGTATTTGACCCTCGAATTTCCCAAGTCTTTTCCCATCTAGGATTGATTCAATCCATGGTGACTTTATAATTAGACCTTTCATTCTATTTCTCCTTTATCCGCATCCACTAGCAACTTCTCTTCCTGCAACAACTCCAACAAATTTATCTTACTTCTATCTAAATGTAGTCCCCTTATCCCCACCTTTTCCGCTCCATCGATATTTTCCAATTTGTCATCAATGAAGATACTCTGTTCTCTTTGGGCTTGTGCTTGATTAAGGGCTATCTCATATATAGCTTTGTTAGGCTTCCCTTCTTTTACAAAGGCCGAAAGAATAATCGTATCGAAGTATTTCCGAATCCCTAATCTATCAAATACCCAATCCATACTTGGCATTGCGTTTGAAATAATCGCTAATTTATATTTTCCACTTAGCTCCTCAAGTACATCTATCACTTCTGGAAAAAGCTCACAATGAACTGCATAATGAGTTAAGTAAAGCAATTCATTAGTTAATCCGATATCTCCTACTTCTTTTGCAATCGTACCATAAAACTTCTTATAATACTGTTCTTCTTCATCCCATTTCGTAATCAGGGTTGTCTTGATTTGTTTTGCCTTTGAAATAGCCTCATTGATCGTTGCTACATCGTATCCTCTTCCCGTCAATAGGTTTCTAATTCTTTCTTCTCCCTTTATAGGAGTATCAAAAAGCACACCACCGGCATCAAAAAAGATTGTTTGTACGTTCCTTTGATTCATAACAAAATCTCCTATTCTAAGACAAATTTATTTTTCCCGTTTCTGTAGTGTCATTAAAATAAAACTTATCAAATAGATACTACAATTAACTCCGAATAACAGAAAGATTCCAGGCGTTAGAATGAAATAAAGACTTAACGGGAAGGACCAAATAAAAGCTAACAACATGAGCCACCGCTTAGAAGTAAAGGATGCTATGAGGGCAAAACTAGCAGGAAGAAATAACATGAAAAATGTATGTTTAATTGGATCGAAATCAACTTGGGAATCATACGGATTGAAAAAGGAAAATATAATCCACAATAGTATGCTAGCAACTCCACTTAATCCACCTATGAGCTTGCCAATTCCATTAATTTTGTTTCACCTCATTTCCTATAGGTTGAAGTTTTAAAAAAATAACTCCTTAATGAAGGCAACAATAACTACTATTGCTATTAGCATGAATAACCCTTTAAAAGTAAATCCTGTAGCCATATTTCGTTCTTGCGACCACATATTATTTTCACTATCACGATTGTCTCGGACGATATTTTTGTCTAAGTTATGTGTTGATTTACGCTTCTCCCTATCTTCCATACTCAACTCCCCAATTCTGTTAATTTTCAAATCACAATTTCTCCCTCACCTATAGGCTCCTCAAACCCCTTTAAAAACGTTGTTAACATCTCCTTTGTAATTGGAAATGCTGCATTCGCATCAAACCGTTTACTTCTGATTTCCAGTCTCCTACGCAATTCATTATCATCTACTTTTAAATAAATCAGTTTCCATTTACCACCATTCTCTTCGATTAACTGCTTATACTTCTCTCTTTCTGACCGACTCCAAAAGCTAGAATCTAAGACTATCTTTTTATTTTCTTGAATAAACTTAAGCAACTTGTCACAAATTCTTGCATGTGATTCATCTAAATACTCTCTGTATTTCTCCCTAGGGTAATCTACGCCATATCGTCCATAAGTTGACCAAACTTCCTCATCAATAGAAAGTCGTATGAAGCCTTCCTCTTCTAATTTTTTCGAAAAGGTAGTTTTGCCGGAACCTGCTATACCACACATTAATACTACGAATGGAATATCGCCTTTTTCACTAATCAAATGATTGATAACCTCTTCTTGTAACATCCTTTGCACACTCCATTCTATTGAATTAACTACCGTAATTTAGTTATCTTAGCTTTAAATAATGGGTTGAATTAGAATATAGCGGTTCTTTTTCAAAACCAAGTGATTTATAAAACAAATCCCCTTGTTCTGTATCCGTATTCAAAACAATGACCCTAAAAGTAGCTGTATGATTTATAATCCTCTGAACCAAGATTCTACCTAAACCTTTTTTCCGATATGCCTTCCCTACGTAAAACCTTCTTAATCTGCCAATACCATTTTCCTTACTATAAGGATCTACATTAATCCCACCTATAGCGATAAGTTTATCGTTCACATCAAAAATACTGTACAAAGCTTCCCCAGGTTTATCAAATTTGTTCGTACCATTTTCATAATCCTTAACTAGCCTGTTTAGAAAATGAAAACCCTCATTTTGACTTTCAATGACTAATGTATCTATTTTTGTTTTAGATAAATTTCCAATTTGCCTTAGCTTGTAATTTTCCATATTACCTCCATGGCATTCAATCATTGCTTGTTCAATATCAATTTATATGTTGGGTATAGTATTACTAGGAGGTGTTGCAAGATGGGTAAAAACAAAGAAGAACTAAATCGTTTTGAAGCTTCTAAGGGTCAAACGAATACTAGTAAAAGTGATGAAATTTCTAATGATGAGCGACATAATAGAAATGCACGTGAGTCAGCTATTGAACAGAATTATCCTCGGATTAACACAGAAAATTTATAGCCATAATTTCATTGGTTTAGAAAAACTCGCATTCGCTCAGTCCCAAGCGAATGTGTTAGTTTTTCTTATGTCGGCGGAAAGTTTTTTATACTATTCTAACTACCAAGAAACGTATGATAAGAAGATAACTACAATTTGTTGTCTTCTTAATCCGCTCCAAACCTAGCCCAAAGTGCGTGGATACAATTGGTATAATTCCGATATATCTGTTAATTATATTCTACACTACAACATAAAAAAACTACACATCTAGAAGTGTAGTTTTCATACATAATATTATCGTTTCCCACTAATTGTCCCCATCAAGGACATTGGGGCATTCCTATCAACAAAGAATAATACCAAAGTCGATTCTTCCTTTGCATATATAGGCGGGAGTGGGCTTTCTAAATCCGTTACTGCTTCATATTTATTTATACTCCATTCACCAACCTGAATCTCGCCATTCATAACATATAAGAAGGGTTGAAGTTCTTGAGAATTAGGTATCACTAACTGTTCACCCTGTTTAGGATTGGCATCATAAATATACACACTTTGCCTAACATGAAGTGGCGCATCACTATCCTCTGGACCGACCATCAAATACCAATCGGCATTTTGTACTGGTTTCTCATGAAATTGGATATTCGGTTCCAAGTCTGTCTCCCTTGGTCGGACAAAGATTTGTAGCATCTCTACATGATCTTCTTTTACTTTTTCTTCATGCCAAAAGCTAGATCCGGCATTCATCATCATAAGATTTCCGGGAGTTATTGGCATTTCCAAACCTGCCGAGTCACGATGATACATTTTTCCATGAAGAACATAGCTCAATATCTCATCATTGACATGCTCATGCATCTTGATGGTTAGTCCTTTTTTCATCACAGCGTGGTCAATAATACTTAGTGGTCCAAACGCAGGATCTTCCCTATCATCGCCTAAGATATCCCCAGTTTGAACGCGGATTATGGAAAAAGGTCCTCTGAAAGGTTGTTTGTGTTTGTCATTAGAAAGTTTCCGTAACATTAGAAGCCTCCTAACTATATATCATTCGGTTATTATTTGCCTCTTTAACAGAGATGATTTCAGCTTTGGTTGCATTTGCTAAGTGGAACTTTTTCCTAGCTTCTGCAGGTGTTCGTGCAATTATGGTTCCAATTTGCTTTTCATCATTAATTAAAGCTTCAACAAAATATCGTTTTGCACCACATTTCATGACTTTCACCTCGTTCGTTCCTATTATCTCGTGAATGTATTTTAGGGTCAAAGGTTTGGATTCTTTCAAGGTAAGTAGGGGAAAACAGAATGTAGCTTTAACTCTAGATTTCCTTCACTATAAAGAAATCACTGAATTTTAACACTCACTTTAAAAAACCTCAATAAAATCATATACTTTTATATAATTCTGAATTAAAATAGAGTTAAATTAGTAGTATAAATTGTAAGTAATCCCATGTCAAACCTGCTTTTGCTTTTTTATAAGATAAATTTAAATCCCCGTTTATGTCAGCGATTTTGCTTTCTATAAAATTTCCTTTAGTCCATGCAAAGGCTGAGCTTATCTTCATTTTATTATGCCGGTCTTTACGATGTTCAATATAGTCACGGTAGCCTTCCACGATAGCATTAACAATTATTCTACTATCATTTGAATTAAATTTATACTGTTCCAAGTATATCCCCCCTATAATTTCTCAAGCTCTATTGCCTAATAAAAGTAAAGGAACCCGTAGAACATACCTTCATGAACTTTCTAAAATAAATAAAAACCTTGATTTTACTTCTATTATTAATCTCGATACACCTTTAAATACCAATAAAAATACCGAACAACTTACTCTATTTGTAGCAGAGGAAAAAGTAAGAGATGTATTAAATCATTTTCAATCTACATATCAGGAATTTCACATTCTCACTTACAAAATTGATGAAGCTTATCAAATTTTAGGTATTATGCATTATTTACCTAATCCAGAAAATAATATAGCCTATGAAGTTGCAAACCTTTCAGAATATGTTTCTGGAGCAGAGTTAACTGATGAGGAACGTGAAGTTATTGCTCCAGACCAAGAAAGTGATATAATTGACCCTGCAGAATTTGATATAGGAATCTTCAAAGAAGAAGAAAGCATTTAGTTAAATTAGATAAGGAGGAGAGTTATGTTTATTGGTGAAAATTTGACCAATCTCCGTATCATGCATGGTTTTTCACGAAAACAACTCTCTGATACGTTGGGTGTAACAGAACAAGCAGTTTGGCAATATGAGAATAATTTTACTTCACCAAAGTTGAAAACTGTAAATGATTTAAAATCTATTTTTAAAGTTAAAAGTAAGTACTTTTATAAAAACGATGCACTTAGCCGATACTTAGAACGAGAGAATATACCTGTTATGAATATTGCATACCGTTCAAAAGTTATGAATGTGATTTCAAAAACCCAATCTGAGGCTAAACATGTTGAGTTTTTAGATAGCTTTGTTAACTATATTACAGCTAATATAGCATATCCATCACAAAAAATTATTCAACTAAGAGATAATGTTATTGATTACCTGAATTCTACAAATGATGATAGAGAGACACGAATAGCAAAAGTAGCCCAGTTGGCAAGATATGAATTAGGATTAAGCGATGATTCGAATGATGACCTAATGTTTCTAGTTGAAAAAAGTGGTGTATTTATATTTGAAAAGGCAATTGGCGAGGAGATAGACGCTTATAGTTTGTGGACAAAACAAGATCGACCTTTTATCATTTTAGGTAATTTAAAACGTTCTGCTGCTCGAAGGAACTTTGATTTAGCCCATGAACTTGGTCACTTATTGTTACACTATAGAGTTGAATTTACTAGACTAGATAAGAAAGAACATAAAGCAATCGAGAATGAAGCTAATCAGTTTGCAAGTTCATTTCTATTACCTGCTGATCCATTTAATACTGACATGGAAACTGTTATTCATGTAACAAATCCAGAAGCATATATCGATTTAAAAAAGAAATGGAAGACTTCAATACAAGTTTTGGGATATCGAGCAGCTAATCTAGGGATATTGGATGCTAAAAAGCACCGTAATTTTTACGCAGCACTTCATCGGAAAGGCTTTCTAACGATAGAACCTCTCGATGAAACAATTCCTATTCAAAAACCTCAAAAAGTCAAATCAATTATTGATTTAGTTTTCCAAAATAGGATAATTGATGTGCGTCAAATGATTGAATTCGATTGGATGGTAGAAATTGACTTCTTCCATAAAATTACTGGTCTTGATGAAAACTTCTTTTTAAATTACATGATTAAAGAACGAGACTTCGAGCTTCTAAATGTAAGCATATCCTCTTCTGATATACGTGATAAAAGCCTTTAATCTTTGCAACCTAATACTTGGATTATTAAGAAAAACTAGCTTATGTGCTAGTTTTTCTTATGTTGGTGGAAAGGTTTTTATACATCCATAACTATGAAACAAGGGATTTTCTTTTCTATCAGTCGCTTTTCAACTTATCAAAAAATCTATTTTCACATATAAAGAACCATTCTAACGTAAATTCAAAACGGATTCTTCACTATCAAACCCTCACCACTATCTCACATGCTCTACCTTTATCATATGTGCCTCACCAAATTTCCGCTCTGCCGCATGATAAGTAGGTCCAACCATATCATTATAAGAAAATCCATGCTCAATCGCAGTGGTGACGAAACTTTTTGCTAGATGCACTGCTTCTTTCACCACTTTTCCTTTTGCTAAGTATGCACAAATAGCTGCTGAATACGTACATCCTGCTCCACTTGTATTTACTGTATCAATTCGTGGTGCTTCAAATGTCGTTATTGTTTTTCCATCATATAATACATCCACGGCAGGACCACTTAATCTGCCACCTTTGACAAGGACATGTTTTGCTCCTAACTCATACAAATCAATTGCCGCTTGTTTTAATTCCTCCACATTTGTAATGGAACGGTCATCTAATAAAAAGGATGCCTCTGGAATATTTGGTGTAATTATCGTCGCTAACGGAATAAGCTTTTCCTTTAATGCGACGATGGCATCCTCAGCTAATAGTTTCGAATCCAGCTTACCGACCATAACCGGATCAACGACAATTTGCTTAATAGATGATTCCCGGATAAGATTGGCAACTGTTTCAATAACTTCGGTGGAAAATAACATTCCTGTTTTCAATGCATCCGCCCCAACCTGCTTCATTGCTGTATCAAATTGAGCCTCAATCGCTTCTAATGTCATTGGATGCACATTTTTATCCGTTTTCGGATGTCGACCAACAATAGCCGTAACAACACTCATCCCATACACATCTAGTTCTTGAAAAGTTTTCAAATCCGCTTGAATCCCTGCACTTCCACCTGACGCAGATCCTGCAATAGTTAATACTCTTGATGGATAACTCATAATTTGGACTCCCCTTCTTAGTGTTAATTAGTGCCTGTCACTTCCCGGTTTTTGTCATATTTTGTCGAAGGAAAATCTTTTTCCGATTTATTAGCTAAACAGGACTTTTTTATAACAACTGTGATGATATAACCCTCTAAGCATTCGACAAAATCCGAGTTTTTTCGGGAAGTGACAGGCACCCTATCAAATTCCTAGTTCCCTCATTTTCAGGTTTATTTTTTCTACTCTATTTTCTAGATTCTTTCTTGCGAATTTCGAAGTTTTTGTTTCGTTCACTATTATGCCATCTTTCATAAACAGAATGCGTTCTGCCCTTGCAGCAACTTTTGCATCGTGGGTTACCAGCATTATTGCTGTGCCATCATCTTCATTGATTTCAGATAAAATGTTCATTATCTCATCGGCTGATTTTGAGTTGAGCGCACCTGTTGGTTCGTCTCCAAAAAGGATTTTGGGCTCGTTCATTAGTGCTCTGCATATACCTGCACGTTGTAGTTGACCCCCAGAAACCTGTGTGATATCACGCTTTTCAAAATCACCAATCCCTACTCTTTTCATAAGCTTTCTTGCCTTTTCCGAAATAGCAGTCGTGTTTTTTCGATTATCTCTCACAGTTGGCAGAATAATATTATCAAGGAGGTTAAGATTTTTCAGCATGGTTGGTTGTTGAAATACAAATCCCATTTTTGTACGTCTTATATCGGAAAGTTCCTTCTCACCAAGGTCAGATAATTTCACCCCATCAAAAGCAACCTTTCCACTATCAATACGATCCATTCCACTTAGCGCAAACATCAATGTCGTTTTCCCCGAACCTGATGGCCCCATAACTGCAACAAACTCGCCCTCATTAATTTCCACGGAAACCCTATCTAGAACTTTATGCCTTTCCTTCCCCTCCCCAAAGGATTTCACTATTTGTTCACCGATAATAATTTTATTCATAAGTGACTACTCCTTTATATTTTCGGATATTTTTATTTTTTCTACACTCGATGTGCCAATTATTGTAGCAATCAATACTGCGCTTATCATCATAAGCGGACTGAATAAATAAGCTGATAATGGGTCGACCGTAAAATTAAATGTCGAGGCACCAAATGATGAAATGATCGACCGTGCAAGCATCTCTCCAACCGTATTTGCTAAAAGAGTACCAACAATAACCCCAATTATTAACACAAAGACGGATCGCGAAACATACTGCACCCTAATATCCATATTCGTAAATCCGAGCGCCTTCATGACCGCAATGGAATACCTGTCCTTTGCAACTAGCATTTTCATGAATAATAATGTCACCAATATTGTTATTACTAGTGCAATAGCAATGGACACATAAGAAGCCGTCTTGATAGAGCTTATTGTCGAACCAAAAGTTTGTGAAACATATTCGTCAATATCTGATGTCTTTGCGAAATCAAATTCATCTGCATACATCGATGCTTTGCCGCTAACTAGTGATTTATCCGATAGTTCAACAGAGATTATCGTCCATATACTATTCGTCGAATTATCATGGAAGACACCCTTTGCCGTCTTGCCTCCATTTGTAACGTCAGAGTATATTCCAGTTACGGTAAAATCTTCCTCATCTCCACCTATCTCTAGCGTAATCATGTCACCGACCTTCTTACCCATCTCACTAGCGTTTATATCTGAAAGTGCAAGTTCATCCTCACTAGCAGGAGCACGCCCCTCTGAATACGCAATTGGAAATATGGAATGATCACCCAGTTCAATCTTTATATTTTCCTCTGATTCATTATTCATTTTTACCTTAAACGTCTTTGTTGTCATCACCACATATTTTGAAACATCATGGTCACTGTCAATCACGTTTACAATCTGATCCGTTTGATCTGGATTATTAGATTGGATATGTAAATCGTAATGACCAATCCCCATGTATTGGATGAAGCTCTTAGAAGAAATCGTGTTAGAAAGGTTCTGTGGAACAATAATGATAAATACAGAGATTACTAATACTACTAAACTAGTGACATACAGCTTTTTTCTTGCTAAAACATCTTTCACCCCTAGAAAAACATTCGTGCTTAATAGTTTTCTTCTACTAAGAGTTAGCCGATTAACATGAGCCCGTTTCTCCTGAGACGTGCCAAATCGTATAGCTTCCACAACAGATATTTTTCGAAACCGTTTCAACACGCTACTGACATAGGTCATGATTACAAGGAATACAAGCAGTATACCAAGCACCCCAAATAGTAAACCATACGACGAATTTTCACTTTCCCCCATAAACAGTCGGATATTTTCAAGTAGTACGCCTTTAAATATAATGGAGAGAATAAATCCAAGAATACTCCCTATAGCAGCAATCAAAGCGTATTTTGCAAGATAAATCTTCTTTATATCAGAAAGACGCAACCCTATTGCTTTCATCACACCAATTTCGCGATAATCATCTTCAATTTTTGCAAGAAGCGTAAAGCGTATGCTCATCAATGCTATTACCACAACAAGACCACTTACAAGAAGAATAACTGCAATCAGCATCCCATCAGAAATAGCATTCATTGTCTTGAATAGGGCATAGGTTACAGTTGGCCCATTCGCTTCCATTCCAACAGATGCATACATTGTTTCAAATTCTCCTATCAAAGAGTAATCCTTTAATCTAAACTCGATCAAATACTCGATTTCCCCATGGCCCAGTAATTCAGCATAATCATTGTTACTAACTAGAAATCGCTTGGATGAGGAGAGTGAGGAATTCATAGTTGAATCACGGAGAAATCCCGCTACGATAAATTCCTTTCCACTTATAACTGCCACGTCACCAACCTTTGTCGTATTGTCTTTCATATACGTCACTGGAACATAGACTTCCCCATCAGATACATTGATGATCCTACCGTTTAAATCAAGTAGATAATCGAATTTTTTGTTTTGTACACTGAGGCCATGATCTTGAACACTATGTGCAAGGGAATTATTTCCCAAAGTGATTTGAGCACCATCCATGTTAAGAAATTCAACCACTTGAAATTCATCTACATTACGATTTTCTTCTGCAAAATCTACTAGTCTCTCTCGATCAATCTCCCCAGAATGCATCTGCATAAAATGAGGAGTTTTAGCTTGTGTCATGAGGTTATCTAACGCCCCAGAAAGATTGACTACAAGTATTGCCGCTAATGATACGAGCATAGCGGCAGCAGCAACAAATATCATTGTAATAACTGTTATGAACTTACTCTTCAACATATCATTACGGATAATTCTGTTATACATAATTCACCTCCGCTTTTAGAAAATAAATCTACTTTTTACTCCTCGTTACCAAATATCTGAATAACTTCCATAAGACTCCCGCTTTCTGCACCAAGAATCCTTTCCGTATTAAAAATAAATGCCTCCATCCGTCTAATCCGCTCCTCATTTGTCATTTCCACCAAATTATCGTCAAAAATAGTATTCGTATACGTGATTAGCATTTCCATACACTCGTAAGGATACGGTGTATGAAACACCCCTTGTTCAACTCCCTCTTGAATTATTTCCGCCATGATTGGAGTCACTTCATTAATAATCATCTTTTGTATTTTCTGATGCATCAACGCATTTTGTGGTTTATGAATATGATCCATAATTTCTTCGCTACTTCCGCCACTTAAATTCAGTGATAGAACAACACGAACAATTCGTTCAATTATTGGAATATCCTTGTCTGCAGCAATTCGGTTTGCACCCCCTAGAAGCTGATTGCTATACCGTTCAATCAATGCATCCATCAGATCTTCTTTTGACTTGAAGTAATAGTATAATGTACCTCTCGCAATACCGACCTTATCAAGAATATCTGTTGTAGTAGTACCATCAAATCCTTTCTGACTGAAAAGCTCATCCACTGCATCAAGTATTTCATTTCTTCGTTCTTCCGGCTTTTTTACAACTCGCATATTCATTACACCTCCTCACCGACCGACTGTCTGTCGATAATAGAATAACACATAAGTTTATTTAATTTACAGATTTATTGTAAAATTTTTGTAAATTTTTTTGAAAGACAGATTAAATTAACGGATCTTCTGACTTCCAAACCGATCGGTGCAAAAGATCCGTATAAAAATTGTTATTATGTATTACCCATTAAACTAATTCAACACAAAATCTTCTTTCTTCCTCCACTACATTAAACCCAACGGACTGATACACACTTAATGCTTTTTCATTCTCTGTATCAACCATCAATTGTGCTTTATCTAGCCCAACATCTTTTAGATAGATAAGAGCAGTGGTTAGAAGGAATTTTGCAATTCCTTGTTTTCTCCATGCTTTCTTAACAAATACATCCTCGATAACACCAATTTCATCCTCTTGCCATACAAGCGCACAGGCAACAATACTACCATTTTCCCATACAGGTATGGCCGTCCAAGAAGAATTGCTTTTATATTCACGTAATCGTTTAAGTCCCAGTGCAGAATCAGGCCATATTTCACACTCTGCCTCTAAATAAAGCTTTTCTTCTTCTAAACTATCCATCTTCCAAAAGTCTGATTTCAACTTAGAATGAGGTAAGACAACAGGATTGATTGGTTGATGCAAATCTCTTTCCATTGTATACAAGGTTTCTAACTGACGAAAACCTTTCTCTTCTAAAAAGTAGCGATTGTTATTTACTTCCGTTCCGAAATTTCCTACACAAAGATTGGTTCGGTAATTAGCTGAAAGTTGCTGTTTCAGCTCTAAGGCACGGCCATATAATGATTCATACAGCCTGTTCAGTAAATCAAAATCTAACTCCCTATCAGGCAAGGTCTTTAAATTCAAATAAATACTATGTCTACTCTCTTCCGGGTGTCCATCTGAAATACTATTAATAATCTCTACCTGGCCTTTAGCAACCATTCTTCCTTTTTCAAAAGCACAAAACACATTATCCCAATTCTGCTCCGGGCCAACCCACCAAAACACAACCTTTCTATCTCTCGTAACTGCTTGGTAGAAGTCACCTAACAATGGCATATCCTCTTTTTTAAAATTTCTAATTTCAAATTGCATATTGTATTGTTTTCCCCCTAGAAAGAACATTACATTCCTTAATTCTATTTTAGTTACATTGATTTTTGCATAATATTCCGACATATGCAATAAAAGGCTACAATAACTTTTTAAAAAAGTTGTTTCACATCGTTTTGGAGGAACTGTCTCTCCATCTTCAACTGAAAAATAATAAAAGGGAAGGCTAACATAAGCCTTCCCTCCCTTACTATAATGAATCCACGTATTTCTCTAATTCTTCTTCAGTTTGTGGTACTTCCACTTCACCATTAAGGACCTTTTCTTCCCATTCTTTCACAGTAGAAATAATCTCTTCTGTCATTGCTTCTTCATTGGTATTAGCGATTAATATAGCATTTTCTTCAATACCATATTCTAGTACCTCTCCAGCAGGGAATTTTCCATCCATACCTCGATTAATAAGATCTTGTACTGCAACATCAACACGTTTGACCATGGAAGTTAATGTAATGTTATGATCCCCAATTTGACCTTCTTCGTGCTGATCACGGTCTACACCGATTACCCAGATTTCACTGTCAGGGTCATTTTGCTTCATATCTTTTGCTTGGTTAAATACACCATTTCCTGTTCCACCAGATGCATGATAAATCACATCTACACCATTATCATACATATTAGCTGCGATAATTTTACCTCTTGCTGGATCTGTGAAAGATTCCGCATATTGAACGTCCACTTCAATGTCAGCATTCACAGATTTAACACCTGCAATAAATCCAGATTCAAATTTAGTGATTAAAGGAGATTTAATTCCACCAACAAACCCAACTTTATTTGTTTTAGTTTTCAAAGCAGCTGCCACTCCTACAAGGAATGAACCTTGATGTTCTTTAAACGTAATACTAGTAGCATTCGGAGCATCAACCACTTCATCAACAATAGCAAAATTATTATCTGGATATTGTTCTGCAGCTAGTTGAAGATCTTCTTTTAATTTAAAACCAACACCAAAAATTAGATCATATTCATCACGAACAAAACGAGTTATATTCGGCATGTATTCCGCTTTATCATTTGACTGTGCATAATCAAATCCTTCACCTTTAGATAAGCCAATAGCTTCTCCCCATGCTTGGATACCTTCCCAAGCTGATTGGTTGAATGATTTATCATCTACGCCACCTTCATCTGTAACCATAGCAACTTTATAGTCTGCAGAAGCTTCTCCATTTTTAGAAGCGGAATCGTTATTACCTTTATCCTTATTCTCTTCATCTGTTGCTCCACCACATGCTGCTAAAATCATCCCTATTGAAAGAAGTAAAACGAACAGTAATCCAAAACGATTTTTCATATTTTTTTCCTCCTCATTCTTTCGTAAACCATATAATTATATTTTCTCTTATCTTTTCTAAAAAATTCAAAATAGGCACTATCATTTCTCATTATTGTTCAACGCAAAAAGCCGATTACACTCCCCCTACTCCTCTTGATGTATTCACTTTTTCATATAAACTTAGAAAAACTCACATTCGCTCATTATTTAACGAATGCGTTAGTTTTTCTATACGTGCGGAAAGTGTTTATACTTTCCTATCTACCTACAGAAAAAAGCTCGAAACACATGCCATGAAAAAGCATGTATTTCGAGCCTTGTTAGTTCGAAATCAGAAAACATCTAATAAATACAACACGACTTGTCGTCAATTTCTGCGAAAATCGATGTCTGACTCTTTACTATCAACTTGTATATCTGATAGTAAAATAGAAGTTATTCCGTACTTGCTTTCCATAGTCAGTTTATTTACGGTAAACTGGTAGATACTTGTAGGCCATATCCCCACTATTATATGAAAACGATGATTAAGTTCGCCTTTAGTATACCACCCAAGCGATATATTGCAAGAGAACAGAATGAAGAACTAAAATTCATTCTATTTAAAATTCCGTGAAAACCATTGATATCATTAAGTTTACGTAGAACAATTGGCTATTTAAGCTATCGTTTCATTGTTTTCTTTGATATTTTTCAGATATACCCATTATAGCAAAAACCGAACTTTTATAAAATTTTATAATTAAATATTCGCATTTTCATATTCTTATTATGAGCTGTTGGGCGCTATTTTAACAATAGTCCTATCCATAGAAAAAAGGAAACAGGGGTAATAGCCCCTTGTTTCCTAAGAGAGTTATAGTTCTGATATTGTTCTATTATTCACCATCAGCTGTTACTCGAATAATCGCAGCTGCACCTTTTTGAACGTGGTTGAATTGGTGGGTTACAATTGTATAGTCCCCCTCTTCAAATACTTCAAACTCAACAACCGCTCCTCCACTAGCTGGCAATTGGACGGTCTGCATCCCTTTTAGAACATTTTCTGGGTTTCCATCTAAATAGGTCACATCGAACTGTGCACCAACAACATGGAAGGAACTTACTTGGTTCGGTCCAACGTTGTTAACATAGAGACGAATTCGTTCTCCCACTTTTGCCTCTAAAGGCTCATCCTTTAATGTGAAAGTATCTCCGTTTGTATTACGATCTCCTTCTTTTAATGCTTTTGTAGAGAATACAACTTGGTTAGGAGTACCATCTGTAAAATCTTCTAAATCATTGTAGTTATACCATTCGTTTTGAATTAAAGCGAATTCTTTGTCAACCTGGTCATCCGTTGGGTAGCCGTCTTTTGGTTTAACAATGACGACACCATGCATTCCATTGGCGATATGAGATAGTGCCGGACCAGTAGCACAGTGGTACATAAACACCCCAGGTCTATTCGCTGTGAACGTGAAAGTTCCACTTTCATTCGGCTCTATATCGATAAAGTTCTTTGTTGGAGACGTTTCAACTGCGTGGAAATCCATGCTGTGTGGAATAGCAGGATCCAAGTTCTTTAGGGTGAAATTCATTGTATCCCCTTCATTTACAACAACTAATGGTCCAGGTGCTTCCCCATTAAATGTCCAAGCCTTATATATTTCACCTTTAGCAATTTCTATATCTGTAATTTGGGCAGTCATTTCAATATTTACTTCATGTTCACCAATCCTTTCAAACTTAATAGGGATTGGTTCCTGATTTAAATCTTCATGTGCCCCAATAACTTTTGTTTCTGTAGCTTTACTTTCTTCCGCACTTACTTTGTCATTCGATTTTTCTGAATCATCTGTAGTAGCAGTATCATCACCACAACCTGCTAAAAGCAATGCTAATCCAATTGCACCAACAAACATTGTCTTCTTCATTTTTCCCAATTCATTCACTCCCGTATTTTTTTATAATTCGGTATATTGTGGATGAAAGAGCGCTCTTCTTTTATCTACACGTACATTATATAAAATAAAGATGATTTTGTATGTGATTGGGTTCACAAGACTATGTCACAGTAGGTGGGTTTTATTTGAAACTTCAGAAACCGCTGAAATCGTTGGTACTAAAGGGGTTAAGCAAGTAAAAGGGAAAGTTTTATCTCCGTTTTGATATTGGTCACATTCGTACATATTCGTGAACGGATGATTTTTGGTGTTGAACTAGGGCTGTTCCTCATTATGTATATTTGGCAATAAGCACTATCAACTTGTTATACTTGTAGTATGTTATTCAAATTAGTTAGAAAGTGGTGTAAAAAATGATTGTAATGTATAAGAACTTTCGTGGTGACATGTATTATTTACATAGTCGGCTTACTAAAAAGGGAAATACTACTTATCACTTTGCTAAAAAGAGTGCAGGAGCAGACGTCCGAGAAATTCCAGAGGGTTATGAAATCTATGAAGATCCAAATGGTAAAGTTTATTTACGAAAGATCCTTAAACAATTGATTAATGATAACGAAATCAAAACCATTGAAACAGCTATGGAAAAACATTGCCCAATTAAGGATTTTAAAATAGATGTCAAAAAGGAATATATCTATATTTACACCGTATCGACACCAATAGACGAATTACAAAATCTTACACCATTTACATCTGGTGTAAACTTTGATAAATATAAAGACTATGAGACCATGCTGCGCTTTACACTAATTGATATACAGAACCGAATCTTTGCCGTTGAACGTTTTTGTTTTTTAGGCGGTATTGAGGATTGGATAGATTTAGATAGCTCAGAAAATTTACAGAAGCTTGCCATGGACTATGTTCAACATATAGGACAGGATTCCTTTTTCGATCTTATATGAAATTTTCTATTAAAATTAAAGCCAAACATAGTTGAGGAGGAGAATCCACTCACATCCTGGCATGCTAACATAGGAATCTTAAATCGCAGAAAGACAATGGTACTAGTGAACGATAAGAATCGATACGTGATTGTTTTACATGGATTAAAAGCAAAGGAATTTAAAAGTCTAGATAAAATCGTTGTCCAAGCGATTCAGAACGCATTCGAACATGAGGGTATACAGAATGAAGTAATCGATCAGTTTCTTCAATCTGCCGAAGAGATTACTTATACGAAAACGTCTGATAGAAAATTAGTGGCAAGGATGAACAGAGCATGTGAAACATTGTATTATCTTGGAGAATTACTGGACCCTGACACAATCTATCAACCTACCCTAAGCCTCCATCTTAGCCGGGATTTAGTTGGTGATGGAAATAAAAGTTACTTCCATCCTAATGAAGTGATGTATAAGGACCTGGAGGAATTAATAGGTATCCCGGTGTTCCAATCAACTGCTCTAGAGATGAAAATAACATTGCGTCTTCAAAATAGGAAAATATACCGGAAATTAATTGTTCCGATAAATATCACCTTCAGTCAATTACATGATGTGATTCAGACCGCATTTGGTTGGGAGAATTATCACCTACATGAGTTCTATATTTTTGATAATAAAAAATCTAACCTTCCACTTAATCCTAACCATCCAGCATTTAACGAGGAAGGGTATAAACCAATTGCTAATCTTGTATGTGATCAGGAGGCATTTAACTATGGGGACGGTAATATCCTGAAAAAAATGGACCATACAGTAAAGCTTTCCGAATACATGCCAGCTAACGTAACCTATATTTATGATTTTGGTGATAGTTGGATACATGATATTCAGGTAGAACGCGTGATTGAGGATTATGATAAGAATTACCCTATCTGCGTTGATGGAGAAGGAAATACACCACCCGAGGATGTAGGTGGAGAAGGTGGATATGAAGTCTTTCTTGAAATTATGGCTGACCAGAATCATCCAGATTACGGGTATATGAAAGCTTGGAGTAAACAGCAAGGTTATAAGGATTTTGATATAGAGATGGTTAATAGATGGTTGAAGTAGTTGATTGTTCGAAATCCATCAAATAATGGTTTCCTCTTCCCAAATCGGAATAATCAATCTTTTCGTTTACCAAATAACATTTCGTGTTATAATGAACATAGAAACACAAATGGAACATAAAATAATAAAGACCGAAGATACAGTCATATCCTCGGTCAGCAATGAATCGCTTCCCCTTTAAGAGGGGTCAGCGCAGGTAAGGAATAGACCTCACACTAGGCTGCAATCCGTAGGGAGGTCTATTTTTTTTGGTCTATGATTATCACAACAAGTGTTGCAAAGGCTATCATTAAAACCAAAGTCTCATATAAAGACATGGGCAACACCCCCTTCCGTTATAGCATATCGCATGACACTACAACGACGAGAATGCGCCGACCCCCCTTGGGAAATCACGATTATTGCATGTCCCAATTATACCATTATCCACCTGAGTATTGTTGATTATTCAGAATTTTTAATCACTTAAAATCTATCAATACTAGAAATAAGTTCACGGATTCGAAAAGGTTTGGTAATATAATCATCTGCGCCCATGTCCAGCCCCATAACAACATTTACTTCGGTCGTCAAAAGCCGTTAAGAAGAATACTGGAATATCATGGTTTTTTTTCACTAGCTCACATAGCTCATACCCACTACTATCTGGTAAGTTCAAGTCAAATAGGCATAAATCAATTTCGTTTATTTTTTGATGAATGACTTCGGTTGCAGAAGTTGCATTATGACAAAGGATGATTTCAAAGTCTTCTTGCTTCAAGGAATACTCTAAACCTGATGCAATGGTTCGGTCATCTTCGACTAATAAGATATTCATTCTCTTCACCCTAACATTTGGTTATTCTTTTATATTATGGGAAGGGTGGGATATCGTCAAAATATATTGATAAAAGGTGGATTAAATTTATGACAAATGTAACTACCAGAGAGGTTTATGTATCGTGATAATTGAAATAACAAGAAAAAAAGGGATGAAAAGTAGGACGATTTCTACTAATAGAGAAGTTTGTGTTTTAAATGAAGATTTTACTTATGTCCATCTTCATCTATGGATTCATTACACTTATATCCTTAATTTCGATTGCTAACATTTTCAATACGATTTCAACTAGCATTAGCTTGCGAAAACGTGAATTTTCAATAAGGTGTGTATGAAATTCAGATAATTTCGGGCTTGTAAAACCAATGCTAAACGCTGGGACATTATCAATTGTAAAATGTGCAAATGTATCATCTTCAGTAGGAACTAAGATAAGTAAAAAAGGTCCCTCATTTACTTTTATAATGGCAAACGGATCCTCGGTAATGGTTAATAATTGAAGCCCTAATATATTTTGTTTTTGCTCAAACGACCATCCCATTCCTATCTATGATTTCATTAGTAATTCATAAATGAAATTATTTTTCACCCACTAGTTGAATTTTTAAACCCTTTTAATTTTCCTTTTATAATCTAGGTGAAGCCAACAAATTAAAAAGAGTAAAAATATCGTAAGTGAAAATGGTATCAACCATAAATTTTCACCATTAAGATACAGCCCTAATAACATAACTACGATTGTAGTCACTGGTGCCATTACATAATAGGCTTTAGCATTATAAAACCAACCATAAGGAAAAAAGTGAGCTCCTGTTATAATCGCAAAAAAAATGATAGCATCATTTGGACTTTTTATAATTCCCCAAAATAGTATAGGAAAATAGATAATCTGAGCCAAATTTAAATATAAGCCTAGATTACCAAATGGATTATTTTCAAGTTTCCAATCAGCCTTTATTAAAGTAGAAATTCCAACGGATAATGGGAACATTAAACCTGCTGAAACTAACATATAGATGTTTTTCTGTTGCATTTCTATTGACTGTAAAAATACTATTGTAATTATCGACCAAATTACAATACCTGAAAATAAAAAACCTACCCCGTTTTTCCCCCTGACTGATAGCTCATCTCTGACTTTGTTTACCTCCAAAACTTTTCACCCTCCCATTTATTTTAAAAATCCTGTCCACTAGTCACACAACTCCGCACTTCCCCACCAATTGTTCCATCACGGTTTACGAACACTCCAATCATTGGTTTTACCACCTCTTAAACATAATATTCCCAAGCCATAATTGAATCTTTGATTTTTAAAAAAGACTATCAATTGACGACCGCCTTGCTTCACTATTGAACCCTTTATTGCAATAAAAAGTTATTCTTTACCTTTACTTATGACCCAATTAGCAGCGTCTAAAAGGTTTTCAGCAACATAATCTGGTTCAATTTCTGCCCATTTATCCCTGTATTGATTAAGCGAACTATACCCCCATCCTGTAAGCACTAAAATCTTCATTGCTCCAACAGAATGAGCTGCCAACATATCAGTTGAACCAACGTCACCAATAAATACAGTTTTTGTTAAATCTTATTTATATTTTTTGGATGCTTCAAAAAGCATTCCAGGTTTTGGCTTATGACAATTGCAGTCATCATCCAAGCTATGAGGACAAATAAAGGCATCATCAAATTCATATGATTGAAATTCCTTGTAAAAATCATCGAGAGTAGCTTCACCTCTACTAATTCTATGTTGATTAGTACAGGCAAAAGTTTTAATATTATTATCCTTTAAAATTTGTAATGCAGCTCTACTGAAAGAATATGGAGAGAAATCTTTCGGATGGATAAAGTGTCCTGTACCACCAATAGTTCCATCACGGTCAACAAAAACTGCTTCAATATTCATTGGTATGGTATTCCCCCTTTTATTATCTCATCTTCTTCAACTAAGATGTTCAGCTACTATATTAACCCTACAACTCCGAGATATCATAATATTCAAAAAGTATTATTAAACATATAAAAAGGGCAATTCAGTTTGAAGACCGCCATGTTCAACTATTGCCCCCTTTAGCTTAATATATATTAAAAATTCGAGGTCTGATAATGTTGCATTCCGAATCATTTGCATATCCCCTCGCTATAATACAAATTTTTTTCACTAACCATACAGTTAGTAAATAATTCGACAAAAAAAGCGTTAATCCTTCTTGAAGTAGCGCTACCCATTAGTTAAATATTAATTTATAATAATGGAGGACTATCAGACGGACAAATTGATAAATTCTAGTTTAGTTCCTGCTTCTGCTTTCGAACGATAAATGGTAATTTTATCATAGGGTTTCAAGTCGTCTTGCCATGTTCCTACATTACTCAGAAAATCATTTAAGTTTTCAGAAATTATCAAGCACTCTAAATCCCTATTGATATAACAAATTGGTCGTGCGTCACTTTCCAAATCACTCTGTTGATAAACAGTTCCGATAAATCCACCCTTACTATCATTTGCCATAATATCTACATGTGGAACCGTAAAAAATTCTAAATGTGGAATATCATCATCAAAGATAAATTGTATATCATAATCGCTAGCATATTTTTGATACTCTTCATTTTTATCATGAGCACTCATAGGAAAAATTGTTGTTCCTGCTATTATAACTTCAGTATCTTCTAATTCTACATTTATGGCTGCTCCAGTTAATTCTGATCTATCTAGATAAACTTTTCGCATATAAACCCCCGTTTAATCTTATTTTAAAGTAAATGCTCATTACTATTGTGATTTCTTATTCAACTAACCTACCACATTTCTTCTCAATCTATTTTTATCTTACACCAGGATTTACTATTTTTAGATTATGAATTAGAAGGTTTTAAACTAATAGTACAATAAAAGGTTCCGTCAATTACTATGACGAAATCAATGTTGTTTACAAGTCTATTTAGCTAATTATTTGCCCTTTAATATTTGTTTTATTTAACAAGTTTATGAGTCTTTCCTTACAAACCCGAAAAACGACATTTCACCTTTTTCATTCTCTACAATACGATAAGGCTGAATCTGGTCAAAATATCTACGAACAAATTCCCCCTCTTCTACCGGATAGATTTCAATATGAAGATTTCCAGAGAATCTAGTAAAGTATAACTTGCCATTCAGGAATTCTACTTCAATCTTATCTTCCAAGTATGTTCCACAACACCTTTTAATCGTACTTATATCGAGTGGAATCTCTTTATAGTTTACTGGATCCTCTACATCAATATGATGGAGAATATCTGAAATTGCATTGCCCAATCTATACTGATTAATAGATTCATTATTTGAAAGAATAATAATACAAAGATCTTCATCAAAAAAATTCTGCATATAGGTACTAATCCCGAGGTGGTCTCCTCCATGGGAATACTTGTCTGTACCGTAGACATGATGATGCTCTAATCCATAGCAGTAATTATTTTTGTTCGATTTAAAAAACCTGGTATACCCTTTCTTAGACAGAAGTTTTCGGTCCCGCAAACAGGTATACCATTTATACAGATCCTCACTATTTGAAACGATGGCACCTGCACCAACATTAAATTTCTCATTATTTTAAAATTATCCATTTATAAGCTGCCATTGAAAACTATTTAACAGACTTATCGATGGAAAAAGTTTGATAATTTAATTGTAACAAAAATTACAAAAATTTTCTCTCATGATTTATAGAAGGGTTAAAAAGGATTATATTTTGAGGGGAGTTTGAAGATAATAGAAAAACATTTGTGTAAAATTAAGGAATGGACGTATGGTTTCATACTCATGAAGCCATACGTCCGTCCTTGTGTTTCTGTATCATTTTTATTACGCTTCGTATTTTGTAACTAATCCAACTAAAGCATCTACAGCAGATTGTAAGAAACCAACTGTATCTTGATTAGTAATTTTGCCATCTTCACCTAATAATTCATGAACATTCGCAATGTAAACTTCTGGTTGTTGTACTACTGGCATGTTCAAGAATGCTAATACTTGACGCAAGTGATGGTTTGCACCAAATCCACTTAGGTTACTTGGAGAATGACTGACAATAAGTGCTGGTTTGCCATTCCATACGTTAGAACCGTATGGACGAGATCCAACATCAAGTGCATTCTTTAGCGCTGCCGGTACAGAACGATTGTGTTCTGGAGTTACGAATACAACAGCATCGAGTGCCTTCACTGTTTCACGGAATGTCGTGTAAACTGCAGGAATATCTTCATCAGAATCCTGATTATATAAAGGTAGATTTCCAATTTCAATAAATTCTGCTTCGTAGCCTTCAGGTAATAATTCTACAATATTCTTTCCAAGCTGCTCCGAAAATGAATTCTTTCTAATACTTCCAACAACAATACCAACTTTTGGCATATGTAATCATCCTTTTCTTTTTGAATTTTACTTATATATCTATAGTAAGTTACGATTAGTAATTAATCAACCATTTAGTCTTATTGACACTTGTACGGATCAACAGATGTTTGTACCGAGTATGCTTAATTCGGGAAAGCAAATGTTGAATGAATATATCGAGCATTTAATGCCTAAAATATAATTTGACAGGACACCAAATAGTGTTGTATTCTATACTATATAAACGACACTATTTGGTGTCCAATTCTATCATGCCAATTAAGGAGAGAGTGATATTGGATAAAACCAAACCGGTCAGAGATGTATACGGAGCAATTGCTGACCCGACTCGTCGCAGGCTATTACGAATGCTTGCAGATGTACAAGAACTACCACTTCATGAGTTATTAGCACCTTTCGAAATGGGCCGGACTGCTGTTTCTAAACATTTGGCAATACTTAAAGAAGCAGGACTGGTAACTAGTAGAAAAGTAGGAAGGGAAACAAGATACCAGTTAAACGCCGTACCATTAAAGGAAATAAAAGATTGGCTTTCTTTTTACGAAAGTTTTTGGAAAGAAAAATTGAATAAATTAAATCAACTATTGGAGGAACAAAAAATGACGGCTGATGTATCATTAGATTTTCAATACACAAGTTCAATTGATCAAGTATGGAAGGCATTAACAGAATCAGAAACTCTAGCAAAATGGATTTGGGAGAATGATTTTAAACCTGTTGTTGGTCATACATTTCAATTCCGCTCTGAGCCTAATGAATGGTGGGATGGAATTGTTAATGGTGAAGTGCTCGAAATAGATGAGCCAAATAAACTTTCTTACACCTGGGCGAGTGCAGGTGAGACCACAACGATTACCTGGACTTTGAAAGAAGGTTCTGACGGAACGACACATCTTCATTTTGAACAAACCGGATTTAGTGAAGCGACAAAAGCTCAACCTGGGGCAATTGAAGGTGCAAAATATAGTTGGACGCAATTTGGTGAACAACTCAAAAATGTTTTGTAGACACAATGGTATGAATTACAAATCAACTCTCCCCTATCTTCTAGTGAGAAGTTGATACATATAGTTCTAGTTGAAACGCACCATTTGTGTTGCTTAACCAGATTTAAAAAATTTAATGAAGATTAAGGGAGGGGTATACCATGATACAGGAATTTATAGAAATTCGTGGTGCTCGGGAAAACAATCTAAAAAATGTATCTTTGCAAATACCGAAACGGAAAATCACTATTTTTACTGGTGTTTCAGGTTCTGGTAAATCGTCCATCGTGTTCGATACCATCGCGGCTGAATCGCAGCGCCTATTGAATGAAAACTTCAGCATGTTCGTTCGAAACTTTCTACCACGTATTCCGCAACCTGATGCAGATTCAATCGAAAATCTTAGCATGGCAATTATAGTTGACCAAAAACGTTTAGGGGGTGGGTCTCACTCAACCTTAGGAACCATTACAGACATCTCCCCATTACTTCGTCTTCTCTTTTCCCGGATAGGCGCACCTTATATTGGTGAGTCCTATATGTTCTCATTTAATGATCCACAAGGTATGTGCCCCGAGTGTAATGGAATTGGTCGTAAATTACAGATTGATATGGACAAAGCAATCGACATGTCCAAATCATTAAACGAAGGGTCTATCATGCTACCAGAATATAAAGTGGGCAATTGGGAAATGAATTTGCTAGCAGAAACCGGTGCCTTTGACTTTGACAAAAAACTACGTGATTATTCAAAGGAGGAACTTGATGAACTCCTTTATAGCAAAGCAAGAAAAGTGAAGGTACAAGTTTCTGGGAATTCCGTGAATATGACGGTTGAAGGTATCCTTGAGAAATTTACGAATAAATACATTAAACAAGATTTGAAGACAAAGTCCGAGAGAACACAAAAAGCAGTTGCACCATTTATCACAGAAGGTCCTTGTCCAAGTTGCTATGGTGCTCGTCTCAGTCAACAGGCACTTAGCTGTAAAATCAATAACTACAATATTGCTGAAATGGCTTCTATGGAAGTAACGCAACTCATCCATACCATTATGGAAATAAAAGACCCCGTAGCCGCACCGATGGTAAAAGCCATAACCGAGAGATTACAGCACCTAGTGGATATTGGTCTTGAATATCTCAGCCTAGATAGGGAAACAGATACCTTATCTGGTGGAGAATCCCAGCGTGTTAAGATGGTTAAACACTTAAGTGGAAGTCTTGTGGATGTTGTTTATATTTTTGACGAGCCGAGTGTAGGTTTACACCCAAGGGATGTATACCGCCTAAATGAATTGCTGAAAAAGCTTCGTGATAAAGGAAATACCGTTATTGTGGTTGAACATGATCCCGATGTCATTCAAGTAGCTGATCATATTATTGATGTAGGTCCATATGCAGGTGATAAAGGCGGCACAATTTTGTACGAAGGAAGCTTTGCTGGCCTTCTTGAGTCTGGTACATTAACTGGTAACCATATGAAATACTACATGCCAATTAAAGATCGTTTTCGTCAAGAAACCGGTAACCTATCCGTAGTAAACGCCACATTACATAACTTAAAAAATGTCAGTGTTGATATTCCTACAGGTGTATTAACGGTAATTACTGGTGTTGCTGGTTCTGGCAAAAGCACATTAATAAATGATGTATTTTTACAACAGCATCCCGATGCAATCGTGATTGACCAAAAATCTGTCGGTACATCTACCCGTTCAAATCCAGCGACCTACACAGGAATTATGGATGACATACGGAAAGCTTTTGCCAAAGCAAACAATGTGAAACCTGGACTATTTAGTTTTAACTCAAGTGGTGCCTGTGAGAACTGCCATGGTTTAGGTGTGGTTTATACTGATTTATCATTTTTGGAAAGTGTCAAAACTCCGTGTGAAGTATGTGGTGGCAAGCGGTTCAAAGAAGAGGTATTAGCCTACAAACTGAATGATAAATCAATCGCAGATGTATTAGAAATGACCATTGAACAAGCATTAGCATTCTTTGATATTAAAAAAGTCGTCAACACACTGCAAGCCATGAGTGATGTAGGAATAAACTACTTAACATTAGGCCAACCACTCAGCACATTGTCCGGCGGGGAATGCCAGCGCATTAAACTAGCAACCGAATTGCATAAAAAAGGAAGTATCTATGTCATGGATGAGCCAACAACAGGACTTCATATGTCAGATATTACTCATCTATTAAATATCATCAATCGCCTAGTAGATACCGGAAATACGGTCATCGTTATCGAACATAACTTAGACATCATCAGAAACGCCGATTGGATAATCGACATGGGACCCGAGGGCGGAACAAACGGCGGAAAAGTAATATTCGAAGGCACACCAAAGGAACTATCAAACGTAGAACAATCACTTACAGGGAAATACTTGGTTTAAGTTTAAAAGGTGCCTGTCACTTCCCGAACTTTGTCGAACGTCGACAAAGTTCGGGAAGTGACAGGCTCCAGAAATTAGCTAGTCTTCATTTCATAGATTTTTTCTAGTGTATGGACATGGTTCATCTTCGCTTCATCGTCTTCTGTGTAGAGATACCACTCCACAAGCCTGTACCCGAATCCGAGAATGATCATCTCGTGGACGTAATGATCGGTAATAGGCGATACATCCACATACTCCGAAAATCCTTTGTAATACGCGGGGACACATCGCTGGTAGTATTCAACCATATGATTGATATCCGCTTCATCCGCAATCAGACTTGCAAGATCCTCTCCAAGATAGCCCCATCCAGTTGTATCCCAATCAATGATCGCAATTTTCTCATCCGTATAGATCAGGTTGGTCACCCAGAAGTCCCGGTGGCATAATACGATGGGCAATTTTTCGATGCGGGCAAGTATCTCTTCTGCGTGCTCATCGAAGTCGACGAGCATTTGCCGCACATGCTGCGGGAATTGGCAATCCTCCGAACGTATATAATCGTAGACAACCGGCCATGACCGGTAATGGAAATAGGTATTCTTCATGAGATCCTTATTGCTCAGATTGGTCAGGCTTTGTAGCACTGCAGGCTGCTCCGCATACAGTTTGCCTTGATAGCGTCCTAACTCAAGCGCAGCCTGTTCATACATATCACCGGTCAAGTCTAAACCGGATACGCCATCAATATACTCCAGCCACAACTGGAATTCATTACCTTCACTATTGATTTCGGCATGATAACATGTCGGCCAGCGAAAGGCATCTGAGAACGTCGCTCCTAAGTCAGACGTATAGAGATCATATTCCCGGCGCCATGAACCCGGATCGCCGTAACGCTCCCATTTCTTCTGAGCTTTCAGCACGATACGGTACGGCAATTTTTCACCAACCACGGTTTCGGCATTCCCAGTTACCAGGTACACATTCCCCACAGTTCCACCCTGTAACCGCATGGTTTCGTAGTCAGCCGAGATGATATCCTTCTTGAACCGTTGGCTTAAGGCATAGATTAGTGTTTCGAATCTAATAATTATTTCTATTTCTTCCATCCTCCGTTTTTCTTTTTCTACTTTAAAAGGTGCCTGTCACTTCCCGAAATATGTCGAACACCGATATTTCGGGAAGTAACACAGGCCCCTATTCAACGCATCTTATAAATAATCTTTCGTATACTGTCAACCGACAAATGAAACTTCTGCCCTAATTCCTCGAATGACTTTCCATTCGTGTATAGGTGTAGAATTTCTTCGTTTCGCTTCGTAATTAGTGCTTTTGATCCACTAACTTCTCCCCACCCCACACGCTTTTGGTTTGCTTTGGGAATGTAAATTAAATCACCTTGAATATATTCCTGCATTTCCTTCAGCAAACTAGGGGGAAGAACCTCTTTTGCATTTTTGTACTGCACGATTTATGTCCTCCTTGTTCATATGAAAATAGTTATCAACAAAAACCCGTTTTGTGTCCAATATTTACAACCCCTTTCCAATGTTTATCTTATTAGAAAAACTCGCATTCGCTCAATCCAAAGCGAATGTGTTAGTTTTTCTTATGTCGGCGGAAAGCTTTTTATACTTTCCTAACTACTAAAAAATTATAAATGATTCCTTCGATTATTGAAAGATGATAATTTTCTGATATACAGTACTAAATGAATTGGGACCGTTAGAAACGGTCCCAATTAAGACTTCCCATTACTGGGAAATCACCTCTGTAATTATGTTCAACTTAAACCAGCTCCTTTCGCAAGAGTCTATCGGTCCGACACCTTTATTAACTCATATTCTTATCCCTTCTCACAAGGGAAAGAATAGGTATAATTATTTTATCCTTACTTTCGCTTCACCATCTATCCATTCCGGGTAAAAGACAAGCTCAATGATAATCGGCGATTGATATTGATCTAAATTCTTTTCATAGGATACACCCATTTTACTTACATTAATTTCTCTTGATGTAGTAAAGAAGGAACTACTTTCTAAAATTTTCCCATCCGTATCCTTTGTCTCTCCAAAAATATGTCCGTTAAATTCATTATCTGCATGTACATCTAAGGAAAGCGTATCCTTTTTTATTTTTAGATTCCTTAGTTTATTACCTTTTGGCTGCTTCAGTATCTCTTCCTTTTCCGTATCGATAACTAAATAGGCCTCCTCTTTGTCAAGAGCCTGAATTCGATTAAAGACAAGATAAAGCTCCTCTGGCTCGTGAAAATAATTACTTTGCAAATAAATTACTTTTTCCTTGTCAGATGGACCTCCCGATGCAGAAAATCCATTAGCAATTGCTCCCCATGTTTCCCCTGTTTCATCAACCAATCTAAGGTCTTCAAAATCCAATAGTTGCTTAGTATTATCTGGATCTGCTTCTACATGAACAGCAACCCTCGTCGGGTAAACCTCCACCGTTGTAACATGTATTTTCTGGCCATCAATTTCAGCGGTTTCATTAACTTCATAAACTTTCTTTGTTTTGACCGTTTCGTCTAGTGA
This sequence comes from Paucisalibacillus globulus DSM 18846, assembly GCF_000482485.1. Taxonomy (GTDB): domain Bacteria; phylum Bacillota; class Bacilli; order Bacillales; family Amphibacillaceae; genus Ornithinibacillus; species Ornithinibacillus globulus. The sequence goes on along the minus strand of NZ_AXVK01000021.1, from coordinate 171,038 downwards.
AAACGGGATGCTGTATTCTTCTCCATACGCCTCAAAACTTAGTAAAAATTCATTCTCATGGTAGGGAGTCTGAAAGTAAAATTCCATCATACCTTGTTTCGTCACCTCATCATCACCATAATAGGTACCATAGTAAGAGGAGACACCATTATCAAAGTTCTCACCGGTCCGATCGGTTAAATCTGCATTTTCTATAGCTAGATTTAATTTTTTTTTCGAATCCCAAGAATAAAACAAAACGATACCTTGTTCATCAGCTATCACCCCGTCAATCGTGATACGTAATCCATCCTTTTCCACATATTCTCCAATTTCCTGGTAATAGTCATTTTCAATCGCCATCATCATCCCTTTATCATTGGAAATCATCTCAACAATTTTTTCCATGCCAGGAATGTTTGAAACATATGCCGCAAATACTGGTGAGACACGGATGGAAGTAACAAATGCCAAAAGTACGATAGCTACCAGTGCCACACTTAATCCCCATTTTATGCCGCGACGATTTCGCTTTTTCCCCTCTTTTGCCTGCAGGAATCCTTTCATAATCGCAGCATCTAGTTCATCTTCAGAAATGGGCGTTTTATCCAGTGACCGACCAAACTCCTTCAGTTTTTCTTCCTCCCTATCAAACATTTAGTTCTCCACCTTTCTCCTCCAGAATGTCACGAAACTTATTTAATGCTTTGTTCAACCATGTCTTGACGGTTCCTTCTGGTCGTCCCATAACAACAGCAATTTCCTTAATCTTTAGACCGTGAAAATACATCAGGGTTAAAACTTCCCGTGAAGTATCATCCAACTGCCCCATGGCATCCTGTATTTCCATGACGGTGTGATTATCAGTTGCTCCGAGTGAATGGATCTGTTCCTCACTTACAATGATTCGTTTCTTCAATTTCAATTGGTCATTGCAATAGTTAATCATAATTCGGATTAGCCATGTTTTCATATAAGAGGGTTCGCGGAGCGTATGAATCTTTTTATACGCGCGAAAGGTCACTTCCTGGATTGCCTCCATTGCCTCATGCTCATTTTTCAAATAAGCAATCGCTGTTTTATACAAATCTACTTTATAAGCCTTCATGACTTGCAAAAAGGCTGTGTCGTCACCTTTTATGGCTCGCTTTATTACTGTGTTTTCTATCAATCTGTAACCCCCTTACTGCTCTTTCTGTATATTAGACTATGAAGTTAGGAAAAAGTTTTATGGATTTTTTCTTGGAAGAGATTGCTAGAGGCATTCATTCCAAATAAAGTCACCTTAACTAATAGTAGCATTTTGCCCCGGGATTGATGGTAGGAGAAGCTAACCACCCATGAACGTTCTCAAACAATCCACTCAAGGTCAAGATTGTATATTTCCTTTTTTTCTAAAATATCTGTATTATGTTATAATTTACAGGCATTAGAAAGGTGTGATAAGGGTGTTAACCATTAAATTATTATAATGATTCCACTCATACAGATATTTCAAATGAAGAGTGGCAACCATAAAATTTAAAGGTAGGTAACATAGATTATGGAACAAAAAATTCTTAGCTTACTAAATGAAATATATCCTGTTGATTTAATAAAAGTAGAATCAGTAACAAATGAGATGTTCCGTTGTACCAGTAGAAAAGATGACTACTTCGCAAGAATCACAAACTACAAAAGTTATGATGAACAATTAGAAGAAGTTAATTATACAAACTTCCTGTATGAAGAAGGATTAGGTGTGTCACCAACAGTTTCTTCTTATAATGGTAAGGTAGTGGAGAAGATAACCCTTAACAACAATGAAGTATTAACCGTTCTTTATAAATCGGCTCCTGGTGCACACTTACCGAGAAACCAATGGAATGCCAATATTTTAAGGGAATTAGGAAGACAAATAGGCCGATTACATCGTTTTTCAAAAAAATTTGAAGAAATACACCCGGTTAAGTATATAAACGATTGGCATGATAATGAGGAATATGCTTTTCTTAAATATATCCCTAAAGAAGAACACACTATTAGAGATACTGCACAAGAGGTATTATCAACGATTAGAAAAATACCTAAAAACCTATCAAACTATGGATTGTTACATGGAGATTTGTGGTTAGAAAATATTTTAGTAGGTCATGATTCGAATCTTACAATGGTTGATTTTCAAGATTGTGAGAAAAACTTTTATATTTTTGATTTAGCAGTTCCGATATATAGTGCGATGGAATATTCGTTTATCGGAGGAGGTAACATTGTTGACTATGGACAGGGTATTACAAAAGCAATCATCGAAGGATATCAAGAAGAAAATGAATTACCCATGGAAATGTTAGACAAACTCCCTCTGTTTATTAGATTAAAAGAAATATTTGAGTATAGCTTAATGCACATGTACTGGGATGAAGACAAGCTAACTGAAGACCAGATAAGAATAATGAACCATTTTAGGTTGAGGATTGAACAAAATCATTCACTACTTAAAAGTTAGCACGATACATTTGCTGTTGCATGAAAGGCAGCGGGATTTCAATAGAGCAATGTTGATGATCAGCACTGCTCTTCTTTATTCTAGTAATACTGTTTCACCAAATGAGCTTGAATCTTGTTGTTTTACTCCATCCCAAATTTTGATAGTTCTGATGAATCGATTGGAATGTAATCTTAAAAACAAAATAGAGCTCAATAAGTTGAAACTTAACACCTTTGTTCCACGTCTAAATTTTAAAAGGGGGTTATTCTGATGTGTAAAAGAATGTTATTTATCGTTTTATTTTTATCAGTGGTAATGGTAGCTTGTAGTAATCAAATAACACCGAAAGAAATAAAAATTGTCTATGATAACCCAACTCCTGAAGAAGTTTTAACTGGGAATGAGAATGCAGATATATTTGTCCGTAATGGTATTGTATATACTAACGCAGAGGATATTGAATGGGTTAATGAACAAGATTTTACTTTAGGCGAGGAAGTTGGCGAAATTAAAAAACAGACTACCAATAGTGATGAGTTTGAGAATTACACTGCATCCAAATTGGAAGTTGGAACTAAAATATACGAAACCGTAGAAAAAGGCGACATCTATATTGTAATAGTGGATGATAAAGAAATTAGATATTTAGGATTAAGAGAAGGCTAACTAATCGATATTGTATTAATATTAAACCAAAAGCCCAGAAGAAGTATATTCCTTCTAGGCTTTGAAGTAGGTTAACTATTTTGATTAATTTCTATGATGAACCGTTGAATTGCTTCTTGTATACCCATCACACCTAAGTTTCCCTCTTTTCGCTTTCGTAAAGCTACAGATTGACTCTCTATTTCTTTATCGCCAATCACAATCATATAAGGAATCTTTTGTTTTTCAGCTTCTCTAATTTTCCACCCCATCTTCTCCGACCTGTCATCGACTTCTACTCGTAAGCCTGCTGATTCAAATTGGGATTTCACCTCATTTGCATAAGCGGCATGTGAATCGGATATAGGTATTATTTTTGCTTGTACTGGTGCCAGCCAAAGGGGAAACTCCCCAGCGTAATGTTCAATTAAAATCGCCATAAAACGTTCTACAGAACCAAAGATAGCTCTATGAATAATAACAGGACGATGAAGGTTATTATCCTCACCTACATAAGTACAATTAAACTTTTGCGGCATTTGAAAATCTAATTGGATTGTCCCACATTGCCAGCTTCTTCCGAGAGAATCTAATATATGAAAATCAATTTTCGGCCCATAGAATGCTCCATCACCTGGATTGATTTGATAATCAATCCCCTTCTCCTTTAATACAGATTCCAACGCTAATTCAGCTTTATCCCAGATAGCTTCAGAACCCATATATTCTTCCGGTCTTGTAGAAAGTTCTACCTTATAGTCAAAACCAAAGTGTCCGTATAGCTCATCAATCAGAGCAAGAACTTTCTCAATTTCGGATTCTATCTGGTCAACACGAACAAATAAATGTGCATCATCTTGCGTGAAAGAACGAACTCTTAAAAGCCCATTTAAAGAACCTGACAGTTCATGTCTATGAACTAATCCAAGCTCTGCATAACGGATAGGTAACTCTCGGTAACTTCTTCGTTTGCTATTATATATTAATATTGCTCCTGGGCAGTTCATTGGCCTAATGGCATAATGTTGTTCTTCCACATTGGAAAAGTACATGTTTTCATGATAATGGTCCCAATGCCCTGACTGTTCCCAAAGTTCCTGTTTCATCATAATAGGTGTTTTAATTTCCTGATAAGCTGCCTTTTGGTGCTTTTTTCTCCATAGGTTTTCAAGTTCATTGCGAATGACCATACCATTCGGCAAGAAAAAGGGCATTCCTGGCGCCTCTTCCATTGAAGTAAATAGTTCTAATTCTTGACCTAGCTTTCTATGATTTCTTTTTTCTACTTCCAACTGATTAGACATTTAATTTCCTCCTAATTTTTAATTTAAATATAAAAAGACCGCATTCCTCCCAACAGTAGGGACGAGTGCGGTCGTGGTTCCACCCTAATTCCATAAAGCTCCAGTAAGAATGCTTTATGCTTAGAAAATGATAACGGTTTTTCCGATTATAGATACTTTGATCAAGTCATTTCCCTATAATAGCTCCAAGGTGGTAAATCATTCACTTTTCTACAGGGATTTCAGCCAACGACCCTGTTCTCTGATAAGAAAACGATAAATGATTCATGTCCTTTTCATTGCCTAATTATTAAATTTATATATTAGAAAAACTCGCATTCGCTCGTCTTTTGACGAATGTGTTAGTTTTTCTTATGTCGGCGGAAAGTTTTTATACTTTCCTAACTACTAAAAAAAGACCGTACTCCTCCCAATAGAAGGGACGAGTACGGTCGTGGTTCCACCCTGATTCCAAAAACACTCCAGTAAGAATGTTTTATGCTCAAAAAAAGATAACGGTTTTCCCGATTATAGATACTTTGATCAAATCATTTCCCTATAATAGCTCCAAGGTGGTAAATCATTCACTTTTCTACAGGGTTTCCAGCCAATGACCCTGTTCTCTGTTAAGAAAACGAAGAATAATTCATGTCCTTTTCACAGCTAATTCAATTTGCAATTTATAGTTGCTCACCATTTTAGTACACATAGTGGAAAAGGTCAAGTAGCTAACTGACTCAGTTTGAGTGTAAGTTGAACAAACCTTAGCTTTTGACTGGCTGTTTGATATCCCACTTATAATTCGCCGACTCATGGTTGAGGGTCTTACATCTAGTTAATCTGCTATAAAATACTCTCCAGTAGATTACTAGGTTACCTAAATACACCACCCAATGTCCTACATCTTCTTTATACCGCTTCGCCATTACCCGAACAATTTGAGCAATGTGTATTAAATCATGAGCGAACCATGTGGATAATAATTGTTTTAATTTTACTTCGCCAAACTGAGGATGGATACCTATCAATTCTAGATTGGATTCAGATTGGATAAGCGTTTTAACTTTTTCTAAACTTTCTGCTCTACTTAACAAGCTTTTTTAAATCCCCAATCTCCAAACCGAAATAAGGTTCCTTTACTCCGTGATTAAAGAAGATTCTTTTCATTTGATCACTACTAATTCTTCCTACCTTGCATGATTTCTTCATAAGTCATCTTCGTACCATCCTTTATCTGAATCGGAAGCATCATTTTTCAACAGGATGTATCTTCACCAGCGCGCCACATATCAATTGTTGTATGGATAAACTGCTCCAATCCCGTATCCTCAATTTTTATCGTCTTTTTGACACGAATACAGCCTTTTCCATAATTATAGCCATCTAATAGAGTTTCTGCATTTGCTATCTTATCTATTGTACCCACATAGAAGCTGACATAATGTTTTTGTGCGTTTAATGCAAAGATATAGTTATCCTCTTTACCATAATTCAACATCTTATAGCGTATCACCTCTTCCAACTCGGGTGCATAAGCAAGAATCATTTGTCGAATTACGAGCAATCTCTCTTTTCGCCAATCATTTTCGAGCATATCTAAATATTCTTCCGCATTCTTTGCATCATATTGCATATAAAGTCTCACTCCTACTTTTTTAATTTTAATGTTTGGGAATACACGTACCTCATCTCACTACCAAGTAAAAAATCATCCAATTTCGATTATTTTATATAACAATTTTACAATTCTTTGTTCGATGTGTCTAATGTCCTTTGTAGAATCAAATAGAAATCCCTTTTCTCATCAAATCAACTACTATCTCTACAGATTCTTAAAGACACAGGGGTCAGAACTGGTCCATACACCAAAATAGACCATTCTTAAAACTACTATAAAATGAGAAAGACCAGAGATATTACCATGTCTTCGGTCTTATTCCTCTATTTACTAAAAATGTATAAACCTCCAGAAAATACAGATGCTATATTCAATGAAAAGCATACGGAATATTGGAGGACTATACATGACCGAAAAACCTAAAATGAGTTCAGTAGAATTTGGCGCACTATGGTTGACCTATCATAAAAAAGGCGTCATTTTACGGATGTTAGAGTACTTTATTGAGAAAGCTTCTGACCCAAAAGCGAAAGAGCTTATGTCTGGTTTGTGGGAGCAACTTCACAAAAAAAAACGATTGAAATGAAAACCTTAATGGAAAATGAAGGAGCTGTTGCCCCGGAGGGATTCACCAAAAAAGATGTGATTCTAGAGGCACCAACGTTATGGGAAAATGGTTTTGATATTATGTTCAGTCGAATTCTAAAAGAAATCAGCTTAGGATTATATGCAAATCATATACCATCGACCTATCGTAAAGATATCATTATGCTATACAGTGATCTCACGAAGCTATCAGATACGTATTATGAACATTTCACACAATATCTTCTTGAAAATAATTTTCTATCCCGGCCAACTTATATCAATATGCCAAAATCAATTGATTATATCCAGAATAAGGATTATGTAAAAGGAACAAATATTCTTGGAAAAAAACGCCCGATTAATTCCGTTGAATATAGCAACATATATCGTTTAATTGAGACGAATATTTCAGGTATGCAGCTATTGGAAGGATTTATCCAAACGGCAAAGGATGAAGAAATAAAGAAATACTTTACCAAAGGAAGAGAACTTTCTAAAAAAGTTATAAGGGAGTATTCAAACATTGCTCTAGAGGATAATATTCAACCACCTGCTACACCTGGTGGCACAGTAACTAATTCAACAATAGCGCCATTCTCTGAAAAGCTAATGATGTATTGTAATTATCTCCTTTCAGGACTTAGCCTTGGGGCAGGAGGTTTTGTGGCTGGTTTTAGTTTAAGGAATGACCTGCAAATTAAGAATGCAGTCTTCGCCAAAGACATCTTTGAATACCAACGGGAAGGTATTATGCTCATGATATCGAAAGGCTGGTATGAGGAACCACCGAAAATGGATTTATAATTCATTTAAGGAGTTTGCCCTATGGATAAATCACTATGGATTATTGTTCTTCTCGGTGATTGTGGGGTATTTATTACATAGAATTTTTCAAAAAGCTGATTACTTTATAAAGGTAGTCTGCTTTTTTTGAATTCAGAATGGATAGATGATCAAATTGCTTATTCAAGCAATGGCCACGATTGCAGAAAAATAAAGTTCTAGTTCCTCGCTTAACGAACGAGGAATTAGGATTTTATTTCTTCATTTATCAAATTATTCCTAACCAAAACTAAATTGTATTGGAATACCAATTCCCTCTTTTTCCTCTATGGTTCCACCTAAAAATTTTGATACTTTAGGCCAGTTAAGAATGACTTATTTTTAAACCCGTACTTATAATTAACTTTTCATTTATCACAAGGCAAACTCATATAGTACTACAAAATTAATATTCTAAATGTTAAGATTAATTATATGGCTATAAAGGGGGAATTGTATGTTATTTTTAAACGAAAACGATATCAGACAAGCCATTACAATGAAGGAGGTTGTGGATGGAATTGACCAAGCATACCAAATTTATGAAGCCAATCGTTATAAGGCACCGGTTCGAACACAAGTAACAGATGGAGATGATACATTAGTATTAATGCCTTGTATAACAGAAGATTCCATTGGTACGAAGCTAGTCACCATTTTTCCAAATAATGTGGAGAAAACCATTCATGGATTAGTTCTATTGAATAATAGAAAAACAGGTCAAATAGAATGTTTACTAGATGGGTCCTTTTTAACTGGCTTTCGAACAGGAGCCATCGGTGGGTCAGCCATCAGGCATCTTGCCAAGCCAGACGCATCCAAAGTGGCTATCATGGGAACAGGTGTCCAAGGACTTTACCAAGCCGTAGCCGCTTGTGCCGAACGTCCCATTAAAGAAATCTATTTATTTAATCGTTCACCAGAAAAGATACCTACCTTCAAAGAAAAACTACAAAAGTGGATAGGAAACGAGATTAAACTAGTTGAGGCAAACACCGTAGAACAAGCAATAGCTCCTGCTGACATCATTATTACGACAACCACCGCTAAGTCACCAGTACTCCCAGATAATCAGGAATTACTTCAAGGAAAATTAATCATTGGGATTGGATCATTTCAACCTGACATGCGAGAATTCCCAGAATGTCTCTACCAATTGACAGACTGTATTCTACTAGACACCGCAGATGCTTTAGAAGAATCAGGGGATTTAATACAGCCACTTGAAAAAGGATGGATAACAAGAGAAGCTATCCTCCCAATGTCTAGCTATCTCAAAAATCCTAACAAAACCAAAGCCGAAGACCAAACGATTGTATTCAAATCAGTAGGTATGGCCCTATTTGATGTTGTCGTTGGAAACATAATTTATCAACAAGCCATTCAAAAGAACATCGGTACAACCCTTACCCTATAATATCTGCGCCCCATTATTAAGTTTAAACGGTTCAGTTAGAGGTGCAAAATTGATAATATCATCATATTTAGCAAGTGAATTAGCAACACAATTTGCTTGCTATTTTTTATTGTAATATCTGTGTTTAGACATAGTAATTAGTAATGGTTCCAACAAGATGACAACAGCTGTTGTCATTACAAACTATGAAGATAGTTTAAATATGCGATTTTGTGTTTTAAGAAAACATTCCAAATTAGTAAATAGATTCTCAGATTTCAAAAGTGCTTTTTTCTCTAGGCCGGTTAGTTCAATTGCATTATCCGATGCAAGTTTGTTTGTATATTCAAACAATCCATTCATAAGCAAATCAATCTCCTGCATTGAAAGTGGAATGTTGATCTTTTCGTAATTTGGAATCCTTTTTACTTCATCCAAACGCTCCATCATATCTGAAATCAACTCCGTAGTAAGAGCCCCTTTGCACACAGCGTCCAGGTAAACCTTAAAAGCCTTTTTAAATTTCACAACAGGTTGTTGTACTTTTTTTGAATCAAAATAATGTCTTGTTAGCTTATAACCACTCTTACCTATCTTAATAAGGGTATCCCTATTATTCCAGGCATAATGAAGAATAATCTCTGTCTTACTGGCTTCACTAAGATGTTTGACAAGTTGTCCTTTGTTATCACGTACCACGCCACCAATTATTTTATATTCTCCGGTATCAATCTTCTTTATTATTCCATCAGGGATTTTCAAAAAAACTTGAACAACTGTCATTCTAACCACTCCTTTAATCTACCTCACATGCTTAATCTAAAGCAATCTTTTGAAAGACGGAAGAGAAAATATAAAATAAAACTGTATCTTTAGTTGAAGAAAAAGCGCACTTTTCCTTCTTGAGGTAATGCACCCGTTACTTTAAGTACAATACTTCACATTCTTTTTCGGTTAAATAACCCCGTACTTCTTCAATGCAAAAGCTATCCCATCTTCACTCGATTTTTTTGTTATAAAATCTGCTACCATTTTTAATTTTTCGTTTCCATTCCCCATCGCAATGCCAAGTCCTACTAATTCCAACATATCTATGTCGTTCTCTCCATCCCCAAACGCAATAGCCTCAGACTTATCAATATTAAAATACTCTAATACTTTGATAATTGCTAAAGATTTTGATATGTCTTCTTCTAATACATTTAATACAAAGGGATGCCATCTTTTAAAGGTTAGGTGCGGGAATTTCTTAATATATTTCTCGACCATTTCGTTATTTGCGAAGAGACATATTAAAAATATCTCATGATTATATACTTGTTGGTTTATGTTAGGATAATCCTTTAGTGATAAGGTTTCCCTTAATGCTTTTAATATGTTGTCATTCTTTACACCATTCATACTAAAATCTTCCGAATAGAATGATAATCCATGATTCTCTGCATATGCAAATTCAACCACTTCTTGAACTATTCTCTTATCCATTGGCACTTTATGAATGATTTTTTTATTATGTTTTACATATGCTCCATTAGCGGTAATGAAAGTATGAATTCCTAACGCTTCTATTTCGTTACACATGGATAATGGTCTACCTGTTGCTACTACAACCTTTAGCCCCTTTGTTTGTAACAATTCAATCACTTCCTTGGTACTGCTTGAAATGCTACCATCCTCATGGTTAGTAATAGTTCCATCAACATCAAAAAAAACAATTTTATACTTCGTTTATAGCTCCTTTAAATTATTTTAAGAGTAGTAATGTTACTCTTATTTAAACAAATTGTACCAAATTATTAGTATTTAAGGTTAATATAGATACAGAGTATTCTTTCTAAAGGAGCGAGTATGATGTTAGATATGTTTTTATATAACTGGCAGGTACGAGAAGATTGGTTTAAATGGTGTGAATCCTTATCTGTAGAAGAGTTGCGAGTAGAAAGAATTGGCGGTATGGGAAGTATTTTAAAAAATCTTGTTCATATTATAGATTGTGAACTGGTTTGGGTTAATTATATGCTTAAAGAGCCACTTGTTTATGCCGAAAAAGATTCCATTTCTTGTTTAGAGGATGTAATAAAATTTTCAAATTTCACCAAAACAATAACTCAATATTTTCTTTGGAAAATGTCTGATGACTTTGAAAAAAGAAAAGTAGAAATAAATAGCAGGAATGGTACTACATATTTATTTACCAATGGAAAGATCATTCGTCATATGATTTCTCATGAGATTCATCATATTGGGCAATTATCAATTTGGGCGAGGGAAATGGGACTAAAACCAATTTCTTCGGATCTAATTATTAGAGTATACTCTTAGATTATATGCCCCTTGAAATAATTTTTTTAAAGGGGATATAATTCTATTTCTTTAACTTCCTTATTCTCCTAAACTGCTACATTAGCTTAATATCTGTTACCCTACCCCAATACTAACATAATATTACAAAATCTTAATCATTAGAAACAGGTGACCCTATTGGATCACCTTTTTCAACTCTTGCACCCGTTTGTTGAATAAGGATTATTCAATCCTTTTAGAGTGATTGTTCTACAAGTTTTTGAAAGTCTTCAAAGTTGTTAAAAATCTCCAGATTGACTCCTCTTGATTCTAAAAAGTTTTTTACCGATATATCAAGTTCAATAACAGCATCCTTTAATGAATTAAGATCATTTGGATTATAAATTGAGATTAGATCATAGAACGCTAGACGTTGGTACACTTCATTTAAAATATCGAAAGTAATAAGTTGGTTATACCAAACTCCTTTTTCAGCGAATGCCAAAAACCTCATAATTTCATTTTGAAGTTGAATTGTAGCGAAAAATGCACCTTTATAATCTCCTCTATCACAAGCAGAAACAACTTTATTAAAGATTGATTTTTCTTCTTCATAAAAACCTTTAAAAAGGGAAGTGAACTTTGGAATCTGGGCAATTTTTTCTTGCTCTGTAATTACCAATAACCGCATATTATTCAAAAGTTCTTCACTGGCTCTTTGAATTTCATTATAAGCCTTAGATACTATGATTGTGTTTACCAGCTTTTCAAGATTAGCTGGTTTTATTTTTAATTCATTTATTTGTTCAAGACTTCCTCCCCACCATCTTTTCAAATATACCTGATTAACCATAGCAAGACTTTCAAAAATATTTGTTAATATCTCATAAGATTCATATCTTATAGCAGAAAGATTATCACTGGACTTCTCTATATTCATTTTATAAAGATGAAGATAACAATCTTTTACCTTCAAGAATGCTTTATCTATCATTCCCTTTCTACTTTCCGGTCTCTCGATTTTTGAAATTTCATCTCTTATTTGGTTAAATCGTTTTTGATCCTCGTCGGTTTTTACGTATAAGATTTTTGAATCTGCAATAATGGAAACAATAGGCTCCTCGAATGACGCAATTCTTTCTGCCCTTTCCCAACTAATTGGGAATAAGTCATAACCAATCCCACCTAAAACAAATTGAAAACTAGCTTGAAAACCTCTATCTGTACTAGGTATAAAAAACATATCTAAATCTGATAATTTAGTTGCTTTTCCTTGAGCATAGGAACCATAATATGCAATTAGAGCAATATCATCCTTATATTTCGTTTTTAAATTTTCCACCAATATTTCAGCGATTTTAAATACTTCTTCCACTTTTATCAGCCTTTCTTTCTATATTGACTTAGTATTAAGACTATTTCTCTAAAAACTTTATAAATCCCTGCTTGTTCCATTAACCTGTCCTTTAGTTCAATAACGTAACTTAATTTTAACATTAAATTCCATTCAATTAATCCGAATTATTTAAATAATTATTTTACTTGACTACCTGGAAATGATATTGATATTAATAATTTCGGGAGTGAGTAATTATGTTATTATCGGATGCCGCATAGGGTTATGAGGCAGATAAGAAGATTAAGGGATTTTCCGCACAAACATTAAATGCTTATAGGCTTCAAGCAAAACTACTAATTGGTTATCTTGGGAATATCAATATGAATAATATAACAACCCTACAACTAAAGAATTATTTAGCTGAATCTAGTAATAATCTAAAACCATCAAGTTTGTCTCATCGTATTAGATTTATTCGTTCCCTATTTCGATGGTCACACGAGGAAGGCATTATTGAGTTAAATCCCGCTAGTAAAATTAAAGAACCAAAGGTAGGTAAAAGGATTCCAAAGTTTCTTACTGAAAGAGAAATTGAGTGTCTACGGGATGCGTGCTTTATTCCAGTAGAGAAAGCTTTATTTGAATTTATGTTTTCTACTGGATGTCGAATAGGGGATATTGTTTCATTGGACCGAAATAGTATTAATTGGGGAAATCAATCTGCTATTGTTCGTGGGAAGGGGGATAAAGAACGAGAAGTGTACTTCAATATACGTTGCGATATTTGGTTAAAGAAGTATTTAGATAGTAGAGATGACAATGATCCAGCTATATTCGTTACCGAACGTTCTCCGCATAGGATGAGTATAGCTCAAATGAGATACATCATTAAACGGATATCCAAACGTGCAAAAATTAATAAAACTATTCACCCTCACCAGTTAAGGCATAGTTATGCAACTCACCTGCTGAATAACGGAGCTCCGCTAGAAGTTATTCAAAGCCTGTTAGGTCACGAAAAAAGTGAAACAACTAGAATTTATGCTTAATTAAGTGGAAGACTTCGGCAAGAGTTTTATAAAAAGTATTTTTAAAGTAAAGAAGAGCAACACTGGTAAATCATCGTTGCTCTTTTGAACTATTGCACCAGTTAGTTGAATTAGAAAAAGAGCTACATAATGTTGGTTCGGAATAAAGTTTAATGTAAAATATCCCCCAAAATCAATATTTTAAGTTAAATGATAAGAACCCGTTTTGAAAAATGATTAATCAAAAGGGTTAATTCCTTGTGGAGTACTATGCGATTTTTATAATAAAGTTTGATATTTTTTTACCTAGTAATTCTAAAATAATTGCGTCCGATTGCGGTATAAATATTATATTTTTGCTGAGACAGATTTAAGAAAATCGGTTTCCTTATAGCTATTTGTGTTTATTATGGGTCAAGAAGTTGAGAGTTTATATTTCATTTCGAGAGAGTCTATATCTCCGATGCTTCTTTTATATTTTTAATAGCCAACATAGAATTGCCCTGAACGATACCTGTTTCTGAAAATCCAAATGAAGCGTATAATTCTTTAGCTGTGAGATTACTTGTGTGATAAAAGAGTGCTACGTATTCTGCTTCTCCAAAAGGCATCGCTTCAATATCCATCAACATTTTTTCAAAGGCAAGTTTGCCATACCGTTTCCCCTGATAACGCTTGTCAATCATAATATGCCAAACAAAATAGCCCATCTTCCTGTAAAAATCTTCATTTTCAAATGATTCATGATCCAATATATCATAAGTATACATCAAAAACCCCACTACAACTCCATCAGCATAAATGGCGAAAGGGATAGCAGGTTCCCCGTCTTCGTTCAACACATAAGCGTCTGCAATACTTCTGAGGTTAGTAGTAAGTATAAAATCTTTCTGGTTTTCTCTAACCTCAAGTGCTATTACTTCATCTATGTTATCGCTGGTTATTTTTCTCAATTCAATCATTTTTTTATTCTCCTCTCCTAAGACAAGTCATTTCTACATATGATCTCAAATCATTCCAATAATTTATTTTTCTTTAGTTTTCCCCGCATTCAATAGCTCTTTCTCGTCAAAAATTACTCATTTAATTAATTGTTCGGCATCCCACTTAGTAATACCTGCTTGTTAAACTAAACTGCAAGTTAACTTAATATCTCCTTTCCATACTAACATAATATTCAAATAATATTATTGTATTTTTAAAAAGAAAAAGACAATCATTTTTAGACCGCCTTGTTGTACTATCGCACCCATTAGTTTAAGTACATTTGTTCACAAGTTTAAAGTTTTTAGAACCTGCCTGTTATTTTTTGAGTATAAGTTTAAATGCCGTTACAAATAATACCCCTATAACAAATGAGGGGGTTAATAAAATGGAAGAATCACCTACAAGTAATAATGGAATGAACACAAGCAATAATGGAATGAGTACATCTAATAAGATAAACCTTTCAGGTCTTGGTGTTGGAGCAATTGTACTAACCACTGTTTATACGGCGGTTTTGGCTTCACAGTTAATGGCTACCAAGCATAAAGTCGATTACCTTTATTACAAAGAATTAACACAAAATAAATAGCTAATTATAGACGGTGCGTTTTCACCGTCTTTTATTTATATAAAACAGAATTTGAACTAACCTGCCCCGTTAGTTTAAGTTCGTTTCTTCACAATCTTTTTTTATCTTACCACAGAATTTACTATAATTAGAGTATATATTGAAAATTTCAAATAAATAGCACAACAAAAGGATCCGTCATTTATTATGACGAAACCAATGTTATTGATAAGTTTATTTAGCTGATTATTTGCCCTTTAATATGTGTTTTATTTAAGGTGATATTTTTGTTGTTAATTAGGATTTTGTACTCCAGAACGGAACCGTTTATATTCAGTTGAAGAAGCACCTTCATTGTAAGCCCTTACAATTTTTACGAAGCCATAAATACAATAATGTACAATCATCAAAGTTCTTCGTATCTAAATTAGTGATCGCCTCAATCTTCTGCAAACGATAAATTAGGGTGTTTCTATGCAAATATAAAGTCTTTGCTGCTTTGCTAATATTCATGCTCGTTTCACAATAGACAATAAATGTCTTCGCCAACTCCTGAAATTTTTCATCGTTCGTAAATGCTTTTAAATTGCCTCTTACCTTCTCATAGAAACTATCGTTTACCTGCACTGGAAGCAAAGTGATGAGTAATTTCCAATTATGATAACTATAGATAGTTGGGGTAATATGTAACTTCTTTCCATAACCTATTAGCCTTTCCGCTTCCAGATAAGATTTGTGCATGCCCTGCAAATTAGTACAACTATTCCCCACAGCTATTCGGATATCCGTAATATCATAGATTTGAAAATACTGTTGCAACTTAAGGCTATGTTCATGAAATTTCTTCAAGGCCTCTTCATAATCTGCTTCATTCTTCACTGTTTTCAATACGACTATTTTCTCCGTATTTAAAAATGTGCAAAATGATTGTTCATCACATTTATAACTTTTTAGTGTTAATTCAATTAACTTTTCATTCAAGTCTTCTAAATGAAACGGAATAGAAAAGTTATCGATTCTCATTAATGCATCACCAATATCAATCACAATACAAAGTCGCTTTGCCACATAAGAAAAATCAAGCATTTCACAAAACTGCTTTACCCGATGTTCACTAATCGATTCATTTAATAAAATATATTGCGCAAAACTCTCTAGATTTTTATTCTTTAAGCTTTCTAGCTGACGATAAACCGTTTCTTGCCACATCATTTCAATGTACTGTTTAACTAAATAGACGTAAGGCTTTACCTCTTCTGGTGGACCAATTAAGCCAACAACACCAATCGTTTTGTCATCAAACTGTAGTGGGGCCGCTGCTCCTGGTAAGACATTATCCATATCTTTGACTTTATCTTCAAAGTATAAAATTACTTTCCCCTCTCTGATCACCTCTTTTGAAGGAGTATGCATGGTCCCTTCTCTCTCCGGAATAGAGGAACCGATAATTTTACCCTCTTCATCACTTAAACTAAATGGAAAAGGCAAAATATCCGTAATATTTTTTACTACCTTTTGTGCAAATTGTACTAGTTGCTCGATGAGAATCCCTCCTCTTCAAATGCCCTTTGTCCATTATTCTAGCACTTCATCCGTTTTTTGAAAATAAAAAATAAATAAACTTTTGTATAGTTTAACTATAGATTTCCATTATCCTATCCGATATAACTAGATTACTAGCTAACAATTTTCTTATGTCGGAGTAAAGTCTTTATACTTTCTAAACTACGAAAAAAGGGTGAATACGATGGAACATCATACAGATGTCATTATTGTCGGTGGAGGGGTTATTGGTTCAAGTGTTGCGTACAATTTGCTACAAGATGGTTTCGAAGGTGAGATTACCATATTTGAAAAAGACAAAACATATGAATTTGCATCAACCCCTAGAAGTGCTGGTGGAATTAGACAATTATTTACCTCAGCTATCAATGTTCAAATATCACGATATAGCTTACAAAAATACCTTACCTTTCCAGAAGATATGGCAATTGGATTGGAAAAAGCAGAGATAGACTTTCAGCAACGAGGTTATTTATTTCTAGCAAAAGACAATCAAATGGAATACCTTCGAAAACAGCATGTCGTTCAAACCCGAAACGGAGTACCCGCAGAACTACTTTCAAAAAACGAACTACAAGCAATTATCCCAGAACTCCATATTAACGACCTAGTAGGTGGTCTTTATTGTGCTGAGGATGGATACCTCGACCCGTATTCCGTCATGCAAGGCTATATACGCAAGGCCAAGCAGCTCGGGGCTAATTATGTATATGAAGAAGTAGACGCTATCTGTAAAGAAAAAGGCAGTGTCTCGGGTGTGAAATTAAGAAATGGCGACTTGTATCATGCACCAATCGTCTTAAATTGTGCAGGAGCATGGGCGCCCGCAATCAGTGGAACAGTTGGTATTTCTATCCCAGTTGAACCACTAAAACGACAGATCATCCAATTCGACTTTGCCAAGCCACTAGAAAATGATTTACCACTTACTGTTGATCCATCCGGCGTTTACTTCCGCCATGAAGGTAGCTCAGTCATAGCCGGCTATTCAGAAAAAGTAAAACCAGGGATTGATTTCAAATGGAGTAGAGAATTTTTCTATGAGACACTTTGGCCAGTTCTTGCCCACCGGATTCCCAACTTTGAAAAGGCAAAAATTAAAAGTGGTTGGGCTGGCATTTACAGCATGAATACCATTGATCAAAATGCCATTATCGGATCACACCCACAGTTGAAAGGCTACTATTTAGCATGCGGTTTTAGTGGGCATGGTATGCAACAGGCACCAGCAGTTGGGAAAGGCTTATCGGAGCTAATTCGAACCCAGAAATATGAAACACTAGATTTAAACCAACTTTCCATTGAACGATTTTCTACGAATAAATTAATAACGGAAGGTGCTATTGTCTAAAAAAAATAAAAAGCATTAGCGGTGTTGAACTAAACCACTAATGCTTTATTCATGTTACATAACTTTTTCCATGTTCACTTCTTCCGCATTGTTATCCGGGAATAGAAGACTAAATACAACCCCGAAGATCAATGCGATAAAGAATGTTGTGAACAAGGAAGTAATCATACTCTCTAATGGGGTACTAATCCATAAAATGGTACCGAACAGCCCAGATAAAATCGTTGCAATTACCCCAACACTGGAGTACTTTTTCCAGAAGAACGTCATAAGAATTGCTGGTGATAACGTACATCCGACACCGGCCCAAGCCCAACTAACAATAAGATACAATAACGATTCTGAAACGAGAGCAATTGTCATTCCGATGAGCCCAAACACCAATACGGATAACCTTGATACCATAACCAACTGTTTTTCCGTCATCTGTATACCTAACGCTTTATGAATAATATCCTCACTAACTGCCGCTGTAACAACAAGTAATTGGGAATTCGCCGTAGAGATGATTGCTGCAAGCACACCTGCAAGCAAGATTCCTGCAGCCCATGGAGGCATAAACTGTAGAATCATGGTAGGTAGAATGGTTTCAACATCACTAAAGGATCCTTGGTCATAAATCGCAATCGCGCAAATCCCGATTAAGAATGCCCCACCATATGCTAAGAATGTCCAAATAATAGCTACGACACTTCCTTGTTTGGCTTCTTTTTCATTCTTCAAGGCCATAAACCGAGAACTTAGCTGAGGTTGTCCCCCTAAAAATCCGAAGAACCATGAGAAGTTATTGAAGAATAGTACCCCGAGCGAAAAGCCAGTTAAGCCACCAAACCAGGAACTATACGTACTTCCTGCAGTATGTAAAGATTGTGTGATGGAAAGATCATTTGTAAAAATGTAAATTAAGGCAATAATAGGGAGACCAACTAAGGTGACGAGCATCATGATACTTTGGATTACATCTGTCCACACAACAGAGATAAATCCACCAGTGAATGCAATGAGGACAATAACCACCATGGATACGATAACACCAATATAAGTAGGCATATCAAACGTAGTCAATAACATCTTACCTGCACCAGCCATTTGTGCACCAACATAGAACATTAAAAATCCACCAATAAGAATACCACATAACCACCGAATAAGTTTAGCCCTCTGACCAAAACGATTAGCTAGAAAATCAGTAAGGGTAAGGGCATCTTGCTTATCCGTCTCTTGCATAAATCGCTTCGCTAAAAACAACCAGGAAAAGATAATCCCTGATGCGATACCAGCAGCTACCCAGATTCCGGAAAGTCCAGTGGCAAAAACAAACCCAGTATATCCTAATAACAACCAGGCCGATTCACCAGTAGCCCTTTCCGAGAAAGCAAGTGCCCAACCTGGTAACTTCTTTCCCCCCAATAAAAAGTCTGACTGCGTTTTACTTGTCTTACTAAAATACGCACCTATTAAGATCATAATAATACAGTAAACAAGAAACATGACTAGTATTGTTTGCATATTTTTTTCCCTCCCATTTGTTTTCTAAATATTATAATAATTATGAACGGATTATTATACTTAATCTATGGTTAAAGTGCATAAAAATGTAAGGGTTTACAAATTGATGTAGAAAGATATTAAATAAAAATCCTTGCTTATTGGTGTAGTTCTTTAGACAGTGCAGGGTGTACAAAGTGCATAGTATGTTTACTGGTGCCTATCACTTCGCTAATTCTTGCAATTCCTGTCGGCAACTATCGATTAAAAGGAGGTCAGAAATATGGGGAAAGACTTGCCGCTTTATAATTAGAAAATTTGCAGCCTCCACCAATAGAAAGAGGTATACAAATTCAATTACGAATATGTATACCTTTGGTTTGCGTTGTTAATTTGTACTTCAAACTGACCTATTTACTAATTGTTGATTGGATGAACCCCATAAAAGTCCATAATTCTGCACTAACCCCTTACTGACACCGGAACAAACTCAAATTTAGTCACATCCACCAGCCCTAAGTCCGTAATTTTCAAAGTAGGAATCACCGCTAAAGACATAAACCCTAACGTCATAATTGGATCAACATCCTCTGCTATTCCAAGAACTTCATGAGCTACTTTGTTTACCTTACTTTGCTCAGAAACGACTTCTTCTCCTGAAAGATTACTCATCAACCCCGCTACAGGAAGCGCCATCGTACAGATGACTTCCCCATCATCAACCAAGACCACACCACCGTCTTGCTTTTTCAAACTCTCAATCGCCACGGCCATGTCCTCGTCATTCGTTCCTGTCACAATCAAGTTATGGGAATCACGGGCAATGGAAATACCAATCGCACCTTTTTGAATGCCATAGTCTTTCAATAAACCAACGAACACATTCCCAGTATTATTATGTCTTTCTACAACAGCAATTTTTGTGACTGATTTTTCCGGATTATACTGGAATTCCCCTGCTTCGTTCCGTTCTACTTCAACGATTGCTTCATTGGTCAATGCCTCTGTTTGAATAACCTCAATTGCTCTTGCTTTATTCGAATCTAATTTTAAACGGAGCTTTTCTTTTGAAAAATCGCCAATATGGACACTAGATTGTACAGCCGAGATATCCGCCTTGGTAAATGGTGCCACATATTTTCCTTGATCCGCCACCAGTTTTCCATCAATGTACGTTTGTTCGACCACCATATTATTAAGATCAGAGAATACTACTAAATCTGCCTTTAATCCTGGTGCCACTGCGCCACGGTCATGTAACTGACAGCATTCAGCTGTATGAATAGTAGCCATCTGGATTGCTAGAATCGGATCCACGTTTTCTTCTACACAAATACGAATGGAATGATCTAGATGTCCTTTTTCAATAATCGTTTTTGCCTGCACATCGTCCCCACATAATACACAACGACGTGCATTTTGAGGAGTAACACCTTTTAGCAATGTACGCAGATTCTGTGTAACAGATCCTTCTCGTAAGAAAACATACATGCCTCGAGAAATTCGTGCCTGTAATTCTTCCACAGTGGAACATTCATGGTCATTCTCGATACCCGCAGCAATATAGGCATTAAGATCCTTACCACTCACCATTGGGCTATGTCCATCGATTCGTTTATTTAACTTTCTAGCAACTAGTATTTTATCTAGAACACTATCATTCGCCTGTATCACACTTGGAAAATCCATAAATTCCGCTAGTCCTGCGACTTTTCCCTCTTCAAAAGGAGCAATCATATCGTCTGCAGTTATCACCGCACCGGCATTCTCCATGTTGGTAGCTGGAACACAGGAAGGCATCATATACTGGATATCTAACGCGGTGTGTTTAGCCGCTTCCATCATATAATCCAATCCTTTCAGCCCTGCCACATTCACAATTTCATGAGGATCTGCCATAACCGTTGTTGTCCCATGGGGTACAATTAAACGACCAAACTCTTCTGGCGTCACGTAAGAAGATTCCACATGAATATGTGGATCAATAAAGCCAGGTGCAATATACTTTCCATTTAAATCAACAGTTTCTTTCGCCTCATATGTTTCGCTGATACCTGCAATTTTGCCATCAACAATTGCCACATCACCATGAAGAATACTCCCCTGATAAACATCCACGATTTTCCCATTTTTTAAAACTAAATCCGCGGGTTCACGGCCTGCTGCTACATCGATTAGATGTGTCAATTCACTTTTTTCCATTTCAAATTCCCCCATCCCTGATGTCATTCACTCTGTTTGTCATTAAATAAAAATAAAAAGCCCGAAGAACTGCCACACCCTTATATCTACGAGTGAGCAATATCCTTCGAGCTAAATGCCGAAAAAGTATAGTAATAGAATAATAGATATTCCCTACTATATTTCGCTACCCATAGTCAGTTCATTTACGGTGAACCGGTAGAAACTCGCAAGCCATATCCTTGCTATTATATGAGTGAATGGTATGTAATTAATTTTCCTTATTATAGCACTTCATAATGGGAATTCAATAGGAAAAAGGGTGATTAAATATTTCTGAGAACTTGAAAATGAATTGTATAGCGGATTCGGAAGAATGTTGAATCATAATCAAGCCACTGAACCTGTCCCCACGGCTTCTCATCTCTTTGTTTGCAATACGTCTTTTTGTGTTATAAAAAATATTCATTTTCCCCTTATTTTGTGTAACTGCCTAAAGTTCTATTGACTATTATACATAAAGTGAAACTTTCCACTTACCAAAGTTACTACAAATTGACCAAATAAAAACCCAAACCAAAATACTTCTCCCATTGGTTTGAGTTTTTTATGAACCTTAAATGGAACTATTAAGCTACGTTTTTTTAAATTGTACTTTTGAATTAACCATGCTTTCCATATGGTGATATAAAATCATCGCCTTATTAATTAGTAACCTTAGAAGAGGAGTTAATCGTTTCACTTCCTTTTGACTATTTTCCTCGTAAACCTTTAGCAACCGTTTATAAAAGTGTGAAATACCATTCATCCCGCTATTGAAACTAAAGTCGATTTGAAAATGATTGGATGGGTATACATGAAATGACCCAATTTCAAATTTAAAAAGTCGTATAACCGAAAATTTATCCATAGCACTGGTTAAGTAATCTTTATCCTTAAAGTATAAGTAGGCATCTAGGAAGGTATCTGCAATTCCTGATAACCCATATAAATACGACGGATTATTAGGGAAGTTATGGTCAATACCTTTTAAATATTCCTTCGTTACACGTTCTAATTTTAACGTACGATTATGGTTCAGGATTAAAAACGCTACTTTTATAAAACCAGCACTATAATTTAAATAAGGTGAACAAGTATTATTACTATTAGGGATTAGCTTGCCGTACCCTGTCTCTAATCCATTTTCATCAATACTTAACAATATTGCAGTTGACTTATCTACAAATTCAGGATTCTTTGTTGCTTCATATAATCTAATGTAAAAAAATGCTACCGCCAATGCACCATTTGATAAACTGTATTTCTTATTAGTTAGAAAAGACTCGCTCTCTTTTTGTATTGCCACTTCTAGATCTAAAATTTTATTCAGAATGCTTTTAGCTGGGGACACATGAAATGCTTTTAATAGAACAATGCCTTTATTTACATTACTTAATGCCCCAAAATCTACTTCCAGCTGATAATCAGCACTATAATACGTGTAACCACAAAACTCCCGAATTTCGTTACTTGGATAGAAATACGGTTCTTGTTCTTTGATTATCACATATTTCTGATTGTTTATTGTTTCTGTTAGCTCCAGATAATCAGCTAATACATTGCTTGTATCAACTATTGTTTTACCTAAATAAGGGTCTAAGTTACATGATCTGCTAGGATTTCTTAAATCAACTGAGGGGTTGTATATTAAATTATAGATTAATTTGTATATTCTTGGAGGTATTGAGTACCTCTTAATAAATTCCATAAAAATATTCAATGTAGATTTACCACTTCGGTCAATAGCAAGCACAGTATTTGCATTACATAAAATATTCATTAGTAAGTACCCCAATTTTTGCTTATCTTGATCAAATATATTCAGCCCTGATAACTTTTCATTACTAAACTGAATATTGGGTACAAAATAAGTATCTTTTGACTTATTCTCCGTAAAACAATCTTCCATATCAATGAAATATACATTGAGATTTTCGTCAATTATTATATTATCTGGGGAAACATCAACTAATGCAATTTTTCTATCATGTAGTGCAGCAAAAGCAGATATAATATTTTTCATTACTTGTTCAATTTTATTTATAGAATTATGAATACGTTCTGTGGAAGATTCATGAATAGTTACAGGACTATAATTAGAAGAAAATTCTCTTAATGTTTCTCCTTCGATATATTCCTGAACAGAGTAATAGTGCTCCCAATCATAAAAGGATTCAATAAGCTTCGGTGTATGTGGAAAATCCTGTAACACATGTAACACTTCACTTTCCTTTTTTCTAAAGGAGATGACAGTGTCCTTTTCAGAAATTCCAATATTTGGACGAGCCTCCTTAATTACTACCTTTGTTCCATTTTTGTTTGACCCTAAATAAATGCCACCACCATTGGTTTGATGAATTACCTTATCAATGGTGTAATGTTTAAACAAATATGGCTCTTCCATTGGAACCTCCTCCTTATTTTCTAGAAGAGGATCTACTATTCCGTTTTTTTCCTTATAATATGGACCTTCTATATCTGGAACCTTCTGTCCGAACCCATCATAAACAAAGTCTGTTTTATCATTAGGTAAAATTAAACCATACCGATAATATATAACCTTAGAATCTAAATATCTTTTATCGGTGAGAATATATGGTCCATGTTCATCGCGTAATATCGTGTAAAGCTCCCTTATAGCTGTGATAAATTCTAATTTATTAAAAGGATAAATGGTAATAAATTTTCCAGCCGATTTTCGATCACAGTTTTTTGATAAAAGGCCATGTAAGGTGTGTTTATTGTGGATGTATTTAAACGATATCTGTTTTTCACTACAGTACAAACCAACTTTATTTAAAATACTTAAATAGTTATCAAAGAAACATGAGATGTGTATTTTCCATCCTTGTCTCGGAAAGGCCTTTAAATCACTATCTAAAAATGTATGGTGTACCCCCTCAATTTTATAATTAAATAAATTCTCCTCATTACGTAAAATAATTGTTTTATCTTTGGCTTCCTTCACCCCAGCCTCATCCAATAGTCCCATTTTGCTCAACTCCTATCCAAAATCATCTTATTTTCCTTTTCAATGTACACTTTATATATTATTATTATTTTGAATATTACATCAGAAAAGTTTCATATTTGAAACTAACAAATATTTAGGAGGATAAAGAATTGAAATTTTACGGTTCTGTTATTAGAGAAATAAGAGAAAGTAAACAGGTGACTCTCGATATGCTGGCAGATGAAGAAATTTCAAAATCTATGCTTTCAAAATTTGAAAGAAATCAAGCTGATATTTCTTTATCAAGATTTATTCATTTAATTAGTAAATTACATGTTTCATTTTCTGAATTCATGCTTATAGCCAATGAATATGAACTGGATGAGTTTAAGAAGCTAATTAGTGATGTAACAGGAGCATATCAAAATGAAAGTGTATTAATACTGAATAGATTGATGCAAGATCAGCAAGAACTATGGAAAAGGACAGGCACGACACAATATAAATTGAATTACATTATGATCCAAGCTTTAAAAAATGATCTAACAGGAGGCGAGAATTTAGAAGAGGATATTAATTATCTTACAAACTTTTTCTTCAATAGTGAAAACTGGGGTAACTATGAATTAGTCTTATATGGTAATACAATGTCCATGCTTCCATATGAGCAAATTGTCATTTTGTCAAAGGAATTAGTAAAGAAAACATTTATATTTAAACATGCAGAAAGTAACCTTGCCCTAATTATAAACCTACTCATCAATACCATCTTATTATGCCTAGAACAAAGAAATTTAAAAAATGGCCTATATTTCCTCACTCACTTAAAAAACGAAAAGATCCCAGAAAACTTTTTCCTAGAACGTGTA
Organism: Paucisalibacillus globulus DSM 18846; assembly: GCF_000482485.1. Taxonomy (GTDB): domain Bacteria; phylum Bacillota; class Bacilli; order Bacillales; family Amphibacillaceae; genus Ornithinibacillus; species Ornithinibacillus globulus. The sequence continues at coordinate 145,588 of NZ_AXVK01000021.1, read as the reverse complement.
ATCTTACTATATGTTGAAGGATTATATGAACATTTAAAAAATGAAGGAACGAAAACAAATGAGGGATTTAAGAAAGTACAATATTCCCTAGACATCATGGAATCGATTGGTGCAATTACCTATCGAATAAAGTTTGAAGGATTTTTAAAAAATTTCTTATAATATTGTGTTTCTTATATGAAACATTTTTTAGGTCTCAAGAAAACCTCAGTTATAATCTAAATAACAGTTCGGCAAGAGGTAACAAACCAAAACAGTTTCGAACTGTTGGAGTAACAAAATACTTTAAGCAAACAAAAAAAGTTTTGTTAGTTAATAGGTAGAAGTCAGTTATTGCATTGCCACTTACTAGCTTATCTTTCATACAAATACTAAGATTAAGGAGGTGCTATTATGAAACTTTTAGACCTACAAAAATTAGATCCAAGCGAACTTATTAACCCGAACGGACCCATCTTTACTTGGAAATGTCCTGATGTGCCAGAAAAGTAATATAACAAATTAAACTTTCACTTCATTTTACATCACAAAAATTAGAGTAGGAGGTGCTACCATGAAACTTTTAGACCTACAAAAATTAGATCCCAGCGAGCTTATTAACCCGAATGGACCCATCTTTACTTGGAAATGTCCTGATGTGCCGGAAAAGTAAAAAACAAATTAAACTTTCACTTCTTATTACATAATCAAGATTAGAGTAGGAGGTGCTACCTGTGAATTATATAGAATTTCAAGGTATTGATAATAATATACTTGGTACACCCAGACAACTTTATCATCACTTGGAAGTGTACTATTACATGAATAAGTTCTATTAGAGAACTATTAATCAAATAAAAGTTAGCAGAGGGTTGAATATAGTCAACCCTCTTTAACTTCCAATCCCAAGTAACAGTGAAAAATCTCGGGCTTATTTCAATATCTGTTTTAAGTAATCACCAAATATACGTTCAAATTGAAAAGAACCCGCCAAATTCATTACAGCTAATGCCTCTTTTGCTTCTTTTTCGCCTTGATTTCTTTCCCCAATTTTAATACCGTACAATCCCTTAATAAACTTTAAAATGACTCTTTCCAGAAAGTATGTTTCATCCATATCCAGTTCTTCGATTATCGTGATAAACATTTTTGCATCGTGTAATCGATTTCCCGTCAAACAAACCATTGCCATATTTTCAAGCGTATTAATAATCGTTTCAAAGCTTTGTCGGTTACTATGAAATCTCTCCGTTTTCTTAGCCAAATCCTTCGAAATCGTAATGGATGTTTCAAAAGGAATGAATGCCATCGCATTCGCAAAAATAACCATATCGAATTGTGTCCACATTTCACACTTAAAAAGGTAATCAATTAAAAAGGCTGGGTCCTCACCATTTTTCATATCCTCCCCCTGAAGATTTTTATCATGGTATTCTAGAACAATTGCGACCAGCCGGGTATACATATCCGATGTTTCTCTGTATTTTTGCCATTCTTTCTCTACTAATTGGTGCAGTAACGTTGTGTTATTTTCAATTAATGCTTTAGATAGTAATTCTAAAGAAGACCTGTTTCTTTGTTTTTTGGTAGATAAGTAGACAAACTCTTGCATGGATACTTTTAACTTATCTAAAAGATGAACTAACTTCTCAAATGTAATATCTGCCTCCATTCGTTCAAATCTCGAAATAGTTGATTTTGAAACAAAATCATCAGCTAAGTCTTGAATAGATAACCCTCGACTCATTCTGATTTCCCGAAACAATCCTCCATATATACCCATACAGCCACCCCCCTTCCCGTTTATGAGAAACTTTCAGTATATGTTACGTATCAATATACAATAAATACATAGAAAATTAAACAGTCCAATAATAGGAGGAAGCAATATGAGCACCAATCCATCAGTAAACCGTCTATTTAATAAACACTACAAACAATAAATAGAACGCCTTAACTTATATCAAACTTGGCAAAGAAGAAGTAATAAAAAATGAAGAAAAGGGAGACTATGAATGAAAAAATATATGTATAAAGAAATTTACGGAAATATAGTGATTATCATCATGCTATTTGTTATTTCTCTACTAAGTGTATTAACCGCAGTCATTCTTACGTTTGCAACGAATGCCATATTGGCTGGTGATCTAACTGCATTCATCAAATGGATATTAATTGATTTAGTTGTCTGGATCGTGATGTTAGCATTAAATTATATTGAAACCATATACGAACAAAAAATTATTCAGAGAATGTGTACACAAATTCGCGTTGAATTTGCCAGTGACTTAGAATATGTGAATTATCAAGCGTTTCACAAATTAGGAGATGGACAATATATTTCTTGGATGACGAATGATCTAAATACAATAGAAACCGTTGGATTTAAAAATGTCTATGCCTATATATCTAGTTTGTTTAGTATTATTTTAGCTTCGATTGCACTAGTCAATTACCATTCCGTTCTACTCATATTAACAATTGTTCTATCTTTAATTATGTTATTTGCACCAAATACATTTACTAAATACATCAAAAAAGCTACGATGAAGCTTTCAAAAGCAAATGAAAGATTAACTAGCAAAACAAAAGATTTTATTGGTGGATTTGATGTTCTATATTTCGCCAAAAAAAGGTATCAGTTTAGAGCAAAATTTCTTGATATAAGTACTGATTATTCCAACGAAAAGGTAAATTATGCAAAAGCGAATGCCGTTTTAACAAATAGTATTGGTCTTCTTAATATTTTTTGTCAAATGCTGATTGATGTTGCTACTGGAATCCTTGTCATCTTCAAGCAAGTTACATTTGGTGCAATTAGTACAACTGGTAATCTAGCTTCTACCATTTTTAATTCTTTAGCACAATTAAGCAGGCAAAAAATGCAAATAAAATCTGCACATGCCATTTTTGAAAAAATAAACGATTTCTCCAAAATTAGAGAAAGTAACATGCAAACAAACCAGTTACAATCGGTTAATCAGATAGAATTAAAAAATGTTTCCTACTCTTATGACAACAAAGAAGTATTGCATAATGTGAGTATGTCCTTTAAAAAGGGTGGAAAGTATGCCGTTATTGGTGAAAGTGGTTCCGGAAAAAGTACCTTACTTAAAATTATTTCTGGACAGATAAAAAACTTTGATGGCGAAGTATTCATTAATGATTACCATATAAAAGAACTGAATCTGAATGATTTAACCACATTCATCCAATATGTGGATCAAAGTGTATATATTTTCCAAGATAGCATTCGAAATAATATAACACTTTGGGATGAATATTCCGATGAACAAATTGCTGCAAGTTTGGAAAAAGCGCAGGTTAATTTTGTAAATGATGTAGACAGTGTTATGGATGAAAATGGTAGAAATCTCTCCGGTGGACAGAGACAAAGAATTGCCCTCGCCAGAAGCTTTATCCAGGAAAAACAAGTACTATTAATCGATGAAGGTACATCATCATTAGATAAAAAATCTGCACAACTTATAGAAGACATGTTACGAAATGATCCTACCTTAACCGTTGTCATGGTTACCCACCGACTAGATTCTGCAGATTATGAACTGTTTGATCATGTTTATCAATTACCTTCTATAGATAGTGCAACGAATGAAATAGAGCAAGACTAGATATTGTTCCATTAGTAAAAATCGTTTCAAGCGTATAGAAAAACTCGCATTCCTTTCTATAAGGGAATGCGAGTTTTTCTATTCTATGGATAAAGCGGATGATAATATGGTAGGGTGGCAAGAACATCTCCCAACTCCAGCATTATGAATCTTGTAATATGTCATCCAAATAAAAATTGAAATTATTTTCCTGATTAACGAGCCTATTTAAAAATAAAGCAATCCCACTTGCACCTGAACCAAAATCATTATTTATTACATGTAAATAGTCCCCTGGAAAAGCTAGACCATCCTTCTTTTTCATCAAAAACATATTCAATGAATCAGCGACTTTAAGCGCGTATCCTCTATAAACGTCTTTTTCCGCAAGAAATTGTTCTGCATCCAAAAGCACATTTCCTAAACCTGCTAATCCATTAAATAAACCAGGAAACAGTGTATATATTCTTCTTGAGTCATTTAGAATATTTTTAATGATAGGATCATATTCATTTTCCTTCGTTATCGATTGGTATCTCATTAATGCTGCCGCAACACCAGCAGAACCAGCTAACCAATATGGAGAGTGACTTATACCTCCTTCAGTTTTAGCAGGAAAAGAAATAAAACTTGATTTATCTATCGCATAGGAAAGATCGTGTTCCAACGCCCTTTTCGATGCAATTAAATAGTTGGTATCCTTTGTAATTTTATATAAATACATGAAGAATACAGCGATACCACTGGCCCCTTTTGCGTGACCGATGTATGTAAGCCCATCTGGATTAGACCAGAACATTGTATTGTTATCTGTTACATGTGCGGATTCTAATAAGTGATTACCAGCTTTAACTGCTTCATCTAAATAGGTTTGGTTGTTTGTCTCTTTCCAGAAGAATAGATTAGTTAATCCTATTCCAGCTGTCCCGGTATAGATATCATTAGAATCATGTTTTAGCGGATGCGAGTTAGCTAGATTCATAATATGATATGCGTATTCCTCTTCTCCTAATTGATGTAATACCCAGCCAATCCCAGATAAACCTAAATAGAGACTTGGGGCATATGATTCTATCGATACCTCTTGTTTCTTTATCCAATCCATATATTCGTTTCCATTATTGCCATTAATTTTATTTAAAGCATACAAAACACCTAGTGCTCCATTCTCAACATTCAAGGGATTTACTATCTTAGGATCTGTATAAAACAAGTAATCATTATTTTCTTTATTTGCTGTAGTAGTGATATATCTAGTAATATCCTTAATGACATGTTTAATATTATCTTCGGAAGATAATAGATGATTACTAGTGGACATCCTGTTTGAAAGTATTATGTTTCTATCACCTTCATCATTGAGATTTCGTAGTACCTCATCTAAATTCATACGTTCCTCTGGATTGTCATTCATTAAAGATTGAATAATATGAATGTACTTATATGGAAGATTAATTTCCTTTTGCATTTTCCCAAGAAACTCATTAACAAAACCAGGATGTAAGTCTAATACATTATTGTACGTTGATAGTGTGCTAAATAATAAACTACCTAGACCATAAAGCTCCGTCTTTAGTGAATAGGTTTTGTTTTCTAAGAATAACGGATCAATATATCCTTTAGAGTACATGATATTGGAACTGGTATCACCAATTTCTACTGCACCATCCAAATCGATAAAGATAACATTTAAATCATCTGTGATAATAAAATTCCCTAAATGAAAGTCACAAAAATAGATATTCTTCTTATGAAGAATGGATAGATTATTAATGATATTTCTCCATATAATTTCTAATTTGTTTAAGAATACATTGGTATCCTTCTCGGGCAAATTAGGATTTGAAAATACAGCACGTTCTACAATATATTCCCTTAGTAATTTTCCCTCGATGAAACTTACAACGATAAAGTAATGTTCCCACTCATAAAATGAGTCGATTACCTGTGGGGAAATATCTTCACCCTCTAGTAACGTTAGGATATTTAGCTCTTTCTGTTTTATATTTCGTGCATCAAATTTGCCAAATTTCCTCTGAAGTGTGTATGGCCTTGCCTCTTTAATCACTACTTTTTCATTTCTTTCCTTATCAAATGCTAAGTATATTCCTCCAGAATTATTGAAAGAAAAGGACTCTAAAATCGTATACCTACCATTTTTTAAAGAAGGCACTGCTTTCTCCTCCTCATTTTCATTTGGAAAAGGATCCTCAACCCAATCAGGAAGTGCAAAAATAGGTTTTCTAGAATCGACTTGATACCTATTATTAGGAGATTTCAATATATAAGACCTATTACCATCATGCTTTAAAATATAATTTCCTTTAATTCCACCATATCGATAATAGAGTACCTTACAATCAGCTTTGAACCTTTTATCACTTAATATATAAGGTCCTTCGAATCCTTTTAAGGCCTCGTAAAGTTCATTCATCAGTAACTTAAAGGAAGAAACATCAGAAGGATAAATAGTAATAAATTTTCCTGATGAGCCTCGAGGATAATTTTTATCTGAAGAAAAACTGAGTATGCCGCTATCTAGCATAAACTTAAATGATGTAGTGTTTTTGATACAAATATCGGAAACAATATCAATGATTGCCCTTGCATTAGATAACGTAGCGGAAACATGGATTTTCCACCCTTGCTCAGGTACCACTTGATCGTTATTCCTACTATTAAAGTATACTGCATTCCGATAGAGTGACCATTTTTCATTGATTTTTTCTTCCACTATTTTGATATACTCATCACTATTCTTATAGTCATTGATTGAGGCATGATAATCTTTTTTCATTATTAAGCTATAAAGGTTCGTTTCCATAATTAAGCACCACCTAAATTTATAGTTAAATTATTGAATGAAACAGTCTCTTTGTCTTTTGTAAATAACTCGTAAAAGTAAGATTTTCTTAATATCAAGGAATGAAAATCCCCTGATTCAATCAGTCTTCCATCTTCTATTACAAGGATTTCATCATAATAGGATAAGAGTCTTTCATTTAACCCATGTGTGATACTAATTATGGTTAGTTCCTTGTTTGTTAACAGGTCTTCCTGTAATCTTAGGGAGCTTTCAGAATCTAAAGCGGAAGCACCCTCATCAAGTAATAGAACATTTTTTCTTTGGTATAATGCTCTTGCAATTCCTATCCGCTGTTTCTGGCCGCCAGATATATTTTTTGATTCCTCTTGAAGGATGGTTTCCACTCCCTGCTGGAATCCACATATAACTCCATCTAAACCAGTTACTTTTAATACATAATGAAAATGTTTTTCGTCAAAAGGATGATCCAATATAATATTTTCTTTTATACTTTTGTTAAACATAAACACATCTTGTTCGACCATCGCTATGTCCCTACAGACAAGGCTTGAATCTAATCCTTTAATCTCTTTTTTATCAACATGAATACTTCCAGAATATTTTTTTAGAAATCCTACCAATAGTTTAAAGAGGGTGGATTTTCCAGAACCACTTTTCCCTACAATGGCGTACTTTCTACCCTTTTTGAATTGATAGGAGAAGTCACTTATCGTATCCCTTTTTCCATCATATGAAAAAGAGACATTGTGGTAAGCTATTGCGGTTTGAAGGCACTTTTCAGATTCATATTCCTCTAATTCTATGTCATCACCATTTGTATTAGCCATCAGTTTACTAAGCTTTTTGTTAATTTCTTTTGAGCTTTTTATTTGCGTAATTCTAGCAACAATCGATTGAATTGGATTGGTCACATTATTGCTTAGGTGAATTACAGCTACTAAGCTTCCAGCAGTTAAAGTACCAATAATAACGAAATAACCCGAAATAATTATTCCTATCACTAGTGTCAATATACCTAAAGTCATGGAAACCCCATAAAAGATAGATTGAAGTCGAAGTGATTTAAGTTTGACATCCTCAAGTGTAGTATTTATTTCCTCAAACTCCCTGTAGGACTTACTTTCCAAATTGTATGACTTAATGGTAGAAAAGCCACTTAGTAGATTTTTTAATAATGATGTATAATTTGAGAACTTCTCCGATACCATATTCTGTCGTTTACGAAGCGGTTTTCCAAAGATAGTTGGTATTAAAAATAATAAAATCCCAGAGACTAACAGTGTAATCGTGACATATGGATTAATGTATAGTAACACAATGACAGTTAAGATAAAGATAGCGACGTCACCAATAAGTTGCAAGATGGACATCATATAGTTACTTTCAATAATATTAATATCATTTGTTAAATTAGATATGTATTCGCCATTGTTAAGAACATAATAATTTTCGTAGTCCTTTGATAGGATTCCGTTAAACACATCATTCTTATAATCGGCTATCGTTCGTTTAATAAAATATGCTATTGTTACATGATTAAGGTATACAACAATTCCGAAGGTCGAAAAATATAAACTCGCCATAATCAAGTAACTCTTAAACCCTTCCATATCCTGATTAACAATATAATCCGTTAATTCTTGCAAAACAATTGCAATGTAAACTTGCATTAAAGAAAATACTAATTTAAACAATATACTTGTAGATAACAAAATCTTATGTTTTAAAAAATACTTGGCCATGAAATCCTCCTTTCGGTATCGTGTATACCTAATAAAATATATCTAAATATGGATAATAAGAAAGGAAAATATAGAGTGGCAATCTCTGAATCAAAATTTCATGTTGATTAGTTGATCAGGATTCATAGTATTCCCACTCTCAAGTTCCTATCTTTTTTTGAATTATACTTAGAAGTAATTTACTTGATCATCAGGCTAAGTTCCAACTAGCGCACTTCGCTATTTCCACCACAACCTAGGCTCCATAAACTATTAAATGTTCCTGTTGGCTCAACTACTGTTTGGTCTACATCTTGTAAATTCAGTACGGAAGTCATTTGTTTCCTCCTTTCTAAAATTCTCCGAAACTATATTCCTTTTCGCTTAATAGACAACTAGCGAATTTGGTTATCTCCACCACAACCTAGGCTTAGTAAACTATTAAATGTTCCTGTTGGTTCAACTACTGTTTCATCTACACCTTGTAAATTAAGTACTGAAGTCATTTGTTCTCCTCCTTTCTATGTAAAATTCCCTAAAAATCATACCCTCTATCGTTTAATTCACTATTAGCGAATTTGGCTATCGCCACCACAACCTAGGCTTAGCAAACTATTAAAACCACCTGTTGGTTCTACCACTGTTTGATCTACATCTTGTAAATTAAGTACTGAAGTCATCTGTTCTCCACCTTTCTATGTTTCCACTTATTTTTTTGGGGAATTCATATCCCCTATTGATTAATTCACTATTAGCGAATTTGGCTATCTCCGCCACAACCTAGGCTTAGTAAACTATTAAATGTTCCTGTTGGTTCAACCACTGTTTGATCTACACCTTGTAAATTAAGTACTGAAGTCATTTGTTCTCCTCCTTTCTATGTTAATTTCTCTGAAAATCATACCCTCTATCACTTAATACACTATTAGCGAACTTGGCTATCCCCACCACAACCTAGGCTTAGTAAACTATTAAAACCTCCTGTTGGCTCAACCACTGTTTGATCCACATCTTGTAATTTAAGTACTGAAGTCATTTGTTTTCCTCCTTTCTATGTTAATTTCTCTGAAAATCATACCCTCTATCACTTAATACACTATTAGCGAACTTGGCTATCCCCACCACAACCTAGGCTTAGTAAACTATTAAAACCTCCTGTTGGCTCAACCACTGTTTGATCCACATCTTGTAATTTAAGTACTGAAGTCATTTGTTTTCCTCCTTTCTTTGTTTATTTTTTTGGAAATCATACCCGCTATCATATAATTCACTATTAGCGAATTTGGCTATCCCCACCACAACCCAGGCTTAGTAGACTATTAAATGTTCCTGTTGGTTCAACTACTGTTTGATCCACATCTTGTAAGTTAAGTACTGAAGTCATTTGTTTTCCTCCTTTCTATGTTTTTTTACTGGTAGCTCGTTCTATGAACTTAATTATCTTTCATTGTGTAATAGACAATTAGCGAATTTGGGTATCCCCACCACAACCTAGGCTTAGCAAGCTATTAAAACCACCTGTTGGTTCAACTACTGTTTGATCCACATCTTGTAAGTTAAGTACTGAAGTCATTTGTTTTCCTCCTTTCTATGTTTTTTTACTGGTAGCTCGTTCTATGAACTTAATTATCTTTCATTGTGTAATAGACAATTAGCGAATTTGGGTATCCCCACCACAACCTAGGCTTAGCAAGCTATTAAAACCACCTGTTGGTTCAACTACTGTTTGATCCACATCTTGTAAGTTAAGTACTGAAGTCATTTGTCCCACCACCTTTCATGGATTACTAAATTGCTGCTTTTCCCTACAATGAGTCAAGATATATTATTTATGCCTTAAACGATACTTTAGTTAAAAGTCTCTTATCGAACAACTTCTCGAGGATCACATCCCCAGCTTAAAAGACTATTTATGACAATACCCGCTGGATCTACCACTGTTTGATCTACACCTTGTAAGTTAAGTACAGAATTCATTTATTCCACCACCTTTCATGGGTTACTAATTTGCAGCTTTTCTCTTCAATGAGTCAAGATATATTTTTTATGTCTTAATCGAAAAACTTGAGTTAAAAGTCTTTTATCGAACTTGTCGAGGGTCACATCCCCAGCTTAAAAGACTATTTATGATAATACCCGCTGGATCTACCATTGTTTGATTTACACCTTGTAAGTTAAGTACGGAATTCATTTGTTTCACCACCTTTCATATTTACTAATTTGCAGCTTTTAATCTTTACTAAGTCAAAGTTTCGTCATTATAAATTTTCAGAAAAAAATAATAAGCAAAATTTTGTTGTATTACCTTTCAGGTACATCAGCACACTTCCAAGTGAAAATCGGTCCATTCGGATTAACAATTTCGCTAGGATCTAATTTTTGCAAGTCTAAAATTTTCATAGTAGCACCTCCTTTAATTTTTTTGTAATCATCAAATGATTGCTGTTGAGTTTAAGTAGTAGCATCGAATGACATTTTTCTTTGATATGTAGCTTTAGTATGTTCATCACTTAGCAGCTTGATTGTAATTTTGTGCTTTCAAAGTTTCTGGTTGTTAAGTTTGTTACAGCCTCCTGTGCTGTTAGTTACAGTTTAGGCTAGGATAAATGAAAACTTAAAAAATGTTTCATATAAGAAACGCTCAATAAATCACGGTTCTTTAAAAAGAATTTTAGATGATAAATGTCCGAATAGACCCAATTTATTCCATCATGTCTAAAGAGAATCGGACCTTTATATCCTTCATTTTGTAATTAATTTTCTACCCTTTCTACATTAAGTAAATCACTCGTTTTCGAGAAATTTCCCAAAGATCCTTTCCATTTTTTCTATGTGTAAAGGGGTATATGCTATTTTCTAATGTTTCATCATTTTTTTGGTACAATGTGGCATTCTGCAATAGCTAACTAACAACCATTTATTTTTAAGACAACAGACACTTTAAACACTTGTTTACTAGCTCTTTTTTTCAAAATAATAAAATCACAATTTTTTATAAATTTTTTCTGTTAACTGTTTATTAGTTTCGCATATGAAACTTTTTCAGCTAGATATTCAGAAAAGGAAAGGATAAAGAAGCAGGCGAAGATATATGCTTTGTGAAGAAAAACTTTATTTGCGGGGTAGACTTATTGTGGGTACCAAAATGAAAGGAATTCGAGGGGGCTACGATTGTACGAGGATATGGGAGATAAATCAAACAATCAGGGTTATTCCAATAAATACTCCATAATGTTGAGGTAATCTTAGAAAGGTTAACGCTTTTCTTTTAATTATCTGCAAAAAAAATCCCTTCCAAAACTAGAAGGGACCAACAGATTGACATTTCAATATATACACAGGATAAGTAAACTATTTAGATAATTAATTTGTTAACCTCTCACTAATCTTCCGCTTCCGGTACAACATTCTCCCCGCTTCAGCAATATCCTTAACAGCAGAACGATTTGTAAAAGCACCAATTAACAGCCCAGCAATCGGAATCATTTGAAACAGCTTCTTCCACCCAAACTGATCACGGAAGGTAAAGAACACCTCTCTCCACCCCTGAAGTTCTGACATGACGAATCGTTCCGTATCCTCATCTGGATTATCAATCTTTGATAATGTCGCCAAGATTGCCTGTTTGCCAACATAATCTGAAGAGACAAATTGCAATACTTTTACAATAAATAATCGCTCTTTTTGTTCCCCTGGGTCATAGCCGTAGCAAATGGCAATATCCTGCAAGGTTTTTAGTTGTAACCCTAACAGTAACGGGATATCAATGGCCAAAGTGAAGATCCCACCGACTCCAGTACTGGCCCCCTGCGCAGTAGCAATTCTCTTTCTATTTTTCGATAAACTCTCTGAGGTCTCGTCCATTTCTACAATAGATAATTGCCTCACATCGTCCAATGTTTCCACATTCTTACCAGGATAATATTCGGTTACTTTGGAAACTGAACTTAAATAACTGCCTCCTGATTGGATATATTTCCCCATTTCATCAAGCATCTCACTCATCTTTTTTTGAATAAAAGCAGGTGTAAATTTATCTAACAGTTTAAAAGGTAGTCGACCTAGCCTTTCCCAAAACCACAAATCACTTTGGTCCTTTTCCCATTTATGTATGGTTGCTAGTTCTTGTTCTAACCATTCTTTGGATTCCGTCATGAATTATTGCTCCTTTAAGTGTGAAGATATATAGTAAATTTCTTTTAGTATACTATTATTGTCGTGACGTTCACAAAATCCTTCTAAGGAAAAGACCTCACATTAGGCTGAAAGAAATAGATTAGAACTAATGTCCCTAATACATAAAAAGGCAACATCCCTTTTCGTTAAAGCAATGTCAATGGACACTACAACGATGAGAATGCGCCTAGTCAGCCCTTTACCTTATCAAATTATTCCTAAGTAAAAATTGATCGTTAAATTTAATCGGAATACCAATTCCATCTTTTTCAGCGTGAATATGCAAATGGGGTTCACTGCTATTTCCAGAGTTCCCAACCAGGCCAATCGGGTCCATTTCCTTAACGTTATCCCCTTCTACCACTTTTACGCTATCCTTTTTCATATGCGCAATATAAACAACGGAATCCGTATTTTCGCAAGATATAGCCACATAATTCCCTTCAGGATGTTCGGAATCCATTTCAGAAGGATTCATGTCAGGAAGATGATTTCTAGACTCAAGCACTTCCCCATTACACGGACTATAAAGAATATCCCCATAAATAGCGTATTTGTCTAATTCCTTAGGATAAAAACCCTTTGCTCGTATGCCCAGTTTATTTAACTTTAAGATATCTAGAGCAAATTGTTGAGGCTCATAGGCGTTATGATAATTGATCTGGGTATGGTTGCCGCCATGACCAACATAGTAGGTTCCATCCTTTAATGGGAAGGATAATTCAATTGCCTGCTGTTGTGTAGCATAGCCAGATAGAGCACCACCGTTATAGAAACCAAAAATAATGGTTAACAAAGCAAAGATACCAATGTTTACTTTTTGTTTACCCGTTGGTTTTACATAAAAGGGTAAGGCTTTTACCTTTTTCCATGAAAAGAAAAGGCTAACGAACAACAATAGTATCATGATATACCGGAAATAGTAACCGAACCAATCCCATCGTCCAGTTTGAAAAATCCAACCGACAATCATAACAACCGCTAACACTTTGAATATCCATTCGAATTTACTACTATTCTTTTCTTTCCACAATAAGAAAAGAAAACAAAGAGGCAGCACCAGTTGAAATAATACAATTTGTAACAGAGCCAAGAGCAATACCAACTCCTCCTCCTATTCCAAATATGTAAAGCGTATACTCCACTCCTTATACGGCTCAATAGGTAATTAGTTTCGCATTTCTTGGCAAAATTTTTAATAAAGAAACATTCCTCTTGATTAATTACTTCTCCTACAACCTCCTCAAAAATAGTGAGCATTAAATCTATTACTCTTTCTTTTTAAAATTATGGGGGCTGACCCATTTTTTATAAACTACATTTTCGACAAAATTCTATCCACCGTATTGCGATTACGAAGGGTTGAGGGAATTTGAAGCTTTCTTTCAAAAAAGGCATTATTATATTTGGTTTGATGAAAATGCCCAGCTGAAATATCGATAATAATTGTTTTTTGATTTAGTACATCAAATTCATCCGTAATGGTAGTTTGAAGGAGCTCGAACTGTTCATGTGATAGGGAATGTTTTAAAAATACAATGTATACATGGTCTTTGTTGAATAAGGGATGTTGTTGGACTTTATTTAATTCTTCCTTCGTACGTATCGTTACAGGAATATCAAATCCATAGGTTTGTTTGAGCTGTACTTCAATTTGTTGTTCGTCACAGCTGTAATTATCGAATAGTATATTTCCAGTTTGTATGTAACTTCGTACGTTTTGAAAACCCATTTGTTCAAAAAGAGACCTTAAGGACTTCATATCAACTTTATTCACTTTTCCTAAGTTAATTCCTCTTAGTAATGCAACATAAGACATACCAAATTGCCTCCTACATTATTTTGTTTATTATAACTTTTCAATCATATAAATGTAAATTGAATAAATGACATTGTTAGTTTACTAGCAATTTTTGAAGAATAGGATAAGGTCTGTTTGGATTTTATGTTAAAGTATAGTTAAAGATTTTGAACATTGTGTTCTCCAACAGAGCAGGATTGTTTGGGAAAGAAAAGTGAGGGAAAAGAGTGAAAAAGGCAATAAAGGTTATCTTTAGTATGAGTTTTATCGTTTATTTATTTGTATTGGCAATGCTATTATTCTTAAATAGAGCTGGTAGTACTTGGTCTACAGGCCTTTCTTTGTTAGAAACGATAAGATTCAATTCCAACTTCATTCCGTTTAAGACAATCATTACATATATTCAAGCAATGTTTGATGGTAGTATGAATGCCGATATTCCTATAAAAAACCTATTTGGTAATTTGTTTATGTTTTTACCAATGGGTATATATTTACCATTTTTCATAAACAAAGCAAATAAAGTGCGGACATTCATTGCTTTAATGACTATCGTTTTATTACTGATTGAAACCATACAATTAATTTCAAGAAGAGGAAGTTTTGATATCGATGATTTCATCCTAAATATGATTGGTGCGTTAATCGGTTTTGGAATTTGGAGATTAAAAGTTGTGCAGAGAATACTAGGATAATAATTATTTTTTAAAATAGAATGGGTACTTAAACAAAGGGTGAGTTTGAATTTGGAATTAAAAAATGTCATAAAAGCCAAGTTAGATGATATTGAAAACATTGTTGCAGTTGATAAGGAAATTATTGGCAACGATAGCAGGAGATCCTATATAACAAATTCTGTTGAAGAAGATAGGTGCATTATTGCAAAAGATAAAAATGAAATTGTTGGCTTTTTAATTTATAATACTAGTTTCTTTGATTGTAGTTTTATATCATTAATAATGGTATCCCCATCAAAAAGACGTAAAGGATATGCAACAGCCTTAATAGATTATTTTGTCCAGATAGCACCTACAAAAAAGGTATTTTCATCAACTAATCAATCTAACAAAGACATGCAAAAAGTATTTATTGCGAATGATTTTGTAAAAAGTGGAGTCATTGAGAACTTGGATGAAGGCGACCCCGAAGTAATTTATTTTAAATCGAAGAGATTTACATAGATTATGCTAAAGATGTTTTAAAAAAAGAAATCAGCATACTATTAGACAGTTAGAAGCTTGTGGGTTAAATTTCCTCAGGCTTTTTTGTTCTTATTTATAATGTTAATTGATTGGATATTTAATTAGTAATTTGTGGTTTTCCCAGGTTTATAAGAATCACTTTCCTTAATAACTGAAAATTCTATTCCTTCAAACTCCCCTATTCTTCTACAGACACCAGAACTAAGACAAATTACGTCACTTCCACCAGCCCTTAGTCTCTATTTTCTATTCTCTGGGTACCAGTGATGCCCGAGCGATACTTAAGAACCAGAATGCCACAGGACAAAAGAATCATTTTACTTAAAACAGATTTTTATTGAACACTAACGATACATAAGGTCGTAAGAGTATTATATTCTGAAAAATAATATTATGAATGTTTTACCAGTAGATACTGGAATACGATTAGATAGTCAGTGGGAGTATATCCAATTTGGAGGTGTATATATGCCAAGCCGTGGTCTACAAATATCTATAATAGTGTTAGTAATCATTATATTTGCTGTAGGAGGTACTTTTGTTGTGGACAGAATGAATACACCCACTACACCTGCATTTCTAAATGACTTTACAGCTGAATTTCTAGTGAAAGATGCTGAGACACCAGATGGATTTCATTTATTTGAATCTGGGACAGGGAAATATACGATTTTATTTCCAGAGGAATATGTTATAGCAGAAAGTTCTTATTATAGAAAAAAAGCTTCTGGAAGTGGATCTCCTGATACGGAAAATGTTTATCTTAGCAAGGATGGTGTATCACCAAAAGAAAATAGAATGATACAGAGTTTTAACTTGTTTTTGAATCCAGACGGTAATTCAGTTATCGATGCCAGGTTAGACGGTATCCGTAGCAAATTAGGAGCTCCAGAAGATAGTGATTTTACCAAGAAAGAATTGGAAGACAAAACTATTTACTATCTAGAATATATAGATGAATACGAAACTGAAGATGGTGGCAAGAACACCTATGATTACTTGTATGGGTATATTGTAGATAACAATTCTAAACAAGCTCTTCATGTTGAGCAAAAAAATGTTTGTATGGATAGTGATACTAGAGAATGCCCTATTAATTTTGTCGAAGAACATAAAATGGGTTTAAAAATGATGGAGAGTGTAGATTTTAAGTGATATTGATGTGATCAACTTGACGAAAGCAACTTTATTAAATGATTTTTATTCGAGTAAGGATAACCAGTGTAGTAAATAAGGGACTTACAAAAGAAGAAGGAAGAATAAATTTGGAGGTGCATATATTGCCAAGCCGAGGACTACGAATATCTACAATAGTGTTAGTAATCATTATATTTGCTATAGGAGGTGCTTTTGTTGTGAATAGATTTAACACACCCACTACACCTGCATTTCTAAATGACTTTACAGCTGAATTTCTAGTGAAAGATGCCGATACACCGGATGGTTTTCATTTATTTGAGTCTGGGACAGGGAAATATACGATTTTGTTTCCAGAGGATTATGTTGTAGAAAAAAGTTCTTATTATAGAAAGAAAGCATCGGGCAGTGGGGATCCAGATACAGAAAATGTATATTTAGATAAGATGGGAGTATCTCCGAAGGAAAACCAAATGATTCAGGGGGTAAAATTATTTTTGCATCCTGATGTTAGTACAGTAGATGACATTAGATTAGACATGATTCGGGATAAACTTAACGCTCCTGATGATATTGAATTTACCGAAGAGAAACTAAAAGATAATACAATTTACTACATAGAATATATTGATGAATATAAAGAAGACGATATGGTAGATACCTACTACTACTTATATGGACTTATTTCTGACAATAATTCGAAACAAGCTATCTTTTTTGAACTCGAAGACACATGTTTTAATAGTAATACATTAGGATGTTCTATTAATTTTGAAGCAGAAAAGAAATTAGGTACAAAAATGATGGAGAGTATAAAATTCAAATAATATGAGGTGATAACCTTGAGTAAAGACCCTCTATTAAATGACCTTATCAGGGCAAGGATAACCAGTGTTGAATATAAGGGACTTACAAAAGAAGATATTGAAAAATTATATATCCAAGAATATGGAGAATTGCCGCCTAACTTCGATATTATTACATCGGATGAATTGGGTATTGGCGAAATCTCTGGCTTTGATGGTACTGCTATTCATTTTCATGACGAGAATATTAACGAAGCCTATTTTTTCAAAAGAGGTACTGAAGTGGATGCAAATAAAATAACGGAACTAAATTTACTGGAGACGTTAAAAGAGTATAAGAAAGATCCAAGTAACTTAAAAGAAATAGTCTTTAAAGGTAATGAAGATGTTTATACTGATGGTTATACTGTTTTATTAGGTTCCGAACAATTATCTACCGAAGAAAGCAAATATTTTACCAGAAAGGTAGAAGAAATAGTAAAGAATACAAAAAGTGATATTGAACCAACCTACCATCTTGATGGGCACTCTTTGGGTGGAGCGGAAGCTCAAACAAGTTTACTCCTTTTGAATGAATTATTTGAAAACGCAAACGTATATAATGATGCCCCAATGAACATTTACAATGTTATTCTATCTGATAGCAAGATGAAACAAAAGATTCAAAAGAAATACGGTATTCGGGTAGAACATCAAAGCGATCTTCATCAGATTCCCAAATCCGAACTTATAGCTATACTTGATGAAAAATATGGCCATCTTAGCAATAAAATAACCTACTACCGAAATAACGATGATCTTCTAACAACCCTAAATTTGCCATTTGAGTATCGTCTAACCAACGAAAAAAATGTTGTGGTATTAGATAGTAAATCAGATGTACAGATGGTAGATTTAGTAAAAAAATACCCTGGTTTCACTTACTATATTATGAATATCCTTTATCGCGCAAATAGCGAAGAAGGACTTTCCTATCCTGAAATGATACTACATGCAGGTCTTGCAATACGATCTCAACTTTTACCAACATTTTTACAAAATTCAATAGAAAAAGATATTAATAACCTCATCGCTGATTTTGAAGAAATGAATGTAGATGGTGGAATTGGAAGTGGCCATAGTATCGATAAACTAATAGAAAACTTGGCTGCTTTAGAAGGACGGACGATAGTTGATAATGAAGAAATCATTTATATTGGTAGTTCAGGAGGTAGTGGAGAAACAATCCAACTAAATATCGACAAAACATACCAATTCTATGTAACTGGTTATTCCATTCTTGATGGAAAGAAAAGTTATATGCATCTTATTAGGAATATACATGACACGTATTTGACAGATGCGTACAATAACATCATTAATAAAGTCCAAGGAAAAATGAATGACATCGAAAGCTCCCCTCATGCATATCTGTCTTCTTTTGATCGATACACCCATGATGCAGAGTATTATATTTACTATAAAAACTTCCGATTCACCGAAGATATCCCAACGACCCTACCAAGAAATATATCTTTTTATACAGATGATATTCTCCATGTAATCCAACAAGAAACAACAAGACAGGAAGATTTTTTAGATAAATATAAGGATGGTATTAAGCAGCTAGTTAGTGAAGATAAGCGAATAGCTTTACTATTTGATACCTATTCAGAAAGAAGGGGTTCATCATGAATAGAGGAACTGCCCAAATGATTTCACCTGGAGAAGTTGATAAAATTGCACAGTCAGCAAAAACAAAAATGGAACAAGGTTTATTAGCAATAGAAGCAATAAATCAAGCCTTCATTCGGCAAGCAAAGGCTGTGAGTGAAAGTGGTTTTAGCGGAGAGTTTAGGAATGCCTTTTCCGAGAAAACAGATAAGGAGCTTGAACTAATTCAGGTGCTCGATGCAGATAATCTAGAACGGATTAGACAAATGATCATTAATTTTGAGGACTTATTATCCGATATATCCTATCAAGACTATGTGTATGAAACTGAATTAATTCCTGCAGTAAAGAAATAAAAAGGATAAATAAAGGAAGCAAGAAAGGTATTCACTTGCTTCCTTTTTGAACGCCTTCTATAGATGCTGTCGTACTATTCTCCTCTTACCAATTAGCTGTTACGCATGAGTAAAAGGGTCTGCCCCTGAAAATCAGTCTAAAAAAGCACTACTAAAAGATGGGGTTTTTTAAAAAGAAAAGGGATACATGGCCTTTACTATTTAGCCCATTATCAAAACGCACCAGAACCGCCACCGCCGCCACCAATGCCACCACCCACCCTAGGTGTTCCACTGCTGCTGGTAGTTGAAATGTCGGGTGCCGCTGCGACTTCAGCCTGGTCAAAATGCATATGTGCCGATGATGCGATCATTAGGAATAATAACATATTTGCTCCTGAGTCATGATTCAACTGTTCATACTGTGGCGCATGTTCCAAAAGGCTTTTGTTTTTCTTTTGAATGGCTTGATTGTTTCGACCGAGTCCATAAATGAATGCACGCTTCTGATCATCGTCAAGCCATTCACTCCATTCTGTCGGGGTCAAATCGGCAAACTTCATTTCGAATCTTTCCCATTGTTCTTTAATATAAGCCCCTTCAGCCGTCTTTCGTTTGTCACTAATAGCAATTACAATCACGGAAATTGCTAGGATAAAGGCAGCAATCATCCAGCCATACAATTCATACACCCCAAACAGAATGGTGAAAGGGAGCATAATAAGACTTGAAAACCCAACTGCAATTCGTCTATTATTCCGTTTTTCGTAAAGCCCTTTTGCTTCCACTTCCTGTTTGACACTTTGCTGCCATTGCATGAAATTATTCCGATAGCTTTCATGATTGCTTTGATTTTTCGTGTACGTTTCAAGATCGGACAGGCGGAATGTTCCATTTTTGCCAACCATGTCAAATAACCAAGCAATCAGCATTTGTTCGTGCATATGATCTGTCTGCCTGTTGACTACAATAAATTTCTCATCATCTTTTTCTTTCACATAGCCATTGCGAACCAAATCAAGTAGTGCTGCCGTCAAGGCACGTGTATCAAGCACCCCATTGTTCATATACTGAATGGTTGCTGGCATGCTCAAGCCTGTTTTTGGTACGAAAAAGGCATCAACAAACTGGCGCTCATTCTCTGATTTAATCCTGCGTTTATATAGATTACGTCCCATCATTAGGATAAGCAAATAAAACACAAATCCACCGATAACAAAAGGTGCTATACGATTAAACATATCTTTATCCTTTTGAAACGCCGCAATTTCAGCTTCTTTCTTTTCCTTATCCGCTAAAATGTCTTCCCGAATGGACGTATCCCCCGCAGATGGTGCTCCAGAAAATAGCGCTGAATCATACGCTGCCCGGACATCGCCTTGTTGACCAGCAGATACATGCCCCATCGCAAAATGGACAACACCGTCATTGTCTGCCTGACCAGAATCCCAGGCACTATCATAGCCAATGAATTCAACATCTCCAGTCGGTTTAGGTGGATGAATGTAGATATCTAGGTTACTATAATCGGATTCATTATTTTGATCAAAAAATGGCCAGTAAAATTGTGCCATATCCGAATATACCTCTACCCCATCTTTAATGGTATAGGTCAAATGAATGGTGACTGTTTCATCGGCACCACTGCGATACACTTTATATAAATTGTCTTCCTGTTCCACATCCAATGCAGTCCCATTTTCAGTAGCTTTCACATCCTGAATCTGTGTGCCTTCTTTCGCAATCAATGTACGAGTAATCCCATTAAAGTCACCCTCAAAGGCATACGTGTGTATCTCCTCTACCTGAACATTCCCGTCCGGCCCTAAGTAAGCATGGATATCCGTTTTTTCAATATCATACTTAACAGCTAGGGCATGGATTGGAAATAGTATATAAGCAAGCAAGGCAACAATAGATATAGATAATTTTTTCATTTTTCTGTCCCCCAGTCATGTAGTACTTATACGATTTATGTAGGGAATAGGTTTCAACTGGGACAGAAGGTCAGGTTTGTTATCCCACTTTAACTAGAATCACTATCCCCTTTTTCTTGAAATTCTGGTTTTATTTTGCATCAAAAAGGGTGTCTGTCATTAAAGCTAACAGACACCACAATTTAAGGTGACATTGGGGGCAGACCCTTTTTCCTAACTTTTTATATTTGAAGTTAAGTAATATTATCTTCTATCCCAAAATCGTTGATGTGCAATTGCAGAGACAAATTGTTGGCTGAATTCCGGATTATTTGCGGCGAAAACAACCCCGGCTAAGTTGTTATTCTCTTGTGTGTGAATATAAGACTGCCCAGTGGTGGCTACTCCTATTGGCTTGTAGTGTTTATACGCTACAGTTATAAAATCATGTAACTCATAATTAAACATTTCCTGATTGTTAGAACTTCCACCAACGACATAGAGTGAGTCAAGTAAATACGGACTTGTCGTAAGGAATGTTTCATCCACATTTAGTTTTGTACCATCATCTCCTGTAACAACACCAAGATTTTCACTTACTACGACAACAAAAACACCATTTTCTTTCAATACTTTTATTGTATTCGATACTTCGTTTGCGTTAAAGCCATTGCCAATCAATACGCCAACCTTTAACGAGTATGCATATTTCGGTGTACTAGCCTGGCTAAGGGAAGGATAACTTGTGGATACAGGGACGTTTGTTCCGCTTGGACGATCGACCCCGACATTATCTGCTACAATAGTAGCCATTTCTTTATCAACATTCACTAATATATCAACACTTTGTTGGCGGACCGATTTGCTTTTTACACTTCCAATTTGATAATTAAGCGCTTTAATCATATGCTGTTTCTCGATAGGGGTCAGGCTATTCCAAAAGATTCTTGGCTGTGTAAAGAAATCATCAAACTTTTCACTTCGTTCACGCGTGACATGCCCCTCTACTTTGATTGGATAATGCGCATAGCCTCCCTCTTCAGGCGGTGTTGTGTACGGTGTATTGTTTTCTAGTGAATTGTTATGATAGCTCGTTTCATCCACATCGATTCGATACCTCATATACCCCTTGCGCTGGTTATTATGGAATGGGCAGATTGATCGATTGATTGGTAAATCTTCATAGTTTTTACTACCTAACCGGTGGTATTGTGCTGTTTTGTAGGCAAGTAGCCTTCCTTGTAGAACAGGATCATTGGAAAAGTCGATTCCGGGAATGACATTTCCGGGATTGAATGCAGCCTGCTCAATTTCGGAAAATACATTGTCAACATTACGATTCAATGTCATTTTACCAATGATTTGGACTGGGATGAGCTCCTCTGGCCAAAATTTCGTAGAATCAAGAATGTCAAAGTCATACTTGAATTCATCCTCCATAGGTATCAGTTGGACACCTAATTCATATTCGGCAAAAGCCCCCCGGTCTATTGCTTCCCTCAGATCACGTCGATGGAAATCCGGATCAATTCCGCCAATTTTTTGCGCTTCATCTTGGAGCAATGAATGTGATCCAAGTACAGGTTTCCAAACAAACCGAACAAAAGTCGCGACATCCTGTTCATTAACGAATAGGTACGTATTAACGGACCAGGATTCCATCATTCTGTAGCTTCTTAAAATCCCCCGGTCCGACATGACCCACAGCGTCATATGGAGTGATTCAGGATTGTTAGCAACATAATCCCAAAAGGTGTCATGAGCACCAGCAGCTTGTGGCATACCTGTACGTGGTTCTGGTTGATACGCATGGATGATATCAGCAAATTTCATTGCATCCTGGTTAATCAAAACTGGGAACCCAATCATCGTCATGTCGTAATTTCCTTCTTCAGTATAAAATTTAACGCCTAAACAACGAAGATCCCTTGCCGTATCTTTTGATCCTTTACTTCCTTGCACGGTAGAAAAGCGAACAAATAGAGGAGTCTTTTTACCAGCTTCCTGTAAAAAAGCCGCTTTTGTGAACTGCTTCATCGATTGGTAACATTCAAACACTCCGTGAGCCCCATACCCTCTAGCATGAACTTTTCTCTCAGGTATTTCCTCGTGCACAAAAGAAGTAATTTTTTCAAAAAAATGAACGTCTTGCATCAAGCCAGGTCCCCTTTTCCCGGCCGTTAAGATTCTCTCATCATTCGAGATTTTTGTTCCTTCATTAGTCGTCATTGGGTTTCCTGCATTTATAACACGAAATTCTTCTAATTGCTCATTCTTGCTATTTGCATTCACTCTCTTTTGATTATCCGAAGATGGATTCTGAGACAATTAAATCACCTCTTTATTTTATTTCACCGGTACATCATATGTATTCGCCCACAAGTTAGTTACTTGGAAAAAGGAGCCATGGGGACAGGTTCCTTGGACTCCTAAATTCGGGTCTGACCCTTCCCTTCCTGTGGTGTTTTCCAAAGAAATCACCCACTCCAAACAAGAAGGGATCGAACCCTTCACTTCTGGAAAAGGTCTCATGAGGGGTGGGTATTCTAGTAGCTAGCTAAGGTTTTATCATTTATGATATAATATTTAAAATATTTAATTTAGCAGGGGTGAGTTGATGAACCAACTTAACTTACAATCGGATGAAGTAGTGATTATAAGGCAAGATAGAGTTGTTCACGGTGGCATTATGGCTAATCATACGGATGAACTAATCTTAACTAACCTAAACTTAATCTTGATTAGTAAAGGTATATTTGGAAAAGTAAAGAATATATCCAGATTTCCAGTTGATCAAATTAAAGTATTTAATGGTAACGCACAAACAATTTTAGGAAAACGTTCTAACGGATTGCCACAGCTTGAGGTATACTTCACGAATGGTCAAGAATACTTTGGGTTTGAATCAAAGAAAGTAGTAAAAGATTGGATAAAAGCAATTAATCAACTTGTGTTGGGGCAAGATTTCACAATAGATCGATTGGACAATAAAACCATACCAGGAACAGAATTTATTGCAAGTTCTATAAAGGATACGATTAACACGGTTAAAGATGTATTTGGCAAAAAGCCGGTGAAGGTCACCCAAGAGTGCCATTCATGCGGAGCTCCTATATCAGGTTTTCAGGGTCAAGTTGTCAGATGCCAATATTGCGGTATGAATCAGCAAATGTAAAGCTGAGCAATCAAGACTTAGGGGGCTGTCCCCAGATGTGATAAAGGGCTCTATAAGCTAATTACAAAAAAAATGCAAGAGCACCGGACCTACTGCTCTTGCATTTACGAATCATCATATTCCATAATACTATGCACACTATTTGCCTGATTCTATTTTGTTGTTTCAACTTTCCGTTCAAATAACTTTTCATCTGTCATACTGAAATTATAAAGTCTAACTGGTTCACCAGGATAGAGAATTTCAAATCCTATAACTGCGTCAACAGTTGCACCTGGTTTTATATCAGTACCACCCATTTCAACCAAATCTGTTTTGTAATCATCCGGAAAACGCCCATTTGCACCATTTAAGGATTCAACAGTTACATCCGTTTCTTGCTCAGCAAATATCCCCATAGACATCCAGGGACTTATTGGTTCATCCGTATTATTGGTAAATGACAATTCTACTGCCAATACCTGAACATCATGTTTGCCTGCTATTTGTTCTACCTCTTTTATTTCATATACATAATCTCCATTGTCAAAAGTAGTATCGCTAACTTCCTGATCTTCTTCCCCCTCTTGATCTTGAGCCTCATTATCTTGGGTATTGTTATTTTCTTCTACATTATTATCTTCATTTGTATTGTTGTCTGTATCATCCGTATTACCACCACAAGCAACTAGAAAACTCAATAGTAAAATGTTGAATAAAAATAATGCCTTTTTCATTCATATCCTCCTTAACAAATTGTTTATTTAGATGGCATTACTTTAGTATGAACAACATTTTAGCTATTATAAGTTTTTGTTAGTGATTTATTTAATGATTCTGTCCCGTATTACACCATTCCATTCACATCGTCACCCCTAGCATCCATCCGATACCAACCGCTTCATCTAGTAATCCGGTGCAAGATTCGATCCTCTTGAACGATAAGTCATAAGGCCATTTGCCACTAGTTCCTCTCTTGCCCGCTGAAAGGCGCTCTCCGAAAGACTACCCTTTATCTTCAATTCGTTACTAGCAACCACAAATTCCAACGTCCATCTTTCCCTATTATTAATATGAAGTAGCAAATGCCATAAGTTCACTGCGGAAGCTGATAGTGACTCCAACACATCTGAATCATAAAATGCACAAATCCCTTTACTATAATTCATCATGTATCTTCCTTCCAATTATGGAATTAATCGCAGGTTCACTCGGATCAGATTTCAAATTAACACCACGATCATGATGGTGAGTTCTTTATTCTTTTCCCCACAATTAACATACAGAAATCCTAATGAAGTCTCTCCATCCTATAAAATTGTGTCCCCCTCGTCTTCCCTGGGCGATATTCAATGTACCCATGTTTAATCAATTCCTTTCTCGCCCTTCTAAACGTTATTCCTGACGAACCACACTTTACCTTTAATATTGCTCCTATTACAGAAAACTTCTTAGCCCAACCTGCCTCTTTATTACTATGTAACAATGCAAACCATAAACTCCTTGCTGCCCCCGATAATGGTTCCTCTTCCATATACTCAAAAAAATTAAATAACTCCTTTTCCATATAATCCATCTTTGAATCTCCTTATCTATGATTTATTTGAGGGAAATATGATCATCGTAAATTAATAGTTAAATCATATATTTCCCTTCCTATCTATAATCGAAGTGGAGATAGAAAAGGTGGCATTTTTTTATAAACTTTTTTTAAGGTGTCCAATAGGATTCATCGAACATCCCTACATTCTAAATTTTATACTTGACTTTCCAATTTATATAAAGTAAATTAAAAATACCGGAAATGGTTAAACGTTTCCCGTTTACTAATTTCCGAAATATAGGGAGGTCTACATATGAATTTTGACTTAAGGTATTTTAGAGAGGAAATCTTGCATCAAACACAATCGGAATTTGCTAATGTAATGGAAAAATCCCAAAATACAATTTCAAGATGGGAAAAGGAACCCAAAAGTATAACTCTAGATATTCTAGATGAAATTGCTCAAAAATCCGGATATTCAGTAATTGATTTGCTTAATATTGAGAACGTCAGCAGAAAACCATGGAAATGTGATAGTTCTAACGCCTCATGTCTAATCGAATTAACGAAAGAACTCAACACCAAACTTGCCCAACTAAAAAACGTAAGAAAGAATGTTCAAACAGAAAGTCTGAATTATACAAAATATATTGAAAAGCTGTCTAACATATATAAACATTCGTTTAAAAAAATACATAAGCCAACTATTGCATTCCTAGGAAATAGTGATGTTGGAAAATCTACTTTAATTAATACATTAATCGGACAAGAGGTACTACCATCAGGATGGACACCAATTACTTCCTTATCGATTTATGTAAAACACATAGAAGATAAACCAAAGTATTTAAACGATGATTCTGCTATTGTTGTATCCAGCCCTCTAAAGGGACAACCATTAAACATTGATTGGTTAACAGATGAAAAATATTTTCAAGCCAGTTGCATTGAGTCAGGTAGTACTGCATTATTAGAAAAGTATGGAAGCCGCGAAGGTAAAATATATAAAGAAAAACTTTCTGAAGCAGAGGCTGCAGTAGTGTATGTTGATGCACCCATATTAAAACTTTGTACATTACTTGATTTACCTGGATTTGGCACATCTGATGATGTAAACGATGATTTGAAAGCAGCTGAAGGGAAAGAAAATGCTGATATTTATGTTTACATGTCATTAGCCAATGCATTTATGCGTGGAACAGATATAACATACTTAAAAGACATACTGGATAGAATGAAACCTTTTGAAAATGGTCAAAATGGTTTAGATCCGCTATCTAACCTCTTTGTAGTTGCAAGTCAAGCACATGTTGTATCTTCAAATGAAGAACTAAATAAGATTCTTTCTGATGGCGCTAATCGAATGAATAGAGTATTACCAGAGAATTATTGGCTAGCTAGATCAGAATACTATAACGTGGATTATACTAATGATTCCTTTACGAAACGTTTCTTTTCGTTTTCTCGTGATAACCAAACATTGACAAGCAGTTTCAAAACCAATTTAATTCATTTATTAGAAACATGGCCTAATCTACTTTGTAAAGATTTAAGGAATGAGCAAAGTCAGGCAACCAAATTGCTAACGGATGAACTAAATGCTGAAATAAAGTCTCTTCAGTCTTTTCGTAAAAATAAAGAAGAGGCGGTGGAGTACTACGAAAAGTTAAAAGCTGAAAAGCAAACAGTTTACAAGAAAAGTGAGGAATTTGTAAACAACTTAGAGGAAAAAATTGACTTATATAGAAAACAATCCATTGTGGACTTTAAAGATGCATTTGACCGAATTATTAATGAGGATTCAATCATATCGATAATAAAACAAAAAGAATTTAAAAATCGAAAAAAAGATAAAGAAGAACTACAAAACTACTTGAATAACACATTGAAACAGAAATTGGATACGATTTGCCATCGTTATTCGTCTAAACTATCCATTTATCTCCATGAGCAACTTGAACAATTAAATGTTGGGTCAATGAGTGGTGTAGGAACCTTCGACTATAAACGTGCTTTTATCTCTACTCTAGCGGGGCTATCCACATATGGTGCCTTAACAGCATATGTCGGTACTTTAGGTAATCTAGGTGGCTACATTTTAGTTACAAAAGCTGTAGGAGTTCTATCCTCATTAGGAATCTCTGTGGGTGGTGGCGCCGCAGCAACTACCTTTGTTGCTGCTATTGGAGGGCCGATTACTATCATTATCGGTGTCGCAGTACTAACAGGTATAGCAGCTTCCATCATAACCGGAAGAAATTGGGGTTCGAAATTCGCCAGTCAAACTATCAAAGCATACAAACAACACAATGTAAGAGAAACCTACACTGGAGCTCTAGAAAATTGGTGGAATGAAACAGATAAAGCAATCAACAAAGACAAAATGATTGCTGATTATGAAGAACAACTTGCCGAAGCAGAAGAAAAAGCAAACTATAATGAAGAAGAGTGCATTAAGTTAGAAAGTGCGCTTGATGATTTACTAAATATTATTTAATTTGAGGCTGACTCCCCCTTGTGTGCGTTTTGTTGGGAGTCAGCTTTTGTTTCCTTCCAATGCTATTCGGCAAACCATTTACCTGACACGTTGGCTTCCCATTCGCTTTCGTTACTTCCACTTTTACAAAATTAATGATTTATTATCGAAGTTGTTATTATTATTTGTTATCTTTTCTATTATCTCAACTAATTTTTCACCATTAATTAATTCAATCGGTTTATCTAAACAATAGGATTTTGCTTGTTCCGTAAATTCTCCAGTTGTTACAAAATAGCCCTTTTCAGCTTTACAATCAATTACTGCACTATGAAATTTTTGAATATCTGGCCGTGTAACTTTGGTTGTAATATTATATCGCTTGCACTCTGCAATCGCGAAAAAATCTTTATTATAAATCATAATATCCTTTCCACCATCACCAGTAGGTGGCGTCACATGAGCATCATAACCAATTTGGCGAAACAAATCGCAAATATAGTATTCAAATTGACGAGGATGCATTTTTCTTAGTTCTTTTAAATTACCTTGTCTTTCCAATGCTCTTCTACGCTCTTCTTGTTTCTTCAACTTTTGATTATGTTTTATGTTTTTTCTTACAAAAATTATTCCAATCAGTAATATTCCGATTACCGTCCAACTTAGAAGCGACAAGCTAGACAACCATAAAAGAAGCTGATAAATTGCTGCAATTAATAAGAAACCTAGAAATAAAGTTATGTATAAAAAAGCACTATTATTTGTTACCTTTCTCCTTCTAGCCAAAACGTATAACACCACCTTTGTAAATTAGTATATCCATTGCCAGCTACTAATTTACATTTATTAGAAATTAGACCTTTAATCTTAAGTCATCTTTCCAACGCAGATTATAACTTTCGACTTAATGAAGAAACATACTAAATAGCCCTTTGATCCAAATTCTCCCTTAAAAGCTTCTCAACATCTACATTTTCTCCATCGTTCACAACCTTTTTCAGCACTTTCTCCTTCCGCTTCCTATCCTAAAACCAATCCGGAACAACCTCTTTGTTTCAGGTGACACTACCTGGGTGTCTTCTATGGTTTATTTGGGTAAAATATGACCATGGTAATCAACAGTAAAGTCATACAATAATCCCTTCCACATCTATAATCGAACTAGATATAGAAAAGGCGGCTTTTTTTAAAAAATATATTTAAAGGATGTTCAATATGATTCATCATACATCCTAATAGGTAATTAAGATTAAAAAACAAAAATTACTCAGCTATAGCGTAAGGTCAAAATAATTGATTGCTTCAAAGTTGTATTTAACGATACAGAATATTAGGATTATTTACATTTCAAACATCACACATTATAATAATCCTTGTAAAGTCGATTTCAATGAGTATATTAATCATAAATAAGAGGTGCTTTTTGTGAGTGCGGTAGTTTCTAAATAGGAAAACATGAAAGGAAATAAAGTTAGTTTAGCAATAGGGGATTTTTGTTTTTTCACACCCCTTATTTGACTATGAACTTATTTCCACCTATGAAGATACCTACCCTACTTTATCAATAAGTGCATCCATTCATGAATGAAATTATCTTTTTTGATGGTTTTTTATTCATGTATTTCCATTTGCCTTGTTAACGTAAAAGCTGTGGTATCTACCGCAGCTTTTTTTAGTTTTCATCAGTAACTCATTGAAATCCTATGTGTAGGTTTCTTCATTGCTGATTAAATTATCACATG
The DNA here is from genome assembly GCF_000482485.1 of Paucisalibacillus globulus DSM 18846. Classification (GTDB taxonomy): domain Bacteria; phylum Bacillota; class Bacilli; order Bacillales; family Amphibacillaceae; genus Ornithinibacillus; species Ornithinibacillus globulus. The sequence goes on along the minus strand of NZ_AXVK01000021.1, from coordinate 115,509 downwards.
GAGGAGAATAAATAATGAACGAAAATACGTTTGAAAAATTACAATACAACGAACTAAAGGAAATTATAAAATCTTATTGTGTTAGTGGACTTGGTAGAGAATTAATTGAAAAGTTAACCCCTAGTTCTAACTTAAAAGTAGTAAAACATCGTTTAATGGAAACATCGGAAGCACGAGCCATTCTCGATGCAGGAGGAAATATGCCATTCATGGGTGTTTCCAACATGGAACATATCATCTTAAAAGTAGAAAAAGGTATCATTTTAGATCCATCAGAGCTAATTAATATATTGGATTTCTTAAGGGGTTGCCGAAGAATACTAACTTTCATGTCTGGAAAAGAATTTTTTGCGCCGACATTAGCGTCCTATACGAATTCCATGACAGAATTTGCTGGAATTGAGGAGGAAATTAGCTTTTCCATTAAAAATAATCAAATTGACTCTGCCGCAAGTATTGAACTGAAACGTGTTCGTACCCGTATCCAAACCACTGAGCAAAAAATCAAGGAACGATTAAATAAGTTTTTAAACAGCAGCACAAATAGAAACTACATTCAAGAATTCATCATTAGTGTAAAAGATGACCGCTACACAATACCTATCAAAGCATCATACAAAAATCAAGTACAGGGGACCATCGTTGAAACATCTTCCAAAGGTTCAACAGTCTTTGTGGAACCTAGTGTGGTTGGAAAGTTAAGTGATGAATTAGCCGCATTAAAGTCGGAGGAGGCAATATTGGAATACCAGATCCTAGCCACTTTAACGGGGTTAGTAGCAGAAAATATCCAACCTATTAACGTGAACATGGAACTAATTTCCCAGTACGATATGATTTTTGCAAAAGCTAAATATAGTAAACAAGTGGATGGAATTGAGCCGAACATAAATGATCATGGATATATTAAACTAATTAATTGCAAGCATCCATTATTATCTGGCCATGTTGTTCCACTTCAATTTAGTATTGGGGACCTTTATCGTTGCTTAATCATAACTGGCCCTAATGCCGGCGGGAAAACAATTGTACTGAAAACAATTGGCCTTGTTACGCTGGCAACGATATCCGGGTTCCTATTACGGCTTCAAAGGAAACTGAAATTGCAGTATTTAACCATGTTTTTGTCGATATTGGCGACAATCAGAGTTTAGAAAATGCACTTAGCACGTTCTCATCGCACATGAAGAACTTATCGGAGATCCTTCAAAGCGTAAACAACAACACGCTGTTGCTATTCGATGAAATTGGTAGTGGGACAGAACCAAATGAAGGAGCCGCTTTAGCAATCTCGCTTTTAGAAGAGTTTTACCTTAAAGGATGTATTACCGTTGCGACAACACATTATGGAGAAATAAAACGATTCTCAGAAATGCATAGTGATTTTATGAATGCTGCCATGCAATTCAATCAAGAAACATTAGAGCCACTATTTAAGCTTCTTATCGGACAATCCGGAGATAGTAATGCCCTATGGATTTCTAGAAAAGTGAATATACCGGAAAATGTTCTAAATAGAGCAGAAGACTATATGAGAAATAAAGACTATCGTTTAGAAAGCCTACATGAAGGAAAAATCCGAAGACCAAAAGCTACAGTTGAAAAAGTGGAAAATCCTATTGATTATCAAAAAGGAGACCGTGTAAAACTCCTGGATCAGGATGACTTCGGAATTGTATTTAAAGAAAAAGATGAATATCGGAATGTTACGGTGTTTTATCAAAATCAAATGATAGAGGTAAATGAAAAGCGGTTAGTACTTGAGTTAAAGGCTGCGGAGTTATATCCTGAGGGCTATGACTTAGATACTTTATTTATTGATTATAAAACGAGAAAGCTGAATCATGATATAGATAAATTCAATCGGCTTGTACCCATTTAGCCTGTCATTATTTCTATGAATCACGTTCGCTTTCAATTCTTTGATTCATTTCATCTTCAGATAATTTATCAATGAGTTCCCTTAAATAGTTTAATTCAAGCTCCAACAGCCTTACATCTCGTTTATTTTCAATCATTGGGAGGTATCCTTTCCTATTAATAAAAGAATATGAATTAATTCTTAATAGTAAAATGCCAAGTTAGTATTAATCTTATCATAGGATGTTGGGAAATATTGACTAATGGAGAGTGGTCTAAGTATAACTCGGCTACAAGTCTAATATTGTAAGATATTTTTGTAATATGTAGTACACCAGGAGTCAGACCCTTGAAACATGGTCCCTATAATAGCTTGACCTCCAGAATAGCAAACAGTGCCTGCCACCACCCGAATCTAGTCCACTAGGCCGAGTTATGACAGGCACCTCTTATTTTATTCTAGTCCCTCAATAACAATTTCTTTCACAGGTAGAAAGTCTTCACCAGTATCCAGGTATTTTACCGTTACACGATCATCTTCTTGCAAATAAATGACTAACGAATCAGTTTCTGATGAGACGATATAACTTTGTTTGTTATCCAATAAGAACATAACAGTCGTTCCGTTTTCTCCTTGTTCTTTGTAGACCCGGACAACCGTACCGCTTCCTTGTTTTTCCTCAGCATTCGAGCTACCGTCAACAAGACCGCCACCACGTTGAAGCGCTGTTTTGTAAATTCTTAACGCTTCGTTTGGTGTATCTGCATAAGCGGAGACTTCCGGGTTAGCTGCTGAAACGATAAAGTAGTTCTTCAAAAATCCGTTCGAATCCATTACCGGCGTTAACCAACTTGCTTCACCATAGAAATTATACAGAACAGGCATTTCACCAACCCATTCCTTTTCAATGAAATTCTTTTCAATAATTTCCAGTGCACCTTGAGAATCCATGTACGATTCCTCTAAGTTTCCCGTATAATACGTTGATTCTCCTGTGGATGCGTTTGTTAGCGAGTATCCTAGCATGGAATCCACGCCTTCTTTTGGACTCGTAAAGTCCGTAAAGTAATACATTTCTCCAGTTTCATCAAAGATTGGGCTCACATTTGCTTCTGTTCCTTCATCTGAAGGAATTTTCACATCGGATTTACCGAACAGACTATTCCAGAAACCGTTCATATATTTTCCATAATAACTATTTTTTGTACTTACAGCTTCAGGGGAGACCGCCCCATCGATAAAGTCCGGAACCTCATTAAGGTTATATACTTCGGTAGTACCATTTTTCGCATCAACAAGGACAACACCCTTCGCAGCAAAACCATTCCTAGCTGAAATAAAATCACCAAAGGTTCGAATATAGAATGGCTTACCGTCATCGTCAATTTCAAGCTGAACATCCCCATAAAAGATAGTGTTTGGATAATGCGTGCGAATATGACGTTCTATATTTTTATGAAAGTAAGAAGATGGTGTATAAACCATTTCTGCTTCGATAAATTTAGGATTATCAGATGAATCCGTAGCACTTAAGGTGAAATATCCTGGAGTGCTATCGCCGTTCAACCATTTAAAGAATCCAGAAAACTCAACTGGCGCTATATAAACAAATTCGCCATTTACCTTTTGAATTTGTAAATTACCAAGTTCATAATAGCTTGTATTTGGTACTTGTCCAAACGCCTTTCTCATTTTGTTATGTGCAAATTTAGGTGGCACACTTGCTGGTGTCTTCGTTTCATCAAAAGCCTTGATTTCTGTTTGTATATCCATTTCCGCATATTGAAACTTTTCATCCGCATTAAACACAAAGGCTGTTAAGAAATAGATAGCAAGAACAACACTTGCTAGTAATAATATTCCTTTTACCACTCTCTCTTTCCCAGTAGCAGTAAATGTTCCTATTCCAGTAACAATAAGCAATACTGGCCAGATGGACGACAGGTTACGGTCCATGTTAGTAAAATAGTAAAAGCCAAACACAATGACAGTAGTTACTATAATTACTATGATATATGGCCATATGCTAAAGTCCTTCTTTGCTTTCTTATCTTTTTTATCTTTAGCAATTGGTATTACGATGATAGCTGAAGCTAAACCAATGATTAATGAAAATAATAATATACTTCCCATGAAGCAATTCTCCTTTGTGTTATTACAGTCTATCTATACTTACGGATAAGTCTTGTGAAAGGTTTCAATAAAGGACCGCTATTTAGTGCTGGGCATGGACAAAGAAACGGAACAAAAAGGGTCAGACCCTTTTTACCCTATTGAAACGGCTTATAAGCACTATTCTCACGTGATTAAGGAAATGCGGGAGGAAGAGGAGAAACAGACGATAGAAACTTTTGAGAATATGTAGGCTCTGTTGAAATAGAAATTAATGTAGTTTAAGGTGTCGGTGCGCGAACACTGGCATCAGTCTTAGTTATCCACAGTAATGTGGTGGCTAATTAAATACGTATAACAAAAGAGTAACTCACACTACTTAGCGGGCAAGGTGAGTTACTTTATGAACAAATATTATAAAAAAACTGTTTGTTGAATTTGAAATCATTATAATTTGAATTGTTCCCGAACAGGATAAGCCCATATTGGTAAATTACTTGATTCAAAAGTAATCTGACCATCATTTACTTCCAAAACAATTTCCCCATCGTCTTGACTATTGTCGATTAACACAAGGTTATCAATCATAATGGCATTATTATGGAGATGTTCAAAAGAGGTTTTACTTCTTCTAATGATATCCTCAGTTGGAATATCGTGCCCTCCATTTTTTACTCTCATTGCAACTCGTTCAATATTCTGATTCACATTACTAAGAGCAACATAAAACATGGTGATTTTATAACCCATCTCTTTAGCTTTGTGCATTTGTCTAATGGCATTTCCGCCAGCAAGCGTTGTCTCAATAGAGAAATCCTTGCCTTCTTTAATGTATTTATTCACTGATTTTATAACTTCTTTTCCAGCTGTTACCCTTTTTGATTCAGGGTTTTCTGGATCAATTCTTCGTGCGATGGCATCAGGATCAATGTTAATCTCAACACCAATTTTGTCAATAATTAAGTTTCTTATTGTACTTTTTCCGCTTCCATTATTACCAGCAAACACATAGAACATTGGGTTGTGCTTATGCATCATGATTCACCGTCATTATTCAAAGGAACAATTTCGCCATTAGGAAATTCCTTTACCAACTTGCCGTTCTTCTCATACACAATATAAGTGTTATTTACTTTTGCATCTATTCTTGCCCGCTCACCTGTCATCTTAACCCATTTGTCTACCCATGCAAATTTTCGTTTTGGTACATTATTTTGTTCTTCTAACATAAGTAACACCACCTTATTATAAAAATTATATCAGATTACAGCTGCAACTACATCTTTTCAAGTATGACTGTTTCGTTTAAAATTTTTTAACTTCGAATTCCATTATTCCACAAAATCTTGATAACCTTTATCAGTTATAAAATATGGAATTAACAGCTCTCCCCTTAGCTTAAATGGGACAAAAAGAGTCAGAACCTTTTTACCATGCTTTTATTCATCTTTATAGCCCTAATATGGGATTGGATAATTGGATTTTTTACTTTTATAAGTATTGTGTTAAAAATTCTTATAGGCGCATTTGTCCTTTATTGTATAGTTTCATTTATAGCAGGCTTTATTTCAGGAATAAAAGTGAAAAGAGTAAAAGGAAAAAAACAAATAAGATTAGAAAGAAGGAAAAAGAGGAGTAGATGATTATTTTCGATTTCTTGGATGATAAAAATAATAATTCATGAAGCAATAAATTACTCGGGGTCAGACCCAATAGCCCGGAATCTTACCTTCATTCCTTATCATTCTTCCTGCGTATACTTTTTTGACAATTTCATAGGCGCCTTTTGACATTTCTATTGTAATCTTTATTTCTATCCCCTTAAGTATAAAAAGGCAGAAGTCACCCTTCTAAAGTAGTTCTTCTGCCTTTCGTGTTGTTATTCTTATATATTCTATACCACCTATTCATTTTATGAATGTTAATCGGTTCGTTCTTATTTCCTAATCTTTATGAAGATAATAGATATAGACTCTGATGTACTACAAGTGGCACAATTTCTTAGGTGCTTTGACAGAAAGAAACGACAGATAGTCCCTCTTATTTCACATTAACAAACACTGTAATTTCAAATCAGAGTATTCCACCAGTAGGTCTCTCAGTACCAGAATCTATTTAATAACATAGAATTATTATACTTTTATCTACAATCAATTTCTTCCTTCTTGAAAATCTATTATTTATATGATACTCTGAATAGGAACAAATGTTCTTAAGTAAGAGGGGGTGAAAATATGGCTATTGGAGATCGTTATAAAACAGGACAAATTTCTCCTGCAAATGCGTACTATTCTTGGGATGGTTATACAGATGGAACATACTCTCCAAGTCCAACTTATGAAGAGAATAAGATTAAGCTAGAAAATGGAGAGACATTCCCGCCAATCAACTCTTGTGATAAAGGCGCCTATTGGAAAATGACATCATATGCGTAATATTTGTATCTTGAGAGAACAACGAGGATTAAAGGAGACCCCATTGTTACAAACAATTGAGTCTCCCTCCTAACTCTACTTACTAATGATAGGATCATCGAATACCTTGAACGGAAGGAAAAGGGTTCAGACCCCTTCCTATAAAAAGGTCTAAAAAAGCAACAATGTTTACTAAAACGGACTTTTTAATAAAATACTTTGTCAACATTGTATTTCGACCTGAGCTGATTAATGATATATGTTTCGTAAATTTCTCGTTCCATTGGATCTTCTACTAAACAAATATCAATCTTATATACTTCGTCTTTGTGTATTTTAATAGGTGAAAAATTATCCTCAAAATGTTTTTTAATTCTTTGGCGTAGTTTTCGTGCTTTTCCAACAAAAAGAAGCTCTTTATTTATATTAAAAAATAAGAAAATGCCACCTTTATCTCTTGGTATTAGATGAAAATCAATAAACCCATAAATAGGTTTGATTCCTGGTTCATTTTCCTTCAGAGTTTGCTTCCGTTCTGTAATAGTAATATCTGGAGTAGGTATGCTAATTTTTATCAAGTTTAAACATGTCCCTTCTTTGTATAGAAAGAAATACGATATAACAGTTAATTCACGTCCTTGCTTCCTTCTTCTACTCTCTCCACTAGTTTAAAAATGAATCGATAAATTAACCGATAAGCTTGCTCTAATGACATATCCTCATTAAACCCTTGCACATAATTCAAGGCAAAATTTAAGTCCCACATGCCATCCTTTTGATTGAAAATCAATTCAAACCTTGCTTCATCTCCAAGTAATTCTTTACTTAAACTTTCTTTAAGAGATAGCTCAAATTTTTTCTGCAGCTTCAATCCTACCATAACGTCGTATGTACCAAATACATCACTCACTTCAAACGAAACCGCATCGATGCCAGCTAGTTCAAACCAATTCGATTCTAGGTATAGAAATTCATTCTTGTGTTTTTGAAGGTAATCAATCGGTTGTTCTAAAAAAGCGAATGATTCTGTAGAAAGTGTTTCTTCTGTTTCTTTATCACATCTTTCAATGTAAGCATCTAGGAAACGTGTCGTAGGATCTTTTTCTATTAATGTAATGTCATTTGAGATTAATTTATATTTCGTAATAAACTCTTTTTCCTCTTGATATATTTCAACCGAGGTTGCAGCTTGCTGCTCTTCACTCATCAATTCTGATGAAATGTATTGTTTCATTCGTTTATGTAACATTGGTGTGTCCTCCTGAATATGGTGCCTGACCCAGTGCAGTACTGCTATCGTGCATTGTGGGTTAAGCACGCCATTTCGTGTTATTCACTCTTTAGCGAGTACGTTTTCTACCTCTTGTTGTAGTACCTGAATTACCTTTTGGTCGACGATTATTAGGTTTCCTATTTGAAGGAGGCTTCGCCGAATTCCCGCCGGCTTTTCTACGACCTTCAGAGAATTTTGCTTCTTTTGTTTGTTCAGAGCTTACTCTATCATAATCCTCCCGATTGGGAATACTTATTCCTTTAATCACTTGTATGTCAAATTTTTGTTGAATCCCCTTTTCAATCATTCGTAGGAACTCCATATCCTTAGGGGCTACTAAAGTAATGGCCACCCCGTCTCCACCTGCACGCCCGGTACGTCCAATTCGGTGAATATAGCTTTCAACATCATGTGGAATATCATAATTATATACATGTGTTACCCCTTCTACATCAAGGCCTCGTGCAGCAACGTCTGTTGCAACTAAAAATTGCGTTTTCGCATCACGAAATCGTTTCATTGCTTTTTCGCGTTTGGACTGTGTTAAATCACCATGCAATTCGTCTGCTTCATACCCACTCGCAATTAGGACATCGTGTAGTTTTTTAGCACGGACTTTTGTACGACAGAATATAATCGCTAAAAAAGGACGGTGTTCTTGAATTAAATGCAGTAATGTTGCTTGCTTTCTTCTATCCGTTGTTTCAATGACTACTTGTTTAATCACATCAACCGTAACACGTTTTGCTTTCACTTCAATGAATTCTGGCTCTACCATATATTTCTTTGCTAAAGAGCGAATTTCGTTAGGCATTGTTGCAGAGAAAAGCATGGTTTGTCTAGAAGATAGTGTTTCATAAATGATGTCGTCTACCTCTGGAAGAAAACCCATATGTAACATTTCGTCAGCTTCATCTAATACAAGCATCCGAACAGTTGAAAGATTGATTGATCCACGACGAATATGATCTAATAACCGACCGGGTGTTGCAACGACTATATGTGTGGCACCTTTTAACTTTTTTAATTGATGCGCCACATCCTGACCACCGTAGACAGCCAACACATTGATACCTTCTACATTTTCAACCATTCTCTTTATTTCTTTTGAAATTTGCTGCGCTAATTCTCTTGTTGGAGTTAATATAAGTGCTTGAACATCTGATTTTTCCACATCAATTTTTTCAAGAATAGGAAGAACAAAAGCCAACGTCTTTCCTGTTCCCGTTTGTGCTTTTGCAATAACATCCTTCCCCTCTAGTACTGATGGAATCGTCCGTTCTTGGATGGAAGTAGGAGCTACTATTCCTAATGACTGTAATGTATGGTTAATCTCTTTTCGAATTCCAAGTTGTAAAAAGTCAGGCAAGGTTAATCACGTCTCATTTCGTATATTAATGCCAGTTTGTTTTTTTAAAGGCGTGTATACTATAGCATATTGGTTAGTATTTACAGAGAGATTTGGATTATTAAAGGGAATGAAGCATGTAGATGGAGCATGGGGACGGTTCTCATGCTTCACTCAAGCAAATTTTGAAGCACAAGAACCGTCCCTCTGATTCATTATTTTTTCCTAAATTCTTCTCTTCGTAATATTTATTTGCAACCATCTTATAACTGTGGCATACTGTGTGTTGTAATGCCGTATAAAAATTTCATACGTTATATGTGGGGGGGCTAGTGATGCTAGCTGAGATTGTATTCTAGAAATACTGACCCTTTGAACCTGATCTGGTTGGCACCAGCGGAGGGAACATTTCATTAGAATCATTTTTACATAAATGAGATACATTCCTGTGCGCTAAAGAACCAATCTTTAGCGCACTTTTTATTTTGTTTTAGCATGCTGGTGATTCGCCAATCATTTTCAAGGGACCCTACTAATATAGCGAAAAACTAATGGGGGGATTAACTTGAAGAATTTGATTAGTATCATTTTGTTTATCGGTATCATTTTCATAGCAGGCTGTGGTCAAAGCAATGAAAACAAAGGAAATAACAAGGAAAATAACGCTGACCTAACTCCTGTAAAATTTGCACTTGATTGGACACCGAATACGAACCACACTGGGATTTATGTTGCAAAGGAAAAAGGTTATTTTAAAGAACAAGGACTTGATGTTGAAATATTACTACCTGGAGAAGTACGTGTGAATCAACTGCTAGCAGCAGAGAAAGCAGACTTTGGGATTAGTTACCAAGAAGGGCTAACACAGGCACGCTCGGAAGGTCTTCCACTCGTCTCGATCGCTGCAGTGCTGCAACATAATACAGCAGGTTATGCTTCCCCTGTAGGAAAAGGGATTACATCGCCAAAAGACTTTGAAGAGAAAAAGTTTGGTGCCTATGGTTCTGACCTGGAAAAAGCGATGATGAAGACATTGATGGAAAATGACAATGCCAATGTGGAAGAAGTTGATTTCATTACAACTGGGGACTCTGACTTTTTTGTTGCAGTTGAACGAGATGTGGACTTTTCCCTTGTTTTTTACGGGTGGACCGGGATTGAAGCAGAGCTTCGTGGAATTGATTTGAACATGGTGTACCTTGCTGATTTCTCTGATGAACTTGATTATTATACACCGATTATTGCTACAAGTGAAGAAATGATTTCCACCAATCCAGAATTAGTAAAAGCTTTTACACATGCAGCTGTAAAAGGGTATGAATTTGCAATTGAACATCCAGAAGAAGCAGCGCAAATATTAATTGATCAGGTACCAGATCTTGATCCTGGTCTTGTTAAACGCAGTCAAGACTGGCTATCACCTCGGTACCAGGATGATGCAGAACAATTTGGCATCCAAGAACAAGAAAGATGGCAGAAATTTGCTGACTTTCTATTAGAAAATGAAATTATCGATGAAGCAGTAGATGTTGATCATGCATTTACGAATGAGTTTTTGCCAGATAAGTAGGTTAATTGATTACAGAAAAGTAGGAGTGATTGTATGGCAAATGCCTTGCTAAGTATTCAAGTAATTCCCAAGGTCGATGAGAAAGATTTATATTCATTTGTGGACGAAGCAATTGCCGTAATAGAGGCTACAAATGTGAAATACAAAGTACATCCATTGGAAACAACCATGGAGGGAGAATTGTCGGAACTACTACAAATTGTACAGAAAATGAATGAAAAAATGTCAGAGTTAGGTGTACCAAGTGTAATCTCCCAAGTAAAAATTGCTTATCGACAAGAAGGGATCACAATGGATGAGTTAGTGGAGAAATACCAATGAAAACAAGTTTACTGAAAAGAATATGGAGACCATTCCTTGCCATATTAATATTTCTCGGGCTATGGGAAGTAGCGACACGTTTATTTTCCATTGAGGAATGGTTACTCCCAGCCCCTTCCGATATTGTGATGGAGGCTAGAAACGTCATTCCAACATTTTCACCCCATCTAGGGTCAACAGTAACGTTATCTGTTTCTGGTTTTCTAATTGGGACAACAGTTGGTCTAGGAGTGGCAACCATATTACATCTCATGCCAAGAGTTCGAGAAACCTTTTTTCCCTTTATCATTATTTCTCAGAATATGCCCATCATTGTTCTGGCCCCATTACTTGTGATTTGGTTCGGTTTCAATGCTTTACCTAAGTTAATTATCATTACCTTAGCATGTTTCTTTCCGATTGCCGTATCTGCCTTAGGAGGATTTACCCAAACGAATCGGGAGTTAGTCCACTATATGAAAATGATGGGTGCTAATAAAGCTCAGTTATTCTGGAAATTGGAATTGCCACATGCCGTTCCTTCGATATTTTCAGGATTAAAAATAGCAGGAACATACAGCGTAATGGCAGCAGTCGTATCAGAATGGTTGGGTGCACAAAAAGGGATTGGGGTATTTATGACACTTGCTGCCTCTTCTTATCGTACATCACGAGTATTTGTGGCCATTATTGTTGCAATGGTCATAAGTTTAGCCTTTTATGGACTGATTCTATTGTTAGAGAAGTTCTTCATTCGCTGGCAGCAGAAGGGGGAAAATGCGTAGATGTTGGAATTACATAATGTGAGTAAGTCATTTGGACAAAAACAGGTACTTCAGGAAATTTCACTTCACGTAGCGGATGGTGAGTTTGTCTCATTGATTGGTCCCTCTGGAAGTGGAAAAAGTACCCTGTTTAATCTGATTGGAGGCCTTTTAGGACCAGATGCTGGGGACATATATTTGAACGGTGAAGAAATTACAAATAAACGTGGCTTCATTAGTTATATGCCACAGCAGGCTTCCCTTTTTCCATGGAAAACTATTCTAGAAAATGTGTTATTAGGACAGGAATTACAAGGAAAGAAGGATTACACACGGGCTGAAGCTATGTTAGAAAGAGCAGGGCTGGGTGGTGTCATTCATGCGTATCCACATGAGTTATCTGGTGGAATGAAACAACGGGTCGCTTTCATCCGTGCCTTGTTAAGTCCACAATCCCTCATGTTGCTCGATGAACCGTTCTCTGCTCTTGATGAGTTTACTCGAACAGACATGCAAAAGTGGCTCCTGTCCATATGGGAGGATTACGAACAATCGATTCTATTTATTACACATAGCATTGATGAGGCATTATTTTTATCCGACAAAATTATTATCTTATCCGTAAATCCTGCAGAAATTAAAGACGTAATCAAAGTACCATTTAAAAGACCAAGGGATGGCGATCTATTGCTTTCTGAAGAATTTCTTCAATGGAAAAAGAAAATTATTGATGTGATTCAATTTTAAGAAAGGCTTAAAGAGCCCTAAGCTGAACATCTCTGAAAGTATTAAAAATGAGGAGGAATTTCTATGCAAGAACAAGCTTGTGGAAGAAATACTATTGTAAGTGCAAATTTTTCCATTCATCCGATGAGTGATGATTTTATTGACATCATTCTAGGGGCGTTGGAAGAAGTGGATACATCAAACGTTTGGTTGAAAACAGATGATGTTTCAACAAGTGTACGCGGGACATCTGCTCATGTTTTCGATGTAACAAATGCGTTATTTATGCATGCGGCAAAGACTGGGAAACATGTTGCATTTCAAGCAACTTATTCCTGTGGATGTCCTGGAGGGTCTGATGGGGATTCTAACCTTGACGTTGGTGATATCCCAGTAAATAATGAAAAGATAAAAGACTCGAAACAATATGTTGCAGCTAAGTTCTCTCTCTACCCTTTAGGTGGTGGGAATTACATGGATCTTATTTATCAACAAATCGAAGCGATGAAAGAGTTTGTTACCGTATCTTCCTCCCCCTTAGCAACACGATTAGCAGGTGAAGCAATCCAAGTATTCAATGGCTTAGAAAAAGTATTTAATGCGACGGTGGAAGGTGGATCCAGTCATACCGTCATGACCATCTCCATTTCAGCAAATAGTCCATCACATAACTAAAAAAAGGTCAGTCCCCTACTAAGATGTAGGGGCTGACCTTTTTGGACATTCTCATGCTTCACACAATCAAATTTTGAAGCACAAGAACCGCCCCTCTGATTCACTTACCTATTATCCACCTTCTCCGGATAAAGATCATGCTGCATCAACCTCGTACTAGCCATCTCTTCAAACATTGTCCCCGGCTCACCATAATTACAATATGGATCAATCGAAATACCTCCGCGTGGAGTGAATTTTGCCCATACTTCAATATACCTTGGATCCATTAATTCGATTAAATCTTTCATCATAATATTGACGCAATCTTCATGGTACGCCCCATGATTTCTAAAACTAAACATGTATAATTTAAGTGACTTACTTTCTACCATTCTCTTATCAGGAATGTAGGAAATATAGATTGTCGCAAAGTCTGGTTGCCCGGTCATTGGGCAGAGACTCGTAAACTCTGGAATGTTGAATTTCACGAAGTAATTATTTTCCTGGTGTTGGTTCTCGAATGTTTCTAGTACACTTGGATCGTAATCATACTCATATTTCGTATTCTGATTTCCCAATAAGGTAAGGTCTTTTGTATCGCTTGCTTTCATGTTTATTCTCCTCCAATTATTTTCATATATCGTACTGCCTATACGGCTTGTGTCTTTGTATGATTAAAATCAGATATATTCGGCTCATAGATTCCCAATTTCATAACGAAATGTCTTATTCCTCCTGCAACAATCAATTGCATAAGCACTTTCGCCACCCATTGCCCTGCTACTGCATAAGGAACCAAATCCCATGAGACATAGCCAAGACCTAATGGCCCTATTCCAATGATGACAAATACTGCAGAATCAAGAAATCCAGAGACAATGCCTGAAACCATCACACGCTTGATAAAAGGAAATTTGAAACGTGTGTATATTTCAGTATCTGTCGTTTCCGAAATAATGAAGCTAAGGGTCGAGGCAAATACAACCCATAATGCATCTCCCAGAAGATGACTCGTAACCGCCGACACTGCAAGTGCTGCAGCAATCCACATATATGTTTTGGTCCGGCCATATTTATTCTGCACCATATCCCGCATGACCAGTGTCAATCCAATAAGTAACGTCCCATACGGAATAATAAATAACCCAAGATTAAGTGGGGCGAATTTAGCTGTAATCACATTGGCAAGAACAATAGATAATAAGTATATGAGAATCCTATACATATGCTCGCCCCCCTGTTAGGTAAGCATCAAGCCCTTGCTTTCTTATTTTGCAGGAAGGACATTCCCCACACCCGTCCCCAATAATCCCGTTATAACAGGTCGTTGTATGCTTTGTAATATATTCTAGTTTTCCCATTTCATCTGCCATTTCCCATGTCTCTGCTTTGTTTTTCCACATTAATGGCGTATGTATTTCGAAATTATGATCCATGGCAAGGTTTAACGTCAGATTTAATGATTGGATGAAATTGTTTCGACAATCCGGATAGCCACTAAAATCCGTTTCACTTACGCCAGTGATGATATGCCTTGCACCGATACCTTTTGCGAAAACAGCGGCGAATGATAGAAAAAGATGATTTCTTCCTGGAACAAATGTATTGGGCACTTCCCCGGATTCATCGATTTCCATATCCTTTCTAGTCATCGCATTATCGGTCAGTTGGTTAAGCAAATTCATATCCAGAACGGTATGTTTTATCCCTAAATCCTCGGCAATCTTCTTAGCTGAATCAAGCTCTGACACGTTCCTTTGCCCATACAAAAAAGTGACGGCTTCAACGTGTTCAAATGTCTCTAATGCCCATAGGAGACATGTCGTCGAATCTTGCCCGCCACTAAATACAACTACTGCTTTTTCCATGTTAAATTCCTCCCTAGTTTTGTTTAAAGAGGGGATGGTTACGAACCCTCTGAGTTATAGTATAGCGTACTTTTTGTGATTGGGATAGGTTGGTAAAAGAAGCGTAATTACCGTTTTATAATGAAGATGAGGTTAAAGATGGTTGAGAAGCAAAAATAAGAAAGCAGACAACAGTCATATCAAACTTTTTCGTTGCGAGGTGGTATTTTATAATTAGCACTAAAAAACACACTTACCTACATTCATGATTGCGAATAACAGATAAAGTAGATATTAAACTAGCAGGGTTTCCTAATAAAGAATGAAGAGACCTTTTTAAGCGTTTTTTAGAATAGTGAGTTACATAATGCGATACATGGTATAGTTAAATTATGTTTGTGAAGAAACGTGCTTCAATAAAAGAAGCAGAATTGTTAAAAAGGATAATAAATTAAAATACAAGTTAAAGAGTTTGCTGCAGTTCTTCCTGATTATGATCCATATGGAGAAACACGAGTTAATCATTCTGATGGAAAGCCATTCTTATTTGTGCATCTCAACCGAATACTGGAGCTGCGGCTTGTATAATAGATGTATTTGAAAATGAGACAGTTACGAACCTAAGAATGTATAGTAAAAATTATAGTTCAAAACAAATTTAAAAGGAGAATATGATTATGAAAATCCGATTCTTTGAAAGAAATGAATTTCTAATTAAAAAAGCAATTGGCCCTGGAATTTATAATATTAAAATAGGGTTGTCTGGAGAAAATAAAGTAGAATACAAGTCTTTGTATATAGGACAATCCTATTCCATGATGACTAGATGCTCTACTCATCTTTATGAACTTCATAAGAATCCTTCATATTTTGGATTGAAAGGTGATGATTTGTCAATCGATAACCTTGAATTAATTGTTGAAATCTATGAATTGATTGATGAAGTTGAGGGGTTAAGCTCTGGTGATAGAAATATATTGTTGCGGAAGAAAGAGTTAGAAGCGATTAAAAAGCTGAAGCCACTTTCACAACTTGAAACTAGCGACCGGCTAAATCCAAAACGTGCGGATATTGTAAGGGATTATTTAGATGAATTATTAAAACGAAATGTATAATGGTCTAAAAAAATAATTAGTAACAAATACGCTTGAAAGTTATCATCTACTTAAATTAAACGGGTGCAATACTTCAAAATAATAGCTCACTCCCAAAATTATTATTATCATCATTTCCAGATGGTTGAATAAAATTTTTAAAAAAGTAATTCTGATTAATTGAATGAAAATCGCTATTATATCAATACAAAATAACAAGCAAAACCTTTTTTTTGATTTCGCCTGTTAGTTTTGTTATTTAGGACTTTGCACCTCATCATGGAACTGTTTATATGTGTTTCCTGCTTTTTTAAAATTAAGTTAATATCCACTACTCCACTAGACATGGAGGCAGACCCAATATCGGTAAAAAAATATGATGTTAAAAACCAACCTTCTCCAAATACAACCCTTCAGCATCTGCCATACGACCTGTTTGAATTCGCTCTTTCGATTCAAGAATACTTGGTATGGCTGCAGCATCTTTTTCGCCTAACCCAACTTCAATTAATGTTCCAACAATTTTTCTTACCATATTGTAAAGGAAGCCATCACCTTGCAATTTAATTTCGATAAAGCCCTCATTTTCTTTTATATCAATGGAATATATTTCACGTACCATGGACTTTTTCTTCGACTTAGCATTGGAATAGGAAGTAAAGTCATGCTTACCTAAAAAATATTGCGATGCTTGTCTCATTTTTTCAATATCAAGTTGTTCCTCCACATGCATACTGTACTTTCGCATGAAGGGATGGGTGTATTGCTCGTTCCAAATCTTATACAAATAGGTTTTATCTTTTGCATTATAGCGTGCATGAAAACGATCAGGCACTAACGCCACATCCACAATGCTAATATCATTAGGTAGATATCTGTTCAAATATTGCATCACTTCTTCTTCTGTTGCATTTTTACGCATTTTAAAGTTAGCAATTTGAGCAAGGGCATGGACGCCTGCATCCGTTCTTCCAGATCCAATGATTTCAATCTTCTCTCCTGCCAGCTCCGTTAAGACATTTTCAATTTTTCCTTGAATGGTATTGTCACTATTACCAAGTCGTTGCCAACCCTTGTAACGTCCACCATCATACTGAATGGTTAATTTGTAATTGTTCATTGTTTTGTTTTCTCCTTGTTATAAACTTTATATTTACGGTACAGATTACCTGTTAACTTTCCTCAATATATTACCTCTACTATCTTACTCCATATGGTTAGCCTTGTCTAAGGCAATAGGGACCTAAAGGGAAGAAACATTATCAGGAAAAATAACACTTGAAAAATCATCTGATAGCTAGTACACTATTTTAAGTGCTAAAAATAAATATACCTGTATAACCTCGGAATATGGCTCGAGGGTCTCTACCAGGAACCTTAAAATCCTGATTACAGAAAATGAACATGATTCATTTTTTGTAATCAGGATTTTTTTGTTTTCAAAAATCATCTTATTATTCACATCATGAGAAAGGAAGTAAAACACAATATGAATCTAAAAGTTTTTATACTCTCATTATCCACTGTTTCCGTTGGGCTTGTTGAATTAATCGTTGGTGGAATACTACCAACAATCGCAACTGATTAAAACATTTCCATAAGCTCTGCTGGACAATTAATCACGGTTTTTGCACTTATTTATGCCATTTCCGGCCCCGTTTTACTAGTGTTAACTAGTAAGATAGAGCGTAAAAAGTTATATCTTATCTCCTTATTTATCTTTTTCATTAGTAATATCATGACTTATTTCAGTCCGAATTTTACCTTTATAATGATTGCAAGGGTCTTGAGTGCGATGAGTACAGCACTTATCGTCGTATTATCGTTAACCATTGCTGCAAAGATTGTTGCACCAAAACATCAAGCGAAGGCAGTGGGGCTTATTTATATGGGAATTAGCTCGTCATTAGTTATGGGTGTACCACTTGGAATTATGATTTCCGATGCTTTTGGCTGGCGCGTTATTTTTCTTGGAATTGCTATTTTATCGATAGGTTCGTTTGTGCTTATTTCTATCTTCTTTGAACGAATCCAGGGAGAAAACACGACGCCACTTTCACAACAATTAAAGGCTGTGGCGAGCTTTAAAATAGGCAGTGCACATTTAGCAACGATGTTTTTGCTAGCGGGACATTATACGATTTATGCATACTTTACTCCGTTTTTAGAAACAGAACTTCATCTAAATTCCAGTTGGATCAGTATTTGTTATCTATTATTTGGGATTGCAGCAGTAAGTGGTGGAGCTTTCGGGGGAATTCTATCCGATTCGATTGGAGCTAAGAAGAGCATCATCGTTGTTATCAGTTTGTTTGCAGTCGTGCTGTTCCTATTACCATTTACTACATTTTCACTTATTGTGTTCATACCAGTTATGATGGTTTGGGGAGCGTTAAGTTGGAGTCTATCTCCACCACAACAAAGTTACCTGATTCAAACAGATCCTGCTACATCTGACATTCAGCAAAGCTTTAATAATTCAGCACTACAAATAGGTATTTCACTTGGTTCAGCATTTGGCGGTATCGTATTAAACGAAACCGGATCAGTATCACATATGTCCTGGTTTGGAGGAGCCATCGTTATCCTTTCCTTACTATGTGCAATCTTTTCTTTAACAAGAAAACCGAAAGAAAGAACGAATACTGTTTTAGCTTCAGAAGCACAATAAAAGCACCATGGGGACAGGTTCCTCGGCTGAACCGAGGAACTGTCCCCATGAATTTTTTTAACTTTCTACACCTTGGTGTATTCGAAATGCTGGTACTATTGTGTCTGTAATTATTTCTTTTCCTTTTTCACGTAGGAAGTCGAGTTTATAATAGGCTTCGAATCGTTGACTAATTTCTGTTTTCACCAATTCTGGTGGTGTAACGATAATGAATTGGAACTTCAGTTTATCTGCAACGGCGAAGATTGGATCAAGAACATGGGCTGATGCGGCTTGTCCGAATGGATTATCCACCACTAATGGTACCCAGCTTTGATTTGTTTCACTTTTCACCGATAATAACATCATCATCATTACCATCCGAGCGGATAGCTTTTGACCGCCGCTTCCATCTGATTTCGTCATCGAACCTTGGTTAATGGTTTGCCAAGTGGAGTAATGCTCCCTTAATGGTTTCCCGTACATAAAGGCATTATCCGTCCGCATATTATAGACAAGAAGCTCTGGATAACGATTTCTTAGAGATACAAAAAGAATCTTCTCATCGCTAACGAGTCGTTTGATTTCTTGATCTAACGCACGATTATTATCATCAATTAAATCAAATTGCTTCGTGATTTGATTAATGCTTGCGACGAAATGCTGTCCTAATAGGGCTTCGATTTCTTCTGCTCGCTTCGGTAAAATATCCTCTTTCAATTGAACAAGTGGGAACGTGCCACGCTCATTTTTCAGCTTCATTTTCGCAATCATGGAACGAATCGCATCGGCTATACTCATCACTTTCATGCTAGCGCGACTAGCCCAGAAGTTCTGCGCCTTCTCTGCCCTTTCCTTGTCTCGTTCTAATTGCTCTAACCCACTTTGTGAGAATCGCTTCATATTATTTACAACGCTCCCGACATGGTCATAATGCCTTGTATCCATATGATCCAATGTCGTCAATACTTCATTTTTAAAACGAATCTCCCAATCCTTGCCTTCAATCGTCTGTTTTAAATTTCTTAAGGATTGGTCAATCTTCGCATGCTTCTCCTGGCCTTCTCCCTCTAATGCTTGATGCTGTTCACACCAATTAAGAATACCGGACTTTCCTTGACTCTTAATTTTTTCAACATCTTCCTCTGTAAAGGCTGCCGCTTCCTCCTTCAAAATAACCGAGAGCGTCAACATATCACCCTCATAACCGGTAATATTCGCAACCGACTCTTTCTGGCATTTTTCCAAATGCTTCATTTCATCTTTCGTTTTCTTCATTTGGTCCTTAATTTCAACCTCTTTTATTTGTAAATCCAGCTCTTCCCAAGGTTCCGCTTGTTTATCATATTTCGCTAGCTTTTTCACTGACTTATCGCGCTGAACCATTGCGTGTTGAACCGATGTCTCGGCAACAGTGACTGCTGTTCCTTGCTCCCGCTCTTCTTTTTCTGCTGCCTTTAACTCCTTACTTGCACTCTGCAGCATCATTTCTAAAATGGCGTTCGGTTCGTCTGGAACACGAGCGTCTTTCCACTCTTCGTTGAGGGCATTCAATTTCTTCTCCAGTTTCTTCTGTTGCTTCTGTTCACTTTCTATTTTCGCTTGGGTTACGAGTAGTTCTTGTGCTTGCTCCTCTTTTGATTTCTGCAAGTTTCTTAACTCATCGATACTCCCCATGATATCTTCTAAAATATGTGCAGATAAAGGTGGTACCTCTTCGGAGAGCTCGCCTTTTTCATCACTCGGAAACGCAACATCTTCCATATAGAAGGATATCTCCTTAATGGATTGCTCAATCTGTAGCTTCCATTCCAAATACGTTTGATTCCATTCACTTTGCCGCTCTACAAATCCATCGTATTCTCGGCTGATTTCCTCTTGGGCCTTTTCTATTGTTTCCTTTAGTTGCTCTTTCTCGTGTTTAACTCGCTTATTTTCTTGATAAAGCTCCTTCTCCTTGGAGAACTCTTCTAATCGAGTAACATTAGACGTTAGCTTTTCCATTTTCTGCTTTGTCTTTTCCAAATCCTCTTTTAGCTGCAATTGGATTTCTTTTTCGTTCGCTTGCTTCGTGATGACTTCTTGTAATTCTGTTCGTTTAGAAAGAAGCGCACTATTTTCGGCATCCAATGTTTTTTCCATATCACTGGAAAGGTCACCCGATACAAATCGATCAATTTCTTTTAACACCCGTCGATACGTAGTTTCTGTTTTTTCCAATTCGGATAACGTATTTTTCTTCTCTTCAATTGATTTCGCGATTTGGATTTTCCAATTAGAAAATTGATGTTTATCTGTTAACAGCTCTCTCTCTGTTCCATTCAGAATCACAAACGATGAGTTACTTGAATCGTTCTTCATTTGCTCACGTAAGAAAATCGGTACCGGACTATTAAAAATACGACCTGTAAGTAACTGCTGATTGATTTTTTCCCATTGCTGTCCATTAACAACCAAACCGTATGGAAGAAGAGGATAGGCTACCAGGTGATTCGCCAGTTCTTCAGGACTTAAGGATTGAAGAAATTGACTTCCATAAAAGACATCGATTCCTGTCTTCTCATCCATCCATTCCTTTAATTCTTTTACATCCTTATTGGCAATCCAGAAATGTTCATCATTCAAGGAATAATCCAGCTGGGTTTCCCACAATTCCTTCTTTATGCCTTCTACTTGTTCTAAAGCAAGTTTCAATAGGTCTTCCATCTCGAGGGCATATTTGGATAAAAGGGAATGGGTAAACGGTTCTGCCACCGAATCTAGTAACCCCTGAAGCTTGGATGCTAGTTTAGCTTCTTTATCTTTTTGAACTTCATTTAAACGCGTTAGTTCTTCCAATTTTTCTTCCAAATACTGAATAGACTGGGACAATATCCCTCGTGTTGCTGCAAGATTAGTTTGTCGTTCATCCGATGCTTCGTATTTCTCCTCAATTTCTACTAATCTTGCTTTTTTGTCATCAATTTGTTTTGAAAAGCTTGCGATTAATCCCGGTAAATCGTACGTTAATCGGTCGCCAAATTCCTCCGTAAAGGCAGCTTCTTTTGACTCGTACGCATTCATTTCCGTATAGAGTCTATCAATTTCTGTACCAATTCTTGCAATCTCCCCGGTCTTTTGCTTATCCTGTTTTGCAAGCTCTAAAGTTCTCTTTTTCAAAAACCTTTGATAGCCAACATATTGCTTAACAGATTCTCTTATTGCCTCATAAGAAATCGCCCATTGTTTTTCGGCCTCTTCCTTGATTTCAGCCATTTTTTGATTAATTTCGCCTAGTCCACTGTTTT
The DNA here is from genome assembly GCF_000482485.1 of Paucisalibacillus globulus DSM 18846. GTDB lineage: Bacteria > Bacillota > Bacilli > Bacillales > Amphibacillaceae > Ornithinibacillus > Ornithinibacillus globulus. Next base: position 93,606 of record NZ_AXVK01000021.1, on the reverse strand, counting down.
CTTCTAGCTTCTGAATGGCCGCGGAAAGCGAGTGAATTGTTTGTTCAACATCCTTCCACTCTTTTAATAAAAGTTCAAAGGCTAACTGGTCTTTACGCGCTTGCTTTTCTTTTACATCCTCTTGTAGATTATCGTGTTTCTTCCGTTCTTCCGCTAATTTCTTTTCCCAGTCCAACACGTCACGATGGGCCAACGCATAGTCTAAATTGTCTTTTTGATACCGTAAATCATCTTGTTTTTCTACTAATTTCTCCATCTCTTTCTCTAAGGAATCACGTGTATCCTCTTCTTGGCTTTTCAAATGCTCCAAAGCACCTAAAAGCTGTCTGCCGTCTTTTGTACTTGTCTGAACAATATCTTTATGCAGCACACCTTTTGCTAGATGTTCTTCAAACGGCACAATATCTTCCAAGAACTCTTTATGTGCTTGTTCTCTTTTTAATAACACGGGTAAATCCTTCGCAATACTTGCCTGACTTTTAAAGATTTCAACTAAGTCATTCTTCTGATGTTCTGTCCGGTGTAACACCTGGCTTATCGTAGGTACAATTCGCTTTTGGAAAAGTGAATGATCATCTTCCGCTCCCTCGAAGTATTTCCCTACGCCACCTTCATCTTTATTAATGTCTTTTAAAATATCCCAGTCTTTCCGATTAATCGCGTATGTATCTAGAATACGATAATGCTTCTTCGTATCCTTGTACACATCAAAACCATTCCATCTCAAATAATCTTTCAAACTCTCCGGCTCGGCAATCTCTTCATCCTCATAAAGAGGAATATGCTCTAAAGCTGCCTCTTCCTGCCGCTCAAACTCCCGCGTGTAAAACGTAATATTGGGAATGATTTTTGCTTCTTGTTCCAGCGTTTTATTTTCGGTATCCTCTTCCTCATTCATGGAAACACGTTGTTCAGCAGAGAACATGCCGCCTGTTATGAGATGATTACTGTCCCCACCATCTAATTCCCATTGAATTAGCACATGAAAAGTATATGGAATGAATTGTTCCTTTTGATTAAAGAAGAACTGTTGATAATACCGATTATTTTGCTTTCCCCAGGCTGTACCTGGTTTAACAATTTGGAAAATAGCTTGTAGGAATACCCCTTTTCCGCCACCATTCATCATGGAAATCAGGCCATTAACGGATGTCTCCTCATTGTGAAAATTAAACGTGGTATCTTTATATTGTTTTTGCATGCCATCATATTTCAGGCCAACAATTCTAATCTTGTGTATCTTCGGCATGCGTATCCTCCTCTTGTGACACTAATTTTTTCATTAATTCATAGCGGTCATAATCATGATATAAATAGTCGATCCGCTCATACAGCTCTTGTTTCGGAATTGCTTTAGGAATATCATCACGGTCAAGAATGACTAGGAGGCCCTCTGTTTCGAGTAGTCGCATACTACTTGCAATCAGCCCGATTCTTGTCCGCTTATTTCCTTTTTTAATACCGAAATCGTCTCGATCAACTTCCATATACTTCCACGTGGTAACGACATCTTTCATATCGATTCGTTCTTTATCACCAAAGTCCGGATTGGTTTTCAAGATTGTCTCCCAATTCACGATTAGGTCATTCACTTGTCGTTCTAAAGAATAATAGCTAATCCCTTCCCGCTTCGCCCGAACTTTAGCCGCCTGATTCTGATCAATACTTGCTAGAAATGACATTAACACCACGCTCATCAGGTGAAAATGCTTTTTCGTTTCCACTTGCTTATGTCTGTCCCTCATATGGGTAAAATTAGTCGCGAAGACAGAACCCGTTGGTTGAACCACTAAATGAACCCGTTTCGGGGCTTCAATAATATATGTACCCGATTCGTCCGCGAGTAATAGAACGGTTTGTCTTACTTCTGGTTCAAAATAAACTTGAAAATGTTCACTCGTTTCGTCAATCACTTTTTCTTTTAATAATGAAAAATAAACGGCCGACGCCTTTTTAATTACTTCTGCGTTCATTCCATTTCCCCCTCTACACAAATCTTAAATGGTGTGATTTTCATCTCATACCAGAGGAAAGGCTCGGCACGATGATCAAATTCTGTATAAATCTTTAAGCCTTCCAGCTGCTGAAACTGCGGATATTCCTGCATCAGTTTATACAACAGAATTTCCCGTTCATCATTAAGGTTCTCTTCCTTCCGATGCATCACTTGCACCTTCAATGGCTTCTTATCAAACATCATCCATAAATCAATCGTTTCCGACTCCTCAAACCATAAATCCTGCACCTCTAACGGTAGCTCCTTTAAATTGGTTAAGGAAAACTCTTGATGTGTTTGTAAATATTGGAATACATAGCTCCAGGCCTTCACCACGGAATCCCAGTTCGTGATACGCTGATGGATGGTACCTTCTTTCTCCTCCTCTTCTTCAGGTCCATCTATTTCCTCTTTTTCATTAAATTCTTGCTCACCCCAGATCCAATCGAGGGGTAAAATAAATTCATTCTTCGGTGAAAATAACGGAGATAGAATGGTTTCTACGTCAGAAAAGGACGTCATGCCTTCTTTTAAAAACCAGTTTTCATATATATGCTCCTTGAATGACACCAAACTACTTTCCCAAAACAAGGACGGATTTTCTACTTTTAATTTAATTTCGTACGAGATATTCTGAATCACAAGTTTAGCAAATCGATCATGCAATGATCTCGAATGACCGATTTTCTCCTGAAGCAACACCAATTCCCGATGAATAGCATCATCCTCCGCATTTTGGCGTTTTGTTCGTTCAATCATACTTGTAATCGTCCGAAAGTGATTCTTTTCTTCTTCAAATTGCTTTTCAATATCCATCCGATTGTCAGCTCTTTGCCGCTCTGCTTCGATTAAAAGGATTTTGGGATTATTGATCATTTCCTGCCCGAAGGTGAATTCATTGGCCATTAAGCGGTTAACCCGTGAAATGAGGTGGTCGAGGTTGCGTGTCGCCTTGCGAAAATTACCATTTTTAATTAACTGGATACTATAAAGTTGTTCAATTGTAATGGAAAATTCTTCAGCCATTTCCCTACTCATAAAAATCATTTCCTGCGCTACATCCGTCAGCTTATAAACGATGGAACTACCAATTTCCAAATTAGTATATAGTTCATCCATCGACACGTAACGGAACACTTGAGTCTCCCAAGCCTCTCTTACTTCATCATAATAGAAAGCTTCAAAAGGTTGACTGTATTCCTCTTTCCCTGAATACAGGAGCCCACTCGTAATCCGTTCAATTTGTTTCTCATCTGCGAGTAACTTCATTTGTTTAATTGTATCTTCTACCATATATTTTATATCAGATTTACGCCGCTGGTCGTCATCATTTAACTCACGATAAAAAATAGTCAGGAGCACTTGCATGAGGATGGATTGGAGATATGGTTTTAACTCGCCAACTTCCATTCCCCGCCCTAGCTCAAACAGTGGGTTGAGTCGCCTGATTCGTCCTGCAAAGCCTTCCCATGATTCGTTCACAATAAGCGCCTCCATGTTTCAATTGTTAAAACTTCTTGGGGAATTCGTTTATTTTCTTGCCATAATTGTTGTAGAAGCTCTTGCTCCTCTTCTGTAAACCACTGGAAGAAAGCATCACGGTAGATCGTGTTTTGTGTTTGTCTTTTGTTTTGGTCATTTCGTTGTTCAAAAAACTGGAGCATTTTCCGATAGATTTTTAATGCTGGCTGGATACTTGTACCTGGGAACTTCCCCATTAGCCGGAAGATAATCCCATACCCTTCCGCATCAAGATCGCCAGCGTAATAAAAAAGATAGTTTTTTGGTGGAAATAACTGAAAGAAAAAAGAAAAGCTTCGTTCAATTTTCATTCCTTCTCCGTAAATAATAAGCTCTGGTTCATAATCAAGCATATTCTCTTCTAATAGCCTAATGGAAGTATGGAAGAATGCTAGATTTTCCACTATGAGAACCCGCTGAATATCTTTAATTTCTCTACCCTGTTTCAGCCAGAATACGAAAGGTTCACCGTATTTCACCATTTTCAACTTCTCTTCCGGAATGCCGATTCGGGTTAAAAAGCCCTTTCCCTCTGGAAATAGGTCGCTATCTTGTAGGAACTTTTCATGACCAAAGAGCTCTAGACTTCTTTCTTCAACCGAAACCACTTCACGTTCCTCAGCCGTTTGCAAAAATAGATATAATTTTTCAATTCGTTCCCATTCTTCTTTTGTTTGATATTCAGGATGACGCTCATAATAGGAAAAATCCAACTTGTCACTTAACCTCATCATCTTGAGCCGGTCCCACTTTGTTTCTTGGGCTTTAGTATTTACCCAATAATACAGAGGAAGAGCCGGTGACTTGCCATTATATTGTTTATTTTGAATCGGGGATAGTACCCCTTCCAAGTGCAATTTCTCCATCGCTTCGTAAAACAATTGATACCCATTCATTTCAAAATAATTATCCAAAAGCCTCCGTAATTGAAGCTCCAAATCATTCACATTAATCTTCTTTTTTTGTTTCGGGTGTTGAATATCCGAAATAAACCCACGCACCCTCGTCTCTACTATATCGATTGAACTCACCTACTTCATCTTCATCCCATCATCCAAATAATCACAACTATTCCATGGGCCATCCTTATATTATAAACCAAAAAAAGCCATGGGGACAGGTTCACCGGCTTTAAATAGCTATAAAAAGTTAGTTAAAAATTCCCAAATAAGTTTTCTGTTAAAGTAAAGACTATTCTAAGAAACGCAGGGGTCTTTACAGAGTATTCAACAGTATTTAGTTTAAATGATAATTTTGGTTTTATTGTTTCTGTTGAAGTCGGTAACAATCATGTAAAAAGAATTACCTATGACGGTACTAGTTATATCTCTTTCGGAGGAGCAACATACGAAGAGCTGGTTGAAATCTTTGAAGGTGATAAACAAGAAGCTAAAAAACAGTATGAATATGGTCAAAATGAAAGAAAGAAGATTGAAAAGGCGGTAAAGGCAGCAGCAAATGCTCTTTATGGAGCTAGTACATCGCAAGCTAATGGTTTATATAATCAAATCATTAATAGTAATTATTTTGCAAAAGACTATTATAAGGATAGCAAGTACATTCTTATATGACCAAGTAGAATATCTCCCTCTAATGAAATATGGGGACGAATCCAAGGCTTCATAATATTGAAGCAGCGTTTCCGTCCCCACATTTCATTCTAACTATTTAGACATTCGAGATCGTTTTTTATTTGTTTATCAATTGCTTCAAATCTAGCTATGCTAATTGACTAATTTGATCTACAGCTAAGATTGCATCAGCGACATCTTCAGGTGTAATGTCTGGTGATAAATTAGACATCGTTTCTCCTTCCTGAGTGGAAGAAGTTCCTACTTTTAATAGATCTTCATAAGATACTTTATCTAAATGCATCTCTTTTAATGTTGTTGGTAAATCCAATGAACGGTAAAAACGAATATATTTTACGATTTCTTCTGTTGATCGATTTTCTAATACGAGTTGAGTTAACGTACCATATGTTACTTTTTCACCGTGGGTTAGATGATGGATATCCCCATCTAATACAGTGAAACCATTATGGATAGCATGTGCTGCTGCTAAACCGCCACTTTCAAATCCAAGCCCAGAAAGCAATGTGTTTGCTTCAACTACCGCTTCCACATGACCAGTTACAAGTCCTTTCTGAACAGCCTTATAGGCAGCATTTCCATATGCAAATAGCGTTTCTTCACATTTTTCAGCTATTGCTCTAGCCGCAATGCTTGGTTTTCCACCAGCCATGGCTTTTCCATTGTTTTCAAATGTAGCTCTAGCTTCCACCCAAGTTGCCATTGCATCTGCAATACCTGAAGCAAATAATTTAGCTGGTGCATTTGCAACGACTTCTGTATCAACTAATACGAGATCAGGATTCTTCTTGTAAAATTTATACGATTCAAACACACCATCATCACTATAGATAACAGATAGGGCACTTGTAGGAGCATCCGTTGAAGCAGTACTTGGTACGATGATTACCCCAACATTAAGTTCATCCGCAATTGCTTTTACAGTATCGAGTGTCTTTCCTCCGCCAACACCAATTACAACATCTACGGAATTAACTCTGCCTTCCTCTGCAATTCGATTCACCTCATTTAAAGAAGATTCACCATTGAATGTTACATAATGGAAATCAATTGCAGTAGAAGAAAAGCTTTCTTCAATTTTTTCTTTTGTAATTTCCCAAACAATGCTATCAGCAACAACTAATGGCTTATTACCATAAGGTTTTACATACTCACCAATCTGTTTTAATGAACCTTTTCCTTGAACATACTTTCCGGGGGAAACAAAGACGATATTTGCCATAATATGAATCACTCCTTAAGTTATTATAAAGTGAAACTTCAATCAGTAGGGGTTTTTGCATTTCCCTACTGATTGTTAGTTGAACGAATCGGGCTTTTACTGGCTGTTGATCCCCCACTTACAATTCTTGAAGTGGGGGTCTTACAGCTAGTTAACCTGCGATAAATTTATTATATCATCTTTCGATAATTTTGTGAAACACTTCACATATTTGTCATAATAAGATTGCTTTACATTTTGGACTATTATTTTTTCCACTACTGACATAGAGCTATTTGGCTTAGAACGATTACAGGATTCATGGTGTAGCAAATTCATCACCTATTTAAATTCCCTCTCATGCTGAAGCAACCATTCCTTCCTCCACAGCCCACCAGCATAACCAGTCAACTTCCCATTAGAACCAATTATCCGATGGCATGGAATAACAATACTCAACTTATTTTTCCCATTCGCACTACCCACCGCACGAATAGCTTTTTCATTTCCGATAGTAATTGCAATATCTTTATACGAGCCCGTTTCAGCATAGGGTATCTGCGTTAAAGCATTCCACACCGTTTCTTGAAAGGCTGTCCCCTCCGTGACGTAAGGGAATGAAAATGTACTCCGCTCTCCTTTAAAATACTCATCTAATTGAAGACAGCAAAGCTCCAAAACTTTCGGAGTATCACCTTGCTTTACATACTCTTGTTTCTCCTTTTCCGTAAACAGAATAGAAACAATGGCTTCCTCTGTCCCGACTATTTCTACAATCCCAATGGGTGATTGATAATCTACCTTATGTTGTTTACTCATACAAAGACCTCCACAGATAAAAGGTTGTGTATGCTTCCCAACCTTTCCAGTTTACTGCTATCTTTTCGATTTCTTCTATAGTAGGTTTACGTTCGAGACCCAGTTGTTGCTTCAGTGCATTATGAAGGCCAACATCCGCAATAGGGAATGCATCAGGGTAATGTAAACACTTCATCATCACATAGTCCGCAGTCCATGCACCTACACCTCTAATAGAAAGTAACGCTTGATGGACGTAATGATATTCTTTTAAGTCCAGCAATGTTTCTTTTGAAAATTGTCCACTAGTCAGTGCTTCAGCGACTCCAATAACATACTCTGCTTTTCTTGTACTGAACTGAAGCCTTTTCAAATCCTCTATTTCCAATTCAGCTATTTTCTCATGCGTTGGGAATAGCCAATAAGTCTGACCATCGTAGGTAAGGGACTCCCCATACTGTTCAACAAGTCGTTTCTTTAACGAGTAAGCAAATGTTAAATTAATTTGCTGCCCTAAGATTGCCCATGTTAACGCTTCGAATAAATCAGGTATACAAATAATTCGTAACCCATAGTAGGCATTAGCTAGTTGGTCAAGTATTGTATCTTTTCGGGCCATTTCATAAAACTCTCCCAGATTTTGACCAAGATCAAACCATTCCCAAATATATTCAGCAACTATTTCCCCAGTAGTTTCAGATGGGATACCGATTGGGAATTCTACTTGAATCGAATGGGATTCACTCCCTATTTTTGTTAAAATTAATTCGTCATTTATTTTAATCAGTTTATATAAATAGCCATCCTTAATCTGATGCAATATCTCCCCTTCCGACCTTTCTAAGAAGATAAGGCACTCGTCAAAATCGAATTCTTTTGGAGGAAAAATCTCCATGCTTTTCCCATGATTTATCCATTTCATTCTACTGCCTCCTTACTCATTCGAGCCCGATATTCACTAGGGGAACAATGTTTACTCCGACGAAATACTTTATAAAAATTGGAAGGACTTTGAAATCCTACCTCAAAGCAGATTTCTAGATTCGTATGGTTTGTTGTTTTAAGAAGATGTGAAGCTTTATCAACACGTATTTTTTCCAAATAGCTACGCGGTGTTTCACCAGTTTCCTGTTTAAAAATCCGTTCAAGATGGAAAGGACTTAACCCAACATGATCAGAAATATCCTTCAATTGTAATCTTTGTCTAGAATGATTTACCAGAAAGCTGATAATTTCTCTTACTAACGCTATATGTGGGGAATGTTCCACTTCCGGCTGACACCTCTTACATGCACGGTACCCGGCATTCTCCACTTCCTTCCTATCAGGATAAAATTCCACATTTATTTTCTTCGGTTTTCTAGATTTACAAGATGGCCTACAGTAAATTTTAGTAGTTTTGACAGCCGTAAAGAATAGACCATCATAAGTATGATCACAAGTAACAAACTTATCCCACATCTCATCAAATGAAAGATTAATAACTGTCATTGGCTGTACCTACTTTCTTTGTTAATCCAAGTAAAGACTATATTACTGTTTGTTATATCCTATTTTAACAAGAGGAAACCATAGATTCATCCTCATTCTTACTTTTATGGTCTTGAAAACCATTCATTTGCCTTATCCAATATCAATAATTGTTACGATCACCATCATCCTAAATAAAAAGAAGTAACCGCCCCTTGACAAGGTTGTACGATTACTTCTTTTTGATTTAACAACTTAACCTGCCAATCGCTCTTTATGTTGGTGAGTAATTGTGGTACTTGGTAGATAAGATTGACTAGTAAATACCCGGTCTCAAAACAATTCCATCTGTTCCACTTCCCCCAACCGCTCAAGCCCTTCTGGTTCATGGTCTTGGAAATACGCATGATGGAGCCATTTCTCTTTTGTCATCACTTTCTTCCCGGACTCTTGTGATGACCGTAGGCGGCAGCTATAGATGACCGGGAAGTAATCCTGTAAGAACTTTCCTTCTGCATGTGCAGTAAGCGCAATAATCTGGAAACCCAGCTGTTCCGCAACGAAAAATACTGGGTTTAACACATGATCACTAGATGCTTTCCCAAATGGGTTATCTAGTATAACTGCACGGTGACGTTTCATATTTGCCTGTAGATGCTGCTTCTTCTCCGCCACATAATTTAATATACCTAAGAAAAGCGTCATATTCTTACTCCACTTTTCTCCTCCTGACCAAACATTACTCTGTTCCCAGGAATAGGATCTCGATGTTACGTGATTATCGTTGGTTACTTTTCGACAGTTGACTTTCATCACTTCATTATTCATGACGACTTGCAGTAATGATTTAGTCTGAAGCCACATCTCTACATCATTTCTAACCTTTCCTTCATCCTGCATGCCTTGGTCATTGAGAAATCGCTCTGACTCTAGCTGCTGTAGAATCCATTCGATATAATCTCTTATTCTAGTCTTACCCACCTCTTCATCCCACTCCGGTATCGAAAATGAAAAGATTGGTTTCCAATCATCAATAACCTTCACTTTCGTTTTATTAGGAATCTGTCTTAATTCCTCTACAATCGTATGCAGATGGGAATGAATTTGATTAATAAACAACTGTAGGTCTTCATCACTTTTTCTAATATGCTCATTGGCATACTTCGAAATACGTTCAATACTGGTCAACATATTATTCTTAAAGGAAACTACATCTTCATATGTCTGTTTATACTCCACTCCATTTATCGCCATTTGTTGGAGCTTAATATCTGAAATCTCTTTTCTACAAAAATCTCGGACATATTCTTTCTCCGCTTGTACCCGAGTCGCTTCCTCATCCATCTCTTGTTTCCTTTTTTTCATTTCCTCAATAGCAGCTTCCACATACTTCTTGCGTTGATAATTATAAGCTAGCTGCTGTTCTTCCGTCAGGCCGATTTCCGACAGGTCTGGTGCATTGAAGTGATGACTCTCCATATGCTTTTCAAGCTCACGTTCTGCCTTGGAGATACTTTCAAGCTGAGTATTAATTCGTTCTATCTGCTTATTAATATACTCTTTTCTTTCCGATAGCTTTGCACTTTCCTTTTGTAAAGATTGATAGATTTCATCAAGGGGATGCTCAAATGAAATAAGCTCTCGGCCAGGATAATTCTTCTTAAACTGTTCTAGTTTTAATTCATATTTTCCCTTTTGATTTTCCTTTTCAGAAAGTGCTTGTTTCACCTCTTGATTCAGGGCAATCAATTCTCCGTTCAACTTTTTTATTTTAATCAATAGAGTTTCCATCCATTGATCCCCGTCACTCGGAAATGCTTGTTCTTCATCTAAGTCGCTCTGTTGATTTCGAATCTCTTCCATTAAAGTTTGCAACTTTTTCAGTGTTTGCTCAGCAGCTTCCTGTTTAGCAAGCCATTCCCCTTGTGTAACCGTGACTTTATCCTTTTTTCGATTCAAATCATGAATTTTATTCTTGATGCTTTGTTTACTTTCTCCAGAATATATCGGATTGAGTGACGCTACCCTCAGATAATCATCCTCACGCTTTAAGATTACCATTTCGTTATTTAAAACCGTTATGCGTTGCTGTAAATCACCTTTTTCCTCATCAAATCCTTGTAATTCATTCTCCTTCTTAGACTCGTCCTTTTCTAGCAACTGTAGACTTGCAGACAAGCTGTCCTCTTTCTTTCCCTCTAATTCAACTTCTTTCTCATAGGAAAGATAGGTTAGTCCTTCCTTTATCTTAGCTTGTAATCCTTGCATTTCGTTCGAATAATTTTGTGTTTTATTTCTATTAGATTCTATAATCGAACGTGATTCAGTTATTTTCGTTTTGATCGCTTTTATTCGCAGAACGACATCTTCTAAGCGATTCTTCCATTCCGACAGCTCTGTGCTAAGAGAAGAGTATAATTCATATGGATACATTTCTAAAAACTGTTGAAATGCTTTCCATCCATCCTGCCAGTCTGTAAGCTCCCTTTCCTTCTGCTCCCGGAGTCCTGTTATCGCGTGGGCATCACTTCTTAACTGGACCTTCCAATCTGTAAAGTACTCTGTTTCTAGATTTTGATGCCAATGCTTTGGTGCAACCCAGGCCTGCCCCTGGCTTTCGTCTACTTGAAGTGCCTCTTCTGTCGTCAAAACACTTATCGGAAACTGTAAACGATCGGATATGTGGTTTAGCTTATCCAACAGTTGTTGCTTGGATTTATTCGTTGTGACCAGTGTCAAAGGCCAAAGCGGAAAGTGTTTGCGCTTATTTCGTTCTCCATCGTTTAGGTCCCGCAAATACTCAACACCTGTTACAATATACCCGAGCTGATTTTTCCATGAAGCGAGCTGTTCTGCAAGAAAGGTATCAGCAAAAAAGATATCCTGAGTACCGTAATCATCTACAAACCGATAAGCAAGGCGTTCCTTGAACAGGAGACTATTCCGTTCTTTTTTCAGTTTTTCCAGTTGTTCAAGTATTCTAGTTTCAATCGTTTGCTGTGCTGTATAAATATCCTCTAAACTGGCCCATTGTTGACGTAAGCCTGCTAGGCGAGTAATAACATTCCCTTGCACATTATCTAACTCGGTCAGTTTGAATGATACGTTGTTCTTGTTCGTCTCTATTTCTGCATGTTCTTGAAGCAGATTATCCATTTGCTCTTCCGCTTCCTCAATCTGTAGGTTCAGTTGTCTCACTTCCTGGTTCAAGCGTACTACTTCCTGATCAAGATAATTACTACGCTCCTGCCATTTCTTTAATTCAATAGAGACCTGTTCCTGTTGTGGATTAGCAAGAAGCTGTTGTTGGAGCTTTTCCATATCTTCCGTTCGAGCCTGTATCCGCTCCTTGATTGCAGATAGCTGTTGTTTTGCTTTATTTACGCGTTCAACCAAACCAGATTTACTTCTAGTCAGTTGTTCGACGTGTTCCAAGATAGGATTAAGTTGATACGTAAGTCCTTGTTTTTCTTCATCTATTTTTTCAATCTCTTCTAGGTAGCTTCCTAATAAGGACTGCTTTGCTTCCTCTAATGACTCCTGTAGGTCGATTAATTCTTCATCTTTCTCTAATTCTGCAAGTTTTTCCTCTGAAAACGCTAGTTTTTCTTGCTCTTCCTTCATCTCTTCTTTATACTTAGCAAGCTTTAGCGAATAATAATTCGTTTGATGGGTATCTCGTTCTTCTATTTTATCTAATTGATGAGCATGCTTAGTATTGTATGCTGATTCCTTTTCTTCTAATGTAGCTTTTTCGATTGCAATCTCATATGAAGCTGATTTAACCTTATGCGTGTCATGCTCCGCTTCCCAGTCCGTCAACATCCGTGAGCCCTCGGCTAAATCACCTGTCATTTGCTGCTTTTGAGAAAGGGTTAGATTCCAAACTCCTTTTGCTTGTTGCTTTGCTTTCGTGTATGCTTTCTGCTTATGATGGAGCTTTTCAAAGGTCATCACGTAGTTCTCTAACTTTTCTTGAATACGCTTGTTCTCTTCGATAGTTTGTTTTAATTTTTTATAATTCTTAAAGCTCTGGTGCTGCTTTTCAAACATATCCGCAAACATCGCTTTATCATGGCCGACAATCGCGTCTTCTACAGTAGGAATTAATAATCGATCAAATAACTGATTCGTACTCTTACAATCGTCAAAAAAAGCTTCAACTCCGCCCTCTGTACTATTGATTTTCACAATACTTTCCCATTCACCAGAGATGATATGGTACTGCTTTTCGATAAAAGCTTTGTATCCCTTAATCGTGTCAAATGTATGAGCAAAAAAGGAAGACCTCTCTTTCATTCCGCTGTAGTAATCCTGCATTTCCCCACGTTCTGCTGGACGGTTTCCCTCTTTGCCTTCTTTAACAAAAGGTATTCCTTCAATTCCATTCGCATCCCCTGCATCGTATTCATAGACATAGCGGATAGAATCTAGCCCATGCTTTGTTAGAAAAAGCGTCACAGCTGTCACAACATAGCGTCTCGGTTTATCATGGGTAATCCATTCAATAGCAATATGAGCTGGAGCATTTTCTAGTAAAAGGGTATTTTTTATTTTACGATCAGCTAAATCGACATGAGGCAGAACAGCTTGTAAGGCTGTTTGAATTAGAACAGTTTTCCCGCCACCATTTTCTAAAAGTATACCTCCATTGTGACCTTCAAATAAAAACAATTCATCGTTATAGCGTTTATTCCCTTCCTCATAGACAACATTCGTTAGCCTAATTTTACTAATCGCTGGCATGCTCTTGCCCCCTTTCAAAACCATAAATAAATTCAAATATTCCTTTGTTATACTCTATCTCCATAAAGAAGCGCTGAACAATGGTCTTTGCCTTTTCTGTAATCGTAATTTCATCATTACCAATTTCTTGAATTAAGTCTTGATCCAGCAGGAATCTTTTCACTGTATCGATAAAGCTTAATCGACTGATTGTATTACCAGCCTGCTTCTTCGCCGTTTCCTTCACATCATCCATATCATCCCACTTCTCAATAATTAAGCCCCAATTATAGGAAAACTCCTTTTCAAGTTCCTTCAGTTCTTCCCCGTCATGAGATTTCAGTTGCTCTATCCGATCTTGAATAGACGTCACCCATTCATCTAATCTGAGAAACTGTCTCGTCGGTGCTTGACTATGGTAAGAATCATAGAATGTTCCAAATAAAATAATACTAGCAAAATATAATAGATAAATATCACCATTGGTAGCTCCAGATCGTAAGTAATTCCGCTTAATCCAATCATTACTAACATGAAAAGGAGACAATCTCGTCTCAGGAATTAGAAACATCTGCTCACTCGTTGTAACAATGACACAATCTACCTCTCTCCCAAAGGCCTCCAGTAATCCCCGGATAGCCTCGTCAGCTCGGTATTGTTGGACAGCCTCGAAATCTGCCACGCCATCACGAGCAAGCTGTGTATATAGTTGAAAAGCTTTCATTACCTTTGATTCAGGATAGTGCATCATCTTCATCCTCCAAACGAATCTTCATTTCTTGTATGGAATAGCGTTTTATTCGATTAATTATTCCGTTATCTTCTGTGATTAATAAGGTCCGGTCACCAAGTAGCCGAAACGCTTCACTTAATAAAGTTTTCCCTTCTTCTTCTCCTTCTATTTCACCTTGAATAATAGGGGAACGCTGATGCATAATCATCCAAAAGTCATAAAAAGACCGGTTTTTATAAAGCATGGATTGCCCTATCTCTTCCAAGTAATCCATAAAGCTAGATAATGTATGGACCTCGTTTGTTTCAACTGCATCCAGATAGAATTGCATGATTATCTTATATTGTTGCATGACACTTTTTCGATAAGGGTTATCCTTCTCCCCTTGGTCCACTTCCACAAAATCTTGCTGTCTATTTGTCTCGTGTTCCTCCGTTATATTCTGTTCGGCAAATAAGGTTAACGGAGACCATACCCTATTTTCTTCTACTTTCAGAAATGGATGCAGTACCCCTACCATGGACTCCAGTGGTAACGGGTTAGATACAACAGGGGATACAAGGTCTTGGTCGAAGTTAAATGCCTGTATTCCTGTATAGTAAAGAGATTCCTGTGCTGTAACTAGAGTTGTATTTTTCAATGCTAATGTTTGCTCTAGTAATCGAGAGTGCTCATAGTGGACTGATTCCAGTTCGCTAGTAATTTGAACAACTAGTTGATAGGTTTTCACTTCTTTCTTGTGCACATCCTTGGAAAAAAGTCTCTCCCGTGTTTCTTTGACAAATAAACGAAGTTCTTTAAACTCTTCATCCTCTCGCGTGAGCCTTCCATAGATATCTTCTAGTAACTGCTTGTACCTCTCAAAAGTCTCTTCTGAAACGATACTACGCTGAATTTCATGCTTAAGCTTAATCATTCGCTCCTGCAAATTCTCCACGTCAATATGCATTTCATTGATTTGTCTAAGTGCCCCTTTAAACTCTCCTTTATCCAATTGTTTACGAAGCATCAATTGATTAATAGATAATTGAAATTCACTATAAAATTCCTTCGTAGCAAAAACAAGTTCAAGCCCATCTTCGTCGAGTGTGTAATATTGTGTATTAGTTTTCATATCAAAATTGTTTGCTTTTAAAATAGAATAGTCAATGTGCTCATCTAAGGAAGTTTCCCAATTAAAGAAAGAGTAACTACGCTTTCTCCCGGTTGTCGGACGAAAAGTCTGGATAATGGCTCTTGCCAACCGTTCATAATCTATTGGCTCTAGCTTATATTGTCCATTTGTTAACTGCTGTAAAAAGGCAGCTAATTCTTTGACACCCGTCTTATAGTGTCGCATTAATTTTTGTTCAAAAAAGAATAGTAATGTCAATAAGCCAAGCCCCTTCATATCAATAGGAGCATTGGATTGATCTATTTCCCTTTTACGGTCCAAATCAAATAAGGGATCAAAGAGAGCAAGCCTCCGCATTCTTTCCCGGTAACCACTTGTAATATCCTGTAAATCTAACTGGTCCAATTTGACTTCCTCCAAATCTCTTGCAGCTCTCTAGTTTTTAATGTCTCTTGTGGATGATAGAAACCGTTTTTAAGTAGTGAATGAATTTGCTGCTGTTGCTCCAATTTAAAGAAGGATAAAAATCGGTCCTGTGCTTCTTTATTTTCCTTCTGATATTCTTTCCCTTTTGCCATTTCTTTCTCTAAACAAACGAGATAAAAAGGCAAAGCTAGTCTAATAGAATGTTTTTTAAATAAGGAATACCAAATCGAGATCCCTTCTCTATCCAAGTCACCAAAATAATAAAATTGGTGGTTAGCCTCTACTGGATATTGTAAAGGGAATTGTTCCATACATTTAATAACAGCTTTACCTGCCCCATAGATAAGGGTCGCAAATACAGTTTCAGGAAGTGCCGGAAGCAGCCCTTGATATGTTGTTTTGTTTTCGACGATGAGATGATATTGTGTGGGAGCCATTACCTTATCAGGATTAATTGCAAACATTAGAGGTTCAGAAACAGGAATAATGTTCAACCTATCAAAAAGACCTACTCTTTCTAGCAGTTCTTTTCCACCTTTTTCCGTAATCCATTTCTCATCACCTACTAATTCAAAGCTTCTTTCAGGTGCTGGTACTGGCTCTATTGGAAGATACTCTGTTTTTATATAGTTATCTAGCTTTATTATATAGTCTCGATCCCTGTCCCATATAGAAGGATCCTGATTGTAGTAATAATCTAAATTAAGAAGAGGATGTAAATTCAATCGATATTGCTGAAGTTGTTTATGGTGGCTTTCCGCTAAGAGACTTTTATTAATGCGGTATAGAAATGCTAATGAAGGTACTCTTGACGTCCTACCTTTAGATTTAACCATGTTTAAAATACCAGCAGCCTCCAACTCCAGAATCGCTTCAGCGAAGTCCTCATATGTTTGTAAAACTTCCTTCATAATATCCTCAAGTTCATCCAAACGAATTGTTTTTCTAGAAAATACAGCTAATTGCTTTTTAATAGATTTCAATTGTTACACTCCCAAAATTACACAGTAAGTATAAGTATATTGTACTAAATTCTTGTTGGAATCGCAGTAGATTATTATTACTTTTCAAAAAAGCCATGGGGACAGGTTCACTGGCCGTGCTGTCTGCACCGGCCGAGGTACCTGTCCCCATGGCTTTTTCCGACAACTTCTGGAGTTGCATAACCATAGGCAATATTCTCACCTGCTGCTGTATAACTTACACCAAACTGACTCATCATATCAAAAGGCGAACCGTATGTTGGACTTTGATGATCAAAGTAACCCAGGTCTACCATATCTCGAGATTTGTACCAAGCGACTTCACTTAATTTAGAATCCATTTTCAATTCTGGTAATCCGTTATTTACTCTCTCAATATTTGTTAATCGAATTACTTCATTTTCATAAGCACTAATCCCTGGATAAGCGACCGAATTTTGTTTTGGCTTCGTCGTTTCCTTCTTCTCTTCTGTCTTTGGCTTTTCTTGGGTTGTATTTGCTTGTTTCTTTTGTTCTACCGTTTTTTGCTCTTCTTCTTTAGGATTCGACTCAGCTATACGACGTTTTTCCTCTTCTTCTTTCTTCAATTTTTCTTTTTCCAGCTTCTCTTTAGCAATTCTTTCTTGTTCTAGTTTTTCTTGCTCCAAACGCAAACTCTCTTCTTCTTTGCGTTTTTGTTCTTCTATCTCTTGAAATACCTTAATCTCATTCGTACCAACTTTTACTTTATCTTGATGAATTTCTTTTATATTATGTTGGGAAACTGGTATTTCATCTTGAGCCACAGCTTCTTTTCCAATAACAGCAAAAATGGTTTCATAATGAGATGCAAGAAATAATTATTCAACAAAAAAGTTACCCTATATTGATTAAGCCAAACCCAATAGTTAGTTCTGAATTCATCAATATCAAATTGTACTTTATAGCAGTTCCTACTATTAAGGATGTGTTTTCGTCCTTTATACTTTCGTTCTTTTTTTAAATTTCATCTGTTGGTCTTACTTCAGGATAATCCCTAAAGTTTCACTATAGGATAGCCTATTCTCGCAAATTCACTTATCTAATTACACATTGTCTCCGAACTGTGTGTCTAATAACAGACAATATCCATAATTTAAAACTTTATTCATCAATATAGTATAAATGGGCTAACTTAAATGAAAATATGACAAATACAGCTAAGCCCAAATCCTTATTGTTTTTCTATCAGCTAGTATTTTTTTCTTATTTTTCCATTTCCTAAAGAGACTTTAATTTATTTGTTGTAATATCTATTTATAAAGAAAAATACTGTTTCAAACTGGGGGCAGATACATGAAAAAAAAGGTCAGTATTCTATTAGCAATTATTTCTCTAATGATACTTCTCTACTTACTTTTTTATATTGAAAACAATAGAATACAAGACTTTGTTACGGTTATACTATACCTTTTTGTCTTATTTGTCATAGGTAAACAACAATTCAAGAAAAAAGGTAGTAAAGAATTAAGATTAGTGTTTTATGGTTTTCTTTCCTTTGGTTTTATAGCCTATCTACTTAAATTTCTTACTTATATTCTTTAAATAGCAAATAACTGGTCTGTATTTGGGAAGAATTATCTAATGAAAAATAAATTTATAAAATTGCATTATCTGCTGTCATAGTATTTTCAACTTTTTCTATTAGTACAAATGTAAATGCAAGTGATCATGTTAGTCTAATAGACAATAATGTTGAAGGCAGAGAAGCATTAGTTATTCAACGTGTTAATCTCCCTTCTTCTCTTCATTCCTAATAAACCTTTTCTAGAAAAATATCAAACTCTATATCAATGTCACTATTTGACTCAAGACCGATACAGTCATAACATATATTCTCATCAAAAATGACTGTTCCTACAGCCCAAAGTTCTCCTCTACGTTACTAAAAGATAGAACAGCGACTACAATAGCAGTTACCACTTTTGTTGATAATTTCATTTTGGATACCTCGTTTATCTTAAAAATTATGTCTTATCATAGCATAGATGATAGATTTAGAATGTAAATTTTCAGAATATGTCGAAAAAGAGCCGTGGGGACAGGTTCCTTGGCTAGGCCAAGGACCTGTCCCCACGGCTTTCATGACTTACTTCCTCTTCAACTGCTCAAATAATTTCTCTACTGTCCCAATTCCTACATTACTATACTTAGCTAATGTAACTAGTTCCTGTGGTAACTGTCCTACCTGTTCCACCCCAAATTCATTTAGTTGTCTTATTAAGCTTGGTATACCATCAAATTCATCCTTATTCAGTGAAGTTTGCGCTATTTTTTCTGTTACAATGATATAGTCATCTTTGTAAAATAAAAATAATTCTCCAGGTCTTTTTAACTTAATTTCACGGCGCTTTTTCTCTTCTTCAACAAAGACTTTTAGTTCAGCAAATAAATTCTTATCATTTGTTTCATTGTAGCGTTTGACATATTTATGCAAGCCTTCTAGATGCTCAGGTAATTCACTCATAATACGTGCTTGCTGTTCCCCACCAAGGCGGATTAAGAATAACTCCGACTTTTCGAATCGTTGTGGTAATAAAAAAGCATCCCGTAAAAAGTGTGGGACATGAATTGTTTCATTGCCATATTTAATCGTTCGAATAGTCGTTAATCCAGGAGTTATGGTCTCCTTTTCTTCCGTACTCCCTTCTTCCTGAATCGTAGCAGCGACATCCAATTCTTCAGGAGTTTGTTTTAGAAACGTTTCAAAGGAATTTTTCAGTATTTTTTCCATATTCTCAAATCGTATTTGCAACTCAGCCATATCATAGGATTCTTGATTTGTTGGCTCTGGATCTTGATAGTCTGGGATAATCATTTCAATTGGTCCATATACTTCCACATACCAAGATACAATGGCGTGTAGTGCCTCCCATGATAGTAATGCTTCTGAATAGCGAAATTGTCTCACATCGTGTGCAGCCTGATTCCCATTCTTTCTAACGACATGAAGGGCATCCCTTATTTCCGGTGTTACTATTCCATGTTCCTCTAAACTATCTAGTTTTTCTAGTAAAGAAGTATATAAGTCGAATGAAATATTTTCGGTTACTAATACTTTATCTACAATAGCCTCAATGAATGTACGTGAATGTGTCAACATGGTACGTGGACTCGTAAAAATACTATTTTCTAATTCACGTGCAATGGTTGCTAATTCTTTTGATAGTGGTTCTAAAAAATGATAAAAATAGGTTTGTCTAGTCATGATGTTTTCTCCAATCATAGCGTTACGTTCTATTTTACTAGAAATGTAGTTTGGATTCACCTGGTAAAAACAGTTTGTCAGAGTTCTTTTCTACAAAAACTTCTCCAGTAATTTTACCAATCCAAAGAGTAGCAACGGAACACTAAATCCTACGATAATAATGCCAATGACAATCCATTGAAAGATCCCCCCAATTTTTCTTCCTATGACATCATTTATGTATTTAAATTCTTCCGTTCCTTGCATAATATAAAGACACGCTTCATCAAAAGTAATGGAAGGATTCTTCTGGTGAATTGCTTTTAAAAATTGTGTTTGATTATCTGCTTCTCCAAATAAGCCAACTTTTATGGCTACAATTTCTGATCCATCTCCACGATAAAAGGCAAAATAGAAATTCTGTTTTCTATCTTCTCCACTACCAACCTCTCGTGTTTCTCTTGTTACCTTGGCAATTTCACTATAATCAATGGAGTGTTTAGAAAAAGTGTATCGATAGATTAGAAAATGGTTATACATCAAAACTTTGGTATTAAATCCCTTTAGTAAAAGAAGTGATAGAAATAGAACTCCAAATAAACTAATATAAAGTGTCTCTCGCGTTACTTGCCCATCATCAAGAATGGAAGCAATGATAAAGAATAGAAATATTGCACCAACTAATACTACTAATTTCCATGTACCTTTCCTATTTTGCTGAAACCTGTATTCCTCCTCCAATTGTTCATCTCCCTTTCCTTTTAAAAAGTAAAGTAGTTCCCCCAATTCCCATTTACCAAAACTTTCTTATTTTAATAGTATAATATACTATCATTTTGTTCTCCATCATTCTTAGAGAATAGAATGATGAATCACAGAACATTATGTTAATATTAAACTACGAGATTAAATTTGCTAGATAATAATAAATACAAGCAATCAGAAAGGTGGTAATAGAATGATTGATCTAAGAAGTGACACCGTAACAAAACCAACAGAGGCCATGCGCAGGGCAGCGTATGAGGCTGAAGTAGGAGACGACGTATATGGGGAAGATCCAACCGTTACTAGATTAGAAGAAAAGGCTGCTGAACTACTTGGTAAAGAGAAGGCACTTTTTGTAACAAGTGGAACCCAAGGAAACCAGATTGCTGCCTTGACCCACTGTAGACCTGGTGATGAAGTTATTTTGGAAGCTAGTTCACATATTTACATCCATGAGGTTGGTGGATTTTCCACATTAGCGAATGTCCAAATAAGGCCGATTCCTGGTATAAATGGTGCGATGGATCCAGTCGAAGTTAAAAATACGATTCGTTCTGAGAATATCCATTACCCAACCACTTCTTTAGTCTGCATAGAAAACACTCATAACTTGGCAGGTGGTGCCGTACTACCTTTAAGCAATATGCAGGCAATCTATCAAGTAGCGAAAGTAAATAATCTTCAAGTCCATCTGGATGGGGCAAGATTATTTAATGCGCAGGTGGCTTCGGGTATATCGGTGAAAGAATATGCCAAAAATGCTGATACTGTTCAATTTTGCCTATCAAAGGGACTTGGTGCGCCAGTGGGCTCTATCATTGCTGGAACGGAAGCGTTTATTAAACGTGCTAGAAAATGGCGTAAGATGCTAGGTGGAGGACTAAGGCAAGTTGGAATAATTGCTGCCCCAGGTTTAGTTGCATTAGAAGAGAACATTGAACAATTAGCTGAGGATCATGCGCATGCCAGGATATTTGCTGAAGGTTTAGCTACTATTGATGGAATTAGAGTTGAAAACAAAGTAGAAACCAACATTATTATCGTCAACGTAAAAGAAACCGAACATACACCTGAAACATTCGTAGATGCGCTAAAATCAAAAGGCATTTTAGCAGGTGTGTTTGGATTAGATACGGTTCGTTTTGTTACGCATTATGATGTATCAAGAGAGGATATTGATAAAGCATTAATCGCAATACAAGCAATCGTGTAAAACGTGCTGTCACTCTCCGCCTTTATCAACATTTTAGGGAGTGACAGCACCTTTATTTATCCCCATGATCCTCTTTCTCTTCTAATTTCTTAATAGCCTCAATGGCCACCACTAAGTGTTTTTCGCTAGGTTTGGTAGTAAAAAGAAGGTATTGTGCGCCCTTACCAATGAGTAATATGAAATTCCAAATAAATTTGGGTTCAAACTACCATAACTCATATCCAATACTCCATGATACTAGTAGTACCCATTTTGCACCACCAAAAAAAAGAAATAGAATACAAAAACAGATAAAGATGGATATAACTAAGTTTGTACCACAATCTCTATGTGTCCGCGGTTGTTTTTTCACCATTTCTAATGTTAAATCAGAATCCATCTCATAAGCATTTGCCACCATATGCTCTGCTGCATGATACTTACCGATAGGAGTTATTTTTATCATAAGACCAGCAAGAATTAGAAAGATAAATAACATTTCCAAGGTATTTATGGGGAAAACAAATAATGAAGTTGAAGTTGATTCTTTGATTACGTATAAATTGAATAAGAACAAAGGAACTACAACAATTAAAAATCTCTTCCAATAGTCAATGACTATTTCGATTAACAATGAAAAAGAACGAACAAAAGGTATCTTCAATAGAATATTCGTTATACCTCTATTTCCCTTTCTTAAACTTATTTCAGTTATGATCTTGCTATCCTTAAATCGAGTCAATGACTCATACTTTTCGCTGGTAAAACTAACCGAATTAAATCCAGCCCTTCCCCCATATATTTCCACAGTATATCCTCCTTAGGAACTATGCCCTCAATCCTACTTTTAAATATATCTGAAATATGAAATAATACAACCAAAAGAACCATGTGGACAGGTACCTTTCCCGTGGCCTAACTAAGGAGTGTTTCCCATAATTATCATTCACGATATAATCCAAGCAAGAGAAAATATTTCTGACATTATTCATGAAACTCCTATTTTGCATTCCTCCCAACTCAGTGAAATTTGCGGGAATAAGATGTATTTTAAAGCGGAGCATTTGCAGAAGACGGGCTCATTTAAAATTCGTGGGGCAACCAATCGGGTAAAGCGGGCAGTCAAAGAAAAGGCAACCTTTATTACTGCCGCTTCCAGTGGAAATCACGGGCAGGCTGTTGCTTACATAGCGAATCGATTAGGTGTTCCAGCCACCATCGTCGTTCCCATTGATGCGAATGAAAGCAAGCTAAACGCAATAAAAGCTTACGGTGGGCATATTGAAAAATGTGGAACCACTTCAGCAGAACGGCTACCACGTGCCAAAGAATTGGCTAAAAAACATAATGGCGTCTTTATCCCGCCTTATGACGATCCATTTGTCATGGCTGGCCAAGGTACAATTGGGTTGGAAATATTGGAGCAATTGGAAGACACAGATGTCATTGTCGTTCCAATTGGTGGTGGCGGATTAATCTCAGGGTTCTTAACCGCAATTAAGCAAAAGAAACCAAGAGTTAAGGTAATCGGAGTTGAACCAGAGTCAGCAAATGATACCTATCTCTCGTTACAGAAAGGAAAAATAACCAGCATACCGGCAACAACTACGATTGCAGATGGGCTCAGAACTAGTCAGCCTGGTAATTTAACTTTTCCCATCGTTCATAAATACTTGGATGATCTTGTTCTTGTTTCTGAGGAAGAAATTAAGTTGGCACAGACTTTTGTTTTGGAACGAATGAAACAGCTTATTGAGCCATCCAGCGCAGTAACTGTTGCTGCGGCTATGAGTAGGAAATTAGGTGTCCAGGATAAGAATGTGGTCTGTGTGCTTTCAGGGGGAAATGTGGATATTAGGACTTTAGGGGGTTTCATTAATTAAATGTGTTTTTTTTGGAGTCTCCTCTATTCATTTTTAAGTAAAAACAAACACTAAAAACTTGTGGAAACTTTAACCACAAGTTTTTTCCTTGTTCCCCCTCCATCTTCACCGAGGAACTAGCCCTTTATTCTTCAACAATCACGTCCGTTTGCGGAAGGTATACGTATGCCTTGTTAAACTAACGCCACCTGGCTCTGGAACTATGCCTTTTATTTGATGCTTGTAATTGCAAAAGTTATCCCTTCTTCCAGACAGTCACTTTCTAAATTCGAAACATCCACTCCACCACCACCGCCTTCTACAGTATCTCCTTCGAGGAAGATTCCATGGTCTGGAATGTTAACACCATGTAAATCATTTTCTGAATAGGAAGTAGTACCCTTTGGCCAAATAGGTACATTACTATCATTCAAATCATCTTTGATGGTGCTCTTAATATACAAGCATTTCGTTTCATTATCATATTCTAGAACACCTTTAAGCTCTTCTTCCATCCCGTATTCTAAATCGTGAGTCAAAACAACGGGATCTCCATCGGAAATTTTAAATATCTCATTCCCCGCATCTCCACTACACCCGTTTATAACAATTAAACAAATTATTACAACCACACTACCAGTTAGCCGCTTCACTTTATGCCCCCATTTCATATAGGTTTATTTTCCCCCTCAAAATAGCCCGTTTGCGGAAGTTAAGTAAAATGAAATCAATTAATTTAGTATTTATTATTCAATATACGTAATGCACTTTAACTTTAATCATACAAAGTTCAAGCTGCCGGTTGTTGTTACTTGTTTTGTCAATCAGTGGATATCCCATACACAACCAATTTAACATAGGGTTCTACAAAAATGGAGACATCAATTCATATACAAATTGGTGTCTCCATTTTTGTTGTTATTTTAAGTTTTTTCCCGGTCAACCGAACCCATAGTAATATTAAGCTTTATAATTATTAACTTCCCATTTTACGGCGTGTCATACTCGGTTTCTTCGCAAGTTGGCTTTGCATATGCTTTGCTGAACCTTTGCCATGCACTTGGTTTGTATTGTTTGCTTGCGCTTGTTTTTTGCGTTCTAGCTGCTGTTGTACAATTTCTCTTGTACTAAGCTTCTTTTTCTCAGACATGGGATTTGTCTCCTTTTTGTTCGTCTTTCTCTTATTATAATAATTTTTGTTACTTAAAGCTATCTTTATTTGATTGAAGGTTAAGGTGCATATATTCTAATTTAATATTATCAAAATATACTTTATAAGCCATCGCATCAGGTCTTGAACTAATGACTTCTCTTAATTCCTGATCAATAAAATGAAGTGCTATCCCATCATCAGTCGCAATACCAGACTTAATTTTACCTTTGGCTATAAGTTCTTGGTATGACGGTCTTCGATTTACTTCCCCATCGTAGTGAGGACAATTACTACCTTTTAGCAAACCCAAACATGTTAATGGTTCCAACCTGTCACCATATGAGTCAGTAACTCCTTCTTCAAACCAAAAAATTGCACCTGCACTTATACCAACCAATACTATTCCACTCTCCCAAGCCTTCTTTAAAATAGTATCTAATCCCCATTCTTTCCATAAGACTAGTAAATTCCTGGTGTTTCCACCACCAACATAAATAATATCTTTTTCTAATATGAAGCCCTCTAAATCCCTTGTTGGTGGTTTGAATAATGATAGGTGGGAAGGCAGACAATTCTCTTGTTCAAAGAACTTATAATATCTATGAATGTAATTATCTGAGTCACCGCTTGCAGTAGGAATAAAACAAACCTTTGGGAGTTTTTTTATGGACTGATTAAGAATATATCTATCTAGCAAAGGATTATCGGGTTCCATAGAGAATCCTCCACCACCTAGGGCAATTATTTGTCTCATAACTTTACATCCTTTCGAATTAGCTCAATTTCTTTTTGATAGCACCCGCGTATTTTGGGAGTTAAAAGTATGCAATTATTTCATTAATGTTTCCCCAGTTAAAATGTCAAAAAGGTCTGCCGAATCTTGCTTTGTTAATTTCACATAATTACCTCTGTCCGTAACTATTTCTAGATTTTCACCATTTGGGCTAATCCATAGTAAATAGGATGCTATTTTGTCTTCGTTTCCATAGCTATTCTTCCTTGGAAATTGAAATTGGTAGTCTGCATAGCCTGCCATTTCTACTTTTGTATTTTCCCAATCCGCATTTTTAACAATATCAATCGCTTTTTCCACCTGTTTTTTTTGAGTAACTTCTCTAAAATCTTCAAAAATGTTTTCTTCACCAGTTCGTTTCTGAACAGTTATTTTTTGGTCATCATTAAAACAACCCGAAGTAAGTAAAAGAACTGTTAGTATTGAAAAAAATAGTATTATATTTTTCAATCTAATTTCCCCCTTAAATATCCGTACCAATCCCTTTTTAATATAGAAAAGGAATAATGATCATAATATTTACCCCTAAATAAATGCTTATCTCTATATACTCCTTCATTTATAAATCCAAGTTTTTCTAATAACTTCATAGAGTTGACATTATCTAATGCAACATATGCGTTGATTCTATTTAATTTCATATGATTAAATCCACTTTCAATTGCGCTAATTAATGCCTCCTTCATGTAACCTTGTCCCCAATATTCGTGCCATAAATCATAACCTATTTCTGCAATATTGTTCATTCTGTCCCAATTATCATATCCACAAGTTCCAATTCGTTCTTGATTAGCACCCTTTTTAACAATTACCCACCGATTGTATCCCTTTTCTTCTGGATCTGTATTCCATACAACAAACTCTATTGCATCATTTCTACTTACAAACAATTCTTCATCATATAAAAATTCACATACCCTTACGTCACTAAAATGCCTATAAATAAAATCAACATCCCCATTATTTACATTTCGCAATAGCAACCTATCTGTTTCTAAATCCGGGAAGTTTTTATGTTCCATCATTTTGACGACTCCTAATCATTTATTAATTTACCCTACCAGTTTAATAGGAGGACTTAATGTTCATAATCTTCAATCTAAATTTTAACATAAAATAACGATATTAATCCTCAATTTTCATATAATTAGAATTGGGGTACCAATTAAGAAGAACAATAAAAAGGTTCCGCCACATCCACTGACGAAACCTTTGTTTACGTATTAGTCTATTTCATTTCTAATATTTCTTCAGAGTAAGCTTCAATCATTACTCCTACTACGCGTTAATTCATACTTCTATCTCCCATATCTTCAAGTAGCTCTGCTTCGAAAACCATTTTAGCCGAGGTACCTGTCCTCTAGCCTTGTAAGGTGACTGACAATCTTTATCTTCTCAACAGTCTTAGCAATTGCAGACCATCTGAGGGATGACCGTAGTATGCCCCCATCCAACGGGGATAGGTTATAGGAATGATTGTTACAAGGAACTGCAGTAAATTAAATATTGTCGCACTCCAAAGAAATGAACGCAAATCTCCTTGAGTTACCAACAAAGCTACAACTCCGAGAATAACCATAAGTAATAATGACATTATCGGTCCACCTGCCAACGCAACAGCTCTCTGTCGTTTAGTTAGTTTTCCTTCCCAACAAACGAAACCAATAAAAGACCAATAGATATGAAAATGAAGTCTTCCTAATCTGAAACTTTCTTTATTTTCCTTATTTCTATTTCCCAAAAATACATGAGCATTAGATTTTGAAGTCCAGACAACACCTAAACCATGTCCAATTTCATGTAATAAGACAGAAATTGGGATAACCAAAATATAAAAAAGTAGAAATAATATCATGCCTTACTCCTTTATTATTTTTCTTTTATTACCTATCTTTAACTCTCCTACTCTGTTAATTCAATAACTCTACAGCTTGTTACTAACATAATATTACAAGTATTTTTGCAAATAAACAAAACAAGACGATCCAGCTGACTACCGCCTTGTTTAACTCTTGTACCCATTACTAAAATTGAAGCAATTCCTATTCACCGGTTTTATCCTCTCTTTTAATATACGTCGTTATTCCTGATACAATCAGTATTCCTATGAAGCCTCCTGCAATAACACCAAGCAAAAGTTGCCAATCTATTTCTTCGTTTCTCCATAAACTCATTGCAACTATTGCTATAAAAACTCAAACAATATACCCTACACTAATTTTTAAAGTTTTTTTCACTATTTCTCCCCTCCAAAAAATTAATTGGGTTAATATTTTATTTATGAATAAGGTTTCTATTACGTTTCAATTTTCAATTACTTCTTCTTCCACTAACCTGCTGATACATTAATAACTCTACACCCTATACTAACACAATATTCCAAATATATTATTCACCAAATAGAAAAAGACGACCCCATTTGAGGACCATCTTATTAAACTCTTGCACCCTGTCAGCTAAATACTTAAACCATTGACGGCTTAACTGGAATTGCTGGAGAGGAAAATATTAATTTAACAGCATACGGAACAGATGGAACCGTATCTTTTAAAAATTTTAAGGTTCTATTAGCTGGAAAAACTGGGCAACCAATGAAACCACTGGATTTAGATCGTCCAAATAAAGATTCGTGGATTATGAGACACATTATTGATGCAATTCATGATAAACCTGCGAAAATATACGACTTTTCAACAGGATATGAAGCGCAAGTTGTCTTAGAGGCCATTAGAAAAGGTGAAAATAAATTAGTAGATTTACGCCCGGAATATAATTAGCATTATAATAATTGTTATCAAGGAAAAATAGCCACTGTACATTCCCGTTTTCTTCAATTTAATCCTTTTATTGAATTGGACTTTGTGTAAATTTTTATATAACATCCCAAAAACACCTTGACAAAATAATTTACTTATGCTATAATTTACAGTTAATATAATGTGGTGTATAATGAGATTCTCCTGGCCAGGGGAATCTTTTTTTATGGGAGGAAAATGGTATGAAACAAAACGAGTCCAGTTTAACTTCCTTGGTTTCGGCTTTCAGTCGAGCTTATCACAGTAAATATGACAAACCATTAATTTTTAATGACTTTATTGCAAACAAATTAATATCTGAAGAAGAGTTTTCAGCCATCAGCAAGAATATGATTAATGGTATTCAGTTTTTCAACCCAGATATTGGGGAGGAATTTAAAGATGATCAAGAAGAAATTTTAAAATGGATCACACAAGTACAACTTTCTCCAATATCTTTAGCACGCTCTTCCTATTGTGAAAAGGTATTACTTAACGAAATTAAGTTAGGAGTAAAACAGTACGTCATACTCGGAGCTGGATTAGACACGTTTAGTTTCCGATACCCAGATTTAACAAACAGCTTAGATATTTTTGAAATTGATCATCCAGCTACACAAGAATTTAAAAAGAAAAAGCTAGCGGAGGCTAATCTTATTTTCCCGAACAATCTTCATTTTGTATCTAAAGATTTCACTACTAAGATTTCTCATCAAGAGTTAGTAGATGTAGGGTTGGGTAACAAAAAAACATTCTTTAGTCTTTTAGGGGTTTCATATTATTTAACGAAAGAGGAAAATGCGAATTTGATTAGTAATCTATTTGATAACGTCCCAGCAGGTAGCTCTATTGTTTTTGATTACGCAGATGAAAATCTCTTTGAAGAAAAAGGAATGTTTAATAGAGTTGATAATATGGTCAAACTAGCTTCAGCAAGTGGCGAACCAATGAAATCGAGTTTCGCTTATAATCACGTAGAGAATATGATAGAAAAGTCAGGGTTACTAATTTATGAGCATTTATCACCCACAATGATAAATGAGCTTTTCTTTACGAATAGGACGGATTATTTGTCTGCATTCGAGACTATTCATTTTATTCACGCTGTAAAGCAATAATTTTCTGCATAAAATGATTAAATCCTTAATTTTTTATATGGGTCAGAATTGTAATACCAAATAACAAATAAAATAGCACCCTATCTTTGCACGGTGACAGTACAATTGTCCATGCTGTTAAGGGTGCTTTTTTTATCCCATATGCAATATTTCTCTACGAAAACATAACTACAAAATTATTGGAATACCGTTTTAATAACAAGTTCAATAAAAAGGTTCCGCCAAAACCTCTAACGGAACCTTTTACACTTATTAATCTATTTCCAGTTCTAATACTTCTCCAGTCACCGCATCAATTGTAATTTCTGCTTCGCCGCGATCTGTCCTTAATTCTAAGTCATACTCATATCGACCATCATCTTCATCTAGCTCAATCTCAATAACCTTTCCACCAACTTCAGCTACAGCAATTCCCTTTGCCTCTTCTACCGACATGATGTTTTCAAGGTTCTGGTTATTGTTATTTTCAAAACGATCATCATCGTCATCCCAATCTACATGTAACACTTCACCTGTAGATGCATCAATATATACATCAAGATCAGGGTTTTCAATATCGACTTCATAATAAACATACCCATGTTCTCTTTCTAGCTCAATACTTTCAACATATCCATCATGTTCAGATAGCGCAATCTCTCTCGCTTCTTCCGGTGAGATTAGCCCTTCCTTCTTCTTTACTACCTCTGTTTTTGCATTAGCTCCATCGTTCTTCGTCGTATTTACATTATCATTCATGTTAGCTGCTGCAATTGTTGTACCACCTAATAATAAACCAACTGTCAAAATACCTGTAATTAATTTCTTATTCATTTCTATTTCCTCCCTCAAATTTGTTATCTTTACTATATCCAATAAGAATTAGAGAACAACGAGAGGAAGATTAGAATTTGATGAGAATTTATGTTTAATGTTTTTAGGCCGAGGAACCCATCCCCATGGTTTTAAGCCATAACAACATCAATTACTTTTGTTTCTTCATGGTCTAACATATTTTTGCAAACAATGTCTGTTACGGGTTTATTCATGTTCGCCATTAGGTCTTGTGCTTCTTTTTTGTCTCCAACTAGATAGATAGAATCCCACTGCTTGTCTTTGGCTAGCTTGTCTAGCTTCGATGCGAAGGTTTTATACAAGCGGGAACGATTTGCTTCAAAACGCTGTTCTAGCTTATCGGTTCTCATATTGTATCCACTGAATTCTACCGCTTCCAGTTCATCCTGTGGACCCGATAGTTCTTTCCATTTTTCTGTTATAAGATCTAATGCAAATTGTTTAGTATTTGATACACTTCCAAGTACGGAGTCAATTATTTTAATCCTTTCTTTTTGGATTAAGATGATCCCTGTTTTTGGAAACTGATGATACATTTCACTTAATTGATCCACTTTTGCTGTTTCTTGCCAGTAAAAGCATGTTTCCACCGGCATCTGAAAGCGCTCAGCAAACCAAACTTCTTCATCGGCAGTAGCAAAAATGACGATACTCTTGGATAGGTTTAACTCATTTTCTTGAATATACTGTTGAACTTTTTCATTGATTTTATTAAAATTCTTTTTCTCTTCTTGATCACCATCAGCATTCAGGTAGCTCTCGAAATTATTCAATCCATTTTTCAAATGAATTTTCCAATCTCCCACCTGCTGCTCTGGATTGGATGGATCTGTATTTAAGTACATACTAAACACACGGTGAGGTTTTTCCCGATATACACTTTCTAACCTTGCAATCACTTTTTTCATGTCCATGAACGGTATCTTCTCCTTTTTTAATCTATCAAACTAGTATTCTATAACCTAAAATAGATTGTGTTAAACATAAGATGACTTTACCTACTACCACTTTAGTCTTAAACACAATCCAACTAATCACTGAGATAGTTTCAGCCCCTAGACTGAATGATTGAAAAACAACTAATTATATAATTTAACCATCATAGATAAGGGGCGAATTATTTGATGAGGCAAGTACTAAAAAAACCACTTAAACGTTTTGTTGTTTTGTCTTATATTATATTTTTTGTACTTTTTCTAGCTATTGGTTTAAGTATGTTATTAGGAGCACCTGAAAGTATAATATTTACTTTACAAGTCATTGCTGCATGGTCCTCAACCTTTTCATTTATCTTTTTATTTAGAAGAATCTATCCAGGTATACGATTAACGGATTTTATTAAACAGCAGTTTGCTCCTAGGCTTAGATTTTCTGTTCTTAGCATCATCGTCCTCATTCAAGTTGGAATTATCGCTGTCACCGCCTTACTAATAACCATGAATACTGGTATCCAGGGTCCGGCATTCTCATACACCGGTCTTGGAATAATGGTGTTGGCATTTCTAGATAATTTAGTAAGGGGGCCTTTAGGTGAAGAGTTAGGCTGGAGAGGATATGCATTGAATGAACTTCAAAAGAAATACTCTCCTTTGAAATCTGCTCTAATAGTAGGAGTATTATGGGGGTTCTGGCACACGCCTCTTTGGTTTGCTACAGGTTATACTGGTATGGAATTAATTACGTATATTTTGCTCTTTATGATTGGAATTTTATCTTTTTCAATTATCGTGACATTATTCTACAATTTAAATAAGAACCTAATCATACCAATTGTTATTCACCAATTATTTAACTTTTCTCTTGTAATGGTTAAGGGAGATTTACTAAATATATTAGGGTATGTTATGCTTTCCTATCTTGTTGTCGCGATACTTTTAATATGTATCAACCCGAAGAAAATACTTTATTAAAATAATGTACATTGGTACTGGTGCCTGTCACTTCCCGAAATATGTCGAATGGAAAAAATCGTGATGGTACTCTGCTATTTAGCTGTTATAAGATTAAAAACCCCTGATTACCAGGGGTCTGATGTATTTATTACTCCGTGATACCAAGCTTGTCGAAAATGAAAGCATAGCATGCAGCGGCTTCCTTTAAATGATTGAAACGGCCTGATGCACCAAAATGTCCTGCGCCCATGTTCGTTTTAAGAACAAGGGTGTTGTTATCTGTCTTTACTGCTCGCAAGCGTGCAACCCACTTGGCTGGTTCCCAATAAGCTACTCGTGGATCGTTCAAACCAGTTGTGACATATAGATGCGGATAATCCTTCGCTTCTACATTGTCATACGGGCTATAGGATTTCATATGAAAGTAATCTTCACGATTTTGAGGATTTCCCCATTCATCCCATTCTAAAGTCGTAAGGGGAATGGTAGTGTCAAGCATCGTCGTAACAACATCGACGAACGGCACCGCCGGAACAATAACCTGAAACAACTCACCTGCCATGTTTGCCACTGCTCCCACAAGTAAACCTCCAGCACTGGCACCTCGGGCCACCATTTGGTTTGCCGTTGTATAACCGTGATTAATAAGGTACTCCGCTGCAGCAATGAAATCAGTGAATGTATTTCGTTTATGCTCCATTTTTCCTTTCTCATACCAATTCCGTCCCATTTCGGAACCGCCACGAACTTGTGCTGTGACAAACACAATTCCTTTATCTAGAAGTGGGAGACGATAGGGATCAAAGTAAGGATTACTGTTTGAACCATACGAGCCATACCCATATAGAATTAACGGCGCCGGCCCATCATCAAAAGCACCATTCCGATAGACAACTGTCATTGGCACTTTAGCCCCATCTTCTGCCTCTACCCATAATTGCTCTTGTCGATATAGACTACGGTCATAATTTCCGCTTACTCGAGCTACTTGCAAACAGTCTTTCTCACCGTTAAGTAAATTTAGCCCGTATGTAGTTTTAGGTGTAAGCAATGACTCGCACTTTATTAATACTTCAGCAGTCTCATAGCTTTGACCTGATAATACTGAAACGGTGTAAATTGGTTCATCCCAATTGACTTGCTTCATCTCACCATCCTGTATTACCCAAATTTGAGTCAACCCTTTCTCTCTACCTGCTACAACCAGTGCACCTTGAAATGGGTACATGGCTTGAAGATAACGCTCCTCGCTATACTCCACAACCTCCATTCGTGCTTGTAGGTCATTCAGGGAACAACGTAGCAATCTAAAGTTTGGTGCCCCTTCATTTGTTAATATGAGGAGATTTTCTCCCCAATGTTCAACATCATATTTAATTCCGTTGCGCCTTGCATCGACTAGTTGCAATGAAGATAAGGGGGAATCTGCATCTAGCAGGCGAATCTCACTCGTAGTTGTTGAATCTGATTGAACAAAAATGAATTTTCCACTTTGTGATTTTGTGATAAATAATGTAAATGTTGCATCATTTTCTTCATAAACTAGCTCATTATGATCTACGCTACTCCCCATACGATGCCGCCATAACCGGTAAGGACGTTGATTGTCATCCACGGTAATGTAAAAAATATAGTCACCGCAACGACTCCATTCCACACTACCGTATAAATAGACATTAGGAATTCTATCAGGAAGAAGTTCCCCTGTTTCCAAGTTCTTCACATGAATCGTATATCGGTCCGATCCATCCCGATTTTCCAAATACGCAAGAGAAGTGTGATCGGTACTCATACGCCTAACGGTCACGCTTAAGTAATCACCTTCTTCAGCCAATTCATTCAGATCAAGCACCACTTCCTCTTCAACCTCAGGCAGTAGTGCACGACTTTCCTCCTTCTTCCTTGCATAGATAGGATATTGTTTGTTTTTATCCATACGGGAATAGTAGAAGAATGGTCCATGTTTTATCGGTACTTGTACTTCTGATTCAGGAACACGATCAACCATGCTTTGATATATTCTTTCAGTTTGTTCCTCAAGCGGAAGCATCATTTCATCGTAATACCTATTTTCTTCCTCTAAGTAATGGATGACATCCGGATTATTACGATCCCTTAGCCAATAATAGTCATCTTCTCGCACATCACCGTGCAATTCATGTGTATGGGCCATGCGTTTAGCTATAGGTGGTTTCATAAGTATCTCTCCTCTCTGTGTATTATTTTCGTGACATATCACGATAAATCCTCCTTTCTCATGAATAATTTGTAATTTTTAATGACAAGAAATGATTGTATATTACATAATTTTCATTCCAAATCTTGGTCGCTTTGTTTCGAAAAAAATATTTCAGTAACAAAATTACAGCAGCAGATTTTGACACTGAAGAAAAAATATGTAAAAGGGAAAAATAGCTCGTCTTATTTCTCATCCTCATGCATAGATTTTTCTCGAGGTGAAAAAAATGAGACAAACAGCAATAGACAAAATGCACATCTTTATCGTCATGTTCTTTATGAGTCTTGTCATGAGTATTCAAGCACCTATATTTGCACCTTATGCAGCAAAACTAGGGGCATCCAGTGTATTAATTGGGATTATTCTAAGTGTGGCATCGTTTACCAACTTGACGGGGAATTTGATTGCGGGGCCATTGGTTGATCGGTTTGGGAAAAAAGTGTTTATTACCCTACCAATTTTCGTTTCGGGTGGTTTGTTTATTGCCCATGCACTTGCGTCAGATTCTACTAGCTTACTAGTACTTCGTGCGTTAAATGGCTTTTCCTTAGCTTTCTTAATTCCTTCAGCACTGGCCTTGCTATCAGGCTACGCGAAAAACAGTCAACAACAAGGGAAAAATATGGCCATCAACGGCATACTTGGTACCATTGCTAGTATCATCGCACCGGTCGTTGGTGGATTACTCGGCTCATCCATTGGATTTGCGAATACCTATTATGTAATTGGATCTGCACTTCTTCTAATAGGTATATATACTACTCATTTCTTAAAGGAAAAAGAAAATATTATCGTGATAACTTCTCAAAGAAAGCCTTTAAGCTTGATACAAGTATTGCAGAATCCTAATTTACAAATGGTTTATCTGACGGGATTTGCCTTGATGTATATCCATGGCGTGGTTATTTATGAAGTTCCTTATTTAGCGGTTGAAGAGGGTCTATCTACTGCTACTACTGGGGTTTTATTTAGCTTTCTTGGTGTAGGAACATTTTTCTCCTTATCGCTACTTTTTATTAACCGATTCGATCCGATGAAACGTCTAGTTATCGGCTTATTTGGAATGTGTATGAGTTTGTTCGCGATATTCACACAACTAGTAGGACTATCTATCATGCTATTTTTATTAGGTTTCTTTTTTGGCATTATGATGCCTGCGATGGCAACTGCGTTAACCGATGCCATTTCTAGTGATGGTCATGGACGTGCTTTCGGCGTGATGTCTGCCGTATATTCGGTCGGGATGATTGCAAGTTCATTTATTACCGGTATTGTTCGTGATGTGCTTTCTCCTTACTTCTTAGCTTTCCTAATTGGAATGCTTGTGCTAATAGTAATTGGTTATTCCAGAATTCAAACTGGTAGAACGAACGCATTACGTACACCTTATGATGGGGTCTAAGTTTATTTTCCGCGCAAATAAAAAACGCCTATTATAAAATAGGCGTTCACGCGTTTATATTGTGGCGGTAGGACCATGTGGTTCACATGCACATGTACTGCATTATCCTCCGACTTACACAATTCAGCTCATCGCTTGTTTAGTATAGCATGATTTCTAGTTAGGTACTAGTTGTATTTTACTTCCAGAAATCTATTATTTTACACTTACAACATCAAACAAGGAATCCACTCTGGACTAAATTCAAAATGGATTTCTTTTAATTTTTAGCCCGAAACTACCGGTAATGAAGCCTGTATTCTCCTAGCAACATCTCCATGCTGATATTCTCTTAATCTACCTTCATAAACCAATTTAAAATCCGCCGAACTGAGCAAATCACTCGGTTGAACTAAACAAACATCTTTATCAAAATTAATTGTATTACTTTCTTTTAATACAGATGCTACAAATTGAGAACAGAAGAATGCGTTCTTTCTTTTAATCGGCTTTTTTACTATTACACCAAATAATCCAATCAAATTATAGCGATATAATTCCTTATTCGCGGCTATTAGTTGAATAAATTGCTTCATCTTTTGAAGATCTTCGTCTGTTACATTTAATGAATAGATTGCACAATCAGCTTGTCTAAATAAGACAGATTCTATATCTTCCCTTACAAACCCTCCAATAAAAGGGTTTTTCGGTGTCTTTCTTCCAAAACTGTATACTTCGTTTAAATCAACATCAAAGGAAATAGAGGCATGATTATAGGGTTTCTTTGTATAGGACTTAATTAGTCTTGTAAATGCTGTTCCTGTATCAGTTAAAAGGAGATAGATTTTCTTTTCTTCTGCCATTGTCCCCACCTCAGATTCTTTTTAGTATGAAGTCGTCGTTTAACCTATTCACCTTGGATGTCTTCGTCACTTCGGTATTCTAAAAGATCCCCAGGCTGACAATTTAGTGCCTTGCAAATTCCTTCTAGCGTAGATAATCGAACTGCTTTTGCTTTTCCATTTTTCAAGATAGATAGATTCGCCATCGTAATCCCGACTTTCTCTGAAAGTTCCGTTACGCTCATTTTTCGTTTTGCCAACATTACATCTATATTTATAATAATTGCCATTGTTTTCACCTCAGACCGTTAAATCGTTTTCTGATTTTATAGTAATTGCTTCTTGTAATAGTCTTTGGAGAACCGCAGCAAAGACTGCAATTACCAAGGAAGCAAAAATTGGAATCGCTCCGATTATAATAAGACCTGGGGCATCGTCTAGCTCTGCAACAAGATAAACAAATGGGATGATTACAACGTACACAAAACTGAATATAATTGCACTATACTTTATTTTGGTTAAAGCATCAACAGAAATTTGTGAAAAAGCTTGATTTCTATCAATATAATTTAATAGTTTAAAAGCCTGATAAAATGCCATATAAAATGGAATTGCGGACATATACGTTCCAATAATTATCGGATATAAGATATGATCAAAATCTGGATTTACTGGATTATTACCTAACCAAATTCCCCCAACAACAGCCAATAAAAGAACAGGGATACCAACTATAATAAGAGCCATTTTCAAAAATAGCGTAGATCCACGTTTCATAAAAACCACCTCATAAATTACTAAACTATACATTTATTTTAACAACATTTTTATCGAATTGCAATAAATTTTTGTTATAACTCAAGATGCGGTGCCTGTCACTTCCCGAATTATGTCGAATGCAAATATGGTTCGGGAAGTGACAGGCACCAGAAAAAAGAATCCATCTTGAACAACGTCAAAAATGGATTCTTTGGTTATTTTCCCATATTATTGAGCTGTAAATCAACCATCAACAATTAGAGAGTTACCAGTAATGAAGCTTGATTCCCCATTGCATTTACTTTTACCATGTCTTCGTCTTTCGTACTTCGCTACTTCGTCTATCCAGCAATCTGTGCAAATACTCTTTCATATGCATCATAGATTTTATCTGCTTCAACTGACATTTTGAATTCATATTTATACTTACTAAATTGTAATATCATCTCATAGAAAGAAATAAGTACAATCACTATCGACTTTGGAATCCTTTCCCAGGAGCTGATTTCATTTGTTACACGCTTTAATTCCAGGTATATTTTTTCAAACTGTTCTTCATTCATCCCTTTACCTTGCTCCAACTGTACAAAAAAACCATTATTTTCATTGATTGCTGTAACTAGATTTTGAAAGGTTTCATTCTGGTCGCCCTTTTGGATATCCTCGCTTGAAAGAAGCTTTTCTCTTACTGTCTTAAATTGTTCTGCCGCTTCTATTATCTGAACTTTTTCCTTGTCTTTATAGTTATCGGAAAACAAATAGAGCTCAGCATAAATTTCTATTATGGTTTGAACTGCTTCCTCTGGAATATAGTCTTCCTTTTTCCACTCTCTACTTAACTCCTCGAAAGCTTGCATACATTTCTCAAATTCATTGTAGTCTAAGCCGTTTCCCATACGAAGTTCCGTAAGCATGTTTATTTCTGACTCGATAAATTCCTCTATCAATAATGCTTGATCCATTGCTTTACACACTCCTATTTTGATTCACCCGGACTGATATCACCTAAAAATTCAGAAGGTCTACCAAGTAGGGTGATGGCTTCTTTCGGGATGGAATACTCAACCAACAATTCCTGGGATTTATTCGCATAATTCCTTACCCGCTGCCAAGGCTTTCCCGCTTTACTTACTAAGTACTTGTCTTGAACTTCCGGATCAGTTAAATCATAATACGTATTTGTTACCTTATTCAAATCAATTTGTACAATTCTTAGATCCTGAGAACTATTTCCATCCATAATATTCCTTGTTGCATTTTCGAACGCTACTTGAAAGCTTTTTGTTGTTGAGATATATTTTGATCCTTTAAAATCAGGACGACTTCCATTGTTAACATGTCCTGCTATCGTGATTTCTTCTCTCTCTGGTGCTTTTGCAAAAATGCCCTTTTCTGGTTCTTCGTCTTCTCGTATTACGCGGTATACGATATTATCCTTGGTTTCAAGCTGAATATCCTTTATTTCCTCTAAATATTCTTCTGCCTGATCGAATGTATCATCGAGATTGCTTATTATTTCCTCTTCACTTGCATCTTCAATAAATAAAGCTATCGAATCATCAATCGATTCAAAAAGGTCACCTATAAATCCAAATAACTCATCAAACGCTTCTTTGACACCGTCTATCGTATTATCAATGCTCTCCCACAAGCTATCAAACCAATTGGTGACTCCTTCTAAAAACCCTTCGTCAACATTATTTTCCACCAAGTCTGAGGAAGCTAATACAGTATAGCTCGAAAAGGATGATTCTTCTCCATAAGTCTGTTGTGGTTGAATAAATGGAGTTAGCAAAAATGCAATTAGCATGCTTAGTAATAACGGATATTTCAACCCTTTCAAATGATTCGCCTCCCGTATCAATAAATCTGAAATAGTCTTTTTTGGATATATGATATATAAGTTTTTAGTAGAATTATGTACAGAATGGTTAATGTAAGTGAAGTCCTTTTGCTGATAGGCACTTGTATCTATTATTATCCATCTATCAAACAGGAGGAAGTGTATTTGGAATCATTTTCTTTACTTAAAAAGAGTGTAGTTGTGGTAAAAAAGTAGGAAGGGTGTTTTATACTTTCCTCATAAAAAAAATCCATCTCGAAAACTACGTTCAAGATGGATTACTTATTTTTTATTAGACGACTATTGGGCTGTGTACCCGCCGTCAACAATTAGAGAATTACCAGTCATGAAGCTAGAGTCATCGCTAGCCATGAATAGAACAGCTTTTGCCATTTCTTCTGGTTTACCTAGACGTTTCATTGGAGTTGCGTTTGTTAGGAATTGTCTATCTGTTTCACCTAGGATTGGTGTTTCAATAAATCCTGGACATAGTGCGTTGACGCGAATATTGCGCTCTGCATATTCTAAGCCAAGTGAACGACTTAAGTTAATCACACCCGCTTTTGCTGCGTTATATGCTGCACTTCCAGGTGATCCAACCCAACCATACATAGAAGCAGTATTAACAATTACACCGCCACCAGTTTTCAAGAATTCTTTGATAGCAGCTTGAGCAACTAAGAATACGCCATCTAAGTCCACTTCTACTGTTTTTCTCCACTCTGTATAGGTTAATTCTTCTGTTGGTTTAACAGCACCAATTCCAGCATTATTAAATAGAACATCTACTTTTCCAAATGTAGATAAAGTTGTATCATAAATGTTTTTCACATCTGCTTCACTAGTTACATCCGCCTTCACAAATACAGCTTCATAACCTTCTGCTTTTAATTCAGCTTCAAAAGCAGCACCTTTTTCTTCATTAAAATCTACTAATACTAATTTAGCCCCTTCAGCAGCAAATAAACGTGCTGTTGCAGCCCCAATACCAGATACTCCACCAGTGATGACTGCTACTTTGTCTTGTAATTTACCCATTTGTCTATTCCCCCTGTTATAATATATAGGATAACCTATTAATTTTGAAAAGGTTTACATTCTTATTTTAGTATCTTTTCAGAGGTATTCCAATCATTAATAGATTCAGCAATGTCTACGTAATAGACATATTCATTACTAATGTCTATCGCAAATACGTTAATTTCACAAAATGTTTATAATTGGAGGGATCTACATGGTGGAAAGTCTCACAACTCCACGAAAGAATCGTACAAAAGAACATTTACAACTAGCTCTCATTGACCTAATTAAAGAAAAAGGCTTCCAAGCTGTCACTGTGAAAGATATTGTAGAGCATTCCAAATATAACCGAAGTACCTTCTATATCCATTACCATGATAAATTCTATTTAGCCGAAGATTTACTAGATAGTATGCTAAAAGGATTGGAGGACGCTGTAGCAATACCATATGAAATAATTAGAAAGGTGAATACAGGTAAGCTAAACGCACGATCCTTTGAGATCATTTCCTATATTTACGAGAATCGTAACTTTTTCGAATTGATTACCTATCAAGACACCATTCCGGGATTACATACAAAATTCCCACAAACTATCTTAAAAATTTACCAGGAAAAGTTCCAATTCAAAACAATTAATAACATGCCAGTTGACATGGATTACTTCACACGCTATACCGCTTACGGTTTTTATGGTCTATTGTCCCATTGGATTAATACAGGATTCAAGGCTACACAGAAGGAATTTATTGAAGAAGTTATAAAATTGACCAGGACACATATGGCCGCCGTTCGGTATGTTGGGGAGATTTAAAGACCATGGGGACGGGTTCCTTGGCCTGATTTTGCAGTGCATCTTAAGAGTAAGAATCTCATAATTGGAAAGCACTGATAAATGTAGCGAACAATCGGAGGAGAGATAATACATGGTTAAGATATATTTTAAAGATATTGATTCTTCTAATGAAGATATCGTTAGAAAAATAAAAATAAAAAGAGGACAAGAAAACTATATTGAAACGGTAGATGAATGCTTGAGTGAAGCTAAAATATACCCTGAATGGCATCCAGTAGCAATCTATGAAGATGAGAATATGGTTGGATTTGCTATGTACGGAGCTTTTGGTCCCAATAAAGATACTTGGATTGACAGAATCATGATTGATGAAAAATACCAAGGAAAGGGCCTTGGTAGAATCGCAATGCAGAAGCTTATTGATATCGTCTCAAAAGAATATGGAGTAAGCGTTATTTATTTAAGTATTGTTGAGGAAAATGAAGCAGCTTATCGCTTATATAAAAGCTTAGGATTTGATTATATAAACGAAAAAGATCCTAATGGGGAGCTTATATTTAAATATACGATTTAAGGCCACGGTGATAAATCTTTTCGCTGGGAGAATAACCGCAAAAGGTCTTCGGTGGGGCGAGTAATCGCAGTCCCAGTCCCAGGTTCCTCGGCCTCGCTTTCTGCGCCGGCCGAGGAACCTGTCCCCATGGCTCTTAATTACCATAGACTTCTTCACTTGAGTGAAATTCGTCTGCGATTATTGTGTCTTCGATATTATTGATATTTACTTCAACTGGAGAAAGGAGGACAGATGGTACTTCGATTTTCCCGTTATTTATTTTACGATCTACTTCGATTGTTTCTCCCTTTGCAAGTTCTACGGATAGTTCTGCAGCTCTTTTGGCTAGCTCTCGGATTGGCTTATATGCGGTCATTGTCTGCGTTCCTTGAACAATTCGTTGTATGGCTGCAAGGTCTGCATCTTGACCTGCAACTGGTATGATTCCAGCCAGTCCTTTTTCCTCTAATGCTTTAATTGCCCCTCCAGCTGTACCATCATTCCCAGCTATCACGGCATCAATCTGGTTATTATTTTTTTCCAGGGCCTCTAACATGTTTTTGTACGCATTGTCTGGAGTCCAATCTTCTGTCCATTGATCATATACTACTTTAATGTCTCCACTATCGATAAATGGTTGCAAGACATTAAATACACCTTTCTTTAAAAGGATTGCATTATTATCGGTTACAGATCCACCGATATAGACATAATTCCCTTTTGGCACGAGATTTGTAATGGACTTCGCTTGTATCTCCCCTACCATTTCATTGTCAAACGAAATATACAGGTCTACATTCGCGTTAGTTATGATACGATCATAGGAAACAACCTTCACTCCAGCTGAATGTGCCTTTTCCACAATTGCGGCAGCCGTTTCCGTATAGTATGGTACTACCACTAATAGATCCACACCGTTACTAATCATCGTTTCTACTTGTGCAATTTGTAATGCCGCATCCTCATCCGCTATCATAATGTCTACTTCTACACCTAATGCCTCTAGCTCTTTCGTAAAAAGCTCTTTATCCTTCAACCAGCGCTCTTCTTCTAATGTGTCCATCGAAAATCCAATTTTCAGATTGTCATTAGGGGCACTTTCTGTATTAGATTCAGTAAATAGATTAGGTGATGTCTCTTCTTTTATATTAGTACCCTGTTCCACCTCACAGGCCACTAATTGAATAATAAGAAAGAAGAACACTAATATTCTAGTAATCTTTTGAAAATGCTTTTCCAAAGAATATCCCCCTTTAATACTTTCTCATTCTTTTCCATTTTCCTAGAATAGCGTTTTGATATTCTTTTGGGGAGACATGAACGGTTCGCTTAAAGACTTTACTAAAATAGTTTGGTTCATGATACCCTACTTCTATTGCAATCTCTTTAATACTCTTTTTCGGATCTCGCATTAAATTCTTTGCTTTTTCAATACGACACTTGGTCAAAAAATCAATATAATTTATTCCTAACTTTTCTTTAAATAATTTACTGATATAAATTGGACTCAAACCCATTCTCTTTCCCAGTGTCTCCAGCGATATTTCCTCATGAGAATGCTCCATAATATATCGTTTGATTTGCTCGACATTATCCGCTTCTAACCGCTGATAATACGCATCATATCTATCCCTCATTTGATCAATTAACTTTCCTGTTTCATTACGGAGTTGTAGATAATCATTTGGCTGATACGTAAATAATGGTGTATCCGCTTCTATTCCTACATCATTCAACACATGTGATACTACCCATAAAATTTCTAAAATCCTTTGCTGTACTTGGATAGGATTTTCACCTTGATGTTCAAACAATTCAAGTAAACCGATGATAACTGTTCGCACTAAATCCCACTGCCCAAGCCTAATTTGATCCGGAATTTCTTCCTTTATTTGCTTCACCTTTTGCTCCAGGGACCTGTCTCCCTCCACCAAGATTTCCGCATAAAAACGATATCGTGATGGGGCAGTTTTTCCCATCATGGCAATTAAAGATTCTTGATAGGATTTCTTCACATCCGCCAATGTTGGATAAACA
Source organism: Paucisalibacillus globulus DSM 18846 (assembly GCF_000482485.1). Taxonomy (GTDB): domain Bacteria; phylum Bacillota; class Bacilli; order Bacillales; family Amphibacillaceae; genus Ornithinibacillus; species Ornithinibacillus globulus. Next base: position 49,968 of record NZ_AXVK01000021.1, on the reverse strand, counting down.
TTTCCAATACCAATATACCAACCTTCATCCGTTATCTTCTTCACCGATAGGATTTCTTTTGAAAGAGAAATTGCTTGCGAACGAAATGAAACAGCTGAGTTTCTAAATACGATAATTGGCAATTGACTACTGGAAAGAGCACCAACTAAACAATTTCCAGACCTTCTAACTCTCTCCTTGACCATAGAATAGCTCGTAGTGGATCCCTTAATCATGACATTTACCACAAACATTTCCTTCGCCGTATTAATTTCTAAAATCTGTGCTAGAATATTAGAACTAACTTCATGAATATGCTCGAATAATAACTGGGTAACAAGATCGGTTTCTATCACTGTCCTCGTTTGTTGAAGTACGGATTGTTGGAGCTCTGTCTTCGCACGCGATTTCCTCTCGAACACAATCTCTTTTAATACTTTTCCGACCGTTTCTATGATATCACTAGCCTTACTTGGTTTTAACAAGTAATCAGAAGCACCTAATTTAATTGCCTTTCGCATATAGTCAAATGTGTCATAGGCTGTTACCATGATGAATTTAGCATCGGGACATTCTTTCATAATTTGCGCTAAAGCTTCAAGACCGTTTATTCCAGGCATTTTAATATCCATTAGAATCAGTTCAGGCTTTGATGTTTTAGCCCTCTCAATTGCCGCGCTTCCATTTCTTGCCTCCAACAAGACTAGACTAGGAAATGACTGATGTAAAATAGCCTTCATGCCTTCCCGTTCTATTTGTTCATCATCCACGATTAAGACCTGTATCATGCTCTTTCCCCCTTAGCTTCGGTAGATTTAAGACAACTTTTGTATAACTTCCCAGGACACTTTCAATTCGGACCGTATCCTCAACACCATAAAATAGTCTTAAACGTTTTACGACATTACTAAAGCCAATACCAGTAGAATGTCCTTCTGTTGGTTCATACTGTTCTTGAAGGACTTGTTCAATCTTCTTAGGATCCATTCCCACACCATCATCTTCTATTTCAATTGTCACCTGATTCATTCCATTGTAAATACGAACCCAAATTTTCCCTCCATCTTCTCGTGGTTCTATTGCATGGATAATAGCATTTTCTATAAGTGGCTGTAGTGTAAGTGGTGGAATTAACTGCTTTAAGCAAGATTCATCAATACCAATCTCAAAATCTAGTCTATCTGTTAGTCTTGCTTTTTGGATTTCCACATACTGCTTAAGCACATCAACCTCTTCCTTAAGTGTGACGGAACGATCCATCTGTTTCAGGTTATACCGTAATATTCCAGCTATATGAACGAGCAAATCACTTGTCTCCTGCGCCCCTTCTAAATATGCCTTCTTCGATATCGTATTAAGAGTATTAAATAAAAAATGCGGATTGATTTGATTTTGCAAACTACGAAACTGGCTTTCTTGTAAAAGGATTTGATTCTGCTGAAGTTCATGCTCAAGCCTTGCCTTATGCTTTGTTTCGATAAATAATTTATTAATATTTTTTCTCATATGATCAAATGTTTTGGCGAGGAAAGCTATTTCATCATTTGTATCCACCTTCACTTGACGGTCAAATCTCCCTTTTGAAAGCTCATTAGCTGCTTTAGTAAGTTCAAGTACTGGCTTCGTTATACTTCTTGAAAATAAATAGGAAGCTATTAATAAAATGAATGCAATTAAGAGAATGATCCATATCCCCAGTTCTTTCAATTCCGATGATTGGTTAATCATGCCGATATAGAATTTATCATATGTTTTCAATTCCTTTTCAATTAATGTTAGCGTCATATCCGAGATGTGGTTCGAAATACTCGTCGCCTCGGCAAATTCCTTCGTCGATGCCTCCAGCTCATTTTCTGAATAAAACAAGATGAAACGGTCCGTTGATTCAATAAAGCTATCTACCAAATGAATATAGTTCGTTAACGTAAAGTCGTTATCTATATTTCTTAGCTGATGTACGTCATTCTTTGCTTGTTGTACGAAGCGTTTACTCATTTCTATTTCTTCAAAATTATCTAAGGAAGGATTTAACATGTAATCATTTAAAGCATTAATCACCCGCTGGCTAGCTGTAGTCACTTCATTCATACTTAAATAGCGCTCAAGTATACCATTATATTGATTTAATGTTTTATTATTGTAATAAGTAAGTACTATCCAAATTGCCGACATGATAACAAGTAAAATTGCTGATACAGTCCATATCTTTTTCTGTATTTTACTCATTTCTCGCCATCTGCCTTCACAATATGAATTTCTGTTAAATATCCGTCTGCGTGCAATGGTACTGTCTCACCATTCAGCCATTTTAACATCGCTGCGACACTTTCTTTTCCCATCTGTTCAGGTGATTGTTTAACAAGACCATCTAATAGTCCTTTCTCTAGTAAGGGGATAGATTCAGGACCATCATCAAATGAATAAATATAAAAAGGTTCGGTTTGATAACGCTTACCAATTTCTCGAACCATCGCACCGACAATATTAGCGTTTACCGCAATAAACGCGTCTGTTTCAGGTACCATATTTAAAATATTCTGTGTTGCACCAACGACATCTTCCCTTGCATACGATGTTTTTGCATGATGCATTTTAATTTCAGGATATAAATAGAATATATCTTCAATACCAGTTAATCGCTGCTCTTGATAATATTCAACATCTTGATTGTACATTAATACAACATCACCTTTTTCACCCATATCTGCGATGAGCTGCTTAGCAATTAACTGTCCTGCTTCATATTGATTGGACCCAACATACGTTCTTCTAAGGCTCTCTTCTATCGGTACATCATTAGCTATTGTTATGATTGGAATCCCATAAAAGGAAGCTTTAACTCTTGTTAATTCCTTAAATTCCTCTGAATCTAACCCCTGTACAATGATTCCATCTACCTTTGATTGAATGGCAATCTCAAGGTTTTTTAAAAAGTCTTCATGATGATTTCCATAATTCCCCCATACTTCTAGACTTACCCCAAACTTTTCCGCTTCTTCCTGTGCAGCTTTTCCAACTTGATTCCAGAAAGGGGTGTCAATATCCTGTGTAATCAGTACTAGTCGGTATTGTGATTCACGTTCCTTTATTGGCTTTGGTAATTCCCAATCGGATTCAAAGACACTTACGGCGGAGGTAAAAGTGAAGTAACATAGAATAATAAAAATAAAGGCTAGTATAAAAAGCGTCGTCTTTTTCAAGTAGATGTGTCTCCTTTCCCAACTACTCGCTTTCATACAGTCGTTCAGAATCTACTGAATGATTACATTATATGTACCTATTACTATATCACCTACATATTTAATTCAACAATTCTATTTTATGAAAGTTGATTGAGGTTTATAAAATAGTAAAGGAAAGGACATCATGCCCTTTCCAATGGTTTAAAGTCTAACTCCCTCTTTTTCTTGTCATCACATCAAAGATAACGGCAAGTGCTAATACACCACCACGTATCATATATTGATAGGAAATACCTACACCTAGTAAGTTCATTCCATTGGTTAACGTTGCCATAACAATCGCACCAATAATAGCACCAGTTACTCTTCCAACCCCACCTGCCGAGGATACTCCTCCTACATAGGCTGCAGCAATGGCATCTAGCTCAAATAACGTTCCGGCAGTAGGTGTTGCAGATTGTAAACGTGAGGTAAACAAGATCCCAGATAACGCTGCAAGTAATCCCATGGAACCAAATACTAGGAGTGTAATCTTTTTCACATTGATTCCACTTAAATGGGCAGCTTCTGGATTACTTCCCACAGCATAAATATGTCTTCCTACCACTGTTTTGGTTGTAATAAAGTGGTAGACAATGACGACAAGTAGAATAATTACTAGTGTCCAAGATAACCCATTATATCCTGCTAAAATCCAAGTTATATAGCCTACGATAGCGGATACAAATACTAGTTGAATCATAAATATTGGTTTCGACACCACTTCAAAATTATACCGAAGCATTTTCTTACGCTTGGATATGGAACTATAGATAAAAAACAAAATACCTAGTAGCCCTACTAATAAAGATAGTAGATGTAATCCACCAATTTGAGTGATAGATGGAATATAGCCATTTCCGATAGCATTAAACGTATCATCCTGGATAATAAGCGTACCTGAGTCTCCAGTTACTTGTAATAATGCTCCCCTAAATATCAGCCAGCCAGCTAATGTTGCGACAAACGATGGAATTCCTAAATTAGCAACAAGGAAACCAGTTGTCAGGCCGATAATTGTTCCAATGATTAAAATGATTGGGATGACAGCATATACTGGAAGTCCAGCATTCATTAATAAAATAGCAGCAATAGCTCCTAAGAATCCTGCAAGAAATCCAATGGATAAATCGATATGTCGAATAACAATAACAATCATAACTCCGACTGCAAGCACAGCGATATATCCGGCAGAATCTAGTAAATTACTAATATTTCTTGAGGATAAAAATAAACCATCCGTTAAAATCGTAAATGTTAACATAATAACAAATAGCGCAATGTACATTCCATAGTCTCGAATATTTTTTTTCAGTAAGGATTGTAATTCAGCAAAAAAACGCATTGGTTCCACCCCCTATTTCGTTGCAAGATGCATAATGTTTTCTTGACTGGCATCTTCAGCCAATATTTCACCTTTGATTTCACCTTCAGCCATCACATAGATACGATCACTCATGCCTAAAACTTCCCCAAGTTCAGAAGATATCATGATAATACTCATCCCTTCGTCAATAAGGCTATTCATGATCGAATAAATTTCAAACTTTGCCCCAACATCAATACCGCGTGTAGGCTCATCCAAAATAAGTATATTAGGCTTCACAAACAACCATTTACCAAGTGAAACTTTTTGTTGATTTCCACCGCTTAAATTACCGACTAGCTGATTAATGGAAGATGCTTTAATCGTTAAATCTTTCTTATATTCATCCGCAACCTTAATCTCTTCGTTCTCGTTAATAACACCACTTAATTCTGCGATTGCCTTTAAATTTCCAATGGATATATTATTTTTAATATCCTGGGTTAAAAACAATCCATCTCCTTTACGGTCCTCGGTTACATAAGCGATCCCCGCTTTAATGGCATCACTTGTATGCTTGAAATTTTTCCGAGTTCCATTCACCTTTAATTCTCCTTGTAATTTATAGGACTTAGGATTTCCAAAAATACTTTGGGCAAGCTCTGTTCTTCCCGCTCCCATTAACCCAGCAATTCCTATTATTTCACCTTTATTAACATGAAATTGAATATCTTTAAGAATTAGTTTACCTAGCTGTGAATCATAAGCAGACCAATTCGAAACTTCCAATATTTTATCACCAAAGGTTTTCTTATCACGCTTTGGATAGATGTCACTAATTTCACGGCCAACCATATTTTTAATAATGGTATTCTCACTAATTTCACCTTTTGATGCAGCTAATGTACAAATTGTATTTCCATCACGAAGTACAGTTGCACTGTCCGAAATAGCAATCACTTCTTTTAGCTTGTGTGAAATCATAATACTCGTAATACCTTGTTTCTTTAATTCACGTAAAAGTTTTAATAAATTCTCACTATCATCTTCATTTAATGCTGCAGTTGGCTCATCCAAGATTAGAAGCTTTACCTCTTTACTTAGAGCCTTTGCAATTTCAATGAGCTGTTGTTGTCCAACACCTAAATCTTTTACCAATATTTCCGGATTAACCTTTAAATTCACTTTTTCAAGTATGCTTTTTGAGGCCTGGATGGTATCATTCCAATTAACTACACCTCTACTTTGTATTTCATTTCCTATAAATAAATTTTCATATACCGATAGATCCGGAAATAATGCTAGTTCTTGATATATAATCGCGATACCTGCATCGACACTATCGTTTATTTTTGAAAACTGTTGAATGGAACCTTCGAAAATAATATTCCCTTCATACGTTCCATAAGGATAAACACCACTTAAGACTTTCATGAGGGTCGATTTACCAGCCCCATTCTCCCCAACTAAACAATGAATTTCACCTTTTTTCACTTTAAAATTCACATTATTAAGGGCCTTAACACCTGAAAAATCCTTCGTAATCTGATCCATCTCTAGAATGTATTCACTCATCGCTCCCACCCTTTTAAACACAAGTTAGAATGGTGAAATAGTAATAGGCAAACCTATTACTATTTCACAGAATTCATCTATTATTCCAGTCCTGTAAATTCATCTGCCTCGTAGTAACTAGATTCGATTAGCTCTGATTCTACATTTTCTTTATTTACAACAATAACGTCTGTTTGTTTTGCTTTCACATCCACTGCGCCATTATTATAGGAACCAGTTGTTTCAGGTGTGTTTCCTTCTAGAACTTCGATTGCCATTCCCATTGCGTCTTTCACTAACGTACGTACATCTTTAAATACCGTCATGGTTTGCTTACCATCAATAATATATTGGATAGATGCCTTTTCTGCATCCTGACCTGTAATAACAAAGCTTGTAATAGCTGATTCTGTTGAGAATACATCTGCAATCGCACGGGAAGTTCCATCATTTGGTGCTAGAATTGCGACATCACCTTTTAGATCATCACTTACTGCTGTTAAATGTGTTTCCGCTTTATTCTTTGATTCACTTGGATCCCAGTTTGTTGTCACCTGACTTAAAATCGCATTCATTTCGTCACGAGTAAGCTCAGGCTTATCTTTTAATGCTTCCGCTTCGGATGAATTAGCAATTACAAATGTTCCATCAGCGATTTTTGGCTGAAGGACATTCCATGCTCCTTCAAAGAAAAGGAATGCATTATTATCAGAAGCAGCACCAGTATATAAGTATAGTGGAACCCCTGAACCACTTGCATTATCAATCAGATATTGACCTTGTGCTTCACCAACAGCGACACTATCAAAAGTTACATAGTAATCTACTGCATCTGTATCTGTAATTAAACGGTCATACGCAATAACCGTTATTCCTTCCTTCTTAGCAGCCTCAACTGTGGCACCCGCTGCGGCACCATCATGCGGTGCAATAATTAGAACTTCAATTCCTTTGCTAATTAACGTTTCTACATTTTCTTTTTCCTTAGCAGAAGAACCTTGGCTAAATAATATTTCAGTTGTATACTCTGAATCATCTAATTCTGCCTTGAAACGCTCTTCATCTTGTACCCATCTAGGTTCATCTTTGGTTGGTAAAACAATACCAACACTGATTGCTCCGCCTTTACCACTACTGCTACTATTACAAGCAGCCAACACAAAAACTAACATGATAGCAACGAACCCCATCGTCAATAACTTAAAAACTTTCTTCAACCTACTCTCCCCTTTTCATAATTCAATTCAATACATGTTTCATTATATCGAGGTATATCCCCAATGAAAGCGTTAACAAAGGGTACTTTTTTAATATTAACTGTGTTTTTTTAACAATAAAAGGCCATGGGGACAGGTTCCTTGGCTTGAAGCCAAGGAACCTGTCCCCATGGATCATTTTTATTTTCTCAATTTAAAAACTATAAAATCAGCACAATTTAAGTCTTCCTTAAGCTCTGGGTATTGTTTTAACATTTCCTTTGATGGCTTAGGTTCCACCATATCTTCTATCACAAACCCCGCCTGTTTTATGACCTTAAAGTAACTTGTTAAGCTGCGATGATACCAGACAATTGGCTTATCTGCGGCAAACGAAAATCGTTGATCATACACTCCTTCGTAAAAATAACGGTCAACCTTCCAATACTCTTTTTCTCCACGTTCATTTCGTACCCAACCACTATTAGGCGTTATAAAACAAGGGTGTAGAATTGAAAACACAAAACTTCCACCCGGTTTCAAAAGACGGTACATCTCCCGAAATGCAGCATCATAATCCTCTAAATCTTGGATTACCATATTAGAAATTATCCAATCAAACTGCTCCCCATCCAGAAAACTTAAATTCTCGCAATTTCCATGATGATAGTCAATTCCCAAATCACTTGGTGTTCGTTTATCGGCAATTTCTAGCATTTTCTCTGAGTAATCAACCGCCGCAACCTCGGCCCCTTTCTCCGCAAGAACCCTACTTAAGTAGCCTTCTCCACAGCCTGCATCTAATACTTGTTTTCCATCCACTTCATCCATTAACGAAAAAATGGTTGGATTCAAGTTAATGATTCTACTTCTGTCCCCGTATTTTGTATAAGTTGCTGTAAATGATTCAGCATGTAAATTCCAACGCTTAATCGCTTCATCCGTTGAGACTGTTCGTTTCAATTAATTCCCTCTTTTCATACCATAATGGGTAACGTTACCTTTCCTGTGCACACCATTATTTTCCTACATTAAGAAAAATAATAATAGACTTATAATTAAAAATTTTGTATCATATAGATAGAGGCATAGCTACTTTAGAACGTGATAAAAAGCCAGAAATCATTTTGATTTCTGGCTTTTACTTATTTCTAAAATCAAGCCATGGGGACAGGTTCCTCGGCTCGAAGCCAAGGAACCTGTCCCCATGGTCTTATTATTCAATAACTATCCCAACGCTATTATCATAAACGTCTACATACTTCATATTTGGTTTGCTGCCAAAATTCATCCCACTTACCAAAAGATTTCTTTCTAAGAGTTCTTGATGCTCCTCGATCACTGTCTTCGTAAAATCACTAACATCAAATGTTACTATTACACGTTTTTCAACAGGTAGATTTAATTCCTTACGATAAATCTGTACAGCACGGATCAGCTCTCTGGCAAGGCCTTCTTTGTGTAAATCCTCATCCACTGCGGTATTCAGAAATATGGAATAGGTTTCATTTTCTGCTAGTTCTATTCCTACCCTCGGATTAGTGCTTATCAACAGATCTTCTTTCTCTACTCTTAGACTTTCACCAGTATCAGTCTCACAAGCAAAATAACCATTTTCTACAACACTTTTTCGTTCCTCATTCGAAAGTGCTTGTAATGCACGTTGTACTTCTCCGATATTTTTCCCAAGCTTTGGTCCTGCTGTTGGGAAGTTTAATCTTAGTTCATAAGCCAATGACTCCCCTGCATGTTCCTCAACACGAAGCCGCTTCACATTGATTTCTTCCATAACAATATCACTATATTCTATTACAAATTCTGTGCTTTCTTTTCTCCCAACAATCATTAACTCCGAAAGCGGCTGCTTTGTTTTGATATTAGCTGCATTTCGAGTACTGCGAGCAAGCTCCACAACTTGCAGCACCCCATTCATTTCCTTTTCCAATGTGTTATTGATTAGTCCTTCATCCGCTACAGGAAAATCTACTAAATGAACACTTTCCCCTGTTAAATTACGATGGATATCATCAGCAATGAATGGTGTAAATGGTGCTAGTAATCTACTAAGTGTTACCAGTACATCATACAATGTATGATAGGCGGCAAGCTTATCCTCATTCATCCCCTCACTCCAAAAGCGACTCCGCGTGCGGCGGATATACCAATTACTAACCTCATCTACCAATATAGCAAGTTCCCTAGCAGCAGGATTAAACTGATAATCCTCTAAAGTTTGGGTAACATTTTTCGTAACCGTATGAACTCGTGATAAGATCCAATTATCTAATTGTGATTTCTTACCCGATTGATGCTTTTTAGGATGGAACTGGTCAATTTCCGCATACATCGTAAAGAAAGAATGGATATTGGCCAGTGTATCCACCAACTTGGACTTCGCTTGACCAACAATGCTTGCTGAGAATCGTTTATTATTCCACGGGGCACTGTCCACAAGTAATGACCACCGTAAAGCATCGGCACCATATTTTTCCACCAACACCATTGGATCAATCACATTGCCTTTACTCTTAGACATTTTCTGCCCATCTTCATCTAAAATATGTCCTAGCGATAGTACACGTTTATACGAAGACTTTCCTGTAAATAAAGAAGAAACAGTTAGTAGGCTATAAAACCATCCACGCGTTTGATCCACACCTTCAACAACAACATCGGCAGGAAACTGTTTTTCAAAAAGTTCTTTGTTTTCAAATGGGTAATGATATTGCGCAAAGGGCATAGAACCACTGTCAAACCAAACATCAATAACTTCTTTTGTCCGCTTCATGTCTCCCTGACAACTCGGGCAAACTAATGTTACCTCATCCACATATGGCTTATGCAACTCCAAATTATGAGGGACCGACCCCTTGGCCTGATTTATTAAGTCCTGAATACTTTTTGGTGTGAACTGATGGTCACAGCTTTCACAAATCCAAACGTTTAACGGTGTCCCCCAATAGCGATTACGACCGATATTCCAATCTACCATATTTTCCAAGAAGTTACCGAATCTACCATGCTTCATATGTTCCGGATGCCATTGGACTGTTTCATTATTTTGGATGATCGTATCCTTCATTTCGGTTGTCTTAATAAACCATCCTTCCATCGCATAATAGATAAGTGCTGAATCACATCGCCAGCAGTGTGGGTAGCTATGTTCATATTTTTCCTTTGAAAATAACAATTCCTTTTCCGCCAGCATTTTAAGGATCTTCACATCACTATCCTTTGCAAACTCACCAGCAAGAGGTATTATCTCCGCAGTATAGCAACCGGCTTGATCAATAACATTTACAAAATCAAGACCATTTTCTAAAACTGCTTTATAGTCATCTTCTCCATAGGAAGGTGCAAGATGAACAATACCTGTTCCACTTGTATCGGTTACAAAATCAGCAGCAATGACCTCATGTCCTTTGTTTAAAGTTACGAAATTAAAAGGAGGTTCATAAGATTGACCAATGAATTCACTACCCTTATGCTTTCTAAGCACCTCATAAGTTCCTTCAAATACTTTCTCTACTAGATTTTCAGCAACGAAGTATATCGCATCGTCTTGACGGACCTTTACATAATCAAGATCCCTATTAACTGCTAGGGCAACATTTCCTGGAAGTGTCCAAGGTGTCGTTGTCCATCCTAGAAAATATTCATTGTCCGTATTTCTCAACTTAAACTTTGCCGTCACTGATAAATCTTTTACATCCTTATAGCCTTGAGCTACCTCATGTGAACTTAAGGACGTTTGACAACTTGGGCAATATGGCGTTACTCGGTGACCTTTTGTTAGTAAACCTTTTTCGTGTATTGTCGATAAGATATACCAAACACTTTCGATGTAGTTATTTTCCAGCGTAATATACGGATTATCCATATCCACCCAATATCCAATTGCCTCTGTAAAATGACGCCATTCCCTTTCATAGTCAAACACGCTTTTCTTACATTCTTCTATAAACTTTTCTACACCGTATGCCTCAATATCCTTTTTCCCTGAAATTCCAATCTTCTTCTCCACACCAAGCTCTACCGGAAGTCCATGTGTATCCCATCCTGCTTTCCGAATTACTTGATATCCTTGCATCGTTTTATAGCGCCCTATGAAATCTTTAATAACCCTTCCTAAGACATGCCCAGCATGGGGTAAGCCATTTGCAGTCGGTGGTCCTTCATAGAAAACAAATGATTGGTTTCCTTCACGATTGTCAATTGACTTTTGAAAAGTGTTTTCCTCTTTCCAAATAGTTTTTAGTCTGTTTTCACGTTGTAATGGGGATTCTTTGCTGTCTACTCTTTTCATTACCATACACTCCTTTTTTGTTAGAAGTCCGGTTGGTATAGACCTTTGTCGCCGCAAATTAAATTGATTGGATTGGTTGCTCGAGGATTTCGGGTTATCTTGATTGTTTCCAAAAAACACAAAAAACCCGTCCCATAATAGGGACGAGTTTTACCCGTGTTACCACCCTGATTCTGGAAGTTGTCATTCTTTGACAATAATCCAGCACACATTCAACGTACCATCATACGCGACCCTTTTAACGGCGGATACCCGTGAAAGCTTAAATAAGTAAATTTCAGCTTTCCTTCTCGGAGAGGATTTTCGGAACATGGACTAAAACATTGGCTTTCACCAAACACCAACTCTCTGTAGTTCAGAACCATGCCTACTCGTTCTCGTCAACGAATTTAACCGGCTTTATATTAGAATAAAGAATAACGGAGAAAGCACTGTTTGTCAATGGGAAAATGATGCCATAGGGACAAACAGCCATGGGGACAGGTTCACCGGCCCTATTTCTACCATATTCAGGCCAAGGAACCTGTCCCCCTGGCGCTTTTATGGACTAAGATGCTTCTCTCAGCCGACTTCTCTCTTCCTCATGACCTAGGAAGTCTTGAATAGCAGAGTTAAGTAAATCACCGGAAAATTGAATTCTTTCTGGACTAATTTTATCAAACGTATCCTCTGGTGAATGATACCATGGTTCTAATGTATTGTTTCCAGGTCCCATATTTAATGCAGCAGCATCAATCCCTACATTATGAAATGGAACATGATCTGATGACCCTCTTCTAATTAGAACAACTAAGTCACTGTCAATGTTTAGACTTTCCGCTGCACCTTCTATATGGTTCCATACCAGGTTTGGATTTCCATCTACTGTATTAACCATAAGTTTGTTAGCAGGTTCCCATATGGACCCTAACATTTCCAGTTGAAAATTAATAACACTGTTTTCAATTTCTGTGTCGGATAGTTGATCTACATAATACCTGGAACCAACTAAGCCAATCTCTTCCGCACCAAAAGCAATAAATCGAATCTCTTTATCCGTAATAATGTTATTCATATTTCTAGCTAACTCTAGCATTGCTGCCGTACCTGAGGCATCGTCATTAGCCCCCGGTGACCCTGGAACACTATCATAATGTGCAGTGACATAGATAATTTCTGGGTTTTCAATTCCTCGAGGTTTCTTAACTGCAATCACATTCTCAGATGTCTTTCCACCACGAATATCAAATTCCTGTTTAGACACCTCATAACCTAATCTTTCAAACTCATTTTTAATATAGTCAGCAGCTTGCTTCTCTGCGTCACTTCCAGCTACACGTGGCCCAATGTCCACACTCAAGTAGTGGATATGCTCCATTGCGCGCTCTGATTCAAAATCTACTGACCATAAATCTATCATTTCTTGTGTATAAGATTCCAAGATTCGATATGCTTTGCCAGAAATTAATTCATTTTCTAATTGTTGGTCTAGCAATGACCTAAAGCTACTCAGCTGCTTAATTACTTTTTCCGAATCTCTTAGTCTTTCATAAAGGTGAATCGTAGTTAGATGAGATTTCAAATTACGTGGTGCTACTTCACCATTAAATTCCCCTTCATTTTCAAAACGCTCGACAAGTGCTTTTATTCCAAGTGCATTTACACCCACAGGTAAATAATCGATGACAACTCTTGCCTCATTGTAATTGGTTCCATCACCTTCTGGATTGTAACCATTCTCATAATTACCCGCCATATCTACCGAGAACCATTTAATAGTAGTTGTTTCGTCAATTGTTAACGTTTCAGCGCCATCTCTCGTTCCAGCTACTAGAATTGTATCAGACTCCAGTGTTGGTCGTGAGCCATCAAGTGTATAGTAAACTGTTGCTGGTTCACTCATTTCAAATTTGACTTCAACAGGATCATTGTATGTTCCTTCTCCTGGTTCAAGTGTCGTTTCTGGATTTACATCATCATTCGCATTCTCAAGTGCTACCTCAAAAAGACCAATTAAACCATTCGCAAACTCCATTGCTTCCGCATGACCTTCTTCAAAGTCTGGTTGGAATCCGACACCAACCCAACGATTCCTATCTTCATCCCATAAATCAGCACCAACCTCGAAATTCCATGCGTAAATATCATGGTTATACCATAATGCATCAGCAGAGTTACCACCTGCAGAATACAATACATCCGGAATAGGTCCTGTTCTACCAGGTAAAATAACAGTTCCACGATAATTTTTTATTTCCTGTAAAATATGCTCCGATGCTTGCCAATAATAGGCCTCTTCACCTGCTGTTGGACGTGGCAATGGGTTACGATTTTCATCATATGCACCAGGGGACCACATAAAATATCCACCATAGGCATGAACATTCATCGCATATTTTATATTTTGATTCTCTTCTGCTAACCAAAGTAAATTTAAAGCTTCTGGTTCTGATTCAGGCTCTGGCCCAGCATAAGTACCGGATAAACAATTAGTTGATCCACCAATCCATCCATCATAAACAGATCCCACTGCATGGTTTCTGTTTAGATCAACGCCCCATGAATTTCGATATCCAGGATCAGATGCTTCCGGTCCACAGTAATTCACTAAATTTTTCCGTTGAGAATTATAATCGTAGAAGGAATAATGTCCACCGTCTGGATTTACTGTTGGGACGATGAAAATATCTAGATTGTCTACCAATTCTTTTGTAGACTCATCTGTATAATAATTTCGTAGTAAACGTTCTGCCGCTTCAACAGATACTAGTGGTGTAACCCATTCCCGTGCATGTTCCTGTGAATACCCTAGAATACCGGGTTTAGACCCATCACGTTCTTTCCCGATACGGATTGCCTTCACCTGATATGGCTCTCTTGAAATTTCTGCAGATGCATTTAATCCATCTGTTAAAGTTATGTTAGATTCAGCTTGTACAACGCCATTCCCACCTGAATTACGATAGTTTGTTGCAATTACTAAATCGTCTGCAGCAGCATTAATTGCATCAATAACCTCATTTGCTGTACTAGTTGGCTGTGAAGAACCATCTGTGCCAAGGACAATGGTAATATGATTATCTTCAACCAATACCTCTAATTCATGATTTCCTTGATCTGGTGCTTGGATATCAACAGTAATATCGTTTCCACCTTCATGTCCCCAAGCTTTAGAAGTTAATACTAATGCCGCATCAACTATTGAACCAAAGGTTGCTTGAGCATGTCTTCTATACCCATTTGTTTTATACGGAAGTTCAACGATTTCTGCCAACTCAGGAAATTCCTCTGCCAGTTGTTCAATTCGTTCGGTAATTTCTGTCGGTGTCATATAATGAGTAACAAAATTGCTAAAGTAGTCGTCACCAACAGGAGTACCATCTTCAATCCATTCCGTTAATGTAGTTTCTGTCATTCCACCTTGATTCGTTGTAATGACAACATTTTCTGGTACTGAATCAACTTTTGTTAATACATAATGGTATAAATACACCCCAGCGTCAATTTTCCTTGTCATGACGGCATTCTGTTCTTCACCATTAGCATCTGTCCATTGTGCATTCATGCCTACATTAGCACCTGCACTGGATTTAGCCTCCATGTATAAAAATGTCCCTGACTGATTAGTGAAGTAGTCTGCACGAAAAACTTTAATATTATCTCCTGCACTAAATAATTTCTGTTCTTGTTGCATCGTTTGCTCACGTTGTTTTAGGATTTTCTCTACATCTTTTGCCGTTTGAATCGTTGTTATCTCGTAGCCTTGTTGTTCAAGCTTGTCCATCTCATCTGTGGTGACAACTGCATGCACTTCTAGTACTCCATTTCGGTCACTCACATAGCCCGTTAAATCATACCCACTTTTCACAAGACTATCTAATGCATCTTGATCAGGTATAATTACTTCCACAAGCATTGTTTCCTGTGCTTCCTTTTCAACCTCGATTGATTTTGCCGAGGATGAATCAATCGAAAAAGAAGTAAAGGCAAGTCCAACAATACCCACAACGACTAGAAAGTACCACGCCAACCTTTTAACATTCTTCATGTTACTCCCTCCTTATTTTTATTTGTCCTTTCAGGAAAGAGTATATCATTATTATCAGAAAGTTGTTATAATTCCGACACAAAACAGTTCTAAAGAAGGAGGGAAATATTGGTAACTATAACATTATATCGCACTAAGGTATTAAAGCCTTTTTCCATATAATGTTAAAGAACTAGGAGGATATAAAGGAAGAGTGAGAATTTCACCATGGCTTTATACAGGGGACAATTTGGCATTTTCAATCGAAAAAAGGGACTTGGGTTGTTATTTTACCTCAATAAGAAAATCACTAGCAAATGTCTCGCAATCTTTTATCTCTTCAAAAGCGACCTACGAATCGTTCAAACCAGTTGTAACATACATTATGGATAGTCTGTTATATCTAAATTGCCAATAGAGCTAAATAGAAATAATCCTCTTGATTTTGTGTCTTGCTCATTCTTCCCATTCCAGGGTGATAAGGAGAATAGTAGTGTCAAGCATCGACGAATGACAATGCCTCTTTTTCTGGGACAATGGGCAGGATAAGACCACATTCCTTTCCATGTATACTAATAATGTTTAATCCGCACAATATACATAAATGACATTTTACACTGGAGTGTACAACGGTGAATCAAATTAATGTTCCGCAGTTATTTTTTATTTTTCTTTTAAGTACTGGTTTAAGCAATCATGTTCTAATTGTTCCTTTAATTATTGATGCTGCAGGCCGTGATTCTTGGATAAGTGTAATAATTGGTTATTTGATAAGCATTCCTTTTCTGCTATTATTGCTTTCTGTTACAAAGCAACTGAAAAACACCTCTGTTTTTGCATGGCTAGAAACTACTTATAATAATACAGTTCGGAACATAATTGCGTTGTTACTATTTGTATTTTTAACGTTAACCGGTTTTATTACTGTAAAGGAAACTGTTTCCTGGACACATGATACATACTTGTTGAATACACCAATGCTGGTAGTTGCATTCTCCATTCTTGGAACATCTTTATATATTTCTGGGAGGATAAATGTTATTGCCATATGTGCCGGCATAATCTTTCCCTTTGTAGTTGCTTTTGGATTATTTGTAGCGGTTGGTACTATCCCAGATAAAAACTATTCTCTTATCCTACCAGTACTTGTTGAAAATGACTGGATAGATATTTTGAAAGGTTCACTCTTTATTTTTGGTTCAACTGCAGAGGTATTTATATTGATAATGCTTCAGCACCATATCATTAAAAAAGTCACATTCCGTCATTTATTATTACTTACTTCCTTTTTATTCATATTAACTATTGGGCCACTACTAGGCAGTATGGCAATTTTCGGGCCAGAAGAGGCCGGGAATATTAAATATCCTGCATTTCTTCAATGGAGAATATTAAGTATCGGTCAATACTTTAACCATTTGGACTTTTTATCTATCTATCAATGGCTCTCAGGTTCTTTTATTCGTTTAGCACTGATTCTGTACTTAATTAAAGAAACATTCAAACTTAAGAAACCCATCATAATGCAGATAATGGTTTGTATTTTGTATTTAGTACTCATTCTGGCTCCAATATCTGATGAGCAGTTTTTTATCTTTTTAAGAAAATATTTTTATGTGGGAACGAGTATTTTTGCAATTTTATTTGTTGTATTCATGTTGCTTTTATCAAAGAAATCCAGAAATAAGGTGTCAGCAGATGAAAATTAACAAAACAGAATCCACTATAACGTATTTTAATGATCTTTTCCACCATTCTTCTGATGTAAAGGTTATAAGAAATCAGGTAGTAAACGAAAGGAAACAGGAAGAATTAATTCTGGTGTATTGCGAAGGGTTAGTAAACAATGATTTATTACTGAATAGTATTCTTCCAGAGATACAAAGAACCTATACAACGAACGGCGTTAAGGGACTTAAGGATTTGAATTGTTCGGAAGCAACCAAATTTGTTAAGGATGACCCGTCAGTTAATACAGCTATTCTAGAGAAAGTATTTGATGGATTTACAGCCATTCTAATAAACGAAATCATATATTATTTCAATACAGCTGCTCCTCCTAAAAGATCTCCTGAAGAATCAACAACGGAGGTTTCTGTAAAAGGACCAAGGGATGCTTTTATCGAGGATATCACCTCCAATATTGCATTAGTTCGTAAAAGATTAAAAACACAAACCATGGTTACGAAATCATTCACAGTTGGAAAAAGAAGTAATACGAAAGTTAGTCTTGTCTATATGACTGACATTCAAAATAAAGAAATTATCAATGAAGTTACTAAACGAATAAAGGACATTGATATTGATGTATTAACTAGTGATAATCAAATTATTGAACTACTTTCGGATACTCGATATTCATTATTTCCATTACTAGAAAGTGTTTCCCGCCCGGATGGAGTTGTGGGTTGTTTGGCAAGAGGAAGGTTTGCTATTTTTATTGATAATGTACCTAATGTCGTCATAGGACCAGTTAACTTTAGCTTAATCCTGAATACATCTGAGGATGAGCATATGCCATTTTTTTATGCTTCATTTGGGATGTTTCTTCGGATTATTGGATTAGTGATGGCTATTTTTCTCCCCGCTTTTTGGGTTGCATTGTCAGCATACAATGTAGACCAGATACCTTTTTCCTTACTTGCTACAATTGGTGCTTCCCGGTTAGGTATTCCATTTAACATTCCTTTTGAATTATTATTAATGATCACGCTTTTTGAGCTTTTTCGTGAAGCAGGTGTAAGGTTGCCAAAAGCTGTTGGTCAAACTGTTGCAGTAGTGGGTGGATTAGTAGTCGGTGACGCTGCAATTCGAGCTGGTTTAACTTCCCCTACCATGTTGGTAATCTCAGCGATTACGGCTGTTGCAACTTTTACATTAGGTAACCAATCTTTATTTGGAACAGTAACTATTCTAAGAGTATTTTCTATTCTTTGTGCCAGTGTATTGGGCATGTATGGTTTCTTTCTTAGTTTATTTCTGACAATAGGGTACCTTGCTAAACTCGAATCATTTAATATTCCATATTTAAGTCCTGTGTCGCCGTATACTAAAGGAGATTTCTCTAAATCATTATTAAAACTCCCTGTAGTAAAACAAAATAAACGTGCAAAAATATTAAAAACACAGGATGAGGACAGGCAGGGGGAGAAATGAGTTGAGAGATTACATAGTAATATGGTTAGGTATTATTCTATTAACAATGCTTTCTGGCTGTTGGGACGAAAAGGAAATAGGTGAGGTTAATTATGCAACAGCAATTGGTGTTGATTATATAGATGACAACTATGTGCTTTATGTACAAATGCTGGATTTTACCAATGTGGCTAAACAGGAGACGCAGAAGGTATCTGAGGATGCTCCATTATTCGTTGGAAATAGCTCTGGAGCAACTCTTAATGAAGCAGTAAATAATTTATACAAAACATCGCAACTACCATTTAATTGGGGTCATGTAGGAACCATTGTATTCTCTGAAACAGTCTTAGAAAAGGGAATTGAGAAAATCCAACAGGCAATTAAGCGAAATGGGGAATTTCGATATACGCCTTGGATCTATGGGACAAAGAAACCCGTTGAAGAATTATTTTCTGTGAACGGCTTTTTTCATTTACCTCCGGTGTACACCATATTATATAAGCCAGAGGATACTTATAAGGTCTATTCTTATATTAAACCTTTACGTATGCATAATTTAATTTCTATCTACAAATCTCCGGGGGGGACAGCTGTCTTGCCATCGATTTCAATAGACACTAGTTCCTGGCAGAGACTTGGATCTGATGAAAAGCCTAAGGAGACGTTACGAATTAATGGAAGCTTCCAAATTAGTGAAGGGAAGTATCAAGACTGGATGTCCTATGAGGAACTGACAGGGCTCAGATGGATCCAAACAAAAACAAAAATTACACCAGTAAAAATTATCGATGATGAAAAGATAATAGGAGCAGTCGAGATCACTGACCCTACATCAGAGATTAAAGCAGTAGGAAAAGATGAGAATGCAACATTCCAAATACATATAAAAGCAAAAGGGAAGCTAGCTGATTTACAGGATGATACGCTAAATCAGGATCAAATAGAAAATCTTGTAAAAAAACAAATTAAGGAAGAAATTATAAAAACGTACCAAAAAGGCTTGGAAAAAGAAATTGATATATATAATTTAAAAAATATACTATTTCGAAACGGAATGAAACCAGAAAAGTTGAAAGAAATTCAACTTTCCGATGAAAGTCTAAGTAAAATCACAGTTGATTTCTATCTTGAAAGTAGAGGCTTATATGAGTGATAAGGCCATGGGGACAGTTCACAGGTTCCTTGGCCTTATTCCCCTTTCACCTCAATTAAACTAATCTGACTTTGATTTAAAAACCGAACTGGATAACCAGTGGTCCCAAGGCCACTATCTATATACAAATAGTTTCCAGACTCGGTTTCAAATATTCCTTTATCCAATTTTGGAAAAAAGCTATTATCAGGCCCAACTACTGCCCCTATTAATGGTAGCCTCACCTGCCCGCCATGGGTATGTCCACTTAATATCAAGTCAGCTGGAATTGCATCATATTTGGTCACAACATTAGGTGAGTGCGATAATAATATGGTGTAATTTTCTTCATCTACACCTTCAAATGCTAGTCCAAGATCTTCATGGTCAGTCGATGCATTATCTATACCTACCAGATTGACAACCGTATCGCCTATTGTGATTTGGGTATTTAGATTACTGAGAATTGTAACACCTCTATTTTCAAGTCCCGTCAAAAATAGTTCTACATGATCATTTCCCAACTCATGATTACCAGTTACATAGAACACATTCTGGTTAATTTTCAATATCCTTTCGATCAATGAATAAACATTTGAAAAATCAACTGTGCTTCTACTTATCAAATCACCAGTTAAAACAACAATGTCCGCATTCACATCGTTGACCATTTGAATCAACTTTTTGTTTTTATCATGAAATATTTTATTATGTACGTCCGTTAATTGTAGTATAGAAAACCTTGAACCAGGTGAAGTTTTCTTTGTTTGGAACTGAACTTTATTTACTTTGAATATATTTGTATCATAATAGGCTTTCATTAGAGTACACAGGGATAAAGCGCCTAAACTCCAAAGAAATCTGTTATATTTTTTCCTTTCTCTTATCAAATTCGGCATGCATTTTCCACCCATCGCATATTTTCTTCTTTTCATTCATTATACCTCTCTTTATCATTTCCAGTATATCCCTGTGGTTCCTACTAACCTGTGAAGCCCATATACTTTTTAAAAAATACCTAAATATGAAATAATACAACTAATCCATGACATAAGAGGAGCGTGTTTCATGATTTCGTTTCATAATATAACGAAGAAATACACAGACGGGACAACCGCAGTAGATTCGATAAGCTTTACCATAAATAAAGGTGAATTCTTTGTTCTGATTGGTCCTAGTGGTAGTGGCAAGACAACAACCCTTAAAATGATAAATCGACTCATCCCCTTAACTGATGGAACAATCACAATAGACGGGAAAAGAATAAGTGATTATAACATTCATGAACTACGCTGGAACATGGGGTATGTCCTTCAGCAAATCGCTCTCTTCCCACATATGACCATTGAAGAGAATATTGCAATTGTACCCGAGTTGAAAAAGTGGCCCAAAGAAAATATTCATCGTCGTGTTAGTGAGCTACTAGAGATGGTTGGTCTAGATCCTAATACATACCGAAATCGTAAGCCGAGTGAACTTTCTGGTGGTGAACAGCAGCGGGTTGGCGTTGTTCGTGCGCTAGCAGCAGATCCAGATATTGTTCTTATGGATGAGCCCTTTAGTGCATTAGACCCGATTAGTCGTGAAAAGTTGCAGGAAGATTTGCTTCATTTACAAAAGACTATTAAGAAAACTATTGTGTTTGTAACTCATGATATGAACGAAGCGATGAAACTCGCGGATCGGATTTGCCTCATGAATGATGGCCAGATTATTCAGCTAGGAACACCTGATGAAATTATTAATCAACCAGAAAATGATTTTGTAAGAGAATTCGTTGGGACACAAGTAAAAATCGGTACTGATTTTCATCTAGAAAATTTGATGACATCTTTCACCGATGATAACCCCAACTTAGATAAGGCTATTCCTCATTCTGCATCACTTGAAGAAGTTATAGCGCAATTAGCCAAACAAGATAAAGTTTTGATTAAAAAGAACGGGACCGTGATAGGCTCCCTAAACAGACAAATACTCATTCAGCATCTTGCAAAGACAGTAAAGCAAGGAGGGCATGAGAATGTCTAATTTCATAAATGTATTCCAGGACAGACAAGAGGAATTGACACAAGCACTCCTTGAACATATCCAGATTTCCTTTATTGCTTTATTTTTTGCTGTTATTATCTCTGTACCACTGGGCATTTATTTGACGAAAAAGGAACGAATTGCGGAAAGTATTATTGGTATCTCCGCAGTGATGCAGACCATTCCTTCCTTAGCTTTATTAGGTCTGATGATACCGTTATTCGGCATTGGAAAGGTACCCGCAATCATTGCACTTGTCATTTATGCCTTACTTCCAATTCTTCGTAATACCTATACTGGGATTAAAGAAGTTGACCCTTCCCTAATCGAAGCAGCTATGGCTATGGGAATGAATACGCCAAAACGATTATTAAAGGTAGAACTTCCATTAGCAATGCCTGTTATGATGGCCGGAATTCGTACTGCCATGGTGCTGATTGTTGGTACTGCAACACTTGCTGCTTTGATTGGAGCAGGAGGATTAGGGGATATTATATTACTTGGAATTGATCGAAATAATATGACATTAATCATTTTAGGTGCAATCCCTGCCGCATTATTAGCTATCTTATTTGATGTCCTGTTACGTGGGCTACAAAGACTTTCGTATAAAACATCACTAACGATGATTGGAATCGTCATTATACTAGCAGTCGGTATTACCATAGTACCTAATTTGTTCAAGGGCGAAGAAGAAACGGTCGTCATTGGTGGAAAGTTAGGTTCTGAACCAGAAATTTTAATAACAATGTACAAGATTTTAATTGAGGATGAGACGAACCTACATGTCGAACTAGAACCTAGCCTTGGAAAAACCTCCTTCGTGTTTAATGCTTTACGGGAGGGTAGTATTGATATCTATCCAGAATTCACAGGAACTGCCGTAACGCAATTTTTAAATGAAACTGCTGTAAGTACGGATAGACAAGCAGTTTATGAACAAGCGCGGGATGGATTATTAAATGATTTCGATTTAGTTCTATTAGAACCGATGCAGTTTAACAATACGTATGCACTAGCCGTATCAGAAGATTTTGCGGAGGGATATAATCTAGAAGCAATTTCGGATTTACAAGGAATCGAAGAGGATGTTAAAGCCGGATTCACGTTAGAATTTTCCGATCGTGAGGATGGGTACATTGGTATTCAAGAAATCTACCAATTGGAATTCCCTCATATGGTAACTATGGAACCGAAGCTACGTTATTCCGCGGTTGAACAAGGTGATATTAATTTATTAGACGCCTATTCTACAGATAGTGAACTACGAAGATATAATTTAACCGTTCTAAAAGATGACCAAGAACTTTTTCCACCATACCAGGGAGCACCTCTACTCAGGAAGGAAACATTAGAAACATATCCTGAATTAGAGGAAATTCTAAACCAACTAGCTGGTAAAATTTCCGATGACCAAATGCGTGAGATGAACTATCAAGTTGCTGTGGAGGGAAAAAATGTTAAAGACGTAGCATTGGAATATTTGAAAGATGTGGGATTAGTGGATTAATTATAGGGGACAGATTTGTTTTTAGAAAAACTCGCATTCGCTCAGTCCCAAGCGAATATATTAGTTTTTCTTATGTCGGCGGAAAGTTTTTATACTTTCCTAACTACCAGCCAAGGAACCTGTCCCCTTGGTTCTTTCTAGTTGAATTTCTTAATTAAATCAACAAACGTATTAACAAAGCCTTGCAGGAATTCAATTGTTCCTTCATTGGTAATTTTCCCACTACCGTCCACCAGGTCTTGTGAATTAGCAAGATATACTTCCGGTTGTTGAACGATTGGCATGTTCAAAAATGCAAGAGTTTGACGGAGATGGTGGTTTGCTCCAAATCCACTTAATCCACTAATTGATTGGCTAATAACCGCTGCTGGTTTACCGTCCCATACATTCTGTCCCCATGGACGTGATGCTACATCCAGTGCATTTTTTAATGCAGCAGGAACACTGCGGTTATGTTCCGGGGTAACAAAAAGAACCGCATCTACACTTTTTACTTTATCGCGAAAAGTCGTATATTCCGCAGGAGAGTTTTCATCATAATCCTGATTATATAACGGCAAATTAGCGATTTCTATAAATTCCGTCTCAAATCCATCAGGGAATAATGGTGCCACATTATCCGCAATTTGTTGAGAAAAAGAGTTGTTTCTAATACTACCTACGACAATACCTACTTTTGCCAAACTAATCATTCCTTTGCTATTTGATGTTATTTAAAGTTCTTTCTAGTTTTAGCAATTTAGTATGGAATTATTAATTAAAGTAGTCTTTTTTAAAATATATTTTCTAATTACACTAGCATCATCATTCCGCAAATAAACTACATCGAGAAAAAGTATCAATTCTCCAAATGAATTTCAAGTAGATTCGTTATGTGCACTTAAAGCTTTCACTGCTTCCATATCCCGTTTTCTAAATCTCTGTATCGGATTCCTCCATCATTTGATGCACCTTCTCAATTTCCTCATCTGGAAGAATTAAATAGTTAACATCATCAATCTCCATTTCATTGCCATTTAGCGTATACTCCGTGATATGTTTCTGTACATCAGTATAGTTTTGCAACAAATACTCCATGCTATTAAAATCCAAGTTGGTTGTTATATTGTCAACTAAAAATTTGGCAAATGTTTCTAATTTATTAATAGTAATTGTAGAAGTTCCTTTGAGAATAATTGCCTCGAGTATTTGATCCTGCAACCCGGTCGAGTCTATTTCATCCCCCTGATAACTATAGAGCATCTCAACATACCTGTACGCTTGTGAACCACTTAAATGAAGTTCACCGGGTGTTAACTTTAAGTCTGCCTCTTCTACTTCTATCTCCAGCTCATTGTCAATCGTAATTCCACCAAGTCCATCGATTAAGCCTTTTACTCCAGAAAGGTTAAGTTGAACATAATAATCTAGTTCCAGATCTAATAGATTTTCAACGGACTCAATCGCCATAGCTGGGCCACCATAAGCGTATGCATTATTAATTTTATCCTCCATATCTTTACCAACCATTACAGCACGCGTATCCCGCGGAATAGTGATTAAATTCATGGATTCCGTCTTTGGATTAAGTGTTAAAACAAGGAGTGATTCCGCTCTCCCTGTACCACCGTATTGTTTATTTATACCTAGAAGTAGAACATGGATTAGTTCCTTCTTAATCAATTTCTCCTCTGATTCAATTTGATCAATGGAAGGCACAGGTTGATAGATTTGTTCATTAATCGTTCCCTTCACTCCATTGTAAATGCTAAGTACATCCCCCCTACATAAGCAAATAACAGAAGGACAATGCCTAGAAGTATCTTTGACCAAATACATATTGATTTTTTATTAGATTGCTGAGATTTAGTCATAGCAATTACCTCACCGAATATTTGAAAATTCAAAAATAAGTTATTCTTTATTATAACATTATCAATCTTTGATTTCTCACATTTTTAATAAGCATGCTGTTAATGGTTGGGCGCAGATTCAGGGAATCCTCTAAAGTAAAAACAAAAAGTGCTGAGGCAGGCCTCAGCACGCATGCATTCATCTTAACTTGGTGTTACCACACTTATTCCTTGAGGAGCATAGAAGTATTATTCCCCATGATTTCTTTAATCTGCTCCATATGCCGTTGTTCATGCAATGGTACTGCTTCTACCCATTGGTTTAAAGGCAATAATCCAAATGCTGGGTGAACTACTGACTTTTCGTATAATGATGAAGAATCTTCCAGACTATTAACGGTTGCCAATAATTTTTTTCTAGAATTATTCAACATCTCTACTATTTCCTTAACCTCAAAAGGACCTCCACCAGGTTCTACAACTTTAGGTGCTGGAAATTTCTTTTTACGATTTAGCATGGGGCTAATATTTTTCTGTTCAGTCTTCGTATCTTTATCTTCCTTAACGCCCCACTGCACGGCTTTTACTGTCGCCAACTCTACTAAAGCTAGGTGATGGTATATCTGGCCAATACTCCAACGATCCTCACTTGGCTTTGCATTAAATGCTTCATCACTTAACCCTCTAACTAACTCTACAAGCTCTTCACGTGTTTCCTCAAAACTCTTCGTAATAATGCTGCTCATTTTAATCCCCCTCGTATGGCATTGAAATAATCACTTTCCCCTGTGAATGCCCCTCCTCAAAATACTTTATCGCATCAGGAACTTCACTTAATGCATAACTTTTATCAATTACTGGCTTTACTTTACCTGCTTCAAGCAACTCACGCATCCATACTAAATCTTCTCTTTTTGGCTGATGCATAAATGTATGGAATTTTTTCTTCCCTGTAATAGAAAGCAATGGTCCGAAAAACATCGTCTCAATCATTTTACTAGTTGAACCTCCTCCGATATGAACAAAGATTCCATTCGGAGTAAGAATTTGCTTATAAGTTGAAATAGATTCCGATCCGTTTACTCCAATGATACAATCATACAACTGATCCCGGCTTGTTACTTTTTCCTTTTTATAGTCTATAACATGGTCTGCGCCAAGCTCAGATGCAATAGCTACATTTCTACTACTAACTACCGCTGTCACCTCTGCACCAAAACTTTTAGCAATTTGTATGGCAAAGGTACCTACTCCGCCAGAAGCACCTTGAATCAGCACCTTCTGCCCAGCCTCAATCTTTGCTTGATTCCGTATTGCTTGTAATGCTGTTATCCCCGCCATGGGAACCGCAGCCGCTTCTGCAAATGATAGATTACTAGGTTTATGTGTTATTGCATTCACCGGAACAGCAGCGTATTCAGCAAAAGCACCCCATCCACTACTTGATAAGTCTCCATACACTTCATCACCAATTTGAAACTCAGTTACATTCTCCCCTACTTCTTGAACAGCACCTGCAAAATCACTACCAGGGATTGGGAATTTTGGTTTCTTGAGACCATATGCAATTCTTGCAAGAAATGGTTTACCTCTGAGTAAAACTATATTTCCATAATTGACAGAAGATGCATGAATACGTACTAATACTTCATCTGGTTTAAGCTTTGGCCTTGCTACAACTCGCAACTCTAATGTTTCTGGTCCACCATATTTACCTGAGATAATTGCTTTCATCTATATCCTCCTAAGCCCTTTTTATACAAGTTTAATTGGAAAAATTATGATTGGCATTGACTTAAGTTAAGATGAAATCTTATATGGAAGTGGTATGTTGCATTCTTTTTTTAATTCGGCTTAGTGACTCTGGAGTGATACCTAAGTAACTTGCAAGTTGATGTTGGGGGACACGGGTTAAAAGATCTGGTCGGCTTTGCGTGATGGATTTGTACCTTTCTTCTGGGGATGAACTAATAAAGTTGGCTAATTCATTCCGTGTCTGGCCATAATAATTTTCCATCATTCGACGAGTCATTGTTTCTAGTCCTGAATATTGCTGATACATATCCAGTTCTGATTCCATATCACCAACTACTAATATGCAATCTTCCATACATGTCAGGGAGTATTTAGAGGTTTGATCCTGTTTAGCAAAGTTAGCTAGCAAGATCACATGGTCTTCTGTGAAAAAACTGGTTGTGATTTCTTTCCCCCTCTCATCAATGTGATATTGCCGTACACAACCTGCTAATATGAAGTAACATATCGTTGAGTCTAACGTATATCCTTGTCTTGTAAGGTAGGTGCCTTTGGCTATTTCACGGACATCCAGTGCTTTGATAATAGATCGTTGCTCCGCTTCTGTAAGGTTAGTGTATGCCGCCATATACTGGAATAGCTTTTCTCTCATGGCTAATCTCCTTTTTTATATGAATTACCTTTTTTTAGCATACCACGTTTCATCATAATATTTTGTAAATTTATTTATTATTCTATGGATTGGTTTATTTCATTGAATAGCTAATTGATGAGACTTCCTCATTCCTTGACGTTTTCGAACATAAACACCTGTTCTGAAACACCAGTAAAAGAAGTAATGTCTACAAATAATGTTTTAGAATCAGTTCAAATTAAATAAGTTTCAAGTATGGTTCCAATCTACTATTTTTCAAAAGAAAAGAGGATTCAATACGATGATTCTAGAAATAATAAAAGCCAAATATGAATGAAACGATGGATCACTTTCTTCAAAACAAGCAGCATAAGAAAGGATGGATGGGGGAAAAATGTTAAAAAAGTTTTTTTTATGTTTAGTGTTGTTGCTCTGTATATTTTCAGCCGGTTGTAGCACGTTCAATAATACTTCTAAGGATGGGTGGACAGACAGCTTGAGTAGTGTACAGAAAGTGGCAGAACTAGTACCTGGAGAACAAAACCCTGTTATTATCATGGAAGATAAAAAGGAAGTTGCCGAATTTATCCAGAAACTTCAAATGGAAAAGTGGCAAATGGACGAAATTCCATCATCAAAAAAGAAGATGAAGGAGTATATCTTGTATCAACAGGAAACGATTAATTTTGGGGAATCAAATAAAGACAAAGAGTTAAAACAGGTAGCTTCGTTAATTACTTATCATGATTTACCTTATATAGAACTAAAATGGAGTAAGTTTAACTTGGTGTTTAAGGCTCCTGAGGAAGTTGTGGAGTACCTTTCTAATCATTAGCACCATCTCAATTCAAAATTATATGAGTAGATAATCAATAAGGAAAAAGCAATCTTATTGCAATGAATGCTTTTTCCTTTTATTTTTGTAATTAGACATTACTCTCCGTTAATTCTTCTGTACGAATAGTTTGTTGCTCATACAACTCTTTATAAAGAGGATGTATTTTTAATAAGTCTTCATGTACACCTTTTCCAGTGATATGTCCATTTTCAATGACAATAAGTTGATTAGCATTTCTAACAGTAGATAATCTATGTGCAATAATTAGGGTTGTTCTATCTTTCATTAATTGTTCTAACGCATCCTGAACTAACTTTTCAGAATTACTATCAAGATGAGCTGTCGCTTCATCTAAAAGCAATATTTCCGGATTTCTAATCATTGCTCTTGCAATTGCAATACGCTGTTTTTGACCACCGGAAAGTCGCACACCCCGTTCTCCAACTTCGGTATTATATTTTTCCGGTAGGGAATCAATAAACTCCTCCAAGTTGGCGTTCGAAATAGCTTTTTTAACTTGTTCCTCTGTATAGTAATCAAGTCCGTAAACTAAATTGGATAGTATGGTACCATCCATTACCGGTGACTCCTGCGAGACATAGGCTATTTTCTTTCTCCATTCATTTAGGGGAATTCTATTAATCGCCATTCCCTTATAGGTGATTTCTCCCTTTTCTGGTTGATAAAACCGTTCTAATAAAGAAAAGATAGTTGTCTTTCCTGCCCCACTAGGTCCGACAAATGCAGTGACTTCACCAACTCCTACCTGAAACTTTATATCCTCTAAGACCTTTTTACCATTTTTGTAATAGAAGGAAATATTGTGAAATTCTATAGTATCATGGTGATTATCAGGGATTCTCTGACCTAACTGTGTTGAAGCTTCTTCCGATTGCAGAGAATGGATTTCACCTATACGTTCTGTCGCACCCTGCGCCTTCTTAAATTCAGTGAAGAAACGTGTCATGGTTGATATTGGGACTGATATCTGGAATAAGTAAAAGATGATTGCCACCAAGGTTCCCGCCGATAAAGTCCCTGCTGAAACACGAATACTTCCATATCCAAATATCAATAATAAAGTAACCAACATTAGACTCATGGATAAAGGTTGTATGATAGCGTTTATTTTACCTTCTTTAATCCCATAACGAAATAAGCTTTTTATTCGAATGTGGCCCGTTTCTTTTTCGTGTTTCTCTGCCAATGACGATTTAACCAATCGTATATCAGTTAATACACGGCCTAATTCACCTTGGAATGAGGCAGTTTCATCTTGAAGAGAACGTGATATAGTATACATCTTCCTACCAAAGGGTGTAATTACAATCATAATAACCGGAATAATAACAAAAATTAATAATGTCATTTTAGTATCTAGCACTAATAGAAAAATAATCGATCCAACAATCGAAATAAAACCCGAGAAAAAAGGGATTAGCTGAGAAACCATAAACTCTTTAATGATTAATATATCATTCGTAATTCTGCTCATTAAACTTCCAGAGGAATTGCTATCAAAAAATGGAATAGGCAATTCCAAAATCTTATTCCAGGTTTTACTTCTTAAAGATAATGCTATTTGTTCTCCTATACGTGTCAACATATATAAAGAAAAAGAAGATATAATCAGTTGCAATAAGAATACTGCCCCAATTAATAAAATAGTCGTTATATCCAAAGTAGCTAAAGAAGACATATTATCGATAAAATTCATGGTTAAGTACGGAACCGCTAATGAAAACCCTGCTTGAAGAATAATCAGTGTTGTAGCTAACCAAAGTAACCACTTATTAGGAAAATACTCCCTGATTTTATTACGGAACTTCTTAATTCCTAAGTCCCTATTTTTTAGTAATTTCATTTCTCTTTCCTCCTTTTATCCTAATTTAACACTTGAAAAAAATGGCAATATTGTATTATCCTTCCACTGTTGACAATTTTAGGTTAATGTTTGATAATTGATTTGCCAATAAGTTAAGAAAATTATTAACCTTCCGTTTTCACCTCTTACGAATAATTGTACTTACCATTTTTTTGGTGTAAGAAAAGTTATAAATCCTTCCTACCTGCATAAGAAAAACGAACACATTCGAAAAAACCAGCTAATGCAAGTTTTCTAATTTGACCGGAGGCTGATATTATTCCTACCAATTACTTTTCAACTAAAACTAATAATCTATATAACTGTTTAGGTAAAGTGGAGTTTTGGATTAATGGTAAAAAATCAATTGGAAGTGGTAGTTTAGTAAAGTCTAATCACTTACCAATCGTAGCTACTGCCGCCCACTGTCTATTTGATTGGGAAGAACAAAAGTTTTATGAGAATATAGCATTTTTACCTTACTATAATAATTTTACTTCTAGACTTTCTCCTTTAATGGCAATTGTTCCAAAAGGCTGGGCGGAACAAGGAATAGTTGACTATGATACTGGCTTCATTATTTTAAATAATTGGAACCAGGGAATTGACTACAATCAGCTTTCAATCACACTCAGGTTTAATCTTCCAAGAGAATTAGATTACACCATCATAGGTTTTCAGAATAAATTATTCCCATCTAAACTACCTTTCATTTGTAAAGGGCCGGCAGAAAAAGATATTTATAAATACTCAACAATGCAGGGTGTCTATTCAAAGGGTAAAAGCGGTGTTTCTGGTGGACCGTGGTTTACTTACTATGAAGGTGAATATATACAGAATTCCGTATCCAGTCTAAGTTTTAAGTCGGTTAAAAATATGATTTGGGGCCCTTACTGGGGGGATGTACTAGAACAAGCGTATCTAACTAGCATGTGTCAGGATACTATTTCGTCCGATATTGTTATCCATAAATACTAATTTGTACATCCTAGTAAATTCATATATATAAAGCAATAAAAGGAGGGATGATGGATGAATAACATGGAAAAGGTTCTTAAACTACAAAAGATGGAACAATCTTTCTTCGGTGGTCTAACGTCGAACCTAAGTTTCGTTTGTAAGAAAGAAAGTACATTAAGCCTATTCTTGTGTGTACCAGAGAATTAAATTGTTGAGGAGGGAAACATTTTGAGTAAAGTTTTAAGTCTACAAGCGATGGATTTAAAAAAGTCTGCTTCTCCAGACGGGTTATTTTTCTCAACAAATAGTATGTTTGTTTGCTGTTCAAATACCATAGCAAGTACAATGAGCATGTTTGTTTGTTAACCTTTAACAGTCTGATTCATTGTTGGCTTTTCAAGATATTGGAGTGAAATGTAATGGATATGCGTTATATAAGATACATTGAACCTAAAAAAAAATATTATGAACAACCTAAGAATAAAGGGCAAGATTCTATTTATAGGATAGAAAAACCTAAGGATTGGGAAATGAAAAGTGATGATCACTGGACATTCTATTTTAAACCTTATACAAAAATGCCTATACAAGGTTGGAAAATCCATATTAGTTCAACTTCTAAGTGTGCTCAAAAAACGCTAGATTTAGTTTCCGATTTCCTATTTAAAAAGTCCGTTCCTTTTAAACATGTTTTAAATGCTTGGGAATTAATGTACAAAAATTCCAAGTATGGACACAGAGGAAGTTCGGGAAAGTTTATTACGGTATATCCATTAAACGATAAACAATTTCTAATTTTACTTAAGGAATTGCATCAGTTAACAAGGGAATTACCTAAAGGCCCCTATATCCTCAGTGATAAAAGATGGTTCGATGGAAATGTGTACTTTCGTTATGGTGCATTTGGAGAAATGTATATTACAGAGGGGGCAGCTAAAATACCTGCCATCCAAACACCAAACAATGAGTATATACCTGATTCTAGAGAGGCTCATTATGTAATCCCATACTTCGTAAAAGAGCCTGATGAAATTCAAGAAATGACAAAGTCCCAGGAAACGACGGATAGTGAAACTTCAGAGATTGATTTATATGACATTTCTTCAGCATTACACTTTAGTAATGGTGGTGGTGTTTATCTAGCCAAACACTTAACTACAAATGAAGAAGTTGTATTAAAAGAAGGCAGACCAAGTTCTGGACTTGATGGTCAAGGAAGAGATGCAGTTGAGAGACTAAATCAAGAGGAATTAATATTAAATAGATTAAAAGGGTTAAAGCATGTTGTTCAATTGAAGGGGAGTTTTAAAGCCTGGGAACATAGCTTTCTTGTGGAAGAATATATCGAAGGTACCCCACTTACATCATGGCTAGCAGCTTACTACCCATTTTCACAAAACCAAGATTCTGAACAATACGCGATTAATGTAATTCACATATTAAAGCAGGTAAAGAAAGCTGTTGAAGAGATTCATTCTCGGGGTATTGGAATGGGAGACTTACAGCCTGCAAATATAATGGTCACCGAATCTAATGAGGTGAAGCTTATTGACTTCGAAGCTGCAAGCGATCTTTCCGATTCAAAACACTCAGGATTAATGACATTGGGATTTCCAGGTGATACTGATTTGACAAGGGTGCAAGCTGACTGGTTTGCTTTCTTGAGAATTGCTAGATATGTATTTCTTCCTATCGGCCCTATTCAAGATATAGCGGAAGATATTTTGGTCAAGCATGATCAATGGATTGCATATATGTTTGGAGATCAAGCTACTTCCCTTATTAAGGAAATTGAAGCTGAATGTATTAAACGGAATGCTAGACCTATGAAAAGTATTATTTCTGCGCCGCCAAAGACTTTAAGAAAAGATGATATACCCGACCTTATTCATAAGATTCGAGGTGGAATGATGGAAGATCTCGAAGAGGCAAGAATCCTATTAAAAGGAGATATTCGTCAACACGAATTCCCTTATGGTGATCTGAATGTATTAACTGGTGGCTTCGGTGTCATATTAGCTCTTTCCAGAACAGGCAAGTTGCCGCATATAGCAAGTAGTTGGGCCCAACAATTTAGTAAAGATGAATACTTGAAAGATATGGAAAGTGGCCTGTTCATAGGGAAGGCAGGAATAGCTGGCGTTTTGTATGAAATAGGTGAGGTTAGAAAAGCTAGAGAGATTTACAACTCGATTCCAGAAACATTGGAAACAGAAGATATTTCTCTCGTATCTGGGCTAGCAGGGATTGGATTAGCACTTCTATCAGCTTCAATAGTAATAGACTCGAATTACATGACTAAAGTCTATAATATAGCGAATCGTTTGGAAATCTTACTAGAGAAGGATATTACAGTAAGAACAAGAGATGTCGATGCTATTCCAATTGGACTTTTAGACGGTTGGTCAGGTGTATCATTATTTTTCAGTGTCCTATATAAGGTTACTAATGATAAACATTGGTTATCCCTTTCGTTAGCAACCATTCAAAAAGACATTGATAAATGTGTACTGGAAGATTCGGGCCTCTATCAGGTGAAAGATGATGCAAGATTTGTTCCCTATCTTGCTGGGGGGAGTGCCGGAATCGGGCTAGCAATGATGATGATTCGGAAAATCCAAAATAGTTCTGTATGGGAAAATGAGCTCCAGTCCATCGCATTATTAACGAAATCTAAATGTTTTTACAGTCCTGGTTTATTTAGGGGCTTAAGTGGGTTTATTGTTTTAGGCAATGCAATGGATAGTGAGTTTGGCGACAAAAAAAGTACCTATTTAGAACATACAATACAAACACTTAATCTTTACCTATTGCAAGATGGTGATCATTATTATCTTCCTGGAGACTATTGTTATAGATTATCGGGTGACTTATTCTCGGGTGCTTCCGGATTGTTATTAGCACTTGCAGATGCTGGTACAAGAAATTGGTTTTCATGGCTTCCCATACCCCATGTTAACAAGATTTTATGTGAGACTAATGGAGCAGTGCCGACTTTATAGATTTAAATATGCTTCTTAGTATACCTTGAAAGGGGGTAAGAAACATGAACAAAGTTCTTTCTTTGCAAACAATGGAGTCAACAAAAGACATTGAGCTTCGTGCAGGTTCTTCTGTAAGTGTTAACTGTAAAGTTATCAGTACTATTAGTTTCTTCCTTTGCTAACACATAGTATCAAAAGACCTATGCGACTTGCATAGGTCTTTTGATTAATAAAGGTTATAAACACTTTTATCTCCGGTTGATAAAATTAATATAGAAGCTACCAAAGGAGTGATTTCATGATGCAAAAAAATAAAAAGCAAAAAATAATTATAACCACGCTAGTTTCACTTATATTATATTGTCTAGTAGTTATTTTAAGTTCCCTATCTCCACTAGCAGACCTAGGGAAGAATGCTAATCAATTTGGTGATGTTGGTATGTGGGCTACGATTATCCTAGGTTTACTTTTTTATTTAGTTCCTTTGCTCCTGTATCTATTGGGGATTCAAACGATACGATACGTAATGGCTGTATTCTGTGGGTTTGGTATTATCATGGCATTATCCTTAGTGACGTTTATTCCAATCATTTCTAAGATTATGCCCGAGATTAGCATTGCTTCATCAATAGGTGTGACGATAGCAAGTATCCTTTTTCTCGCTATAAATATCATTTGGTATTTTGTTGTTTTTTCCCGTACTCGTATAACGATGTAACGCGATATACCTAATAGGTTCCTATTTCTCCAGCTCCTTCTAAAAATGTCACTCCCAAGAATTTGCCGAGTTATGAATTTCTGGGAGTGATAGTATCTTTAGTATCTAAGTTTATAACTATATTTATTATTAATTCTCCCCTAAAATTCCAAGGTATTGCCAATTCTATCATATAAAAGATACATCTATAACAAAAAATGAATAGAGTACTCATAGAATGCCCACAAACACACCTTTTCTTTATCCACATCTACATCCTTAGTATCAACAAAAACTTGTTTTTTTAAAGTTACATCGACAAAAGCCAATTTTTTTCAGGAAGTGACAGCACCCTAACCAGGGAAACAAAAAATCCATTTTCAAGATTGTAACCTATTCATACATAAAATCGCATAGAAATTATCCGCTAACAAACTATAAGTGTATTCACGTTTTAAAAAAGTTGTATTAGTTCCTATTAAATGATTGTATAAGTTTTTCTTATACCGGTGGGAAACATTGTTATATTTTTTCTATCTGCTTGAATAAACCAATTTAAGGAGAGACCTAGATGAAGATTCGGTTTGGTTATGTAGCAAATGCACTTGGTTTATGGGATGCAAGTCCTTCCAAAACATTAAATTTTGCGCGATATTCAAAGCTTCCCGAGGAGAAACGCTTGGATAATCTTATATACGTAACTGCCCAGAATTTGTATCATACGAAAAGAATACTTTGCTACAATATCGCCCACGAGATAGCGTTATACCGCTTCTCGAGTATGCTTGTCCCGTTGGCTACTCATCCTGAGGTTAGCTGGGATTATATTACACCGTTCAAAGAGGAATGGAAGGAACTAGGAAGGTTAGTAAAAAAATACAACCTCCGGACAAGCTTCCACCCTGGGCAATATACGCTTTTTACCAGTCCTCGAACAGAAGTTACCATGAATGCAGTGAAGGATATGGAGTATCATTACCGGATGCTTGAAGCGATGGATATCCTTGATACATCCATCATGAACATTCATATTGGAGGTGCTTATGGGGATAAAGAACACACATTAGAACGATTCCATACTAATTTAAAAGAGCTACCAAATGACATCAAATACTATATGACACTTGAAAATGATGATAAAACCTATAATGTGAAGGAAACACTGGAGACCTGCGAGAAGGAAAAAGTCCCAATGATTCTCGATTATCATCACTACATAGCAAATAAAGATGCCGTCGAAATTGGGGAATTTATAGAGCGGATTTTTAATACATGGAACCATCGGGAATTAATCCCTAAAGTACATATCTCTTCTCCAAAGTCAGCATCTGCCTTTCGGTCCCATGCCGATTATGTTGATGTAGAATTTGTACTACCATTTTTAGAAGTGGCAAAAGAATTAAATCATAACTTCGACATCATGATCGAAGCAAAACAAAAAAACCTTGCCATGCACCAACTAGTAGAAGACATAGCCAAAATCAGAGGAGTAAAACGAATATCCGGAGCTAGTGTGGAAATTTGATTTGAAGTGGGGTGCCTGTCACTTCCCGTTTTTTGTTGGATATTGTCGATTGCACAACTGTACCTTACCTTTTGTATGAAATATATTAAACTTTCTACTTCAATTTGACTTAATCACATTCGACAAAAACCGAGTTTTTTCGGGAAGTGACAGGCACCCTAACCAATCTGTTCACGTAATTGTTGTTGTGTGGGTTGTTTGTGTTCTTTCTTTTGTAGTCTTACAAAAATATTATTAGCTAGTAAAGATACAATGATTAAGACTGTTCCAAGAATATCAAATTTCGTTACGTCGTAGCCTTGATAAATTGAAATTAAAAGTGTTGTAACGGGCACAAAGTTAATAAATAACAGGGCATTTATAGGTGATAATATACTTACACCGACGTTCCACCCAAGTAGTGCAATAAGACCAGGAAAGATGATCATAAACAATAAATGCGGTCCAGTGGCAACCATTACTTCTGTTGTTGGGGTAAATACATATCCACCTAATGTTGCTCCAACTACAACCACTCCTGCTGTTACCGTCCCAAATAGGCAGGTTAACGTTGAATATCTCAAGATGGACCAACCTCTAAACTTATCTCCACCCATTGTGTAAATAACCCAACCAACAACTGCAATAAATATAAGAACGGTTGGAATGAAATCATCCGTTGCACTCAAGAATGCCCCCATATTACCTTTTGTAATGACTAATATCGCACCAATTAATGACACGGTTACACATAGTAATGTGAATGAATACGGACGTCTTCTTACTATCAACCAAAATATTACAATCGATATCATTGGCATTAACGACTCCATAATGGAAGCAACCATGACACCTTGTTCACCCAATAAATCTTCTCCCCAGAAGATTAAAAGATTGTAGACCGTAAATGCCATTGTTCCTAAGAACCATAGTTGTAGACCTTTTCCTTCCAGTCGAAATGAATCTTTTCCTTCTTTCCAAAAAAGCACCACCACCAAAATAACCGTGACAGCCCCGTAACGAATTAACGTAAAATAAAATGGATCAATATATTGAAAGGCTGCATGTGCAACAGGAAACATTGCTCCCCATGAAACTGCAGCAATAAAGCATAAAAAAGCTCCCCATAATACATTATTTTTCAATTTACATCTGCTCCCTCTGAATTGATAGCAGATTCATTATCTAGCATTCTTGATATCTTGTAAAATGAATAATAATGATAGTTTTCCATCACTTTTGATGATACCATATAATTATAGATTGATTGTCATGAAAGGAGGACCTATTGTGGAGTTTAAAGACCTTGAAATCTTTCAATTGGTTGCAGATAAAGGAACCATTACAGCAGCTGCAAAAGAGTTGAATTACGTGCAATCCAATATAACATCTAGAATTCGCAAGTTAGAAGCTGAAATGAAAACACCATTGTTTAATCGCCACCGTAGAGGTATGAGTTTGACCCCAGAAGGTAAAAAGCTATTAACCTATAGCGAAAAAATATTATCCTTAAAGAAAGAAATGAAACAGGCGGTTCAAACAAATGAAGAACCTTCCGGTAAATTAGATATTGGTACAGTTGAAACTGTGATTTATTTACCTAACATATTATCAAGCTATATAAAAAAATATAAAGATGTTGATCTTTCTCTCTATACTGGAGTGACTCGCACCTTAGAACAGGACGTGTTAAATCATAAGTTGGATGGTGCTTTCATAACAGAATCGGACTTTCATCCTGACCTTGTGTCTCATGAAGTATTTCAAGAGGAACTCGTATTAATTTCTGATAGTCGAATTACTAGCTTAGAGGAGTTAATAGAGGAACCAGTATTATGTTTTAGCAAGGGTTGCGGATACCGTGCTCGTCTCGCGGAATGGTATAGAGATAGGAATTTAACCCCAAAAAAGATAATGGAGTTTGGAACATTAGAAACAATTCTGCGCAGTACGATTATGGGACTCGGCGTTACATTCGTTCCAAAGTCAGTAGTTAGTCATTTAGAGTATGATGAAACTATCAAATTTCATAGTTTACCAGAACAATATAGTAAGGTTAAAACGGTCTTTGTACGAAGAGCAGATACATACCTAACTCCAACCATTGAAAAATTCATCGAATCAATCGAATCCAATAAACAAATTTCACTTTAACCACTAATGATTTGGAATGGAACGGTAAAATAACTTTATAATTTTACTAAGGTTACTGCTTCGTATTCGTACATTCTTCAATAAAAATAAGAGCACTCATACATGATAGTAGTACAACATGTATGAGTGCTCTATAGTTTCCTTCTTGAGTTAACACCTAAATTCGAACTAATACGCCATTAGGTTTTGGTAATTCCTGTTCTCTTATCTCATTCATCTTACAAAAATGCCCTAAAAAGTCCTGTGCTAGCTTCTTTTCCGCTGGATCACTTTTCAGTTCAATAATATCATGCAATATTTGCGCCATCCATACATTATCAAAATAACGATATTTGCCTGTATTCCAT
This sequence comes from Paucisalibacillus globulus DSM 18846, assembly GCF_000482485.1. Classification (GTDB taxonomy): domain Bacteria; phylum Bacillota; class Bacilli; order Bacillales; family Amphibacillaceae; genus Ornithinibacillus; species Ornithinibacillus globulus. Next base: position 11,023 of record NZ_AXVK01000021.1, on the reverse strand, counting down.
GTTGTTTTGTGAGGAAATTTTTCATTTACATAATATTTCCAGAAAAGCATTTGTTCCGATTCTTGTTCTGTTAGTTGAAGTCTATATTCTGAATGTGCAGGAATATATCCATCTTCACAAACCTTTCCGATATAATTTTCTTTCACCATATAGACACCCAAGATGCGTCTATCTTTTTCTGGTGTATCAGGATCTACTGCTGTTAAAAGACAAGCACTATTTTGGTGCAAGCGAATGGGTTTGTTTGGCTTTCCTTTATTATTACCACTTTTTATTGTCCCTGAAAATACCTTCCACTCTGAAAAAGCACTAATCTGTTCATCCGTGTCACACCAAAATACCATTTGTGACTGGGGATGAAGCTTATGATTTTTCATAAGTCTTTCACGTTCTATACGAAGTTGCTGTTCTTTACGAAGTAGTTTCTTTTCTTCTTCCTTTTTCCATTCCTGTTCCTTTTGTTCCATTACCCTTTTTTCTATAACTTTTTCAAGTGAACTAGCAGCACTTTTATCATCCAGTTTTAAATGCTCTATAAATACATCAGGGAAAACAAACTTTTTACTTTCCGAAGCGAAGTGTATTTCAATAATTGAATCATTAAGTCCAACAATGTTCCCCGTCCCAAAACGCTCATGTGTAACTTTCTTATTGATTAGATTCATAATTCTAATCCTCCTTATTAGTATAAAACTTGGTATCTTTTGTTTATAGATCACCTAATTGTCCTGAGCCCGAGGTTTATTGTATTGTCTTCCTGTAGCATGCAATGATGACGTTTAGTATTTGAACTAAGGGCGCCTTTTCCTATCCTTATTCTTCTGTTGAAAAAGGATATTAAAAAAACGTATCCATAATTCTTTCAGCAATAAACACATCGGAATTTGAAATACGACCTTTAAAAATATTATAAAACAATTATAACATTTAACCATATAAAACACAAATTTCTTATTGACAGAGTATTTTACTGTAATGTATAATAAAAAGTTTATTTAACTTATTCAAGAGTGTTGGGGAGCCTTTTTTTGTGGTGCCTGTCACTTCCCGAAATAACTCGAAATTTGTCGATTTACCAATTAAATAAACCTTTTCGAATGTAGTCTACACACCTTCAATTTTTATACCATTATTGCTATACACGATATTAGCCCATACAACATAAACTATCTCCATATGAGGATTAGGCATATCTGATTTTTTATGGAGAGAGGATGCACAAACATGGATCAAGATTATCCAGTATACCCATATCTAGGAGTTATCAAAAAGGTAGTCGAACAACCGATTGCTTTCCCACCACAACACCAAGAACAGGCACCGGGCTTGGAATGGCCAATGGTGCCAAGACCTATATTTGATTATGCAGGTTTTACAGGGAGCGGAAAGTTGAAAGGGAAAGTGGCAATCATCACGGGAGGAGATAGTGGAATCGGGCGTGCAGTTGCAGTAGCTTTTGCCAAAGAAGGGGCAGACTTGACTATTGTCTATCTTAATGAGGAGTTTGATGCAAAAGAAACAAAGCAATATGTAGAACTATTTAATATTAATTGTCTACTAATTCAAGGAGATTTACGTGACCCAGCAACTTCAGAACAGGCAGTACACCGTACGATAGAAAAATATGGACGTTTAGATATAGTAGTGAATAATGCTGCCGTACAGCCTTACACAAAAGATATTATGGATGTATCGAACGAACAACTGGAAGACACATTTCGAACCAATGTATATCCACTGTTTTACATGGTAAAAGCCTCCCTCCCCTACTTAAAAAAAGGAAGTTCCATTATCAACACCGCCTCGAGGGTTGCTTATGAAGGAGATAAAAATGTTATTGATTATTCCGCTTCAAAAGGTGCCGTCGTTTCCTTTACTCGATCCATGGCACTTTCACTTGTAGACAAAGGAATCCGGGTAAATGGCGTTGCACCAGGACCTGCTTGGACTCCATTAACCGTAAGCACATATCCCGCAAATCATGTAGCTACACTTGGGACTGATATTCCTATAGGGCGTGCCGCACAACCTTTTGAAATTGCACCAGCATTTGTATACCTTGCAACAGATACGTCACTCTATGTCACAGGTCAAGTTGTGCATGTTAATGGAGGGATTATTCGCAACTCTTAGTATAGAAAGAGCCATGGGGACAGGTACCTCGGCCCTTCTAATGGAGCCGAGGTACCTGTCCCCATGGCCTTAACTTATTGTATTCATTAATTCATATTGGCGTAGTTTCAGTTCGAATAGGGTGAGTGGGTCTCGATAGATTTCGGGTTTGGATTGCATTGTATGTAATGTAGTGTGGTGGTTTCCAATGTTCTCTTGTGCTTCCTCTATTTCACGGTTTAATACATCTACGGAACCTGAGAAAAATCTATTAATATCCCATTCTATTGACCCTTCAAATAATTCTAGTTGTTGATTGAAAGGATTCATGATTTCCCCTGCGATTTGACTATAATCTGCATTTTCGATGTAGCTTTTATATCTAGTATGAAGTATATCCTTATTTTTCGAAATCGATCCTAATAGTTTTCCTGCACCCTTTAATAACAACTGTGATGGGTTATTTCGCAATAAAATATTAACATTCCCATTACGTAGCATTCCCCTTGATATTCGTTCCAAGTCTCGTTGCCAATCATCTAATACTTTAAAGTCACCTTCTAATTCAAGCTTTTCTTTATTAAATTGTTCCTTTATACTTTCGCCCAATTCATTACAAGTTGTCTGGCTTTCTTGAAGCTCCCTTTTGCTTTCTTCCATCCATTCTTGAATCGTATGTTTTAAGTCATACTTGACGAAGTTTTGCATATATGCAGCAATTCTCCTATTCATTTCTTCATTTAACTCTATATGAATTTTAGAATAATCACTATCTTCCTGAACTAAATCTGAACAACTACGAAGAACCTTAGGTAATTTACTCATTACCTGTTGAACCAAATCATTCTTTATACTACTAAACGAACTTATTATGATATTCGCCTTTTCTTTTTCCGTATTCCCCAACTGTTCTTGAATATCATGCAGTCTACTTAGTAACTCTTCATTCCAAGTAATTTCTTCTTGTACTGCATTTTCCATTTGTATCCTTTGTTCTAAAAGAAATTCAATTGAAACTTTAATTAAGTTCCGGATTCTTGATGGACTCGCCACTTCAATATTGTATTCCTCTAACATTGGCCTAGTAAATTCAGAAAAGTCCTCTAACAAGCCTTCACTTTCCGCCCATATTTTAATAGACTCATAGAGTTCCATTCCATCCTTCCTACCATTTGAATTTGGTGTTGTATTTTCAAAATGGTGTTCCGCTTCACTAATTAATGCCGTATCAAGCGTAGACGGGAACATCTCACTCCAGGCAAGTACTGCCGTTGAAGAAATTAAAGAATCTGATTCAGAAGAAATGTTTAACCAGTTCATTAAATGATTCTGCATTAACGTTGAAATGTCCCTTATTAGAAATCTTCCGCTAATAAGTTCAAAGTACGTTTCTTTAAATAAACTCGGTAGCTTCTTCCACATATAAGAAGGATCTATCGATTGATTCAATAGAAGTTGGTTAACCGTTTCTAGCCATTCTATATAAAAGTCAGATTGCTTATAGCTGTTCCATAATACTTCTGTCAGACTTTCAAAATGGAATTTATCAATTTGAAGTAAAGCTACTAATATCTCATTAAAATAACTTGGATCATAAGTAAATGTTAGACCATGCTCAGCATAGCCTGAGAAAACATCAAACCAAGCAAGCGATTTTGTTCGCATTGCCTCATCAACAGCTAGTTCAATCGCGCTATTCCAATCTTTAATATCCTCAAAATACGTTTGCGCTATCTCCGTTACACGAGAGTAATCCGGATTTAACTTAACCGCACTCTTAATTGTGTTAACTGCCTTTTCTTGATTACCTTGTTGTATGTATAATGAAAATAGCTGTAGCAATACTTCTGAACTCAACACAATCAATGGCGTATCAACTTCCTTGTAGAATTTTTCAGCATGTTCTAATAAGCCCATTTCTAAATGAGCATCTGCAATATTTTTCTGTGCCCATGGAAAAAACTCCTCATCTAATGGATGTTGCCATTTATAAATTGCCGCTTCAAAATCATTATTTAAGAAATAAACTTCCCCCTGTGCAAAGCGAATAGAGGATAGGTCTGGACGTTCCTTTTGCATTTCTTCCTTGTACATTTCACCCAATATCTTGATTGGATGCCCTTGTTTATTTTCAGCTATGATCGTTTGATAATAGGTTTTATTTATTAGCTCATTCTCAGTTGTCACGATAATCCCCCACATCATTATTTATATTTTATTCCTTCATTCTAAGTTACTAATGTACACCTATATTATTATTCATCTCATTCTCGTACCATGCACATATAAAGTGTTACCATTAGAAAGTTCACCGTTACTATATTCGAATAATGCCTCAAATTTATGGGGATAAAGGGAAAGTTTAACTATTTGTAATAAATGATGAATTTCCCTGGAGTTCTGTCCTAAAAGAAAAACTAACACATTCGCTTATATTTTTTTGCGATTTGTGTTAGTTTTTCTTCATACGTCATTCGTAACGAACTATTTTAAATTGATTAATCCTCTATTGTCTTCACTCTTCCAACTGTACCATCTTCCAGCATGACCTTGATGCCATGTGGATGGGTATTCGAATTTGTTAATATTTTTGAAACTACACCCTCCGTTAATTTCCCTGAACGTTGATCCTGTTTCTTCACAACTTTTACCCGAAGTCCTTGTTTTATATTTTCTCTTTTTGTCCCTGCCATTTTCTTTAACTCCTTTTATTTAAAAACTTTCGCTAATAAGAAAAATAACGCAGATCCCATATTCCAACGTCGATATCTACATAGAATCCGCTCTAAAATCAGCTAATTCGGCCGAGGGACCTGTCCCTGTGGCTCTTAAGACTTGTTCTTTCTTTGCCAATAATAAATGGCTAGTTGTGTTCGGTCGCGAATTTCTAATTTGTCTAAAATGATAGATAGTGTATTTCGGACGGTTCCTACACTTAGGAATAGGTGTTCAGCTATTTCTTTATTCGATAATCCTTGAGCAATTAACTCAACGATATCAGTCTCTCTTACGGTTAAACCTTCCAGTGCTGCATTATCTGGTTCCATGAGTTTCTTTAATACATCTACATCTAATATGATTGAACCAGTTTTTAACGCCCTGATTTGTTGGGCCATATTTTCTATTGTTGCCGATTTTAGTAAATACCCCTCAGCCCCAGCTTTTAATGCGAGTCTAATATTCCTTTCATCCTGAAACGTTGTTAACATCATTATTTGGATATGTGGCCATTGTTCCTTTATCCTCTTTGTACTTTCAATCCCATCCATTATAGGCATTTGTATATCCATTAAAATGATATCTGGTTGTTCATTGTAACATAGCTCAATTGCTATTTTTCCATTTAACGCTGTATGAATAACTTCCAAATCGTCTTCCTTCCCGAGTAATAGTTGTAAACTTTGGCAAACTAATTCGTCATCATCAACAATTAAAAGTTTCATCCATTAACTCTCCTTTTCTAAAGGAATGACACAAACAAGTATAAATCCATTTTCTCTATTACTTATAGCTAAGCTTCCTCCCATTGAGCGAGATCGCATTTGCAAACTCCTTAAACCGCTTCCTGACAGACTATTCTTTTTAACTGTACCATTATCTTGAATCGACAGTCGTACAATAGATTCTGTCACCTGTAAATCTATCTCAACCTTTGTAGCATTACTATGTCTAGCAACATTCGTTAAAGCTTCTTTTAAACATGATTCCAGTAATCCCCATATATAAGCTGGAACCGTTAGCATATTACCAGATTTTTGATACTTAATCTCCACTTGATAAAAACTTTGCATTATTTTTTCTAATCTCTCCACACCAATCTGTGTAATAGGAGTCATGTTATGGACCGTTTCCCTTAAATTTTTCGTACTACGCTCTAGACGATTTTTAACTTCTTGTAGTAATGTTTCGGCTTCTTTCGGATCTTGAACATATTCATAAGCTTGTAATGCAAGCGACGCTCCTGTTAGATCATGCCCTAAATGATCATGAAGCTCCCTTGATATCCGATATCTTTCCATGAGCTCCGCCTCTTGTGAAACCAATTGATTTGCTTCCAACAAATCCGTTTTTATTTTTTCTAATTCATACCTCGCTCTTCGTTGTTCATCTACGTCTAAACGATACTCCTCTTGATTCTTTATTGCAATATAGGAAAAAACACCAAAGAACAATGCCTGAAAAAAGAACCAAAATAAAATAGAGGAAGATACAGAAGTAAAGAATAAAACACTAAATAAAACTAGAGAAAATAATGCTTTTCCTTTCCTAGCTAGTTCAAAAATTGGCAATGCTAATCCATAATAACTAATTGCTGTATAAGGAAAATATAAAGAACAAATAAAAACATCTATGAAAACAAACCAAATTGGTAGGGGAAACCGCCACCGTAAACTTGTCGTAATAAGCAATAGGAGGATAAGGATAAAAGAACTACTCATGGAATCACCAATGATCCATAAATGAATGAGAACACCAACCATTAGAAAGCGCCATGCATTTACAAAAACATACGGTTCCATAAGCTTCTTCATCCATCTTGCCCCCTGTTCATTCCCAACTAAATTTTCCTCGTGCTTCCAATTACAACGAATACTATTGTATATAGCCATAGTACTCCATTTATTATTAGAAAATCGAGGATTTCCTCACCAAATACGACCCAATTTAATCCTTGACCTAACCAATAGGTTGGTAATATAACTGCCATGCGTTTAAGTAAATCAGGAAACATTTCGACTGGAATTATTAATCCCCCAAGAACAACAACAATAAAGATTAGTGACATATAAATAAGGAAAGCTACATCTTTCTTACGGTATATTGAAATCCACGCTAATGCAATAGCTAATGAGGCAAAACTAAACGACACATATAGTAGGAAAAGCCATCCCGGCTGATAAAGCTCTTGCCCGAATAGGACACCACCATAGACAACAATGGCACATTGTAAGATAAGAATAACCGAATAAGCTAATAGATTTTGACTTAAATAGTTAAAATGACTAATAGGTGCTACTGCTAAACGTTTCACTACACCTTTTTCCCGGTCCTCCAAAATAATCGCCGCTAATCGTATACCAATAAATAAAATAATTATCCCGAAATATTGATAGCCATAAGGAAGGAAAGGCCACTCCTCACCTCTAGGCAAAAAAATACAAGCTACAGGAAATAGGGTGAGGAAGACTAGATTAGCAATGTTACTGAAGCTCCTTTTTAGAGCAAATTTAAAAACCGTCACCCTATTCTCCTCCTCCCTAACAAAAGCATCACCATAAATAAAATGGCAATTACTCCTAAGAGAATATTCGCTTGAAACCATGCACTACTAGTGTTTGTTAAGCTCATATCGCGAATTGCACCCATCGATAATGTCAGCGGATTTCCATAAGATCCTAGAAAATCAAAAATAGCATTTCTGGGCAACGGAAAAAATAATCCTGCTAATACTACAAAGCCAACCCCGTACAATTCACTTAACCGTTCAGCTATTTTATAATTTTTAACTGAAAACGTGAAGATCAGGCAAACGATAATAGATAAAATCGCCATTAAGGAAATTATATATATCATCCAAAACCAATTTTTCCATATTACACCTAAAACAAATTGTGAGTAAACCATTAATAAAATCCCTAAAAGAATGGAATACAACGCACCACACAGCATAATCGAAAAAGCATACATCGTTTGATTAAATGGCAATGCATACATTCTCATTTTATTTTCTGTAAATAAATCATGGTAAATCAAATACATAACAATCGAACCGCCAAACAACTGAAAAACAAGGACCATAATCATTGCATTTTCATTAATATAGGGTACTCCGTTTTCTGTTACAACTCCAGAAAGAATAAATGAAAAAAAAGTAATTAAAATAATCGGTACGACAAGCAACAGTATTAGCACAATATAGTTGCGAATCATACGTAACGCTGTGAATTTAATCGTTGAAAGAACTCGCATTATGCTTCCTCCTTATCCCTTAGTTCCTTTCCAGTTAAGGTTAGAAAGACATCTTCTAAATTTGGTTTATCTGCTTGGATACCAAGAACTCCTGCATGCTCCTTCACCAGTGTGATAATACGATCTAAATTGCCAGAATCAAATGCTGAAATAATCGTTATTTGATTCCCAGACACAACAACTTTCTTTACTCCAGCAATATTCTCTAGTTCATTCACTGGAACTTTGTCTGAATCGGTTACATCGATTTTCACTTTTTCTTCATGCTGAACCATCTGTATTAATTCATCCACCGTACCTTGTTTGATTATTTGACCTTGGTCCATGATCACCACTCTTGATGCGATTGCTTGAACCTCCTCCATATAATGGGTCGTGTATAAAATCGTAGTACCATTCTCTCTTAGCTTCTTCACCGCTTCTAAAATATAGTTTCTTGACTGAGGATCAATACCGACAGTTGGCTCATCCATAATCAGAAGTTTCGGACGATGTGTCAATGCACAGGCAATATTTAATCTCCGCTTCATTCCACCGGAAAATTTATTTGGTGTCTTATTACCCTTATCTCCCAATCCAACAAATTCTAGGGCTTCTTCCACTCTTTTTTTCTTTTCTTCTCCTCTAAGCCCATAAACACCTGCAAAAAACTGTAAATTCTCCTTAGCGGTCAATTCTTCAAATACTGTAATCCCCTGTGTAACAAGACCAATTCTCTCCTTATTTTGATTGGAGAAAGGATTCTTTGACTGCCCAAAAATCTCTATCTTTCCCCGTTCAAAAGATGTTATTCCAGTTAATGTTTGAATTAAGGTTGTTTTACCCGCCCCATTAGGACCAAGCAAACCAATAATCTCCCCTTCATAGATGTCCAAGTCTATATAATCTAAGACCAAATGTGCTCCATATCTTTTTACAACACCCTGTATAGAGGCTATCGTCATTTCCGTTCATCCTTCCTCTTCTTATTAACTCAATTATCACAATATCTATTCTCTAACGATAGTTACATTTGTCATTAGAAAAACTCACATTCGTTCGTCTTTTAACAAATGTTGTAGTTTTTCTTATGTCGGCGGAAAGTTTTTTATACTCCCTCTATATACTAACGTTTTCTCTTGTTTTCTTCGTTTTTCTTAGAATTTCATTTTAATTAAAAGAGATTATTAACTTTTTTATTTAAACTTACCAAAGAATATATAGCGATTATGCGAAAAAAGGTGTACGTAATAAGCCATTCTTTTCTTTTTCAAAAAAATGGAAATCTATTGTGTTATGATCGCACAATTAATCCCACAATACTCATAGCGACAAACCCTCCCACATCTCACTGCGTCAAATTGCGCATACATTCCTTCGTTCGGTCTATCCATGAAGTGGGGTCGGCAATGCTTTCCTCCAGGGTCATTGCCCGCTAGTATAAATATTTGCCGACTGCTCCGTGCTTCAGATGTTGTTATTTACCCTATATAAATTTAAATGAAATTTGAAAAACTTTTAAAATCAGGAGTAACGCGTTAATTTTTAGTTAAGCTGCATTCTGCAAGCTAAAATGCGGTATATCATTCATCATTTTTTCCGGACTAAATGCCACTTGCTTTTTTCCTACGGTAAACAAAATTCGAATCAACTTGCAACACAATGCAATTAATGATTGTTTCTTCTTCAAAGGATTTTCTTTTCTTGTTGTAAAATATTCATGTAATGCCTTAAATGCGGGGTTGTGATTCACTAATGGCAGAATGACCTTATACAACAGAGCACGTAGTTTTGGTCGCCCTCTTTTGGTGATTATCGTTCTGCCTTTCCATTTTCCAGAAGTGGCCAGCTTTAAATTCAATCCTGCTAATTTAACAATTTGTTCCGGATGACTATAGTTATTTAGATCGCCTACTTCTGCCAAAAATGCAGCGACTGTAATGTCCCCTACACCTTTTATGTCTACCATTTCCTTTACACCAGGAATCGTTCTAGTAAGTCCCTCAATCATTTCCCACATTTCACGAATCTTTTCATGAAGAAGGACATATTGAGCCATTAGGGTTTTGATTTTGAACCTTGCCATCGTTTTACCTTCTAGAATTCCGATAGAATGACGAGCTATTTCTTTTAATTGTCGTACCTTTTTCAATCCAACTCCTCTTTTAACCTCTTTACGGATTTCTTGAAGAATGGTTATTTCATCTGTTTCTACTATTTCATCAGGAAACAAACCCATCTTTAAAACTTGCAAGGATGATTGGCCTTCCCAGTTCGCAAAGACAGTTGTATATTCTGGAAAATACCTGTCTATCCATTGGTGGACGCGTCCTTGTACTGCTTGAAGATCTTTCATTAATTGATCATACATATTCATGCCTTCTCGAAGTTCTGCGTAAATTCCTTCTGGTAAATTCGGTTCAGAATAACGGCCATCTTGGACTAAACGTGAAATAACCCTGGCATCTTTTACGTCATTTTTGGTAGGAGAATTATCATCCAGCTCTTTTGATTTTTTCACATGAGCTGGATTTACGACAACAACCCTTTGGTGTTTCTCTTTTAACCAGTAAGCAAGTGGTAACCAATAATGGCCAGTAGGCTCCATACCAATAGTTCTATTACTCTTATAGTGTTCTGTGGATAATTCATCCATCCACAACATAAAACGTTGAAAACCTTCAAAATTATTTTCAAAGTATATAGCTTTCCCAAATTGAATCCCTCGATTATCTTGGGCACGGGCAACATGCCTCTCTTTAGCAATGTCAACCCCAACAATCAAAGTTTCTTCCGTTAGTTGATTAATCTTTTCATTTTGTTTATAATTCATGATAGTCCTCCTTGGTTTATTTAAGGGTCCATTTTTGCTGAACAGCTGTGGACACCTCGTATCATACCAAGGGGGCTTTTTTTGTACAACCTTCATTTTGCTTTATTACAGGAATGCTTTCCTAACTAC
>NZ_AXVK01000020.1 GCF_000482485.1 Paucisalibacillus globulus DSM 18846 | reverse complement strand
GTAGTTAGGAAAGCATTCCTGTAATAAAGCAAAATGAAGGTTGTACAAAAAAAGCCCCCTTGGTATGATACGAGGTGTCCACAGCTGTTCAGCAAAAATGGACCCTTAAATAAACCAAGGAGGACTATCATGAATTATAAACAAAATGAAAAGATTAATCAACTAACGGAAGAAACTTTGATTGTTGGGGTTGACATTGCTAAAGAGAGGCATGTTGCCCGTGCCCAAGATAATCGAGGGATTCAATTTGGGAAAGCTATATACTTTGAAAATAATTTTGAAGGTTTTCAACGTTTTATGTTGTGGATGGATGAATTATCCACAGAACACTATAAGAGTAATAGAACTATTGGTATGGAGCCTACTGGCCATTATTGGTTACCACTTGCTTACTGGTTAAAAGAGAAACACCAAAGGGTTGTTGTCGTAAATCCAGCTCATGTGAAAAAATCAAAAGAGCTGGATGATAATTCTCCTACCAAAAATGACGTAAAAGATGCCAGGGTTATTTCACGTTTAGTCCAAGATGGCCGTTATTCTGAACCGAATTTACCAGAAGGAATTTACGCAGAACTTCGAGAAGGCATGAATATGTATGATCAATTAATGAAAGATCTTCAAGCAGTACAAGGACGCGTCCACCAATGGATAGACAGGTATTTTCCAGAATATACAACTGTCTTTGCGAACTGGGAAGGCCAATCATCCTTGCAAGTTTTAAAGATGGGTTTGTTTCCTGATGAAATAGTAGAAACAGATGAAATAACCATTCTTCAAGAAATCCGTAAAGAGGTTAAAAGAGGAGTTGGATTGAAAAAGGTACGACAATTAAAAGAAATAGCTCGTCATTCTATCGGAATTCTAGAAGGTAAAACGATGGCAAGGTTCAAAATCAAAACCCTAATGGCTCAATATGTCCTTCTTCATGAAAAGATTCGTGAAATGTGGGAAATGATTGAGGGACTTACTAGAACGATTCCTGGTGTAAAGGAAATGGTAGACATAAAAGGTGTAGGGGACATTACAGTCGCTGCATTTTTGGCAGAAGTAGGCGATCTAAATAACTATAGTCATCCGGAACAAATTGTTAAATTAGCAGGATTGAATTTAAAGCTGGCCACTTCTGGAAAATGGAAAGGCAGAACGATAATCACCAAAAGAGGGCGACCAAAACTACGTGCTCTGTTGTATAAGGTCATTCTGCCATTAGTGAATCACAACCCCGCATTTAAGGCATTACATGAATATTTTACAACAAGAAAAGAAAATCCTTTGAAGAAGAAACAATCATTAATTGCATTGTGTTGCAAGTTGATTCGAATTTTGTTTACCGTAGGAAAAAAGCAAGTGGCATTTAGTCCGGAAAAAATGATGAATGATATACCGCATTTTAGCTTGCAGAATGCAGCTTAACTAAAAATTAACGCGTTACTCCTGATTTTAAAAGTTTTTCAAATTTCATTTAAATTTATATAGGGTAAATAACAACATCTGAAGCACGGAGCAGTCGGCAAATATTTATACTAGCGGGCAATGACCCTGGAGGAAAGCATTGCCGACCCCACTTCATGGATAGACCGAACGAAGGAATGTATGCGCAATTTGACGCAGTGAGATGTGGGAGGGTTTGTCGCTATGAGTATTGTGGGATTAATTGTGCGATCATAACACAATAGATTTCCATTTTTTTGAAAAAGAAAAGAATGGCTTATTACGTACACCTTTTTTCGCATAATCGCTATATATTCTTTGGTAAGTTTAAATAAAAAAGTTAATAATCTCTTTTAATTAAAATGAAATTCTAAGAAAAACGAAGAAAACAAGAGAAAACGTTAGTATATAGAGGGAGTATAAAAAACTTTCCGCCGACATAAGAAAAACTAACACATTCGCAAAAGGACTAGCGAATGCGAGTTTTTCTAATATTACTTATTATTTCTTCAGTGAAAGAAATCGAATCCGTATTTTCTCTCCATCTACTTCGCATCCCTTGTAGTTCTCCATTACTAAAGAGAAGAGACACATCTTGTCTTATATACATCGGTATTTCCGTCTTTGATTCAACTTGCCAGGTTATATCGTAATGATCTTTTTCATTCCTATTAGAGAGTGAAAGAAGGGTCCTAGCATATTCAACGTTTTCCCCATAATCAATGGGGAAATAAGTAATTGTTGGTGAACTACTCTTATCTTTTACGAAGAAAACACCTATGGTAGTAAGTAGTACAAACAATAGAAAAATAACTATTTTCTTCATCAAATTCACCCTTACTGACGTTTAGTAGAAATAATAGTTTGTTCATTTATATGCTATAAACTGCTAGTTTATGTATAGTGGCTTTTGCATAGAATTGAAGGTTATGCAGAAACTAGAATATTGAGTGATAGTATTATTTGGAGGAATTATGGAAAAAGAAAAACAGCCACTATTTTCAACCTATGAAGAAAATAACTCTTATATGAAAGAAAGGTTACAAGTAGATAAAAGCTTTGACTTAGTGAATCTGGACTTAGAATATGCAGGTAGAAAAATGTCTATGTTCTTTATTGATGGGTTTGCTAAGGATGATATTCTTCATTTACTAATGAAGTTTTTGGCTAAACTTGAACCATCCCATTTGGAGCCGGATGCTTTAACTAAACTATTAAAACGATATTTGCCTTATATCGAATTAGATCAAGTAGATGATTTGAATCAGGCTGCAGATACAATATTAGGTGGACCGACCGCACTACTTGTTGAAGGTGTCAATAAGGTAATTATAATTGATGCTAGAACTTATCCTGTACGATCGCCAGGAGAGCCTGATTTAGAAAGGGTTGTAAGAGGATCAAGGGACGGTTATGTGGAAACTATTGTATTTAATACTGCTTTAACTAGAAGAAGGGTTAGAGACCGTTCACTAAGGATGGAGTATATGCAGATTGGTAGGAGATCGTTAACAGATATCTGTATCTGTTATATAGAAGATATTGCAGATCAAAGCAGGGTTGAAGACTTAAAAAACAAATTAAAAGAAATTGATACGGACGGGCTACCAATGGCAGAAAAGACTGTAGAAGAATATATAAGCGGTAGGCACTGGAACCCATTTCCAACTGTAAGATATACAGAAAGACCTGACACTGCAGCTTCACATCTTTATGAAGGGCATGTATTGATTATCATTGATGGTTCACCAAGTGTAATGATTACACCTACAACCTATTGGCATCATTTACAACATGCAGAAGAATATCGACAAAAGCCAATTATTGGAGCTTATTTAAGATTGGTAAGATTTATTGCTGTTTGGGCATCTATCTTTATATTGCCACTGTACTATTTATTTTCTGTAAATCCTGAGCTTTTACCAGAGGGTTTGGAGTTTATTGGACCGAATGAATTAGGGGCCATACCGATTTTGCTTCAATTTCTCATTGCTGAAATTGGAATTGATATGTTAAGGATGGCTGCCATACATACACCAACATCCTTAGCTACTGCTATTGGTCTTGTGGCTGCTATCTTAATAGGCCAGGTGGCAATTGAAGTGGGCTTATTCTCTTATGAGGTAATTTTATATTTAGCTGTTGCAGCAATTGGTACTTATGCTACACCAAGCTATGAAATGAGTCTAGCCAATCGTATTGTACGACTATTCTTGCTGTTAACCACAGCTGCCTTTGGTGTTATAGGCTATATGGTAGGTACAATGCTTTGGATTTTATATACCGTCCGCATGAAGTCATTTGAGATTCCTTACTTTTGGCCGGTTCTACCATTTTCATTCCGTGCATTCAGGGATGTATTCATTCGTACGCCTATCCCACTCAAAAGACAAAGACCAAAGGTATTACACCCACAAGACCCTGATCGATAATGATTAGGGTCTTTTTTTGTGGGATGTTTTTTTAAAAGATTATTGTTTTGATACTATTCGGGGTTGATGGAAACTGTCCAGTAATAAGAGTGCTTTATACAAATTATGTAATGAACAACGATCTTTTTGAAAACAGCCTTATCTTTAAAAGGCTGTTTTTTAATTTTAAAGGAGTCCCTAGTGTTGATTGATTTCATTCAGTGCAAGAAAAGTCCTTTTGTATCGAAATAATTGCTTTCAGGTTTTTAACAAAGTTTGGTATAATATAATTTGGTGATTTTATGAATACAGTTTATGATGTGCAACAGATATTAAAAAGATTTGGAACTTTTATTTATACCGGAAATAGGCTTAGCGATATGGAATTGATGCAAAGTGAAATCACAGAGTTATATAAATTTGGATTCATTGATGTTGATGACTATCGTTTAGCTCTATTGATCCTGCGAAGAGAAATGAACAGACTTAATACTGAAAAAGGTGAGAAATGATGAATAAAAATATTATAGTTGGAGTAGATATAGGGGGTACTACGGTTAAAATTGGCCTCCTAAAAGATGATGGCGAGATTATCAAAAAATGGGAAATTGAAACTAGAAAATCAGAAGATGGTGGTAAAGTTATCGATGATATATGGGATTCTGTAAAAGCTACTTTAAATGATCTATCCATGGAACAAGATCAAGTACTTGGAATAGGAATTGGTGCTCCCGGTTTTATTGATGGCGAAAATGGGTATGTATATGAGGCAGTAAATCTAGGGTGGAGAAATTTTAATCTCTCAGAATATATGTCTAATAAATCTGGTTTACCAGTTTTTATTGAGAATGATGCCAATATCGCGGTAATTGGGGAGAACTGGTTGGGTGCCGGTAAGCAAGCAAATGATGTAATTGCTGTTACACTTGGTACTGGAGTTGGCGGTGGTATCATCGCAGGTGGAAAGATTTTAAATGGTACAAACGGAACAGCAGGAGAAATAGGACATATTACAGTAGATTTAAATGGATATCTTTGTAATTGTGGGCGGAAAGGTTGTTTGGAAACAATTGCATCGGCAACTGGGATTGCACGACAAGCAATAAAGCTTATTGAAGATAAACCTACAAGTAAGTTGGCGACTATCTATCAGAAAAATAATACCATTACATCAAAAGATGTATTTGAACTCGCTGCCCTTGGCGATGAGGATAGTGAGCAAATTGTTTCCCATACAGCCAATGTTATTGGTTTCGCATTAGCTAATTTAACTACAACATTGAATCCTTCTAAAATTTTAATTGGTGGAGGCGTGTCTAAGGCAGGCAATCAATTATTACAACCAATTAATAAATACTTTACAAAATATGCTTTGCCTAGAGTGAGAGAGGCATGTGAATTAAGAATTGCTGAGTTAGGAAATGATGCTGGAATTATTGGTGCAGCCTACTTAGTGAAGAAGAATATAATAGAATAAATAATTTTTCTCCTACTAAATGTTAAATGTTTGAAACCTTTTTGTATTTTAAATCGTCTTATTATATAGTATGTTTTTTCTGTTTGTCATATATGCCGTTACTATGTGCATAAATAAACATATATTAAAGCAGTAGTTTCTTAGGAGGAAATGTTATGAATATAAGAGGACTCAAGCTTCCTTTATATGTCACAACGACGATATTGTTTGGAATTAAAACTTATTTTGTATATCGATTTTTATTTAGTCTTGAACTGGAAAACACAATGCAAGAGTTTATTCTCTTTATTAACCCATTTGTGTCGGCTTTCTTAATATTTGCTTTAAGTGTATGGATTAGGAAACCTGAAAGACAAATGAAATATTTACGATATACTGTATTAATCGGAACACTGATTATTTACGCAAATCTAGTATTCTATCGTTCATTTTCTGACTTCATTACTATTCCACAACTAATGCAGGGTGGTAATGCAGGTGATTTAGGATCGAGTATTTTATCACTGATAAAAGTATACGATATATTACTATTTGCTGATGTAGTTGCAATTTGGTATCTAAGTAAAAAACGTCAGAAAACAGTGGTAACAAATTATCCAAGAAGCGGTAAGGTATTTGCATTAGCTCTTTCTCTAGCACTAATGGTAGGCAACTTTTTCTTAGCTGAAATGGAAAGACCGCAATTATTTACTCGAGCATTCGATCGAGAATACCTAGTCAAATATATTGGGTTATTTAATTATCATGTTTATGATGCAGTTCTTCATTCAAAAGTTAAAACACAACATGTTTTTGCTGATGGCAGTGAATTACCAGCAATTAAAGAATATATTGATACAGAAATTGATCAAAATGGTAAGTCGGATTTATTTGGTGTTGCAGAAGGAAAGAATGTCATATTTATTTCTGCTGAATCATTACAAAGTTTCGTCATTAATAATACAGTGAATGGTCAAGAAGTTACTCCATTTTTAAATAGTTTAGTAGAAGATGAGGACACTTACTATTTCGAAAACTTCTATCACCAAACAGAACAGGGTAAAACTTCTGATTCGGAGTTTTTAGTAGAAAACTCTTTATATCCATTACCAAGAGGAGCAGTTTTTTATACCCATGCACAAAATGACTATCATGCACTTCCAGAAATTCTGGGTAATGAAGGTTATTATACGACAATGTTTCATGCAAATAATGATAGTTTCTACAATCGTGATCAAATGTATCCAAATATAGGTTTTGATTATTTCTATGATGTGGAGGCTTATGAAGTAAATGAGAGTAACAAAATAGGTTGGGGATTAAAGGATAAACCTTTTTTTGAGCAATCAATGAAATATTTAAAAACCTTAAAAGAGCCTTATTATGCGAAGTTTATTACCTTAACAAATCATTTTCCTTTTGAACTTGATGAAAAAGATAAATCAATTGATCGTTTTGATTCAAATTCCAATACATTAAATAACTATTTTCCAACAGTTAGGTATATGGACGAATCCCTTGAGTTTTTCTTTAATCAGTTAAAAGATGCTGGTATTTATGAAGATTCGATTATTGTTATTATGGGTGACCATTATGGAATAAGTTCAAACCATAATAAAGCAATGAGTTTATACCTTGATAAAGAGGAAATTACACCTTACGATCATGTTCAATTACAGCGTGTACCTTTATTTATTCATATACCCGGACATGGCAAGGGAGAAACAAAATCTACTATATCAGGTCAAATAGATATGAAACCTACAATTCTTAATTTGCTAGGAATTGAAGTGGAAAGTGATATCTATTTTGGTAATGATTTATTTAATGAAAATCGAAAAGACTACATTGCATTAAGAAATGGTGATTTCATTACAGAGGACTTTATCTATACAAATGAAAGTTGTTATGACTTTAATAGTGGAGAAGTTTTAGACGAAGCAACTTCAGAATCTTGTACAGTGTTAAGTGAAACTGTAAAAAAAGAACTTGGTTATTCAGATGATATTATTTATGGTGATTTATTCCGGTTTGTTGAATTTAAAGAAAAATATTAAATAGTAAAAAACGATTTGCTAGCGCAGATCGTTTTTTTCTAATACTGCATATAAGAATAGCTGTTTTCAACAATATATTTTAACACAATTTGAATAGACTGCGCGGTAACAATCTTTCTTGATTCTTACTTAGTGAAAGTTTGTGCGATGACATCGCTCCGGCAGAATACTTCGCTTTTCGCGGGCACGGCCTCAGCCTCCTCGCGGAAAGTTCGCCGCTGCGGGGTCTTCGGACACGTGCTGTTCCCGCAGGAGTCTACGTATTCTGCCTGCGCTAGTTTGGTTTTTCTAAATATTGATTGTTTTATCACATATTTTCAGTAATAAGTGCTGTCATTCTAATTCAAAACTTCATCAGCGGGGGAAATATACGGAGACTCCTGTGGGAGGACAGGTCTAGGTGAGACCCCGCAACGACGAAGGAATGAGGAGGCTCTCCAGCCGCCCACGGAAAGCGAAGTGTATTTCCCCCGCGGGTGCGTTGCTCAACATCAAATAAGTAGTTACCGCGCAGTTTCCTTCAACCACTTAAACTAAAAGGATAACAAACATTATGAAAGCAGCCTAAGTAATTAATGATTTCTAACGAAAAAATAAAAAGCTGCTCAAAACATTGAGCAGCTTTTTATTATAAGGATTCTGTAAGAATAGAAATTATTGTTCTTATAGAGAAAAATCCAAATACAAGAACTGTTATAACAGAAAATAGAAGTGCAAAATAATTTCTAATCTTTAGTTGGCGAACAACTGATACAATCGCTACAATTGTAACAATTAAAAATAGAATACCTATTACAATATGAGATGTTGGCATTTTGTATTGACCTCCTTACGCTTCTTACAATTAATCATTGTTGTCTTATAAAAGCCTTTATATTAATATGTATCTTACTAACACATTTATTCTAGTATAAAATGTAGGTTTTGTCGAGGAAATCATGTAATATTACTAATTTCTTCAAAATCAATCTGAAATGAGGTGAAATATTGAATATCAAGAGTTTTTCTTTGGGTCCTTTAGGTACAAATTGTTATATTTTATATAAAGGAAACAAAGCAGTTATTATAGATCCTGGAGCTGAAGGGGAAAAGGTAATGAAATGGTTATCTACTAACAAGCTTCAGCCACTCGCTATTCTGTTAACGCATGCCCATTTTGATCATATAGGTGCTGTTGATTTATTACGTAATTCTTATGATATTAAAGTGTACATGCATAAAGATGAGAAATTATGGTTAGAAAATCCTAGTTTAAATGGTTCTTTATTATTTATTGGTGAGGAAATAGTGACATCCGCTCCAGATGTTTTATTAGAATCGGGTCCATTAATGCTTGAATCTTTTAAGTTTGAAGTATTTCATACTCCTGGACATTCCCCGGGAAGTGTTAGTTTTCTCATGCATCAAGAAAAGTTGATTATTAGTGGGGATGTCTTATTTAAGCGTGGAATTGGAAGAACAGACTTACCTGGAGGAGACTACGTTGTCATTCAGGATTCCATTCGAAATAAACTATACCAACTAGAACATGACATAAAAGTTTTTCCGGGTCACGGACCTGAAACAACAATTGGAGAAGAAAAGCAGTTGAATCCTTTTGTACCAGAAAATTAGACAAAACAAAAACCCTGCGGTTAAAAAGTATGTAAGCAGGGTTTTTGTCTTTTTTAATGCCCGAAACCTGGCACTAAAATAAATTCTGAATACCATGTAAAACCTATCATGAAAACAGTACAATAAGCTCCGAACAAGTACATGTACATACGCTCAGATAATTTTAAATAACTTACTGTTAGGAAAAATACCGTTTGAACTAGGAACAGTATTGCAGTGTTTTGCATATCGCCAACAAAAAACATTACTGTAAAGATACCCGTCCAAAAGGCAAGGACGCGAAACATTCTGTCCATCATTTCCCCTCCTTTTCGGTGACGTCATCATTGTTATTATATACAACTAATAGAATAATGTAAATGAAACATAATTTTAGTTTGAAATTTAGTCAAAAATAGGAAAGTGCATTATTTTCCATTAGTTTAAAGCTATTTTAGTTCGATAAGCTATTTGACAATTTTGTGACAGTGTAAGGAAAATCATTATCTGTTTGAATTATAAACTCTAATTGGATTATTTTATCGGTTGAAGTAGTATTCACTATTACATTTCCAATTGGGAAAGAGTAAGTAACATTTTCCTCGATTATATTTTGTATTAGATAGTCTTTTTTATACCGCGCATAAGCCATTTGAAATAATGACTGACTTTTTACTTGCTCCACCATATTATGTGTTATCTGAATATCATGTTTATAGGTAATTAAACTTGAAGAAAAATAAAGTAATACAATAGTAGTTAGGAAAAGAACGGAAGGGAGGATGAATCCTTTTTCCTTAGTCGTAGAATGTAATTGTTTTTTCATATTCCTCTCCCTTCGGTGAGCGGATATAGATCTTGAATCCGTATTCTAATAATTGAACCTGAAAGTCCTGGATGTCCCTCAAATATATTTCATGACCTTGACCATCTACTTGCCTTCTAATTAGACTACCATATTTTCCAATAGTTACAATTTCATCACTGTTCATTATTAGAATAATCTTATCGTGGTCTATCCTATACCCTTTTGATTTGACAACCTCTTGTTGGATGAAATGAAAGACTTGTTGAATCGAAATTTCATCGTAATAGGAATTTTCCTTAAGTGTCTTGAAGATGGCTCCGTGGAGAGGAATACAAATCATTAGAACTGTGAGGGTAAATAACAATGAGCTAAAAGTAAAACCTTGTTCACTATTCCGATATACCATATAAACAAACCTCTTCTTTTCTATTCATTATATTTTTATAAACTGCACAGCCTTGAATGAATTGATCATCTGTTTCTTTAAATGTGAATATGACATTAGCTGATTCAATAGTTTCTTTAAAGGAATTAGGGGAAAAATCATCATGCAAAAAAGACTGTAATTCATCATGGAGTTTGTAGGTGATAATTCTTTTTTGACTAAGTGCTTTTTTTTCTTGGAGTACAAAGGATGAAAGTGGGATGATTGATGTACTTATTATCATTAACACTGCTAAGGAAACTAATGCCTCTGTAAAGGTAAATCCCTTATCGTTTTTCAATATAACCACGACCTTTACCTATAGGGAAAGTTACTGTATATCTATTCTTTGGCGACAGAATTTCTATTGTCCCAGCAAATCGAATCGTTCCATTATGATTAAATGAGATTGTTTTTAAATTACGTGGATCTATTTCCCACCCATGGGGAAGCTCTCTTACAACCAATTCATTCTTGGTGTCAGTGATGGTATAGCTATCTTGATTTAACTCCAGCCGTAAATAATCCTGAGCTCCATTTGCCATGGATTTATTTTGAAGATATAAAATATCATATTGAAATAGTTTAAGTATTTTTTCCTCTGTCTTTTTCTCTAACAATGAATAGGTACTTGGTACAGTTAATAGGATTAATATTGCAAATATGGAAAATGCAACTATTACTTCTATAAGTGTGAAGCCTTGTTGTTTATGGAACATTGACTATGCCAGAACTTGAGTCATAAACTAATGAGTTCTCTTCGGTTGTACAATAGGTTTGATTTTTTCTTATATAATTTCCAGTTACTAATTCTTGTAAATCCTTTGGGAATTTGTTGTTCTCAAGATAATATGCATCTACTTGAGCTTGCACAACTGAAACTAATGCCTCACAGCCTTTGCTTTGAACATCCTCGCTTTTACTACCCAAGTTAGGAATGATGAGAATCATTAACACGGAAACAATCATCAACACGACTAGCATTTCAATTAATGTGAACCCCTTCTGATTTTTGAACATATCATTCGCTCCTTTATAATGTTTGGATTATTTGGTACATTGGTAACATGAGTGAGAGATAAATTAAGATAATGATAAAACCGAGTAAGATGAAAAATATCGGTTGAATATAAGTAATAGCTTTCATAATTTTTTGATTTAGTTCATCGGTAATAAAAGTGGCGTATGTGGTTAAATCTTTTTCCAATGAATCAACATTACTATTTTTTTGAAATATAGATGCTAATTGTGGATTAATAAATGTGAATTGATCCAGAATTACGTAAATATATTGTCCTTGGTTTAGTCCTCTCATTAGAATTGTTGAATAATGTGAGAGTATAGGTAACTTCTGTTGATTAGATAGAATAGCAAGTACGTCTTTAATGGATAATCCTGTTTTTAATAAAGTTGCAATATGAGTAGAAAGTAAAAAGGAAGTATTTAACTTGAGATAACTTCTATAGAATGGTATTAACTCGAAAATTTTTAATTGAATCTGGAACGGGACTATTGTTTCGACATAATTCCAAAGTACTTTGAAAAATATGCAAGCAATTAATAGAGTGATAAAGCTATAGTAGATGAATGAAATTAGATTTATAGCTACAGAAAATCCTTGTGAGTTTTGATCATTTTGCTGAAAAAGGATGAGAAGATTTGGTAATACAGAATGTTGAATGAAGAAGAAGACGAAGGAAAAGACAGTTATAAGAATGATGGGGTAGCGTACAACCTGGGTGAACTTCTTTGTATATTCTAGTCTTTTCTCATATAATTCCACGCATTTAATAATACTGGCCTCTAAATCTCCATATTCCTTAGCGAAGTATAGGTAAGTAGTAATAATTGGATGAAAGGATAATTCATCAAGTGCTTGATCTAATGATTTTCCATCTTTTAATAATAAGATAATTTTGTTTGATATATCCCTTAAATTTTTATCCCATTTTAGTGTATCTAACGCAGATAATAATGTATATCCATTTGAAAGAGATCTTGATAAACGCTTTAAAAAGTTTAATTGAACAGAAGCTTTAACCGTCTGTTTGAAAACTATCATATGTATCTTTTGAAATGAAACCATAACGTAATGCCTTCTTTCTCATGTAATCAAATGAATGTTTAGATTGTTTTAGATTTACCTCTTGGCCGTTAATGATATGCCTTAAAAATTGTCCATCCAATATTTCCAAAATTGCTGCTCTCCGTGTGCCAGAGAGTAGTGGTAGGAGTTGAATAGAAGAAATCCCAATCAGTGATTGTTCCAGTTCTACTTTTGTTATCCCCATATCCTGAAGCCTGTGAATGGTTCCTTGTGTATTTTTTGCATGTATCGTACTCAAGACTAGATGTCCTGTTAAAGAAGCTTCAAATGCAAATTGAGCAGTTTCTTGGTCACGTATTTCACCAACCATAATGATGTCGGGATCATGTCGTAGTGCAGCTTTTAGACCAGTTTGATAAGTTATTCCAGCTTTTTCATTTACTTGTACCTGCAAGATATCCTGGATGTTTTTTTCAATAGGGTCTTCGAGGGTGATGGTTTGAAAGGATTCTTCTTTTAATACTTCTTCTAATAGTGCATACAGTGTTGTTGTCTTCCCACTACCGGTAGGTCCTGAAAGAAGTATAAGCCCGGAACGAAGATTAACCCATTTTTTCAATTTAGTTAACTGGTTTTTAAAAAGGAAAAGTTGTTCTAACGAATGGTGTTGTTGCTCGGGAAGAATACGGATTGCGAGACTTTCTAATTGGTTAACTGGAAGGGTGGATAACCTTAAAGAATAACTTTGGGAATGAACATGAAAGGGCAATGTGCCATTTTGAGGTTTTCTTATTTCACCAATATCCATACCTGAGGTAAACTTATAATAAGTAAGAAGTAATTCATATTTGGACTTAGCAATTTGTTTGTATAATTTTCGTCTACCTTGAATTCTGAAATAAATGTTAGTGGTTGTATGGAAGGGATAAAAGTGGATATCGGTAGCCATGTTGTTGATGGCAGCTGCGATGATTTTGTCTGAAAGATTTTCTGCTGAAATCAATAGACAACACCTCCTATTATTTGTCTTTATTATACATTCGACACAAAGTGATTAATTCCTTCTTATTTTTAATTTTTTTTTTAAAAGGTGATAAATTGTGAAACATATCTATTTAATTGGCTTTATGGGAAGTGGAAAAACCACGGTAGCTAAGCGTCTTAGTGAAAAAATGAATTTGGCGTATTTAGATATCGATGATACAGTCGAGAAAAAACTAAATAAAAAAATATCAAGTGTATTTAAGGATGAGGGAGAAGAAGTATTTCGTAAACATGAGACCATTTCACTAAAAAATGTAGGAATTACACCAATTATTTCTACAGGTGGGGGAATAGTGGAGAAAGATGAAAATATTAATTGGATGCAGAAGACAGGTATTATCATTTATTTACATACATCATTTGGACTCATAAATAATAGATTACAAAACGATAGTTCAAGACCATTATGGCGGGCTGATGAAGAAAATCAAAAATTATATGCTAGAAGGATTGTTATGTATGAGAGTTGTGCAGATTACATAATTGATTGTGATGCTTCTTCTCTAGAAGAGATTATTGATAATATTGTTAGCATATATAGGTATAAAGGGAAATTGGAATGTGAAAAATAAACATAATCTTATTTGTAAAAGAGGTGATACTCATAAAAGGAAATGATTATGTGAAATTTATGACGGTGCAGGTAGTGTCGTATATGGATTTACCGAAGGATGAGCGTATACAGAGGAAATTAGATCAAAAGGCACAACGACATCACCCACCGATAGGGAACAAATGGTTTGGTGCATTACCTTTTGCAATAAAATCATTTTTCAAACGAGCTGAATGAGATTGTCTCAAAGGACTAGGGTCTGAATCCCGTATGTAGTATCTAGGGAAACAGACCCCCATGAGACATCTCCTCTTAAATTCTAATTTCCATTTAAATAAAATATGCCTCCATTGACAACTTTTAAATGAATTTTAGGTAGATACCGTTCATTTAAATCCTGTAATTCTTTCTCCATCTGTTCTAACTCTTCATCAGGTGCCCCTTGATAAAAGTGTTTTAGCATATCTATTTCAATTTCTAACTCTTCATGTGATTCTTTTGCCCATTCATGATCTAAATCTTGTATATATTGATCCATAACAGAAAGTATTCTTTTGTAGCCACTCAAAGGCTTAATAATGGGTGTTATGGTATAACAAAAGTCTGATATTTGCATGCCAAACTCTTTGTTGTACAGGGACTCCATCATTTCTGTTTTCATAATTCCATTGATTAAATTTAGCCCGATTGAAAATACTTCATCCTTCTTATGTTTTCCAATATAGCTAAGTTTAATATTTACAACTAACCAAGGTTGAAGAGCAGTATTATGATTCACGTGAATAACTTGAAATAATCGAGTAAAACGTTCATTTTCCTTTAAATGGTTAAGAATTTGTTGTAGGCGAGGGCTTCCAAAGTGTATTCGCTCTCCTTTTTCCTCTAAACTATCTTGGTTAGTTATAAGGGTTAACTTCATTGGATCCCCATCTCTACCCATTTTCTTAATATAATGCCAGTAGAATGGCCGATTCATAAGGGCGCGATCCATTTTTTCATTCAATTGTACTGTTAGAACCCCGTTTTGATTTGATAGGATATCACAGTGATGAGCATCGAAATAGTTCTCTAAAAATGCATTAAGATTAATTGCCATATTGAGACTCCTCTTGCCATGCATGTTGTGTGCTTTGAATAATAGTAGCTAAATTATCAAGCTTAATTTTAACTTCCCCAGTTGATTGTGACTCGCTCATGATTGCCTTTACTTCACCCTCGAAACTACTAATGTTAAGTTCAGCCAATATATCATCTAAATGTCCAATTACTTTTTCGAAAAGGGCAATCTTTTCATAAAGTAATTTCATAATGTGTTCCTCGAGCGTATTGCGGATTGCAAAATTATAAATATGAACATCATTTTCTTGCCCATAACGATGAATTCGTCCAATCCGCTGCTCAAGACGCATCGGATTCCATGGTAAATCGTAATTAATCATATAATTACAAAATTGAAGGTTTATTCCCTCCCCACCAGCTTCTGTAGCAATTAGCACTTGTGCTTTATCTTTAAATAGCTGTTTCATCCAATCTTTTTTTCCTCTTTTAAATCCACCTCTAAAAGGGACTGAGGTAATACCGTGTTGTTGTAGATACCATTGTAAATATAACTGTGATGCACGATACTCTGTGAAAATAATTACTTTTTCATCCCCAATTTGTTTAATAAGCTCAATAACTTTTTGTGCCTTTGCATGATGGGGAAGCTGTCCAATTCTATCTATAATCGGTTGTAATATATCTTGCCCATAGTTTTTTTCGTCATTAACATATTTCTGTAAGGAAAGGTAACATGCTTCTCTTGAGGAGCATAACTCACGTAAAAAAGTAATTTTGGAAAATGCTGATGCATGTTGGAACGTTCTATCTAGCTCGTTATAAACTTCATATTCCTCTGGAGTAAAATCAACCCAAATTGTTTCGATATGACGTTTTGCATTATCCAAGGAGGTATCTTTTCTTGTATTACGTACCATCACCTTTTGTACTAGCTGTTTTAGATAAGCATCCTGATTAATTTTCTTACGGTCTCTCCCATACTTTTCGAGAAATGATTCATAGTTTCCTAAATGACCAGGTTTTAAAATAGAAACTAAGTTAAATATTTCAATCAATTGATTTTGTACTGGTGTTGCTGTTAGTAAAAGACAGTACTTCTTTTTCAATGCACGAACGAATTCATAGTTTTTTGTCTTATGATTTTTAATTTTATGTGCTTCATCAATTAGAATAAAATCATAGTGTTGTTCTAATATTATTTCGCGATTTGGTGAGCGTTTTGCGGTATCAATAGAAGATACAATTATGTCGTAGCTATCCCAAGGATAGTTTTTACGAAACGTTGCAGCGGGAATAAAGAATTTTTCATTTAATTCTTTTACCCATTGATTTACCAGAGAGGCAGGAACGAGAATTAGTATTTTTTTTGCTAACCCGCGAATCATATACTCCTTCAAAATCAATCCGGCTTCAATCGTTTTTCCTAATCCTACTTCATCTGCTAAAATAGCCCGACCATTCATTTCTTCGATAGCTTGTTTTGCCGTTTCGATTTGATGTGGTAGAAAGCTCATATGTGGTAAAAACTCTAAAGCTCTTAAACCATGAAAATCTTTTGTTATGGTAATAAGCTCTGCATCGTAAGCCATTTTAAAAAGCTCCCAAGATGAAAAAGGACCATCATGGTCTATTTTTTCCTCTAATGTTTCAATGAAATTTACGTCTTTTTTAATTTCTATATTTTTCATTCCATACTTCCTTTATCATGAATTTCACCATTGGTATATTAGATAAGTGTTCTAATCATTAAAGGCTGTTATTCATTACCTATTACTTTTGGTAGGATGAACAAAATCATCGCTAAACAACCTTATTAGGAAAATAGCTAATTTAAATATAAGAGACACATTTTAATAGTTGTGTGGTATAATGTAAGCGAAATCTTTGTAATAAAAGAGTTTTGATACATAGTATAACCATAAAGATAGAATTTCATAAAAGCGAATGATTACAAGGGGAGAGATTACTTATCTATAATGATAAGTAACGCCGAAGGAGCAAGCTGCAATGTGAATCTCTCAGGCAAAAGAACTCTTGTAGGACGCACCTCTGGAGAGCGTCTACAGATGTAGACCACCTACGAAGCACGCATTTCTTCCATAGAATATGCTAAACTTTCTGGTTACAGGACAGGGGCAGTATAGATTAGGGTTATTTAATTCCTTATATACTGTCTCTATTTTTATGGTTAAAAATTAGAAAATTTAAAAGGGAGTGGAAAATTGTGAGTGAACTGAAAAGAACCCCTATCTATCCAGAATACGAGAAATATGGGGCAAAAACAATTGACTTTGGTGGATGGGATTTACCAGTACAATTTTCAAGCATCAAGGTAGAACATGAAACGACTAGAACGAAAGCAGGTTTATTTGATGTTTCCCATATGGGTGAAATCTTAGTAACAGGTCCAAAAAGCTTAGAATATCTACAATATGTAACAACTAATGATGTATCAAAATTGGTTCCTAACAAAGCACAATATGCTTTTATGTGTTATGAAGATGGTGGAACGGTGGATGATTTTTTAATTTATATGCTTGATGAGAAAGAATACTTAGTAGTTGTCAATGCAGCAAATACGGATAAAGATTATGAATGGATGGTTAAGAACAATTTTTATTCCCATGAAGAGGTTACCATCCAAAATGTTTCTTCCGACTTTGCTCAATTAGCACTACAAGGTCCAAAAGCAGAAGAAATTTTACAAACGATAACAAAAACAGATTTAGGTTCCATTAAATTTTTCCGATTTGAAAAAGAAGTCTTTTTTACTGGTATTAATAAACCAGGACTTGTATCAAGAACTGGTTATACAGGTGAGGATGGTTTTGAAATATATATACCGGTAGAAGTTGGACCAAGTCTATGGAATTTGATTCTGGAAGCTGGAAAGGAAAAAGGACTTATGCCAGTAGGTCTTGGAGCGAGGGATACCCTTCGTTTTGAAGCAAATCTACCACTTTATGGTCAGGAGTTATCTGCTACTATTTCTCCGATTGAAGCGGGCCTCAAGTTTGCTGTAAAAGTAAACAAAGAAGCTGATTTTATTGGAAAAGAAGTGTTAAAAGATCAAGTGGAAAATGGGACAAAACGTAAATTGGTTGGTATTGAAATGATTGATAAAGGTATTCCGCGTCATGGTTATGAAGTATTCCATGGTGAGGAAGAAATTGGTATTGTAACCTCTGGTACACAATCACCTACCTTACAAAAAAATATAGGTTTAGCTTTAATTAATACGGAGCATGCAGTCGAAGATACGGAGCTTGAGATACAAGTTAGAAAACGTAGACTTCGTGCTAAAATTATTCCAAGAACATTCTTGAAGCAGGATTAAAAGGGGGAGGGAATTAGTATGGATTTTCGTTATTTACCAATGACCGAAACAGATAAACAAGAAATGCTTGATACGATTGGTGTCAGTTCAACAGATGAATTATTTTCGGATATACCAGAAAAAGTGCGCTTGAAAGAAGTTCTAAATTTAAAAGCTCCAAAAAGTGAAGCGGATTTGAAAAAAGAACTTGTTCAAATGGCAAATAAAAATTATAACTTAATGGAATATACTTCATTTCTTGGTGCGGGGGTTTATGATCATTTTATTCCTTCAGTTGTTGATCATGTTATCTCTCGTTCCGAATTCTATACTGCATATACACCATACCAGCCAGAGATTTCACAAGGTGAATTACAAGCAATATTTGAATTCCAAACGATGATTTCTGAATTAACCGGTATGCCTGTAGCCAACTCTTCCATGTATGACGGAGGAACATCACTTGCAGAAGCAGTAAACTTAAGTGCTGCACAAACTAGAAAGAAAAAAATACTAGTTTCTAAAGCAGTACATCCAGAATCACAAGCAGTTATCGAGACCTATGGAAAAGGACCTAATCTCGAAATTGTATATATTGACCATATTAATGGGCGTACTGATTTAAATCAATTAGCCCATGAATTAGATGAAAAGACAGCTAGTGTTGTCATGCAATATCCGAACTTCTTCGGACAAATTGAACCATTAGCAGAAGTAAGAAATATATTGGACCAACAATCTAAAGCGATGTTTATTGTATCAAGTAATCCATTATCACTTGGTTACCTAACACCACCTGGTAAGTTTGGGGCAGATATCGTTGTTGGGGATACACAAGTTTTTGGAATTCCAGCACAATTTGGAGGTCCACACTGTGGCTATTTTGCAACAACGGAAAAACTGATGCGAAAAATTCCAGGACGTTTAGTTGGTCAAACCACTGATGAATATGGTCTTCGTGGTTTTGTATTGACATTACAGGCAAGAGAACAACATATTCGCCGTGATAAAGCAACATCAAATATTTGTTCCAACCAAGCTTTAAATGCATTAGCAAGTTCCGTTGCGATGAGCTCTATTGGAAAACATGGATTGAAGAAAATGTCTGAACTTAATATGCAAAAGGCTCGTTATGCGAAGAAAAAGTTTGAAGATGCAGGCTTTGAAGTAATATCAACTGGCTCTTTCTTTAATGAGTTTGTCGTGAAACTTCCTGTTACTGTAAAAGAGGCAAATGATATGTTATTGGAAAAAGGTTTTATTGGGGGATATGATCTCGCCACTTACTATCCAGAGCTTGAAGGGCATATGTTAGTAGCCGTAACAGAAATTCGTACAAAAGAGGAAATTGATGCTTTTGTAAAAGAATTGGGGGATATCCATGAATAATCAAGATTTTCCATTAATTTTTGAACGTAGTAAAGAGGGAAGAGTAAGCTTTAACTTACCTGATATAGATGTGCCAGTTGTTGACTTGGAAGCAGAATTAACTGAGACCTATGTTAGACAAGAAGCTCCAGAGTTGCCAGAAGTAAGTGAGCTTGATATTATCCGTCATTACACTGGCCTATCAAACCGAAATTATGGTGTGGATTCTGGTTTTTATCCATTAGGCTCTTGTACGATGAAATACAATCCAAAAATTAACGAGGATGTAGCTCGTTTAAATGGATTTAGCCATGTTCATCCATACCAAGATCCAAAAACGGTACAAGGTGCTCTTGAAATGATGTTTGATCTTCAAGAATCATTAAAAGAGATTACTGGAATGGCTGGGGTATCTTTACAATCAGCAGCTGGAGCACATGGTGAGTGGACTGGTCTAATGATGATTCGTGCATTCCATGAAGCAAACGGCGATTACCATCGTACAAAGGTTATTGTTCCAGACTCTGCTCATGGAACTAATCCAGCTTCCGCAACAGTTGCGGGATTTGAAGCAGTTACAGTAAAATCGAATGAAAATGGTTTAGTTGATCTGGAAGACTTAAAACGTGTTGTTGGGGATGATGTAGCAGCACTTATGTTAACAAACCCAAATACACTTGGGCTTTTCGAAACAGAAATATTAGAAATGGCAGAGATTGTTCATGGGGCAGGTGGTAAATTATACTACGACGGTGCAAACTTAAATGCCATCATGGGTTATGCTCGCCCGGGTGACATGGGATTTGACGTGGTTCATCTAAACTTGCATAAAACATTCACAGGCCCACACGGTGGTGGAGGTCCTGGATCAGGTCCTGTTGGGGTTTCTGCAGAATTAGAGCCATATTTACCAAAACCATTAATTGTAAAACAAGATGACTTCTATACATTTGAATATGATCGTCCACAATCCATTGGTCGTGTAAAGCCCTACTACGGAAACTTTGGTATAAACCTTCGTGCATACACGTATATTCGTACAATGGGCGCTGAAGGACTTAAAAAGGTTAGTGAGTATGCGGTATTAAATGCTAACTATATGATGCGTAAGTTAGAGAAGGCATATGATTTACCTTACTCACAGCATTGTAAGCATGAATTTGTACTTTCCGGACGGAGACAGAAGAAACTAGGGGTTCGTACATTAGATATTGCAAAACGTCTTCTAGACTTTAGCTATCATCCGCCAACCATATACTTCCCATTAAATGTGGAAGAGGCTTTAATGGTAGAGCCTACTGAGACCGAATCAAAAGAGACATTGGATGGATTTATCGATACGATGTTACAAATTGCTGAGGAAGCGGAAAATAATCCGGAGATTGTTCAGGAAGCTCCTCATCATACGGTTGTTAAGCGCATGGATGAGACTACAGCTGCCAGAAAACCAATTTTAAGATATTACAAAGATTAAATAAAAATGCCTTAGGCTAATCCCTAAGGCATTTTTATTTTATCCTCTTTTAACTTTTCCCGTCCATTTTTTAAATCCGCCTTTTAATTGGCTGATATCTTTATAACCCTTTTTGTGTAAAAGTTGTGCAGCTCTTTGTGAACGTGCTCCACTTTGGCAATACAGGTAAACCGGTTTATCCGGACGAATTTCAATTAATCGCTGCTTCATTTGTGTAACAGGAATATTTCTAGCACCTAGAATGTGTCCATTTTTGAATTCTTGTGGTTCTCTTACGTCTATCAATTGTGCTTTTCGATACCCTTCACGGAATTGATCCTCGGTTATTGTTTTAAGGTAATTACGTTGTCTAAAGTAACGAAATACTGAAATTACAATAAAAACAATTAGTGCTAATAAAAGATATTTCAACATCTATTAATCCCCCGTCTTTCACTTAATACTATTTTATTATAGGCTGAAACAGTTTTTTTTTCAAAGTTTTTCTATAGGAATAAAAATCTTACTTTTGTCGAATTTTGCAGAATAATGTTGAATAGCATAATTCTATATTGAGATGCAATTATAGAATTTGTTTAATTTACTAGATTTATACGTGATTTGCTTTAAAAATCATCGGTTTTCTTTGTTTTTTGTTTATTATTGATTTTGACAAAAAATATATTATATGCGTTATTTACTATATGTAGTGTTTTGGTAAAAAAACACATACAATATGTTGTAAATAATAATCTAGATATGGTATGGTATTACTAATGAAATTCTAGATTACTAGAATGGAGAATTTTGTCTAAAAGGAGAGGTATAATGTCTACGGTTGTCGAAACAAGAACAAACATTAATGTGGAAATACTAAATGAAGATATAAAACAATTTCCACAAGTACACCCAATTACCCCAGATATGAAACTACTACATAAGGGTGTGTCTAGGCTGGTTATGCTGGACCGTTATTCCTTTAAGGATACAGAAAAAAAGACAATAAAAGAAGGGGACTTCGTTGTATTAACTGTAAAAGCAGATCCGAAATTCCCAGCAAGAGGCTTAGGGTTTATCAAGTCTATTGACCGTATCAATAATGAGGCATTAGTTCAAGTGGAGCCAGATTATGTTTCGGTATTAGATGGAGAAGAAGCTGAAACAGGCGTAGTTAAAAGAGGATTGGATAGTATAGATAAACCTCTTGAAATTTTTTACGAGCAAATTGCTAAACGTAATGCTACTGGTCTAGCAAGTGTTGAGTCAACCGAAGAATTACGTAGAGAGTCATATGAAAAATTCTATCAAGAATTGTCTAATCTTAATTTCATACCTGCAGGAAGAGTATTATATGGTGCAGGATCCGATACAGAAGTAACGTACTTTAACTGTTATGTAATGCCATACGTAAAAGACTCTCGCGAAGGTATTTCCGAACATCGTAAACAAGTAATGGAAATTATGAGTAGAGGTGGAGGAGTAGGAACGAATGGTTCAACACTTCGTCCACGTAATGCACTTGCAAGAGGTGTAAATGGTAAATCATCTGGTTCGGTTTCATGGTTGGATGATATTGCGAAGCTTACTCATCTTGTTGAGCAAGGTGGATCTCGCAGGGGTGCTCAAATGATTATGTTAGTAGATAATCACCCTGATATCATCGAATTCATTATCTCAAAAATGCAAAATCCGAGAATTCTTCGTTATCTTATTGAGAATACAGAAGATAAACAAATAAAGAAATTGGCGCAAGAAAAATTGAAGTTTACTCCACTTTCTGAGACTGAATCCGATCTTTACCAAGGAGTATTAAATTATAAGAGCATTCCTGGTCAAGGAGGATTTACGAATCAAGTTATTAGGGAAGCGGAAGAAAAATTAAGAACTGGTGGAAGATACTCCGTACACAACTCAGAATTCTTAACTGGAGCGAATATTTCAGTATGTATTACGAAAGATTTTATGGAAGCAGTTGAAAATGATACTTGGTACGAGCTGAAATTCCCAGATGTAGAAAATTACAATGAAGAAGAAATGAAAGCTTATAACGAAGACTGGCACAATGTTGGTGACGTACGTAAGTGGGAAGAAATGGGCTATGGTGTCCGTGTGTATCGCCGTGTAAAAGCAAAAGAGCTTTGGAATTTAATTAACATTTGTGCTACGTATTCTGCTGAACCTGGTATTTTCTTTATTGATAATGCGAACGACATGACCAATGCAAAAGCATATGGTCAACAAGTTGTAGCTACAAACCCGTGTGGCGAGCAACCTCTTGCACCATTTTCTGTCTGTAACCTAGCAGCAGTAAACCTTGGTGAAATGGCAAACAAGGTAAGTAAAACTGTTGACTTTGTAAAATTAGAACAAACCGTAAAAACTGGTGTACGCATGCAAGATAATGTTATTGATGCTACTCCATACTTCCTCAAAGAAAACAAGAAACAAGCACTAGGGGAACGACGTGTTGGACTCGGAGTGATGGGGCTACATGATCTTCTTATCTATTGTGAAACTGAATATGGATCTGAGGAAGGTAATCATTTAGTAGATAAGATTTTTGAAACTATTGCTACAACGGCATATCGTGAATCTGTCCAACTTGCGAAAGAAAAGGGAAGTTTCCCATTCTTAGTTGGAGAAACAGATGAAGAAACAAAAGAATTACGCGAAGCATTTGTTAATACTGGTTACATGAAAGGAATGCCTGAAGATATCCGTAAAGGTATTCTTGAACATGGTATCAGGAATTCGCACCTATTAACTGTTGCACCTACGGGTAAACACGTTGCCCCCTACATTTGTAAAAATGTAGCGTAAACTTGGCTATATGCGGGAAACCCTGGAGTATCTTTTTGCTACCTAGCTTTGCCAGCTAGTCAAAAGGTAAAAATGCAAAAGTGTTGGTTAAATAACCTACCAGACAATCCGCAGGGAAGTCGTGGCTGACCCCTCAACGACTACATGCCGAGCAACCGTTGACGAACAGGAGTTCTTGTTTTATGATTTATAAAACGAGTTAAGGATGGTTCGTATGAAAAAGAATTGTCTTAATTGTGATAAAGAAATTAAAGTGAAGCCCAGTCATTATGACAGAAAAAAGTATTGTTCTAGAGCGTGTAAAACAGATTATCAGAGGAAAAATCCCCCTCAATTTTGGAAGGAATTGAAAAAGAAACAAACTATTAACTGTATTTATTGTAATAATGAAATTGAGAGAAAACCTTCTGAAATTGGAGAGCGAAACTTTTGTAATCATGAATGCAAACGATTATACCAATTAAAATACGGTCACCTTATAAACCAGCATTTAAGAAAAGATGTCACTATAATATGCAAAACCTGTAGTAAAGAATTTATTGTCCCTAAAAACAGACAAAAAACTGCAAAATACTGCTCGAAAAATTGTTTAGGAAAAGCAAATGGCGAGAGGGCAAAAGTACAATACAAAATGAGAACAATTTTATATTGTACTAATTGCAGTAAAAAATTTGAAAAGAAACCTTCTGCTGTTAGAGTGTTAAATTTTTGCTCAATAGAATGTATGGGGATATATTATACAGAAAGTAAAATGTTTGCAGGAGCGAATAGTGGAACATGGGCTGGTGGAGATATAAAT
This sequence comes from Paucisalibacillus globulus DSM 18846, assembly GCF_000482485.1. Taxonomy (GTDB): domain Bacteria; phylum Bacillota; class Bacilli; order Bacillales; family Amphibacillaceae; genus Ornithinibacillus; species Ornithinibacillus globulus. Next base: position 187,930 of record NZ_AXVK01000020.1, on the reverse strand, counting down.
TATTATGGACCTAATTGGTTGAATCAGCGAAGGATAGTTAGAAAAAGAGATAACTATATTTGTCAGGACTGTGGTGTTACTGAAAAGGAATATGGCCAGGAGCTTTCTGTCCATCATATTATTCCATTCAGAGAATTTAATGGAGATTGGGAAAAAGCTAATCAACTATCTAATTTGATTGCTTTATGTGAGTATCCTTGTCATAGAAAAAGACATTCAAGAATGGTTGATGATATAGTCTGACCCATATGGCGACATATGGAGCGGGTAATAATAGTCCCGCCCTCTAGGAATAGAGAGTAACAATTGTGAGCACAGGTACAATGGTTGGAGTGTCAACAGGATTAGAACCATACTTCTCCTTCTCATACTTCAGAAGTGGAAGATTAGGCAAATTTATCGAAGTAAAAGCAGATATCGTTCAAGAATATTTAGATGCGAACCCAGATGTGGATCCTAATAACCTACCAGAGTGGTTTGTTACTGCAATGGAATTAGCTCCTGAAGCACATGCAGATACACAATGTGTTATTCAACGCTGGGTTGATAGTTCAATTTCTAAAACTGTAAATGCTCCAAAAGGATATACAGTAGATCAGGTTGAAAGTGTATACCGTAGATTATATCGTGGTGGAGCAAAAGGCGGTACGGTATATGTTGACGGAAGTCGTGACACTCAAGTATTAACACTAAAAGCCGAAGAAAATACGTTTGAACAAACGGAATTATTTGAAGAAACAGTTGAACCGAAAAAAGTTGTATTAATGGATACAATCCAAGAGTTAAAATCAACAGATGTAACAATTGGTTCAGAAGTAGGAGACACTTGCCCTGTGTGTCGTGGGGGAAGCGTAGAAGACATCGGTGGATGCAATACTTGTACAAGTTGTGGTGCGCAATTAAAGTGTGGACTATAATATCATAAATATAAAAATGATGTAGTTATGAGTTAAAGTCTGATAATCTGAATTAATGTTTCATAAAGAACAACCTTTTTGGCATCCTAGCCGTAAGAGGTTGTTTTTTTGCTTCTCCAAAAAACAGTTGTGAATGTTACCTATATATGGTCCGATATTTAATCGATTGTCTCATTTACTTCAAATGAATCATTTAACTAGGAGGGGTTTCAGGGCAAAACGAAATCGATTATTATCAATAGAGAGAAAGTTGAAGGATGGGCTTGGATAAGAATTTAGAAGCGATTAGAAATTCTGGGTTAAGACCAATATGTACCATCACCAGGACGTTTTACTCTATATAGAGGGGGTAAAGTCGCGAGATTTGTAATGTAACGTCATCAAAAAGTAAACTAAATTAGAGCTATTTAATTTGTTGAAAACACCATTGAAGCACGTAATAACGAGTGTTTTTTTAAGGTATATATTCTTGACAACGATACTACTATGCGTTACTATATACTAGTAGTAAGTAATACAGAATATATGCAATACAGAATACTGAATGAAAATATGGTGAATACCAATGGAAGGACGGACAAATTTGAAAAATATTACAGAAATGCTGAAAGGAGTGCTTGAGGGGTGTGTGCTTGAAATCATCAGCCGTGGCGAAACTTACGGGTATGAAATCACGCAACACCTCCGTAATCTTGGGTTCACTGATGTAGTTGAAGGCACAGTTTATACTATTACTATGCGGCTCGAAAAAAATAATCTAGTGGATATCGAGAAAAAGCCATCCACTATGGGTCCGCCAAGAAAATTTTACACACTCAATGCAGCAGGTCAAGAGCAACTTGAAATTTTTTGGGAAAAATGGGGATTCATTTCAAGCAAAATTAATGAACTCAATACAAAAAATAAAGGAGAGATACAATGAGTATATTTGAAAAAGTTATCGGAAGTCTGGATGATAAGCGAGAATGGAAGGCAATGGAGGCGCGTGGGAAGGCACTCCCAAAAGAATACAACAACGCTTACAACGCTATCAAAAAATATATTTATAGTATCGGTGGTATCTCAGACTGGGAGGATATGCGACGTATCTTTGGCGGTATTCTCGACCTCCTAGAGGAAGGTGCAGTGGAAGGCAAGAAAGTGACTGATTTAATGGGGGAGGATGTAGCCGCTTTTTGTGATGAAATAGTGAAGGACTCTAAAACGTGGATTGATAAACATCGTACGAAGTTGAATGATACAATCGGTCGTGATTAACGGTGAAACTCTATTGGATTTTGTTTCGTAAAAACCTTTTTGCAAATAGGGAGTCTATACATTTAACGTAAATTGAGGGTTTGTGAGTTGTTTTTGATTAAATTTTATTTTAAACCTACAAAAAGGCTATCAAATGCAAGATTTGATAGCCTTTTTGTATTTCTGAAAACGAATTGTGATTGAAATATATAAGTGAAACCTAAAATTCATACTCACCGTATGAAATGAAAAGACAAATAATTTTGAACGGAGAGATGGCGTGTGAAAGATTGGTGGAAAATAAAAAAGGCAAGGACAAGAAAACATAGGAAATTAAATGACCGTTATACATTTGGTGATTTTCTAATGGACATTATATTTTGGTTACCTGAAATAGTTTTAATACCTTTCCGAATACTTTTTTGGGCAATTCGCGGTTTATGGAGATTCTTTGATTTTACATAATAACTTGTCTCAAAAAACTATTTCCGGTATCCTCAATATAGAAACAGTTTTGCATTAGATAAAAAATGATTCTATGGAAAGAGGAGAACAGGATGCCTACACCTAGTATGGAGGACTATATTGAAATTATTTATAACTTAATTGATAAAAAGGGGTATGCTAGAGTTTCTGATATTGCTGAAACATTAGAGGTTCACCCGTCTTCTGTAACAAAAATGGTGCAAAAATTAGATAAAGATGAATATTTACTTTATGAAAAATATAGAGGATTTATTTTAACTGAAAAAGGAAAAAAAGTTGGAGAGCGATTAGTATTTCGTCATGAATTACTGGAGGACTTTTTAGAAATAATTGGTGTAGATAAAGAAAATATTTACAATGATGTTGAAGGAATTGAACATCACTTGAGCTGGAATTCTATAGACAGGTTAGGAGATTTAGTTAAATATTTCAAAGAGGATCAACAGCGGTTAGATGACCTGAAGGAAGTCCAATTGAGGAATACTAAATAACTTAAGAAGGACGATGTTCTATTTTTATCTCTTTATGCTTACACATAATATAAAAGCGATAAGGAGATATTGTATGAAAATAGACGGTGTCTTCTCTGGTGGTGGTGTAAAAGCGTTTGCTTTTATTGGGGCTCTTGAGGTGATTGAGGAAAAAAATCTTAAGTTTGAACGAGTTGCTGGGACATCAGCAGGGTCAATCTTGGCAGCGTTTATAGCTGCAGGTTATAGTATTGAAGAAATAAAACAACTCTTGGAAAAATTAGATTTGAAGGATTTCCTGGATCCACCAAGTTTAACGAATTTAATTCCTGGAAGTAAATGGTTCTTTCTTTATTTTCAACTTGGATTAAACAAAGGAGATAAGTTTGAAAGATGGGTTTACAATCAATTAGCGAAAAGAAACATTTATACTTTTGGTGATATAAAAAATGGCTATTTAAAAGTAGTGGTTAGTGATTTGTCGTTGGGAAAGCTAGTCGTTATTCCAGATGACCTTGAAAGAGTATATGGAATTAAGGCTAATGAATTTCCAGTTGCAAGGGCAATACGAATGAGTGCAGGATTTCCTTACTTTTTTATGCCCAAAAAGGTATTTGGAAAAAATAAAGTTAAAAGTATAATCGTTGATGGTGGGCTGTTAAGTAATTTTCCGATTTGGGTTTTGGAAAGTGAAACCAATATACGAAAAAGGCCAATATTAGGCTTAAAGCTAAGTGATTCCCCAGAGCAGTCTCATCCTAACACTATAAAGAATGCTCTTGATATGCTCCATGCACTATTTTCCACGATGAAGCAAGCCCATGATTCTAGATATATTACCAAATCTGAAAAAGCCAATATTATCTTTATTCCAGTTAAAGATGTGCAAACAACAAATTTTATGATTACTGAAGAAGTTAAAAAGAAACTAATTCAAAATGGTCGGGAACACGCAGAAGAGTTTTTGAAGAGTTGGTCAACATAAAGAAAAGCGAGCTTCATTAATTGGAAGCTCGCTTTTTGCGTTTGGACTTATTTCCATCGATAACACGTAAATGATTCGGACGTTTTTTTAACTTCTTTTTGATTGGATCTACCTGATGCTTATTTTTTACGGTTTGGGTGCTACTGGTTTGTGAGTACTTTGATTTTGATTGTCTAACTGCTTGTTTATATCTCTTGGCATCTGATGATGTATTACGACCTCCAAGAACAAAGTAATATAATAATCCAAAGATTGCTAGACCAACGATAACGGCGACTAGAATACTTGTTAAAAATCCTGTGGCATTCGTAAACAATTGAAATATGACTCCAATTGCTGCTAGACCTATTATCCCATATATAATATATTTTAATATTGAATTTTTTCTCATATGAATCTTCCTTTCGAGTATATACTGCATACATCATTTTAATTTATCACAATTTAACTAGTAACAAACAACTTTTTAATGGATTTTTACTTTAGGTAATTATATTAATAGATAGTTACCTTCTTATTCTAGTATAATTCTTTCCTACTCAACTTAAAATATTCATCTTCTTTTATTTCATTTTATAGAGGATAATCAATAAGTCCGGTAAAAATGACACTTCACATTTCTTCGTTGTCTTGCTTTTCCGTTCCTCACGTATTAACTGCATACGTTCCGGTACTCAAAGCTACATCGCTCGAACTGCTCGCTCCTTTTTATCTTCTTTTTTGAAAATGCACTTATAAAGGAATCCTAATTTTTTCTGTAATTTGATTTGAAAGAGTGGGTAATACTAAGGTTGGAGGTGCGTATTTTGGAAGATAAAAAACTAGAACAAAATAAACCTGAGGATACATCAACATTTCTGGGAAGATCGTTATTAACAGGCTTTATAGGTGGTATTCTCGCAAGTATTTTAGGATTTCTAATGTATTATTTTAATTTTATGGAGGTTTCCGCAAAGTCCTATTTACTTCGTTCTTGGACGACAGCAGGTTGGACAGACACTTGGTTAGGTGAATTGGTTACAATTATGATTGTTGGTATACTATCCATTGGAGTTGCACTAGTTTACTATGGTGTTCTCAAAAAGATTAATTCCATATGGACAGGAATGATATATGGATTAATTTTATGGGCAATTGTATTTGTCGTTTTACAACCCATATTCTCTAAAATTCCAAATTTAGTAGAGATGGAAATCAAGACAATTGTTTCCGCGCTATGTCTTTATATATTATATGGTATTTTTATTGGATATTCGATTTCTTTTGATTATCAAGAAACTGTAGCTATTCCTAAAAATGAATCGAAGAAGGCATCTGATTGAGAATCCTCCTTTTTCCTGCTAAATCAATATTCAAAGTTGTCTATTTATGGTAAACTGTTAAGGTCATATAAAATAATCGACTTTGTAAGAATATTTTTATGCAAGTGGTAATGGGAAAGGGATGAAAAGATGGAAAAGCTAAATAAAATTAGGCTGGCACTTCAAGCATTAAAATTAGATGCAATCATGATCAATAGCCCAATTAACCGCAGATACGTTACCGGTTTTACAGGATCTGCTGGTACAGTTATTGTGAGTCAAGAAGAAGCAATTTTTATTACAGATTTCCGTTATACTGAACAAGCGGGGGAACAGGCGAAAGATTTTACCATTGTAGAACATAAGAAGTTAATGGAAGAGGAAGTAAAATCACAATTAACCCGTCTACAAGTAAAACGTCTTGGTTTTGAAAAAAATCATGTTACATATGCTGAATTTGACCGCTATAATAAGTTGTTAGATGCTGAATTAGTACCAACAAGCGAAATTGTTGAGAAAATTCGTTTGATCAAAACACCAGATGAATTAAGAATTCTAAAGAAAGCGGCAGAAATTGCTGATGCTGCATTTGAACATATTCAAAAGTATATTAAGCCAGGCGTAAAAGAAATTGAGGTATCAAATGAACTTGAATTCTTTATGCGTAAACTAGGTGCAACTCAGTCTAGTTTTGACACTATAGTTGCTTCTGGTTTCCGTTCAGCAATGCCTCACGGTGTTGCTTCAACAAAAGAAATTCAATCTGGTGAGTTGGTAACCCTTGATTATGGTGCACTTTATCAAGGATATGTTTCCGACATTACCAGAACCGTTGCTGTAGGAGAAATTAGTGATGAATTAAGAAAAATTTATGATACTGTACTTCAAGCGCAGCTTCGCGGAGTTAATGGAATTATGCCAGGTATGACTGGAATTGAGGCAGATGCTCTAACAAGGGATTATATAACAGATCACGGATATGGTGATTATTTTGGTCATTCAACAGGTCATGGGATTGGTTTAGAAGTACATGAGGGCCCAGGGTTATCTTTCCGTAGTGAGCAAAAATTAGAACCAGGAATGGTTGTTACAGTTGAGCCAGGAATTTATATCCCTAATGTCGGTGGATGCCGTATTGAAGATGATATTATTATTACCGATACAGGTAACGAACGATTAACAACATCAACTAAGGAACTTATTCAGTTATAAGCTTTTGTGTTTTAAATAAGGAGGACAATTATGATTTCAGTAAACGACTTTAAGACAGGTTTAACGATAGAGATGGATAATGATGTTTGGCAAGTGGTTGATTTCCAACATGTTAAGCCGGGGAAAGGTGCAGCTTTTGTAAGATCCAAGCTTCGTAACCTACGTAATGGAAATATTCAGGAAAAAACATTCCGTGCTGGTGAAAAAGTAGGGAAAGCACATGTTGAACATAAAAAAATGCAATATTTATATGCTTCTGGTGACTCCCATGCATTTATGGATACAGCATCTTATGAGCAAATTGAACTTACATCTGCACAAGTTGAATATGAGCTAAAGTTCATTAAAGAAAACATGGAAGTATCCATGATCCAGTATCAAGGTGAAATATTAGGTATTGATTTACCAAATAACGTTGAATTAGAGGTAGTTGAAACAGAACCAGGTATTAAAGGTGATACTGCAAGTGGTGGTTCTAAACCAGCTACAGTAGAAACAGGACTTGTTGTTCAAGTACCATTCTTTGTTAATGTTGGCGATAAACTAGTCATTAACACATCTGACGGAAAATACGTTTCAAGAGCATAGAAAGATAACTCAACTAAGATGATCATCATATTTTTTGATGATCATCTTTTTTATAAAGGAAAGGCTGTTTTCGTAATATTTGTTGCTTTTGCTTCCGTTCCGGCAGAATACTCCGCTTTTACTTCCCACACAGGGGGCGACATCTACTAGAAACCTCGCAATGCCTACCTTGCCATGAGCACAGCCTCCGCCTTCTCACGGAAAGAACACCGCTGCGGGCTCTTCGGACACGTGCTGTTCCCATACGAAAAGGAAGGCATCGACAGTGTAACATCGCACGGAGAAAATTGATTTGTATTTTCGAGGAGTCTCCGTATTCTGCCTCCGCTAGTTTAAATATTATATTAATGTTGGATGTAACTTATGGTTTCCATAATATAAGTTGCCATACTAGCGGAGTGTATTTCGGGAGCAGGTATCAAGCTCAATTACTAATTAAGTTATTGCGGGGTTTATACTAAATTAAAAAATGAACAACAATCTTCTAAAAATCAGTCTATCAATAAATCTTGTTCAAATGTTTAATACAAAACTGAAAGTGAGGAATTAGAATGGAAAAGATTACGAGAGACCAATTGTACAAAACGAAGGAATTCTTAGATAACTACTGTCGTGAACTAGAAATTGCCCAATTTGAATTTTTCTTTGGAAATGGAAGCAAAGAAAATGTAATGGAGAAGTTAAAGAAATTTCAAAATGCTGATGGTGGCTTTGGACACGGACTTGAACCTGACTTTTGGTTACCTACTTCATCGCCAATGGCAACATGGGCTGCTGGTCAAATCTTAATGGAGTTAGATGTGGATAAAGATGTTTTAATGGTCAAAAAGATGATTTCATATTTGGTAGATACATATGATGAAGAATCTGGTAAATGGGCTTCTGTATTGCCAGAATTCAACAATTATCCGCATGCACCATGGTGGCATTGGGAAGAAGGTGTACAAGAAAATTGGTCCTTTAATCCAAGTATTGAACTTGCAGCATTTCTTATTCATTGGTCTGATTCCGAATCTCAAGCCGCTAAAAAGGGGTGGAGGTCTATTGAAAAAGCTACGGTGCATTTGTTAAATCAAACTGAAATGGATAATCATGAAATTAATAACTTTCAGGCGTTTAGTAAAATTATAGAAGCACATTCTTCCAGCTTTGAGGATAAGACAGGATTTTCATATGAAGAGGTATCCAAAAAAATTGTTGATCTTGCCTATGAGTGTATTAACAAGGATGTAACGAGCTGGGATTCGGGTTATGTACCTTTACCTTTAGATTTTATTAACAATCCAGATAGTTCATTATGTACAAGACTAGGTTCATTAGTTCAACGAAACTTTGAGTTCTATATCTACCAAATGTCTGATAAAGGTGTTTGGGATATAACCTGGGGATGGGGTAGCTATCCAGAAGAATTTGAAAAAGCAAGAATATACTGGAAAGGAATTCTTGCGGTAGAAAGATATAAAAAATTTAAAGCATTTGGCTATTTAGAATAAGAAACAAGGAGGTAGGTAATAGTGGTTCTTCAAAGAGTAAGTTTAATTACAATTGGATGTCACGACTTTCCACTACTACGTCAGTTTTACCAAAGCTTAGGTTGGGTAGAGACAGATGATGGGTATTCGGATTATGCAGTGTTTCAAACGGCAGGTGTCTTATTATCTTTGTGGTCAATAAAGAAATTAGCCCAGGATTCTGGCTTAGAAATTGCAGATCCGAATAAATATTTCAAAGGTATAGCATTTGCAATCAATGTTGAAAGACCAATTCAAGTTGATGAAACCATTGATGAGGTTAGAAAAATTGGTGGGAGAATTCTAAGTGAACCGAAAGTTAGTACCGATGGTTTTTGTTCTGCGTCATTTGCCGATCCTGAAAATAATATATGGGAAGTTGCTTTTAACCCTAACTCCACATTCGATGAAAGAGGGGCAATGCTAACCATGTAATTTTAACATGAAAAGGTGATTTTTTGGACAATACAATTTTAGCAGAGGGTGCAAGGAGATATGCTTCGTATCCTAGTAATTTATATTTACTGGGAGGGTTCTCGGATAACGTTTATGAGAGTACAGCTAATGGGAGAACTATAGTCATTAAATATTATTTAAGTTCAAAGTATGATAAAAAAGCTATTCTTTCGGAGTTAGATTGGGTATTATTTTTAAATAAATCAGATTTAAAAGTTTCTGCTCCAATTCTATCGATAAATGGAAAGTATTTAGAGGTTATCGAGTTAGGTGATGGTGAAGCGTGTTATGTGTCTGCTTTCGAAAAAGCGAAGGGTTCCGTAATTAACATTTCTAATAGGAAAGAATGGAACAAGAATTTCTTCGTTATCTGGGGCAGAACTTTAGGGAAGATGCATTCTCTATCAATGAAATACAAACCAAATATCATACCTTATAATTGGAATCAAGGGAAAGTTTTCTCAAAGAATTTGAAAGTAAGTAACAAAATGTTCTACATATGGGAAAAGTATATTTATACACTTGAGCGATTACCAAAAGACAAAAACGACTATGGTATGATACATAATGATTTTCATCATAAGAATTTCTATGTAAACAATAATGAAATTATGTTATTTGACTTTGGTGATTGTGAATATAATTGGTATGTTTATGACATAGCTATCGTTTTGTATCATGCCATCGAAACCATTGATAAAAATGACATTCAGGATAGGAGTGACTTTGCCCATGAATTTACGCAGTCTTTCCTATGCGGATATTGTCCCGAAAACCAACTTACGATTGATTGGATAGAAAAGCTACCTTTTTTTATAAATTATAGGTAACTATACTCCTATATGTATTTTTCTGAGTTTCTTAGCCATCATCAAAAAGATAATAAAAGAATAAGAGGCGTCCTTGATACAATGAAGACAAGGATAGAGGAAGAAATTCCATACGTTGAATTACAGCAGGATAGAATTTTAAAAGGATGGGGACAAAATGTTTGAATCGGATAGATTAAAGTTGCGCAAAGTTTGTCTAGAAGATCTGGAAACCTATCATTCTTGGAGAAATGACATGGAGGTCATGGTTACTACAAGTCCATCTCTAGATTTGTTCACACTGGAGGAAACTAAACAATTTGTACACGACAAATTAGTTGGCTCACACTCTTCAAAAACCTATATCATTTTTGACAAAAATAGTGGAAAATCAATAGGAATTACTTCATTGGTTAATATCGATTATAAAAACAGAAATGCAGAATATATTATTGATATAGGAGAAAAGGAATTTTGGGGTAAGGGCTATGGAAAAGAAGCATTAGTATTATTAATAGATTATGCATTTCTTGAAATGAATCTACATCGTGTATCATTGAGAGTTTTCGCATTTAACCAAAAAGCGATAAATCTTTACAAAGTAATTGGCTTTAAAGAGGAAGGAATTAGCCGTCAAGCTCTATATCGCAAAGGGAATTGGCATGACATTATTAACATGGGAATCCTTAAAAGAGAATATATTTTACGTAATAATTAAAATTAGGGTGAATGATATTTACCCAATGTTCTCTCACATTATATGTTATAGAATCTTAAGGGAACAGTATAATAAAGAAACTGTTTAACTAGAGGAAACATACATGGCAAATGATGTAAAACTAAGTGAAGAGGTAGCTTAGAAAAATTGGGCACTTCTACCTTTAAAATTAACTATGAAATTAGAGCGGTACATGAAAATCTCAAAAAAACTATAAAAAAACAAATAGTTCCTTAAAACAGTCTGTTCAAATTGAACGGACTGTTTTTTCTCTTCTAACAAACTCCATTCAATTCTATCAACAAAATTATTAACTCTATTAATTCTCTTCTATCAGTCATAAATTCTCCGTTCCTACATACATTTACTTATAGAAAATGAAAATCTAAAAGCCAAGTAAGAAGTGGGGACTTGTTATGTACGAGATATTACGATTATTTCCCGACGAAATTAAAACTGCAATTAAACTAAAGGTTGGTAAGAGATGGGACAAGTTACAGGAAATTAGGGTTCGTTTAAATCAACCTATTGAATTAATTTTTGATTCTGGAATGGAGTGGATTACACAAGCCAGACCCAATAAAAAGGACAATACATTCATTGTTAATCAGTTAAGCGAGTTCTCTTTATATCGGATGGAAGACGAACTTAGAGAGGGTTATATAACCATTGAAGGCGGCCATCGTGTTGGTTTAGCGGGGAAAGTAAATACGGTTAATGGCTCTGTAAAAGCTATCCAGTATATAACCTTTTTAAATATCCGGATTGCTAAAGAGAAGATTGGTGTAGCAACAAAGGTGATTCCTTATCTCTATGAGAATAGATTTCTAAATACGTTATTTGTTGGTTCACCACAATCGGGTAAAACAACATTAATTCGTGATGTTATTCGGATAATTTCTTCCGGCTGGAATCAAGTTCCTCCTAAGAAAGTTGGTGTGGTAGATGAACGTTCGGAAATCGCAGCGTGTTTAAAGGGGATACCACAGCATAATTTAGGAAATCGTACGGATGTATTGGATGCCTGTCCAAAGGCAGAGGGTATGATGATGATGATACGTTCAATGTCACCGGAAATATTAGTAGTTGACGAGATTGGTAGTGAAAAGGATGTACAAGCCCTATTGAATGCCATTAATGCAGGGGTAACAGTGATTTGTACGGTACATGGCCAAACCCTGGAAGAACTAATGAAAAGACCATCTATCTTGCCATTACTTGAAAAAAAGGTATTCGGGCGAATAGTTCTTCTCAAAGGGCAATCATCTCCAGGTGCCATAAAGTCTATTTATAATGAAAATGAAAAAAATATCTATCAGAAAACGGGGTGCGTGCCTAATGAAATGGATCGGGGCACTTCTCTTCATAGGAGTAACGACATGGTTCGGTTTCGAGTGGAGCAATAAACTTTCTAAAAGACCAAAGCACATACGTCAGTTAATAAATGCACTGCAAGTTTTAGAAGCAGAAATACTTTATAGTCAGCTCCCATTACATGATGCTTTCACTTCTATTGCGAGGCAGATACCGAAACCTTGTGCTTCTTTTTTTCAATCAGTAGCAGACAAAATGGTAGACAAATATAGCTATTTCGAAACTGTCTGGGAAGAGTGTGTTTTAGGTTTTATTGATGAATCGAGTCTAAGTTCTAATGAAAAAGAAATTCTTTTACAGTTTGGTAGGACTCTTGGCCAACATGATTTTGGCCAACAACAAAAACATATTCAACTAACGATTAAGCACTTGGAAAGAGAATTACAGGATGCAAGAGACGATCAGGATAAGTATGGGAAAATGGCCAAAAGTCTCGGTTTCCTTACTGGTCTGTTTATCGTGTTATTGCTTATATAGAGAGAAAGGGGCTCTTGTTATGCTATCAGATGCATCTATATTATTTCAAATTGCAGGTATTGGAATTATTGTAGCTTTAATTCATACCATCTTAAAGCAAATGGGGAAGGAAGAAATCGCACAATTTGTTACGTTGGTTGGATTTATTATTGTACTCGTGGTTGTTATTAACGGTTTATCAGATCTATTCCAACAAATCCGGTCAGTATTTTTATTTCAAGGGTAATTTTATATGGATATCATACAAATTGTTACACTCGGAATCATAGCAAGCATTTTATTCATTATTTTAAAGGACATGCGTGGCCCCTTTGCTTTTATCTTAATACTTATTACTGGAATCGCCATATTCTTAGCAGTTATTAGCCAAATCGGTTCAATTATTCGTTTAATCGAGGTTTTAGGCCAAAGAGCTTCAATAAGCGGTATGTATATTGAGACCATCTTAAAAATAATCGGTATTGCTTATATTACGGAGTTAGGTGCCAGTATTACGAAAGATGCAGGACTCGGTGCTGTTGCTTCCAAAATAGAATTAGCAGGGAAAATATTCATTTTGTTACTTGCAATCCCAATTATTACGGCAGTTGTAGAAGCAATTTTAAATTTCTTGCCACAAGCATAGGAGGAGAAGTTTTTATAAGGGAAGGAACAGGTGGTAATGCATGAAACGGATTAGTAGCACTTTATGTTTACTTTTTTTTCTACTATTTTTTGGACAAGCCGTTGTCTATGCAGATGATCAAGTCGAAGCTCCTGTAGAAGATTTATTAATGGAAGATGTCTCATTTGATGGAATGCAGAACTATTGGAATGTTGTTGTCGATGAATATGGAGGATATATTCCTGAACTGGAGAAAAATAGTCTTTATGACTTTATTAAAGGTAATGATGAATTTTCTATAAAAAACTTGATAACTGGTGGACTGGAATATTTGCTACATGAAGTGATTTTAAATGGAAAGCTACTGGGCTCACTATTGTTATTAACATTATTTTCTGTTTTATTGCAAACGATGCATACGGCATTCGAAAAAACTTCAGTAAGTAAAATTGCATACTTTGTTGTTTACATTGTCCTTATTTTTATCGCTTTAAATAGTTTTTATTTAGCAGTTTCCTATGCTAAAGAGGCCATTAGTATGATGAGTAGCTTTATGATTGCTCTTATTCCTTTAGTGCTAGGGTTAATGGCTACTTTTGGTAGTGCTATATCTGTATCCTTTTTTAATCCTATTACTATCTTTCTAATTAATGCAATCGGCATTTTGGTTTCCAATTTTATTATGCCATTACTTTTTCTATCTGCATTATTAATTATTGTTAGTAGTTTAAATGAAAATCATAAGGTAACTCATTTGGCTGATTTATTCCGTTCTATTGCTATGGGAACATTGGGGATTTTTTTAACTATATTTATTGGCGTATTATCGGTCCAGGGTGCTGCAAGTGCTATTCAAGATGGAGTAACTATGAAAACTGCTAAGTTTGTCACAGGGAATTTTATCCCTGTAGTTGGTAGAACATTAACGGATGCTGCTGATACGGTATTGAGTGCTTCACTACTGTTGAAGAATGCTGTTGGTATCGTTGGGGTAGCCATTATTATTTTTATTGCTATATTTCCAGCAATCAAGATATTTGCTATTGCACTAATCTATAAAATAGCAGCCGCAGTACTACAACCAATTGCAGATGGACCTATTATCACAAGTCTAAATACGATTAGTAAATATATTGTTTATATACTAGCCTGTCTTTTAGCAGTTTCTCTCATGTTTTTCTTAAGCATTGTAATTATTGTAACGGCAAGTAATATTACACTATTACTGCGATAGGATGATGAAATTGGATCTACTAATAAATTGGGTTTCACAAATAATCATTTTTATTTTACTTGCAACCATTATAGATTTACTAGTTCCTAATGGAGGAATGAAAAAATATATAAAATTTGTAATTGGTTTGATACTAATTTTAATTTTTCTCCAGCCAATTTTTTATTTATTTAAGGTTGATATCCAGGCAGCGGTCCGAAGCTCCTTTTCTAGCATGCTAGATGAGAGTTCAGAGGCATCAGAAGTAGAAAATTTGATTGAAATGCAAAAAAGTGAAATAGAATCATCATCTGGCGCATATATTTTAGAACAAATGGCTGTCCAATTGAAAGATATAGCGAGAGCTCCTCTTTTGGACAACTACCAAGCTGAAATAAGAGATTTAGAGTTTCAGTTCATAGATGGTGCAGCATATTCCTATGAGGGGCTAGAAGAGGTCATTGTTTATCTAGAACAATCAGAAGCAGGGGAGGGAGCAGTAAATGCAGTAGAGGATGTTGTCATCAATACAGGGAAACAAAACACTAAAACTGAAGAAAATATAGATCTTCAAGGGATTGAATCCTTGTTACGAGAAACTTGGGAATTAACTGATAAGAAATTAACTGTTAGATGGGAGGGAGGGGCATCTTGATAAAAAAAATACAAGAATTTCTTAAAGAGAAAATAAGTGGTTCTAAAAAAACAGGTTATGTCGTCATAATCGGACTAGTAAGCTTATTAGTAATACTTGTTTCTAACATGTTTAATACCTCATCCCAACAAGATTTGGGACAAGAATTACCTAAAATGGAATTAGAGGAACAGTCCCAATCTAAAGAAGTAAGTTCCCAAAAATCTAGTGCGACATCTGATGTTAGTGAATTGGAGGAGAACTATGAGAAGCAATTACAAAATATGTTAGAAAATATTGATGGCGTCTCTGAAGTGGAAATAATGGTAAATCTTGATTCTACTAATGTAAAAGTCTATGAAAGAAATTTGATTAAAGGACAGCAGCAGACTGAAGAAAATGACCAAAATGGTGGTACAAGGCAAATTGAGGAAAGTACAGAGGAATCACAAGTTGTCATTGTTAGGCAAGGAGATCAAGAATCACCAATCCTAGTCTCTACGAAAAAACCTGAGGTTAGGGGTGTCATGGTTACAGCAAAGGGTGTTGATAAAGCTACAGTCAAACAATGGGTAGTAGAAGCTGTCTCCAGAGTACTTGATGTTCCTACACATCGAGTTTCTGTAAATCCTAAAAATTAAGGGGAGGAATAAATAATGTTGAAAAAACAAACGGTTTGGTTGTTAACAATGCTAAGTTTAATGATTGTGTTGAGTGTGTACTATATGACACAGGAACCAGGTGATTTAGCTTTCGTAAATAAAGGTGAAGAAAACGATGCGACAGAAAAAACAGTAACAACAGGTGAAGAGGCCAATGTGGATGTAGTGCCAGGAGGAAATGAATTGTTTGCAGCTTTACGTTTAGAAGTACAGGAAAAAAGAGATAAGAAATTGGACCGCTTAGATGATGTTCTAGCAAGTAGTACAGCAAGTGTTGAAGAGAAAAAGCAAGCAACAGACGAAATGGATCAACTAGATCAACTACAGTCTAAAGAAGGAATATTAGAAGAAGTAATTCTCGCATCTGCTGAATACCAAGATGTATTTGTTCGTGCAGATGATGGTAAAGTATTTGTTCATGTCCAAGGAGACGAGCTTTCAAATTCGGAAGTTTTAAACATTATGCAGCTTGTACACGATGAATTAGGTGATGTCACGGTAACTGTAGTACCAGAACCAATGACAGAAAGTTAAACTGAACGAAAACGATTAGCATCAAGTCTTAAAGACTTGATGTTTTTGTTTTTGAAATTTATTCGCCAATCTATTTAGTAATTGTTATAATTGAATAAGATGAAAACGCTTAACTACTATAATAATATTTATTTGTTGAAGTTACCCTTGTTTTTATCGTAAAATACTAAGAGGAGTTATTAGTACCTAATTATAAAAAAGGTAAGGGAGTGCTAAAATATGTTAAAAGTACAAGAAATTCGTGAAATTATAAAACTAGTAGATCAATCTTCTATTAATGAATTTACCTATGAAACAAATGGCACTAAAGTGTCTATGAAAAAAATATCTGACAATGTTGTTGTGCAACCTCAACCAGTTGTACAAGTTGAAAAAGAGGTAACTGCAGTATCACAGCCACCAACTCCAAAACAAGAAACCATGCAAACTGATGAAGTAGATGTGAAAGAACATACTGTTAATTATGATTTTGAAATAACATCTCCAATGGTTGGAACATTTTATAGTTCACCAAATCCAGAAAGTGATCCATTTGTATCTGTCGGAAGTACTGTTTCCAAAGATTCGGTTGTTTGTATTGTTGAGGCAATGAAGCTATTTAACGAGATTGAATCGGAAGTATCCGGAGAAATTGTGGAAGTTCTAGTTGAAAATGGAGAACTTGTGGAGTATGGACAACCACTATTTAGAGTAAAAACGAAGTAAGGGGACGTGCTAAAATGATAAAGAAACTGCTTGTTGCAAACCGAGGAGAAATAGCTGTCCGAATTATTCGTGCCTGCAAGGAAATGGAAATTGAGACCGTTGCTGTATACTCAGAAGCCGATAAAGAATCATTACATGTTCAATTAGCGGATGAGGCCTATTGTATAGGTCCTAAAGCAAGTAAGGACAGTTACCTAAATGTAACCAACATAATTAGTGTTGCCACTTTAACCAATGTTGATGCAATACACCCTGGTTATGGATTCTTAGCTGAAAATGCTGATTTTGCAGAGATTTGTAAAGCGTGTAATATTACATTTGTAGGACCCACTCCAGAAGCCATTCAAAAAATGGGTATTAAAGATGTAGCACGTGATACAATGAGTAAAGCAAATGTTCCCATAGTACCTGGTTCAGATGGTATAATTGATAGTGAGGAAGAAGCAATTCAAATTGCAGAATCAATTGGATATCCTGTTATTATC
The DNA here is from genome assembly GCF_000482485.1 of Paucisalibacillus globulus DSM 18846. Classification (GTDB taxonomy): domain Bacteria; phylum Bacillota; class Bacilli; order Bacillales; family Amphibacillaceae; genus Ornithinibacillus; species Ornithinibacillus globulus. The sequence continues at coordinate 170,553 of NZ_AXVK01000020.1, read as the reverse complement.
AAAGCCACAGCAGGTGGTGGTGGTAAAGGAATCCGTGTTGCAAGAACGGAAGAAGACCTAATTAAAGGAATCCGTATTACACAAAAAGAAGCCGAGACTGCATTTGGTAACCCAGGAGTTTATATTGAAAAATTTATAGAAGACTTTCGACATGTAGAAATACAAGTACTAGCTGATACTCATGGAAACGTGGTTCATCTAGGGGAAAGAGATTGTAGTATTCAACGTCGTTTACAAAAATTAATCGAAGAAACACCTTCTCCTGCACTAAATGATGAAATTCGTGCTAAAATGGGGGGAGCGGCAGTAAAAGCTGCTGAAGCTGTTAATTATGTAGGTGCTGGAACAATTGAGTTCATCTTTGACCGTAAAACTAAGGACTTTTATTTTATGGAAATGAATACAAGAATCCAGGTTGAACATCCGGTGACGGAAATGGTTACAGGAATTGATTTAATCAAGGAGCAGATTAACATTGCGAATGGAGAGAAGCTTTCTTTCAATCAAGAAGATGTAACATTTGATGGTTGGGCTATTGAGTGTCGTATTAATGCTGAACAACCTTTTAAGAACTTTATGCCTTCTCCTGGGAAAATAAATATGTATTTACCACCGGGTGGCTTAGGAGTTCGAGTTGATTCAGCTGCATACCCTGGTTATTCTATACCACCATATTACGATTCCATGATAGCAAAGCTAATCACCTATGGTTCAACACGTAAGGAAGCAATATCTCGTATGAAGAGAGCACTGGATGAATTTGTTGTAGAAGGAATACATACAACTATTCCTTTTCATCGGTTAATTATGGAACATGATGTGTTTGTTGAAGGTGACTTTAATACGAACTTTTTAGAAGAAAATCCGATTACAGAACCAAATGAAAATTAAGAGCTTAAAACTAAAGTCTCATAAGGAGTGATAAAATGGCTGATCAATCTTTAGTGAATATGAGCGAAAATACCGGGCATGGAAAAGTGGAGATTTCTCCCGAAGTATTAGAAGTAATTGCTGGAATTGCTGCATCAGAAATAGAAGGTCTAGCAAATATGCGTGGGAATTTTGCAACAGGAGTAGTAGAACGGTTTGGTAAGAAGTCCCATAGTAAAGGTGTTAAAGTAGAATTAACAGATGAGGGGATTTTAATTGATTTGTATGTTGTATTAGAGTATGGCGTGTCTATTCCAGAAGTAGCACAAAAAATTCAAGGCAACATCAGACAAACCCTAAAAAATATGACTTCACTAGAAATTTCAGAAGTTAATATCCATGTTGTAGGACTACAAATGGAAAAAGAAACTACAGAAGAAGATTCTGTATAAGCAAGAAGGGTCAAAAGGTATCTCAGCATATCTTTTGACCCTTCTTTGATTAATGTAATAAGAATTATAGAAAATATAATATTAGTTCATTTGTATTTTGTATAAACTGTGCGGTAACATTCTATCAAAGTTACTCTTATATAAATGATGTAACTGCTAAAAGACCGCTCCGGCAGAATACTCCGCTTTCCTCGGGCACGGCCTCAGCCTCCTCGCGGAAGACCACCGCTGCGGGGTCTTCGGACACGTGCTGTTCCCGAAGGTGTCTCCGTATTCTGCCTACGCTGGTTTTAGTTTTCAAAATATATATTTCTTCATTATATGTTTCGTATTTCCCCCGCGGGTGCGTTGCTGAACCAAAAATAATTAGTTACCGCACAGTTTCTATCAAATAGTCGTTAAATTCAATGCTTTGAAATAACAATATTTAATAAAAAATATTGATAGTTTGTGGCGTCTAATTCATAAAAATGATATGATTTGAAAAGAGATTAGCAGAAGGAGTCATGAACATGAAACGTCACGAAGCAAGAGAAAAAGCATTCCAAATATTATTCCAATTAGATTTGCTAGAAGAAGATATGGGGCAAACTATTCAAGATAGATTAACTGAAGTAAAACAGGATGAATTTTTACATCAAATTGTAAATGGTGTAGTAAAAGAGAAAGAAACAATAGACCAAACCATTTCGGCAAACCTTGAAAACTGGTCATTACAACGTTTACCAGCAGTAGAGAAAACTATATTACGAATAGCTGCATTTGAAATATTGTATGTTACAGACATACCTGAAAATGTATCAATAAATGAAGCAATAGAACTAGCAAAACGTTATGGTGATGAAAAATCTGGAAAGTTTGTAAATGGTGTATTATCAAAATTAATTAAGTAAGATCATAATTGAAAGCACTTGTTAAGGTAATTCATTCTGAGGTGTTCAGTTAGTTGGTAACGTTAATATGGTTTTACCTTAGAAAACTTGCCAACAATAATTTCCCTAGCAAGTGCGATTTTAGTTGTCTATTCCTTATACATATTGATAAAATAATAGCTTATTGCAAGGCTAAAAATTAATTAAGGGGGAAGATAATTTTGGTAGCTGAGGTTATTAATGGAAAAGAATTGTCCGCAGAAATGAAAAAGCAAATGAGGTATGAAGTAGAAAATCTACTAACACAACAGATAATCCCTCATTTAACTGTTGTTTTGGTTGGGAATAATCCTGCTTCAATGTCCTATGTTAATGGTAAAAAGCGAGCATCTGAGGAGGTTGGAATCCAATCAGAGATCATCGAATTACCTGATTCTATTTCGGAAAATGAACTACTGAAAATTATTCACCAATTAAATCAAAATAAAGCTGTCCACGGAATTTTGGTACAACTTCCACTTCCCAAACAAATTAATGTACAGCATATCATTGAATCAATTGACCCCAAAAAAGACGTAGATGGCTTCCATCCAATAAATATCGGAAGAATGATGACAGGGCAAGATACATTTTTACCATGCACCCCATACGGAATTATAAAGATGCTTCAATCTAAGAATATAACAATTGAAGGTAAGCACGTGGTAATATTGGGTAGAAGTAATATTGTTGGTAAACCGGTCGGGCAATTATTGCTTAATGAAAATGCTACAGTTACATATTGTCATTCAAAAACTAAAAACTTACAGGAAATAACGAAACAAGCAGATATCCTTGTCGTTGCAATTGGGAGACCGAATGTAATTAATAAAGAATATATAAAAAATGGCGCCGTTGTAATTGATGTAGGAATTAATCGATTGGAAAATGGAATATTAACTGGCGATGTTGATTTTGATAGTGCAAAGGAAGTAGCATCATACATCACACCAGTTCCACGCGGAGTTGGACCGATGACAATCACAATGCTATTACACAATACAATTAAGGCTGCTAAGGAAATAGAAAAATGACTGATAAATACTTAACAGTTACAGCTCTTACAAGATATATAAAACGCAAAATTGATACAGATCCACATCTTCGTAGTATTTGGTTAAAAGGTGAAATTTCTAATTTTAAATTACATTCAAGAGGTCATATGTACCTTACCATTAAGGATGATCAGGCAAGAATTAACGCAGTTATGTTTGCTGGAAGCAATCGTTACTTAAAATTTAAACCTGAAGATGGCATGAAAGTGCTTATTCGAGGAGAAATTAGTGTTTTTGAAGCAAGTGGTCAGTATCAATTATATATTCAACAAATGGAACCAGATGGTGTAGGGTCTTTATATTTAGCCTTTGAACAATTGAAAGAAAAGCTACGTAAACAAGGGTATTTCGAACAGCAATATAAAAAGAAAATACCAAAGTTTCCAGACCGGATTGGAGTAATCACGTCCCCAACAGGTGCTGCGGTTAGAGATATTATTACGACAATTAAAAGACGTTTTCCAGTTGTACAAGTAACAGTATTACCAGTATTGGTTCAAGGAGTAAATGCAGCAAGCTCTATCACAAGAGCTATTAATCAAGCTAATGAAAATAACCTTTTTGATGTGATTATTATTGGCCGGGGCGGAGGCTCTATTGAGGAGCTGTGGGCCTTCAATGAAGAGATTGTGGCTGAAGCGGTTTTTCAGTCTAAAATACCGATAATTTCCGCTGTGGGACATGAGACAGATGTAACGATTAGTGATTACGTCGCGGATTTAAGGGCACCAACTCCAACCGGTGCAGCTGAGCTTGCCGTTCCATCACAGTTTGAATTACTAGATAAAATTTCAAGAATGAAACAATCACTAAACAGTTTAATCGGGATTACAGTTAAGCAAAATCAAAACCAGTTGGAAAGAATGGTGCAATCTTATGCATTTCGATATCCTGAACAACTCTTAAGACAAAAAGAACAAGAGCTGGATAAAAACCGTGAACGGATGGATCGAAGTGTTCAACTCGTCCTACAAAAGAATTCAGAGCGTCTTTCAAATCTTCAAACAAGACTGCTTACACAGCATCCACAAAGACAATTAGACCAAGCAACAAAAGCTTTTTGTCAGTTAGTAAAGCAAAATAATCAGGTCATGAACCAGTACATCGAAAAGCAGTCAATACAATTAAACAGAGTGATGGATAAACTTACTTTACTAAATCCCTTGGAAATTATGAAACGAGGATTCGCGATTCCCTTCACTTCAACTGGAGATATTATAAAATCTAAATCCCAGATAAAACAGAAGGATCATATTAGAATTAATCTGCAAGATGGATTAGTGGATTGTGAAGTTTTGGATATAAAGGAGGTAAACAATGGATAACTACAAAGATCTAAGTTTTGAAGAAGCAATGGAGAAACTAGAAGGTATAGTTGGGAAACTTGAAGAAGGAGATGTACCGTTAGAAAAAGCAATTTCCTATTATCAAGATGGAATGATTCTCACCAAAATCTGTAGTGATAAATTAAATCATATCCAAGAAAAAATGGTGCAAATTATGAATGAGCAAGGGGAACTTGTTCCTTTTGATTTACAGGAGGATGAGAAATAGTGGTTGATACATTAAAACAATATATTGATTCAAGTCAAAAGATGTTTCAAGAATTGATGACGAAGTGTATAGCTACTATTGATATTCCTGAACAACTTAAGAAATCGATGCTTTATTCTCTAGAAGCTGGAGGGAAGAGGCTACGTCCAATTTTATTACTAGCAAGTTTTGAAGCTTATTCATCCAATGTTGAAAAAGCATTTAGTTCTGCATTAGCAATAGAAATGATTCATACTTATTCATTAATTCATGATGACCTCCCTGCTATGGACGATGATGACTTTCGCAGAGGCTTACCTACTAATCATAAAGTATTCGGTGAAGCAACAGCCATACTTGCAGGGGATGCACTTTTAACTTATAGCTTCGAACTTATTGCGAATGATCCACTACTAACAGATAAAGAAAAAGTATATTGTTTGAAACAACTTTCTCAGGCAAGTGGTCCATCTGGTATGGTTGGAGGGCAAATTCTTGATATGGAAGCGGAGAAACAAACGGTAACTATTGAAAAAATGGAGAAAATTCATGCATTAAAAACAGGAGAACTACTGAAATTCGCGGTGACTGTTGGTGCATACTTAGGTAAAGCTACTGATGAACAAATATCTCATCTACAGGATTATGCCTATTATTTAGGACTAATTTTTCAGGTTCAAGATGATATTTTAGACGTGATAGGGGACCAAGAAAAGCTAGGTAAGGCAGTAGGTAGCGATGAATCTAACGATAAAAGTACTTATCCAAAATTACTTGGATTAGATGGTGCAATGGAAATGAAAAATCGTTATACTGAAATGGCAATCAATCTATTAGAGAAGGCAAATGCTAACTCATCAAGATTATTGGAACTAACTAATTATGTTAGCGAGAGAGACCATTAAACTGAAAGATAAAGGATTTATGCACATATGGCAAAAATACGACTTGATGTTCTACTTGTAGAACGAAATTTAATTGAAACTAGGGAAAAAGCAAAGCGAGCAGTTATGGCTGGGTTGGTTTATACGGAGCAAGAAAGACTCGATAAACCAGGTATGAAGGTCGATGAAGATATCCCCTTAACAATCAAGGGAAAATTAATACCTTATGTTGGCAGAGGTGGATTGAAGCTAGAGAAAGCTTTGAAAGTGTTTTCTTTAGATGTTCATGATAAAATTATGATGGACATCGGATCCTCAACAGGAGGATTTACGGATTGTGCACTTCAGTCAGGTGCGAAGCTTTGTTATGCAATCGACGTTGGATACAATCAACTGGATTGGAAACTTAGAAATGATTCCCGTGTTGTAGTTATGGAGCGTACGAATTTCCGTTATGTTACGGAAGACATGTTAGAAAATGGATTACCGAGCGTTGCAACTATTGATGTTTCATTCATATCATTAAAACTAATCCTACCTGTTTTAAAGAAGCTTCTACTTCCTAAAAGTGATGTAGTAGCCCTTATCAAACCACAATTTGAAGCAGGGCGTGAGCAAGTTGGAAAAAAGGGTATAGTTCGTGATAAAAAGGTTCATGTGGAAGTGTTGAAAAGGATTCTCACGTTTGCTAAAGAAGAAGGATTTGAATTACATGGGTTAACCTATTCACCAATCACTGGTGGGGATGGAAATGTTGAATTTTTAGCTCATTTAGGTTGGAAAAAAGAAGAACCAGCAAAGTCCATTGAAGAACTCCATCCCGAAGAAGTAGTCAATGAAGCTCATTCAGATCTAAAATCATCACAGAATACATGAGTGTAAGGACTACATTTTGTAGTCCTTTTCTAATTATATAATGAATTAAAGAAAAATAGGGAGCTTACACTCTAATACTAGGGGGTCAATATGAGTAAGATTCAACGACATATCAAGATAAGAGAATTAATTACAGAAAATGATATTGATACACAGGATGAACTTGTGGATCGGTTGAAAAACCTAGGCTATAATGTAACACAAGCAACTGTTTCCAGAGATATTAAGGAATTACATCTTGTAAAAGTTCCATCTAATGGTGGTCAATATAAATATAGTTTACCTGCAGACCAACGATTTAATCCTCATGACAAATTAAAGCGACTAATTATGGATGCATTTGTTAAAATTGATCATACAAGTCACTTGATTGTATTAAAAACACTTCCAGGTAATGCACACGCGGTTGGTGCATTAATTGATAATCTCGATTGGAATGAAATTATGGGAACGATTTGTGGTGACGATACTTGTTTGATTATCTGTCGGACGGAAGAAGATACGATTATAATAAAAGAACGTTTTATTAATATGCTATAGACGAGGTGACTATATGTTAACCGAATTATCAATTCATAATTTTGCTATCATAGATCAAATGACGATTACATTAAAAGATGGGCTTACCGTGTTATCAGGTGAAACAGGTGCTGGAAAATCAATAATAATAGATGCAATCCAATTGTTAGCAGGTGGCAGGTCCTCTGTAGACTATGTCAGGCACGGTAAGGATAAAGCTGAAATAGAAGGGTTATTTTCTATCGATACCAAGACACATACCATATACTCAATTGGAAAGGAGTATGGTGTGGAAATCCACGATAATGAGGTTGTCTTACAACGGGTAATAACAGCTTCAGGGAAGAGCATTTGTCGTGTAAATGGTAAGTTAGTAACACTTGCAATTCTAAAGGAATTTGGCAAAACATTAATTGATATACATAGTCAACATGAAACACAATCATTAATGAATCCAGAAAATCATATTGAATTATTGGATCTATATAGTCATGCTAAAGTGGAAAAAGTTAAAGCAGAATATTCGATTCTTTTTGAGAGACTTCATTCATTAAAAATTCGTTATAAAAGTTTAAGCGAAAATGAACAGGAAATGGCACAAAGATTAGATTTACTTGAATTCCAATTAAGTGAATTAGCAAAAGCAAATCTAGTCCCAGAAGAAGACGTTGAATTAGAAAAAGAAAGAACTCAGTTGTTGAATTATGAACGAATTTATAAAGGAGTTATGGATGCTTACAATGCTTTATATGGGGAACATAAAGGAATAGAATGGTTAAATGTTGCTAAGCAATCACTTGAAGAAATTAATAGTTATGATGAATATATTGCAACGAAGTCGGAAGCACTATCGAATCATTATTTTATGTTGGAAGATTTAACATTTGAACTTAGTAATTTCATTGAGCGTTTAGAATACAATCCTGATCGATTAAATGAAATTGAAGGAAGGCTTTCTGAAATTAGCCGTTTGAAAAAAAAGTACGGTAGTTCCGTAGCTGAAATGATTGATTACATGGGATTAATTGAGGAAGAGATTGAACAAATTAGGAATAAAGATTCCCATTTACAGAAATTAGCAAAAGAAATGGAAGAACTTCATGAAGATGCCTATCTTGAAGCTAAGCAGTTGCATGATATTAGAAAGAACGCAGCAAAAAGTTTAATTCGCGAAGTACAAGATGAGCTTAAGGATTTGTATCTAGAAAAAGCTTCCTTTTCAGTACAGTTTTTACCCGAGAATCCTAATAATGAGGTAACTTTACATCGAAATGGATTTGATCAAATTCGGTTCCTGATCTCGACTAATTTAGGAGAACCCCTAAAAGAAATAAATAAAGTTGCTTCTGGAGGAGAACTTTCCAGAATAATGCTCGTCTTAAAGAAATTATTTGCTAAACATCAAGGCGTAACAAGTGTTATTTTTGATGAGGTAGATACTGGTGTAAGTGGAAGAGTAGCCCAAGCTATTTCTGAAAAGATTTTCCAAATTTCAAAAGATTCACAAGTCCTTTGTATTACACACTTACCTCAAGTTGCAGCAATGGCAGACACACATCTCTTCATAGAGAAAAAAGAAATGAAAAATCGAACCACTACACATGTATTAGATTTAAATGAATTGCAACAAATAAATGAACTTAGCAGAATGATTACAGGTACAAAGTTAACCGACACCGCAGTTGAACATGCTAAAGAATTGCATGAATTAGCTAAAAGTTTTAAAAAAGGTATAGTGGTTAGCAATTAAAGTTTTTGCACAAATGGGATTAGTGATTTTTATTGCTAATTCCTTTTTATTTCATTATTATATTTTATTATTGTATTACAAATAATAAGTGTTTTTAATTGAATAGACAGTCTAAAAAGTTTAAAGCCTAATAAGACAGGCTTTGTTTATTAACATATATTGTAAAGGAAATGTTACACATCTTTTCTTAACTTTTCCCAGTTTAAAAAAGGCCATTAAAGGTCAAATTAGAAGTACAGATATAAAAATATGGTATGGGTTTAGGAACAAGGAGAGTGGACATTTGTGAAACAGAAAGATAAAATTCGTGTCATTATTGGAGTTCTACTCCTACTCGGATTGCTAATTGTTCCTTTTACACCCCCTATACAACATTATTTCACCATTCCCAATAAAATTATCACGTTTCAAAATCAGTTACCCCTTAAGGCTCCTAGCTTTGGTGAAGCAGTTCAAGTTCATGCTACAGTAAATTCTAATAAGGAAGCTATCAACAACGAAGAAGTTATCAATGCATCAAGTTTTGACTTTAATGAACCCGGAGACAGTCAGATTGTTTATTCAGTAGCTGGTGTGCCAATTAAGAAAGTGGATGTTACTGTTTTGAAGGATGTAAAAGTAATCCCGGGTGGGCAATCCATTGGTGTGCAACTTCAAACGCTTGGTGTCTTGGTTGTAGGTCATCATCTTATAAATGGTGAGAATGGACAAATGTCACCTGGAGAAGACGCTGATATTAAAGTCGGTGATGTTATTATGGAAATCAATGGACAAAAAATTGAAGAGATGAAAGATGTTAAACCAATTGTGGAACAGGCCGGAAAAGAGTCAAAGGCATTAGAGGTGAAAGTGAAAAGGGGAAAAGATTCCTTTACCACGGAATTAAGTCCTGTTAAGGATAAAAAGGAGAACGAATACCGAATAGGTTTATATATCCGTGATTCGGCAGCAGGTATTGGTACCATGACATTCTTTGAGCCGAAATCTAAAAAATATGGTGCGTTAGGACATGTTATCTCTGATATGGATACAAAAAAACCAATTGAAATTCATGATGGAACAATTGTTAGGTCTTCCGTAACATCTATACAGAAAGGAAATAACGGAACACCAGGGGAAAAACAAGCGAAGTTTTCCATTAAAGAAAATAAAATTGGTTCAATCACAAAGAATAGTCCGTTTGGAATTTTTGGTAAGCTTGATCAATCCATAGAGAATGGAAAGTATGATAAACCAATGCCAATAGCATTATCACATGAGGTTAAAGAAGGTCCTGCAAAAATATTAACCGTTATTGACGATGAAAAAGTAGAAGAATTTGATGTGGAAATAGTGAGTAGCGTACCACAAAAATCACCTGCTACAAAAGGAATGGTAATTCAAATTACGGATCCAAAATTATTAGAAGCAACAGGTGGAATTGTACAAGGAATGAGCGGAAGTCCAATCATCCAAAATGGAAAAGTAATCGGTGCAGTAACCCATGTGTTTGTAAATGATCCAACAAGTGGCTATGGAGTCCACATTGAATGGATGCTACAAGACGCTGGAGTAGACATCTATAAAGAAGAAGAAAAACAAGCAAGTTAGAGAGCTTGTGCCTTGAGGCACAAGCTTTTCTTTATAAGTAACCAGAAATCATTTGTTACTCTTAGAAAAAATTTGAGAAGTCCATCCAAGATTACAATCTAAATATTTTTCGACAAAAATTCTTTTCGTTTGTCATAAATAATCGAAAAGCAACGAAAATAAAAGATATATGAAGCAATTCGAAGAAAAAATAAATAAATTCAAAGTTTTTCTAAAAAAAGAAGGAATCTCTAAAGTTTTGTCGAATACATAAAGTGGACATGAACCGAATTAAAGGAGGAGCATTTGTGGATAAGATATCAATTTGTTTAGTAGATGATAACAGAGACTTAATTAATTTAATGGAGGAATTTTTTGAGGAACAGCCTGATATAGAAGTTGTTGGAACAGCTTACAATGGAAAAGATTGTCTAACCTTAGTTGAAGAAAAAAAGCCGGATGTACTAATATTAGACATCATTATGCCACATGTTGATGGACTTGCTGTTTTAAATATGCTGAGAGAAAAAGGTAAACCAAGTAATGAGCCACATGTTATAATGTTGACTGCTTTCGGTCAGGAAGAAGTAATGAAAAAAGCTGTAGATCTTGGGGCATCATATTTTATTTTAAAACCGTTTGATTTAGAAAATCTTGCAGAGCAGATTCGTCAGGTTAACGGACGTTCAGTTCTTTCAAATCGCTCAACTATTGGTGTGAAAAAAGAAAGAAAGAAAAAGGATTTAGAAGCAAGCATTACGAATATTATTCATGAAATTGGTGTACCTGCACATATTAAAGGATATATGTATTTGAGAGAAGCAATTACGATGGTTTATAATGATATCGAATTACTAGGCTCTATAACAAAAGTCTTATATCCAGATATTGCCAAGAAATTTAACACAACTTCTTCACGAGTTGAACGAGCAATCCGCCATGCAATTGAAGTTGCTTGGAGTCGTGGCAATATTGACTCTATATCCGCACTGTTTGGATATACTGTAAGTATTTCAAAAGCAAAACCAACAAATTCTGAATTTATAGCAATGGTTGCTGATCGGTTAAGGTTAGAACATAAAGCGAGTTAATGAAAAAAATTACTGTATGTCGTCATACAGTAATTTTTTTATTACTTTAAAGGAAATCTGAAAGTTATGTTCCTTACCTTTATCTATTGAATGAATTTAATTGCACCAATGTTTGGGGCATTTAGGAACTCCCGAAATTGTCCCCTTTATGAAAGAAACTCTCCCTAAAAGTAGACCTATTGTAATTCCTTTTTTTCTTTTTTTTCTAATTGTTTTTTACGATCACGATGTATGATAAATCCACCTAAAAATGCAAGTCCACCAATGAAAAGTATCAAGCCTGCAGCAAATTGAACACTAGTATGGAGGAATATCGGATGAAATTCATCGAACAATGTGTCTCGCATTAATTTTATGCCGATTGCGGCAATGACACCGGGAATAAAAATTAGGATAACAGCGATTAGTCTAATCATTTTATCTCCTTCAATTAAAAAATATTGTAATAATGCTTCTAGTATAGTTCATTAGTATACCAAAAGGGAAAAGATAGATGAAAAATTTTGATTTGCCATATTTCCAATCATAACGTATGATAGAAAAGTAGAGTATTTGTAACAATTAATTTAAAGAAAAACACTATAATTTTAAATATTTAAAAAATATATTTGAAATATTTAATAATTAAAGCGCTTTCATTTACTCTAGATAGTTATTTTGTATTATAATAGGATAAAATGAAAAGAAAACTAGTTTTTTTGATTAGTTAAATAACGTCACACAAAATGTTATTGATAGCTCCTGCTGTTTTTCGGTAAGAGTTTATTATATAGAATAATTCTTTGAATAGGAGGAAAGTAAATGGAAATTTTCAAAAGTATGGAAGTATATGATTATGAACAACTAGTGTTTTGCCAAGATAAGAATTCTGGCTTAAAAGCAATTATTGCAATTCACGACACCACATTGGGACCTGCTCTTGGTGGAACTAGAATGTGGACATATGAAACAGAGGAAGAGGCTATAATAGATGCTTTGCGCTTAGCTAGAGGAATGACATATAAAAATGCTGCTGCAGGATTAAATTTAGGTGGAGGGAAAACGGTCATTATCGGTGATCCTCGAATAGACAAAAATCCAGAAATGTTTCGCGCATTTGGTAGATACGTACAAGGATTAAATGGAAGGTATATAACAGCTGAAGATGTAGGAACTACGGAAGAAGATATGGATTTAATACATATGGAAACTGATTTTGTTACAGGTGTCTCTGCTGAAACTTCTGGATCATCAGGGAACCCATCACCAGTGACAGCATATGGAGTATATAGAGGTATAAAAGCTGCAGCACTAGAAGCGTTCGGTGATGATTCATTGGAAGGAAAAACAGTTGCAGTACAAGGTGTTGGAAATGTTGCGTATGCTTTATGTGAATACCTTCATAAAGAAGGTGCAAAATTAGTTGTTACAGATATTAATAAAGCTGCTGCAAATCGTGCGGTAGAAGCATTTGATGCAAAAGCGGTTGATCCTAATGATATTTATGATGTTGATTGTGATATATATGCACCATGTGCTCTTGGTGCAACAATTAACGATGATACAATACCTCGTTTGAAAGCTAAAGTAGTGGCTGGATCTGCAAATAACCAACTGAAGACAACAGAACATGGTGATATTTTATATGAAAAAGGGATCGTATACGCACCTGACTATGTTATCAATGCAGGTGGTGTAATTAATGTTGCAGACGAGTTGAATGGATACAATCAAGCAAGAGCAATGAAAAAAGTAGAAACAATATATGATAGTCTTCGCAAAGTATTTGAAATTTCGAAGCGGGATAATATACCTACCTATCTTGCTGCAGACAGAATGGCAGAAGAACGAATTGAGTCTGTAAGAAAATCAAGAGGTCAATTTTTACTAAATGGCCATCATACATTAAGCAGAAGGTAAGGGGGAGGTTTTAATGGCAGAAGAGTATGATTTAGTCGTACTAGGAGGCGGAACCGGTGGTTATGTTGCTGCAATTCGTGCTTCTCAATTAGGAATGAAAGTGGCAGTTGTAGAAAAGGGAGAACTTGGAGGCACTTGTCTTCACAGAGGCTGTATACCTTCTAAATCCTTACTACGAAGTGCTGAAGTATATAGACAAACAAAGAGTGCCGGGGATTTTGGAGTTACGACAGGTAATATAGAATTAGACTTTTCACGAGTTCAAGATAGAAAAACTAACATTATAAATACACTTCATCAAGGTGTAAAAGCCCTTATGAAAAAAGGTAAAATTGATGTTTTTCAAGGATTTGGAAGGATTTTGGGACCGAGTATCTTTTCGCCACTTCCAGGAACTATCTCTATTGAGTACGAAAATGGAGAGGAGAACACGATGCTTGTTCCAAAAAATGTTCTAATCGCAACGGGTTCTAAGCCTAGAACACTACCTGGCCTTGATATTGATGGAACTTACGTAATGAGTTCAGACGAGGCGTTGCAGATGGAAAGACTACCTGAGTCAATAATTATAATTGGCGGGGGTGTAATAGGAATCGAATGGGCTTCTATGCTAGCTGATTTTGGTGTGAAAGTTACTGTTATTGAATACTTAGATCAAATACTGCCAACAGAAGATCAAGATATTGCCCGAGAAGTGGAAAAGCAGTTAAAACGAAAAGGCATATCTTTTGTTAAAGGAGCTAAAGTATTAGCGGAAACACTTCGTAAGGAAAACGGTGTTACTATTGAAGCTGCTGTCGGTGATTCAAAACAGGTATTTTCTGCTGAAAAAATATTGGTTTCTGTCGGGCGTCAAGCAAATACGACTAATATTGGGTTAGAGAATACAGATATTGTAGTTGAAAATGGAGTAATAAAAACTTCTAAATATTTTCAAACAAAAGAAACCCATATTTATGCTATTGGCGATGTTATTGGAGGTATGCAATTAGCACATGTTGCTTCCCATGAAGGTATTATTGCCGTTGAGCACATGAGTGGGCTAAATCCGGAGTCGTTAAATTATGATAATATTCCAGCTTGTATTTATTCGAATCCAGAGGCAGCTAGTGTAGGACTTACTGAGCGACAAGCAAAAGAACAAGGTTATGAAATTAAAGTAGGAAAATTCCCGTTCAAAGCGATTGGAAAAGCTTTAGTATATGGAGAATCTGATGGGTTTGTTAAAATTATTATGAATAAAGCAAATGAAGATATTCTTGGTGTGCATATGGTTGGTCCGCATGTAACAGACATGATATCAGAGGCAGGACTTGCAAAAATGCTGGATGCGACACCTTGGGAAATTGCACATAGTGTACATCCACATCCAACTCTATCTGAGATTATGGGTGAAGCAGCACTTGCTGTAGAGGGCTTACAAATACACGGATAATGAATAATTTTTAGATGATAAAGGAGGGACCATCTATGGCTACAAATCGTCATGAGGAACTGGGACTATCTAATGAACAAGTATTAGAAATGTATAAAACAATGCTATTAGCTAGAAAACTAGATGAAAGAATGTGGTTATTAAACCGTGCAGGAAAAATTCCTTTCGTTATATCCTGTCAAGGACAAGAGGCCGCGCAGGTTGGTGCAGCGTTTGCTCTAAATAGAATGGAAGATTATGTTGCACCATATTATCGTGATATGGGTGTTGTACTTGCGTTTGGTATGACCGCAAAAGAATTAATGCTTTCAGCTTTCGCTAAAGCGGAAGATCCAAACTCTGGTGGACGTCAAATGCCAAGTCACTTTGGCCAAAAGAAGAACCGTATTTTAACTGGTTCATCACCAGTAACAACACAGGTTCCACATGCTGTTGGAGTTGCACTTGCAGCTAAAATGGAAAATAAGAAAATAGTTTCATTTGTTACGTTAGGTGAAGGCTCATCCAACCAAGGTGATTTCCATGAAGGATTAAACTTCGCTGGGGTTCATAAACTCCCTGTGATTACTATGGTTGAAAACAATAAATATGCTATTTCAGTACCGAGTGAAAAACAGTTGGGAAATGAAAAGGTTTCTGATAGAGCACTTGGTTATGGTATGCCGGGATATACAGTGGATGGTAATGACCCATTGGAGGTATATAAAGTAGTTAAGGAAGCTAGGGAACGTGCGCTCAAAGGTGAAGGGGCAACATTGGTTGAAGCTGTCTCTTATCGATTGACCGCTCACTCAAGTGACGATGATGATCGTGCATATCGGGATAAAGAAGAAGTAGATGAAGCGAAGAAGTTAGACTCCATCTTTACTTTTGCATTTTATCTAAAGGAATTAGGTATTTTAACAGAAGAAATAGAGATAGAGATTACAAATGAAATTGTGGCTATTGTAAATGAAGCTACGGATTATGCAGAAAATGCTCCGTACGCTTTACCAGAAGATGCACTTAAGTATGTATATGAAGAGTAGGGAGGGAACCAAATGCCAGTAATGTCATATATACAAGCTGTTACTACTGCTTTACGTGAAGAAATGCAGCGTGACGAGAAAGTATTTATACTTGGGGAAGATGTAGGTAAAAAGGGTGGCGTATTTAAAGCTACCGAAGGATTGTATGATCAATTTGGGGAGTACCGTGTTCTAGATACACCACTTGCAGAATCGGCAATTGCAGGTGTAGGAATTGGTGCGGCTATGTACGGTATGCGTCCTGTTGCTGAAATGCAATTTGCTGATTTTATTATGCCGGCTGTTAACCAGATCATCTCGGAAGCTGCAAGAATTCGTTACCGTTCTAATAATGATTGGAATTGCCCAATTGTAATTCGTGCACCTTATGGTGGTGGAGTTCATGGAGCGTTATATCATTCACAGTCTGTTGAGGCGTTGTTTGCCAACCAACCAGGACTTAAAATTGTAATGCCGTCGACTCCTTATGATGTGAAAGGACTTTTAAAGGCGGCTATTAGAGATAATGATCCAGTGCTATTTTTTGAACATAAACGTGCTTACCGCTTGTTAAAAGGTGAAGTGCCAGAAGAGGATTATGTACTTCCAATTGGAAAAGCAGATGTGAAAAGAGAGGGTTCTGATATTACTATTATTACCTATGGACTTTGTGTTCACTTTGCTCTACAGGCTGCTGAAAAACTTGCAGAAGTGGGAATTGAAGCGCATATTCTTGATTTGCGTACAGTTTACCCATTAGATAAAGAAGCAATTATTGAAGCAGCTAAAAAGACAGGAAAAGTACTTTTAGTTACGGAAGATAATAAAGAAGGTAGCATTATTGGCGAGGTAGCTGCAATTATTGCAGAAAACTGTTTATTTGATTTAGATGCACCAGTCATGAGACTTGCTGGACCTGATATTCCTTCTATGCCATATGCACCAACAATGGAAAAATTCTTTATGATGAACCCAGATAAAATTGAAAAGGCAATGCGCGAATTAGCAGAATTTTAAATGACAGGAGGGATACAGATGGCAACTGAAAAAATTACTATGCCTCAACTTGGAGAAAGTGTAACAGAAGGTACAATTAGCTCTTGGCTTGTAAAAGCTGGTGACCACGTTAATAAATATGATCCAATTGCTGAAGTGATGACAGATAAAGTAAATGCGGAGGTTCCTTCTTCTTTCACTGGATTAATAAAGGAAATCGTTGTGCCAGAGGGAGAGACTGTAGCTGTTGGTGAGCTTATTTGTTATGTCGAAACAGAAGCTGGTGGTGCAAATGAAACCTCGACATCCGCGACTGAGAAATTAGAAAGTCAGGGAGCCTCACAAGTTCAAGTGAAATCTTCTGATCAATCAATGAAAAAGCGTTATTCTCCTGCAGTACTTAGATTAGCACAGGAAAATAATATTGACTTGGAACAAGTAACTGGTACTGGCCGTGGTGGGAGAATTACCCGTAAAGATATCGAAAAAGTTATGGCATCAGGGGATATCCCTACATCGAATGTCCAAGTTGCTACACCAGTTGTTACGGAAGATATACAACCTAAAGCTTCTAAGACTGTACCGCACGCACCGCAACCTACAACTCAAGTCGGCGATATTGAAATTCCTGTAACGGGTGTTCGAAAAATTATCGCCCAAAATATGGTGCGTTCGAAGACGGAAATTCCCCATGCTTGGATGATGGTTGAAGTGGATGTCACAGATTTAGTCAATTATCGTAATAAACTTAAGAATGAGTTTAAAAAAAATGAAGGCTATAACCTTACATACTTTGCATTTTTTGTAAAAGCCGTTGCACAAGCGCTTAAGAAATTCCCACAATTAAATAGTACATGGGCAGGAGATAAAATCATCCAACGTAAAGATATTAACCTCTCCATTGCAGTAGCGAAGGACCAGGAACTATTTGTTCCTGTAATTAAACATGCAGATGAGAAAAGTATTAAAGGAATTGCTAGAGAAATAAACGAGCTTGCTCTAAAAGCTCGAACAAATAAATTGACCGCAGACGATATGCAAGGTGGTACCTTTACTGTGAATAATACCGGTTCATTTGGGTCTGTTCAGTCTATGGGGGTAATTAACCATCCACAGGCAGCAATTTTACAAGTAGAATCAATTGTTAAAAAACCGGTCATTATTAATAACATGTTTGCTGCAAGAGATATTGTAAATCTATGTCTTTCACTTGATCATCGCATCCTGGATGGGCTAGTTTGTGGCAAGTTCCTAGCAGATGTGAAGGAAACGTTAGAAAATATGAATGAAAATACAGTTCAAGTGTATTAGAGCGAGCTTTTAGAATTGAATTTTACCACTAAAATTGATAACCTAGAAGTTAGGTAGGATTAAACTAACACAAGGGGTGCTTATATTGGATTTCAACCTATTTATGAATGATATTGTTGATGCTGCACGTAAGGATATAAAGGAAGCGGGTTATGAGGAGCTTCGATCTGAGGAAGATGTTGACACTGCACTAACACGAGAAGGTACAACACTTGTATTGATTAACTCAACATGTGGTTGTGCTGGTGGAGTTGCACGACCAGCAGCAGCTAATGCCATTCACTCCGATAAACGTCCAGATCACTTAGTGACAGTATTTGCCGGACAAGATCGTGAAGCAACGGAAAAAGCTCGTACATACTTTGAGGGCTTTGCACCATCATCACCATCTTTTGCGTTCTTAAAGGATGGTAAAATTGTTACGATGCTTGAACGTCATGATATTGAAGGTCATAGTGCAATGGAAGTAATGACAAAACTTCAAGATATCTTCAATCAACATTGTGAAGAAGTATAAGTAATGAATCAAATAAGGCTGTCCTATTTAAAAGGCAGCCTTATTTCTTATAGAGGAGAAATTGTAGTGAAAATTGGGTATCGGACTATTAAGACAGCTATCGGCACACCAATCGCTATCGTAATTGCCCAAGCGTTAGGACTCTCAAATTTTACTTCGGCAGGGATTCTTACGATACTTACGATTAAACCATCTAGAAAACAGTCCGTTTTAAGTGCATGGCATCGTTTGCTAGCTTGTATAATTGCAAGTATTTTCTCATTTGTATTTTTTGAACTATTAGGTTATTACCCAATTGTTTTAGCAATCATGTTTATTGTATTTATACCAGTAACAGTTTTATTAAAAGTAACACCTGGTATTGCAACAAGCTCTGTCATTACATTAGGCTTTTACAGTGCGGGTGATATATCGATTCATTTTTTATTTGAGCAATTTTTCATCATAATTATTGGGATTGGAATAGGATTGTTACTTAATCTGTATATGCCAGGTAATGATCATAAACTTAAGCAAATTCAACAGAATATTGAGGATAACTTTCAAGTAATCTTAAAGGAAATTGCATTGTATTTGCGTGAAAAGAATACGGTTTGGGATGGAAGAGAAATACGGGAATCAGAAATTTTATTGGATAAAGCAATAGAACTAGGTGAAATTGATCGGGAAAACCACCTATTACGTTCCAAACATACGTATTATGATTATTTTGTGATGAGAAATAAACAACTTGAGCTACTACGAAATATGCTTCCGCTCGTAACCAAGTTACCTAACCATGATGACATCTCCTTACATATTGCAAGCTTTTTTGAGGGATTGGCAGAATCAGTACGGCCTGAAAATACGGCAATTGTTTTCTTAGAACAACTAAAGGAATTACGGGATGAGTTTAACAAGGAGGATTTACCATCAACCTATGAAGAATTTGAAACAAGGGCAAACCTATTCCGACTACTACATGAAATCGAAAGCTATTTAATAATAAAAAAACGCTATAAGGAGAGTGATGTAAGTTTACTACGTCATTTTCGTGTAAAAAAGAATAGATAAAATAAAAAAGACTGCGATTACAAAATTATGTAATCCAGTCTTATCATACATCTTTACATATTTACAAATAGTGCTAAACCGTAAGTAACAGTAGATACTACCATGGCAATAATCATAATATATATTGCTAATTTCATACGTTTTTCACGCTTTGATTTTCTTCTTGGAGCAGGTTTAGTAGTTTGTTTTGCAGACATTCGTAAGTCCTCCTTAAATCCCATGTGCTCTATTTATTTTAACGTTAAAATAAGAATTGGACAAGTATAATATTTAAGTTATAATTTTTTTAGCATTAATTTTCCTAATATTTACCTTATTGCAAGCGATAACATAATTTGTTTTTTATTGAATGGGGGAATAAGAATGAATATCAACCAAAAGGATATAGAAAAGAAATGGCGGAATTCGCTTGATGAAATTTTAAAGCGCTTTCCAGAACGAAATAACACCTTTCAAACTAGCTCTGAAATAGATGTGGAGAGACTCTATTACCCTGAAAATGATAGTGACTATCATGAAAAACTAGGTTTTCCGGGTGAGTACCCATATACAAGAGGGATTCAGCCAACTATGTACCGAAGCAAATATTGGACAATGCGCCAATATGCTGGGTTTGGTTCTGCAAAGGAAACAAATAAACGATTTAGATATTTATTAGAACAAGGACAAACGGGATTATCCGTTGCATTTGACTTACCAACTCAAATTGGTTATGACTCTGATGATATGATGTCAGAAGGTGAAGTAGGAAGAGTTGGGGTAGCAATTGATACATTACATGATATGGAAGCTTTATTAGATCAAATACCATTAGATAAAGTTAGTACGTCAATGACAATCAATGCACCTGCATCTGTATTACTTGCTATGTATATTGCTATAGGGGAGAAGCAAGGTGTTCCAAAAGAAAAATTAACGGGTACCATCCAAAATGATATTTTAAAGGAATATATTGCAAGGGGTACTTATATTTTTCCTCCGAAGCCATCCATGAGATTGATTACTAATATCTTTGAATATTGTTTGGAGCATGTTCCAAAGTTTAATACAATAAGTATTTCTGGCTACCATATTCGTGAAGCAGGTTCTACAGCAGTACAAGAAGCAGCCTTTACCATTGCTAATGGTATGGCTTATGTTGATGCAGCTATTGAATCCGGATTAAATGTTGATGCTTTTGCTCCGAGACTAGCATTCTTCTTTAATGCTCATAATAACTTTTTTGAAGAGATTGCTAAGTTTAGAGCTGCTAGAAGAGTGTGGGCAAAAATAATGAAGGAACATTATCAGGCAAAAAACCCTAAGAGTTGGAAATTACGCTTTCATACGCAAACAGGTGGATCTACTTTAACTGCCCAGCAACCAGACAATAATATTGTAAGGGTTACCATGCAAGCTCTAGCTGCAGTACTTGGAGGTACTCAAAGCCTACACACAAACTCTCGGGATGAAGCATTGGCATTGCCAACAGAGGACTCGGCTCGTATCGCATTACGTACGCAACAAATAATTGCCAATGAAAGTGGTGTTGCAGATACGGTAGATCCATTAGGTGGTTCGTATTATAT
Organism: Paucisalibacillus globulus DSM 18846; assembly: GCF_000482485.1. Classification (GTDB taxonomy): domain Bacteria; phylum Bacillota; class Bacilli; order Bacillales; family Amphibacillaceae; genus Ornithinibacillus; species Ornithinibacillus globulus. The sequence continues at coordinate 149,257 of NZ_AXVK01000020.1, read as the reverse complement.
AGAAGCTTTAACAGATAAAATAGAGGATGAAATCGGTGTTTACCTAAAGCAAATTAAGGAGCTAGGTGGGGCAGTATCTGCGATTGAGGAAGGTTTTATGCAACGTGAAATTCATCGTACTGCCTACGAAACACAAAAAAGAATTGAAAAAGAAGAAGAAATTATCGTGGGGTTAAATAAATATAAATTGGATGAAGAAGTTAATACAGAATTATTAAAGGTTGATGAGGAATTAGAACGCCAGCAAAAGTCTTTCTTACAAGACATTAGGAAACAACGTGATAATGAAATGGTTGAAAGTACCTTAAAACAGCTAGAATGGGCCGCCAAGAATTTAGAAGAGAACTTGATGCCATATATTCTAAATGCCGTAAAAGCTTATGCTTCTGTAGGGGAAATCTGTAATGTTCTTCGTAAAGAATTCGGGGAATATGGAAGCATGTAATAGTCTGATTTGGGAGGAGAATATATAATGGCAAAAATTAGGGTTTTAATTGCTAAACCAGGTCTTGATGGGCACGATAGAGGGGCACTAGTAATCTCGCAGGGACTGAGGGATCATGGAATGGAAGTTGTTTATACTGGCTTAAGACAATCACCTGCACAAATTGCAAAAGCTGCGATTCAGGAGGATGTAGATGTAGTAGGATTATCTTCCTTGTCCGGAGCACATCGAACACTTTTTCCAAAAGTAGTTGAAGAATTAAAGGCAGCAAATGCTAGTGATATTCCGGTAATTGGAGGCGGTGTTATACCTGCTGAAGATATTCCATTTTTAGTAGAACAAGGTGTAAAGAAAATATTTACAAGTGGTTCGTCAATTGAAGATTTAGCAAACTATATTATAGATTTAGTTAGCCCAACCGAAAAAGAAATAACAAAAAAAATATCCCATATAGGAATAGCTGTGAAATCAATTGAACAGTCTTTGCCTTTCTACATCAAGAAATTGGGGCTTAAATTAGAGGGAATGGAAGAGGTTGAATCGGAAAATGTAAAAGTAGCATTCCTTAAAATTGGGGAAAGTCGTTTTGAATTATTAGAACCAACAGATGATACATCCCCGATTTATAAGTTTATTGAGAAAAAAGGAGAAGGGATCCATCATATCGCATTGGATGTAGATGATATTGAATTAAGAATGAGAAATCTTTCCAAGAACGGGATTCAATTTATAAATGCTGAACCTAAAACGGGTGCCCATCAATCGACAATAGCATTTATACATCCAAAATCTGCACATGGTGTGCTATTTGAACTTTGTGAAGAAGCAGGGGGAGATCAGACATGATGGATATGTTTGATAAAATAAGCGAGCTCTATGATAAAAGAAGAATGGCTGAACTTGGTGGTGGCGATGATAGAATTGAAAAGCAACATGCGAAAGGTAAATGGACTGCAAGAGAGAGAATCGATTATCTACTAGATGATGGGAGTTTTGTTGAACTAAATACATTTATCGAAAATCGCGGTACAGATTTTGAAATGAATAGTTCTATCGGTGCAGGAGACGGTGTGGTTACTGGCTACGGTAAAATTAATGGAAGATCAGTGTATTTATTTGCCCAGGATTTTACTCTGTATGGTGGTGCTCTAGGTGAAATGCATGGTAAGAAGATAGCGGCAGTTATGGACTTAGCTGCGAAAAACGGTGTTCCATTTATTGGTTTAAATGACTCAGGTGGAGCTAGAATACAAGAAGGAGTCTCATCACTCGATGGATATGGTCAGGTATTTTATCGAAATGCCATCTACTCTGGTTATATACCACAAATTTCTGTCATCATGGGACCGAGTGCAGGTGGTGCGGTTTATTCTCCAGCAATAACAGATTTCGTTATTATGGTAGAAAAAACATCACAAATGTTTATAACTGGTCCAAAGGTAATCGAAACGGTGACTGGAGAAAAGATATCTTCGGAGGATCTTGGTGGTGCTCATATTCACAATGGTAAAAGTGGAAATGCCCATTTTAAAGCAAAAAATGAAGAAGAGGCATTAGACCATGTGAAAAGATTATTATCCTATTTGCCAAATAATAATAATGAGAAACCAGTGTTAGGTGAATATATTGAAGATGAACTTAGAAATTATCGCCCTGAGTTGGTCGATATTGTTCCTTTTGATTCTACTCGACCTTATGATATGAAGAAGGTTATTCACCAAATTGTAGATGAAGATAGTTTTTACGAAATTCATGCTGATTTTGCCAAAAATATTGTTGTTGGTCTGGCAAGAATAAAAGGACAAACAGTTGGGCTAGTTTGTAATCAACCAAAGCATTTAGCAGGTGGATTAGATATTGATTCAAGTGATAAGGCAGCCCGTTTTATTCGCTTTTGTGATTGTTTTAATATTCCAATCATTACATTTGAGGATGTGACAGGTTTCTTTCCTGGCATAAAACAAGAACATGGTGGTATCATACGTCATGGAGCAAAAATTTTATATGCCTATTCAGAGGCAACGGTACCTAAACTAACGGTTATTGTTCGCAAGGCATATGGTGGGGCTTATGTGGCTTTAAATAGTAAATCTATTGGTGCCGATTTAGTATTTGCATGGCCAAATGCCGAAATTGCTGTGATGGGTCCAGAAGGTGCTGCTAATATTATTTTTGCAAAGGAAATTGCTTCGAGTGAAGAACCTGAGCGTACTCGTCAAGAAAAAATTAATACATATCGAGATAAGTTTGCTAATCCTTATATTGCAGCTAAATTGGGGATGGTTGATGATGTTATCGATCCAAGGGAAACAAGAATTAAGTTGATTCAAGCATTGGAAATGCTCGCAACTAAACAGGAGGAACGTCCTAAAAAGAAGCATGGGAATATTCCTCTTTAACACAGGAGGTTAGATTGTATGGTAAATCAAGATAGACTAGTTAAGGAATTTATGGAACTTGTTCAGGTAGACTCTGAGACAGGTTTTGAGGCAGAAATTGCAGAAGTATTGAAAAAGAAATTTACAGATTTGGGCTTAGATATTGCAGAAGACAATGCAAAAGAAATAACAGGTCATGGTGCAAATAATTTAATTTGCACGTTGAAGGGCACAAAAGATGGTGTAGACACAATCTATTTTACATCTCATATGGATACAGTGGTGCCAGGAAGAGGAATTAAACCATCCATAAAAGATGGATACATTGTATCTGATGGAACAACCATTCTAGGCTCTGATGATAAAGCAGGGCTTGCTGCAATGTTTGAAGCCATTCGTACAGTAAAAGAAAATAATATTGAACATGGTGATGTTCAGTTTGTCATTACTGTTGGAGAAGAATCAGGATTAGTTGGTGCAAAAGCACTTGATCCTTCTACTATCCATGCTAAATTTGGTTATGCACTAGATAGTAACGGAGAAGTTGGTGATATTATTGTTGCTGCCCCAACACAAGCTAAAGTAAATACTATCATTAAAGGTAAAACGGCTCATGCGGGTGTTGCCCCTGAAAAGGGTGTTTCAGCTATCACACTTGCTGCAAGAGCAATTTCTAAAATGCCTTTAGGAAGAATTGATGAAGAAACGACTGCAAATATTGGACGCTTTGAGGGTGGAAAACAAACAAATATTGTAGTGGACCATGTTGAAATCTTAGCGGAGGCTCGTTCTCTTGTTCCAGAGAAAATGGAAGCGCAAGTTGCTAAAATGAAGGAAGCTTTTGAATCAACTGCTAAAGAAATGGGTGGAGAGGCAATAGTTGATATTAAAGTAATGTATCCTGGATTTAAGCAAGAAGCAGGGGATGAAGTGGTAGAAGTTGCAAGACGTGCAGCAGCTTCTATAGGAAGAGAAAGTAAACTTCTTCAGAGTGGTGGAGGAAGTGATGCGAATGTCATCGCAGGTTTCGGAATCCCTACAGTTAACTTGGCAGTGGGTTATGAAGAAATTCATACTACTAATGAACGTATTCCGGTTGATGAGCTAGTTAAAGTGACGGAGCTTGTGGCTGCTATTATTCAAGAAGTTGCCAAGAATAGTAAATAAATTAGGTTAGATGATAAGGCTACTGAATTTGAGAATTCAGTAGCCTTTTTGTGTCTTTTGAAAACCCCTGGCTATGCCGGGGGTTCCAGGGAGCTTATAGCGTGGTATTAAAAAAAGCCTCTCTTCGTGATAAGATATAGTTGGTTTCCCGACCACTACATCAAATAAACGAAGGAGGCATGTCCCAATGAAGGACAAGAATAGTTTAGCACATACAACATGGAATTGTAAGTATCACATAGTGTTTGCCCCGAAATACAGAAGACAAATTATATATGGAAAATACAAACAAAGTATAGGGAAAATAATAAGAGAATAGTGTGAGAGAAAAGGTGTAACCATTCATGAGGCAAATGCATGTCGAGACCATATTCATATGTTAGTAAGTATCCCACCAAAGTTGAGTGTATCTCAGTTTATGGGATATTTAAAAGGTAAAAGCAGTTTGATGATATTCGACCGACATGCAAATTTAAAATATAAATATGGCAATCGAAAATTCTGGTGTCGAGGATTCTATGTCGATACAGTGGGAAGAAATAAGAAACAAATAGAAGAATATATTAGAAATCAGCTCCGGGAAGATTATATGGCAGATCAATTAACGTTATTCGAGGAGTTTGATCCATTTACCGGAGAAAAAAATAAAAAGAGATAAGTGATTCTTTAGAATCAGTGCGTGGATGTGGTGCGTAAGGGGAAACCATTCAGTGGGCCTTTAAGGCCGAGGCCGGTAACAGAGGCTTTTAGCCGCAGAGCAAACCACCAGTTCACACTGGTGGTTTTGATTGGTGTTTTTCATTTTAACAATGCTCCTTATTAATATGAATACTAAAGGAAAAGATACTGTACTATATTTATTTATGAGCGTATTTCAAAAAAATATCTATTTGAAGAATTGCAAATAATGAACAGATAATAACCCATATTTTTACCCTTGGATTAGTTCTTTTTTCTCCTATTCCTAAGTAATAATCTAATATAAGTATTATTATCATGCTATAAAAAAGGGGGACAAAATGATGAGGATTAAAAAGCTGCTACTTATAGTTTCCTTCTTACTACTACTTACTATTATTTTAACAGCCTGTAGTGAACAGAAATTTTATCAATTATTAACTGGTGGAACAACAGGAACATATTATCCGTTAGGTGGAGAAATTGCTAAAATTATCACGGATGAAACTGGTACTAAGGTTGATGCGTTATCATCTAATGCTTCAGCTGCAAATGTCATTGCTTTACGTGATGGGGAAGCAGAATTAGCATTTGTCCAAACAGATGTAATGGCCGATGCAGTTGAGGGAATTAATGCATTTGCAGAAGAAGGTGCCGTTACAAATGTGTTAGCTCTTGGATCACTATATCCTGAAACAGTTCAAATTGTTACACTTGAAGACTCCGGTATTAATACTGTTGAGGATTTAAAAGGTAAACGAGTTTCCGTTGGTGCACCGGGTTCAGGAACCTATATTAATGCAGAACAAATACTAGAAGTTCATGGTATGACAATGGAAGACATTGAGGCCCAAAACCTAGATTTTGGTGAATCTACTGATGGTATACAAGATGGTAATATTGATGCAGCATTTGTTACAGCAGGAACTCCAACTGGAGCAGTAGAAGGTTTAACAGCAACGAATCAAGTTACCATTGTTCCAATTGAAAAAGATAAAGCTGATGCACTAATCGAAAAATATCCATATTACGCTCATGACACAATTACTGAAGGTACATATGGATTAGGTTCTGAAGTGAATACTGTTGCTGTCTTAGCTATGATAGCAGTTTCTGATAGTCTATCAGATGACACAGTATTCGATATAACTAAAGCACTCTATGAAAATGTTGATAAAATAACCCATGCTAAAGCAGAATTTATTAAACTTGAAAATGCTTTAAACGGTATTGGTATAGATTTTCATCCCGGAGCAGAGAAATATTTCAAAGAAGCTGGAATCCTTGAATAAGTTGTAGATATTTACCGGCTGTGAATGCGCTCATAGCATCTACAGTCGGTTAGTTTTTGTGGATGGGAAAGGAATGAAATCATTTCACTTGTTCATACACTAACTCAACAGAGTCAAAAAAAATGAGGTATTTTAAACCAATTTTTAGGATGATTCAAATGAAATTCATTCATCGGAGAAAAATATTTCTTTCCATAGTAATTTTAGGTCTATTATTAATATGTTTCATACCCGTCAGGCAAGCAATTGTATTCTATAATGGGAATTCAAACCAATTAGTAGCTTACTTGCCCATAGAGTCGGGGGATTTTTTTCAAATAATTTATACGCATTCCATTCATTTAACGGATGTTGTTGAAAAATTTAGGATTACTTCTAATGGGGATATTGATGCCGAAGAAATTACTTATGAGGAATTTGGTATAGGAATGCCATCGAACGCAGAGGAAGGGGAGACTTTTGTCCAAGAGGATGGAAAATACCGAATTACCAATTTAAATAGAACTTTTACTTCTATTAATATTCGAAATGGAAAAACAGTTTCCAAACAACGCCTCGTTTGGGGAGAAGATGAGGAACATCTTGTTTGGTTTAATGATTATTTTCCACAAGCATCTTGGTATACAGTGAAAGTAGAAAAGCTATCTCTCTGGCAATCTTTCAAAGGAGTGATAATCCATGACTGAAGTGAATGAACAATTGCAGTTGTCTAAGGAAGAACAAGAAGCTTTAATGGAGAAATATGATTCGGAGTCGAGATCGCGGAAATTAACAGGGTATATTGGTATAGCTATCATCATTATTTTGCTTGGCTTTTCTGCATTTCAAATATCCACCGCTGCCTTTGGTCAGCTAACAGCCGTCATTCAAAGGACAATCCATCTAGGCTTTGCGCTAGTATTAATATTCTTGTTATTTCCTGCATTAAAGAAAAGTCCACGTAAGTCTATTCCGTGGTATGATTATGTTCTTGCAGTTTTAGCAATTATTGTTTGCTCCTATTGGCCATTGTTTTATGAAACATTAGTTCAGAAGATTGGTGGGATTGATACTTCCCAACTAATTATTGGGAGTCTAGCCATACTACTTGTTTTTGAAGGAGCAAGAAGGGTAGTAGGCTTACCACTTGTTATCGTATCATTTGCATTTTTGCTTTATGCTTTGTTAGGTCCGTATATGCCAGGGGTATTGGCACATAAAGGCTTAAGTTTACATCAACTTGTAGAAACAATGTTTTTTACTACAGATGGCATTTTAGGTACTCCTTTAATGGTATCTTCCACTTATATTTTCCTATTTATTATGTTTGGAGCTTTTCTTATGCAAACAGGTGTGGGGGATTACTTTAATGATTTAGCAATCGCTATAGCTGGTAAAAGAACTGGTGGTCCAGCTAAGGTTGCCATTTTCACTAGTGCACTAGAAGGAACCATTTCAGGAAGTTCAGTTGCTAACGTTGTGCAGTCAGGTTCTTATACAATTCCAATGATGAAGCGGCTAGGATATAATAAGAACTTTGCAGGAGCGGTTGAAGCTGCAGCATCAACTGGAGGACAAATCATGCCACCTGTTATGGGGGCTGCAGCATTTTTAATGATTGAATTTGCAGGTGTTCCCTATATGGAGATTATTAAAGCTGCGGTAATTCCTGCAATTTTATATTTTTCTGGAATATGGATTATGACGCATTTTGAAGCGAAAAGAGTTGGGTTAAAAGGTTTACCGGCAGACCAAATCCCGCCCAAAAAAGAAGTATTCAAAAAAATATATTTACTTACACCAATTATTGCTATTATCTTCTTCATGGATATGGGATTTAGTATTTCAAGGGCGGCATTATTTGGGATTATATTTACAGTTATAGTAAGTTTGTTTAGGAAGGATACTAGAATTACCTTTCCGAAATTGTTAATAGCATTGACGGATGGAGCAAAGGCAGCATTAGGAGTTGCAGCTGCAACAGCGGCTGCTGGGATAATCGTTGGAGTCGTAACAAGAACAGGACTTGGTTTGAAGCTAGGACATGGAATTGTAGGATTTGCACAAACAATTACTTCAAATCCAGATATATTATTATTATTAACGTTAATCTTTACTATGATTACTTCCATAATCATTGGAATGGGATCACCAACAACAGCAAACTATATTATTACTTCCACAATTGCATTACCGGCTATACTAGCACTTAATGTTCACTTGGATGCACCTGTGGAAATACTTGCAGCTCATATGTTTGTTTTCTATTTTGGTATTGTTGCAGATATCACTCCACCGGTCGCTTTAGCTGCCTTTGCAGCAACGGGAATTTCAGGTGGGGAGCCAATGCGAACTGCTATTAATGCTACTAAACTTGCTATTGCAGCCTTTATTATTCCATATATGTTTGTCTTTGAACCGCAAATATTAATGATTGATGTTACATTCTGGGGTATATTGTGGATAATTATTACTGCGATTACAGGTATGGTGGCGATAGGAGCTGGTTTAGTTGGCTTTTGGTATCGAAAATTGAACTGGGTTGAGAGAATGATATCGGTAGTTGCTGGTTTATTACTTGTCTATCCAGAAGGTTATTCTGACCTAATTGGACTTGCAATTTTCATATTGATGGTAGTTTACCAATTTACGATTGGGAAGGATAAAGGTACTGGAACTCCATCACAGAATATAAGTGCTTAACATGCAGAACAAGAGAGAATGTAAAAAAGCAATCCTTAAGTTTAATTAACTGTACGGATTGCTTTTTATTTTGATAAAATGGTTAGCCATTTTATGTTATAATATTATATAGAAACAACTGTTCGGAAAGGTGTCTATTTGGATGAAGGTAAATAAGGCGCGGATTATTTTTCACTTGGATATGAATAGTTTTTATGCATCGGTAGAGATGGCTTACAATCCCGAATTTAAAGGGAAACCACTAGCAGTTGCTGGTAATCCTGAAGAACGAAGAGGGATTATTATTACTAGTAATTATGAAGCGAGAGCCAAAGGGGTAAAAACAACGATGCCCATTTGGCAAGCCAAAAAACTATGTCCTGAATTATTAGTTGTCCGTCCAAATTTTGAACGCTATCGATATGCATCTCGTGAAATATTTAAAATAATGTATGCTATTACACCTTTTGTTGAACCAGTTTCAATTGATGAAGGTTATATGGACGTTACGGATGTAGTTGAAGCATATAAAACAATTCAGTTAGCAGAAAACCTACAACAGAAAATTAAAAAGGAACTTGACTTACCATGTAGTATTGGAATTGCTCCTAATAAGTTCCTAGCAAAGATGGCATCCGATATGAAAAAGCCTATGGGAATTACGGTACTTCGTAAACGTGATATTCCCGAGAAACTTTGGCCGTTACCTGTTGGTGAAATGTATGGTGTAGGTAAGAAAACCGCAGAAAAGTTGGTTGCAATTGATATTAATACGATAGGAGACCTGGCTGAATCAGATGTATATCGATTAAAGCAAATACTAGGTATCAATGGTGAACGATTAAAGAATCGTGCAAATGGACTTGATCTTAGATCTGTGGATCCTGATGCTGTAAACGAGTTTAAAAGTATTGGTAGTTCGGAAACGTTGCCTGCAGATACGACAGATGAAGTAGAAATTAATGGACTATTTTCAGCATTAGCAGAAAATGTAGAAAGACGAATGAAGCGGAAGCAAGCAGCAGGGAGAACCGTACAAATCACGGTACGATACCATGATAGAAGAACTATTACCCGTAGTAAGAAACTACCTAACTTTGTTGAGAAAAAAGAAGATATACTTCAAGTAGCTCTGGAGCTATTTGAATTGAATTGGGATAAGGAACCAATTCGATTACTAGGAATAACTATCCAGGATATAGAAGAAAAGCAGAATATCGTACAACAGCTAGATTTATTTACATATGAGAAAGATGCTGAAAAGGAAAAACTATATTCTGCTATTGAGCATTTAACACAAAAATTAGGTAAGAATCCATTTATAGACATAAAAGAAGACGTTAATCAGCAGCCACGTACTAGTTTTCAAAAAGACTTTTTAGATGATTTTAAGAAATGATTTAATAACAAAAAAACAATAGGACAGCGATGGTCCTATTGTTTTTTTGTTTTCTTACTTCATAACCTTTTTTAAAATAGAAAAAGCTAGTTTACCGCCCGGATAGCGAAGTGGAATATCGAATTTCGTAGTTTGTTTTAAGATACTTTTGTGATGGGAGAAGGTATCAAAACTATGTTTACCATGATAGCCTCCCATGCCACTTTGACCAACACCACCAAAAGACAGGTTTGGATTTGCTAAATGATATAACGTATCATTAACACAACCACCACCAAATGAAAGACTAGTCATTACTTTATCTTGGCTTTTTTCCTTCTCACCAAAGTAATAGAGAGCTAGTGGTTTCTCACGGTACTTTAGCTCTGTAATGACCTCATCAACTGATTCGAAAGTAAGTACTGGTAATATTGGGCCAAAGATTTCATCCTGCATAACGGCATCATCCCAAGTGATAGAATCGAGTATTGTCGGCTCAATCTTTAATTGATCCTGATCTACTTCACCACCATGAACAATATTTCCATCTGATAAATATCTTAACAATCGATTAAAGTGGTTTTCATTAATAATGCGAACAAAATTTTCATTTTGTCGTGCGTTCTTACTGTACATACTTTTAATCTGTTTTTTCATTTCTTTGAGCAGTTTATCTTTTACTTTTTCATGTATATATAAATAATCCGGAGCAACACAAGTTTGGCCAGCATTGGTAAACTTTCCCCATACTAAACGCTTTGCTGCCAAAGGAATATTGGCATCCTTATCAATGATCGCAGGACTCTTTCCACCAAGTTCTAATGTAACAGGAGTAAGAAATTTACTTGCCTCCCGCATAATAACTTTTCCTACTGCAGTACTTCCCGTGAAAAAGATATAATCGAACCTCTGATTTAAGAGTTCCTCACTAACTTGTTTGGCACCTTCTATAACGACAACATATTTGGGGTCAAATGTTTCCCCAATCATTTTTGCAATTAGAGAGGAAGTGGAAGGACTGAATTCAGATGGTTTAATCACTACTGTATTACCTGCAGCGAGGGCTCCAATGACAGGGGCTATCGCCAATTGTAATGGATAATTCCATGGCGAAATGACTAGTGTAACCCCATATGGTTCTTTACGAATAAAGTTTTTCGTACCTTTATGTGTAAGAGGAACATCAACAGGGTCATCCTGCATCCAGTCTTTTAGATTTTTTTCAGTATGTTTGATTTCGTTATATAGAAAACCAAGTTCGGTTGTAAAGGTTTCAAATGTAGATTTATTTAAATCTTGTTTTAATGCCTTATAAATGCTTTTTTCATACTTTTCTAGCATAGTCCTTAATGAACGAAGCATATCGATGCGGAATCGATAGTCGAATGTAGCTTCTGTTAAGTAAAACTTACGTTGAGTTAATACTATTTCCTTTATATTCACCTACCAACCACTCCTTTTAATTTGCAGGGATATTAACTTGATAGAAGTCACTTGCAATTTCGGTATTCGGAAAAATTGCTTTTGCTTCTTGTAATAGCTCTTCTATTTCTTGTTGCTGATATCTTGATGAAATATGATTTAATACTAACTTCTTCACGTTTCCAGACTTTGCAAGGCATGCTGCTTGCTCGGTGGTGGAGTGGAAATATTCTCTAGCTAAGTCTACTTTATCCTTGTCAAAAGTAGCTTCATGAACCAGTAAATCAGCATTTTGAACAAAGTCTATGTTTTTCTCTGTAGACCTAGTGTCTCCAAGAATAACTACATGCCTTCCAACTTTATCTGGACCGATGTATTCGTTTCGATGGATTTTTTGACCATCTGCTAAAATTGTAGTATCATTTTCCTTTATTTGATGATAAATAGGTCCTGGATTAATCCCTTGAGCTTTTAATTTATCAACCTGTAATTCTCCAGGCCTGTTCTTTTCTTCAATCCGGAATCCATAACTAGGTAAACCGTGGTCTAACTTCTTGCAGTAAACAATGAAATGCTCATCTTCTAATATCTTACTTTCCTCAATTATAACAAAGGATAGGGGATAGGTTATATGTGTTCCACTTAACTTCAAACTTGTATTAACATATTCCTCAATACCCTTTGGACCATAAATAACTAATTCATCCTCGCCACCTTGAAAAGAACGTGAACTTAATAATCCAGGTAATCCAAAGATATGATCACCATGCAGATGTGTAATGAAAATTTTATTGATTTTTCGTGGCTTTATTGAAGTATGTAGTATCTGATGCTGTGTTGCTTCACCACAATCAAATAACCAAATACTATTTATTTCTTGAAGTAACATTAATGCTAGGCTTGAAACATTTCTTTCTTTTGAAGGTACACCAGAGCCTGTACCAAGGAAATATAACTCCATGCCCAAACCTCCTATCTCCACCCACGTTTATACTGTTTTGGAGCCTCTAGTGGATATGTTAATTCATCTGCGGCGGAAACCACCCAGTATGGGTTTTTTAATAAAGATCTACCAAGAAATATAAGATCTGCTCGCTCATTTTGAAGGATTTCTTCTGCTTGAATACCAGTAGTAATTAAGCCGACAGCACCAGTTGGGATTTCTTTTTCCTGTTTAATCGTTTCACATCTTTTTACTTGATAACCAGGATAAACTTTTATTTTTGCTGGAATGACACCGCCTGAGCTACAATCTATTAAATCAATTCCCATATCTTTAAGTTTATCTACAAAATATAGAATATCATCTATTGTATTTCCATCTTTATGATATTCGTCGGTAGATATGCGGACAAAGATTGGTCCATCGAACGTATTTTTTACTACTTCAACTATTTCAGCAAGGAAGCGAAAACGATTTTCTTTACTTCCTCCATATTCATCGGAGCGCTGGTTGGATAAAGGAGATAAAAACTGGTTAATTAAGTATCCATGTGCAGCATGAATTTCTATTACATCAAATCCAGCTTTCTTTGCCCGACTGGCACCATCTGCAAAAGCCTTCACAATTCTCTTGATACCTGGAATATCTAATTCAGTAGGAACTTGATATTTTTCATTAAAGGCGAGGGGGGACGGAGAAAAAGTAAATTTCTCATCTTCTGCCTTCCTTCCAGCATGAGCGAGTTGTATTCCCACTTTTGTATTGTTGGTATGGATTTGTTCTACTAGATCTGTTAATCCACTAACATGATTATCATCCCATATACCTAAATCTTCAGCTGAAATTCTCCCTGCAGGTTCTACGGCGGTAGCTTCCAGAATAATTAAACCAACCCCACCAACAGCTCGAGAAATATAATGTGTCATATGAAAAGGTGTAATGATTCCATCTTGATTGTCACATGAATACATACACATTGGAGACATTACAATTCGATTTTTTAGTGTTACATCTTTAAATCTAATTGGTGAAAATAATTTCGCCATATATATTACCTCCGATTATCATTGTTTGTTAAACTGAAATACTTTTCGAAAGGTAAGAGCCTTATAGGGAACATCAGTAAAAATTCCATCACAATTTAAGTGATAACAATGTGCCATACGCTTAAATTTATTTACAGTATATACACGAACAGGCATATTCTGCTTTTGTGCTTGTTCCATAAGTTGTTGATTTACCAATCGATACTTTACATGAAGTGCATTTGCTCCTAAATTCTTGGCATATTCCACTAGATTTGGGTTTCTTTTGGAAGTAAGAAAAGCTATTTCAATGTTATTCTGATATTTTACTAGTCTCTTTACACTATTCGGATTGAATGTTGATAATGTTGTCCGTTCGAGTAAGCGATGATGCTTCAGCATGTCATATACAATTGTTTCTAAATTATTGTACTCAATTTTATTATTTTTTAATTCTATATTGATACATAAATCTTTCGGTTTTATCCATTTTAAAAATTCTTCTAGGGTAATAATTCTAGCATCGCAAAATTCTGGGGAAAACCATGAACCAGCGTCTAATCTCTTAAGTTCTTCATATGTAAAGTCCTTTACATATCCACTACTATTCGTTGTTCGTTTTACTGTTTCATCATGGATTAAGACTGGAACATCATCCTTTGTTAATTGAACGTCTGTTTCAATGCCTTCTGCTCCAAGCTTATACGCCAGTACAAAGGCATACATCGTATTTTCGGGTGCTAGTTTACTTGCTCCCCGGTGAGCTATAATTTTTGTTATCAAATTGTTCACCTCTAGTTTGATTTTGTTGGAAAAGAGTGGGAAAGTCAACAAATACACAGGTGGAGATTTACTTTAGAAGTTTTGATAAGTGACTTCTTTTTATTTTAGCGTTAAAATGATAATAAGTGAATGAATGGTTATTCATTCTATGGGTATTCAATGCCGATTGTATAAAATACATACTTTAATAAAAAAAATAAAAATGAATTAATAAATTATACAAATTTCATAGAATCGAGGGGAAGTAAGTTGGTAGTAATTAAGAAATCTATACATCAGATGACTGTTCCAACGCCTTTTGCTGTCGGGGATACACATGTATATCTTTTGAAGGGAGATTCTCTTACTTTAGTTGATGCAGGTGTTCGGACAGAAGCAGCTTGGAAAGCAATTGTTGAGCAATTGAAACAAATTGGATATAAGCCAGGTGATTTGGAACAAATTATTTTAACGCATCATCACCCCGACCATACAGGTTTAATAGATAGGTTTGATAATGTGAAGAATATTGTTGGTCATAAAAATGTGAATCCGTGGATTATAAGGGATGAAGAATATTTTAATCATTTTGAGGCATTTTATTATGACTATTTTGATTTAAATGGTGTACCACGTCGTTTCCGTTCGTTATTAGATAAATTAAGAGCCCAGTTGGAATGGGCAGGTAAGGGGAGCCTGACAATAGAAATTGATGAAGATGATGTATTACCTGGGCACCCTGAGTTTAAGGTTATTGAAACAAAGGGACATGCGCAAAGTCATTTGTCATTCCTAGGGGAAGATGGTACGTTTATCGGTGGAGATCATTTATTGCAGCATATAAGTCCAAATCCTATTATGGAACCTCCAATTATGGGGGAGACAGAGAGACCAAAACCATTATTACAATACCGAGCCAATTTAGAGAAATGTTTATTATTAGATATCAAAAAAGTTTTACCGGGCCATGGGGCGATATTTTCTAATGTTAAAGAAGTAATTCCACAGCGAATTGCTAAACAAGAGAGCCGTGCCAATAAAGTACTTAGTTTATTAAAAGAATATGCCCAAACTCCTTTTCAATTGTGTGAGCAGATATTTCCTAGACATTATGAAACACAAATCGATTTAACGATGTCAGAAACGATTGGTCAGTTAGATTATTTAGAGGATATTGGATTGGTAACAAAAACAATCGAGGACGGAGTTTTATACTACCATGCAAACTAATTATCAAGGGAAAAAAGTTGTTGTAACCGGTGCTTCGAGTGGAATTGGAGAAATGCTAGTTAGACAAATTGCAGCAAATGGAGGAATTCCAATTATGCTTGCCCGTTCCCTAGACAAACTCAGGCAATTACAGCAACAATTACAAGAGGAGTTTCAAATTAGAGCGTTTTACTACAAAGTAGATCTAACTGATGAATATGAAATAGACGAAGTAGTTACAAAAATTATCCGTGAACATGATGTGATTCATGCTCTTGTTAATAATGCAGGTACTGGTATTTTCCAATATGTGGAGAATACGAAATGGGAAGATGTTGAGTTAATGTTTCGTTTAAATGTGCTAGCGGTCATTCGAATGACGAAACTTTTCTTACCACATTTTAAAGCAAATAATTCAGGACATATAGTAAACATTGCCTCGCAAGCTGGAAAAATATCCACACCAAAATCAGCTGTATATGCTTCAACAAAGCATGCTATTCTTGGATTTACCAATGCATTACGTCAAGAACTCGTTGAAAATAATATCCATGTTACTGCGGTTAATTTAGGACCAGTTAAAACGAACTTTTTTACCCATGCAGATCCAGAAGGTAGCTATCAAAAAAATGTTGCAAAATATATGTTAAATCCAGAAAAGGTCGCAATTAAAATAGGGAAGTGTTTATTTACAAACAAGCGAGAAATAAACCTGCCCATTTGGATGGATCTTGGTAGTAGATTTTATCAACTTTTCCCTGGTATGATGGAAAGAGTATTAAAGAAACAATTTAATAAAAAATAACAGCATCCTGAGGGGGAACAAACATGGAGTTAACTATAACAGAAAGTGCTATTGATAAAATAAAAGAATTAAATCATAACAATTACAAATATCTTCTATTGCGCTATGACACGGTTGAATGTGGTTGTGGAGTTAATGGTGTTCCAACAATTAGTTTAGTGGAGCAAGCGGAAGAAAGTCATATAGAAGTGGAGAATTTAGCTATTCCCACAATTGTAGATAAAATGCAATCTGTTTTCTTTGCTGAAAATATGAAGCTAGATTTTGTAGGTGCAACATTTCGCTTATCAAGTCCAGAGGGGATATTAAACCCGTTTATTCCGACTACAAATATTTTGGATTAGAGCCGAAAATAGAAGCTTGGATTTCAAGCTTCTATTTTTAATTCATTCTTTTAACGATGCTGATCATATTTAATAGCTTTTGTTAAAGATTTTAAATGACTATAAAATTCATCGGAGAGATTTGTTTTCATATCAAATAAAGTATTTTCTTTTACTTGTTCGATTGAACTTGCACCAAAAACTGCACTTGCTACTGCTGGGTGTTTTAATACATATTTTAGAGATATTTCATTTAGATTATCAGTAGATGCTGACAGCTTTTTATGTATATTTTTAAGCTCCTTATAAGTGTAGTCTAAATAGCCATCTTTTCCTTTATTATCTATTTGTTGTTCGGCTCGATTACTTAACATTCCTTTAGCAAGAGGTCCTCTTGCAAGTACACTGATATTATTTTTGTAAAGTAAATCTAATGTGTTTTCCTCTGGTCTACGGTCAAACATGCTATACTGGGTCATCACACCATCTATGGAAGATTTCATTGCGAATTCTCTAATAACATTTGGTCTGATAGAGGAGATACCGAACGCTCGAATAATCCCTTCTTTTTTTAATTCCTCAAATGCTTCAATTGTTTCTTCAATTGGGTCCTCTAAAGTTCCACCATGTAACATATAAAAGTCAATATAGTCTGTTTGCAATCGACGTAAGCTTTCTATTACTTCAGATTTAATATAGGCTTTTGACGGGTCCCAAAACCAGTTCTTTTTTTCCTTATTAAAATGATTTCCCACTTTTGTAGTAAGAATAACTTTGTCACGTTTACCTTTAATTACTTCTCCGATAATTTCCTCATTTAATCCAAAGTCATAAAGGTCAGCTGTATCTAAATGATTAATGCCTATATCTAATGCGAAATCAATGATTTTTTTCCCTTTTTCTTTATCTGTTCCGAGAGACATACATCCAAGTGTTAAAGCGGATATTTCTATATCTGACTTACCGATTCTATTTTTCTTCATAAAAACAACCTCCTATCCTAATCATATTTGAATAAAATACTTATGCCAAATTAAAAGGCGGGAAAAATTAACTTACAGAAGTGCTTGTGCTAAAATGTACTGTAATATCAGGTAGAATCTTATAGTTAAAGGGTGACAAAAATGGAAAAGTTTCAAGAGAGAACGATACATACAAAACCTATATATGAAGGAAAAGTAGTTAGGCTACAAGTGGATAATGTGTTGCTCCCAAATGGCCAAGAAGCTAAAAGAGAAATAATTAAACATCCTGGGGCTGTTGCTATAATTCCCATTACAAAGGATAAAAAGATTGTTTTCGTCGAACAATATCGTAAGCCACTGGAAAAGTCTATAATTGAGATCCCCGCTGGTAAACTTGAACCGGGTGAAGAGCCTGAAAAAACAGCATTGCGTGAGCTTGAGGAAGAGACTGGATACACGACTAAAAGTTTAACGAAGGTTACTTCTTTTTATACATCTCCGGGATTTGCTGATGAGTTGATGCATATTTACCTGACGAATGAATTAGAAAAATTAGATATGCCACCAGCGTTAGATGAAGATGAATTCGTTGAAATTCTTGAATTAACATTGGAAGAAGCGAAACAATACGTAAAAGAACAACGTATCCACGATGCAAAAACTAATTATGCAATTTTATACTTAGAGATGCAGGAGCTGTTATAGCATGTTGAACACCTACTTTGCAGACATGCATATTCATATTGGAAAAGATATCTTTGACAAACCTGTAAAAATTACAGCATCTAAAAATTTAACAATAACTAATATATTAAAAGAAGCTAGCCGTAATAAAGGGATTAAATTAATAGGTGTGATTGATTGTCAGTCTCCAAATGTTCAGCTTGAACTGAAGCAATTATTGGATAAGGGATTAGCTTATGAACTTCAGGAAGGTGGAATACGATTTGAAGAGGTAACATTAATTCTTGGTTCAGAAATTGAAGTATATGATGAAAATTGCCATGGTCCTATTCATGTGCTTTGTTATCTTCCAGGTCTTAAGGAAATGGAAATGTTTTCTGAATGGCTAATAACCAAGATGAAAAACATTACACTAAGCTCCCAACGGTATTACGGTTCTGCTAAGGATCTTCAATATAAAGTAAAAGAGCTTTCTGGAATTTTTATTCCAGCACATGTATTCACACCATATAAGAGTCTATACGGTAGAGGTGTTTTTTCCTCTTTAAAAGAGGTATTTGACTCAGACTTAATTGATGGTATTGAATTGGGATTAAGTTCCGATACTTCTATGGCTGATCAAATAACGGAGCTACATTCGTATACATTCGTTACAAATTCCGATGCACATTCACTTGCTAAAATTGGAAGAGAGTACCAAGAAGTGCTTATGGAAGAACCTTCTTTTAAAGAATTTAACTATGCATTACATAGAGTCGATGGGAGAAAAATCATTCGTAATTTCGGGATGAACCCAAAGCTTGGAAAGTACCATAATACGGTTTGTGATAAATGTCTAAATGCAATGAACCCAAATATGTTGGTATGTGATAATTGCGGTTCTAAAAAGATTGTAAAAGGTGTAGCAGATAGAATTAAAGAACTTGCTAACTTTGAAGGTGACTATAATGAACGTCCTCCATATTTATACCAGGTTCCATTAGAATATTTACCGAAATTAGGTCCTAAAACGTTTAAAAAATTACTAGATCATTTTGATACAGAAATGAATATCATCCATCATGTCTCGTATGAAAAATTAGCTGAAGTTGTACCAGAGCATATTGCAAAATCTATTATTTTAATGAGAGAAGGTAAATTGTCTATTCATGCAGGTGGTGGCGGAAAATATGGTAGTGTTTCTGATACGTAATAGAACTTTTCTAGTCTTTAAGAAAATATAAAAACAGTTTGCATGGATAGAAGAACTAATATATTCACGCTAGCACAAGTGAATGAGAGTTTTTCTAATATGAAAAATAGATTTGATAGGTATTTTTAATAGGAATTCTTCATAACTTTTATTAAATGGACAAGTGAATGGAGGATTCCAATGAATAAACGTACTCTTGCAATGGAACATATCAAAACGCACGCAACAATTTATGTCTTTATGCTTATACTATTTCTCACAGGGGTAGCATTCGGCGCAATTGTTGTAAATAGTATGGGAACGATACAAAAACAAGATCTTTTCTTTAATTTAGAACGATTTTTCGGTTATATTACGACAGATAATACAATTGATAAAAATGAAATACTGAAAGAAAGCTTTTTATACCATGCTAAATATTTACTACTATTATTTATATTAGGTTTATCAGTAATTGGTCTACCAGTTGTTTGGGTATTAATTTTCTTAAAAGGGTTAGTGGTCGGATTTTCGGTTGGTTTTATTGTAAGTCAATTAGGGATTCAAGGGTTTCTACTTGCAACATTTTCGATTGCACCTCAAAATATAATTGTTATCCCAATATATATATTAGCGGGTAGTCTTTCGATGATATTTACCCTTGGTTTGTTAAATAAATTATTTATAAGAAAAGCATCCTTTTCTCAGCCAGTCTTACAACCATTTGTAAAATACGTGTCGATTTTTGTTATTATGCTTTTACTTTCCATTGTACCAGCACTGATTGAGGCATATATTGCAAATGAGGCAATGGTTTCTTTTATTAAATCACTGTATAGTGACGGGAAGTCTATTTAATTGTTTCAGTTGGAGTTGCACTTTATACTTTGACACTCCTTAATCATGTGCATATAATAAAGATGGGATATGAGGGAGGAGATCGCCGTGGAACATCGTATTGATCGTATAAAGAAACAACTTCATGCACAAAGCTATAAGCTAACTCCACAACGAGAAGCAACTGTACGTGTTTTACTTGAACGTGAAGCTGACCATTTAAGTGCGGAAGACATATTTTTATTAGTAAAAGATAAAGCACCTGAGATTGGTCTTGCAACCGTGTATCGTACATTAGAATTATTATCCGAACTAAAAATAATCGATAAAATTAATTTTGGCGATGGCGTCTCCAGATACGATCTACGAAAAGAAGGTGCCGAACATTTTCACCATCATCTAGTTTGTATTGAGTGTGGGTCCGTTGAAGAGATTATGGATGATTTGTTAGGTGATGTTGAAAAAATAGTGGAAAGTGAATGGGGTTTTAAAGTACAGGACCATCGATTAACTTTCCATGGATTATGTAAAACTTGTCAAAAAGCTACAGTTGAATCTACTACGTAACTAAAATGCCTTTTCAATAATGAGAAGGCATTATTATATTTTTCATTGTTAAACTTTTAGTGTAGAATAAGGGTACGTTCACTATGATAAATAAATAGGACTAGTTTTCTAGTTAATATGTATAAAGTGAATCTTTTTTGGCATATCTTTTAATATTAGTACTTTATTAAAGGAGAAATGCCATATGAAAAGGATGGTATGGGATACTGTAAAAGTTTTTGTTATATTTGTTACTTGTACATGCTTATTTTACTTTGGTCTTCAAGTAATGCATTCCGAGTACGAACAGTTCCATCGCTATGATTCACCGAACGGTCCAGCTGTAAAGGTATTCAATAGTGAACAAAGCTTTATTGAGCGTCTAAATATCTTTTTTCGATTAGGGGAGTAGAGAATGTTAAATCATGCTTACAATGATTTTTTTCATTATCTGCAAGTTGAGCGGGGATTATCTGATAACACACTAATGTCCTATAAAAGAGATTTAAATAGATATACAGAAAAAATGAAAGCTGACCAGCATGTATCTTGGAACGAGATTAATAGGGCAGATATTGTAAGTTTCTTATATCAATTAAGAGATGAAGGGAAATCCGCAGCAACAATCGCACGTACAATCTCTTCTATTCGGCAGTTTCATCACTTTTTATTACGTGAGGAAATTGTTCATCATGATGCAACATTACATATTGAAACACCAAAGAAAGAAAAAAAACTTCCAAATATTTTATCTATTAACGAAGTGGACAAGCTTTTGAATATTAACAGTAACTCGCCATTGGATATTCGGAACAAAGCGATGCTTGAACTTATGTATGCAACTGGACTTCGCGTAAGTGAGCTAGTGTCCTTGAAAACAGATGATTTACATCTAACAATGGGATTTATACGTTGTTTTGGTAAAGGATCGAGAGAAAGAATCGTTCCTCTTGGGGACGTAGCTGAACAAGCAGTTGAAAATTATTTGCAAAATTCCCGCCAAAATCTATTAAAAAAGAACAGAGATGAGAAAGTATTATTTTTGAATCAACACGGGAGACCAATGACTAGACAAGGATTCTGGAAGATTCTCAAGAAGCTAACAGTTGAAGCGGATATAGCAAAAGATATTACACCGCATACATTAAGACATTCCTTTGCGACTCATTTGTTAGAAAATGGTGCAGATTTACGTGCTGTTCAAGAAATGCTAGGTCATTCAGATATTTCTACGACTCAAATCTATACACATGTTACAAAAACAAGATTAAAAGATATGTATAAATCTTTTCATCCTCGTGCATAGATTTTCTTTTTGTGTAGGTTGTCTGACATCCTACAACCTGTTATTTGAAACATATAATTATAAAAATAAGACACCATAAGATTTAGGAGGTAGATCAGATGAGAAAATTCAACCGTGTATTTTTAATCGTTATGGATTCCGTTGGTATTGGTGAGGCTCCTGATGCTGAACAATTCAATGATAAAGGAGCAGATACACTAGGGCATATCGCGGAACATATGAATGGTTTACATATGCCTAATATGGGTAAATTAGGTTTAAGTAATATTAGAGAAATTAAAGGAATCGAAAAAGCAGAGAAACCAAAAGCGCATTATACGAAAATGCAGGAAGCTTCCAACGGAAAAGATACGATGACTGGCCATTGGGAAATAATGGGTCTTCATATCGAACAGCCTTTTCAAACTTTTCCAGATGGCTTTCCTAAAGAATTGATAGATGAAATAGAGAGTAGAACTGGAAGGAAGATTATTGGGAATAAACCTGCTTCCGGTACAGCTATTTTGGACGAGCTTGGAAAGGAGCATATGGAGAGCGGGTCATTAATCGTTTATACATCTGCGGACTCTGTACTACAAATAGCAGCACATGAAGAAATAATTCCGATTGAAGAACAATATCGTATTTGTGAAATTGCTAGAGAGCTTACATTAGATGAAAAGTATATGGTAGGTAGAGTTATCGCTCGCCCTTTTGTTGGGAAGCCAGGTGCTTTTGAACGTACCGCTAACCGCCACGATTATGCCTTGAAACCTTTTGGCAAAACAGTTATGAATACGTTAAAAGATAATAACTATGATGTTATTGCAATTGGAAAAATATCGGATATATATGATGGTGAAGGGGTAACCAAATCACTTCGTACAAAAGATAATGACGATGGAATGACTAAAATAGTGGAAACGTTAACTATGGATTTTACAGGAATAAGTTTTTTAAATCTAGTGGATTTTGATGCGAAATATGGTCATAGACGTGATCCGCACGGGTATGGTGAAGCTTTAGAGGCGTATGATGAAAGACTTTCTGAGGTAATTAATAAGATGAAGAATGATGATTTATTAATTATTACTGCCGATCATGGAAATGATCCTGTACATCATGGAACAGATCATACACGTGAATATGTACCGTTGCTTGTTTATCATAATGGAATTGAAGTAGGAAAGGAATTGCCATTAAGAAGAACCTTTGCTGATATTGGTGCTACTGTGGCAGATAACTTTAATGTGCAACTTCCTGAACATGGAAAAAGCTTTTTAAATGAAATTTAATTGGGAGAGAACTATATGGATTTTTCAACTATTCAAGAAGCTAGTCAATTTATTGAAAGTAAATTAACAACTAAGCCAGAGCTTGGCTTAGTTCTTGGGTCTGGTTTGGGGATTTTAGCTGAGGAAATCGAAAACCCAGTAGTAATTCCTTATAATCAAATCCCGTATTTTCCAGAATCAACAGTTTCTGGTCATAAGGGTCAATTAGTAATTGGTATGTTAGAAGGGAAGCAGGTACTTGCTATGCAAGGTCGTTTCCATTTTTATGAAGGCTATACGATGCAACAAGTTACTTTTCCAATTAGGGTTATGAAAGAACTTGGAATTGGGTCTATAATTGTAACAAATGCTGCCGGTGGTATCAATGAAAGCTTTCAACCGGGAGATTTGATGCTCATAACGGATCATATTAATAATATGGGAACAAGCCCATTAATTGGACCAAACGATGAACAGCTAGGTGCACGCTTTCCAGATATGTCATCTGCTTACGACAAAGAGTATGCAGAGATAGCTCGTAAAGCTGCAGAAAAACTAGGCTTAAAAATTCAATCCGGTGTTTATGTCGGAAACACCGGTCCGGCTTATGAAACACCTGCTGAAATTCGTATGTTACGAACTTTAGGCGGTGATGCGGTTGGGATGTCTACTGTTCCGGAAGTGATGATTGCAAATCATGCAAACATGAGAGTGCTTGGAATTTCTTGTATTTCAAACATGGCTGCAGGAATTTTAGATCAACCATTAACACATGATGAGGTTATTGAAACTACTGATAAAGTAAAACACGACTTTCTAAAATTTGTTAAGAAAATAATTCATACTCTATCTTTGAATTAAGGGGAGGTATTTAAATCTATGCGCATGTATGACATCATTGAAAAAAAACGTGATGGAAAAGAATTAACAGAAGAAGAAATCTATTTTTTTATAAATGGTTATACAAATGGTGATATTCCTGATTATCAAGTTAGTGCATTAATGATGGCTATTTATTTTCAAGATATGACAGAAATAGAAAGAGCAACACTTACGAAAGCTATGGTAGAATCCGGTGATCAGATTGATCTTACAGCCATCTCTGGTATAAAAGTTGATAAGCATTCTACTGGTGGTGTTGGAGATACGACAACTTTAGTATTAGCACCGCTAGTAGCTTCTGTTGGGGCACCGGTTGCAAAAATGAGTGGACGAGGTTTAGGACATACAGGTGGAACAATTGATAAGTTGGAATCCGTACCTGGTTTTCATACAGAAATTACAAATGAAGAATTTATTGATCTTGTAAATAAAAATAAAGTATCTGTAATTGGTCAAACCGGTAATTTAACACCTGCAGATAAAAAGTTGTATAGTCTTCGAGATGTAACAGCAACTGTAAACTCCATACCATTAATAGCGAGCTCTATTATGAGTAAAAAAATAGCGTCTGGTGCTGATGCAATAGTGTTAGATGTGAAAACTGGTGCAGGAGCATTTATGAAAGAAATTGACGATGCAAAAGAACTAGCACATGCAATGGTTTCTATTGGAAAACAAGTTGGTAGAAATACGATGGCTGTTATTTCTGATATGAGTCAGCCATTAGGGTTTGCAATTGGAAATGCATTAGAGATAAAGGAAGCTATTGATACCTTACAGGGCAAAGGTCCAGAAGATTTAACAGAACTATGTCTAGTTCTTGGTAGTCAGATGGTAGTCTTAGCTGAGAAGGCATCTAGTATTGAAGAAGCTAGAAAAATGCTTGAAGAGAATCTTTCAAACGGAAAAGCGCTAGCTCATTTTAAAACATTCCTAGCTTCACAAGGTGGAGACGCATCAGTGATTGATAATCCAGATCACCTACCAAAAGCTAAATACCAAGTAGAGGTTAAAGCAAAGAAATCTGGAGCGATAAAAACAATTATTGCCGATCAAATAGGAACTGCTGCAATGATGTTAGGAGCAGGAAGAGCTACTAAAGAATCAGTGATTGACCTAGCAGCAGGACTTGTACTTCATAAAAAAGTTGGGGACTCCGTTTCAGAAGGTGAATCTCTTTTAACATTGCATAGTAATACGGAAGAAGTTAGTTCGGTAATAGAAATAATTGAAAAGAGTATTTTAATTTCTGATGGTGAAGTTGAATCACCTGTATTAATTTACGGAACGATAACAGAATAACAGTTTCACCTATAAAAAACTAGGCAATTCAGTGAGAGCCTAGTTTTTTATATTTAAAATCCTATAAGGAACAATCACAATTTATTTGTATTAGATTATATTTTACAAGAGTGTTATAAGTTTGTTTCATTTTGGAAAAACTAGAAATATATTGATTGCTGGAGGTTAACCAAGATGAAAAAATATATCCTAATGATTATGACACTTGTAATAACACTTTCTTTATTTTCCATACAAGTAATGGCTGAAGAAGGAGATGCAACACAGAAAAAATCGTTGGATTTAGCACCTGAAGCAAAATCTGGCATTTTAATTGAGCGTGACACAGGTAAAATTATGTATGAGAAACAAGCTAATGAAAAATTACCACCTGCTAGTATGACTAAAATTATGACCCTACTTCTAATCATGGAAGAGTTAGAAAAGGGTTCTCTAAAAAAGGATGAAGTTGTTCGCATAAGTGAAAATGCCGCTTCGATGGGTGGATCACAAATATTTTTAGAAGCTGGAGAAGAAATGACAGTTAATGATCTTTTGAAGGGAGTTTCTATTGCTTCAGCTAATGATGCAAGTGTTGCACTCGCCGAAAGAATTGCAGGAAGTGAAGATGAGTTTGTCAATCGGATGAATGACAAGGTGAAAGAATTAGGATTAAAAGACACACATTTTCAGAATACTACCGGATTACCTGCTGAAAATCATTATAGTACTGCACATGACATGGCAATGATGGCAAAGGAACTATTAAGTCATGAGTCCATCACAGAATATACTTCTGTTTATGAAGATTATTTACGTCAAGGTACAGAGGATGAGTTTTGGCTTGTTAATACGAATAAATTGGTTCGGTTCTATCCAGGTGTAGATGGATTAAAAACAGGATTTACAAATGAAGCAAAATACTGTTTAACAGCAACAGCCAAAAAGAATGATATGCGAGTTATTGCAGTAGTTTTGGGAGTAGATACTCCGAAAGAACGTAATGCAGCAGTTTCAAATATGTTAGATTATGCTTTTAATACGTACGAATCGAAAAAGTTATTTGATAAAGGGCAAGTCATTACAAAACTTGATCTACTAAAATCAGAGGAAAATAATGTAAATGTTGTTGCTTCTGAATCAATTAGCACCCTTTATAAAAAGGGGGAATCGATAGAGAACTTAAAAACCTCTGTTGATTTAGCCAATGTTGAATTACCACTAAAAAAAGGTGATCAAGTAGGCACTTTAGTTGTTAAAAATGGAGATACTTTAGTTTCTAAAACGCCATTAGTGGTTGAAGTTGATATAGATAAAGCATCACTATTTACATTATTCAAACGATCAATACAGAAGTTGTCAAAAAATAACTAAATAACTCTAATTTTATCGGATTACTTCTACTTTTGTCTTAAGGCAGGAATTAGCACCTTTCATCTTGAATTTATACATACAAAGGTATGTAAGGAGGACTATTGAATGGGGCTTAATTTTGCTTTTGAAGTAAAGGAAGAAGTACTAATTGTTCGCTTATCTGGTGAATTGGATCATCATGAAGCTGAAAGTTTACGTGATGAATGGAAGGATATGTTATACCATAACTCAGTTAAACATGTCATATTAAATCTTGAACAGGTAAGTTTTATGGATAGTTCTGGTTTAGGAGTAATCCTAGGCAGATATAAAGAAGTTCTCCAATTAGGAGGTCAAATGGTTGTATGTTCCATACCACCATCAATCAAACGTTTGTTTGAAATGTCTGGTATGTTTAAAATTATTCGTCTTGAGGAGAATGAAGAGTTTGCATTAGAGACTTTGGGGGTGGCTTCATGAAAAATGAAATGCATGTTGAGTTTGCTAGTGTCAGTCAAAATGAATCATTTGCCCGTGTAACAGTAGCAGCTTTTGTTGCACAACTAGACCCAACAATGGAAGAATTAACGGAAATAAAAACAGTTGTTTCTGAAGCAGTTACGAACGCGATTATCCATGGCTACAATAACGAGCCAGACCATAAAGTGGCAATTACTTGTAAGTTAGATGATGAAGGTGAAATCGAGTTAACTATCCGTGATTATGGAATAGGTATCAATGATGTCGAAGAAGCTAGGCAACCTTTATTTACCTCAAAGCCTGAATTAGAACGTTCTGGGATGGGTTTTACAATTATCGAAAATTTCATGGATGCTGTGGAAGTTATTTCCCAACAGGGAGAAGGAACAACAGTTTATATGAGAAAACAGTTAACCAAAAGTAAAACGGTTTATAATTAGGATGTATGCCTATGGATGTTAATGTAAAAAACACTAAAAAAAATGAAGCATTAACGGATGACCAGGTAAAGGAATATATCCTAAAAAGTCAGCAAGGTGATAAAGATGCTAGGGACTTTTTGGTGGAAAAAAATATTCGGTTAGTTTGGTCTGTTGTTCAACGATTCATGAATAGAGGATATGATCCGGACGATTTATTTCAAATCGGGAGTATCGGTTTGATAAAATCGATTGATAAGTTTGATCTATCTTATGATGTTCGATTTTCGACATATGCTGTCCCAATGATTATTGGTGAGATTCAACGGTTTCTTCGTGATGATGGAAGTGTAAAGGTAAGTCGTTCATTAAAAGAAATCGGAAATAAAATTCGTAAGAAAAAAGATGAACTTACGAAGCAATTAGGAAGATCACCATCAATAAATGAGATTGCTGACGCATTGGAGATTTCTCCTGAGGATGTTGTCCATGCCCAAGAAGCAGCTAAAACGCCACATTCCATCCATGAAACAGTATTTGAGAATGATGGCGATCCAATTACTCTATTAGATCAAATTGCTGACCAAGATTCTAATTGGTTTGATAAATTATCTCTAGAAGAAGCCATTAGAGGTTTAAATAAACGGGAACGATTAATCCTGTTTTTGCGATATTATAAAGATAAAACACAATCAGAAGTAGCAGAGAGACTAGGCATTTCACAAGTACAAGTCTCCAGGTTAGAAAAAAAGATACTTTTTGATATGAAAAACAAAATGAATCCTTAAGAAGGTTGTTTAGGGGACTTTCCCCTTGGCAACCTTCTTTTTGTATTGAGACTTTTCTTAAAGTTAGTTGCATTTGATGGAAAGTGTGAAGTAACTACTAATCATTTTTCAGCTGAAATTTCCCTATAAAAATACAGATTTTCGCTGTCGAGGTCTAAAGGCGTGCAAGACCATGCAACTAAATCAGGAAAACATGATCCCTCTTATACTGAGCATGAGACCAATTCAGGAAAACATGGGCCCTTGCAGCCAGAACATGCGACCGATTCGGGAAATATGGGCCCTCATAGATAGAACATGCGACCGATTCAGGAAAACATGGGCCGGATTTAAGAAATCGTAGTCCTTGTCACTGCGCACTTTATACATATTGTTCATTAGATATAATGTTTGGGGATAACAACAATTCATAAAATAATATATTTTTATATTGCTACTTTAGAAAACCATAATTATTATAGTACGATTTTTCCTCATAATATTTCCTTTTAGACTAATAATAACAAGTACTGAAATTGCTTTTTTCTGAGGTGAAGTATTTTGGAAGGAATTGTTTATTTACGGCTGAAAAGGAAACTGGAAGTAAAGAATTTAACGGAAATTAAATTAAAGGATATTGCGTTTCTTTCTTCCCATTCTAAAGATGTAGTAGCCGAATTAGAAAAAATTAAGTTATATCGTATTACCGAAAAGGATAAAGAATTGGTTATTTTGGATAGTTTTTTAATCATAAAACATTTAACACAAAACTATCCTAATATTGAAATACAATTGGTTGGACCAGAACAAACTATAGTTAATATAGTAAAAAATAAAAAACCACCGAACATATTGATCATAGCCTTTGTATGGATTCTTTTATTTATTGGTACAGCCATGACAATCGTGAACTTTCATTATGATGTTAGCATGCAGGAGGTACAACAAAAACTACATTATCTTTTAACTGGTGAAGAAAATGAGTACCCTTTATGGATTCAAATTCCATATTCATTTGGTTTGGGTATAGGGATGATATTGTTTTTTAATCATTGGTTTAATAAGCGTTTTAATGAAGAGCCAAGCCCCTTAGAAGTTGAACTCTATAATTATCAAAAGTCATTAGATGATTATGTGAGCTATCATGAGAATAAGCTAAATGATCCTAAATATCCTCATTAATTTATTAGAGGTCATTATTGGCTTTTCAGGAGGGCTTGCAGTAGGTAGTGGATTTGTTGCTTTTCTCACTGTATTGGGGATTATACCTAGGCTAATTCAGTTAAGTAGGACCTCCCATTTGTTAAAAGTATATACAGCATGTGTTGTACTTGGCTCCATTGTTGGTACATTTTTCTCTTTTTCAAATGTTACATGGTCTCATCCTGTGATACTTCTAGCACTTTGGGGTATTTTTCATGGAATCTTTAATGGTATGCTTGCTGCTGCTTTAACAGAAGTGTTAAATGTATTTCCATTAATATCGAAACGAATTGGCTTGGAAGCAAAAATAATTACATTGATAATGGCTGTTGTTTTTGGGAAAATAGTTGGCTCCTTATTTCAGTGGCTCATATTAGTAAAATAAGCAGAATGGAGGATTAAGTTTGACTCAACATCCTGTATCAGCAAAAATAAAAGAAAACGCTGCTTACTTAAAAGAAAGAATAGGTGTAGATGTCTCTTTTGATGTAGGCTTTCGTGAAATTACACTTTTAAAGACAGAGATACAACTTTATTATGTAACCGGATTAATAGATAGTTTAATTATCCAGGATATTATCCAAGAATTAGTAAATCTAAACGAAAAAGAGAGACAAACAAATAAAGTTGCAGAAATAATTAAAAATAGGATTCTACATCAGCAGGTGTCAACCATTAAAACAATGGATGAAGCTGTTGATCAAATGCTATCAGGTTTAATTGTTATTTTTATTGATGGAGAACGATTTGGGTATACGGTTGATGTCAGGAATTATCCTGGAAGAACCCCACAAGAACCCGATACGGAAAGAGTAATTCGTGGATCCAGAGATGGATTTACAGAAAATATCATTGAAAACACTAGCTTGACTAGAAGAAGAATACGTGATGCGCGTCTAAGAAACGAAATGCTTAAGGTTGGAGAGAGATCAAAGTCCGACGTTTGTATAAGTTATATTAAAGATATAGCAGATGATGGATTAGTTGGATTACTCAAAGAAAAAATTAGAGACATAAGTGTTGATGGTAATACAATGGCAGAAAAACCAATAGAAGAATTTCTTGTGGAAAGAAAATGGAATCCGTTTCCGTTGGTGCGATTTACGGAAAGACCAGATGTTGCAGCGAACCATCTGTTAGAAGGGCACGTTCTGATAATCGTTGACACGTCACCAAGTGTGATGATTGTCCCTACCACTTATTTTCACCATACTCAGCATGCTGAGGAGTATCGTCAAGCACCACTAATCGGTACGCTAATTAGATGGATTCGATTTTTAGCTATTCTATTGTCTCTATTTTTATTACCAACCTGGTTGTTATTTGTTATGGATCCAACTTTATTACCGAAGGAGCTTTCATTCATTGGACCAAATGAGGAAGGAAATATCCCGATCGTCTTTCAATTACTACTAGGAGTAGTAGGGATGGAATTCTTAAGAATGGCTGCCATTCATACACCTACAGCATTATCTACTGCAATGGGATTAATTGCAGCAGTATTAATCGGTCAAATTGCAATTGATGTTGGATTACTCAGCCCTGAAGTTATTCTATACACGGCAATTAGTGCAATTGGAACATATGTAACCCCAAGCTATGAACTCAGTGTGGCAAACAAAGTTGCTAGTGTTGTATTACTAATTTCGACTGCACTTTTCGGTATAATTGGATATATAATCAGTAGCTTGATGTTAATTATATTCCTAATTAATCTAAAGTCATTTAGAACACCGTATTTTTGGCCCTTTATTCCGTTTAATGCAAAAGCCATGTTAAGGACAATCATTCGTATACCGACACCTTTTGTCAATACAAGACCATCTATCGTTCACCCGAAAAATGTGTATAGTCAGTCTAAGATTCGAAAGTCTTAACCATAAAATCCCTTCAATGTAAGGGATTTTATTCTTTTGTTTTCGGGGTGTTTATGATACCTTACTTAATAAGTATCCATAATGAGAAGCACTAGAATCTATACTAAGTTATTCGTTAACTAGATTATACTGCCAGTAAACTTGCGATATTTTGAAAGGATAGGTGAGGGAAAATGTCATTGGAACAATATCCATTTCAAATAAATAATAAAGGTCATTTGGAAATAGGTGGAATGGACACCGTAGAACTTTCCAAAAAGTATGGTACACCACTTTATGTTTATGATGTATCGGTTATACGTAATCGCTGCAGAGCCTTTGTAGATACCTTTAAAAAATTAGGTGTTCGTGCACAGGTTGCCTATGCCAGTAAAGCCTTCTCTTCAATTGCGATTCTACAGGTAGTGAAACAAGAAGGTTTATCTGTTGATGTTGTATCAGAAGGGGAATTATACACTGCTCTTAAAGCGGGAATTGATCCAGCAAAGATACATATGCATGGGAACAACAAAAATACACAAGAATTAGTGATGGCGATTGAAAATAATATCGGTTGTATTGTTGTTGACAACTTTTATGAGATCGAGTTATTAACATCATTATTAAAACAGCATAATAAAAAAATGGATGTCATTATCCGAGTTACTCCAGGTATTAAATCGGATACCCACCAATATATCATGACAGGTAACGAAGATTCTAAGTTCGGATTTGATTTGAATAATGGACAAGCAGAAGAGGCTTTCAATAAATTACGTGATAATAAGTACATAAACTTTAAAGGATTACACTGTCATATTGGGTCGCAAATATTTGAGACAGATCGTTTTGTTACCGCAACTAATATATTGTTTGGAACATTATTAGATTGGAAATTAAGGTATGGCTATGTCCCAGAAGTATTAAATTTAGGTGGAGGATTTGGCATTCGTTATACAGAAGATGACCGACCAATTCCGCTACAAAATTATGTTGAGAGATTAGTAGAAACAGTGCGTGAACAAAGTAGAAAACTTGATATTCCAATACCAGAAATTTGGATAGAACCAGGTCGTTCTATTGTTGGTGATGCTGGGTTAACATTGTATACGATTGGATCACAAAAACATATTCCAGGAGTTAGGGATTATATTTCTGTAGATGGCGGGATGACAGATAATATTCGACCTGCTCTTTATCAAGCGAAGTATCATGGGTTACTTGCCAATAGAGCTGCGGAAAAGAGTGATACAGTAGTTTCTGTTGCTGGGAAATGCTGTGAATCAGGTGACATGCTAATTTGGGACCTACCAATTCCTCGTGTGAAAAGTGGGGACATATTAGTTATTTTATCGACAGGAGCATACGGTTACTCCATGGCAAGTAACTATAATCGCATTCAAAAAGCTGCAGTAGTTTTCGTGGAAAATGGGCAAGACAAACTAGTAATCAAACGTGAAACCTATCAGGACGTTCTAAGCCATGACCTCTCATATGAGTAGATTACATGGATTGGTATTGGAACGTACCAAAAAAAATTAGTTGTTCTGGGTAGGTTAGTTAGATATGTCGCACCTGTACTTGAAAGTGAGGTATATTTTGGTCTTGAGTGTTAAAAGTGAGTTGGGTATTTTTATTTCTAATTAAAAGCACACAAACTTTAAATTAATGTTCAAAAGTGTTATCATAAACAAGATATTAATAAGAATCACTACATAATAGGAGATGAATATTTTGACTAAAAAAGGCTATATCCTTATGGAAAATGGAAATAAAATTGAATTTGAACTATATCCAAATGAAGCACCAGGCACAGTAGAAAATTTTGAAAAGCTAATAAACGAAAAATTCTACGATGGATTAACATTTCACCGTGTCATCCCAGGTTTTGTAAGCCAAGGTGGATGCCCTGTAGGAAATGGTACTGGTGGAGCAGGATACACAATCAAATGTGAAACTGACAATAATCCACATAAACATGTAGAGGGATCACTTTCTATGGCCCATGCAGGAAGAGATACTGGTAGCTGCCAATTCTTTATTGTACATGAACCACAACCACACTTGAATGGGGTCCATACAGTATTTGGCCAAGTTACTTCTGGTATTGAACATGCAAAGGCAATGAGAAATGGTGATGTAATGAAAGAAGTTAAGATTATTTCAGAATAAGTGAAAATTAATATAGGTAGAATTAGATGAATACAGTATTATTGATTTACTTAGTATTTATCGTTGCACCCATAAGTAACTTCATT
Organism: Paucisalibacillus globulus DSM 18846; assembly: GCF_000482485.1. Lineage (GTDB taxonomy): Bacteria > Bacillota > Bacilli > Bacillales > Amphibacillaceae > Ornithinibacillus > Ornithinibacillus globulus. Next base: position 115,508 of record NZ_AXVK01000020.1, on the reverse strand, counting down.
CATGAGTTAGGTCATATGCTAGGTGCAAAGCTAGCAAGAGCGGATGATATTACCATATATGTTGGGCGAGGAAGAAGAATCTTTAGGTTGTTAACGCATCAAACTGACATTCAAGTTGGAATAGCTTTTTTCACCTCTGGCTTAACGGTAAGTAACAGAAAAAATGTTTATCGGCCTCATGAAATGATTTATATCACATTTTTAGGGCCATTATTAAATGCAATAATGGTATTCATCTTTTACCTTATTTATATGAACCTACCAAATACATTCATACTTTTTTTTATGTTATACAATGGTTGGCTATTTTTGGTTAATTGTATTCCTTTTAAAATAGGAAAACAGGAATCAGATGGCTATATTATTGTTAGAGAATTGTTTTCGAAAAATGTATACAAGTAGGTTGAAATTGTCAATAATAGTGAAGGATGAGAACTTTGAATCAACGAAAGAAAAATATCCTACTATTTGTTACATTACTATCAATAGGAATTATCTGGGGTTTTCTTTATTGGATCATTTTCGTTTTTTAGTAGGGAAAAGTATATCAATCTTTTCTGTTTGTAGAATAAAAACTTATTCGTTAAAAATATGTAAATACAAGTTTTTTTAAACATAATTTGACAAATATAGATTAATAGGACAATAATATAGTACAAACTCCAATTTAAAAGTAAACTATTAGATAAAAGTTATTCATGTTATGAGGGGTATTTATGTTAAATCGCTATAAAAAAAATTCGGAAAAGATTGCAATGGGTTTACTGTCTTTTATGCCTGAAGAAAAAGATGTGAAAAAATTGCAGACTACGATAAAAGAGTATGAGGCTAATTCAAATTGGCATCTTTATCTATGGAAAGAAGCTGATGACGTTATTGGTGCAATCGGATTACGAGTTGATGGTGATAAAGCAATTATTCAACATATTTCCGTAAATCCTTCACATAGGAATATCGGCATTGGTAAAAAAAATGATTCAAGAAATAACTAAACTTTATGGTTCGAATTATAAGATAATTGCTCAGGAGCCAATACAGAGTTTTTATGAGCATTACGTTCATGAAAGTAATCTTGATGACTAGGGAATTCAGTAACAATAGAAATTAAGATTTCTAGACAGAACAAAACCAGCCCTACTTAAATGATAGGGCTGATTTTTATTACTGAGTTAGTCATTTTGTTGGATGAATTCAATTGTAATTAAATTCTATATTATAACCAAGCAGCTCCAACAATGATTAATAAAATAAACAATACTACAATTAAAGCAAATCCTCCACCAGCATTATATCCTGCACCCATTAAAATTCCTCCTTTAACTTAATTAGCATAAATGTTTGGGTAACATTTATCTTACGTTATTAACTTATGTAGGTGGCTACCCCATTGTATAGGCGTTTAAAACAGGTTATTATAAATTTATCAAAATAATGTTCTAAGGAAAGGGTCGAAATGTATTATGGGTCAAGCATATCAAGTAAAAATCGATACATTTGAAGGTCCGCTTGATTTATTATTACATTTAATTAATCATTATGAGATCGATATTTATGACATACCTGTCTCTCAAATTACAGAACAATATATGAATTACATTCATACGATGCAGCATCTGGAGCTCAATATTGCTAGCGAATATCTTGTAATGGCAGCAACATTACTTGCGATTAAAAGCCAAATGCTTTTACCGAAACAAGAACTTGAGGTAGAAGATGATGAATACATGGAAGACCCTAGGGAAGAATTAATGCAGCGACTCATTGAATATAGAAAATTTAAAGAAGCTGCAGAAACCTTCAAGGAAAAGGAATTAGAGGCACATCAAACCTATACTAGGCCTCCTGTTATATTTGATAATCTAAATATTGAAAAGGTTGTTGTGCAAGGGGATATTTCTATTTATGATATGCTAGGTGCTCTATCTAGAATGATGGAAAGAAAGAAATGGAAAGAACCATTAGATACAACTATACAAAGAGCAGAAATTCCAATTGAAGAACGTATGGAAGAAGTTTTAGGTGCAGTTAAATTAGCAAAGAAAAACGGTATCTCTTTTGATGAATTATTTACAGAACGTACCAAATCCCATATTGTAATTACATTCATGGCGCTTCTAGAATTAATTAAGATTCATCAAGTATCGTGTAAACAGACAAAGCATTTTGATACATTATATGTATATTATTCAGGGGATGAAAATTAGAATGAAGAATGTAAAAGCCATTTTAGAAGGGCTATTATTTGCTTGCGGAGATGATGGAATTAGCATTAAGGAACTAGCTAAAATCATGGAAATTTCAGAGAAAGCTGTGGAGCATTTAATAGAAGAATTGAAATATGATTATGAACATGCAAGTCGTGGTATTATCATAATGGAATCTAATGATGTATATCATCTAACAACTAAACCAGAGCATAGTGAATATTATAAAAGACTTGTAGAAGAACCACAGTCCTCTAGAATGTCTCAGGCTGCATTAGAAACACTTGCAATCATTGCGTATAGACAACCAATTACCCGTTCAGAAATTGATGAAGTTCGTGGTGTCAAAAGTGACCGTCCGGTACAAACATTAATTGCGCGATCACTTATTGAAGAAGTTGGACGTAGAGAAGGCGTTGGACGTCCTGTACTTTTTGGGACAAGTAAGGACTTTTTGACTTATTTTGGATTAACATCTATCGAAGAACTTCCTCCGCTACCTGACAATTTTGATGAAGATGAGATAGAGGATGAAGCTGACTTATTCTTTGATCGCTTCAACCAACTAGAAGAACCAAATCATTAATTCATTTAGCAATTATATACGATTATTCTAAAACTCCTACCATGTAGGGGTTTTTTGTTTGTCCATCATGATTATATCTATCCTTGGCTAATACGCAATTAATCTTCTGAATACAGTATAATGGTAGTCGATTTCAGTTAACAACTTGACTAGATGGGAATAGTTAATTTGTTCTGTTTACAAAAAAGGTTGTACGATTTACTCATATCGATTTACGTTCCGCATAAAATGTACAGAAATGATTTTTCGTAGGTTAAGGGACTGTATAAACCTCAATTCAATTTTGAAGAAACTGGCAAGTGTTTTTATGTGGATTAGCTGGTCCTAATAGCTTCATTAGTTCAACTAATGTTGATACCTACAACTTACTGATTGAAGTTTCACATTATGGGAGGACAAACAATGCGTTTTCTTACTAAAACTCTAATTGCTATATTAGTTTTTACCTTTTCATTGCCAATTATTGGACATGCTGAACCAGGAGTATCTGCTAGCAATGCTGTGTTAATAGAGCAATCTACAGGCAGAATTTTATTTGAAAAGAATGCACATGAGAAATCAAATATAGCAAGTATAACGAAAATCATGACTGCTATTATTGCCATTGAATCGGGGAAGATGGAAGAAATGGCAACTGCAAGTGAAAAAGCCGTATATACAGAAGGCTCATCGATTTATTTAAAGCAAGGTGAAAAAATGAAGCTTGAAGACCTCGTATATGGTCTAATGCTACGATCGGGAAATGATTCTGCAGTTACAATTGCGGAGCATGTGGGCGGAAGTGAAGAGGGTTTTGTCTATCTAATGAATGAAAAAGCAAAATGGCTTAGTATGTCAAATACGCACTTTGATAATCCACATGGGTTAGATTCTGATACACACTATTCATCAGCATATGATATGGCATTATTAATGCGATATGCTATGCAAAATGAAAAATTCCAACAAATTACCGGTGCCAAATCCTTTAAATCTGAATCTAGAGAATATAGTTGGAAAAATAAAAACAAATTATTAACCGTGTATTATCAATATTGCACCGGTGGTAAAACAGGTTTTACAAAGCAAACAGGAAGAACACTTGTTTCAACAGCTACAAAAGATGAAATGGATCTTATTGCTGTAACCTTAAATGCTGCTGACGATTGGCGCGACCATATGGAAATGTTTGAATGGGGTTTTGAACAATATGACATGGAGCGGATTGGTGGTCAAGGATTCATTGATATTGAATTAGGCACAAAAGAAAACATTCATGGGTTTATCCATGAAGATACTATGTATCCTTTGAAAGATGGAGAAGAAGGGGCGTTACGAAGCGAAATTAGTACTTTTGAACAGGCAAATCCCTGGGGAAATGAGAAAATAGTAGGCAAACAAATTTATTATTTGAATAATGAACCAATTAAAGAAATTGCAATATATGACGACGACAAACCGGAAGAAGCGTCCTTCCTTGATGATTTCATTTCAGTATTTAAGCAAATATTTAGGATGGGGTAATATGGTTAATTTAATCTGGGCTTTTATGGCAATTATTGGTATTGTTTATGCCATGTTCAATGGAACGATGGACGAGGTTAACAAAGCAATATTTGAGAGTGCGAATGAGGCAGTTACTTTATCAATTGGACTTATTAGTGTACTAGTATTTTGGCTTGGAATTATGAAAATTGCTGAAGAAGCAGGAATTTTAAGAGGATTAGCTAAAATATTTAGGCCAATTGTTGTCAAACTATTTCCGGAAATTCCAAAGGAACATCCAGCAATTGGCTATATACTTTCAAATATCACAGCAAACATGTTTGGTCTTGGAAATGCCGCAACACCTATGGGAATAAAAGCAATGGAACAAATGAAACAGTTAAGTGGAACGGATACTGCATCTAGGTCTATGATCACATTTCTTGCAATCAATACATCAAGTCTAACATTAATACCAACAACTGTTATTGCTATTCGTATGCAATATGATTCCTTGTCTCCAACAGAGATTGTTGGAACCACGATTCTTGCAACAATAATTGGAACTATGAGTGCGATAATCATTGATAGGATTTTCTATTATCAAAGTATACGGAGGAAGTAATATGATTTTCATTTCACAAGTAAGTTTGTGGATTATCCCATTATTTATCATGCTCGTTTTATTAGTTGGAACCTGGAAAAAGGTTCCTTCCTATGAATTGTTTGTTGAGGGAGGAAAAGAAGGGGTTAAAATGGCCTTTTCTTTACTTCCCTTTTTAGTAGGAATGATCGTGGCAATTTCCATTTTTCGAAGTTCAGGTGCGCTAGATGCTATCATTGGATTAATTTCACCTGTACTGCTGTTTTTTGGTGTGCCACCAGAAATTGTTCCATTGGCACTTATTAAACCTATTTCTGGTTCTGCAGCGCTCGGTGTGACAACAGAACTTATCTCTACACATGGGCCGGATTCTTTTATAGGTAGACTCGCCTCAACAATGCAGGGAAGTACAGATACAACGTTATATATATTAACCGTATACTTTGGAGCTGTTGGGATACGCAAAATGCGTTATGCACTTAAAGTTGGACTTTTAGCGGATTTAGTTGCTATAATAGCAGCAATTGTTATTGTTACATTAGTATTTGGTTAGAATATGATTAACAGACTATTATAACAAATGCATTTAGGTAGCGTTAACCAGAGGTTAACGCTATTATTATGATAAAATAAGTGTGAAATTGGTGATACAATGTCGAATACATATGAACGTTTACAAAAAGTAATTGCTAAAAGTGGTGTAACTTCAAGAAGAAAAGCAGAAAAGCTAATTATTGAAGGGAAAGTAAAAGTTAATAGTAAAGTTGTAACTGAATTAGGTACTAAGGTTGGTCCAGATGATAAAATTGAGGTGGAAGGAATTCAATTAGAAAAAGAGCCACCAGCTCATTATCTCTTATATAAACCTAGAGGAGTTATTTCCAGCGTAAAAGATGACAAAGGAAGAAAAGTTGTTACAGATTATTTCCCTGAAATAGAAGAACGCATATATCCAATTGGTAGATTAGATTATGATACATCAGGTATACTTTTGTTAACCAATGATGGAGAATTTGCTAATAGACTCATGCACCCGAAATATGGTGTTGAAAAGGTTTATGTAGCTAAAATTAAAGGAATACCTTCAAAAATGGAACTGTCCAGGCTTAAGAAGGGTATCAAAGATAAAAATGATATTTTAAAAGTAAACAATCATCATGTTATTTCAACTGATAAGAAGAAAAATACAACTATAATTGAATTAACCTTGAGAGAAGGAAAAAACAGACATGTTCGTCGAATGATGGAACAATTAGGTTATCCAGTATTAAAATTAAAACGAGAAAGATATGGAATGCTGACACTTGATGGTTTACGAGTTGGAGAATATCGTAAAATCACACCAAAAGAGGTAAAGCAGATGATAAACATATCTTCGCAAATTGTTGAAGATTAGACAAAATTTCATTGACCATAAAATGGTATAATTGGTCGGGGAGTGGTAAGTGTGAGTATTGAGCAAGCAAAAGAAATGAAAAAAAACAAAAGAAAAAATAGATTAATATTTCGTTCAGTCATCTTGGCATTGTTATTACTTGCGGTAGTTTACGCTCTGGTTACCAATATTACTGCAGATAAAACTATTTATAAAGCAGGAGACGTTGCACCAGATTTTCAATTAAACCAAGTTAATAACTATAATGAACTAGATACTGTTCGGTTAAGCGATTATGAAGGAAAAGGTGTTATGCTAAACTTCTGGGGTACTTGGTGTGAGCCATGTAAGGATGAAATGCCATATATGCAAGAACTTTACCCAGAGTATCAAGAAAAAGGTGTTGAAATTATCGCAGTTAGTCTTGATGCAACTGAATTTGTAGTCGATAAATTTATCGATCAGTATAACCTGACTTTTCCTATACCACACGATACAAAAGACCAGGTTCGTGACTTATATAAGATAGGTCCGATTCCAAGTACATTTTTTATTAGTCCCGAGGGAGAAATAGTTGAAATTGTAGAAGGTGCACTTACACTTGAAAGACTTGAGGGGTATCTACAACAAATTCAGCCAACTGAATCATAAATCGGAGAGGGATTTTCATGAAACATATTAAATGTGAATGCGGCCACGTGAATCCAGAGGGTACAGTCCTTTGTGAGGCATGTGGTAAACCTATTGAGGCAAATCAATATATAGATGGAAATGACAAAAAGAAATTATTAAATATGCGTTATGAAGGTAGTGCAAGAAGGTCAACTACATATAACAAGACAATTGTAGATAAGGTGTGGAATTTTTTCTCATCTGTTAAAGTTGCAGTTTGGTTAATTGTCATCGCATTGATTGCATCTGGTATCGGAACAATCTTTCCACTTGAGCAATACATACCTGCGGATGCCATTTCACGTGACCCAGCAATATTCTATGAAGAAACGTATGGTATATTTGGGAAAATCTTTTATCAATTAGGATTTCACAAATTATATAGTTCCTGGTGGTATTTAATACTTATTGCTTCTATTGGTGTTTCCTTAGTCATTTGTAGTATTGACCGTTTTGTACCTTTGTATAGAGCGTTAAAACGTCAGAAGGCAAAGCGTCATGTAACATTTATTAATAGACAGCGTTTGTACAGTTCAACAGAGACTGTTTCAAATGAAGAAATACAAGCAGTAAAAGAACATCTTGAAAAGAGCCGTTATCGTCTTAAAGAGGAAGATAATCATATAGTTGCAGAGAAAGGTAGATTTTCTAGATGGGGCCCATATGTTAACCATATTGGTCTTATCATCATTCTTATTGCAGCATTAATTAGGACAATTCCTTTCTTTTACATGGATGATTATGTTTGGGTTCGGGAAGGTGAACTACGAGTAGTTCCTGGAACAGACGGTGAGTATTATATCCAAAATCATGAATTTATCCTTGATACATATGCAGAAGATGATGAACGTTTTAAAGATGCCATTGCAAAACAGGGAATGATTATTCCAAGTAACTTCCAGACAAATGCCACCATTTATAAAGCCGGGGACGCTGAAGTAATTGGAGCTGAAGAAAATCTAGAAAAAATAGGTGACTTTCAAATTAGTATGAATCAACCAGCTAAGTTTGGAGGATATACCCTTTATCAGCAAGGATATCAATTAAATGAATTCTCCAAAATGAGCTTTAAAGTTTATGAAATGAATAATTCTGAAGCTGAAGCATTGGGTGAGTTTACAGTTGATTTATTTGATCCAAAGTCTGAATATGAACTTGAAAATGGTTTTAATGTAGAGGTTAAAGAATATTATCCTGATTATAGTTTGACTGAGAATGGTGTCACATCGAAAACTAATGACTCCAATAACCCTGCATTTATTTTTAATTTATACACTCCAGAGAATGACAATTATGAGACGAGTTTTGTTGGAGATGTAATTGGTTCTGCTGAGAACTTAGGTATTGATACATCTGTTGTTGAACTTAAACCAATGGCAGACGTAATTGGTACATTTGCAGCAACCGTGCCAGGTTCTGAAGATAATCAGTACAAAATATTAATAGATTCTATTCAATTTGATCGCACAAGTGGTCTTAGCATAAAGAAAGATTATACGTTACCTTTATTTGTACTTGGGGCAATTATTTTCATGATTGGTGTTATTCAAGGGATGTATTGGCAACACCGTAGAATTTGGATTCATCCAAAGAACAATGGCATCCTATTAGCAGGTCATACGAATAAGAACTGGTTTGGTCTTAAAAAGGATATTGAAAAGGCTATTGAGGGTACATCAATAAACATGGTAGAAGATCAAAAGGAAGATGAATAGGTCGTTTAAGGAGGACAACTCATGGAGGGGTTAACAGAAATAAGTAGTTCGATGCTATTTGCATCATTTATTCTCTACTTGGTTGCTACATTTTTTTTCGGATTTACAATTAAAGATAAAACAGCAGAGCGTAGAAAGTCTAGTATTGCAGGTTCGTTGGCTATAACGTTAACTATTATCGGTTTTATAACGCAAGTAATTTATTTTATTACTAGATGGATGGCTTCAGGTAATGCTCCAGTTAGTAATATGTTTGAATTTGTAACATTCTTAGGTATGTGTCTAGTGTTAGCATTTATTATCATTTGGTTTATTTACCGATTAAATATGCTAGGACTATTCGCATTGCCAATAGCAATTATATTCATTGCTTATGCAAGTGTATTTCCAACAGAAATACCACCACTTGTGCCATCTTTACAAAGCCATTGGTTATGGATTCATGTAACAACAGTTGCATTAGGTTCGGGTATTCTATTTATTAGCTTTGTTGCGGGTTTAATTTATTTAATCCATGGAGTAGACCAAAGTGTTCGTGATGTGCGTTCTATTTCTCTGGAAATTGTATTATATATCATCTTTTTAATTATTGGTTTTGTAGTTGTCTCTTCTGTATTTGGAGCAATGCATTATAATGCAACATTTGAATATGATTTAAATGGTAAGACAACACAAACAGAATATACTCTACCTGCGATAGTCGCACCGTATGAAGGAACCTTAGTAACGGATGGTGTAATGAAGCCATGGTTTGACACTCCAGAATGGATGCATGGTGCCGATGCAGGTAGGAAATTTAATAGTGTTATTTGGTCATTTATAGTTGGTACATTGATCTATGGAATAGCAAGATTAGTACTTAGAAAACGTATAGGTGCTACAATACAACCACTTCTTAAAAATGTAAAACCAGATTTAGTGGATGAAATTAATTACCGTTCCGTTGCAATTGGTTTTCCTGTATTCACATTAGGTGGATTGATTTTTGCCGCTATTTGGGCGCAGGAAGCATGGGGACGCTTCTGGGGTTGGGATCCAAAAGAGACATGGGCATTAATTACATGGTTCTTTTATGCAGCATACCTACACTTAAGACTATCTAGAGGCTGGCATGGTGAAAAGTCAGCATGGCTAGCAGTTATAGGATTTGGAATAATTCTATTTAACTTAATAGTAGTTAACCTGGTATTAGCAGGTTTACATTCTTATGCATAAAAGAAATATAAATTGGAGTATTTTATAAGTAATTTGGTATTCGTGCCGGATATGGCTAAAAGTCAATAAATTTTTTCTCTGAAAACATGACATTTTACGCACAAATGTCATGTTTTCTTATACAATTTAATTCGCTTGGTTTATACTTAAACTAACAAGTAGTATAAGGGGGAGCAAGCATGGAAACAAGAGTACTTGTTGTAGATGACGAAGAAAGAATCCGCCGACTAATACGCATGTATTTAGAACGGGAAGACTTTATTGTAGAAGAAGCCGAAAATGGTGCAGAAGGACTTAGTTTGGCACTAGAAAATAATTATGATGTTATTCTTTTAGATATTATGATGCCTGAAATGGATGGTATAGAAGTCTGTGAAGAGCTTCGTAAAGAAAAAAATACACCAGTAATCATGCTTACTGCAAAAGGTGAAGAAACAAACCGTGTGCAAGGATTTGAAGTTGGAACTGATGATTACATTGTTAAACCATTTAGTCCAAGGGAAGTTGTTCTTCGGGTAAAAGCATTATTGCGGAGAACAGGTGCATCCAATAATCAGGATGTAAATACACAAACAAGGGATTTATTAGTATTTCCACATTTAACTATTGATCATGATGCACATCGTGTTACTGCAGATGGAGAAGAAGTTGCATTAACTCCTAAAGAATACGAATTACTCTGTTACTTAGCAAAATCACCTGACAAAGTATTTAATCGTGAACAATTACTTAAAGATGTATGGCAATATGAATTCTTTGGTGACTTACGTACAGTAGATACCCATGTAAAACGGTTACGTGAAAAATTAAATAGCGTCTCCAAAAAAGCTGCTAAGATGATTGTTACCGTTTGGGGAGTTGGATATAAATTTGAGGTAGATGATGAATAATGTTTTGGCGTAGTGTAGTAGGGAAACTAGCAGTAACAATTTTATTGCTAGTTTCTTTTGTATTATTTTTATTAACGATATTTTTATTAGAGTTTTTTGAGAATTTTCACGTTCAAGAGGCTGAGGAAGATTTGTTACAAACAGCAACAAAGGTTTCTGTAATGGTAGAGAGTTATAATGATTCAGCATTAGTCTATGAAACAACCGAGCGAGTTAAAGATCCGGCTAGTAAAGTTATCATTAAGTATAATAATGGTGATATTTGGAGTTCGAAAACAGAAGATTTTCATTTATCGGATATAGATGAACAGTGGTTTATTGACCATTCTAATAGTTCAGAGGTCATTTCAGCAAACAAACCAATTAATAAACATCATGATATCTCTAATCAAGAACAAGGTATGATGTCAGTTGGAGTACCTGTTCCAAATACTGATGCAGCAGTATTTGTTTACCAATCACTTTCTATTGTTGATAAAACAAAGGCAGAAACAACCAAAATTATTTTAGGAGCAGCAGCTGTTTCGATAATACTTACTACTATTTTCGCATTCTTTTTATCAACACGTATAACCTCCCCATTAATTAAAATGCGAGAAGCAGCTTTTGATTTAACTAGGGGAGAGTTTAATACAAAGGTTCCGATTTTGACACATGATGAAATCGGTGAGTTAGCAATGGCATTCAACCATATGGGAAGACAACTAAAGTTCCATATAAATGCTTTGCGCCAAGAAAAAGAACAACTTTCGAGTATTGTAAATTCAATGGCTGATGGTGTGATTACACTAAGTCGAAGTGGTGATATTACTGCTACAAATTATCCGGCTGATATGCTTATTGAGGATTGGAATTTTGAAAAGAATATTTCAAATATAGATGGACCACGCAAGTTACCAAAGGAATTATATGAATTTCTTCAACAAGTAATTGAGGGCGAAAAAGAGGTTATGGAGGAAATAACAATACAAGGTAGAACTTGGGTAATGATTATGACTCCACTTTATGATCAATCGTATATTCGTGGGGCTGTTGCGGTAATACGTGATATGACGGAAGAACGAAGGTTAGATAAATTGCGTAAAGACTTTATTGCAAATGTATCTCATGAATTACGTACTCCGATTGCAATGTTACAAGGATATAGTGAAGCTATTGTAGACGACATAGCTGAAAGTAAAGAAGAAAAAAATGAACTAGCACAAATTATTTATGAAGAGTCTCTACGATTAAGTCGCTTGGTAAATGAACTTTTAGATTTAGCCAGTATGGAAGCTGGTCATTTAACACTAAATACAGAAAAAGTTCAAGTTATTCCATATGTAGAACGAATTTATCGGAAATTCAAAGGAATTGCTGAAGATAATAATATTGACTTAACTCTTACAAAAAATATTCAAGAAGAATTTGCTCATTTTGACCCAGATCGTATAGAACAAGTATTCACAAATCTTATTGATAATGCGATTCGGCATACGACTGAAAACGGATTTGTTAAAGTATTGGTTACTAATAATGAAAATGGATTTGCTGTTTCAGTGGAGGATAGTGGAAGCGGTATACCAGAAGAGGATTTACCATTTGTCTTCGAGCGCTTTTATAAAGCTGATAAGTCAAGGCTTAGAAACAAACAGGTTAAAGGAACGGGACTTGGTTTATCTATAGCAAAAAATATTATAACAGGGCATAAAGGTACTATTTCCGTGAAGAGTAAACTAAATATCGGTACTACATTTAACTTTATGTTACCAAGAGACCAAAATAAATAATCCTTGTTTTTTAATAATTGTGTGTTACTATATTTATTAGAATTGAATACAAAATTAATGAGATAGGTGTATTTTACTTAAAAGGGAATCTAGTGAGAATCTAGAACTGTCCTCGCAACTGTAAGTGATAACGAAATAAGCGAAACCACTGTAGATGAATTCTATGGGAAGGGCTTAAAGTAGGTTTTAGTCATAAGTCAGTAGACCTGCCTATTATCATTTGTATCAATGATCCCGAGGATAGGACAATTGAGACAATCTAGTACATAAAATAGCTATATTAGCTTTTTATTGGTTACAGACTGTCGAAAGAGTTAACTAGTTACGGGGTTAACTCTTTTTTTCATACTCCCATTCTCAAATTTTACATAATTGGAGGAGATAATATTGAAATCATTGTTATTAAAATTGGTAGCTGTTTTAACTGTATTAACTATACTAGTAGCTTGTGGAAATGAGGATTCATCCAATAATGCAAATCAAAATCAAGAAAATAACAATTCTACAAATGAAACGATTGAACAACAAGAGAAAACAACTATTACCGTAACATTAACGAAAGATAAAGAAGCCGAGACGTTAGAAGAGAAGGAAGTTGTCATTGAAGAAGGAGATATATTATTAGATGTCATGAAAGAGAACTTTGACATTGAAGAAAAAGAACCTGGCTATATTATTTCTATTGATGGTACGATAGCAGATGAAGCAGAATCCATGTTTTGGGCTCTGTCCGTAAATGGTGAAATGTCAGGGGTAGGAGCAGCAGAAGTAGAGCTGAAAAATGGAGACATTGTTAATTTTGATCTTCAATCATGGGATTGAGTTAGTTGAACATTTATAAGATTACACTACTCGCGTTACTAGCAACATTAGCTATAGTTGGAAGGATTGCTGTAAGTTTCATACCAAACGTTCAACCCGTAACTTCAGTTATCATTTTGGGTGGCATATTTTTAGGACCAGTTGCTGGTGTTTTACTTGCTGTATTGGTAACTTTTTTATCAAACATGGTATTAGGAACTGGTATCTGGACAATTTGGCAAATCATATCCTGGGGGCTTATTGGGATAATTAGTGGGATAATGGGGAAGACGATAAAAAACATTCCATTTTATGTTGTTATTATTTTTTCCGTCTTTAGTGGTTATCTATATGGATTTGTTGTTTCTTTAACTAATTACCAAATAACGGGTCAAGGTTTCATAGCCTATTATTTAGCGGGTTTACCATTTGATACAAGTCATGCATTAGGTAATGTTGTCTTCATGATATTACTATATCCAACCATATCCTATGTGTTTAATAAGTATATACAAAATCATTTGAACACCAACTAAACAGTTGGTGTTCAATTATTATTCCTCGTATTTAGTTGGATTTCCATTGAAAGGTTCTACGGCTATTTTGATGGAGTCACTTGGACATCCTTCATAGGCGTCAAGCACATCATCTTCAAACTCTTCTGGAATTTCCTTATTACCGGTATTATCATCTATTGTAACAAGCGCTAGGCCATCTTCATCATAATCAAAAATGAACGGACAAGTTACCCCACAAGCACCACATGCAATACAAGTCTCTTTATCAACTATTGTGTATTTAACTCTCATTATGTTGTTTCTCCTTATTTTCAATCTAGTTAAATTGGTGCTCTATTCTATTCTATTTTAAAATGAAAAAAAATATAATTCAACTCCTCCTAAAATGATATGATAGAGGTAGGTTTGAATGAGGAGTCAATAAAATGTATGTTGAAGGAATTATTTTAGACTGTTTAACACAAATAAAATCAAATAGATCTATTTTTGGAATCTACCATCTTATCACAGGAAAGAAGTCCATTCAATCTGTATACGATGCAAGGATATTTCAACTTGAAAAATATTACGGTGTTCATGTATCACTAACTAGGGATCACTTTATAGACATTATTCGTAGCATGTTGGAACAGGGTTTGATTAAGAAATTGGAACAGGAAGAAGGATACCATGTTACTAGGTTTGGAAAAGAGAGACTAGTACTTTTTCAAGAAACACCACTTTTTAGTAATTTAAATGGACTATCCTTTTCTGGAAAAGATAAGATATTTAGGGAAAGATTATATTTATTGGTGCAAACCTATTCCAATATTTTAGTAAATAATTATGCATTTATTCCAATCGTGGATAATCAGGAAGTAACGAAATGGGTAAAAGATTTTTATCGCTATCATAATCAGACAAATATTGTAGAGCAACTTTATCAAGAGCTCTATCAATTATTTACCCATATTAAACAAGAAGAAGCAGACTTTTTTGTTGATAGATTAAGTGGGTATCAGTATTACGGGTTAAGCATGGATCAATTAGCAAAGAAATATAATCAATCAACAGATGATGCCTTATTATTTTTAACAGGAATTACACATCTACTTATTACCTTAATTAATCAAAACAGAGAAAATTACAGTATTTTGAGTCAAATAATAAGAGATTTTGATCAACAAAAGTTTATAACTAATACGGCAAACCAAACCTATCAATTATTAAAGCAACAGTTAAGCATCGAACAAATCGCAGAAATACGAAATTTGAAATTAAATACAATCTATGATCATATTGTTGAAATCGCATTATATGATCATAACTTACAAATTCAATCTTTTGTAAATCAGGAAGAACAAGAAGCTATTATTACAGCTATTCAATTGAATAAGACGTTTAAATTGAAAACCATTAAAGAAAATTGTAGCTCTTCTATTAGTTATTTTCAGATAAGGCTTATATTAGCGAGGTTAAAGGAACTTTTACCGGAGGATGAAATTCATGTCTAAAACACTATCTTTAGAAAAGAAGTTAGAAACTTATTTTGGATATTCTGAATTTAGAGTTGGTCAAAAGGAAATTATTTCTGATGTATTAGATAGTAAGGATGTTTTAGGGATTCTTCCTACTGGAACTGGAAAATCGATATGCTATCAGTTACCGGCTCGAATATTAAGAGGCGTTACAATCGTTGTTTCTCCACTTATCTCGTTAATGATGGATCAAGTCAAGGAATTAAAAGCAATGAATTTCAAAGAAGTAGTCGCTCTGAATAGTTTTCTAGATTATGATAAAAGGAAACAAATAATTAAGTCTTTACATCGATATAAATTAATTTATATATCACCTGAAATGTTGCAACAGAAGGAATTACAGTTCTATTTGAGTAAGATTACAATATCTTTATTTGTAGTCGATGAAGCGCACTGTATATCTCAGTGGGGCCACGAATTTCGTCCCGATTACCAGAAATTAAATACGGTAATCCGCCAAATAGGTGATCCACCGGTACTTGCTTTAAGTGCAACAGCCACAAAGGAAGTACAAGATGACATTATTAAATCCCTTGGGCGCCCAATGAATAAGCATATATTCCCGATGGATCGCAGTAATATTGCATTAACTATTCAAGAAGTAATGAATAACGAAGAAAAACTAGACATAATTACTAGTGTTCTATCCGTGCATCATGTTCCTACTCTTATCTATTTTTCAAGTAAGAATGCTACAGAGAATGTATCGCATCTCTTATCAGAGAGACTGCCAGAACATCGAATAGCCTTTTACCATGGTGGCATGGAACAAATGGACCGCGTTGCTATACAACAACAATTTATGAATGATCAAATAGATGTCATTTGTTGTACAAGTGCATTTGGTATGGGAATCAATAAAAATAATATCCGTTTTGTATTTCATTATCATTTTCCAGGTCAAATAGAATCGTATATTCAAGAGATTGGTAGAGCAGGAAGAGACGGTAATCCAAGTATTAGTATCCTGTTATACTGTAGGCAAGACTCTTTTTTACCACAACAAATGATAGAAAGTGAATTACCTTCTGATAAAGATTTGATTCGGGCTCATCAATTATTACTTGCGTATAGAGGTGCAAAAAAAACTCTTCCTACTGAAATAGTGGAGATACAGACGATTTTTGAAATAAGTGAAGTACAATGGCGTTTTATTTCATCCCAATTAGAAAAACATGGCATAAAGATTGAAAATGGTTTAAAATATGATGAAAGTAAATTAGATGAATCATTTAAATATATAAAAAACATTCGCGATGAACGATTATTTTTAAAACAAGCGAAGCTAAACGAAATGTTGAATTGGATACATTCAAATACCTGTTTAAGGAATGGACTCTATATAAAATTTCAAAATGGTCATACCAAGGTAGAAGAGCTATGTTGTAGTAATTGTGGGATCCGTTTGCAAGATTTCAAACCAGAACAAACAAAAAGGCATGTAACAATTCCAACATGGGAGAAGAAGCTGAAACATTTGTTAGTAGTAGGGGAATCCAAATGAAGCAGAGTGAAATTATTAAGCAGCTTACTGACGAGGAATTAAGAAAGTCAGTTATCTATACTCAAGTGCTATTTTTATTAATTTCATTCATAGTTAGTCTACTATTATTTGATAGTCTAATGAAGTGGACAAACTTATTCCAATTCGACATAAAAGAAATTGTTTATCTTGGTATTCTACCGGGAATCGTTATTGTAGCTCTTGACCTCATAATGATCTCCTTATTACCCAAAAAGTATTATGATGATGGTGGAATAAATCAGCGAATATTTTCTAATATATCACTTCCAAAAATTTTTGCATTGACACTTTTAATAGCGTTCTCCGAGGAATTACTGTTTCGAGGGATTATTCAAACGACTTTTGGTTATGTAACAGCAAGTCTCATTTTTGCCTTGTTCCATATTCGTTACTTAAAAAAGCCAGTACTTTTAATATCAGTACTTTTCATTAGTTTTCTTATTGGTTATATTTATGAATTTACTGGTAATTTACTTGTATCGATTACAGCACATTTTATTGTAGACTTTTTGTTAGGGTTAGTTATTCGTTTTAAGATATGGGGTGACTAAGATGGAAGATGTAAAAACAGATAGCAATGATCAAGCAAAAGAACTAAGAGAACTTCTTCAAGAGGTAAACAACCATAATGTTGAAGAGAAAAAGCCTGGTTTCGATAATGAACAAAATCTCATTATGAATGATGAAGCACTTAATCAAGAGGAATATGATGAAAAAACAATGGATGTATTAAATCTTCCCCCTAGAAAAGAAGTACACAGCCAAAAGAAAAATAGAACACACGTTAAACTAAGTAGACCATTCATTAGATTAATCATCGTTGTAGTTTTACTACTGACGGTTATCGGGATGCTATTATTTTATGGAGACCTAGTATTAACTATCTAGTTAGGACCCTCTTATAACTGAAGTCATGAAAAAGCTTCTGGGTTGATGCATACGTACATTGACTACAAGTGGCGGTAAACCCACCGCTGATATCCTATTGGCGAACACCTTTAGGACTACTTTTAGGCTACTAAGTTCGACTTTCACTATTTTAGTGAACCCTTTTTTCTTCGCCTGAGTAGTTTTGCTTTAAAGCTTAGATATTTTACGTGACAAAGCACTACTTGTCACAACCTCCTATATCTAGTTTTCAAAGAACAATGGTATTGACTATATACAGAAGGGTCGGAATACACATACTAAACATGAAGTGTATTCTGACCCACTTCAAATATAATACAATCAGAAATCTGATACATAAAGTTAATAAGAATAAGGTTGTTTATCGTTCAACAATTTTTAAAACAGCATATACTAATAAAAAGAAATTAACCGTTTTAGGTCGAAAATGGGTCATTCCCTGAGTATTTGATTTTATTTGTTATTTTGAGGAGGATGCTATGTGCGAATCGAAAGGGTGTCCAGTAGTCAATTTACAATATTTTTGACTTTTGACGATCTGGTAGAACGGGGATTTAATAAAGAGGAGTTTTTATCGGATGCGTCAAGCATCCAAAATCTTTTTACAGACGTAATGTATGAAGCAAGTTCCGAGCTTGGTTTTGAACTTGAAGGAAAGTTGTACGTCCAAGTATATTTAATGCAAGCACAGGGAATGCATGTCATAGTTACTCAAAACTTTGATAATATAGATTGGGATGAGGATTTCATTGAAATGAAAGTGACACTAGATGAGAGCAAAGAATTAATTTTTTCATTTGATGACTTCGAACATATTATTCAACTAAGTTCCTATTTAAATACGCTTTCCGTGAATGGTGGACAGATATTTTATATGGGGAGTAGATATTATATGTTACTAAATCGTGATGAATTGAATGGTAATAATAAGGAAAATATAATTGCATTAATGTCTGAATTTGCTAGTCCAAGCATAGTTACCTCTTTCCGATTAAAAGAATATGGTAAAGTAATCATCGAAACAGATGCAATACAAACAATTATGAAGGCTTTTAATGATTAGGACCAAGGTATGAATAAAGAATTAAATAATATAATACTAAGGAAGTATGAAGCGCTTTCATTTTTTTGAAATTTCATAAGGGTTTTGTATTGCATATTTGTATTTAAAGTGTATACTAATCTCTGAGAATAGCTATTATAAATATTTATAAGTTTTTTAGGAGGTAAATTCATGGTGGCCGATAAAGCAGCAGATACTACCAAAGAGAGAAATAATCAATTGGATGATGTTCTAAGTTCAACTCAAGCTACAATAAAAAACGCACTGGAGAAGTTGGGTTACCCTGATGAAGTTTACGAGTTATTAAAAGAGCCTCTTCGTATGATGACGGTAAGGATTCCTATCCGTATGGATGACGGTTCGACAAAAATCTTCACTGGATATCGTGCACAACACAATGATGCAGTTGGACCAACTAAAGGGGGAATAAGATTCCACCCAGATGTTACTGAGAATGAAGTAAAGGCTTTATCCATTTGGATGAGTTTAAAAGCAGGTATTGTGGATTTACCATATGGTGGTGGTAAAGGTGGAATTATCTGTGATCCGCGTGAAATGTCTTTCCGTGAACTAGAGGCACTGAGCCGTGGTTATGTAAGAGCAATTAGTCAAATTGTTGGACCAACAAAAGATATTCCTGCTCCAGACGTATTCACAAATTCACAGATTATGGCATGGATGATGGATGAATACAGTAGAATGGATGAATTTAATAGCCCTGGCTTTATCACAGGAAAACCAATTGTTCTAGGCGGGTCTCATGGTAGAGAATCTGCAACGGCAAAAGGTGTTACAATTTGTATTAATGAAGCAGCCAAAAAGCGTAATCTAAGTGTTAAAGGTGCAAAAGTGATTGTACAAGGATTTGGTAATGCTGGTAGCTTCTTATCTAAGTTTTTACACGATGAGGGTGCAATTGTGGTAGGAATTTCTGATGCTTATGGCGCACTTTATGACCCAGAAGGATTAGATATTGATTACTTACTTGATCGACGTGATAGTTTTGGAACTGTAACTAAATTATTCAATAATACGATTACTAATAAAGAATTATTAGAAAGTGAATGTGACATTTTAGTTCCTGCAGCGGTAGAGAACCAAATTACTAAAGAAAACGCACATAATATTAAAGCGTCAATCGTTGTAGAAGCCGCAAACGGACCAACTACAACAGAAGCAACTAAGATATTAACGGAAAGAGGAATCTTGTTAGTACCTGATGTACTTGCTTCTGCTGGTGGAGTGACAGTTTCTTACTTTGAATGGGTGCAAAATAACCAAGGTTATTATTGGTCAGAGGAAGAAATTGAAGAAAAGCTACTTAAAACAATGGTTAAGTCCTTTAATACAATCTATGAAACAGCACAAACCAGGAAAGTTGATATGCGACTTTCAGCATATATGGTTGGTGTAAGAAAAATGGCTGAAGCATCTCGTTTCCGAGGATGGGTATAGAGGTCAGTTTATTGGAAAAAATGACTCAAAACTCTTATCATATACGTATGATAAGAGTTTTTAATTTCTGGCGGTTTTCACAATGGCAATTGCAATTTATTTGACTCTTGATTGAAACTGTGCGGTAACTTTAATAAGAGGTTAGTGTAGTGCTAAGACACCGCTGCGGGGTCTTCGGACTCGTGCTATTCCCGTAGGACAAATGTTTTCGGTGGGGCGAGTAATCGCAGTCCCAAGGAAGGCTTCGGTAGCAAGACATCGCACGAAGAAAATAGGTTTTTATTTTCGAGGAGTCTCCGTATTCTGCCTGCGCTAGTAGTAGCTTTCTAAATGAAGATTGTTTTATCACATGTTTTCAGTCATAAGTGCTGTTAATCTACATCAGCGAAGTATATTTGCCCCGCGGGTTAGTTGCTCCACACAAAGTCCCTAGTTACCGCACAGTTTATACAAATTGTATAATTAACAACAGTTTAAATTCAGTTCATTTTTATAAAGGATGTGCGAGAAAATGCATAAAGAGAAAGTCATCATTATTGGGGCAGGTCCATGTGGGCTTGCAAGTGCTATAGCACTGAAAGAAAAAGGTATTGACGCTTTACTAATTGAAAAAGGAAATATTGTAAATTCGATATATAATTATCCAACACATCAAACATTCTTTAGTTCAAGTGAAAAACTTGAAATTGGAGAAATTCCTTTTATTACTGAAAGACAAAAGCCAGTAAGAAATCAGGCTTTAGCATACTATCGCAACGTAGCTAAAAGAATGCAATTACGGGTTCATGCCTATGAATTAGTAACATCACTAAGGAAAGTGAACAATGAATTTGTCATTACTACCGAGCATTTCTCTGGTGGGAAAGAAGAATACTATTCAAAGCATGTCATTATAGCAACTGGGTACTATGATCAACCAAACTATATGAATATTCCTGGTGAACAGTTAGAAAAAGTTATGCACTATTTTAAAGAAGGACACTCATACTATAACAAAAATATTGTAGTCATCGGTGGGAAAAATTCAGCAGTTGACGCAGCTTTAGAACTTCATAAAGCTGGAGCGAATATTACGGTCCTTTATCGAGGGGACAAGTATTCTACTAGTATAAAACCGTGGATTCTACCAGATTTTGATTCTTTAGTTCGTAAAGACATTATTCAAATGGAATTTAATGCGCATGTGACAAAAATTACAGATGACCATGTATATTATAAAGTCAATGACAAGGAATATATTATTGATAATGACTTTGTTTTTGCAATGACTGGATATCGTCCGAATTTTGATTTAATTAAGGAAATTGGCGTTCAGTTTAATCACGAGAATGGTAAACCTATTTATAATGAGGAAACATACGAAACGAATATTAAAAATGTATTTGTAGCGGGTGTAGTTGCAGCGGGGAATAATAACAATGAAATATTTATAGAAAATGGAAGATTTCATGGAGGGAAAATTGCTAACACTATAGCAGATCGTATTGATTAATGAGAAAAGGAAATTTATTCAATATTAATTAGAAAATAAGGGCACTGCACACGTATGCAGATGCCCTTATAGTGTAATTTAAAACTCTTTTTCAAAGATATCCCGTAAAATCATATAATCTGCGTTATTCTCTAGTGCAATTAATAACTTTAACCTTGCCTTAGGACCGGTTAACCCATTTGTAAATATAACACCCATATCCTTTAATTGTTTACCGCCACCTTCGTAAGCATAAGTTGGTCCAACAGTTCCTCGAAAGCTTCTTGAGACCAATACAATTGGGATATTATCCTTTAATAACTTTTGAATTGCAGGTATAGTTTCTTTTGGTAAGTTTCCTTGTCCAAGTCCCTCAATAATCAGACCATCTGGGTTACCAACATGAATCAATTCAAACAATTTGCTGTCCATCCCTGCGTATGCCTTCAATAAAAATACTCGCTTTGAAATATTTTCTACTGGATACGTTGTTCTGGTTACTAATTGATGATGAAAAATAATTGATTCCTTTGTGATAATCCCAATAGGACCATATTGTGGACTTTGGAATGTTGCAATATTACTAGTAGAGGTCTTTGTAACATTAATTGCGCTATGGATTTCATCATTCATTACAACTAGAACCCCTTTTGAATAAGCATCAGAAGAGAGTGCCACACGTATAGAACTAATAAGGTTATACAAAGCATCAGATCCAATTTCATTACTAGACCGCATGGCACCAGTTAAAATAACAGGTTTTTCTGTATCTAGTACTAAATCTAAGAAATAAGCAGTTTCTTCTAATGTATCTGTGCCATGCGTTACTACAATACCATCATATTCAACTAGAAAATTATCTATTGTTTTTGCAAGTGAAAGCATATGACTTGGTGTAATGTGTGGTGATGGTAAAGAAAATGCAATATGTTCATCAACCATAATAGTAGTACCGAAATCATAAGGTATATTAGATAAAGGGTGGTCAGACGTAGTATGTATCTCTCCTGTATCCTTATTTTCAAGCATGGATATTGTTCCACCCGTATGTATGATTATTATTTTTTTCAAAATGCACACCTACTTTTCTCGTATTAGAATTTATAATTTTCCCCAAACCATACTCGTACCCCTAATATTTAAAATAATGTATGTTCATTCTTGTTGTAAAATGGTACGATTGTAATAGTCAAAGGGGAAGGTTTTATTATGTTGGGAATTATTTCTGCAGGGGTTGCTCCTGCTCTTGCACTTATGTCATTCTTCTATTTGAAGGACAAAATTACGGAGCCAATCCCATTAATTATTCGAACATTTATCTATGGTTGTTTGCTGGTTTTTCCAATTATGTTCATCCAATATGCTTTTACTAGTGATCAAATAGGAAATTTATTTGTGCAAGCTTTTTTTGTTGTAGCATTCTTAGAAGAATTTTTTAAATGGTTTATTTTTTTATATGTTATTTTTCAGCATACAGAATTTGATGCGCACTATGACGGCATCGTGTATGCTGTATCTATCAGTTTAGGATTTGCAACCATTGAAAATATCCTCTACTTATTTGTTAATGGAATAGAGTATGCTTTTTCTAGAGCGATTTTTCCAGTATCTTCTCATGCTTTATTTGGTGTAATCATGGGCTATTATTTTGGTAAGGCAAAAATGAACTCGGAAAATAGAATTTTGAATATTGCTTTAGCTTTGGTTATTCCGATTACACTTCATGGACTTTATAATTTTATTTTAGGTTCTGTAGAAGAAAACTGGGCATCATTTGTTATTCCATTTATGATTATACTCTGGTTCTTTGGATTACACCGTATGAAAATAGCTAGTGCTAATTAATAACCTTTTAAAGAGACTATAATGGTCTCTTTTTCTTTTTGTAGTTAGAAATTTACAAAAACCTTCTACAAATATAGAAAAAATAACATATTCTCTTGGTAATGAGCGAATGCAAGTTTTCTAACCTTATTGCTTTTTTGTTGGTAATCTAGATTAGTATGCATAAATTAGGTGTTTCATCGAAAAATAGATACTACTAGATAATCAAGAAAGTGAGAGGTATCCATATGAGAATAAAAAAATACATCTTTATCATTATTATATGTCTAGTGGCAATAGGACTTCAAGAAACTTATAATCCTAAAGAAGTAGATGCCTTTACGAATCAGATTATACAACGTGGTTCGGTAGGCGATGATGTTATCGAACTGCAGGCAAGATTGCAGTATATCGGGTATTACAAAGGGAAAATTGATGGTGTATTTGGATGGGGGACGTATTGGTCGTTACGTAATTTCCAAAAAGATTTTGGGTTAGATATTGATGGACTTGCGGGATTGAAGACTAGGCAAAAGTTAGTAGACGCAAGTAAGTTTGATGGAAAATGGGTCCATACGCAAATTGCTCAAGGAAATGATTTTACGTACTACGGTGGTACACCATTATCCCAACAAACAAAGTCGAAAAAAGGTACTAGTGGGAAAAGTGGAACAGGTGGTAGTAAAGCTGCTCCACAACAAGGAACACAACAAGGTAGCCAAGGCCAAGGAGCCCAGAATCAGGGAGGGCAGAGTCAGAATACCGATAATAATACTGCAGCTACACCGGAGAGAAATACGGCAGCTGTAAATGTGCCACAAGGTTTCTCGCAAAATGATATAGAACTAATGGCTAATGCTGTGTATGGTGAGTCCAGAGGGGAGCCTTATGAAGGACAGGTAGCAGTCGCAGCGGTAATTCTAAATCGTGTAGAAAGCTCTAGCTTCCCAAATACGGTTGCAGGGGTAATTTTTGAGCCAAGAGCTTTCACAGCTGTTGCCGATGGTCAAATCTGGCTCACACCGAATGAAAAGGCGAAAGAAGCAGTCTTGGATGCTATTAATGGTTGGGATCCTACTGGTAACGCGATTTATTACTTCAATCCAGATACTGCAACATCTAGCTGGATTTGGGGTAGACCACAAATTAAACGTATTGGAAAGCATATCTTTTGTAAATAGAGGTGATAGATTATGATGCGTTGGATAGCAATTGTTGCATTAGCCATTGGGGTAGCTGGAACTGCCGCCTGGGGCTATAAGGAGCATCAAGAAAAAAATGCAATTTTAATACAAGCAGAAAATACGTACCAGCGTGCTTTTCATGAATTAACGTACAATATTGATTTAATGCACGATAAAATCGGTACTGCCATTGCAATGAACTCGAGAGAACGATTATCTCCGCAACTTGCAGAGATTTGGCGATTAACTTCAGATTCTTTATCTAATGTAGGGCAACTTCCATTGACCTTATTACCTTTCAATAAAACAGAGGAGTTTTTGTCGAATATTGGTGAATTTACCTATCGAACGGCAATCCGTGATTTAAAGAAGGATCCGTTGTCAGACAAAGAGTTAGAAACTTTGGAGAATCTTTATACACAAGCTGGTGAAATAAAGGATGAGTTAAGACAAGTTCAACATACTGCAATGGAAAATAATTTACGCTGGATGGATGTTCAATTAGCATTAGCGACAGAGGATGAACAAGCAGATAACACCATTATTGATGGCTTTAAAACCGTTGAGAAAAAAATTGAAGGTTTTTCAGAAGGGAATGTGGATTCATCTATATCTGGCACCTCCTCCGAAGACCATCAATATGAAAATATTGATGGAAAAGAGATAAGTGAAGAAAAGGCATTAGAATATAGTAAAGGTATATTTAATATTAAACAAACACAGGACCTTAGAATAACAGGTACAGGAGATGGAGCTGATATTCCACTGTACAGTATATCTTATGAAGATGAAAATAAGAGTGCATATCTTGATCTCACCCAAAAAGGTGGACATCCAATTACACTACTTGTTGATAGACCTGTTAATAATAAGACAATAAGTTTAAATGAAGGTTATAAAAAAGCAGAAGAATATATTCAAAAACATGACTTTGAAAATATGGAATTACTGAATAGTAGTGAATATGGAAATATAGGTATATACACATTTATCTATAATCAAAATGGAGTTAGAGTTTTTGCTGATGCGATAGAGGTTAAGGTTGCCCTTGATAATGGTGATATACTTGGCTTAACAGCGAATAATTATTTTCTAAACCATCATAAACGCGATATTCCAGAGCCTACTTTAAGTTCTAAAGAAGCAAGAGACTTTGTGAACCCTAGTGTGGGAATACAAGAAGAATTTTTAGCTGTTATTACTAATGACTTAGGGGAAGAAGTATTGACATATGAATTCCTAGGAATATTAGGTGATGATACGTATCGTATCTTTATCAATGCCATGGATGGTACGGAAGAAAAAGTGGAGAAACTTAATGGAAAAGAAATAAATTACGCAGGGATTTAGTTTGGGAAAGGCTTTTGCCCTTTCCCTTTTTTTGTTTTTTTGTGATAATGGATATATCAACTTTTACTTCAAAGAGATATATGGGGGATTAACATGAAAATTGGCGATTTTTTAACTATTGAGACCTATAGCATCGAATATGATTCTGTTGAAAAATATCGTAGTAAAATAATTGATAAAAATAAAAACTATATATATATCGATTATCCTGTACATTTAAAAACTAAAAGAACAACAGCGGCTATTCGAATTGGTACAAAAATGGCTGCTGAATATTTAGGTGAGGATCAATCTGTATACCGTTTTAAAACAGAGGTAATGGATAAGAAGAATGGAAAAATCCCCACTCTAGCATTAATGCTGCCGAATGATGAACAAATAGAAAGGATTCAACGAAGGCAATATGTCCGCATTGAAACAGCAGTAGATGTTGCTATACATAGTAACGAAAATAAATTAACAACTTTTGCGACTGTGACCTTTGATTTAAGTGGTGGTGGTCTTTCCGTTGTAGTACCAAAAGGATTTCGTTTAGTGGACGGTGAAATGTTAACTATTTACCTTGTCCTTCCAATGCACTCTGGAGAGTATCATTATCTTCATTTACCCGGTGAAGTAGTACGCTTTATCGAGCGAGAATCAGGTGCAAATATTGCATCGATTAAATTCATAGAACAAAATGATCAGGATGTACAAGTAATTATTCGTTATTGTTTTGAAAAACAAAGAGAAGCTAGACAAAAGGAACTTCATTAGAAGAGATAATGATGGTATTATAATATAGCAAGTTTGGATTGACATGAGAGGAATGATATTTTTATGGCAAATAAGATTGCAATTGCTATTGATGGCCCAGCTGCTGCTGGGAAGAGTACAGTAGCAAAAATTGTGGCAAATGAATTAAACTACATTTACATTGACACTGGTGCCATGTACCGTGCAATAACTTTAAAAGCATTGGAAGAAGCGATTGATGTTCATGATGAAGAAGCGCTTGGGAAATTGCTAGATTCAACAGAGATTACATTAATTCAAAGTGATGAAGGACAACGTGTTCTTCTCGATAACCAAGATGTAACGTTAGCAATACGTTCAAAAGAGGTAACCAATAATGTTTCCTATGTGGCTCAACATTCAAAAGTAAGAGATGAGATGGTTTATAGACAACAAAGATTAGCCAAAGAGCGTGGGGTCGTCATGGATGGACGCGACATTGGTACGAAGGTTATTCCAGATGCAGAAGTGAAGATTTTTCTAATAGCAACAGTAGAAGAAAGAGCAAAAAGAAGACATGTCGAGAATTTAAGTAAAGGTTTCTCGTCTAACTTAGAAGAATTAAAAAAAGAGATTGAGAAGCGGGATCTAATTGATTCTGAAAGAGCAGCTTCTCCACTAGTTAAAGCTTCTGATGCAATAGAGATTGATACAACTTCACTATCTATTAAGGGAGTTGCAGAACAAATACTTATTGAAGTAAAAAAGTTTAACTGATTTCTGTAGGTTAAGAATGTTTTTTCATATATTACCAATATTTATGATAACAATTACTTGACAAATATTTGTAAATATTAGAAGTTATAAAAAGAGAGTTTTTTCTGAAATCAGCAGGTTGAAAAGTATAAAATGATCCGTCTGTACAAGTCGGCTTTAGTATTTGCTGAGAGAGAACGCCAAGCAATTTTATATTTTTTACTTTTGTTTTGGTTAAGGAGGAATAGAAATGAGTGAAACAAATCAAGAAAATTTAAACTTACAAGTTGGGGATAAGGTATCAGGAACAGTTGTTAAGGTTGAGGATAAACATGTTTTAGTTGATATCGGCTATAAAACAGAGGGAATTATTCCAATAAGTGAATTATCCAATTTGCATATTGAAACCCCAAATGAAGTAGTTAAAGAAGGTGACAAACTTTCTTTAGTTATCAAGAAGTTAGAAGATGACGAGGTTGTTCTGTCTAAAAAAGTAGTGGATTCTGAACTTGCATGGGGAGAATTAGAAGCAAAATTTCAATCTGGTGAAGTTTTTGATGTTCAAATTAAAGAAGTTGTTAAAGGTGGGCTAGTAGCTGATGTTGGAATTCGTGGATTTATGCCAGCTTCACTAGTAGAAGCACACTATGTCGATGACTTTTCAGAATATCAAGATAGAATACTTTCTGTTAAAATTGTAGAATTAGATCAAGAAAAAAACCGGGTAATTTTATCCCATCGTGCTATTGTGGAAGAGGAACAAGCGAACAAGAAATCTCAATTACTACAATCAATTGAAGAAGGACAAGTAATTGAAGGTACTGTTCAACGTCTAACTGATTTTGGTGTTTTCGTTGATATCGGTGGTGTTGATGGGTTAGTACACATCTCTCAACTATCACATGATCATGTAAGTAATGCTTCAGAAATGGTTTCTGAAGGAGATAAAATCAAAGTAGTAGTGCTATCTGTTGACCGTGATAATGAGCGAATTGCATTATCTAGAAAGAAAGTACTGCCAGGACCATGGGAAAATGTTGAAGAGCAACTTAAGCCTGGTCAAGCAGTTGACGGTAAAGTTAAACGATTAGTAAATTTTGGTGCTTTTATAGAAGTACTACCTGGTGTAGAAGGATTAGTGCATATTTCACAAATTGCAAATCGTCATATTGGTTCTCCGCATGAAGTGTTAGAGGTTGGTCAAACAGTTAGAGTTAAAGTTCTAGATATTAATGAATCAGAAGAAAGAATGTCATTAAGCATTAGAGAACTAGAAGCGGAAGAGGAAGCAAAAGAATTTAAACAATACGAAAGAGATGAGGAACAATCTAGTTTCCATCTTGGTGATTTAATTGGTGATAAACTAAATAAATTTAAGCAATAAGCTTAAATTGGATGTTAAAAACCCCTTTCTGATAAAGAAAGGGGTTTTTTTGTTTAAAAAAACATGTTCATAGCAATAATAAAAGATGGTGGGTGAACATTTATGGAAGGAATATACTTTTATTGGTTTTGTTGGCTTTTATGGGTAATCGTTACGTTTTTATTACCTAAGGAAAAAGGAAGAACTTTTTTGGCTATTTGGATTTTGTTAACCATTATCTTTTCTAATCTATATATTTCGATTAATTTATTTGAGATTTCATTATCTTATTTATTCATTTTATTTGGAGGTTTTATTTTTCTTGGAACCTTACAACATAAAATACTACAAATATTTTCTGCAATTACAATTATGGTCGGTTTCACGAGTTTGTTAATTTGGGAGACAAACGCCCCTGTTTGGCTTTTTATGCCAAGATTAATAATCATTCCCATCATTTGTGTTCTATTAACCATGATGGTTAATAAACACTTTCTTAACCGGTTAGCAATTAACATTATCGGTTTATGTAGTGGAGAGTTTGTATACAGCGTATTGCTATCCAATTATTCGATTATACAGACAATAGGAGATTTTGAGTTTTTAGATACACTATTTGTTTGCTTAATCATATTAATCACAATTGAATTAATACGAAAGGCTAAAAATAAAGTGCTATTTTCTTTTACTATTAGTAAAATTTAACACTTTTTCTGATGAAAATTCTCACATTTTTACGTTTAACTAATAACATATGAGGTGTCCTTAATGAATGAATACACAATGCCGATAGTATTCGGTGTCGTAGTAGGTACTATTGGAAGAATGATGATGTTACGAACAGATTATAGACAATATCCTACATATTTACATGGCAAAATAATTCATGTTGCACTAGGATTTATTGCTGCTTCTCTAGGCGCAGTCGCAGTACCTGCCATTATGGAAATGAACTTTACTGCTGTAACATTTTTGACTGTCGCGGCAACACAATTTCGTGAAGTAAGAAATATGGAAAGAAATACATTATCGGAAATTGATGATTTCGAACTTGTATCAAGAGGAAAAGCGTATATTGAGGGAATCGCAATATCGTTTGAAAGCAGAAATTATTTAGTTATTTTAACCGCATTTGTGGGTACATTGTTTTATTTAATTTGGAATGTATACATGGCTATTATTGGTGCGATTATTTGTCTAATTATTAGTAAGGTTTTACAAAGTGGTAGTACAATTAAGGATCTCGTTGATATTGAGTATGCTCCTCCACATTTTGATGGTGCGGGACTATACGTAGACAATATTTATATTATGAATATTGGATTACCAGAAAGACAAGAGGAAATTTTGAAATATGGTATGGGATTTGTATTAATACCAAAAAATTTAAATGTTGTAAACACGATTGCCCATTTGGGGCAAAGACAGGCCATATTACATGATGTATCAGTTTCTCTTGGTGTATTCCGAGATTCAGGAACGCCTGCATTAGTTCCATTAATTAAGCGTGACTTAGATGATGGGAGAATCGCAGTCTTTATATTACCTCAAATAAGAGATAGAGAAAAAGCAATTCAAATTATTGGTGCAGTACCTGTTTTGGAAACGGCAATTAGAATGCCTTCTAAATCGGATGTCCGTAATAGGGAGGCAAACTAAGTTATGGTTATTGAAAAATCGGTATTAGCAATTATTACAACTAATAAAGAAAAGGTAGCTGGTGGAGCTCCTATTTTTATTTGCAATGATTTTGACGAATTACAAAAAGTAGCAGCTAATTTAGAAGCAATTATTGATGGTATAGCTCACGCATTAAGTGATGAATTATTTATCATTGTTAAACATTAATAATTGTTAAGAATGGTATCTTTTGCTAGAATAGATAAAGTTAATTAAATGAATGTAAGAGAGGATGTACCTTTCGATGAGGAAAGCTGTTGTTGCCATAGTTGGTCGACCAAATGTTGGTAAATCTACCATTTTTAATAGACTAGTGGGCGAAAGAATTTCAATTGTTGAAGATATACCTGGTGTAACGAGAGATCGCATTTATTCACAAGCGGAGTGGCTTAATACTAATTTTGACCTAATTGATACAGGTGGTATTGAAATCGGGGATGAGCCACTACTAATTCAAATGCGTCAGCAAGCAGAAATTGCAATCGATGAAGCGGATGTAATTGTTTTTATCGTGAATGCAAAGGAAGGTATAACTGCTGCAGACGAAGAAGTAGCTAAGCTATTATTCAAATCTAATAAACCAATTGTACTTGCTGTAAACAAGGTTGATAATCCAGAAATGCGTAATGAAATCTATGAATACTATTCTTTAGGTTTCGGAGAACCATTCCCTATTTCTGGTTCACATGGACTTGGCCTTGGAGACTTATTGGATGAAGTGGTGAGTCATTTTCCAAAACTTGAGCAAGAAGAAGTAGACGAGGACACTATATACTTTAGTTTAATTGGTAGACCAAATGTTGGGAAGTCATCTTTGGTAAATGCTTTATTAAATGAAGAGCGTGTCATTGTAAGTGATATAGAAGGTACGACACGAGATGCAATTGACACTAAGTTAACTAAAGATGGTCAGGACTATGTAATTATTGACACTGCCGGAATGCGTAAACGTGGTAAGGTATATGAGTCCACAGAAAAATATAGTGTTCTCCGAGCACTTAGAGCGATTGATCGTTCAGACGTTGTTTTGGTTTTAATCGATGCAGATACCGGAATAAGAGAACAGGATAAAAAAATCGCAGGATATGCACATGATGCTGGACGCGGAATTGTAATTGTAGTCAATAAGTGGGACACTGTTGAAACAAATGAAAAGACTATGAAAGAATTTGAAGAGAAGATTAGAGCGCATTTTCAATTTTTAGATTATGCTCCAATAGTTTTCTTGTCTGCGAAAACAAAGAAACGTATACATACATTACTTCCTGTGGTACAAACTGCGAGCGATAGTCATGCAAAACGAATAGCTACCAATGTGTTGAATGATGTAATTATGGATGCTATAGCTATGAATCCAACTCCAACAGTAAAAGGACAAAGATTGAAGGTTTTATATGCCACACAAGTTGCAGTTAAGCCTCCAGCATTTGTTATCTTTGTCAATGACCCGGAATTAATGCATTTTTCATATAAGCGTTTTCTTGAAAATAAGATTAGGGATGCATTTGGGTTTGTTGGAACACCAATAAAAATCTTGGCTCGTAGACGATCATAGGGGGGATATATTTTGAAAAAAATAGCTGTTTTGGGTGCAGGAAGTTGGGGAACTGCTTTAAGTATTGTATTAGCTGATAATGGACACGATGTTCGCCTGTGGACTCATCGTAAAGAACAAGCTGACACAATTAATTCAATCCATAAAAATGAGCATTATTTAGAAATTATGATTCCAGAAAAAATAAAAGCTTTTTATAATATGGAAGAAGCGATTCATGAGGTGGATGCCATCCTAATTGTGGTGCCAACAAAGGCAATTCGTGAGGTTTGTCATGAACTGGATGGGATTCTTAAACATAAGCCAACTATCATACATGCAACGAAAGGCATTGAACCCGGTACTCTGAAGCGAGTTTCTCAAATGATTGATGAAGAAATGGAAAGTATTGTTTATGATGATATCGTTGTCCTATCTGGTCCTAGCCACGCAGAAGAAGTTGGTCAACGACAGCCAACAACTGTTACGGTTGCATCAATAAATGAAGAAAATGCAAAAAAAGCACAGGATCTATTCTTTAACGAAGTGTTTCGTGTTTATACAAGTAACGATGTGATTGGTATCGAGCTTGGTGGTGCATTAAAAAATATTATTGCATTAGGTGCTGGAATTTCAGACGGACTTGGGTTCGGTGACAATGCAAAGGCAGCTCTTATGACAAGAGGACTTGCTGAGATTACAAGACTTGGAACCTATTTAGGTGCTAATCCATTAAGTTTTCTTGGGTTGCCAGGTGTTGGTGACTTAATTGTTACATGTACGAGTGTACATAGTCGTAATTGGCGAGCGGGTAATTTACTAGGAAAAGGTAAGAATCTAGAAGATGTTCTTGAGCATATGGGAATGGTTGTAGAAGGTGTACGTACCGCAGAGGCAGCTTACCAATTCGCGAAAGACGAGAATGTAGAAATGCCGATTACAAATGGAATATATGATATTGTTTATAATAATAAAAAGCCAAAAGAAGTTGTGGAACAGTTGATGAACCGGGACAAACGGGAGGAAATGGATGATTTGGCATCTT
Source organism: Paucisalibacillus globulus DSM 18846 (assembly GCF_000482485.1). Taxonomy (GTDB): domain Bacteria; phylum Bacillota; class Bacilli; order Bacillales; family Amphibacillaceae; genus Ornithinibacillus; species Ornithinibacillus globulus. The sequence goes on along the minus strand of NZ_AXVK01000020.1, from coordinate 82,305 downwards.
TATTAAAGAACCGATATGCTCGCTAACACAAAGCAAATATTCCTTGCATATACTATGTTGAAGTAATTCTTGCAAGGAGGCGAGCGTGTGAGCAATAAAAGTAACAATCCTTTTGACAAAATTCAGCAAGGTGTAGGTATTAGTCCAAGCGAAATATATAAAGTTGCTGATTCAGTAAAAAGTGCTGATTTTTCAGATGAAAAAACCGTTCGAAGGTTGGTTAGACAGTTAGCTAAGATGGCAAATAAGCCCCTCTCTAGAGAGAAAGAAGACAAATTAGTTAAGTCTATTACCGGAAACAAAGTTCCAACGGACCTTAACTCGCTGAATCAGTTATTTAAAAAATAACGTCAGGCTGGGCAGGTGAGGATACAACCTCGTGTCTACTCGCATAAAATAAAACGCACAAGCATTCATAGATAGAGTCTGCTAAGGGTTTATTTAGTCAACCCAGGATGAAGAAGGCCCCTCTTCATCCTGGATTTTTTTATTTTGCTTTTTTTGTTGATGTTCTCACCAATTTAATTCGTCTTAATGGGTTGCTAACACAGTCTAAAACGGTATATCGAACTTAGGAAAGATGATTTACCTTTTTCAAGTAGACTTTATGGATTCAGTGCATCATTATAAAAATACTTTAATTTTAACGGTATATAGAAAAAAATTCTTAGAAAACCTTATTTTAAATGCCCATTCTCCTTCCGTATGATATAATAACGATTGCATAAATATGGACAAATAGATTTAGAGGTGAAAAAATGTCAGAATCAATGCTTAAGATGTGGATCTCTATTGCTGGAATGGGATTACTAATACTAGCAATTGGTCTTATTTTATTAAGCAGACATAAGCTGAAAGGGTTCTTTTCTATAATCGTTTCTTTAATAGCATATGTTAGCTTATTTTTGGGAGGCATTATTATACTTTATATCGTATTCAGTGGGCCAACTTTATAGGCTAATGGAGGTTTAATACATGAGGCATACATATAAATTAGTTGCAATTACCGCTCTGTTATTATTTTTAAGTGCATGTGCATATCCCAGTAATGAACTCGAGAAAAATCAACCCCCTAATCAAGCCCAACTTGATATGGTACAATCTGCCGTAGGGGATTATCAGGAACGTACTGATGGCTTACTACCAATTCGTACGAAGCCAAATGACACTCCTATTTTTGAAAAATATTTAATTGATTTTAATCTTTTGAAAGAACAGGGCAGCCTTACTGAGTTACCAGGAAATGCCTATGAGAATGGTGGTATCTACCAGTATGCCATTCTTAATCCTGAAACAAATCCACAAGTTAAATTAATCGATTTACGAATTACAAATGAGCTAAGGAATGTTCTTTTATTAATTAATTCGTATCGCGATAAAAATCTCTACCCACCATTTGGTGAAAAGATAGGTACCGATATTTATACCATTGATTATGAAAAAATAGGTATAGATGACCCATTAGTCATAGAAAGCCCGTATTCAGAAGCATTACTTCCAATTGTTATGGATACTGAAGGTAATATCTACGTAGACTATCGTATAGATTTGAACAATGCTCTAAAAGAATATGAACATAACTTTAAAGAAGGTGACGATATTCGTTTTCTATTAGCAGAAAATACACCTTTCTTACCAGCATATTCATTACCGACAACAATTAAAGACAATGAGCCAGTGTTCATGGTTCAATAAATTCTCATAATTATTCCCTTGCAGCATATATTTGTTGCAGGGGTTTTTTATTGCATTAATAGGGGTGATTAAAAAATACCGGACTACGGAAATTGAAATAATCATTTATTTTAATTCTTTTGCATATATTAAGTCATAATCTGATAGGACAACATCATAGAATTGTAATGTCAATTATTCGTAGTTTGTTCATTTAATATTGTAGTGATCGGGAGGGGATCGTTTGAAAAAGGTAGATATTTTTAAAGATATTTCGAAACGTACGAACGGTGATATATACCTAGGTATTGTTGGAGCTGTTCGGACAGGAAAATCAACATTCATAAAAAAGTTTATGGAACTAGTTGTGCTTCCAAACATTGAAGAAGAAAGTGAAAGAGCAAGAGCACAAGATGAACTACCGCAAAGTGCAGCAGGTAAAACTATTATGACAACCGAACCTAAGTTTATACCTAATCAAGCAGTAAATGTAAAAGTAGATGAAGGACTAGATGTCAATATTAGACTAGTAGATTGTGTAGGATATGCAGTGGAAGGAGCAAAAGGGTTTGAAGATGAGAACGGACCAAGAATGATCAATACCCCTTGGTATGAGGAACCTATTCCTTTTCATGATGCAGCAGAAATTGGAACAAGAAAGGTAATACAAGAACATTCTACAATTGGTGTTGTCGTAACAACAGATGGTTCTTTTGGTGACATCGAACGCGGCGATTACGTTGAGGCTGAGGCTAAAGTAATCGAAGAGTTAAAAGAGGTTGGTAAACCGTTCATTATGGTGGTCAACTCTGTCCATCCAACAAGTCAGCAAACAGAATTGTTAAGACAAGAGCTATCTGAACAATATGATATTCCTGTATTGGCAATGAGTGTTGAGTCAATGACAGAGCATGACGTGTACAATGTGCTACGTGAGGCACTTTATGAATTCCCTGTGTTAGAGGTTAATGTTAATCTTCCTAGCTGGGTAATGGTGTTGAATGACGAGCATTGGTTAAAAGAAAGCTACCAAGAAGCAATTCAATCAACAGTTAAAGATATAAAAAGATTACGTGATGTAGATAGTATAGTAGGTAATTTTGCAGACTATGATTATATTGACAAAGCAAATCTTGCTGGTATGGAAATGGGCGAAGGTATTGCGGAAATTGATTTACACGCCCCAGATTACCTATATGATCAAGTATTGAAGGAGATTGTTGGGGTTGAAATAAGAGGTAAGGATCATTTATTAGAATTAATGCAGGACTTTTCTTATGCAAAGAGACAATTTGATCAAGTTGCGAGTGCTTTACAAATGGTTAAGCAGACGGGATATGGTATTGCGGCGCCTACCTTGGAGGATATGGAACTGGAAGAACCGGAAATTATTCGTCAAGGATCAAGGTTTGGAGTTAGGCTGAAAGCAGTTGCTCCTTCTATTCACATGATTAGAGTAGAGGTTGAGTCAGAATTTGCTCCAATCATTGGTACAGAGAAACAAAGTGAAGAATTAGTGAGATACTTAATGCAAGACTTTGAAGAAGATCCATTATCAATTTGGGAATCTGACATATTCGGTAGATCACTTAGCTCTATTGTAAGGGAAGGTATTCAAGCAAAGATATCTCTAATGCCTGAAAACGCACGTTATAAGCTTAAAGAAACACTAGAGAGAATTATTAATGAAGGCTCTGGTGGATTAATAGCTATCATTTTATAAAATAAACAGCAGCTAAACGGCTGCTGTTTATTTCATTGTGTTGTTTTCTAATAGATTATTGTTAAGCATACAACTTTTATAGAATGCGCAGTAATAAGGTCTATGTTTTCTTGATTCGGTCGCATGATGTGTGTGACAGGGCTCATATTTTCTCGAATCGGTCGCATGATTTGTAAAATTAGTTATAACTTTAAGTTTCTACGCATTTTCCATCAATAAAAAAGTTAATCGCAGCTAACTATACGGAATCAGCTTTTTATATTTAAATTAAAAATTAAGAAGGAATATTGATAAATGTATCGAATAGCTATGTATAAGGCTCTTGTATGATAGCCCTTTCTTTACCAAAAAATGGCAGTGATTTAAGTGTTTTCAACGCAAAATCGCATAAAATATAAAAAAATAGTAACTTTTTGTTGAATTTTAAAGGAATCTCGTTTAATATTAGCCTTGTCCCTATTGATTATAGGGGCATTCGAGTATAAAAGTTGGTAAATTGGTTAACAAATGATAAGAGATAATATTTGTACCAATGTGACCCTATTCTTTTTTGGGAGGAGGTGAATGTCATGAATAAAACGGATTTAGTAAATGCTGTTGCTGAAAAGAGCGAACTTTCTAAAAAAGATGCTACAAAAGCTGTTGATGCAGTTTTCGAAGCTGTCATGGATTCACTTAAAAATGGTGAAAAAGTACAATTAATCGGTTTCGGTAATTTCGAAGTACGTGAACGTTCTGCACGTAAAGGTCGTAACCCACAAACTGGGGAAGAAATCGAAATCCCTGCAAGTAAAGTTCCTGCTTTCAAACCAGGTAAAGCCCTTAAAGACAGCGTAAAATAATACGTACATAGGGTTAAAGGGTGCGTTCATACGCACCCTTTTTTCTTTTTCGTAGTTAGGAAAGTAATTAAACTATCTGCACTATAGAAAAACTAAGTTTTAACTATACTTGGGTGAATATGGGTTTTTCTAATATTACTTTTTAAATGCGATAATACTATTAGTACTATACGAAGGAGTGAAAAATATGAATAATAACACTGACTTTTTCGTCATAAAAGCTCTTGAAGATGGTGTAAATGTTATTGGATTGACTAGAGGTTCAGATACAAAGTTTCATCATTCCGAAAAGCTGGATAAAGGTGAAATAATGATAGCTCAATTCACAGAGCATACCTCAGCAGTGAAAGTTAGAGGGAAAGCAATCATTCAAACAAGCCATGGTGAAGTAAGCAATAATTAACCGGAAAATTATAACAATAACTCAAATACATATAATCCAACTTTTAGACTATCGTACATAAATAAATATGTTATAATGACTTAGGTGACATTAAGGCTTGAAGGGCTAAGGTGATTATATTGCTTGCTATGGAGAGGGAAATACAACAATTGAGGCTACAGATTGAAGAGAAGATTCAGCATTCTTTCCTGTTAAGATATATCCATAAACCTGAGATTGATGAATATAAACTCTACTTTCTTCATTATATTTTAAATAAAACAGTATTAGCCCCTAATGTAAAAGAGCAGCTAATTATTTCAACAATGCTTGTTCAAATTGCATTAGATATACATGAGAAAATTCCTGATGATTTTGAGGATAGCGGTACTTCTATTGGCGTTGATAGTCAATTATCCGTATTAGCTGGTGATTACTATAGTGGATTATATTATTCCTTGTTGGCGGATATAGAAGAACGAGAATATATCACATTACTTGCAACTGCAATTAAACAGATCAATGAATTGAAAATGAACCTTTATTATTTGGAAAACGAGTCACTTGAAGTTTATTTAGAAACTCGTAAACAAATTCATTCGTTGCTTATTAAATATATTGCTGACAAAACTCAAGTAAATCAAGATATCCATGTGATTGAAGAAATATTACTAATCAATGAAATAATAAATAATTCTTATCATTCTTTTGATCAAGATAAACAAAGCATTCTTGAAAAGCAAGTAAATAAAACAAAAGGTATGATAGATAAACTTTCTGAACGTCAAAAACAAGATTTTACTCCATTACTTGACTCCATTATCTATCAACATACCTCTTCGGAGATGGAATAAGATGCAAGAAAAAACAAAAGAAGAACGAGTACACCATGTATTCGAAAAAATATATGACAAATATGATACGATGAATTCTATCATTTCTTTTCAAAGACATAAATCCTGGAGAAAAGATGTAATGAAGCAAATGAATGTATCAAACGGTGCATCAGCATTAGATGTCTGTTGTGGCACAGGAGATTGGTCTATTTCACTTGCTGAAGTAGTTGGACATACTGGAAAAGTAATCGGACTTGATTTTAGCCAGAATATGTTATCTGTTGCAGTGGAGAAAAACAATGATTACAACTATGAACAACTATCATTTGTCCATGGAAACGCAATGGAGTTGCCATTTGAGGATAATTCCTTTGATTTTGTTACCATTGGATTTGGACTTAGAAATGTACCTGATTATATGACTGTACTTCAGGAAATGTATCGTGTAGTTAAGCCAGGTGGAAAAGTTGTTTGTTTAGAAACTTCTCAGCCAACTATGTTTGGGTTCAAGCAATTATATTTCTTCTATTTCCGTTTTATCATGCCGTTGTTCGGTAGGATTTTTGCTAAAAGTTATGAAGAATATGCTTGGTTAAATGAATCAACTAGAGATTTTCCAGACAAACTTACATTAAAGAAAATGTTTACTGATGCTGGATTTTCCAGTGTGAAAGTTAAAAGTTATACTGGCGGAGTAGCTGCCATGCATATGGGAATTAAATAATTCTTATTAGTTTGTACAAAACAAAAGGTGAATCACATGAAATTACCAAAAACATATAACTACCTAAAGAAGGACTTGGACTTAATTGAATCATCCTTAATGGAGACAATACAGGCCAACCATCCCGTTCTAAGAGAAGCATCTACTCAATTGCTAAAGGCAGGAGGAAAACGTATTCGACCTGTCTTTGTTTTGTTGTCTAGCCAATTTGGTAAGGTTGATATGGAACAAGTAATAAATGTTGCTGTTTCCTTAGAATTAATACATATGGCAACTCTTGTTCATGATGACGTCATTGACGACGCGTCATTAAGAAGGGGAAAGCCAACAATAAAAAAACAATATGGCAACCGTGTGGCAATGTATACCGGTGATTATATATTAGCCCGTGCATTAGAAACAATAACTCAAATCCCCAATCCTGACATACATAAAACACTTTCAGAAGCATTGGTTGAAGTGAGTTTAGGTGAAATAGAACAAATTAAAGAGAAGTTTAATTGGGATCAAAATATTAAAACTTATTTTAGAAGAATTAAACGAAAAACTGCTTTGTTGCTGGCATCAAGTTGCAAACTAGGGGCAATGACTTCTGGTTTATCACAAAAAGAAATTAACAGTTTATACCACTATGGTTATTATATCGGAATGAGTTATCAAATAATCGATGATATTCTTGATTTTACTTCATCTGCAGAGCAACTTGGAAAACCTGCAGGCAATGATTTATTTCAAGGCAATATAACATTACCAGTATTATTTGCAATGGAAAATGATGAATTTAATCTATTATTAAGAAATACTTTTAAAAGCCCTGAACAGGTTACGAAAGAACAAATGGATAACGTAATTCGTGCATTAAAAGAGACTAATGCTATCGAAATGTCCTATGTAATTAGTGAGCGTTATTTAAGAAAGGCTTTTCTTGCACTGAAAGATTTCCCAAATAATAAAGCGAAAATCTCATTAGAACAAATTGCGAAATATATCGGAAAGAGAAAACAATAGAATTTATTGTTATTTTTAAGAAAATTTGATAGAATTAAAACGGTTACATAATCATATTCGATATACTTAAACGAGGTGTAAACGTGGAAAAAACATTTTTAATGGTTAAACCAGACGGCGTACAAAGAAATCTAGTAGGTGAAGTAGTAAATCGCTTCGAAAGAAAAGGCTTTAAATTAGTAGGAGCAAAATTAATGCAAATCACTGATGAGTTAGCAAGTGAGCACTATGGTGAACATAAAGAACGTCCATTCTTTGGTGAACTAGTTGACTTTATCACTTCTGGACCTGTTTTTGCGATGGTTTGGGAAGGTGAAAATGTTATAAAAACAGCTCGTGAAATGATGGGTAAAACAAATCCAGCAGAAGCCGCTCCTGGAACGGTTAGAGGTGATTATGGAGTAACAGTTGGTAAGAACGTTATCCATGGTTCTGACTCACCTGAAAGTGCTGAAAGAGAGATTAACTTGTTCTTTGATAAAAAAGAATTAGTTGGCTATGATAAACAAGATAAAGTTTGGATTTACTAATATTAAACAAACGCCTCCATTTGAATAATGGAGGTATTTTATATTTTATACATTTTGTTTGTAACTTGAATGCAAAGTTGATTATAATTAGATATTGAGCAGAAAATGTACAGAATTTCCATTGGAAGTATAGGAAATAGCGAGATCTACAGTGAGCGAAGAAAGTCGGGAATCACTTATTGACTCCTATATTAAAAAGAAAGTCTAGTGTGTATTGATCTACGGACTTCATTATGATAGATAAGAGGAGAAACAGATGTTGGATGATTACCATTTATTTACTGAGAAAGTCTATACCAAGCTAGGAATTGATTTACAACAATATAAAGAAGCCCAAATGAAAAGAAGGCTAACTTCACTACGAGAAAAAAGAGGCTACCAGGATTTCATCACATATTTTAATGCAATCAACAAGGATATTGATCTTTTACATGAATTCGTAGATAGAATCACAATTAATGTTTCAGAATTCTATAGAAATCCTAAGCGTTGGGATGTATTAAAGGATATTATCATCCCATTAATAAAAACTAATACAAAAGAGCTATCGATTTGGAGTGCTGCCTGCTCAACGGGCGAAGAACCTTATAGTATAGCAATTTTATTAAAAGAACATTTTCCAGATGTGAAAACTAAAATACTAGCAACTGATATTGATGAAAAAGTACTAGAAAAAGCGAAACAAGGGCTTTATCTAGAACAAGCTTTAAAAGAATTACCAGCTAATCTAAAAGCTAAGTATTTCAATAGAAATGGTAGTCAATTTGAAGTTGACTCTGCTATTAAAAGTAAAGTGACTTTTAAAAAACATAATTTGCTTGAAGATACGTATCCCACTCAAGTAGATTTAATCATTTGTAGAAATGTATTGATATATTTCACAGATCAAGCGAAAGATAAAATCTATAATAACTTCTCAAGTTCTCTTTCGAATAATGGTGTTTTATTTGTTGGAAGTACTGAGCAAATTTTTAGTCCAAATAAATATGGAATAAAGTTACTTGATACTTTTTTCTATCAAAAAACAAATCAATAAAAGAATGCTCTTATCATACAGATAGAGAGCATTTTTTTCTGTTTTAGAGGTTAATTAGTTTATACTAATAATATAAAGCTATTTACTAAAACATGTTGTATATAGAGGAAATGGATTAAAGGAGGACAATCATGCGCTATTTAACAGCAGGTGAATCACATGGAAAACAATTAACAACGATAATAGAAGGAATTCCTGCGCAAATGCCTTTAATAAAAGAAAATATAAATGAATCACTACTCAGGAGACAAAAGGGCTATGGTCGGGGTAAACGAATGCAAATCGAGAAAGACTTAGTTGAAATAACAAGTGGTGTTCGACATGGCTATACGTTAGGGTCACCTATTTCTTTAGTTATACATAATGACGATTTTAAGCATTGGACCGATATAATGGGAGAAGATCCTATAGATGACACTGCTTCTTTAAGAAGGGTTGTTACTAGACCGAGACCCGGACATGCTGATTTAAATGGTGCCTTAAAATATGGACACCGCGATATGCGTAATGTTCTAGAACGTTCATCTGCTCGTGAAACGGCAGCTAGAGTTGCAGCAGGTGCAGTTGCTAAAACAATGCTCCTCCATTTAGGTATCGAGATTTGTGGATATGTAAAAGAAATTGGTGGTATTCACGCAGAAGAAAACACAACATTAACTATAAAGGATAGACAAGAAATTTCAGAAGATTCTCCTGTTCGAACATTGGATAAAAAAGCAGAAAAGCTAATGATGGATAGAATTGATTTTGCGAAAAAAAATGGTGATTCTCTTGGTGGTGTAACGGAGGTTTATGTTGAAGGTATGCCTGCGGGAATTGGATCTTATGTTCACTATGACCGAAAATTAGACAGCCGAATTGCTGGAGCTGTTGTCAGCATAAATGCATATAAAGGAGTAGAGTTCGGTATCGGATTTGAGGCCGCTAGACGAAATGGTAGTGAGGTCCATGATGAAATAAGCTGGAACGAAGAAATTGGATATTTTCGTAATTCCAATCGTTTAGGTGGTTTTGAAGGTGGAATGACCACTGGAATGCCTATCATTGTAAAAGGAGTAATGAAGCCTATCCCAACTTTAATGAAGCCGTTAAAAAGTGTAGATATAGAAACAAAGGAAACTTTTCAAGCTAGTGTAGAGCGGTCGGACGCATGTGCTGTTCCTGCTGCAGCAGTTGTCATGGAACATGTTGTTGCGTTTGAACTAGCAAGAGCACTACTTGAACAATTTCCGCATGATCGTTTCTCTGTACTAAAAGAAGCTATCTACCAATATCGTGAAGAAATAAGGGGTTTCTAAATGAAAACTATTCATGTCGATTCAACGATTCAATCCTATGATATTATTATAGGGAAAGAGATACGGCATCGTGTTGGGGATTTTTTAACGAAAAGTTATTCTTCTATCCTTGTTATTACAGATACAAATGTTGCAAATTTATATGTAGATGATATCATTAATGGTTTCCATGGACTACCAGTTTTTGTGGAAGTTGTTCATGCTGGAGAAGCGACAAAAGGCATTACTTCTTATTATAATCTTCTTACAAAAGCAATTAATTATGGACTTGATCGAAAATCACTTATCATCGCTTTGGGTGGGGGAGTAATTGGTGACTTAGCAGGATTTGTTGCAGCAACATTTATGCGTGGAATTGATTATATTCAGGTTCCAACTACCATACTTGCACACGACAGTAGTGTTGGTGGTAAGGTAGCAATTAATCATGAAAGTGGTAAAAATTTAATTGGTAGCTTCTATCCACCTACACTTGTGCTTTATGATATGGATACTCTTAAAACCTTACCGGAAAGAGAAATACGTTCAGGCTATGCAGAACTTATAAAAGAAGCAATGCTGGCTGATATAGATTTATTGGATAGGTTACTTCATACATCCTTACCAAAATTTCAGGATGTGGATTTGGCATTTTTCCTGGAGAGTGGAATTAAGATAAAAGCGGAAATCGTTGAACAGGATGAAAAAGAAAGTGGAAGACGTATGTTTTTAAATCTGGGACATACATTGGGGCATGCCTTAGAAGTAAGGTTTGGATATGGAGTTCTAACTCACGGAGAAGCAGTAGCAATAGGTATATTATTTGCACTATTTGTTAGTGAAAGAGAACTGAACACTAATCTCCCAATTCATCGTATTAAAATATGGCTTATGAAAAATGGTTATCCATTAACTGTACCAGCTGAAATGATTAACGACTTGTTCGATTTAATGAAACGTGATAAAAAAACTACAAATAAACAAATTCAAATGGTTCTCCTACAAAACCTAATGGAACCGGTTGTTCTTTCAATTGATGATTTGAAATTAAAAGACTATCTTACTGCCTTTATATGTGAAGAGATGAAAGAGGTGAAATAGGTGGAAACTCTACCATTACAACCATCTATACGAATTTCTGGCGTAGTAGAAGTACCTGGCGATAAATCTATTTCGCATCGTGCGGTTATACTTGGTTCTATTGCTAATGGAACTACAATAATTGAAAATTTTTTAGAAGGTGAAGATTGTATGCGCACAGTCGACACGTTTCGGAAAATGAGTGTTAACATAGAGAAATGTGGTTCAACAATCAAAATTGAAGGAAAAGGAAAAGACAACCTAAAGGAGCCTATAGAGCCTATCTATTTTGGAAATTCAGGTACAACAGCTAGATTAATGTTAGGATTACTTGCGAGTTTACCATTTTCTTCATTTGTTTATGGAGACCAGTCACTAACTAAACGTCCCATGGATCGAGTAATTATTCCTTTGCAAGAAATGGGTGGGGATTTTATAGGTAGAAAGAAAACTAGTTATCTTCCATTAGCTCTTAATGGAGGAAATTTACATGGGATAACCTATAATATGCCTGTTAATAGCGCACAAGTAAAATCAGCCATATTATTAGCTGGGATAGGGGCAAAGGGTAAAACGAAGGTAATTGAAAATTATCCTACTAGAAACCACACCGAAAATATGCTTCAAGCATTCGGTGCTACTATTAAAATAACTGATAATGAAATTGAAGTTGAGAATAGCGATGAACTTAAAGCTACAAATATTTATGTACCTGGGGATATTTCTTCAGCGGCATTCTTGTTAACAGCTGCAGCAATAATTCCAGGTAGCAGGCTAGTTATTAATAATGTTGGTTTAAATAGTACTAGGGCAGGTTTTTTAGAAGTATTGGAAAGAATGGGGGCAAATGTTTCCATTCTCAGAGAAACTAAAAATGCAGGAGAATTAATTGGTGATATTCAAGTTACACACAGTCCCTTAAAAGGCATTACAATAGAAGGGGAGATAATTCCAAGACTTATCGATGAAATTCCAATTATTGCATTACTTGCTACACAGGCCGAAGGGAAAACTATAATTCGGAATGCAGAAGAATTAAGGGTTAAGGAAACAGATAGGATTAATGCTATTGTTGAAGTATTATCTAAATTAGGTGCACGCATCGAAGCAACAGACGATGGTATGGTGATTGAAGGGAAAACACCATTAATTGGAGGAACGGTCATGTCGTATCATGATCACCGTATTGCAATGATGGCAGTAATAGCTTCCCTCATTACAAAGGATAATGTAAACATTGATGAGCTAGCATCGATTTCTATTTCTTATCCTAATTTTATGGATGATCTAAATAGCATCATTCAAAAGGATATATAATGAGCAACGTCGAATGTTAAACGGAAAGGATTTTGAATATGTCTATTTTAGAAGAAGCTAATAGATTCATGGAAGATGACCAAGTTGATCAAGCAATAGACCTTATTAATCGTCATATAGAACATGCAACAGATAATGAACTATTTGGATATGCTTCGTTTTATATGAATTGGGGGTTTCTACTAGAAGCAGAAACTATTTTAAGCCAATTATTAGCTAATTATCCTGATGAAAGTGAACTTAAAATATTATTAACTGATATTTATATTGAACAACAGAGGGATGAAGATGCGATTGACTTACTAAATTCTATTCCTAAGAATGATGAAGCATATTTACAAGCGCTAGTCTCACTCGCTGATCTTTATCAGGCACAAGGGCTATATGAAGTTGCAGAACAAAAACTTCAATATGCAAAAGAATTAAATCCGTCGGAACCAATTATAGATTTAGCTCTTGGAGAACTTTATTATTCTTCAGGTGATTTCAAACGAGCAATAACATTTTACGAGAAGTCTGTGAGAATGGACGTACCAGAAATTCCAATTCATGAAAGATTAGCAGAATCGTATTTAAATGTTGGAGAATTTGAGCTTGCACTTAACTTTTACGAAAAAACGACTAGTAAAAATCCAGACACATTATTTAAATACGGTTTTACTGCTTATGAAGCGGACAGGAATGATATCGCTATTAATATATGGAATGAATTAATTGAAGAAGATCCATATTATCATACGGCTTACATTCAACTAGCTAAAGTGTATGAAGCAGAAGAAAGAATTCAAGAGGCATATGAAACGGCATTAAAAGGAATCAAGATGGATGAATTTAATAAAGAGTTGTACTTTCTTGCCGGAAGTTTAGCGCATCAATTAGGTCATGAGGAACAAACCGAAAACTATATACGTGAAGCTGTTAATTTAGATGCGGATTATAAAGAAGCAGTTTTATTTTTAATTGAAATATTGAAAGAAAAAGATAGACAGGATGATATCATTGAATTAATTACTGTAGTGAAAGAAATTGGCGGGGATGATCCATTATATGATTGGGAATTAGCACGAGCATATAATGAAATTGAATCATATAATGATGCATTAAATCATTACAGGGAAGCATATAATAGCTTACAACATGATAATGACTTCTTAAAAGAATACGGATACTTCTTAATGGAAGAAGGGAGGACTGGCGAAGCAATTAAAGTATTTACTGCATATTTACAAGATGATCCTCAAGATGATGAAATAATAGAATATGTTAATCGCTTGAAACAAATGTGAATTTTGGCAGTAGGGAGGAGGTAGTTAACTCTATGCAAGCACCTGTATCAGTTAAAGATAAAAAGATTTTTTTACAGTGGTTTCTAAATAATTACCAGTTGAAAAAAAGAGAAAGTGTATGGATCTTAAACTATTTAATAAATCATCACGAAATATTAGAAAATGTTCATTTTGTACATGATGCGAAATTTTGTTTGAGAAGCGTAATTATTACAACTCAGTGTTCAAAAGAAGTTCCTTTTCGGTTTTATAAAAACCACTTGGTGACAACAGATGCAGAAAAAGCATTTCATGATATTCGTTTAAATCAACATGAATCTCTGTATATTCAACTAAATTTTAATAATGCAAACCAAAATCATATGTATGCTGCAGTTTTAGAGGAAAACCCCTTTGTTCCCGATGAGTATATGATTACCCAACAAGATAAAGAAAATGCATCTATTCTTTTGGAACGTTCACTATATGAATTTCAAAAAAAGCAATTATTAGTTAAAATTGATCGGTCTTTAGATGAAGAGAACCGAGAGGAATTTAATAAATTAGTAAAAGAGCTTCGAATCCTCGAGGCAAAAATGTTAAGTCAACCTACCTTGCAAGAGCAATAGGTTGATTTTTTTTGTGTTCATGCGTAACATTTACATGGTAATTATTATTAATTTGCTAATCTTGGTAAATACTATTAAGAGGTGACTACATAATGCAATGGACTAAAAGGGATATGGGTGTATATGTCGGGTCAAAAGAATTTATTGACACCGCTATCATTCCAATTCTACCCTTTCAATTATCCCAAGAATCAAATCTGAGTAAAAGTACTTCTAAAAGAGAAGTTTTATCGATCTTTGCGACAGAAATTGAAAAAGAATTATCTGGAAGAGTACTATTGATTCCAAATTATTATTATTTGGAATACGGAGATAAATTGGAAGAAGCGAAGCGATTAAATAGTTGGAACGAAGAAATACAAAAGCAGCCATTTGAACATGTATTTATCTTAACATTTGATTCAGGATGGAAACGGTTTGAAAAAGACTTACAGGCTAATCTTTTGTGGGTCCCAGGATTCCAGGCAGATGACCCTAATTCGGATGAAATGAGGCAAATGATAAGAGGTCAAGTATCAGATGTTGTAGAACTTATACGTAGTTACTGGTGATATTAATTAAAAAGTGAAATCTTTCAGAACAAAAATGGATATTTATTGACCGAGCAGTAAGTTTGCGCTATCATGGTAATGTCCTAGTAATCTGATTAAAATTATTGTCCGTGATTATTGTGAAGAGGGGGGAAAATCATGAGCGAAGAGAAGCA
Organism: Paucisalibacillus globulus DSM 18846; assembly: GCF_000482485.1. Lineage (GTDB taxonomy): Bacteria > Bacillota > Bacilli > Bacillales > Amphibacillaceae > Ornithinibacillus > Ornithinibacillus globulus. The sequence goes on along the minus strand of NZ_AXVK01000020.1, from coordinate 67,276 downwards.
ACAAGTATCCCGTCGTCAATTTCTTAATTATACACTAACTGGTGTTGGTGGTTTTATGGCAGCTGGTATGCTTGCGCCGATGCTCAGAATGGCAGTCGACCCTGTTTTAAAGTCAACATCAAGTGATGGAGACTTTGTAAATGTTGGTCTAGCCGTTGAAGATATCACTACAACACCTCAACGTGTCGATTGGCAAATTGAACAAGTAGATGGTTGGTATGAGTCCAAACCTGGTAGGTCTGCATGGGTCTATAAGGATGATAAAGGTGACATTATTGCTCTTTCCCCAGTATGTACACATTTAGGATGTGTTGTATCTTGGGAAGGTAATGAGAGTCATCCGAACGAGTTTTTCTGCCCATGTCATGATGGACGCTATACCAAGGATGGTGTAAACGTTCCTGGAACACCACCATTGGCGCCACTTGCTACATATGAGCAAAAAGTGGAAAATGGAATTCTTTATCTAGGAAAAGCAATATCAAGAAAGGGGGCGTAACGATTTATGCTACAGAAAATTTATGACTGGATTGATGAGCGTGTTGATATTACGCCTATTTGGCGCGATATTGCTGACCATGAAGTACCAGAGCATGTAAACCCTGCGCATCATTTTTCTGCTTTTGTTTATTGTTTTGGTGGGTTAACATTTTTCGTGGTAGTTATTCAAATTTTATCTGGTATGTTCTTAACGATGTACTATGTTCCAGATATTGAAAACGCTTGGAGATCTGTTTACTACTTGCAATCTGAAGTTGCCCATGGACAAATTGTTCGGGGAATGCACCACTGGGGTGCTAGTGTAGTTATCGTCATGCTTTTATTACATACTTTAAGAGTGTTCTTCCAAGGAGCATATAAGAAGCCACGTGAATTAAACTGGATGGTAGGAGTATTAATCTTCTTTATCATGCTTGGTTTAGGTTTCACTGGTTATCTACTACCTTGGGATAACAAAGCATACTTTGCTACTCAAGTTGGACTTCAAATGGCTGAGCAAGTACCTATTATTGGTGATGAACTGAAGGTTTTACTTGCTGGTGATGACGAAATTGTAGGGGCACAAACGTTAACTCGTTTCTTTGCAATTCATGTCTTCTTTTTACCAGCAGCATTATTTGCTCTATTAGCTGTTCACTTCATCTTAATCCGTAGACAGGGTATTTCGGGACCACTATAAAAAGGAGGGGAAAGCTATGAAAAAGGGAAAAGGAATGAAATTTGTTGGAGATTCCCGTATTTCCGCAGATCGTACACTATCTAGGATACCGAAAGATTATTCTGAATATCCTGGTAGAACAGAAGCTTTTTGGCCCAACTTTTTATTAAAAGAGTGGTTGGCTGGTTCTGTTTTTTTAGTAGGATTTATGTGTTTAACATTGGCTCATCCTTCTCCATTAGGGGGATTAGCTGATCCGACGAATTCATCGTTTATACCTTTACCAGACTGGTATTTCTTGTTTTTGTATGAATTATTAAAATATAAATTTGCAAGTGGAGATTATATACTTTTAGGTATGATAGGTATTCCAGGGATTGCATTTGGAGCATTACTTCTTGCACCATTCTTAGATAATGGTCCAGGTCGTCGCCCACATCAACGTCCGATTGCTGTAATTATGATGTTGTTAGCTTTAGCTTCTACAGTTTGGTTAACTTACACATCTGCGTCTCACGTTAATTGGGAAGAACGTGCTGCAATGGATCAACCTACTCCACCAAATTCAGTGGAAATAGATACATCCCATGAAGGATACGGATTATATGAAGCAAGCTGTCTGTCTTGTCATGGTGATGCATTAGCTGGCGGAGCTGCTGGACCGTCACTTATAGGTACTGAACATACAGCAGAAGAAATCGGTGTCATTGCTAGAGAAGGTACTGAAGGTGGAATGCCTGCTGGTATTTTCACAGGTAGTGATGAAGAATTAGAACAACTCGTTGACTTTATTTTAACTGTAAACGAAGCGGCTGCAGAATAATCTAAAAGCCATAAAAAGCACCTTTGCCTTATTGGTAAAGGTGCTTTTTCTTCAGGGAAGGAGGAGGACAAAAATTAAATATATGTTGAAAGCAATTTTAATGGATAAACGCTTCCTAGTACTATTATTTGTCATCAACCTCTTAGGTACTATTTATGGCTATGATTGGTATGGCTGGCAATTAGAAAAAACTCCTGATATTTTTCTGATTTTTGTACCGGATAGTCCTACTGCAAGTTTGTTTTTTACAATCTTTTTATTATTTTTCATGTTTAAGAAACATTTTCCGTTAATAGAGGCGCTTGCTATTATTACCTTATTTAAATATGGGGTATGGGCTGTGGTCATGAATTTATTAACATTAGCTGTCAATGGTAGTTTACCACCCGGGGCATATATGTTAATTGTTTCTCATGCAGCTATGGCAATTCAGGGACTTCTCTATGCTCCATTCTATAAAATAAAAATGATACATATTATTATTGCGGCTGTATGGACATTACATAATGATGTTATTGATTATGTGTTTGGAATGATGCCGATTTATTCTTCGCTAACCGACTATATGAACGAGATAGGTTATTTTACTTTTTGGCTTAGTATAGTATCTATATTTATTGCTTATAAAATAACGATAAGCCCTAAAAATAAGCCGAGCTTATAACGGAATATAATTAAAAAACCATTCATACATTTATAGAGATTATGATTGGTGAGGTGATCTCTATAAAAAAAGTACCATTTCTTAAAATTATCTATTTGTTAATTATAGGGATTATATTATTTTTCGTTATAGAAGCAATCATAGGCGAGGTCGTAAGTGCTAAGATAAAGGGACAAGAAAAGGGAGACGATGAAGTGTTTCCCTTTTATTGGTTATTAGTAATTGTCGGTGGGATAATTGCTAGTACATTAACTTATGTAAGTTGGAGAAAATATATAGGTGAGAAGAACAATAATCAATCGAAGGATAACGACATAACAATTGACTGAGTAGGATAATTTGACTAAAATTGACTATAAGGACACATTAAATTTCATCACATGGAGGAATACAGAGAATGGGTTTAGGTTCATATATAATTTATATAGCTTTACTTATGATTATCCCGCTTTGGGCACAATCAAGAGTAAAAAGCACGTATAAAAAATATTCAAAAGTATCAACATCATCTATGATGACAGGAGCACAAGTTGCTCGGAAAATATTAGATGATAATGGACTTTATAATGTTGAAATTCAAGAAACAAAAGGGATGCTAACAGATCATTATGATCCAAGAAAGAAAGTTGTCAGACTTTCTACTGGTATTTATCATGGTCATTCCATGGCATCATCTGCAGTTGCAGCCCATGAAGTTGGACATGCTATCCAAGATGCAGAATCCTATGCATTTTTGAGATTTAGAAGTGCATTAGTTCCAGTAGCTAACTTTGGTTCTAATATTTCTTTCTTTCTAATTCTTGCTGGATTATTATTAAATATGACAGGATTAGCAACTATTGGGGTTATTTTCTTTGCAGGTGCTGTATTATTCCAATTAGTGACCTTACCTGTCGAGTTCGATGCTTCAAATCGTGCGATGGCACAGCTAGTTTCAACTGGTGTTATTCGTAACAATGAAGAGCGTGACACGAAAAAAGTGTTAAATGCTGCAGCAATGACTTATGTAGCAGCTGCTTTAGTTGCTGTCGCGGAACTAATTCGATTTATTCTAATGATTGTTGCTAGTAATCAAGATTAATCAGAGTTAAAGCAACTAAGCCAAAAGATAAATCCGAACCAAAATTCGAAATTCTACTAAGAGAATTCGAATAGGTTCGGATTTTTTTTCTTTGGTGGTGTTATTGCAAGCTAGATAGAAACTGCGCGGTAACTTTACTTAGGAATTTAAGTTGGGCGTCTAACCCCGCTCCGGAAATACACTCCGCTTTCCGCGGGCGGCTGGTGAGCCTCCCGCAGGAGTCTCCATGTATTTCCTACGCTGGTAGTGAAATAGAATTTTTGTACTTAATTACTGAAAAAATATGTTACAAACAATCCGTAAATTGAAAACTCTAACTAGCGCAGGCAGAATACGGAGACTCCTACGGGAATAGCGCGTGTCCGAAGACCCCGCAGCGGTGAACTTTCCGCGAGGAGGCTGAGGCCGTGCCCGTGGAAAGCGGAGTATTCTGCCGGAGCGGTAGTATAGCAGCAGTTACCTTCCTTAAGTTCATAGTCGAAGTATAACAATAGTTACCGCACAGTTTATAACAAACTACTTATTAAAATGTAATTACACGAAACAAAACTCAATTTATCTTGTAGTTCACCATTTGAATGGTACATTTAAGTTTTAGTACTTCCTAGTTTTTAATAAAAGTGTGTAATACAAGTTTTAATCACCTATCGGATTTTTATTTTCATCTAAGGTAAATCCTTCTCCTAAAACATCATGAACAGCTCCTACGGCTACAAATGCGTGTGGATCTATAGAGTTGATGATGTTTTTAAGTTTTACAATTTCATTTTTACCAACAACACAGTATAGTACATCTCGCTTTTCACCAGTAAAACTACCTCTACCATCTAAAACAGTTACTCCTCGGTCCATTTTCTTAAGAATTTCCTGTGCGATTTCATCACTTCTGGAAGAAATTATAGTTGCACCTCTAGCGGTATAGGCCCCTTCTTGAATGAAATCAATTACTCTTGCACCAACGTATACAGCAACTAGTGTGTACATACCTTGCGAAAGTTCAAGAATAGTGAAAATGGATGTAGCAATAACAAGAAAGTCAAACATAAACATTGTTTTACCCATACTCCATCCTACGTACTTATGTACAATTCTTGCAATAATATCTACACCACCTGTTGTACCACCATAACGGAATACAATACCAAGCCCGACTCCAATAAATACACCGGCAAATAATGATACAAGAAACATATCCTGTTCCAAATGTATCTCGAAAGGATTTATTTGGAATAGGCTCAGGAATAAAGACACAGATAATGTCCCAATAATTGTGTAGATGAATGTATTCCTACCTAGAAATTTCCATCCAATAAGGAGAATTGGAATGTTTAAAATAATATTAGTGATAGCAGGATCCCATTTAAATGCAAAGAACAAAATTAACGTGATTCCTGTGAATCCACCTTCTCCTAAGTTATGTTGCATATTAAAATGAACGATTCCAAATGAAAATATTGCAGCTCCAAGTAAAATAAATATGATATTTTTAACTTTTAATCCAAAAATCATGCTGTACCTCCAATTATGTATTGAACACCAGGTTAAACATGCCTTTCTAATTATAATCAATTTGCTAATAGAGAACAATGTTTTACCTAGACAATTTGAAGTACTTCAATAGAAGAAAGTCACGAATCGAAGCTTTCAACTAAATAATTTGTCAAATAAACCGCTATTCGCTAACATTAAAGAATAAACTAGGTAAAGGAGTCGGATGAATCATTAATACGAAAGCATTAACAACCAAGGAAATTCAAGAACGTGTAGATAACTATATAAGTCAGTATAAGGAAGGTTACTTTTCTCCGCTTGCCTTAATGGCCAGGTTAACAGAAGAAGTAGGGGAGCTTGCCCGTGAAGTAAATCACGTCCATGGTGAGAAACCAAAAAAGGCTACTGAGGATGCGAATACAATTGAAGACGAATTAGGTGACATTGTCTTTGTTATCACTTGCATAGCTAATTCTTTACAAATAGATCTTTCTGACTCCTTTAATAAATCGATGATGAAATTCGAAACAAGGGACAAGGATAGATGGACAAAAAAAGTAACTCACCAGGAGGAGTAACCAATGAGTGTTAAGATTGTTATTGCCGGACCACGAGGACGGATGGGTAGTGAGGCAATCAATATGGTCCTAGAAGAGCCCAATTTTGAATTAGTTGGTTGTATTGATCGAGTAGAGAATGGAATCCCATCACTAGCTGAAAAGGGTATTCCAGTTTTTAAAAACCCAGAGGAAGCCTTTTATGATTCTGATGCTGATGTTCTTATTGACTTAAGTGTTCCTGAAGCAAGTTATAATCATATTATGATGGCGTTAGAAAAAAAGATTCGTTGTGTCGTCGGAACAACAGGATTTTCAGCTAACCAACTTAAAGAGATTAATCAAGTTGCTAGTGAATACGAGACAGGATGTATCATTGCACCGAACTTTGCAATAGGAGCTATTCTTATGATGCATTTCTCGAAAATTGCTTCAAAATATTTTCCTGATATTGAAATTATCGAAAAACATCATGATAAGAAGGTTGATGCACCATCCGGTACTGCTATCAAAACGGCTGAATTAATTAAAACAGTTCGAGAAAGTAAAAGGCAAGGTGCTCATGAAGAAGTAGAAATTTTAAAAGGTGCTAGGGGTGCAGAAGATGATGGTATTCATATTCATAGTTTACGCTTACCTGGGTTAATGGCACATCAAGAAGTTATTTTTGGTGGAGAAGGTCAAATATTAACGATAAAACATGATTCCATGAACAGAAAGTCTTTTATGGAAGGAATCAAATTATCCGTTAATCAAGTATTGCGATTAGAAGGATTTGTTTATGGATTAGAAAACGTTCTTGATTTAGATTAATAATGGGAGGTAGCTTTATGAACGTAGCATTAATTGCCCATGACAACAAGAAACCTACAATCATCAATTTTGCAATTGCTTATAAGCATGTATTGCAAAAACATAAATTGTTTGCAACAGGTACCACAGGTAAAAAGATAATGGAGGAAACTGGACTTTCTATTCATAGGTTTCAATCAGGTCCTTTAGGCGGTGATCAGCAAATAGGTGCAATGATAGCTAATAATGAGATGGATATGGTAATATTTTTCCGTGACCCATTAACCGCACAGCCACATGAGCCTGACGTGAGTGCGCTAATTAGGCTTTGTGATGTTCATCAAATTCCACTAGCTACCAACCTAAGTTCAGCTGAGATTTTCATTCATGGACTAAAACAAGGAGTTATGGATTGGAGACAAGTTTTAAAAGAGAGAAGAGATAAGGGAAAATGAAAAAAATAGGAATCACATGTTATCCAACTGTAGGTGGGTCAGGCGTTATAGCAACAGAGTTGGGTATGTTACTAGCTGAAGAAGGATATGAAATTCATTTTATAACTTCTGGTTTGCCATTTCGGTTAAACCGAGTGTATCCAAATATTTATTATCACGAGGTTGAAGTAAGTCATTATCCAGTTTTCCAGTATCCCCCATATGATTTAGCCTTGGCAACAAAAATGGCTGAAGTGATAGACAGAGAAGAATTAGATATTCTACATGTACATTATGCCTTGCCTCATGCAGTATGCGCAATTCTTGCACGAGATATGGCGAAACATGATGTGAAAATTGTTACTACCCTTCATGGAACAGATATAACGGTGCTTGGAATTGACAATACGTTTAAAAGGATGATTAAATATGGTATTGAAAAATCCGATGCTGTAACTGCTGTATCTGAAGATTTGGTAAGGCAAACAAAGTCAATGATAGAAGTAGAAAAAGATATTCGAGTTATATATAATTTTGTTAATGAAGAGGAGTATTATAAAAAAGATTTAACCCATATAAAAGCCCAGTATGGAATCGAAGAAGAAGAGAAAGTCATTATTCATATTTCTAATTTCCGTAAAGTGAAGAGACTGGATGATATTGTCCATACATTTAAATTGATACGGGATGATATAAAATCGAAATTATTACTGGTTGGGGACGGACCAGAGTACTCCAATACATTTCAATTAGTTGATAAGCTAGGACTCCAAGAGGATGTTCTATTCCTCGGTAAACAAAAAAATATTAGTGATCTTCTATCGATTTCTGATTTAAATTTACTTATGTCAGAAAAAGAAAGCTTCGGCCTAGTTCTTTTAGAAGGTATGGCCTGTGAAGTACCTTGTATTGGGACAAATGTTGGTGGAATACCTGAGGTTATTCAAGAGGATACAGGGTTTATTGTTGAATTAGGCGATATAGAAGGAGCCGCACGGTTTGCAAAAAGACTCTTGTCAAATGATAACATGATGAAAGAGTTTTCGACTAATGCTGTTCAACATGTTAAACAGAATTTTCACTCCACAATTATATTAAAGCAATATACTGATTTGTATATGGAAGTGCTACGCGATTAAAATCAATCGTATTTGCTTTTATTTATTTCTTAACTACTAAATAAGACCTGAGGTGTGGCTATGTGCCAATTTACAAAGCCTTTTCAAGATGCACTTTATATTATTGAAAAAATAGAACAAGCGGGTCATCAGGCCTATTTTGTAGGAGGCTGTGTTCGAGACTTATTGTTAAAACGGTCTATTGGCGATATTGATATTACCACTTCTGCGACTCCGGATAAAATTCAAACAATCTTTGACCAAGTAATACCTGTTGGGATTGAACATGGGACTGTAATTGTCAGACATAATAAAGTTTCCTATGAAGTAACCACATTTCGAGTTGAAAGTGATTACTCAGATGGTAGACATCCTGACTCTGTTCAGTTTATTGATAAAATTGATCAGGACTTGGCACGACGAGACTTTACGGTGAATGCCTTAGCAATGGATAAGTACGGTAAGATTATTGATTTATTTCATGGTCAAGAGGATTTACAAAATGGACTACTGCGAACAGTTGGAGATGGAATGGATCGCTTAAAAGAAGACCCATTACGAATTTTACGTGCAATTCGTTTTTCGAGTCAATTAGGTTTCAAGATAGAAAATGATACACTTAGCGCAATTCGGGATGTTAAACCTGCTGTTGAAGGGTTAGCTGTAGAAAGGATAACTGCAGAATTACAAAAACTATTTGCTGGAAATTACGTTAAAGCAGGATTAATATATTTGACAGACCTAAGAATTGAGAAGCATCTGCCTGTGTTAAAAGACTATCAAGTTCTAAAAAAATTAAGTGAAACAATCCGACCAGTCCATACTTTGTCGGAAGTAATTTGTCTTATACATCGAACAGAACCTAAAATGGATGTTCGAACAATTTCTAAAGGATGGAAATGCTCGAACAGAGTATTAAATGAAGCTATACAATTAAATGAAGCAATTACTTATTATACCATTAACGGGTTAAATAACATGCTAGCTTATAAACTTTTACCAGACTTTTATATGGCCTTTTCTCGTATTACTGAAATTCTATTTTCTCAAAAAGTTAAAGAGGAAGAATTAATAAAACTTAGAAAAAATCTAGTCATTTTGTCTAAAAAGGACCTAGATATTGATGGAAATGATATAATAAAACTATTTCCCGATAAGAAAAAAGGCCCGTGGATTCAAGAACTTTTAATAAAAATGGAAGAGCTAGTAATTCAAGGGAACATTGAAAACAAGAAAACAATTTTAAAGGACTGGATAAAATGGAATCCACCCGTAGTAAAATAATACAAGTTTTATCAACTAATGACGATAACTTTATTTCAGGACAGGAGATTTCTGAACAACTGAAAATTTCCAGGAGTGCTATTTGGAAGCATATGAAGGAATTAGAAAAAGATGGCTATGTTATCGAGGCAAAGCGTAATAAAGGATATCGAATTATACAATCTCCAGGTAAGGTTAGTGAAAATACTGTACAATGGGGACTAGAAACGAAGTGGCTTGGAAAATCAATCATACATAAAGAAACTACAAGCTCGACACAAGTTATTGCTCATCAATTAGCAATGAACAATGCCCCACATGGCACAGTTGTTATTGCTGATGAACAAACTGCTGGAAGAGGAAGATTAAATAGAGAGTGGTATAGTGCTAAAAACAAAGGTATTTGGTTAAGTATTATATTAAGACCGACAATCTTACCATATTTAGCACCACAGTTGACCCTCCTTACAGCTACAGTATTAGCTGATGTTATAAAAAATAATCTAGATTTAGATACAAAAATTAAATGGCCAAATGACATTATCATACAAGATAAAAAGGTTTCAGGTATATTAACAGAAATGCAAGCAGAACAGGATCGTATCCAATATATCGTCATCGGGATTGGAATGAATGTCAATCAAAAGTTAGAAGAAATTCCAGATGATATACAATCAAAGGCAACATCCTTAATGATTCAAACTGGAAGAATTCTAGATGTCACGAATTTAATCCAGGACATACTTATTACATTTGAAAAGACTTACGAAGAATATTGTAATCATGGTTTTCCCATTATTAAAGAAAGATGGGAAAGCTATGGTTATCGATTAGGTGAGAGAACTAAAATAAAAACTTTCCAAACTGTACAAGATGCCATATTAATGGGTATTGCGGATGATGGTGCACTACTTGCTAAATATAATGATGGGGAAGTCAAAAGAATTTATTCAGGTGAGATTGATTGGTTCTATAATAATGAAAATAGTAAGTAATGTTATTTTTACAATCAACATAATTAATGTGAGGCAAGGGTGGTGATGAAATGAATCGATTTGTTGTCTTGGATTTAGAAACAACAGGGAACTCAAGCACAAGCCAAGATAAAATTATCGAAGTGGGTATGGTTGTGATTGAAAATAATGAAATTGTTGATGAATTTTCCACAATGATGTATCCAGGCAAGTCTATACCACCGTTTATTACAAAATTAACTGGTATTAAAGATGAGGATGTAGCAGATGCACCACTTTTTTCTGAAGTAGCAGAAGAGATTGTTAAGTTACTTGATAATAGTTATTTAATTGCACATAATGTACCATTTGATTTAGGTTTTTTAAATAAAGAGTTATCTGCAATTGGAATGCCTAGGTTGAACAATCTAGTACTCGATACGGTAGAACTTACTAGGATCTTATATCCGCATGCTCCAGGTTATAAATTAGGTATATTAGCAGAATATCTTCATATTGAACATAAAAACCCACATAGGGCACTATCCGATGCTTTTGTCACAGCTAAACTATTTTTAAAGCTAAAAGATAAAATTGCTGCTTTACCTTTTGAGACAATCGAACAACTTATAAAAGTTGAAAAAATGTTAAAATCAGATTTGTTTGAGTTATTAAATCATCAGTTAGATGTATTAGCGTTTTCGGTAGCTGATTCAGAATTTACAAGTTATAAAGGATTGGCCTTTCGGAATGTTTCACCAAAAAAACGAGAGACTGTTACTCTTACATCTTCATTTGGTGAATACTTGGATTCTATTTATGAAGAAAATGGAACAATGGAGTCCAATATGACGAATTATGAAAAGAGAAATGGTCAAAGGATCATGTCAGAGGAAATATTCGATTCTTTTCAAGCAAACAAACACGCTCTAATCGAAGCAGAAACAGGTACTGGAAAGTCTTTAGCGTATCTAATTCCAAGCATTTATGAAGCGGTTAAATCGAATAAAAAACTTGTAATTAGCACGTATACAACACAGTTACAGTCACAATTACTGGAAGAAGAAATTCCCTTAATACAGAATCTTGTTACGGTTCCATTTAAGGTTGCCTTACTAAAGGGAAAACAGCATTATATTAGTATTGAAAAGTTTGCAAATGAACTATATGCGGGGCAAAATGATAATTATGATACTGCACTGACAAAAGCTATGATGCTTGTATGGCTATTAGAAACAGAGACAGGTGATATCGATGAATTACATTTACCATCTCATGGACAAATTTTCTATAAAAGAGTATCAGCAGACACAGAGGGACAAGCAGATCCTTCGTCTCCATGGTTCAAATACTCGTATTATCAAAAGGCCAGAAGAAATGCACAATTAGCTGACATAATCATTACGAATCATGCACTTTTATGCACAGATATCTTTAATGATTATCAATTTTTGCCAAGTTATGAAAAGGCGATTATTGACGAGGCGCATCATTTAGAGGAAACAGCTTCTAAGCACTATGGATTAAAATTAGATTATGTGAATATGCAACATTTATTCAATCAAATTGGTGCTTTTGGAGAAGGAAAATGGTTGGATAGCTTGAAATTTGATTCTACAATAGAAGAAACCAGCATGAAACAACGCTGGAATGACCTACTAACATTATCGAAATATGAATTAGATGATTTGTTTCGGACAATTTTTCAGTATGTATTAAATAAAAGTGGTATACAGAAGGTTCTTAGTGATGTTGGGCGAATTCAGTACCGATTCGAGGAAAAGAAAGAAGTTGCAAAGAGCTGGAATCTAATAAAAGAAATGGCAACAAGGCAAATTTTGTATATTCGTGATATGATCCATTCATTAACCTTAATAAGCGGGTATTTATTGGATAAGGATGCAAAAGATGAGGCAGAACTGCGTATTGAGATATTGCAGTCGTTTATAGATGGATTAGAGCAGCTATTTTTAATGGATAATGATTCCGAAGAGGTAAAGTGGATTGAGATTGAAGCATACGGGGCCAAAAATGCAGTTTACTTGTATAGTGAGCCTGTAAATGTGTCATCGATTCTACAAAAGAACTTTTTTGATGTGAAAGAAAGTGTCATTTTAACAAGTGCAACACTTACAATGAAGAATTCTTTTAATTTTATCCAAAAAAGAGTTGGTATACCAAATGAAAGGTTATCTACGAAAAAGATACCATCACCTTTCTCTTACCTTGAACAGGTGAGGGTCTTAGTACCGAGTGACTTCCCTGATATTAACTATGGAAATACGGATGATTTTATTGCAGCAACATGTGAGTCCATATTATCTCTTGCTGAAATAACGAATGGAAGGATGTTGGTGTTATTCACATCCTATGATATGCTAAAAAAATCATATTATTTACTAAAAGAAATAATGGAAAATGATAAATTTGTGCTCATTGCACAAGGTATATCAAGCGGTAGTAGGGAAAGGTTAAAAAAGAATTTTCAAACGTTCGATCAGTCGATCCTTCTTGGCACCAGTTCCTTTTGGGAAGGTGTCGATATTCCTGGTGATGATTTATCCTGTTTGATGATTGTAAGACTCCCTTTCCAACCACCGAATCATCCTGTTTATGAGGCAAAAGCAACGGATATGAAAACTAATGGTGGAAATGCTTTTTACGATCTTGCATTACCGAATGCTGTTATTCGTTTTAAGCAAGGATTTGGGAGACTTATTCGTTCCACAAATGATAGAGGTATCGTTTTTATATGTGATGCACGAATTATAAAATCATCATATGGAAAATATTTCACTGAATCCATACCGAAAGTACCAATAGCTTTTGACACAACAACGAAACTAATGGATAAAGCGAAAGAATGGTTTTAAATACTATTGGCTCTTTTTATATAAGTGTAATTTAACGTCATACTTTGCACATGGTGGACCGAATGCACGGAAAAGTGAAGTGTTGTATTCGGTCCATGGTCATGACTTACAAAAAAAGAACTGATGCAGAAGCATCAGTTAAGTAAGATGGTATGGTGTTTAGAATTATTTGGTTGAAATAAATAAAAACAAAACAAAAATCAAGATTTGCTTGGTATAATGTAGGTGTTTCATCTTATTTAAGTTCAACGTAAACTTAGTATAGACAGCGAATATGGTAAGTATGTTTAGCAATAATTGATAAGAATAGAAGTAATTTGTCATGTATAGAAAAATGGAGGGTAAAAGTATGGTAATACAAGGTGTTTTACGATTAATACATAATTGCAATTTCAAAATAAAGAAAGAAGTTGGTAGTATTCCAACACATTACCATGCATAGGAGAGATTTTCGATTACCGTCCTTAGCAAAATGGATTTTACTTGGGATAATTCTTATTCTTATTGCGATTTTTATCTATTTAGTCTTTTTATATTCAGATATTCAAAAAAGTAAAACAAATGGTTTCTCCAATGCAGAACAACGGGTTTTAGAAGAAACTGATTTAGTTGATATTGAGGAGACATTAAGGTATCAAGATGAAGCTCTCTATCATGTTGTTATTGGTAAAACAAAGGCGGATGAAGGTCTGATTGTTTTTGTACCAGAAGGTGATGAAGAGAAACTAACTATTGTTAATCAAAATGAGATTTTACCATATGATACTGTATTAGCAAATTGGATGGATGAATGTGTGAATTGTGAGCTAGTTGATATTGTCCCTGCTATTATTAAGGGTAATGCCCTATGGGAAATTACTTATTATGACGAAGCAAATCGTTATGTTTTAAATTATGTTTCCATATTTGATGGTATCAAATATGAGGAATTTCGCTTTATAAAAATGTTTGATTAAGTGAGGGAATTGTAAATGGAGATTGCAAATAGGGTAAAAACATTGACTCCTTCTACCACCTTAGCAATTACTGCTAAAGCGAAGGAATTGAAACTTAAAGGTTATGACGTGATTGGTCTGGGGGCAGGAGAACCTGATTTTAATACTCCAGATTATATTTTGCAAGCTGCAAAAAATGCGATGGAACAGGGTAGGACAAAATATACCCCAGCTGGTGGTATTAATGAGCTGAAGCAAGCTATAATTGATAAGTTGATGACTGATAATAGTCTTTCCTATGATATGAATCAGATTATCGTCACTTCTGGTGCCAAACATGCTTTATATACACTATTTCAAGTTATTTTAAATGAAGATGACGAGGTAATTGTACCAACGCCTTATTGGGTTAGTTATCCTGAGCAAATTAAACTTGCTGGTGGTAAGCCAATTTATGTAGAAGGTAAAGAAGAGAATGATTTTAAAATTTCGTCAGAAGAGCTTAAATTAGCGATTACAGAAAGGACAAAAGCAGTAATAATTAACTCACCTAGTAACCCAACTGGAATGATGTATAGTGAAAAAGAACTTAGCGCTTTAGGAGAAGTTTGTTTAGAACACAACATTTTAATTATTTCAGATGAAATTTATGAAAAACTGATTTATACAGATGAAAAACATTTTTCCGTAGCGCAACTATCTGCTGAGCTAAAAGCTCAGACCGTTTTGATAAATGGAGTATCCAAGTCACATGCGATGACTGGTTGGAGAATTGGTTATGCTGCAGGACCACTAAACATTATAAAAGCAATGACAAATTTAGCGTCTCATTCAACATCGAATCCAACTTCAATTGCACAATATGCAGCACTTGCCGCATACCAGGCTGAAACTGATCCAACTGTGGAAATGCGCAAAGTATTTGCAGAAAGACTAAATGCATTATATGATTTAATCGTTAAGATACCAGGTGTAACATGTAAGAAGCCACAGGGAGCTTTTTATCTGTTTCCAAATGTAAAAGAAACTGCTAGCCTTAATGGCTTTAATTCTGTTGATGATTGGGTTCAAGCATTATTGGAAGAAGAAAAGGTTGCAGTTGTTCCGGGTTCTGGCTTTGGAACACCTGATTATATTCGTTTGTCCTACGCTATTTCAAAAGAACAATTAGTTGAAGCTGCTAGCCGTATCCTTCGCTTTGTAGAAAATAATACGAAATAGAAATTGTACTAACGAAGTAAATTATTTACTAATGGAGGTTATATCGTTGAAAACAACAATTGCACAAGTACCTAAGTCTTTAGGTGAAAAAGTAACTATCGGAGCATGGCTCGCAAATAAACGTTCAAGTGGAAAAATTGCCTTTTTACAATTACGGGATGGAACAGGCTTTATACAAGGAGTAGTAGTGAAGAGTGAGGTTAGTGAAGAGACATTCCAATTAGCAAAAAATATGTCTCAGGAATCTTCAGTGTATGTTACAGGTACTATTGTAGAAGATTCACGCTCACCATTTGGTTTTGAAATGCAAGTAGAAAGTATTGAACTAATTCATGAAGCGGTTGATTATCCAATCACTCCTAAAGATCACGGAACAGAATTTTTAATGGATCATCGTCATCTATGGTTGCGTTCTAAGAAACAGCATGCGGTTATGAAAATTAGAAATGAAATTATCCGTGCAACATACGAGTTCTTCAATGACAATGGATACGTGAAAATTGACCCACCTATTTTAACAGGATCATCTGCAGAGGGGACAACAGAACTTTTCCATACAAAGTATTTCGATGAAGATGCATATCTATCACAAAGTGGACAATTATATATGGAAGCGGCAGCGATGGCGTTTGGTAAAGTATTTTCATTTGGTCCAACGTTCCGTGCTGAAAAATCTAAAACACGAAGACATTTAATTGAGTTTTGGATGATTGAACCGGAAATGGCATTTGTAGAACATGCAGAAAGCTTAGAAATACAAGAGAATTATGTAAGTCATGTTGTTCAATCGGTACTTAAAAATTGTAAGCTAGAGCTTGGTGTATTGGATAGGGATACTGCTAAACTTGAAAAAGTAAAAGCACCATTCCCGAGAATTTCTTATGATGATGCGATTGCCTTATTAAAAGAAAAAGGATTTACAGATATCGAATGGGGCGAGGACTTTGGTGCTCCACATGAAACTGCAATTGCTGAAGACTTTGATATGCCAGTATTTATTACCAACTGGCCTAAAGACATTAAAGCATTCTACATGAAGCCAGATCCAAACAGAGATGATGTTGTTCTTTGTGCAGATTTAATTGCACCTGAAGGTTATGGTGAGATTATAGGTGGATCACAAAGAATTGATGACTTAGATTTAATGAAACAACGCTATGAAGAACATGGGCTTACTGGACCTGCTTATAAGTGGTATCTAGAACTAAGTCAATATGGAAGTGTTCCACACTCCGGTTTTGGTCTTGGCCTAGAACGTACAGTAGCGTGGATATCTGGTGTTGAACACGTTCGGGAAACCATCCCATTCCCAAGATTGTTAAATCGTTTATATCCATAATAAGAATTGATTTAAGGCTGTCTCATAATATATATTGAGACAGCCTTATTATATAGTCGAATATAATAGAAATAAGTCGTAATCATGCTATACTAGATAGGAGGTGCACACAATATGAAAAAACAACTATCATTTCAAGATGTTTTATACAATCAAATAATTATACCCAATGAATTATTAATTTCCTATAAATCTCTTGGTCTTAATGAAATAGAATTAATGACAGTAATACTGATACATCGTTCGATTTCCAAGGGCAATAGTTTTCCAACGTTGGAAGAGCTAACTGCTGTCCTAACAATTGATGAGAAAGAATGTTCTGTAATTCTTAGAAAGTTAATTCAAAAAAACCTGTTAAAAATTGAAAGGACAGAAAATAGCCAACATCAATTAAGTGAAGCGTATTCGCTTGAACCATTATGGGAGAAACTTTTTCAACCAGTTGTAGAAATAAGAAAAGAAACAGAAGATGGTACACTATTTATTTTGTTTGAACAGGAATTTGGAAGACCATTATCACCTTTTGAGATTGAAACGGTAAATGTATGGCTAGACGAAGATCAAATTTCTCCAGCATTAATAAAAGCTGCACTCCGTGAATCAGTATTGATGGCCAAATTAAATTTTAAATATATGGACCGCATATTAAGAGAATGGAAGAAGAAGGGGATTCATACTGTTGAACAAGCTCGGCTTGCTTCCAAGAGATTTCATGATAATCAGGCAACTAAACAAATAAGCAATACTAATAAAAAGAGAGATACATCATTTTATTATAATTGGCTAGAGGGAGAGGACTAATGTTAAATAAGAAACAAATTAGATTTTGTCTTGATGAAATTGGGGAGATGTTTCCTGATGCAGATTGTGAATTAGTTCATGATAATCCATTTGAACTTGTCATTGCAGTTTTATTATCTGCACAATGTACTGATGCATTAGTAAATAAAGTTACAAAGGACTTGTTTAAAAAATATAAGACTCCAGAAGATTATTTAGCAGTTAGCCTTGAAGAACTCCAATATGATATCAAGTCAATCGGATTATACCGGAATAAAGCTAAAAACATTCAAAAACTATGTAGGGTACTTATTGACGAGTACAATGGAGATGTACCGAGCTCTAAAGAGGAATTAGTAAAATTAGCTGGGGTGGGAAGAAAGACGGCAAATGTTGTTGCTTCAGTTGCTTTTGGTGAACCCGCTATTGCAGTTGATACACATGTGGAACGTGTATCGAAAAGACTTGGGATTTGTCGATGGAAAGATTCTGTTGTTGAAGTGGAAGAAACCTTAATGCGAAAAGTTCCAAGGGAAGAGTGGAGTGTTACACACCATCGGTTAATCTTTTTTGGACGTTATCATTGTAAAGCGCGAAATCCAAATTGCCCAGAATGCCCACTACTTGAAGTATGTAGGGAAGGACAGAAACGTATGAAAAAACAAGAAACAGTAAATGCGTAGTCGATAGAAAATGTGCGGTAACGAGGAGTCTCCGTATTCTGCCTACGCTTGTATTGGTTTTCTTTTTTGAGTATTGTTTTGAAATGTATTTTCAACAAATTGATTTCAATAATTTCTGTTCCACTTAACCAGCTCCGGAAATACACGGAGCTGGTATGATGCGCTACAATTAGTTACCGCACTGTTTATAATTAACTATCAAGTATATTCACAAGTCAAAATAAAAAATCCGAACTAATTCAAAAGATTATTTTGAAATATAGTTCGGATTTCTTTTTTTTATAGATTTATTCTTCTTCTTCATCTCCTGGTATACCAGGATCAGTTGATTCTTCCTCATCTCCCGGATCTGGTTCAGTACTTACTACTCCGGGTATTTCAACTGAGGTACTTCTCGTTTCTGAGCGAGAACCTTCATTACCACCTTGTTGGCCAACAGCCGTTACATGGATGGTATATACTTGCCCAGCTTCAAAGTTACCATTAATTTCAATACCTTTAGATTGAACATGTTGTGTACCACCTTGTGGACCTTCAACGACAACTTCAAAAGAAGCAGGAGGTCCATTATAATCCCATGAAACATCAATGATAGACTTATTCTGGTCAAATACAGCAGTCAAACCATCAACAGGGTTGATAGGAGAATTTTCTTCTTCCTCTTCTTCCTCATCTACCTTAATGGAAACTGTTTGTGGTTCACTACGATTTTCCTCATCCTCGTTGCTAATAACAACTACCTGAATAGTATATTCAGATCCAGGTGATACTTCCGTAATCTCCATTTCCTTATCAGCAGTAGAAGAGAGGACTTGCATTTGACCACCATCGACACTAGAGGAAACTTCGAAATTAACATCATCTTCGGAATCATACTTCCAATTTACGAGTATTGATTTATTTTCCTTATTATATTTAGCTTTTAAGTCTTTTACTGGATCTATTTTATCGTATTTCTCCGATGTCTTTGTTGGTTCTGTACCTTTTACAAATAGTTCCGTTACGATTTCAGACTTAGGAGTAAATTCACTCGGCAAGGCCGCAGGATTGGAACCTTTTTCTACCGCTACTTCCACTACAGTATCAGGTCTTTTAAAATCGGGAGTTTCAATTCCCTCATGTAATTTGGTCATAAGCTGCTTAAAGAGAGAATGGGCCATATATTTTTCATCATTCATTGTTCGCTTGCCTTCATCATAACCGACCCAAATCGCAGTTGTATAATTTGTCGTATATCCAGCAATCCATGAGTCTTTCGAACCTTCGACATCTTTCAAGTTAGTTGTTCCTGTTTTTGCTGCAACAGGTAAACCAGAAATTCGAGCTGGGCCACCAGAAGAACCTTGTGATAATGCGGTTTTTAACATGTCCGACATCATATAGGCTGTATAATCCGACATTGCAGACTCTGGTTGTGGTGTAAGATCGACTGTCCGACCGTCTGGAAATTCCACTTTTGTAACTGAATATGCTTCATAACGCATTCCTTCATTTCCAAAAGGTTGATACGCACTAGCAAGTTGGAGTGGGTTTACGTTTGTTTCGTGACCACCAATTGCATCCGTTAACTCTGGTTTCCCATTAGCAAACTCAATACCTAAGTTGTTTGCAAATTTCTGTGAGTTTTCATAACCAACTTCTAATAATGTTTTAACTGCTGGTACGTTAAGTGATTCTTGAAGTGCATATCGGGAAGTCATCCAACCTTGATATTTTCTATTCCAATTACGGACTGCTTGATCAGTACCAGCGATTTCAAATGGTTTATCATCATTTATTTGATGATAAGTGGACATTTTATTGTATTCAATAGCTGGGCCATAAGCAACAATTGGTTTAAACGCTGATCCAGCTTGGCTACCACCCTGAATAGCATAATTCCATCCATTTTGATAGTTTCTATCTCCACCAATAGCCCTTATTGCACCAGATTTGGTATCAAGAACAACAAGTCCAGCATGTAAATCTTCGTTAGGGAAATTAACCGGATTATTTTCTGAGTCAGACAATAAAAGCTCGACATAATCTTGTGCGTTCTTATCTAAGGTAGTGTAGATCTTCAACCCATCCGAATAAATGTCTGCACCATCTAATTTGGCTTCTACTTCTTTCTCAACTTGTTGTATGAACGCATCATATGGAGTTGATTCAGGACGATCTTCTACTAGTAATGAAGTAATATCAACTTTCAGAGCTTCATCCGCTTGTTCTTGGGTTATTTTATCATGACGAACCATTAATTTTAAAACAGTTTCCATTCTACCCTTTGTTAAATCCGGGTTTTTAAACGGATCATAAGCAGATGGACGTTGTGGTAATCCCGCTAAGATTGCGGCCTCTGGCAATGTTAGATCATGTAAATCAGTTTTCCCAAAATACGTTTCTGCTGCCTTAGCAACACCGTGTGCACCTGCACCGTAATAAATTTTATTTAGGTACATCTCTAAGATTTGTTCTTTCGAATAATC
This sequence comes from Paucisalibacillus globulus DSM 18846, assembly GCF_000482485.1. GTDB lineage: Bacteria > Bacillota > Bacilli > Bacillales > Amphibacillaceae > Ornithinibacillus > Ornithinibacillus globulus. Next base: position 46,642 of record NZ_AXVK01000020.1, on the reverse strand, counting down.
CCTCTCTAATTGAAGCGCGAGCCATTGTTCTTGAACCTTTACCTTCATTTTCTTTTCATTAGTTAGGAAGGATTTTTCTACTAACTGCTGGGTAATGGTACTTGCTCCTTCAGAGCCAAAACCGTTCCGAATATTACCAATTATAGCTCCGCCGATGCGTCTTATATCAATTCCTGGATGTTTGAAAAACCTTGCATCTTCGGTCGCGATAACTGCATCAATTAACACATCAGGAAGATCTCCGTATTCAATCTTTGTCCGTTTTGCATCACCAAGGTCAGCAAAAATATCTCCATCTATATCATAAAATTTTGAAGAGTAAGGATCGGATAATAAGGATGCATCAATATCTGGAGCCGTGGCAATATAATAGGTGAATAGTCCAGCTACTCCTAAACCGATAACAAGTAAAAATAATACTAGGCCTAAAAATATTTTTTTCCACATAGGTTTCTTTTTTGATTTTTTTTGTTTTCTTCGCGCAGTGCGAGTTTGGCGATTTTCTGCCATTTCTCACTACCTCCAATCTTAGTAAACTTGGCTTACGGAATGAATTTTATCCGTATTTCCTAGTTCCATGCAGGTAAAAGTATTTGTTCTACTTTTCTTCCTGCTTAAAATAAAGTTGATCAATAATGGATAGATAGTCTACTCTAGTTTGATATTTAAAAGGTATTAAATATCCTATTTGCTTAATATGATCGTATGGTATTGATTTTCTACCATCCGCTGCCTTTTCATACCAATAGGGAAACAATTTTTCCGCTTCCACATAATATGTCTCATTATGAATAGCAAATCGGATAATCATAAAGCAAATACCACCATGTTTTATGACAGCTTCCATATGAGTTATCTGGTGCTCATGAATGTTGGCTAAAGGAAAGGATGTTTTATTCTTTGTTTCCTTAGCCTCAAAGTCTATATACCGATTACGATAGAGTCCATTATAATCAGTGGTGGAAGCTTGTTTGAAATATGCTTCCGTTATAACAGCAGCACTTCGCTTTGGGTAATTTACTTTTACAATTTGAATCGGTGTTGGTTTTTTGTGAATAAGAGCATGATCTGTATCTAAGTAATACTGGTTCGTCTGGTTAATATCTTCCTCTAAGGTCATACCACGATTTGAAAAAGATTGATTTGTCAGCTTATTGTTGATAGTCAGCGACCGTTTTCCGTTAGGATAATTCATACAATGCCTCCTAGCATAATCAGTATCATATCAGAAAAAACGCCTACAGTGTTACTTTAAAGGTAAAAATTATAAAATAATCACAAATGTAAGGTAGGAATTCTTTATGAATATAAACTGGCAAGAACAGGACTATCTCTATTATATAATAAATAAAACTAGGAAGTATAATATTGATAACATTTCTAGAACGAAAGCTTACCAACATTTTTTTATGAAGTACCCAGAAATTAAGTGGGCAATAGTCGCAAGTATTGTTTCTCGCAATGCTGGTTGGAATATGACAGACTTATATTTACCTTCTTATAAAAAACTGCTTAGTGATATTGAACGTAGACAGTTATTTATGTTATACGAACGAGCTAATTGGCTTATTTTTTCTGACGCATATCCACAATTATTACTTTATGAATTATATCTTAATAATGGTGTGCTTTTGCTTGATTTATTAGATAAATTCCATGTCTCAGCTTTTATGAAGAAAGAATGGGAGATTTTTATTAAATCAAAAGATAGGGAGCGACTTATGATTGCATTAATTATTAATGAACAAAATGTAATCCAGCGTCCTGTCATTTCACAACCATATTTTAAGAAGAAAGTATTTTTTAGTTTCTCATACTTAATACAAAATAGTTTGATGTTAAACGCTGTTCTTCTTCCCACTAGTACAGGAAGGTTATATGGTTCCTTTGTACACGGATTCACGAATATAACAAATCGCATAACATTAGGTAAAAATCTCGCTAAGCAAATATTCCACTCTGATATATACCCAACCTTAATGGAATTTATTCTTAAGGTAGAACATACGGGTTCTAGAAAAGATTATGAAAAAATATTACCCATTGATTTCCCTAAAGGTCCAATGTTACGGACGGTCTATCCAATAATAGACCATCAAGATACTATTCGTTTAGATTGGTATAAATTCGGGGGTATGAAGAAGCAGTGGTTTTATCCATTTGATGGTGAAGTAAAGGAAATAGGGGAATCATTTTATCGTAAGCGTAACCTTTTATATGCGTATCATCATGTGAAAAGTATCTTACACTAGAATATTTACTATTAAAAAATAAAAAAGGATGCCAGGAGGGAAACTTTACCTATGGCATCCTTTTTACTCAAGTAGAAGGTCGGTTTGGACCGTTTAATTTCTTATCTCCATCTTTAAGAGTTTTACCATTTAATACTTCTTTTTGTTTGTTCTTCTGTTTGTCTTTCATCTTGTAGACCTCCTTTACTTTTAGTTTGTCTAAAACTTGAAAAATAATGAGTTTAAACACTAGTTTTGTCGAACATGAAGGACATATAACTTTGTATGAAGAAATATAGAATAACATTACTTAATTGGGGTGAGTTATTATGGGACTTGCATTATTGAAGGAAAAAGATAGTCATGGAGTATATCGTAAAGATTTTGAAGAAGCTCTATACAAACTCAATGATATCGCACGTATTGCCGAACAAAAACTAACTATAAAAGTAGATAACTATATTCAAGAACTATATAGAAAACAAAATAGAGAAATCCAGCAACTAGTTGAAACAATTAATACCTTAAATGATTAAATTCCCTAATGTATTTGGGGTACTATAGTATAAGTGTGAATAAATGCCTAAATCATCTTAACATGATAATATATAACTATATATAGGATGAATAGAGGCGTTACGATGTTACTTATTGAATATACAAATCAATTAAAAGAATATTTGCAACAACTTAAAGACCGTTTTGAGCAAAATAATCCCCCAGAGGATCGTCGTGATAAAGAATATTTCGAAATGGTAAAGGAAAAAACTTCGCCAATCTATGAGTTACTTTCAAAATGGGAAGAACTTGCATTAAAGATAATAAAAGAGAGTAAGATAAGTGTACATCCGAATCAAATTGTTTCTACCAGAGAAAATATGGAACTACTACTAATGCATAGTTATTATATTGATGTTAGAAGAAGGCGCTATATGGAATTAAATCAATCTGTTCAATATGTTTTTGATCAATTAATAAGAGCTTTAGAATAAGTGTTCAAGCTTTACAATTCTGACTATTTTTAATATAATTTGCTTCCAAACATCGATAGGGGGAAAGGCTTATGTCTAATCAGGAGCTCATTAATAAAGCAATCGAAATAAGAGAACAAGCTTATGTTCCATATTCAAAATTTAAAGTAGGTGCTGCGTTATTAACGAAGTCAGGGAAAATATATACAGGTTGCAACATTGAGAATGCGGCATACCCTGTATCATTATGTGCGGAAAGGGTAGCAATTTTTAAAGCAATTTCAGAAGGTGAAACAGAATTTATAGAACTAGCTGTCGTTGCAGATACAGAACGTCCTGTTCCACCATGTGGGTCTTGTCGCCAAGTAATGAGTGAGTTTTTTGATTCTAAAATGAATATACATTTAACAAATTTAAATGACAATACAATGACAGTTAGAATGGAAGAATTACTCCCATTTTCATTTCAAAAATCGGATATGGAAAAATAAGTGATAATAATAAGTAAGGAGCGGATTGTCCAGCTCCTTACTTTTTTGCTATAATAAAAAATGGATGATGTACATATAGTAAATTAACTTGTTTCATATTAAACTTAGGACATCAAGAAAATAAAATGAAATAGAATTATATGGGGTGAAGAAAATGATGAATAATCGAATTCAATTAGGTAGTAAAGAGATTCTTGAAAAAGATTTTAAAACGGCAATGAGAGGGTATAATCAAGAAGAAGTTGATGAATTTTTAGATATTGTCATTCAAGACTATGAGGCATTTGGCCAAGAAATTGATCGCTTAAAGCAAGAGATTGCAAAACTTAAAAAGTCAAGCGAGAGCCAAGGAAGAACAAGATCTTCTAATCCAATGCCACAACAGGTTAATTATGACGTATTGAAGCGGCTCTCTAATTTAGAAAAGGCTGTATTTGGAAGTAAATATGCAAATGCAGATTCATAATACTAATATTTTACAATGTAAATTTAGACTAGTTATGTTATAATGGATGTTAGGAATTGAATACTCATGTAATCGCTGCATACACTGCAGAGGAAAGTCCATGCTCACACAGACTGAGATGTTTGTAGTGTTCGTGCTTGACGAATTCATAAGTCAAGGTAGTCTTAAGGGCTAACGGCAGGTGAAGTTCCTAAGTCCTTTTTGGATATGGAATTCTATCCTTGAAAGTGCCACAGTGACGGAGCTAAAATGGAAACATTTTAGGTGGAACGAGGTAAACCCCGCGAGTGAGCAACCCAAATTATGGTAGGGGCATCCTTTAGTAGGGAACTAGAACCGAACAAGGGACAGGTAATTTACCTGTAGATAGATGATTACAACCTGGGTACGAGGCTGACCACCGTTTGGAGTACAATGGTACAGAACATGGCTTATCGAGTATTCAGAGGTCCAATATACGAATAAACAACCTTTCTGTATTTAAATGCAGAAAGGTTATTTTATTTTGTTGAAAAGCTTTAAAACTTTCCACAAGTATAGAAAAACAAACACATCCGCAAAGAACAGAGCGAATGTGTTTGTTTTTCTAAGTATTATCGCTAAAGTGTGGTAAACTATTTTTATTGTACAATCAAAGCTGAAGGGACTTTTTTCATGTCAAAACATATTAAATTAATTGCAACTGCCGCGATGGGATTAGAAGCTGTCGTCGCTGATGAAGTAAGAAACCTTGGATATGAGGTTCAAGTTGATAATGGTAAAGTAATATTTGAAGCACCAGTATCAGCAATACCTAGATGTAATTTATGGTTAAGAACAGCAGACCGCGTAAGATTAGTTGTTGGCGAATTTAAGGCAACAACGTTCGATGAGCTTTTTGAAGGAACAAAAGCTCTTCCGTGGGAGCATTATGTTAGTGAGGATGGCCAGTTTCCTGTATCTGGAAAATCAGTTAAATCGACATTATACAGTGTTCCTGACTGTCAAAAGATTGTAAAAAAGGCAATAGCTGAGCGTTTAAAGAGGAAATACGGTATGGTTTCAAAAATGCCTGAAACAGGTGCCATGTACAAGATAGAAGTATCACTATTAAAGGATATTGCCTTACTTACGATTGACACATCAGGTGTGGGACTACATAAAAGAGGTTATCGTGTAGGACAGGGGGAAGCCCCACTTAAAGAGACAATGGCTGCAGCATTAGTATTACTAACCAATTGGAAACCTGAATACACGCTAGTAGATCCGTTCTGTGGTTCTGGAACTATTCCAATCGAAGCTGCATTAATCGGACAAAATATCGCTCCAGGATTTAATCGTGAATTTGACTCGGAGGATTGGAGCTTTATTCGTTCCAAACATTGGGATGATGCATTTCAAGAGGCTGAAGACTTAGCAAACTATGATCAAAAAATTGAGATTATTGGTAGTGACATTGACCATAAAATGATAGACATTGCTAAAGGTAATAGCTTAGAAGCAGGACTTGGTGAGTTAATTACGTGGAAGCAAATGCAAGTAAAGGATTTATCTATTAAAAAAGATAATGGCTATATCATCGCAAACCCACCCTATGGTCAACGTATTGGTGATGAGGAAGCAGTAGAAGCTATCTACAAAGATTTTGGTCATGTAATGAAGAACCATCCGTCATGGAGTGTTTATGCATTAACAGCCTACGAAGCTTTCGAAAAGTATTATGGACAAACCGCCACTAAAAAGAGAAAGTTATTCAATGGGTTTATAAAAGTTGATTATTATCAATATTTTGGCAAGAAAATAAGGGGAGAATAAGCATGAGTTTGGCAAAAACAGAAAAAGCTTTCTTAGAATATTTGAAAGAACAAAATGCTTTACGTGAAGCAATCACATTAATTCAATGGGATTTACGCACGAAGATTCCTAAGAAAGGTGTAGAACAACGATCAGAGGTAGTAGGATACCTTTCTCAAAAACTACATCAAATGCAAGTATCAAATGAAATAAAGGGATTTATTGATGAATTAAAAGGTCAAACACAGGATGAAGTTATCCAAAAGTCAGTATTAGAGTGTGAAGAGACCTATGAAAAAAACAGAAAAATTCCTGAAGTAGAATTCAAAGAATATGTCATGTTACAGTCTAAAGGTGAAGCAGTATGGCAGGAAGCTAGGGAGAAAGCGGACTTTGCTATGTTTCAACCATATTTAGAAAAGCTGGTGGACTATAACAAAAAGTTTGCCAATTACTGGGGATATAAAGAAAATATTTATGATGCATTACTTAATAATTATGAACCAGGAGTAACAGTCAAGACATTAGACGAAGTATTTCCAAAAGTACGTAAATCACTAACTGCATTACTGGAAAAAATTGAGGCAAGTTCAGTAAGACCTGATACTACTCTGTTAAGTACATATTTTCCAAAAGACAGTCAAAAGGCTCTATCGGTAGATATTTTAAATCGTATGGGTTATGACTGGGATGCTGGTCGGTTAGACGACACCATTCATCCTTTTGAAATTACAGTAAATTTAAATGATGTGCGGATTACAACACGTTATGATGAACAGGACTTCCGTATGGCAGTATTTGGTATCATTCATGAAGCTGGACATGCACTTTACGAACAAAACATTGATAAAAAGTTAGAAGGAACACCTTTAGCAAGTGGTACATCAATGGGAATACATGAATCTCAATCCTTATTCTGGGAGAACTTTTTAGGTAGAAATAAAATTTTCTGGGAATCACATTATGATTTATTTAAGAAATATGCACCAAGCCATTTTAACAAAATACCACTACAGGATTTTTATCATGCAGTAAACGAAGTAAAACCATCATTTATCCGAATTGAAGCAGACGAATTAACTTATCCGCTTCATATTATGGTTCGATATGAACTTGAAAAAGCACTAATCAATAGTGAAATTGAAGTGAAAGACTTACCTCATCTATGGAATGAGAAAATGGGGGAATACCTTGGTATAAAACCTACATCCGATAGGGAAGGCGTTTTGCAAGATATCCACTGGGCTGGAGGAGATTTCGGTTATTTTCCTTCGTATGCTTTAGGGTATATGTATGCAGCACAATTCGAACACAAAATGCGTGAAAAAGTGGATATTGAAAAAGTAATTAGATCCGGAGACTTTTCCTCAATTCGCAACTGGATGACAGACAATATTCATCAATATGGAAAAATGAAAAAGCCTCTTGATATCTTACATGATGTAACAGGAGAAGGACTAAACCCAGATTACTTAGTTAAATATTTAACAACAAAATATCAAGATATATACCAATTCTAAATATTCGTAAAGCCAGCTATTTTTCTTTCGCGTTGAAGGAAACTGTGTGGTAACTAATTATCTTTGGTAGTGCATCAAACCCGCTCCGGAAATACACTGCGCTTTCCATGGGCGGCTGTTGAGCCTCCTCGCGCTTCGCGTTGCGGGGTCTCACCTATGCCTGTCCTCCCATAGAAGTCTCCGTGTATTTCCAGAGCTAGTGTAGTGAATCAGAAATTATTAAAATTAACTACTGATAAATATGTTCGAATACAAGTAATAAAAAGAAAACCCAAACTAGCGCAGGCAGAATACGGAGACTCCTACGGGAATAGCACGTGTCCGAAGACCCCGCAGCGGTGAACTTTCCGCGAGGAGGCTGAGGCCGTGCCCGTGGAAAGCGGAGTATTCTGCCGGAGCGGTAGTATAGCAGTTCATCTACTCCATTCATTAAATTCGAACGGCAATATGTAGTAGTTACCGCACAGTCTATACAAATAATGTAACAATAACATTTCAGATATTTTAACAATAAACAAGGAGTGGCCATATTCGGTCACTCCTTGTTTATTGTTTATCTACCTATAGGAAAGTCAAAAGGAACAGATCCTGTAGGTGAATGTTGAATAATATCAATAACTGGAACAGTATAAGCAACTAAGATTAAAGCAATTGTAATACCAATCCATAATTTCCAATTTTCAAACCAAGCAGGTGTTGCTTCGGCATCTTCTTCTTCCTCAGCAATTGGAAATTCTTCCACACCTTTTGGAGCGAAGAATGTTAATTTAATGAAGATGTAGACCATTAGTAGGATACCGATAAATAGAATAGTTCCACCGATAGCTTGTGCCATTTGGTAGCCAATCCATTCTGTAACTTGCTCACCGCCGCCATACTCAGAGTATGAAGAACGTCTTGGTGCTCCTAGCAAGCCTTGGATATGCATTGCACCAGACATGATAGTCATACCGACTGTCCAAATGATAGCTTGAATAATGCCTAAACGGTTAATTTGAGGTGTTAATTTTCTACCTCTTAAGTGTGGAATCAACCAATAACTAATTCCAAAGAAAGTCAGCATAACAGTTGTTGCTACTGTTAAGTGGAAATGTCCAGTAACCCAAATTGTATTGTGAATTAACGAGTTCATTTGGTGGGAAGCGTTAATGATACCACCAGCACCTCCAGGAATAAATGCTAACATACCGATAAATGGTGCTAGGAAACGAACATCTTTCCATGGTAACTTCTTAAACCATCCAAATAATCCTTTGGCACCTTTACGACGACCAGTTATTTCGAATGTTGCAAACAAAGAGAATGCAGTCATTAAACTTGGAATGACAACCATCATTGTTAATGTAACTTGAATAAACTTCCAAGTAGGATCAATACCTGGTTCTGTTAATTGATGGTGAAATCCGACTGGAATGGAGAAGAATAAGAATAATACAAATGACATTCTAGCTAGGGAATCACTAAATAGTTTTCCACCAATTATTTTCGGAATAATTGCGTACCACGCCATATAAGCAGGTAATAACCAGAAATAAACTAGTGGATGCCCAAAATACCAGAATAATGTTCTACTTAATAATACATTGATTGTTTCTGCATAACCAAGTGACCAAGGTATAAATTGAATTAAAACTGCTACAGCAACTCCTAATGAAGCAATAAACCACATTACCGTATTAATAGTAACCATAAATGCTAATAGAGGTGATTTTTCACCAGGATGTGCTTTTTTCCATACTTTTAATTGATGCCAGTTAACAAATCCAGCAACCCAGCTACCAACGATAACTAATGCTAAACCAATGTAAAATGCTGGATGAGCTCTCAGTGGGGCATAAAATGTATAGAGTACACTTGCTTCACCATACAGAATTGTTACAGCAGTCATGACTGTACCAATTACCATAATCCAGAATGCAATCCAAGCTACTTTACGTTGTTTTAACGAAATACCAACAGTTTTTCCCATTAAGGAGAAATGGAAACCAATAATAAAATAAGTAGTCAATACGAGACCTAAAATAACACCGTGGACAGTAAGAACTTGATAATAATCAATCCCTGCTGGTAAGGTAAACGTACCGGAACGAACTAGTACTTGAAGTAAACCCATTAATCCACCTATTAGTAAAGAAATAAATGCAACAGAAATAAATGACATATAAAGTCTAGATTCAGGTTTAGAAATGGGTAATGCTTGAACGGATGTTTTTGATACTGTCTCTTTTTTGGCTAATTGCATTATTCATACACCTCCACTGTGGCATACATCATGTGATGCCCAATTCCACAATACTCGTTACAAACAATTGTATAAGTACCAGGCTTATCCATTACCGTTTCAATGCTACTTACATAACCTGGTTCAACCATCATGTTGACATTAGTCCCAGCAACATGAAATCCGTGAACGACATCTTTTGTAGCTGCTTGCCATAATACTGTAGAGCCCTTTGGAATACGGATGGTTTTTACGGATTTACCATCTTCATCCTTACCAAGGTCATAGAAAAAGGCACTAGCTGCGATGTTGACAATGTATTTATCCTCTTCTACTTTTGTTAACCCTAAATTTTCTGGTTTAAAAGCTTCATTAGATTCAATATTGTTCGTATCGATTGTAACCCCATGACTTTGAGGGTGGGTACCTTGCCAAAAAGCTCCATAACCGACAATAAGTAGAAATACGACCAATGAACCAGTACCAAATATTAACCAAATTTTTTCATACTTATGCAAATGCATAGTTTCTTCACGCTCCTTTTAGTTGAACTTACCTTGAAATAAATAATGCAAATGCGCCAAACCAAGTAATAATGATAAAGACGCCTAAAAGCATTACAGAAACAAAAGTTCCTTTTAAATCGGGCTTATCTTTCTCAGATGCTTTTTTAACTTCTTGTTTTCGCATTAGAGATCCTCCCTTTTCTGTGTAATTGTTGGTTCAACTTCATAATACACAAATTACCAGTGGGAAAAACACATAAAACCAAACGTTCATTTTTTGTTCAATAGTAGGCTGTAAGTATTGAAATAGCTGGCTTTGAACGGAAAATGGTTATTTTATTTGTGGCAGAAATATGTAAAAAATAGTAATAAATTATGAAAACGTCCACAAACTAAAGCTAAAATAAATATTATATAGGTGAGAAAATGGCAATTATATGTTCAGTTGGAAAAGGAATTCCAATATATGAAATAGAGCAAAATAGAATCAAAGATTTAGTACAAAATATATTTAGTTATTCAGAAAGAGAAGTATCACGGTTGTTGCCTGTATTTGATAATGCAGCAATTGAGAAAAGACAATTTGTTGTACCACAGGACTGGTTTTTAGTGGAACATAGCTTTGAAGAAAGGAATGACTTATATCATCAGAATGCAATCCATTACACATTGAATGCGATGGATGAATGTTTAAAAAATACCTTCCTTTCTGAAGAGGTAACATATGAAGATATAGACTTACTTGCATTTGTATCTAGTACAGGTATATCGACACCATCTATAGATACCTATTTAATAAATGAACGACCTTTTCGTGAGAATGTTGAAAGAATGCCACTTTGGGGACTTGGATGTGCGGGTGGGGCAATTGGCTTATCTCGTGTATACAATTGGTTAAAAGCAAATCCAACTAAAGTAGCCATACTAATTAATTGTGAAATTTGTAGTTTAACTTTTCAAAAAGGAGACCAAAAGAAAAGTAACTTGATTGGGACTGCATTGTTTGGAGATGGTGTGAGCGCATTATTACTTATTGGGGAAGAATCTATATATAGGAAGTCTTTAATAAAGCCGTTACCATTAATTAAAAGCTACAGTTCATATACGGAAAAGGATAGTACAAATGTAATGGGTTGGAAGATTATTAATACTGGTTTTGAAGTGATATTCTCAAAAAGCATACCTGCTTTAGTCCACACTATTTGGAAAAATCATATGCAAAAGTTTCTGCAACAAGAGGGGTTGAGTATAGATATAATTGATGCATTCATTTCTCATCCTGGAGGAAAAAAAGTATTAGACGCTATGGTGGAAGCTTTACATATTTCAACGGAAAAGCTACATTATTCTGCTGAAATACTTCGTGACCATGGGAATATGTCATCAGCAACTGTTCAGTATGTCTTGTTTAAATGGTTAGAAAAAGATATGAAATTAGGAACTAAAGGAGTTATAACCGCATTGGGACCAGGTTTTAGTTCGGAAATATTATTACTGGAGTGGGATGAATAATGGAACTGTGGGCTTGGATTTTGATTATATTTATCATCGGTCAAAGACTTGTGGAACTTGTCATTGCAAAAAATAACGAAAAATGGATGAAGGAAAGAGGAGGCATAGAAGCAGGAGGAGAACATTATAAATGGTTTATATATTTGCATACGTTGTTCTTCTTATGTGTAATTGTTGAGGTGTTTATGAAAGGTAATACGTTAGATGTTGGTTTTAATTATTTATACTTTGTAGTATTTGTGGCTGCTCAACTTGCACGATTTTGGTGTATCTATTCCTTAGGTCGGTTTTGGAATACAAAAATTATCGTTCTACCACGGGTTGCGCTTATTAAAAAGGGTCCTTATAAGTATGTTAAACATCCTAACTATATTATTGTTGCAGTTGAATTGTTCATTATTCCGATGTTATTTGGTGCTTATTTTTCCGCGATCTTATTTCCTATATTGCATATTATTCTACTTAGAATTCGGATACCAGCGGAAGAAAAGGCTTTGGCTTCCATACCAAAAATATAACAGTGAATATGTAAGTTCTCGCATGAAAGTGGAAAGATAATACGTTAATATATCAAAAAAAACGGTAATCAGTTGCGATTACCGTTCTACATATATGTTTTTTATTTTTTGACTACATTAGATGCTTGTGGACCACGTTCACCTTCGACGATATCAAAAGTTACTTCTTGGCCTTCTTCTAAAGATTTAAAACCCTCGCCTTGAATTGCTGAATAGTGTACAAACACATCGTTTCCACCTTCAACAGAAATAAAACCATAACCTTTTTCTGCGTTAAACCATTTTACTACTCCGTTTTCCATGTAAATTAATCCTCCTAAAAACTTCACGTAAAACGTGTTAATACAAATCAGAAAAATGAGTATCAAAAAAGGCAGCTCAGACAGAAAGATTGGATCATACGTAACCCACTTCTTTCATATCGAAGCCACCATTTCTTAATGATCCATAAATCTTCTTTGCTTGTGTCAACTATAGCTTATTTTAAATATACAGTCAAGTTTCATATTGTGAAATATGCAGAATCATCCAATGTATCTGTTAATATACAGACATTCATTGTATAATCTTAGTATGTTTATTTTATATTGATTTATGTATCATGTACAATTTTTCGAGTACCTATAAATAAGGAAGGGAAGAAGAGAAATGAAAACAGATATTGAAATAGCACAACAAGCAACTTTAAAACCAATTAATGAAATAGCTGAGAATTTAGGTTTAACTAATGAGGATTTTGAACCATACGGACATACGAAAGCAAAATTATCCGATAAACTACTGAAAAAAATGGCTGATAAACCAAATGGGAAAGTCATTCTAGTCACTGCAATTAGCCCAACACCGGCTGGGGAAGGAAAATCAACCGTTACAGTTGGTCTTGGACAAGCACTAAATAAAATTGGCAAAAAGGCAATAATAGCTTTAAGAGAACCTTCACTTGGGCCAGTTATGGGAATTAAAGGTGGTGCTGCTGGTGGGGGATACTCACAAGTATTACCTATGGAAGATATTAATCTACACTTTACTGGCGACCTACATGCTATAACAAGTGCCAATAATGTTCTAGCTGCATTGATTGACAACCATATACACCAAGGGAATGTATTAAACATTGATCCTCGAAGAATCGAATTTAAACGTGTAATGGATGTCAATGATCGTGCACTTAGACAAATCGTTGTTGGACTTGGTGGGCCATTACGTGGTGTTCCGAGGGAAGATGGATTCAACATTACTGTTGCTTCCGAAATAATGGCAATCCTTTGCTTATCCAAGGATCTTGAGGATTTAAAAACTAGGATTTCTAATATAATGATTGGATATACATATCAAGAAGAGCCTGTATATGTTCGGGATTTAAAAGTGGAAGGTGCATTAACCTTACTACTTAAAGATGCAATTAAGCCAAACCTAGTACAAACAATTGAGAATACGCCTGCAATTATTCACGGTGGACCTTTTGCTAATATTGCACATGGTTGTAATAGTATTATCGCAACCAAAACAGCTGCAAAGTTAGGAGAATATGTTGTAACAGAAGCGGGATTTGGTGCTGACTTAGGCGCAGAGAAGTTTCTTGATATTAAAACAAGAGCTGGTGATATTGACACAGCTGCGGTTGTGATTGTCGCCACCATTCGTGCTCTTAAAATGAACGGTGGTGTTTCAAAGGATGATCTAACCGAGGAGAATATAGATGCATTAAAACTCGGAATGGAGAACCTTCAAAAGCATATTGAGACCATAGAGCAGTTTGGTTTACCATTTGTCATCGCTATCAATAAATTCCCTACTGATACACCGAATGAAGTGGAATATATTAAAGCATGGTGTGAGGAAAAGGACTATGAGGTTGCATTAACGGATGTATGGGCAAAAGGTGGAGAAGGCGGAATCGAACTTGCCGAAAAAATTGTTCATACCATTGAAATAAAAGAAAAGAATTTTAAGCATGTATATGATCTAGATGATTCTATTGAAGCAAAGATAGAAAAAATTGTACAAAATGTATACGGTGGTCAAGGTGTTGAATTTTCCTCAAAAGCAAAAAAACAACTTGCTTTCTTTGAAAAGCAAGGTTGGGATAAGTTACCGGTGTGTATGGCGAAAACACAATATTCTTTATCGGATAATCCAGCATTACTCGGTAGGCCAACTGGATTTAATATTACCATACGAGAATTCCGTCCATCAATCGGAGCTGGATTTATCGTGGCATTAACAGGAGATATTATGACAATGCCAGGTCTTCCCAAAAAACCTGCAGCATTAAACATGGATGTAACAGAAACTGGGAAGATTGTAGGGTTGTTTTAATGGAACAAATAGAACAACTTAAGGCTATTAGGACATATTGTCATGAACTTTTCAGTAAAGATTCAAGTGGACATGATTTTTTTCATCTAAAGCGTGTAGCCAAACTAGCTAGTCAAATTGCTATAGAAGAAGATGCAGATTATTTTATCTGCACTGCTGGAGCCTGGCTCCATGATGTTGGTGATTATAAATTATTTTCGGATTCAAAACAAGCCTTGGAATCGATGGACGAGTTTCTAACAACTATTCATTTAACTGAAAAACAAATTCATGATATTCATCGTGCAATCGAAAATGTTTCCTTTAGTAAAGGGAAAGTCCCTGAAACACTTGAAGGAAAAATTATTCAAGATGCTGATAGAATAGATGCAATTGGAGCGATTGGAATTGCTCGAACTTTTGCGTATGGTGGGGCTAAGGGACGGTTAATTTATCATCATCGGAAAAAAGAAGGAACATCCATCCAGCATTTCTATGACAAGATTTTGACCCTTAAGGATACTTTACATACACATGGTGCAAAGCAATTGGCAGAAAAAAGACATGCTTTTGTAGAGACCTATTTAGAACAATTTTTTAACGAATGGGATTAGTAATATAAAGCAAGTAATGTATATCGGGGTATTACTTGCTTTTCTTAGTAGTTAGGAAAGAAAAACTTATAGATGTCAATGCTGATCGTATGGCAAGATTATCTTAAAAGAGCAGTCTTCTCGTAAGAGCTACATGAAGTCTCTTACGGAATAATATGAGTGAGGTAGTTACATCGATGTTCCTATAATGAGAGTTTTTCAAAGAAATTACCACTATCTTAATGTTTTAAAAGCCAGGGGGAAGAAACTATTTAGAAGTGGCTAATTAGTAGGGGGAGTTTGTGGTATGAAATTCGATAATAGTAAGATATTACTCGGTATTTTAATTTGCCTGATCTTCATTGTATTAAAACCTGCACCTGAATACCCAACTTATCATCAACCAAATTTTCCATCATCACTAGAAGGTGGAGAAACAGTAGTACCATTAGGTGAAAATAGAATAGCAATTGTAGATACAGACAATTCTTCAGGTTACCATGGAGAGATAATGATTATGGAATATAATGATAGTAGTAGTCAATTCGAATTAATTGGGAAGCACAATTATATAGAAGATTTTTTTGAATAATAATTGGATATAAGTGGCATTCCTTTTAAAAAATTTAAAACAAGGAACTTAAGAGTGACTCATCGTTCCTTGTTTTTTGTTTTGTATGTGTAATATTATTTTTAATCTTAGCTCCCACTAATCCGCTTCGCCCCTAAGTATCTTGTTTCCCAATAAGGTTCGGACATATTACTTACTTCCACACCATCTAAACCGGCATGAATGAATTGTCCATTCCCTATATAAATACCAGCGTGAGATGGTCCTGGTTTGTAGGTTTGATAGAATACTAAATCTCCAACGGAGAGTGTATCAATAGGAGCTGCGAAATTCCAGATATCACTTACTGTTCGTGGGATTGTAACACCATTTGAACTATATACATATTGCAAAAATCCACTACAATCAAAACCACCTGGAGATGTTCCCCCCCATACATAAGGGGTACCAACTTGAGCATATGCAGTTTGGATCATACTAGAATAATTTGCATTTACTTTAACATTCTTAACATTAGACGTTGATTCTGTTTGTACATTGGAAGCTGTTTGCTCTTTTTCAGAGTTATACATGGTGTAAAGTGATTCTTGTGGAGCATGATCCAAAAAGTCGATATCATGTTTTTCTTCTGCAATCTCTACAGCCTTTTTTGTTAAAGGTCCATACATCCCGTCAATTTCCCCTTCATAGTATCCGAAGTACTGTAGAGATTCTTGAATGATTTTAACTTCTTCACTTTGTAATCCTGGATAAACAGAATCTGATAAATTCTCTAATCTTTTAATATTGCGATTAATATCTATTTCAATTAAGGCAACAATCGTTTCTTTATCTGCTTGCCCAGTAATTGTTATATCGTGATCGCGTTGGAACTTTTTAATAGCATGTTCTGTTAAAACACCAAGTTCGCCATCAACATTATCATCATAGTAATCTAGTTCATTTAATTTATATTGTAAAATTCGTACTGCTTCACCATGATCACCATACTCCAATTGCTCTGCCTCTAGTAATGTTTTATTCTCAAATACTGGATATGCACCAGCATATACAGCAAATGGCTGGCTTAATACGAAACTATATAAAAGTGTATTTTTTGCTACATTTTCAACGGTTCCATTTAACATGAGCAAAAATCCCCTTTCAGTTTGGCTCTTGTTAACTAGATTTATTGCATTTATAATGGTTTTATGAATTACGATTATATTACAATATTATTATGATACAATTAAAACACTATGAAAAAATGGGGGAGAAGCCTAATGGTAACAGGAGAACAAGCATACCTTAACCTATGTAACCACATCTTATCTAATGGCACTGAACGTGGTGATAGAACGAATACAGGTACATATTCCGTGTTTGGTCACCAAATGCGTTTTAACTTACAAGAAGGATTTCCACTGCTAACAACGAAGAGAGTTCCCTTCCGTTTAGTAGCAAGTGAGCTTCTATGGTTTATTAAAGGAGATACAAATATTCGTTACTTGCTAGAGAATAACAATAATATTTGGAATGAATGGGCCTTTAAACAATGGGTAGAAGGTGATGAATATACGGGTCCCGATATGAAAGATTTTGGTAATCGTTCACAAATTGATCCGGATTTTAAACGTATATATGAAGAGCAAATGGAAATATTTAAGAAAAACATTCTAGAAGATGATGTTTTTGCTCAAAAATTTGGAGACTTAGGTTCTGTATATGGTAAGCAGTGGCGATCATGGAAAACATCGCAAAATGAAACAATTGATCAATTAAAAGATGTTATTGAAGATATTCGTAACAATCCCAACTCACGTAGACATATTGTATCAGCATGGAATCCAGAAGATGTTCCCAATATGGCTTTACCACCTTGCCATACCTTATTCCAATTTTATGTTGCTGACGGTAAGCTTTCTTGTCAGCTATATCAGCGTAGTGCAGATGTTTTCTTAGGTGTACCTTTTAATATTGCTAGTTATGCACTACTAACACATTTAATTGCCCATGAAACTGGTCTTCAGGTTGGAGAATTTGTCCACACTTTCGGGGATGCCCATATTTATTCTAATCATGTGGATCAAGTAAACATTCAAATGGGACGAGATATTCGCGCTTTGCCAAAGCTTCAGTTAAATAAAGAAAAAGAATCTATTTTTGATTTTGAATTAAGTGATTTTGAAATCATAGGCTATGATCCACACCCTACTATTAAGGCTCCAATTGCAGTATAAGGGGGAAATGAGATGATATCTTTACTTTTTGCAATGGACAGGAATCGAGTCATTGGTGCTAATAATGATTTGCCTTGGCATTTACCCAATGATCTAAAGTTCTTTAAAGAAATGACTACTGGTAATACGATAATTATGGGGAGAAAGACATTTGACTCTATTGGTAGAGCACTTCCTAACAGAAGAAATGTTGTATTAAGCCGCAAGGAAATTGAGCTTCCATCAGGCGTTGAATTAATTCATGAAGTAGATACTATATTAAACTGGAATAAACAATATCCAGATGAGGAATTATTTGTGATTGGTGGTGGTGGGGTATTTGAACAAATTCTGCCACATGCTGACCGAATGTACATAACCTTGATTGATGAGGAATTCGAGGGAGATGTGTTTTTTCCAGACTTTTCACTAGAATACTGGAAAGAAGTTTCTCGAGAAAAAGGAATCGAGAATGAAAAAAATCCTTATGATTATTACTTTAGCCAATACAATCGAATTAAGTGGATGTCTTGAAGGTTGTATAATGTAATATAAACTGATAAAATAAAGGTGGTTCTTTAAGGAACCATCTTTATTATTTTTGAACTTTTTGTGATAGTTTTCTTGGTTACATATGAATTGTTTATGTTTTGCTCTATAATATCATTAATTAGATAGAAGAAGGTGTTAATATGGCACAAATTGGAATTCCAGGGTTAATTTTAATACTAGTTATCGCTCTAGTTATTTTTGGTCCGAAAAAGCTTCCAGAGATTGGTAAAGCTGCTGGACAGACATTACGTGAATTCAAGAATTCTACGAAGGATTTAACGGATGATGTGGTGGATGAAATAAAAGATACTAAAGATGTTGCAAAAGGGAAAGATAATAAATAAATCTTTTGGAGTGAACAATCATGGGTGGTATTGGTGTCCCGGGTTTAATCTTAATTTTGATTGTTGCATTAGTCGTTTTTGGTCCTTCAAAATTACCGGAAATTGGAAAAGCCTTTGGCGGTTCTTTACGTGAATTTCGTAATGCTGCAAAGGATATTGTTTCAGAGGATAACAACAATCAAGAACAATCAACTAATGAAATGAAAACAACTATAAAAAATGATTAAGGAAAGGTGTAAGGTTCTTAACCTTGCATCTTCTTTTCTGTTAAGAATAGAAAAAAACTTGCGTACTTGTTTCGCTGGGCAATTAAAGTAGCAGCAAGTAATATATTTTTCCTGTCTTTTGATACTTAACAATTATGTGCTGTCTTTGAAACTATTAACATTATAAGGACGTTACCATCATGCACAATACTTTTGAACATTCAATAGTATTGTGTTTCTAGTTTATAACATAAATCCATTGCGTTAAAAATAAGATACTGTTTTACATACGTACCACCTTATCCCCTTAATATCCTTATGGTACTCTGAAAGGGCGTTGTTGCTATGGCCAAAACAAATACAGAAATGTCATTTGTAGAGCATTTAACTGAACTTAGAAAAAGACTATTAATTATTGCTTTTGTTTTTATTTTATCATTTATTATTGGTTACGTTGTGTCACCAATCATTTTGGACTTCATAAAAAGTTATACGTTTCCCAATGATGTTGAGTGGAATGTATTTACATTTACAGATGGATTTATGATTTATTTGAAATGCTCGTTTTTAGTTGCTATTGTTTTTACACTTCCGGTTTTGATTTATGAAATATGGGCATTTATTAAACCAGGTTTGACCCCTAAAGAAGCCAGAGCTACATTTATCTATATACCTAGCTCGCTTTTGCTATTACTTATAGGGGTTTCCTTTAGCTTTTTTATTCTATTTCCAATGGTTCTACATTTTATGAGCTCTCTTAATCAAAATCTTGGTGCGACTGAAACTTACGGAATTGCTCAATACTTTACGTTACTTTTCAATATTGTACTTCCGGTAAGTATTGTTTTTGAATTACCAGTTGTTGTTATGTTTCTAACGAGGATTGGAATTTTAAACCCAGCTCTATTGAAAAAAGCAAGGAAAGTTTCTTATTTCATTCTAGTTGTTATTGGTGTTTCCTTAACTCCACCAGATTTCGTATCTGATATTATGATAATTATCCCATTGATTCTTTTGTTTGAATTTAGTATTCAGTTATCAAGTTGGACGGTAAAAAGAAAAAGCAAACGAGAGAATTCTTAAAAAATCATGATTGATATACAGGGATTTAAGTGTAATTCAACTAATCTTCGTTAGCCAATATCATACGCGTGAGTTAGATTTTTACGTTTTGAGGTGTTAATATGCGTTCATTTTACCATTTTATGATGACCTATCGTGGAAAAAAGAAACCAGATGATGAAAGTATACTAGCAGATTGGATGTTTGGAGATCATAATTTTCCAAAGCAGTCTACTAGCTATCACGAGATTAGTGAGTATTTAGAATGGAATAGCCCATTTACTAATGCGTTATCGGTTTTTGATTCGTTATGGGATGAATATCTTTTAAAAGAAAAAGAATAATTTGGAGAGGGTCTACTGATTAATAATAAAGCGGTAGACCCTTATTTACTTAAATAACCTCATATATAGTTGTAAACGGAATAGATTCTACAACTTTTGTTGAATCTTTTACTAAAATTAGTTGATTAAATGGATCAATTTTTTTAACCATTCCATATATTTCAAGCAGCCGATTATCCTGAAAATATTTAATCTGTATAAGTTGTTTTTGATGATATGCCTCAAGTATTTGATTGTTTAATACTTCAAGTTCTTGCTCATCTAGGCAGGGCTTTACTACCTTTTTATCTTCACTCCATATTCTTTTCAATAACTCGACATGTTCTGGAAGCATTAATGATGTCCATTTAATTGACCCTCTGTCATGCACTATTGATCACCTCGTTATTATTATATACGAACACTTGTTTGTTTATCAAGAATTCATTATACTTTAGGAAGAAAATTCATGATAAAATTAAGAAAGAAACGATACTGGATTTAACTTGTAATTAAGAACGTATCCTGTATACATTCAATTAACATTTCTTTAATAAACAACAACACATATTTAAAAAAGGGGGAAGTATCATGAAAATATTGCATACTGCCGATTGGCATCTAGGAAAGATTGTTAATAGTGTTCATATGACGGAAGAACAGGATTATATTCTAAGCCAATTACTAGATATCATACGAACAGAGAAACCAGATGTGTTAGTAATAGCCGGGGATTTGTATGACCGGGCTGTACCACCGAAAGAAGCGGTGGATTTGCTAAACCGTGTATTAACAACCCTTATAACAGAAATTAAGATTCCAGTAGTAGCCATCTCAGGCAACCATGATAGCCCAGAGCGATTAGAATTTGGCACAGAATTATTCCGAGCACAACAACTTTTTATTGAAACTAAATTGAGTAGAAGCTTAAAACCAGTTGTTATAGAAGATGAACACGGACCGGTATATTTCCACCTAGTCCCATATATTGAACCAGCTGAAGCAAAGGAACTTTTTGCTGATAATACTATAAATTCCCATCAATCTGCGATGGAAGCTGTAATCAATTATATTAAAGATAATAATGATATGAGTGAAAGACATATATTTGTTGGACATGCATTCGTTGCTGGTGGAATGGAATCTGAATCTGAAGAACGACTTTCCATGATTGGTGGGTCTCCATATGTGGATGCGAGCCTATTCGATGATTTTGTCTATGTTGCCTTAGGACATCTTCATCAACCTCAACGAATTAAGCGGGATGTTGTCCGGTATAGTGGATCCATTTTGAAATATTCCTTCTCTGAAGCTAATCATAAAAAGTCAGTTGCAATAATTGAACTGGATGAGAAAGGAAATTGTAAACTGGATTATATCCCATTAGTACCAAAACATGATATGCGTGTTGTAGAGGGGTATTTTCAAGAGTTAATGGATCAACCTGTTGAAGGGCAGGATGATTATCTGCATATACGACTATTGGATAAAGGCCAAATTATGGATCCTATGTACAAGCTACGAAAGATTTATCCAAACATTTTACGATTAGAACGTGTTGGATTCTCTACTACTAAAAGTTTATTGGATTTACAGCAAATCCGTCAAAAGCAAACACAGTCACACACAGAATTATTTGCTTCTTTTTACAAAGAAATAACAGAAGAAGAAATTGATGATAAAAGAATGGAGTATATAGTGAAGACTATATCAAGCGTCATTACAAAGGAAAGAGGGGAATAGGATGCGTGCCATTAAACTTGGTTTAACTGCTTTTGGTCCTTATCTAGAGAAGCAGGTTATTGATTTTGAGATGTTAGGTGATGAATCTATCTTTCTCATCACAGGTCCAACGGGAGCGGGGAAAACAACCATTTTTGATGCAATTTGTTACGCATTATATGGTAGAGCGAGTGGATCTGACCGTGACCAGGATTCCTTGAGAAGTCACTTTGCTGCTATTGATGAACCGACTGAAGTAGCATTCCGTTTTGCTTTAAATAATATTATTTATGAGATTATCCGTAATCCTAAACAACAGAAAAGAAAAGAGCGTGGCGAAGGATTTACTGAAGAACCCGCAAAAGCTGTTTTGTATGAGATTATTAATGGTAAGCAACAATTGATATCTTCCCGAATTAAGGATGTAAATGAAACGATAGAAGAAAGATTAGGATTTGATTATGAGCAATTTCGAAAAATGGTTTTAATACCCCAAGGGGAATTCCGGAAGCTCATCTCTGAGAATAGTAGGGAACGTGAAGTAATTCTACAAAAAATATTCCGAACACACTTTTATGAAAAAATGACGGATGAATTAAAGGTGCAATCGAAGCAATTAGAAGTTGCAATTAAGAAGCATGATACGGATATCCAATATGAGTTTTCGAAGGTTGAATGGAATCACAGTGAAGTATTAGAGAATGATACGAATGAAAATCTACTTGAAAAGTTAAAGATAGAAATAGATGAAACAAAGAAAGAACAAGCAGAACAACTAGGAGCAAAGGAAAAACAACAAGAGAAGATAACTCAGATTGAAGAGAAACTACGAAAGATGAGCATCGTAGAAGAGAAATTCAAGGAACAAGAACTCTTACTTCATGAGAATAAACGATTAGAAGGAACAAAAGATTCAATTACTCTCAAAAAAGAAAGACTTCAACAAGCAAAAATTGCTCAGCAAATTATACCGTTAGAAGACCAGAGTAATGCTAGAAAATTAGAATGGAATACGCAAGCAGAGCGATTGCACAAACAAGAACAGCTTCTAAGACAAATTGAAAAAGATTTTGAGACGATTAAAACAAAGTATCAAGATGCCGCAAATAAAGAGCGGGATCGTGAAAACTTAAAAGAAGAAATAACTCAAGCAAGAAAACAACTGGAACAAGTAAATGCTTATTTGGAATTAAAGAAAAAAGCAGAAAGCCTGAAGTTAAAGAAGGAAAGAGATAATAATGAGCTTCATGCAGTTGAAATAGACCTTAAGAATAATGAATTTAAAATAGCTAATTTTGAAAAGTTGCTTGCAAATGAAAGTACACTTACTAAGGCATTCTATGAAACAAAAGAAGCATTAGGAAAACAAGAGGAAATAAAGAAAAGATTATCCGATTTTCAGTTAGAGCACAGCAAGCTTATTAGACTAAGGAAACAATATGCAGTTGCTAAGCAGCTGTATAAAGAGAAACAAGACGAAATCAAGAGCTTGGAAGAAAAATATGATGTGTTAGACTTGGCTCAGAAGGAACAGTATGCAAGTGTGCTTGCTAATCAACTAGTAACCGGTGAACCTTGTCCCGTATGTGGTTCAACACATCATCCTGAAAAAGCTTTCCCAGAGGCGACCAGTGGTAATTTTCAGGAATTAGAGCAGCTCAAAGTACTTATTCAAAAGAAAAAGGTAGAATTTGAATATGTCCAACTAGAATTTGTTGATCATAAAACAAATGGTCAAACACAACGAAGTGTTGTCGATAAAATCCAAGATGAATTGAAGGTTAGTTTTGCTAATTTTAATATTGAAACTGTCCAATCCTATGTCATGAATGTTGATAATGAGATTCGAAGCTTGAAGGAAAAATTGAATGGAATAAGTATTAAGCAAAAGGAAATAGAATCGATTCAAAGAGAAAAAGATACTGTACAAACAAAGAATAAAGCATTAAAACAAACGATTGATTTAATTTCAAAAAGAACACAAGAATGTAAGGAAGAGTTAGCACGAACAGAAGCAATTATAGCTCAAATTGAGAAGCAGTTGCCGAAAGATGTTAAGGATCCTAAAGCATTCACTATTTCTTTAGAGGGAAAAGAAAAACAATATAAACAAATCATCCAAGAATGGGAGAAGTTAAAAACTTCTTATGAAAAGACTAATGAATTGTTACAAAAACAAACAACTGTTTTAGAGCAACAGCAGGAGTTTGAAAAAGAAACAAAGGTAAATTATGAATTACAAAATCATACGTATCATACCGCTATACAGGATAACGGGTTCAGTAGCCTTAAGGATTATGACAAAGCAAAATTACCAGTAGATACCCAAAAACAAATGGAAGAAGAAATCGAAGCATACGAAACAAATAGTAAGCGAATTAGCTATCGATTAGAACAACTTAAAGAGCAGTTAGCAGAAGTGAAAAGAGTAGATTTAGCTGAGATTGAAGCCGGGGTCATCTTATATAAAAATGAATTACAAAAAACACAAGAATTACTACTATCTTTAAATACGAAAATTAAACATGATGAAGGTACCTTAAAGCGTTTATCAGAAGTCATGGAGAAGGTGAAGGAGCTAGAAGAAGACTACTATATTGTTGGTAGTTTAGCTGATTTATCTAGTGGAAATAATGCTTTACGATTATCCTTTGAACGGTATGTACTGGCTTCTTTCCTTGATGAAATATTATTACAAGCAAACATTCGTTTAGACCGGATGACTGATCATCGGTACCAATTAATTCGAAGCGGAGAAGTCGCCAAACGTGGTGCTCAAAGTGGGCTTGATCTTGAGGTTATGGACCACCATACTGGAATTACGAGATCAGTAAAGACATTATCTGGTGGTGAAGGATTTAAAGCAGCACTTAGCTTAGCACTAGGGCTTGCAGATGTTGTACAAGCACATGCTGGTGGTGTACAGCTTGATACATTGTTTATCGATGAAGGATTTGGGACATTGGATGAAGTCTCCTTACAACAAGCCATTGATTGTTTAAAAGATTTACAGGAAAGCAATCGATTACTAGGAATTATTTCCCATGTACCTGCACTAAAGAAT
The DNA here is from genome assembly GCF_000482485.1 of Paucisalibacillus globulus DSM 18846. GTDB lineage: Bacteria > Bacillota > Bacilli > Bacillales > Amphibacillaceae > Ornithinibacillus > Ornithinibacillus globulus. The sequence goes on along the minus strand of NZ_AXVK01000020.1, from coordinate 21,500 downwards.
GAAATTCATACAAAATTAACAATCACACCATCACACAGGGGTTCAAGTTTAGCCTTTACCTATGGAAAATAATTATTTTCGCTCCATGAAATGCAAGAAATCTGTTGTTTCGTCAATAATCGCATAAAATCGTGTGAACATTGTTGTTTCTTGCGGTTACCCGGGAAATATAACTGATCATTTCAGATATTATGTTTGGTTAGCCTACACGCTTTAAAAGGCAATACGTACAATGAACTAGATATAAATAATGAAATGAGGGATGGATGTATGATATTCCCAACACGGAGACAATCACAAATGATGTCACGTAATGATTTTATGTTTCCCAGTCAAGGGTATCAACAAATGCCAACGCGAAGTAATCCGATAACAGGAATGCTTCAACAATTCATGGGTCAAAATCAAAATGTAGGTCAAATGGCAACAAAGGGTGTTGATGGCTTATCGAAAACATTAAATGGGGTTCAGCAGATGCTACGAGTAGTAGATACAGCTGCTCCAATTGTTAAACAATATGGACCACTAGTCCGAAATTTACCTGCAATGTACCGGATGATGAAGGCATTTAAAGATTTAGAAAGTACAGGTGAATCAAAAGAAAGCGGAGAGCTTGAAAGTTTAAGCCTAGAGTCATTCTCAAGCTCAGAACCACATTATGAGTCTGAATCGTCTGTTAAACGAACAAAAGATGGGCAATCTATACCAAAGTTATTTTTCTAAAAGCTGTATACTTGATTTTTCCTATTAAAAAGTAAAAAATGAGTTATAGTGGGAATAATTGGAGGTATGTATATGATAAATCAATTAGAAAAAGCAACATTTGCAGGTGGTTGCTTTTGGTGTATGGTTGAGCCTTTTGATACAAGACCGGGCGTTGAAAGGGTTGTTTCAGGTTATACAGGTGGACATGTTGAAAATCCAACGTATGAACAAGTCTGTTCCAATACTACAGGGCATGTGGAAGCAGTACAAATTGTTTTCAATCCTAACATTATGACTTATGAACAATTACTAGATACATTTTGGCAACAAATTGATCCGACAGATCCTGGTGGGCAGTTTAATGATCGTGGTGAATCATATCAAACCGCTATTTTCTACCATACCGAGGAGCAAAAACAAAAAGCGGAAAAATCTAAACAAGCATTAGCTGAAAGCGGAAAGTTTTCCAAGCCGATTGTAACGAAAATACTTCCTGCAATGCCTTTTTATGAAGCGGAGGAATCACATCAAGATTATTATAAAAAACAATCATTCCATTACCGCCTTTATAAAAAAGGCTCTGGCAGGCAGGATTTTATTCAAAGTAATTGGAAAATGGATAAATCCGACCTTAAAGATAAGCTCACACCACTTCAATATCATGTAACTCAAGAAAAAGGTACCGAGCGTCCATTTCAAAATGAATACTGGGATACGGAGGACGAAGGAATTTATGTTGATCGGGTCTCTGGTAAACCATTGTTCTCGTCTAGGGATAAATATGATGCAGGTTGTGGTTGGCCAAGCTTTACGAAACCAATTGACGCATATGAAGTTGTAGAAGAACTTGATACTTCACATGGCATGATTCGAACAGAAATAAGAAGTAGAACTGCTGATTCCCATTTGGGACATGTATTTGAAGATGGACCTAAAGACCAGGGTGGATTACGCTATTGTATGAACTCGGCAGCTATGCGTTTTGTTCCAAAAGAAAAAATGGATGAAGAAGGTTATGGAAACTTATTAAAATTATTTAATTGAGTTTACCATAATAATATTATGTAAACTAAGGAGGAAAACATTATGATGCATTTGAAGTGGGAGAATAATTCAACGTTAAAACGAATCGAGTGTGTACATGCTAATGCGAAGAAATTTGTAGTAGATAATAAATTAACACCTGGCACAGTATACGATGTTAAGAATGAGACAGATGAATTTTACTTTATTTTCGATGATAGTAATCGAATAGCAGGATTTAGAAAAGATTATTTTAAAGAAGTGTAGAGTAAATCTTGTCTGACCAAGAAACTTGTTACATGTTGAATCAAAAACCGATCTATAATAGATCGGTTTTTCTTTTTTAGTTAAAAAAGTTTAAAACTTATACAAACAGATAGAAAAGTTAACAGAATCTATAATAATGTTTCTAATGTGAGTTTTTCTAACTTTTCGATTTGAAAATTCATTATTCTATGATAGAATTTTATTTAATATTATTTTTTTCGCTAGGCTTACTGAGGAAAAAATAATTCCCCTTTATAATCTACAATTAATAGAAATATGCTTCTTTTAAATAAGTATAAAATAATAATTCAATAATTTTCAGTTTTATATTTATTATGTCAGAAATAATTTTCTTATTCTGCTAATAATTACATTGGAGTTGATTACGTTGCATGTTCTTGAATTAGAAACAGAGAATGTTAGAAACTATGTTAATCATTTATATGAAATGGTAAAAACACGAAATCCTAATGAAGACGAATTTCATCAGGCTGTAAAAGAGGTGTTTGATTCTTTAGTACCAGTACTTGTGAAAAATCCTACATATATAAAATTAAGAGTACTTGATCGTATGGTAGAACCAGAAAGGTTTATTACTTTCCGGGTTCCATGGGTAGACGACGAAGGTACAGTTCAAGTTAATCGTGGTTTTCGTGTTCAATATAATAGTGCAATTGGCCCTTATAAAGGCGGGCTCAGATTCCATCCATCCGTGAATGCTAGTATCATTAAGTTTTTGGGATTTGAACAAATTTTTAAAAATGCATTAACAGGTCAATTTATTGGTGGCGGAAAAGGTGGTTCCGACTTTGAACCAAAAGGAAAGTCGGATATGGAAATAATGCGTTTTTGCCAAAGCTTTATGACAGAACTAAGCAAGCATATTGGTCCTGATATGGATGTTCCTGCGGGTGATATTGGTGTTGGTGCCAAAGAAATTGGATATTTATTTGGTCAGTATAAAAAGCTAAAAGGTGCCTATGAAGCTGGAGTATTAACAGGTAAAGGGATAGATTCAGGTGGTAGCTTAGGCCGTAAAGAAGCAACTGGGTATGGGCTAGTATACTTTGTTGAAGAAATGCTCAAAGAAAAAGGATTAAGTTTTAGAGGGCGTACTGTAGTTGTATCTGGTTCTGGTAATGTTTCGATTCATGCAATAGAAAAAGCAAAAGAGCTTGGAGCAAATGTCGTAGCATGTAGTGACTCAAGTGGTTATATATATGATCCGAATGGAATAAATCTTGATACAGTAAAGCGGTTAAAAGAAATCGAATATAAACGTATTAAAGAATATGTGAAATTTCATCCAGAGGCTATGTATGTTTCTGGCTGCAAAGGAATATGGATGATTCCTTGTGATATTGCATTACCATGTGCTACGCAGAACGAACTTAACCTAGAATCTGCAAAACTATTAATAGCCAATGGGGTTAAAGTAGTTGGTGAAGGTGCCAATATGCCATCGACACTGGAAGCAATTGATGAATTTATAACTCATAAGGTCCTTTTTGCTCCGGCAAAAGCTGCAAATGCTGGTGGGGTTGCTGTTTCGTCTTTAGAAATGGCCCAGAATAGTGCCCGTGTTTTCTGGAGTCAAGAAGAGGTTGATGAAAAACTTAAGGTTATTATGAAAAACATCTATAAAAAAAGTATGGAAGCAGCAAATGAATATGGCTATCCTGGTAATTTGGTCGTTGGTGCAAATATAGTTGGTTTCATTCGAGTAGCTGATGCCATGATTGAACAAGGTGTCATTTAACTTTTTGTTTAAATTAACTTAGGAGCTTGAATTTCAAGCTCCTTTCATATTTGCTAATCCATTCTTAATTGTAGGGGAATGAATGATGAAGTAAAGTGAGTGGTACATGATATAAATGGCTTTAACATTACAACGGATCACCACTGCGAACATAAATTTTACATTAGCCCCCTAATAAAAGGTAATTGGTTAGTCGTATGAAAAATATGAAAAAAGGTGAATCTAACTGTAATTGCTTGAACAATATAGATGGTTTTGTAGTATAATTGCTATATTATGGTATATAGTGATAGATGGTTTTAAATTTTTAAATAGAGGAGGGTCTTACATGGCATTTGTAATTACATCGCCTTGTAAAACAGAAAAGGCAGGCGAATGTGTAGAAGTTTGCCCTGTTGATTGTATAGAAGAAGGGGAAGATATGTTTTATATAGATCCGGATATTTGTATTGATTGTGGAGCTTGTGAAGCAGTTTGTCCGGTGGAAGCAATCTTCATGGAAGATGAAGTTCCGGAAGAAGAAAATGAATATATCCTATTAAATCGCAAGTTTTTTGAAGAACGATAAAACTAGTAATCGCTACCTACAGTTGGGGTAGCGATTTTATTATCTTATTTCAAAGTTTTTATAGCCCTTATGTCCAGCAGCCTCTTTTATTATATGTACCTCATTTACCTTTATAAAAGGATTGAATCCCTCTTTTAACTCCGATAAAAAATCTTCAACTTGGAGATCATTTCCTTCTATTTCTAACTCAACACTCCCATTTGATAAATTCTTGACCCAGCCCTTTAAATCATAATCTATCGCTTTTTGTTTTGTAGTAAAGCGAAAACCAACCCCTTGAACTCGACCATTAACTATTATATGAAGATTCAATTCCTCACCCCAGTATATTTTAAGTAGTTTTCAAATATTTACACGTTCCATGGGAAATACTGATAAATGATATTTTCATTATGACATATTGAACGTTTAAGCAGTTCTATAAGGAGTGAAAGATATGGCTGAACCAAAAGAATTACCACAGTTTCCGGAACCATATTGGCGTGATAATATTGATTTTCCTAGTTTTCCAAAATTGGAAGAGTCAATAAAAGCGGATGTTGGAATAGTCGGAGGGGGGATAGTAGGAATTACTGCTGCCTACTTACTGTCCAAACAGAACGTTAAGGTAGCACTAATTGATGCAGGGGTAATTTTAAATGGAACTACTGGACATACCACAGCAAAGATTACCGCCCAGCATGATATTATTTATGATGAATTCATTAAACATTTTGGAGAAGATAAGACGAAATTATACTTTCATGCCCAAATGGAAGCGAAAGCATTTATTGAAAAAACTATTCAGGAATTGAATATTGACTGTGACTTCAGTGAACAGGATGCAGTTATCTACACAAATTCAGATGAATACATAACACAGTTGGAAAATGAGAAAAAGGCATACGATCAACTTGATATTGAAGGTGAATTAACGGATTCCGTTTCATTACAGGTACCGCACAAAAAAGCTTTGATTATGAAAAATCAAGCTCAATTTCATCCATTAAAATTTCTAAAAGTGCTTGCTGAGGAAAGTATGAAAAATGGCGCACTGATATTTGAGAATACTACCGCAATTGATGTTGAGTATAATAAACATCCAGCGATTATAACAAGGGAAGGACATCGAATTGTTTGTCGATATATCATAGAGGCCTCACACTTTCCATTTTACGATGGACAAGGGTTCTATCCAACGAGAATGTATGCAGAAAGGGCATATGCCTTAGCTATCAAAGCAAAAAAGAAATTTCCGGGTGGAATGTATATTTCAGCTGAGACCCCTACCAGATCACTTCGTTCCGCAATGTTAGACGGGGAGGAAGTATGGATTATTGTAGGGGAAAAGCATAAAACTGGCCAAGGTAAATCTACAATCGAGCACTATCAAGCATTATTGGATTTTGCGGAAGAACATCTTGGGATTGAAGAAGTATTATACCGGTGGTCCACACAGGACTTAACAACATTGGATAAACTCCCGTATATTGGTCGTGTTTCAGAAGCTGAGGAAGCGGTGTTTGTAGCAACTGGCTTTAGAAAATGGGGTATGTCCAATGGAATTGTTGCAGCAAAGATTCTAACCGATTTAATATCTGAAAAAAATAGCCCATATGCAGACCTGTACACACCATCACGGTTCCAAGCAGATCCGTCTTTACGTAAATTTGTACGGACTAATGCAGATGTAGCAAAACATCTAATTAAAGGAAAATTAGAGTTTACAGATAATAATATTAAAGCTTTGTCCGCAGACGAGGCTACCGTTACCCGAATAAATGGAAAAAGAACGGGGGTTTATAAGGATAAAGAAGATAAGTATCATGCTGTAGACACCACTTGTACACATATGGGCTGTGAAGTGGAATGGAATTCAGGGGAAAGAACGTGGGATTGTCCATGTCATGGTTCAAGGTTTTCTTATACTGGAGAGGTAATGGAAGGGCCAGCAAAGAGACCGTTAGAGCAGGTTGATTTAGAAAAATAAAGGGAATAAAAGAAGTAGTTTTTCTAAATAATGTCTTGTCACAAGTAAACATAAAAATGACTATCAAACTAATTAGATAGTCATTTTTATGTTTTATGAAAGAGCTATAGTAGATAAAGATTGAATAATATAATGGAATCTAATTTTGGAAAGCTCCAAATAAATATAGATTATCGATGCAGAATGGTAGTAGAATGGTTGATTTTACTTATTCAGAATTATATGATTTAAAAGTACACAATTGATATAAAAATTATCATTAACAAATTATGAACCTAAAAAGGAGGATACAACATGACAAATAATATAGACCGCAAAAAAGAATTGTTGCCAGAACAACGTGATGAATTATTAGAAATTCTGAAGGTCCGTTTTGGGAAAAATATGCATCGGCATGAGAGTCTTGAATGGGAAAAAGTCCATACAAAATTGGAAGCTAATACTGAAAAACTGTGGTCACTAAATGAAATGGAAAGAACCGAGGGTGAACCAGATGTTATTGGATATGACAAAGAGAAGGACGAATACATATTTTATGATTGTTCAAAAGAAAGTCCTAAAGGTCGTAGAAGTCTTTGTTATGATCGTGAAGCTCTGGAAGCTAGAAAGAAACATAAACCAGAAAACAGTGCGATGAATATGGCGAATGACATGGGTATTGAAATATTAACAGAAGAGCAATATAGAAAATTGCAGGAAATAGAAAACTTTGATGCCAAAACGTCGACTTGGGTGCAAACTCCTTCTGAAATTAGAAAACTCGGAGGTGCCCTTTATTGTGATTATCGTTTCGGGCATGTATTTGTATATCACAACGGTGCAGAATCCTATTACGGTTCCAGGGGATTCCGTGGCTCCCTAAGAGTTTAAACATAACAATTACATAGTAAAGGGCTAGTTTCATAGTAAAACACTGAGAAATTAGCCCTTTTAATGTTGATTAGAAATGCTAGTCTTCCTTACTCCGAATAAATAATAACATGAGGAAAGAAATGATTACGATCGAAATAACCCACATCCAAGCAAGGGTCATATTCCCAGAATCGATAGCTATGTAAATTGCAGTTGGGATTGTTTGGGTTTCCCCTGGAATGTTTCCTGCAAACATTAATGTAGCACCGAATTCCCCGAGTGCTCGAGCGAAACTCAAGATAGAACCTGCAATCAGAACCCGAGATGCGAGGGGGATGGAAACAAACAGAAATACTTTCCATTCGTTTGCACCATCTAGTCTGGCAGCTTCTTCAATGTCAGTATTGATCGCTTGAAAGGCAGATTTCGCCGACTGATACATTAGAGGAAATGCAACCACTGCTGATGCAATAACAGCAGCCCACCATGTAAATATAATTGGCTGATTAAATAGCCATTCAATCATTCGACCAGCAAAACTATTTTTCCCGAATAGTACAATTAAAAAGAAACCAACAACAGTAGGGGGAAGTACCATTGGTAGCATAATAATCGTTTCTACAAATGCTTTTCCTTTAAACGTATTCCTAGCAAAATAATTTCCTATTAATGTTCCTAACACGATGACAATCATGCCAGAGACAAAGGCAATTTTTAAAGATAAGACTATTGGACTTAAAAATTCTTCTGATATTAACTTATTTAGTAATGAATCCATATTCTTTAAAAACTCCTATAGCTTTATCATTTTGTAAATAATTATAAAATTCTTTAGCTGCCTCATAATTTTTAGTCTTGTTAATAATGCCTACTGGGTAATGAATAGGTGTATGCGTTGATGAATCAATAGTAGTAATAATAGTAACCTTATTAGAAATAAGTGCATCGGTATGATAAACAATGCCTGCTGCAACATTTGCTGTTTCAACATAAGACAGTACTTGGCGAACATCTTTAGCAGGGACAATTTTTGACCTTAAATCTGCCCATAAATTCTGGTAAATCAGTGACTCTTTCGCATATTTTCCAGCAGGAACCGTTTCAGGAATACCTATGGAAATATGATCAATATTATGATGTATTAAGTCTTCAAGTCTAGTAATTTCACTCGTGTTTTCGGAAGGGACAACCAATACTAATTCATTCTCAAGGAATGTTACCCCTTCTTCCTTAGCAATAAATCCTTCATCAACTAGTTCATTAAACTTATCTTCTGCTGCAGAGAAGAATAGATCCACTGGGGCTCCTTGTGTAATTTGTTGTTTCAAGGATCCGGAACTTCCAAAGTTATATGTTAATTTAACATCAGGATGATCCAATTCAAATTCTACTTGTATTTTTTCCAATGCTTCTTTCAAGCTGGCTGCTGCTGATATGGTTAATTCAACCGTCTTATTCGCTTCTAATTTTTTATCAGAAGAGCAACCAGTCATCACAATAAGAAAAAGTAATAACAGAATTAACGTTTTTGAATAAATTCTCATGCACACACCTCAATAATAAAAGTATAAATCTATTTTTATTTTACTATAATCCATGTACTATTACCGAATAACTTCCTTAGCTAAAATGAAAGGAGGATATAAAGTTCATCAATTCTGGATCAAATTGCTGCTTATTCTTATATACAAAATACATACCGGCTTTGGGAATATCGATAATATCAACGGGAACTTCTAGTAATCTACCTTCTAATAATTCTTTATTAATGCTAGATTTAGGCAAAAAACTAACCCCCATACCTTCCAATACAAATCTTTTTGTTATGTACGATTGATTAACCTTCATCATTCTTAAGGCAGGAATAATTGCTGTAAGCTTTTCTTTTAAATCTCCCCAGTAGAAAGGATGGTTGTCGGTGAAAACGATATTGTTTTCAAGGATTTCAATTACATCAAGTACCGGGCCAGATTCAAGATCATATCCATCATGTCTTACTATTAAAGAGACATCTTCTTCATGGAATTGAATAGTATGGATCAAGCTTGAACCAGGAAGACAAGATAATCCAACATCAACGAAACCATTTTCTACTTGCTCTGTTATATCTTTTGATTCCATCACCTGAATGGTTAATTCAACATGAGGATGGATACTCATATACCTACGCAAAACTGTCGGTAAAATTGTGTCTGCTAGCATGGGCGAAATAGCAATTCGTACTAACTTATTAAACCCTTGCTTAAATTGATTCATTCGATGGATGCTCATTTCATATTGTGTATTTATTTCTAAAGCTTCACGATAAAACATCCTTCCAAATTCCGTTAATACTATATTTCTACCATCTTTAACAAATAATTGCCCACCTAATTCCTTTTCTAATTGCTTCATTTGAAAGGAAATAGCGGGTTGGGTGATATACAGCTTTTCTGCAACTTCACGGTAATTTTCGTATTCAGCTGCTAGTAGAAAGGTTTTTATTGTTCTTAAATCCAACAGATTCACCTCATTAATAAGGATTATTTATTATTATAGTAAATATTATTAAATTTTAATAATATTTTAACTGTTTTATAATAGTGTCAAAGGGAAGGAGAGTGGGGAAGATGTTCATACCAGGGTTAAAAGGGGTAACAGCTGTACAAACGTTATTGAGTAATATTGATGGTGAAAAAGGAGTTTTAACATATAGAGGAATTGACATTCAAAAATTAGTTGAGATGTATTCATTTGAAGAAATTGCCTATTTTCTTATTTATGGAGAGATTCCGGATGAGGAAATGAGAGAGAATTTTAACAATAAATTAAAAAAACATCGTAATTTACCTAACCATATTGAAAAAATACTTCAGTTCTTACCAAAAGAAATGTCCTTAATGGATGTATTAAGAACTGTAATATCAGCGAATTGTCATGCTAACGGGTATATTAATTCCATAGCTGAACGGCTCATTGCAGTATTTCCAACAGTCATAGCATATCGTTATAGACAAATTAACCATTTGGATGAAATTCAACCTAATGAATCATTAAATCATGTAGATAATTTTATTTACATGCTTACTGGAAATACAAATCCTACACATGCGAAAATACTGGAAACGTACTTAATTCTTACTATGGAACATGGACTAAATGCCTCAACATTTGCAGCGAGAGTAACCATCTCAACAGAAAGTGATTTAATCTCGGCTATAACAAGTGCATTAGGAACAATGAAAGGCCCATTACACGGAGGTGCACCATCTGGTGTCATTGCACTTTTAGAAGAAATTACTACCAAAGACGCCATAAGTGATGTGATTCACATGAAATTGAAAAATAAAGAACGAATTATGGGATTTGGACATCGAGTGTATAAAACGGTTGATCCACGAGCATTAGCATTAAAAAATATGCTAATGAAGATGGATAAATTACCAGATTGGATAGAATTAGCATTACAAACGGAATTAGAAACCATACAAATTTTAAATGAAGTCAAACCAGATCAAAAGATTTATACAAATGTTGAATATTATGCAGCTGCAATAATGAAAACGTTAGATCTTGATGAAGCTTTATTTACTGCAATATTTAGCTCAAGTCGAATTGTTGGCTGGTGTGCACATGCAATTGAACAATTAAATAACAACACAATTTTTAGACCAAACGCAATTTATATTGGCCAATAAAAATAAAATCGCTATAAAATAGTTAACATTTTTTTATAGCGATTTTTGTGTTTTGTCTCACTATCTAGAGTAAACTTGTAATATGAGACGAATTTAGTTGTTTTTGGTTTAACTTCCTATAATATATATTATGTTCGGGGCGTTGTAATGGAGTATTATAAACATAGGTTTATTCTACCCTATGTTTATAATGTCTATCTTTAATAGTTTCGAGGTTAATATGATCTACACTACATTCTATAATATCATTGATGTTTAGTTCATTTTGAATAGCAAACACTTTAACTCTTGCTAATAATTTATCATTGTAAGTTGTTTTGTATTGAATTCGGTCTTTTGGTCTCATTTTTTTATTATAAGAAATATATCCTACTGAAATAAGATTTTCCAATCCATTCTCAATTAGATAATTTATATGTGTATTATATTGTTTCGCTAAACTTTCTAAATGATCTAAGGTTCTTTTACTAATATTTGTCCTAAATTTGACCCTAGATGTATCGGTAGTATGAATTAATTGACCATTTACTTTTTTCCACATTTGATATCCCACCTAACAAAAACTATAAATCCTGTATTTCGTCAATTCTTTGTGTCATGCGTTCCTTTTTTTGCTGATTGAAATTATCAGATGATGCATCCTTGTATATGATTTTTGCTAACTTTGGAAGGGTGTATTTTCCTTTAACCCACACTCGATATATTGTTCTTCCTTTATCCGTGGTTGTACTTGTTATATTTGAGGGTAATAACCATGAATGAAAAGTCGATTCAAGGCCTTGGGCAAAGTGAATACTTGCTGTTGTGACATTCATTACGTACCCAGTTTTTTGAACCCAGCCATCCCCATCAATTACTCCTCTTATAAAAGAAGGTAAATAATTTTCTGGTACATTTGGAAAAGGTAGTTTAAAGGATTTCTTTGTAGTTACACCTAATGTCTCCAAGTCTTGTTTAATTTCTTTGGAATTTATTAATAAAGTTGGTGTCTTCATTGTTTCACCAAAAGGTGCCAATATATAATCTGCATTCATGTAATTTGCAACAACTTTTAGAATTCCATCGTGTTTTTGTGATAAAGATACGCTATGGGTATTTTCTTTGACATGACCGTCAGTTATAAACAATCCCAAAACCCACGCCATTTCATGGGACCAGGTTTTAAAGAAGTTTTCATTTACTTTATGTACACGTGGTCGACCTGAAGATTGTTCTCGATTCATTTCCACACTGTGCTTATACAATACATTTCGAATTGCCCGATCAGATAAACCGATAATAGGTATCATTTCCTTAAACGGCATACCACTCTTATATAACTTAATAATCATATCATCTGTTACACCAGCATTTCGAGGCATAATATTGCTCCTTTATAATAAATTAATTTTATTGAGCATATGAAATAAATATCTGTTATAGTATATGATTTAAATAATCCTTAATTGGCCATCTAATAACACTGTTCCGTGCGGTCAAAGAAAATCATGATTTAATGTTTATAAATTGATTTTTATTTCCACAACGACTTCCCCATAATTAGTTAGAACAAATGTTCCATAGTGATAATATAGCACATTACTTGATTTTGGTAAAGTGAAGTTGATGAGAAAATACTTTCACTACCGGATTTAATCCTTTATGTAGCAATCCTCTGTTTCACGTATTGATTATAGTATATTTTCGGATACAAAGATATCAACTATTCCGTCTGAATTAACCAAGACTTTACCATGATTTGAAGTAATTATTTCTAGTGGATATACGGCAGATATTTTATCAGAAAAGAACCATAGCCTCCCAGGTGTATTAAGGATAATAAATATTCCCTTTGAATTTTCACCCATAAAGTTAAGTGCCGTTGCGCTTATTGGTTTTTTATCACGTTCATTAATGCCATTTTCAATATCCTTTGTATTTTCGTGGTTGGCCAGTAGATTGTTTCCTTATGTATTGCGCATCCAGATATACCAAGAAGATTTTTCATTTCTCTAAAAGAGATTCCGCTCTTGTTCATCATTATATTAACATCATTTAATATTCATTATAAGAACCAGCGTTTGTGTTCAAGAGAATTGCGGGAATTTTATGCTTATTTTAAAGGTTCGCAGTCTTGTTCTCTGGAATATTTCTAAACATTAATACATAAACAAATGCACTAACCAAAGCACAGAACATTATAAAACCAAAAATCAAAACTGGAGTAAACGAAACCGATAGTATAACAGATAAAGGAGCAATAAACCTACCCAAAGAATATTGAAGATTAGATGCTGCCATATATTGCCCTCGTGCATTAATTGGTGCATACTTGCTTACAAAGTTTTGCACAACTGGACCATGTATGATCTCGCCAATCGTTAAAATGATTGTTAACACAAAAAGTAACCACGCACTTGTTGTAAAGCCAACTAAGAACATACCAATTCCAGATAAGCAAGCTGCGAGTATGAGTGAATTTCGATCGCTCCACTTTTCAAGTATCTTAGTAATAGGAATGATACATAAAACAAACAAAAGTCCATTTAATCCAATCATCCAACCAAAGACTTCCTCGCTACTTAGCATGATTGACCAATTGCCTATTGAAATCAGTTCCTGAGCAGGTACGAAATTCCTAACATATATAGCTAAATAAAGATCCAATTGCATGATTGAAACAGTTATAAAGATACCTCCGAGTATGTAAAGAAAGAACACCTTATCTTTAAGTATGATAAAGTAATTGATAAACTGTAATTTTACAACCGTAGCCAGTGTTTTGCTTGGTACCTCCTCCCTCTCTTGCTTCGGCATAGTTTCCTTAATAATAAACAAAATGGCAACTGAATAAAGAAACGTAACTGCAGTACAAGTCCATAAAAGCTCGCTACGATATTGAAAAAATAAAACTGCACCTATGATTGGACCAAAAACTGCCCCGAGATTATTTGCTGAGGCGAAGGTTGCAAACACACTACGCCTTTCTTTATCAGGTACAAGATCAGCTACCATCGCAGAACTAGCAGGTCGATAGAAAGATTTTCCAAGACTAATACCGATGAATGCTACATAATCTAGCCAAGGTGAAAAAGAAAGTGCAAACAATGCAAAGAATGTTGTCTGTATAAATGATCCCACTAACATTATTTTACGTCTTCCGAATTGATCAGCTATATAGCCCCCAATCATTCCACCAACTATACTAATTATGGATGGTGCAGTCATCATAATACCAGCTTCGACCAATCCCAATTCCTCGCTAAAATAAATCGTAAGAAATGGGAAATACATCCAAAACAACATGTTAAATAATGTTTCTCCAAAAAGCCTAGTTTTTAAATTGATATCCCATGTTAACCATTTCAAAGTTACATTTCTCCTCATACGTTGGTTTCCTCTTCAGGTATACTTAACAATAAAATATTTTTTTCGGAAAATATAGACTTATATTTAAAAATCATTTATACTAATATTATAAAGATTTGTTAAAAGACAACTTTAATTTAATTGTCATATAAACAGAACGTACATTCTTATCGTTGAAAAATATAAAACAAATAGCTCCCCTACCACTGCTGGCAGAGGAGCTATTTGTTTTATTTATGAATAACTTTTCCTCTGATAATATAAGGTATCATTGATATATTGTTTATATCCACACCTACTTTACTTGGTATGTAGGCATATTTTAATGCTTCTTCAGCATCCATCCAGATGACTTCTTCAATTTCTTCCGGAAAAGCTATCTCTATTTGACCGTCAATAATTCTTCCTTTAAACGTAAAAAAAATCGCATGGTGACCTCTTTCTTCCATAAATGCTTCACTTACCGCGAAAACTCCTTCTATTTCTACGTTTAACCCAGTCTCTTCTTTAACTTCACGGATTGCTGCTTCTTCAAGTGTTTCTCCAACTTCTACTGCCCCACCTGGAAGTGTGTAGTACGAGGGCCATTTCCCTTGTTTTTCACCATTAATATATTTTCTCCATGGTCATCGTAAATAAGTACATAAGCTACATCTACTCTTTTCATCTTTCATTCCCTCCCTTGAGTCTAGTAATCTTTAAATATTTATCAAAAGATTACTTAAATATTACTTTGGGTTCTTGCTAATATTTAGAAACTATTTATTATGAAATACGTTTACACTAAAAATAATATATAATTCTATTAACTTCAAGCATCTCTTCAAGTTTCAAGGAATAACTACAAGGCCCTTCTTAGATTCCTCTTTTCAACAAGTAAATCAATCTGCAAAAGTAAAATGGCATAGATAATCGTAAATAGTAAATAGGTTATTCCCACAAATAAACTTAATACCCGTGGCTCAAAAATCTCTAATAGTAATCCTGCTATTCCCATCGAAATACCTAAAGAGGAATTGGATACCATGGTTGTTAAACCGAAAAATGTACCATGCATGGATGTTGGAACGATTTTCATCGTAATGGTAGATAAGCAGATATTACTTATCCCTCCAACAAATGTAATGAACAATACAGCTAGCAATGCTAGAGTAAACGTCGGAACCACACTTAATAATAGATGGCCTATCCCCTCTAGTGCTATGAAAATAACAATAAGTGTAACTAACTTTTTCTTAAGAAAATTAGATAGAAAGGAACTTAATACAAAGCCCAATCCTAAAAAGGCATAAATCAATCCGACACCTAACTCTCCCAATTGAAAAATATCAAGCGCATAAACACTCATCAGCACATTATCAATGCCATTAGCAAGTGGCATAGTCAATTCGATAATCAAAAATGTGATTAATGCAGAGGATCCTAATATCAGTTTATTGGTCGACGTCCTATGGAAATGTATCTTACGAAAGTTTACTTTGCTTTCGACTATTGTTGGTAGAGAAATCTTTGATAAGAGTAAGGCAGAAAATAGAAAACTTGCGCCATCCAAAAGAAAAGGAATATGTAATCCAAATAAATAGGAAATCAAACCACCAGAACTTGAACCTAATACAAGTACTCCACCAACCATAATCTGTTCTATTGCGTTAACATACAGTAATTTATCCTGCTTAACCATTGCTGGTATCGATGCCATTCTGGTCGGAGAATATAATGCTTCTCCTAAGGCTAAACAAAAGGCACTACTAAAAATAATCCATATATGTTCTGATCCTTGAACGAAAATTGGAGCAATAGCAAATGGAACTCGAATTAAATCAATTGTTATTAATAATTTTTTTTTCGAAAATCGATCAGCAAGCATTCCCCCAATAGGAGCCACCAATAAAAAAGGAATGAAGCGTATGGCAAAGAAAATTCCAATTACAGAGCTTGAACCAGTCACTTGATATAATAACGCAAGTGTTGCTACTTGCGTAAATCTATTTCCGATTCCACTTACTGTAGCCGCCCAAAACAACTTTTGATAATTTTTCTCTTGCTTCCAGGCTATCCAGTTATTCATAACTTACTCACCTACTTTGATTGTTATCTAATTAGTAGTCGTAAGGAAATCCATGACTGACTAGAACCAAGAAGTCATGGATGGTTGAAATTGTTCTATAATGTATTACTTAAATCAACCACATCTCCTTTGGATTTAATTCATACTCTCCATTTTGCCTAGTCATAAAATAACACATGATGAATTCTCGTCGTATGGTTGCATAATCTTCATGAAATTGCTTAATATATTCATTTATCTCTTTTTCTTGATAAATTTGACCAATTTTTAAGCCTTTTACAAGATGCTCTAGCACTACCAGCTTTTTCTTACGTTGTGCTGGTATATTTTTCAGTCTACCATTATCATCAAAGAAATTAGTAATGATTTTATATTTGTCTTCATTGGAAATTTCTAACGAATTCATTTCTTCTCCTCCAATCTTTAAAATCGCATGAGCCAACGATTCAAGCTTCTTTTCATTTAAATGAAAGTAAATCGTGTTTTTATCACGTCGCTGATAAATAATGTCAATTTCTCTTAATTTTGTAACATGATACGAAATTGTCGGTGGTGTTAATCCGAGTTTTCCTGCCAGTGCTTGCCCGTGTAACGGTCCATCCTGAAGTAAAGCAATAATCTTAATCCTTGTTTTATCCCCAACCGTTTTATGAAAATTTACAATCCGATCTAATTGCATGAATGATACCTCCAAAGATTATCTAATTAGATTATAATCTAATTAGATATATATAACAATAGGTAATTGTTCGAATAGTAATTTTAGACAAACAAAAAAGATAATCAAAATTAATGATTACCTTTTAGACTCAGTATTCGTTCGTAGTAGTATAATCCTTTTCTAATATAGCTATCAATCAATTTCCTTAATAATTCTTGCAGGATTTCCACCTACTACAACATTATCTGGTATGTTTTTCGTTACTACTGCTCCTGACGCGATAACAACATTGTTCCCCACTGTAACTCCAGGGTTAATTATTGCACTTCCTCCTATCCAAACATTATCTCCAAAGGTAATTGGTTTCGCATATTCTTTGCCAGAATTACGTTCAGCAGGATGAATTGGATGTGTCGCTGTATAAATTTGTACCCCAGGAGCTAACATACAATTATCCCCAAAACGCACTTCACAAACATCTAAAATAGTGCAGTCAAAGTTTGCGTAAAAGTTTTCGCCTACATGTGTATTGTAGCCATAATCGAATCTTATATTTGGTTCCATAGACATGTTTTCTCCTGTTGAACCAAGTAATTCCTTTAATAACTTTAATCGCTTTTCTGATTCTGTTTCTAATGTCTGATTATATATCCTAACTTTCCGTCTTGCTTCCTCACGATCCTTTAATAGTACTGGGTCAGCAGGGTTGTACATTTCTCCTGCCAACATTTTTTCCTTTTCTGTTTTCATTTTATGACCTACTTTCCGAGTGATAAATAATATATAAAAATCTAGCTATCTATTTATGTCATTGAACTGTAGTAATGAGATTTCATACTATTTGATTACACGGTTAATTCAAGAAGATTACCTTCTGGATCTTCTACCACACTTTCGTAATACCCATCTCCAGTTAAACGAGGTCCACTAACAAGATGATAACCATCATTTACTAATTGGGTTGTTTTTTGGTTAACAGACTCCTTGCTACCTAAAGAAATTGCGATATGAGCCCAACCAATCGATTCACTCTGTTGAGGGTTATCGATACCAGACTTACGCATGATTTCTAAACGCGCACCTCCATCGAATGTTAGAAAATAAGATTCGAATTCTTTATCTTTATTATGATACTTTGCGTTCGTTTTTGCTTGGAAGTATACTTCATAAAAAGTCTTCATAGCTTCCATATCTCTAACCCAAATTGCCACATGTTCAATGCTCATCATATCTAGTACTCTCCCTTTTATTAGTTTGTCCATACTTTAAACAATTAATTTGCTGTTGTACTTTTTATTAAAGCCTTATCCTTTAGTAATTTATTCAACTTCTCTGAGCTTAGAAGCATTGCTATAACAAAAATAACGATACAAATTGGGAATATCGCTATGGTTGATTGAGATGCAAAGAACCCAATGAGCGGTGGCATGAATGTTGTGCCTGTATAAGCTACAGCCATTTGATAGCCCATGATGGTTTGTGAATGTCTTTTACCAAATCTTGTTGGCGTTTCATGCAACATAGAAGGAAATATTGGTGCTAACCCAAGTCCAACGATAATAAAGCCAATAAGTGAGAATGTAGTTGGTAAAGGTAATAGTAGTATAATAGCACCAGTTAATGCGATAATTTGCCCTGAGCGAATAAGTGTTCGGTTCGTTGTTTTAAAAGTAACAAAACCAGTTATCAATCTACCAATTGTTATCCCAGCGAAGTAAAAAGATACCCAGCCGGCAGCGGTTGCAGGGCTTATCCCTTTGATTTCTACCAAGAAACTAGCTCCCCAAAGGTTCATTGTTGCTTCAACACTACAATAAAATAAGAAGGATACAAGAGCCAATTTTACACCCTTTACTTGTAAAGGTTTTATATCCGTATCATCTTCATCATCTTTTGATTCAGTTTCCTCATCTAAAGGAGTATTGGAGCTGTTTTTCACTTTTTTCCATAAAGGTAATGTAAAGAGTAGGATAAAAACTAATGCAAACTGAATACCAGCAATAACAAAATATCCATTTCTCCAAGCATTTCCTTCTAAAATAAACTGTGCCATAATGATTGGTCCAAGCGTAGCTCCAACACCCCAAAAACAATGTAACCAACTCATATGGTGTGCCTTATAGTTAGTAGCAACATAGTCATTTAATCCTGCATCGATAGCGCCTGCTCCTAATCCAAGCGGAATAGCACATACGATTAACCAAGCAACCGATGGAGCAAAATAAAATCCTAATAAAGCAGTAGCAGTCATTAGAACACTAACAAATGTAACTTTACCAGTCCCAAACTTTTTAAGTACTTTTCCACTAATTAAACTAGAAATAATGGTACCAGCTGAAATCGTCATAAAAAGGATACCGCCAGTCTCAAGTGGTGCCCCGATATCCGATTGCATAACTGGCCACGCTGCACCAAGTAAGGAATCAGGTAAACCTAAGCTGATAAAAGCCAAATAAATAATAATTAATAGGAATGTTGTCATATAATAACCTCGTCTATTCGTGTATTTTGATTAATCAATTGTTTCATTCAACATGAGATCGAGTCCAAGACTTTGTAATCCATATAAATAATCTTGCTTCCAATCACTGATTGTCAGCTCTGGAAGATGTTCTGTCGGGATATATTTCGTGCTACCCACTGAAATTTTATTTAATGACTTCTCTTCTATTTCATCCCTACTAAAAATGATAGTATGTGGATTAATGATAGCGACAAAAGAGGCTACTAATCTACTAATTGCATCAATCTGTTTATCCGTTTTAATGGCTACTGACTTTGGTCCATTTTCACGTTCTAAAGCTTGACGGAAGTTTTTGTTATTATACTGTGGAATAAATGAAACCTCTCCAGCAAAAAAGGTACTCCCTCTTACTACGTCACCATTAATCATAAAACCAGCGCCGGGACCATTTTGACCCAAATACAAATAGATTGTAGATTGATTTTCTTTCATTCTTCTACTATTGTTGAATCCAAGAACCGCAGCATTCATATCATTCTCAACGGTTACAGGTAAAGAAAAGTAGTTCTCAAAATATCCCTTTAAATCCACGTGATGGAACTGTTCGTAGCCTGGTATGAAAAATATTCGACCATTGTCAACGGACCCAGGAACTCCTATTGCAATCGAATAAATCTTTGGATATGTAGTTATGATTTTTTCAATATGTTTGGTTAATAATTCTAATCCATCATCCACCAGTACACTTGGACCGCTTCCCTGTTCCTTTACTTCTCCTAAACAATTAAAAATAGTAAAATTAGTCTCGTTATTTTCTAAAAAAATAGCTAGTCCAAGCATATGTTCTGGATTATAAGTATACCTTTTAGCTCTTCTTCCTCCACTAGACTCATCTAGTCCAACTGAGGTAATTTCTCCGTCCCTCTCCATTTGTGTTAGAAACTTACTAATGGTTGGAAAACTGATTGCTAATTTATCACTGAGTTCAACTTTTGTTGCACTACCAAGTTCTAAAAGAGATTTCCGGATGCCGCTAAGGATCGCCTTTTTTTTTGAGTTAATACCTGGTTCCAAGTCATACACCTCCTATAAAAACAGACTTATTAAAGGATTTTAATAAGTGCTAAATAAATAACTTATTAAAGTTATTTAATAAGTTGTGTTTACACCATATCATATAATTTTAGGGAAAACAATCTGTATATGAACTGTTCAATTTAGGTGGCATTTTCACTTCGTTTTCTGTGCCAATCGAGTGCTCTCTTTTCTAGCTCCTTTACAAAGTCTTTTTTGGCAGGGCTATATTCACTCGTGGTTTCAAATCGTTGAGCAAGTTCTACTTTAAAACTACTATACGTTGCTACTTCTTCTGGGTGTAAACGAAGATAATCGCGAAAAATTAAATGGCGTTTTATTTCGGGGTTGTCTACTTGATAAAAATGAATATGATGTGTTCTGTTAATTCCTCCTTTTCGAAACAACCTTCTACCTTTAATGCCCCATTTCCCAGCAACATCATAACCAAGTGATAGCATCTTTTCATTAAACGTATCAATGATATGGATGTCTTTAACAATAGCCATCATATCAATTACGGGTTTTGCCTTTAATCCTCGAACAGAGGTACTTCCAAAATGTTCAAACTGAATTACTTCATCACCGAAAATATTCTTTAGAAATTCTGCCTCTGCCTGAAATAATTCTATCCACTTTTGACTAAAGTCTGTAAGTCTAACTTTCATCATAAGTCCTCCTTTAAAGTAAATGGGCTCTACAAGTTACCACTACTAATAATAATGATAAATATAAGAAAAAGCGACCGAATAATGAACTGCCCCCTGTCAAGTAGACAGTGGAAATAATAAAAAAGGACTTAAGCGGCTTTAGCTCTGTATTCATTAGGGCTAAGGCCGTTTAATCGTTCTTGATATCTTTCATTGTTGTAGAAGTAGATGTACTCATCTATTGCTTTTTTAAGTTCCTCAAAAGTCTCATACCTATGTAAATAATACTTCTCACATTTCAGCGTCCCCCAAAACGATTCCATTGGACCGTTATCAATGCATTTACCTACACGAGACATACTGTGTGTCATTTTTGCTTCATCAATCCTCCGTTTAAATCCATGTGAGGTGTATT
>NZ_KI519439.1:39794-240825 GCF_000482485.1 Paucisalibacillus globulus DSM 18846 | reverse complement strand
CTCGCATCTTGCTTTCTCAGATTACCTCCTTGAAACACAATACCTATCTGGTCGGACAAAGGGAGACCTCTGTGGGTCACATCGCTTCCTTTCCCCCTAGCCCAGCCCTCTTAACATTTCGAGCTACGTCAGTTATTGGGACTTCCTGTTTTCTTGCACAGTCACCCTACTCTCATGCCAACATGGGATACTGGCTCTGGTCAGGGGTTTGCCTTCAGACCCTCCGCACGGCTCCTCACGGTCTCCGCACTGTCTGTTAGCTAATACTTACCGACTGAACGGCGGTCGTATTCGGGACTTTCACCCTATAGTGAAGCGTGCTGCCACACGCACAAGAAAAAGATTTGTCATATAGACAAATCCTTAGATACTAAATCAAACTATATGCAGTTTATTGTAATAGTAAAAGGTTATTGTTGGCTACTACCTAATGTTACCAGTATACTTTCCAACTCCCCTTGACGATAATATTCCATTTTCACACTATCTCCAACAGATAACTCGGAGTACAAATACTTACGAAGGTCATCAGCATCTGTAACTTTTTCTCCGTTTATAGAAACAATTACATCACCAGATATTAAGCCCGCTCTTGCCGAAGGTCCTGTTTCATCTATATCGGTAATGATAACTCCTTCCGAATGATTATCAGTAATTTGATTTGGATTAAATTGTGGGACCTCAGACAAATTGGCCATTGATAAACCAAGATATGGACGGACAACTTGACCATTTTCTGTTAATTCTTCAATGATATTTTCTACTTTATTACTTGGAATAGCAAACCCTAAACCTTCTACGTCATCATCGGCAATCTTCATACTATTAATTCCAATAAGTTCCCCGTAAGTATTGATTAAAGCACCGCCACTATTACCTGGATTGATCGCAGCATCCGTCTGGATAACATCCATTTCCCAAATACCAGCACTTGTTGAAACGGCAATATTCCTATTCACAGCACTTATTATCCCTTGTGTAACAGTTCCATAAAAATCAAGTCCTAGTGGGTTACCTATTGCAATAACTTCATCTCCTGCCCTTAAATTATCTGAGTCACCAAATGATAGTGGTGTTATATCATAATTACCATTGACTTTTAATACAGCAATATCTGATAATGAATCCGTCCCTACTAGCTCCGCTGTCATAACCTCTTCATTATATAAACTTACTTGAATTTTAGTTGCATCTTCTATTACATGATTATTAGTCACAATATACATGGCGTCATCTGTCACCTTATAAACAACACCTGAACCTGTACCACTTTCTACTTCTTGGCTACTCGCACCTTGATTCTGATAAAATCCGGGATATGAATTCGACCCGCCAATTTGAATATTTGTTATTCCAACAATCGCTTTAGAAGATTGTTCAATTATATCAGCCAGTGAAGCGGTAGATGTAGATACTTGTTGAACATTTACCGCAGTATCTGATGAATTAGTTTCTTGAATAGTTGCTACTGTTTCTTCATTGTCCATTACTTGTCCAATTTGCGGTGCTATTGTCAGTGTAAGGAATGATCCAACCATACCTGCTGCCACTGTTATCATAAACCCTTTTAGTACTGAATTTTTTCTATTGTTATTTTCCGTTTGAAAATCTCTAACTTGCTTATTTTGTTCTTCTAACATATCGATACCTCCAAAGATTTATATTATTTCTCTTTACAAAACCAAGTTTACCCGGCCATTATGTCAGGAAAATGTCAGAACTTAAGTTATTGGCACCTTCATAGGAATATAGCTACAACAAAAAAATAACAGCTGTTTTCAGCTGTTATTTTTAGATAAAGTTATTCTAAAAGTAGTTCCTATAATTGTACTCTTAAGTAGGATTAAATCCCCACCGAGTGCTTGTGAAATCATTTTACTTAATGCTAAACCAAGTCCCAGTCCTCTAACTTTATATTTCTTTTTTTCACCACGGAAAAATCGTTCAAAGATAAATGGCTGTTCTTCTTCCGGAATTCCGCTTCCATTGTCGGCTACATCAATAATAACTTCTGTTTCATTCTCTGACATGGTAATGAGTACTTCCCCTTTTTCACCTGTAGCTTGTTTTGCATTGTTTAGTAGATTCGTCATGATTTGTTGAAAGCGAATTTGGTCAATCGCTATATTTACCGAATGGGATAACGTATCAAGTTGGATAGCCAATTTTTCATCCAATTGTGAGACTTCCCAACCGTAAATTGCATCTTCTACTACTTCATTTATTTCATGAATTTCATTCCGAACCGGAACATCATTCGTTGCAAATTGATTGAATGCCAATAGGTCCTCAACCATTGTTTTCATTTTTTCCGTTTCATTTATGGAAATAGTAAGAAATTCTTTTGCTTCATCTCCTGTTACAACTTCATCCTTTAAAGCTTGTAATAAGCCACTTATCGATGTTACCGGCGTCTTTAATTCATGAGTTACTCCTGCCAGAAGCTCTGTTCTTAGGGATTCAAGTCTTTCCAATTTATTCGCCATTTCTTTAAAAGAGTGGATTAATTCATATACCTCTTTTTCTTTATTTTTATTTGTTATATCGATTTGATAGTTACCATCAGCCACTAGTTTAGCTGCTTCCGCTACCTCTTTAATCGGTTTTGCAAGACGATTAGACAATACATAAATAGCCGCCCAGCCGAGTAATGCTAGACTAATAATCATGATGGCTAATTGCGTATACTCCTGATTGACATGGGTTAATACGTCTTTTGATTCAACCATGATAACCCAGCCGATGATTGCATCCTCTATTTCAATTGGTGATTTCACAACATAGAATGCTTGATTCCCAATCGTTAGTTGTTGGAATGCTTCTTCGCTTTCCAATAAGTTTGGGTTCAATTGCTGTTCTATTGGGCCTGAGCGCCGGTTACTTGAAATGACTTTTCCATCAGAATCCACTATATACGTAATGGGATCAATCTCTAATTCAGTTTTCATTTTCCTATCATGAAAGAATTCTGGTGGACCCATTGCCTGATCATTTGTCTCAACTAATCGATCCGCCGTATTTTCTGCAAGTAGCGACATTAGTTCTAACCGGTTTTCTAATGTAGTATGGCGAATCCAAAGCGCGGAAATAATAGCAATTACAATGAGTCCCATAAATAAAGTAAGTAGGTATCTGCTTGTCCAATACCTTCTTAGTGAAACTTGTTTATTCCTATGTTGTGATTTGATTTCCTTATTTTTTATAAACACTTAATTGATACCCCAATCCCCGAAGCGTTTTAATTTCACCTTCTGAACTTGGCCATCCTTGTAATGACTTACGGATTCGCTTAATGGCAAGGTCAACTGCACGGTCGCTTCCATCATAATCCCAGCCCCAAATATGTTCAATAAGTTGCTCTCGGGTAAACGTTTGATTCGGATTTTCAGCTAAAAATAATAAAACTGATAAATCACGTGGTGTTAATGTGATATCTTTTCCATCTACCAACACTTGATGTGCTTTTATATTTATTTCTAACTTCCCAAACCGTTTAACTGGATTATCATTATCTGACTTTGTTCGCCTTAGGACAGCCTTTACACGGGCAACGACCTCATCAGCGACAAATGGCTTCGGTATATAATCATCTGCTCCAATAGCCAATCCCTCCAAACGATAATTCACATCACCGAGAGCGGTCAGCATAATAACAGGACAATTACTTACTGCCCTTATTTCTTTTAGAATTTCCCAGCCATCTTTATTGGGCAGCATAACGTCTAATAATACAAGATCTGGGTAAAACTCTTGAAATTTCTCTAGCGCATCATTACCATCATAAACTTGAATGACATCATATCCTACCTTTTGTAAGTACGCCTTTAACACTTTACTAATCGCAAATTCGTCTTCCACTACTAAAACTTTCATTTATAAATACCTCCAGTATGGTCAAAGCCCAAAATAATCTTTTCTAGTTTTTCTTTAAGATTATCACACAGAATTAAGTCAACAAAATGTCAGTATTTAATAAGAAGTAAAAAGTTATCTGCAAATAATTACATAGAAAAACTTTCTTTGACATATGCTTGACTTATTTCCAACCTATACTTGGAATTGTTCAAAGGAACAACAACATTCAAGACATTTTAAGGAGGTTCCAATAGATGCCGATTCAAACATCTTTCAACCCCAGTGGACGAAAAGAATTGAAGCATGCTATTTCTAAAGCAGAGTATTATGTGATGCGTCATAAATTACTTCACGTGATGAAGACAGATCCTAATGCTGGTCCAGATGGAAAATACTTCATCCGTTCCACTTACTTTGATAACTTTGACAACAAAATTTTAAATGAGAAAAAAGAAGGCTATTTAAATCGTGATAAATATCGGGTACGTATTTATGGACTACGTGACAGTCTCGTTAATCTTGAAAGAAAAAGCAAACGAAACAACCTAACATTCAAGTCAAAATGTACGATTGCCAGAAAAGAATATGAAAAGATGAGAATAGGTGATATTCAGTGGATGGAAAATGATGAACGGGAGCTTATCCGAGATTTATATTCCGAAATGATTAATCATCAGCTAAAACCGCAAACCGTAGTTGATTATGAGCGAGAAGCATTTATCTATCCGTTCGGCAATGTGAGAGTCACATTTGATATGAAGGTTCAATCCAGCTTACAAAATACGGATATGTTTCAGAAACATTTGCCAATGGTTGATGTCTTAGAGCCTGAGCTTGTGATACTAGAAGTCAAATATGATGAATATATTCCTGAAGTCATCAAGCTTCTACTCCAACTGTCTGACACCAGACAGGAAGCTTACTCTAAATACCAATTGAGTAGGATGTATGGTTAAAACAATTTATCAATAAATTGAATTAGAATTATAGCTGATTCGTAATGGTAGTTACTTTATATTTGCGTTAATGATAGAAAATGTGCGGTAACTAATATCAACTTTCCTCACTCTAATGAGAAGAGAGTGGGTAAAGTGCTATGCTACCGGTCCGGCAGAATACTCCGCTTTCCACGGGCACGGCCTCAGCCTCCTCGCGGAAAAGTCGCCGCTGCGGGGTCTTCGGACACGTGCTATTCCCGTAGGACAAGGAAGGCTTCGTCAGCAAGGCATCGCACGAAGAAAATCGGTTTTTATTTTCGAGGAGTCTCCGTATTCTGCCTACGCTAGTATTGGCTTTCAAAATAAAAATTGTTTTATCACATATTTTCATTAAAAATCACTATTAATCAAATTAAAGCCATATCAGCTCCGGAAATACACGGAGACTCCTTGAAAAAGAAAACCACTTTTTCTGCGTGCGATGTTTCACTAAGAAGCTTTCCTTTTCCTATGGGAAGATAGGCATAGGTGAGACCCCGCAGTGTGAAGCGCGAGGAGGCTCACCAGCCGCCCATGGAAAGCGAGGTGTATTTCCGGAGCGGGTACGATGCGCTATCAAAAATTATTAGTTACCGCACAGTCTATATAAATTGTGTAAATAACAACAATCATTGAAAAAATAGTCTAAAAAAAAAACAAATTAGGAGAGAAATAAATGGACACAACAACTTTTTCAGATATTTTTAAATCTAGCTTTTTAGAAAAAACAACTTCCTTTTCTTTAACAGATTCTTTGTTAAGTATCGGGTTTGCATTATTACTTGGTTTAGTAATTTACATGGTTTATAAGAAAACATTTAATGGCGTTATTTACTCGCACTCGTTTAATATATCATTGATTATCCTGACTATGGCAACCTCCCTTGTAATTATGGGTATCAGTCAAAATGTTCTTTTATCACTTGGTATGGTTGGTGCATTATCAATTGTTCGTTTTCGTACGCCAATTAAAGACCCAATGGATTTAATCTATTTATTCTGGTCACTTATCGTCGGGATTCTTTGTGGCGCCGGGTTCATTTTACTGGCTGTTACCGGGTCAATTGCCATAGGATTAGTCATTATTTTATTCTCAAACAAAATCAAAGTAGAAAATCCATATCTATTAGTAGTGAAATATAATAGAGAGATTTCTAGTGAAGAAATTGAACGAATTATTAATGAAACCGCAAAGAAATTTTCTCTAAAATCTAAATCTATTATGCAAGGTCATGAAATCGAAGCAACATATGAAATAAGGGTGAAAGATAATAATTCAGCAATCGTTACCGATCTTAGTGATTTAAAAGGAATACACTCTGCAGTAATGTTAAGTTATGACGGTAATTTCACTGCATAGTCCCTTTCATATTTTCAAATAAAGGATGAATGATATGTGTAAGAAAAAATTGAAGTATCTCTTTCCAATAGTACTAACTACCTCATTACTAATCAGTGGCTGTAGCAATAACGCTAATGCAGTCACTGATATCGAAGAGGATATTATTAGCAACCTAGTTACCTATAAAGACAATGACTACTATACAAATTGGCAGGAGGATAATTTTACTTATATTAATTTAGAAGGACAAACGGTAACCATCGATGGTGATGATGGTGCCGTAGTAGAAGATAATCAAATTTTAATTAGAACAACTGGAACATATGTAGTAAATGGTACACTTAATGATGGGCAAATCATTGTGGATGCAGAGGACTCAGGAGATGTTCGCTTAGTTTTAAATGGTGCATCGATTAACTCATCAACAAGTGCTCCAATTTTTATTAAACAAGCAGATAAAACCATCATTTCCCTTGAAGAAAATACGGAAAACAAGCTAACTGACGGATCCGAATATGTATTTGAGAATGATTCAACAGATGAACCGTCTGCAACCATTTATAGTAAAGACGACCTCACTATCAATGGTTCTGGCTCCTTAACGGTAGATGGAAATTATAATGATGCCATAAAAAGTAATGATGATTTAAAAATTACTGGGGGTACATTTAATATCACCGCTATAGATGATGGTATTATTGGCAGAGATTTGTTAGCCATAAAAGAAGCCACAATTACTATTAATGCCGGTGGAGATGGCTTAAAATCAACCAATGATGCTGATGAATCAAAAGGAAATATTGTATTAGAAAGCGGAAATTACAGGATTGAAGCTGATGGTGATGGAATACAAGCTGAAAAAACGTTAGCCTCAGTTGATGGTGAATATTCCATTATAGCTGGTGGCGGCAGTCCTGAAACTATCACAAACCAAGAAAGTTCTATGGGCGGTGGTATGAGACCTAATGCTCAAAACGATTCTAATCCAAGAGATATGACCTCTCTAGTAGAATCTTTATTAGATGGAATCGAGATACCAGATGATGTTAGAACACAATTAAAAGAAGCTGAATCGATGGAAGAAATTCAATCTATTTTACAAGAATATCCAGATATACAGAAACAAATTCAAGAAAACGGGACTATGCGTGGACCTGGTATGCCTCCAGGTAATGATACAACTGCTGAGGGAACAACCGATAATCAAAACAATACTCCACCTACACCACCTGGTGGAATGGACAACATAAATGGACAAACACAACCAACTCCACCTTCCAATGGTGAACCTCCACAAAACGGAGAACCTACTTCGGATCCATCTAATCAGGATGATGAATTAGAAAGTAGTGAGGAGCAAGGCACTCAAAATACAGATGAAGAAACGATAAGTACAAAAGGGGTAAAAGCCAGAACAGACCTTTACCTACTTGGTGGTAAATGGAAGATTGACTCTTTTGATGATGCCATCCATAGTAACCAAGACATAACGATTTCGGGTGGAACGATTAACATCTCAACTGGCGATGATGGAATTCATGGTGATGGGGATGTCATGTTAAATGGTGGGGAAGTAACCATTGATAAAAGTTTAGAAGGAATAGAAGGAATCAATATAACAGTAGCTGATGGTTCCTATCATATCGTTGCCGAAGATGATGGTGTCAATGTAAATGGTGGTAGTGATGAGTTTGCTATGCCAGGTAGTTTTGGAAATATGAGTCCTCCAGGAACAGCCGAGAATCAAAATAATACTAAGACAGCATCAGAAGATGAAAGCACCAATGAAACAGAAGAACCAACTGAAGAAGGCCAATTATTAATAAAAGGTGGTTATTTGTATATCAATGCTAACGGTGATGGTCTAGATTCTAACACTTCAGCAAAAATGACAGGTGGAACCGTTATAGTGTATGGACCGACTAATAATGGAAATGCCCCACTTGATTACAATAGTTCCTTTATCGTTGAAGGTGGTACACTAATAGCTTCCGGAAGCAGTGGAATGGCCCAAGGTATTTCTGAGGAATCTAGTCAAAGCGCCATCATGATGACCTTTTCAGAATTTCAAAAAGCGAATACAGCAGTATTTGTAACGAAAGAGAAAGGTGAGGAAGTTCTGGCCATTACACCTGAAAAGGATTTCCAATCTATCGTCATTAGCACATCGGATTTAGAATTAGATCAAACGTACACATTCCATTCTGGCGGCGTATTAACTGGTGACAATACAGATGGTCTCTATCAACATGCTAACTATGGACAAGGTTCCACATCAGTTGAATTTTCATTAACCAGCGTTATGACCTATCTAAATGAATCTGGTGTTACAGAGGGAAATTCACAGGGAATGATGAATGGTCATCCAATGGGGAACAATGGTATGAGAAATAATAATAACGTTAACCAACAAGATAATAATACCAATAATAACTAATTTTTTTCAGGCATTTATACAACAACAAAAGAATCACTCATGTCTCGCTGAGTGATTCTTTCCTGTTTATTATTGTGAAATAATAACCTGATTTTTGCCGTTCTTTTTAGCTTTGTATAATCCTTCATCAGCAGCATGAAATAAATCATGAAATCTCATCGCTTTTCCACCTGAATTATCTGCTACCCCTATACTCAAGGATAATGGAATAACTTTTCCATTCTTGGAAATTTGCATACTTCTAACTGAATCTTGGATCTGTTCTGCCTTTAGCTTACCTTTTTCGACTAGTGAGTCTCGTAAAACAACAACAAATTCATCTCCGCCATATCGGCCAATTATATCGTCATCAATCATAATAGATGAGCATGTTTTACTTACATGTTTAATAACTTCATCTCCAAAAAGATGTCCATATTCGTCATTAATGGATTTAAAGGAATCAATATCAAACACAATACATGTGATACCTTCACCAGTCTTAGAAGCCTGTTTAAGCCAATCATCGGTAGTTGTTTCTAAATAGTCCCGGTTGAATAAGCCTGTTAAGTAATCAGTTGATGCCTTCTTTTTCATAGCAGACAAGCTATGTTTTATATCTAATTTCAGGGCTGTTAAAGCTAATTCACGATTATTAATTTCATTTAGCAACGAAATATATTCCTTTTGGACTTGATATCCTAATGGTATATTATTCATTTGCTCACATAATTTACTTCTTTCTTCTTGGATTGTCTTTAAAAGGTAAATATCATTATAACTTTCAACTAATTCTTTGGCTCTTGTTAAAGAACCAAATGCTTCTCTATACAATTCCTGTTTTGCAAACCAATTTCCCTGTAACATATAACTTTGCGTTTTTTCCCTTATGAATGAATCTAAAATAGGATCTTGTATTATTTCATCGATAATGTTCTTAGCCTCTTCCAGATTTCCTAAACCAATATATGACTGAGCAATATTTAATGTTACCCTTACCTCAAGTATTCGACTTTTCGGTTTATGTAGCTTTGCCATTTCAAGACCCGCCAAAGACATTTCTAGTGCCTCTTCAAAGTCAGCCTCAAGTATACTAACATGGCTATAATTACTATGTGCATTACTGATAATATTATATTTTTCTATTTTCTTTCCAAGTTTAATAGTTTTAGTAAGCGTTTCTTTCGCCTTACCATATTCTTTGTTGTATTCATAAAGCAAAAATAACACATTATATAAATTCAATGTGTCCGCTTCATCTCCATATTTGCTGCATATTTCCTCATATGCCTCAATACTTTGAAAAGCATCTTCCATCGCACCAATACTGTAGAAGGAAGCTGCATTATTGATATGCGCAGTTAACATCGATTTATAATCATTAAACTCCTTACCTAAGCTAAGAAGCATATGTGATTCTTCTATTGTTTCTTTATATTTCCCTTCTGCTCTTAGAAGAGTTACTTTTTGTTGTAATTTCTTTAAGTCTTGTATATCCATTGTTCTGCTCTCCTAAAAAAATATATACTAGCAATACAGTATTCTCTAAGTTTATTATAAAAGTATGGATTGCACCAATCAATATAAGATAAATTAGTTTTTATTTTTTGCTTATACACTAATAATTATTTAAGACCCACTGAAACTAATCCAATGGGTCCTAATGTTGAAATATAATTACCTATTAAACTCAAAACAGAATATACAATCCAAATAGGCATATGCCTATTCGATGATAGAAACTATTTACTCCTCCGCTTCACCTTTATCCTGTTTACTCGGTAACCTACCCGCCTTTTTCACAGATTCTCTAAGCAAATATTCTATATGACTATTAACACTACGAAATTCATCTGTTGCCCAAACTTCTAGAGTCTCATATAGTTTTGGATCGATACGTAATGGGAAGTTCTTTTTCTTAGCCATTTAATCCCTTCTTTATTGGTAAAGTGATCCCGTATTCACAACTGGCTGTGTACCATGATCAGATACAATCGATACCAGAAGGTTATTAATCATAGCAACACGCCTCTCATCATCTAATTCGACAATACCTTCTCTTTCAATGCGTTCAATTGCATCTTGAACCATTCCCACAGCACCATCAACAATCTGTTTACGTGCAGAAATAATTGCGCTAGCCTGTTGTCTTTGAAGCATTGCTTGGGCAATTTCAGTAGAATAAGCCAAATGGGTTAATCTCGCTTCGATGACCTCCACCCCTGCAACCTTCAATCTATCTTGTAATTCTGTCGTTAATTCCGTAGATACTTCCTCTGCATTTCCCCTTAATGTTAACTCATCCTCTTCAAAGTTATCATACGGGTACTTTGTGGCTACAGCACGAATAGCAGTTTCACTTTGGATTTCTACAAATTGTTCATAACGATCCACATCAAAAACTGCTTTTGCTGCATCAATTACTTTAAAAACAATTACTGCAGCAATTTCGATTGGATTTCCATTTACATCATTTACTTTCAATCTGTTACTGTTAAAATTCCTAACCCGAAGTGAAATCGTTTTTCTTACCGAAAATGGGACAGTTAGCACGATACCTTCACGACGAATTGTCCCCATATATCTTCCAAGAAAAATAACAACCACCGATTGATTTGGTTGGATCATAGTTATTCCTGACCCCAGTACAATCACTATAACAATAAGCATTCCAGCAAGAATGAACTGTTGCTCGATTATACTAAATACTGTACCAGCAATTAATAATGCAATGACTAATATTCCAAGATAACCATTCATAACCCAAGCATTTTTTTCTTTCATTCCATTCATCATTTATCCCACCTTTTATTTTATAATACCAACTCTATATCATTATGATATCATGTTTAGGAATATTTGCAAAACTTTTAACGAAAAATAAAATGTGGAGAAAAGAATTCCTCCACATTTTATTTGTTTTAATAAACAACTATTATTTTGTAGTGTTCTATCGATTTGAGTTATTAATCTTCAATCCGACTTAGTTTACTTTCAATTTCCCCGCGCCTTTCCTCTAAAAACGGTGGTAATTCAAGCTTCTCTCCTAAATGCTCTACATCACCATCAATCATAAATCCTGGTCCATCCGTGGCAATTTCAAAGAGAATCCCGTTTGATTCACGGAAATATAAACTTTTAAAGTAGTAGCGGTCAACAATTCCTGATGAGTGGAAGCCTCTTTGTTTCACTTTTTCATCCCAATACTTCAGTTCCTCATCGTTTTTCACCCGAATTGCTAGATGATGTATACTACCACGACCTGGTTTTTCTGTAGGACCATCCATATATTTCACGACAATTTCACCAAATGCTTCTCCTTTGACCGACTGAAAAATAGCTTCTCTTTCACTTCGGCTAACTTCTGTATATCCGAACATGTCCGTAAGTGTATTTGCGATCTTTTCCAATCTACGTACAGTCATTTCCACAGGACCCATTCCCTGAATCTGATGTTCTGAAGGGACCTCAGATTTTCCCCATGTTTCCCAGTGGCTCACCTTATCCCCATTTGAAACAAGAAGAACCAGACGAAGTCCATCAGGATCCTCAAATTTTAAGGCAAGACGGTCGGTATACATGGTGATTTCACTATGAGTGACACCAAGCTTTTCAAATCTCTTTTTCCAATAATGGAGACTTTCTTCTGATGGTACAAGTAATCCAATTCTTGTAATAGCGTTCGTCCCGTGATACGTTTTTCCTACTAAAGGAATCTCAAAGAATGTTAATTCAGTACCAGGGCTACCTGTTTTATCCCCATAAAACAAGTGATACATCGATGGATCATCTTGGTTAACGGTGATTTTTACACGACGTAAACCAAGTACTTGTTTATAAAAGTGATTATTTTGACTTGCGTTTTTTGTAATCATTGAAATGTGATGATGTCCTGGGATTTGATACATGATTATTCCTCCATTTTTAATTCATTAGATGATGAAGGATTGCTCCTTGTAATATTAAATTAGTCTTCATATTCCTTAACGATCTCTTTTGTACTTCTAACTGTGTCGATTGGCCGAACTAGTTTTTCAATTTCATCACGTTTATCTTCAAAGAAAGGAGGCAACGAAAGTTTTTCTCCTAAAGTTTCGTACGGCTCATCTCCCATAAATCCAGGACCATCTGTAGCTAATTCAAAAAGGACTCCTGGAGCAATGTTTGCATATAAAGATGCAAAGAAATAACGATCTACATATCCAGAATTAGGGACACGGAATGATGCATAATGCTCCATCCATGCTTCAAGTTCCGCACGGTCCTCTACTCGGAACGCTGCGTGATGAACAGTTCCAAATCCTTGTCTGCCCCGCGGAAGAACTGTGTTATATTCTACAACCACTTGAGCGCCATTTCCTCCTTCACCCATTTCAAAAAGATGGAATGAATCTTCTTTAGCAATTTCATTAAATAGGAAGACCTGTTCCAATACTGCCTTCATATAATCAAAATTAGAGACACGAACGAATACTGGACCTAAGCCTGTAATAGCATACTCTAAAGGTATTGGCCCATTTTGCCAAGGTGTACCAGACTGAACACCTTCATTATTTTCATCAGAGATTAATTGATATTGTTGCTCATCAAAATCCTCGAAAGATAGTGTTTTCTTACCAAATTGTTCTTTTATCTCTTGATGTTTAATATCAAGGCGGTTGAATCGTTTTACCCAATAGTCTAATGCTTCATCTGTAGGCACACGGAATGAAGTTTTAGATATTTCGTCCGTACCATGGACACCTTTTGGAATGCCAGGAAAATCAAAGAACGTCATGTCCGTACCTGCACTACCTTTATCATCTGCAAAGAATAAATGATAGGTTTGAATGTCATCTTGATTTACGGTCTTTTTAACTAAACGCATACCTAAAACATACGTGAAAAATTCATAGTTCTTTTCTGCACTACTTGTAATTGCTGTTACGTGGTGTACACCTTTTAATTGATTCATTATTTATTCCTCCAAATATTTTAGTTTTTTGACGAAACTAAAGCCATAACTTTTTTGTTACCTATAATACTAATCTTATTTCGGTCGTTCAATCGAAAATTTTTCCCCTATCTTAGCATAATTAGAACCTGCAAGACGGCTTACAGCGGCAAGTTTATCTGAATTTATTCTGCCTGATTCATATATTTCTTCATCAATATGAAATCTTGAGATTTTACCAATGACAAGATCCACACCGATAGTTCCATCTTCGCCCAACTCTACCACATGCTCTAATGTACATTCAAATCGGACTTTGGCTTCCGTTATTCCAGGTACCGAGATACTTTCACTCGGTATCAGACTTAGATTTGCCTTTTCCACTTCACTCTGATTAGCAGGCAACGATGCAGCAGTTATATTAATTGCCTCTACATTGGTTTCATCAACTATATGAACAACAAACTCCTTTTGATTAAGAATATTTCTTGCTGTATCTTTCATTTTCCCCTCTTTTCGTTGAAGACCTAAAGAAATCATCGGGGGATTAGAAGAAACAATATTAAAATAACTAAATGGTGCTCCATTAATCGTTCCATCCTCAGTCGTACTTGTGACAAATGCAATTGGTCTAGGGATAATGGTTCCTATTAATAGTTTATAATTTTCTCTCTCCGTATTCGTTTTCGGATCAAAGGACAGCAATGATTTCCCTCCTAATCTAATTCTCTAATCTTAATCGGAATCAATGAATTAGTAAGTCTTTCCCGGTATTGTTCATATTGCTCAGGCAATTTCAATTCTTGGCCCATTGTCTCATAAGACTCGTCATGTGCAAAACCTGGTGGATCTGTCGCAATTTCAAACAGTATTTCACCATGCTCCCTGAAATAAATCGCATTAAAGTAATTTCTA
The DNA here is from genome assembly GCF_000482485.1 of Paucisalibacillus globulus DSM 18846. GTDB lineage: Bacteria > Bacillota > Bacilli > Bacillales > Amphibacillaceae > Ornithinibacillus > Ornithinibacillus globulus. Next base: position 226,387 of record NZ_KI519439.1, on the reverse strand, counting down.
TCTCTCACAGCTGTTACACCATAGTCATTATCCGCTACAAAACGTTGCCAATCTACATGATCCTCATCATCCTTTGCCCTCCAAGCAATATGGTGAACAGTTCCTACTCCCATTTGTCCACGTTCCATCGCTGATTTCTTGATATCAATGATATTTCCAATGTCACCAAACGACTTAAAGCGAACAATATCTCCTTCTTCGCCAATCTTTTCAAGTCCCATCACATCTTGAAGTGTCACAGCTGTTCGTTCGGGATCTACAGAATATAAAATCGCCCCGCCGAACCCCATAATTGCTACATCAGGGGTTACATCACCAAATGTCCAATTGTTTACTTCACCATCCACACGTTCTACTAGCTCTAACTTTAATCCGTGGAAGTCTTCAAATTGTAAATACGTTTCTCCAAATCGTTCTGCTCTAGTAAATTGGATATTAAATTTTTCTAATCGGTTTTCCCAGTAACCTATTTTTCCAGTGGGAATCGCATAAGTTGTTACTCCAACTTGACCTCCACCAATTTTTCCTTGATAGGCATTTGCCCACGGGAAGAATGTAATGATACTTCCTGGTCTTCCTCCATCATTACCGAAATAAAGATGGTAGGTACCTGGATCATCAAAGTTCACCGTCTTTTTCACTAAACGAAGTCCTAAAATGCCTGCATAAAAATCTACATTTTCCTGTGGATGTCCTACTATTGCAGTTATATGGTGAATTCCTTCTGTTTTTTTCAATTTGTTTCTCTCCTCTTCATTCAAATAAAATGGTATAGATTGAATAAACCCACATTTCGGTCTGATACCTCTACTTATAATCTTCTCAAGCGTTTCTATAATGATTCAGTCTATACATATCTTTAAATTCCCTTTACCTCGAATTCGAGATAATTTTCAACAAAAAAATAAACAGATAATACACTGAGTTAATTTTTATTCTTAATTAATATATTCTTAATTAATTACAATTATAATAGTGACATGGTAATTTGTCAATTGGTAAATCCAATTCTGATAGAAACTTAAACTAGAATAACATACTATTAATTAATGTATTATTAATTCAATGTAAAAATATGATGTTTTTTAATCTTTGTCAATAAATTATGTTCAGCTTTTTTACTCTCAGTTTAACAAGGTAATAACAATGGTCCTTGACTAGAATATTCTATAAAAAAAAGACTTAACCTCGGTAGTTAAGTCTTTCTCAACAATTATATTTGGAAATTACATTATCAGCTTTTTACTATTTATGCAGGGTTTAATATTCTATCCAAGAACTGTTTGGTTCTTTCTTCTTTTGGATGCTTTAGAACTTCCTCGGGTTTTCCTTGTTCAACAATGTATCCACCATCCATAAAGATGACATGATCCGATACTTCACTGGCAAACTGGATTTCATGGGTGACAATTACCATTGTCCAATTTTCTTTTGCTAAATCTTTTATTACCCTTAACACTTCTCCAATTAACTCTGGATCAAGTGCCGATGTAGGTTCATCAAATAACATGAGTTGTGGTTCCATTGCAAGCGCTCGAGCGATACCAACCCGTTGCTGTTGTCCACCTGATAATTGGTGTGGATATAAATTCATTTTATCTTCTAAACCAACTTTTCTAAGTAATTCCCGAGCAAGTTCTTCAACCTCTGCCTTATTCCTTTTTTGTACGATTACCGGTCCCTCAATAACATTTTCCAATGCAGTCTTATGTGGGAAAAGGTTGTATGACTGGAATACCATACCGGATTTTCTCCTTAGTTGTAATATTTCTTTCTTTGTTAATTTATTATCAAAATTTATTATTAAACCATCACTAAATGAAAAAATCCCTTTATCGGGTTGTTCTAACGCATTTAAGCAACGTAGTAGTGTTGTTTTTCCAGATCCAGAAGGTCCGATAATGGAAAGTACACTACCTTCTTTGATTTCAACATCAATATTTTTTAGAACCTCGTTATTACCAAATGATTTTGCTAAACCTTTTACAGATAAAAACATCAGCAGTTCACCTCTTTATTTTGCTACATAGCGATCATAACGTTTTTCCAATTTATTTTGGAATAAGGATAGAACAAAACATATAACCCAATAGATAAGACCAGCTTCAGCATAAAGTAACAGAAAATCAAAGGTTCTTGCTGCAATTTCTTGTGCTTGACGAAATAGCTCAGCAACCAATATTAATGATGCTAAGGAAGTGTCCTTCACTAAACTAATAAAACTATTGGATAATGGGGGAATGGAAACCCTCGTAGCCTGAGGAAGAATAATTCTTCTCAAAGCAGTTGATTTTGTCATCCCAATTGTAAATCCTGCTTCCCATTGGCCTATTGGAATTGATTGGATGGATGCCCGAATAATTTCTGATGCGTAGGCACCTACATTAAGTGTAAATGCAATAATGGCACTCGGAAAGGGATCTATCGTCAGTCCAATTGAGGGTAGCCCATAGAATATAATAAATAATTGAACCAATAATGGGGTTCCTCTAATTGCCGAAACATATATGACAGCTGGTGTACGGACTATTCTAGATTTCGATAAGCGCATCATAGCTGTTAGTAATGCTACCAAAAGACCTAAAACAAACGAAATTAATGTCAATGGGATGGTATATTTAATTGCACCTAAAAACATAGGGAGAAGGGAATTTAAAAACAAATCCCATGCTCCCATATCTTGGTATGAAATGGTGGCGTAAATAATACTATTTAGATGATACATCTTCACCAAACCATTCTTTGGAAATTTCAGCTAACGTGCCATCTTCCTTCATTGCTTCTAATTGTTCATTAATAGCCTCAACTAGTTGTTCATTACCTTTATTGAATACGAATGCCATATCTGAAACGTCATCAGATTCATCCACTATTTTAATTCCTTTTTCACCTTGTTGTTTCACATACTCTAATATCGCAAGCTTATCATTTATGGTAACATCTGCACGGCCTTGTTTTATTAATTCAATCGCTTGGGCAAGCCCTTCAACCCCTATTAAATTTGCTCCACTCTCTTCAGCAATATTTCCGTAATTGCTTGTTAAAGATTGTGCGGAATTTTTCCCTTCTAAGTCCTCAAATGAGGTAATATCATTATTTTCCTGTGGGACCACTACCACTGCAGAAGAATGTGTGTATGGTACGGAGAAATCGTAATTTGCAAGGCGATCCTCATTAATTCCAACTTGATTGGCAATTAAATCAAAACGCCCAGAATTTAATCCTGCAAACATGGAGTCCCATTGGGTTTCCATAAATTCAATCTCAATACCCATTCGATTGGCAACCTCTCGAATAACCTCCACATCATATCCTGTAAGGTCACCAGCCTCATTATGGAAAGTGAATGGTGTATATGTTCCCTCAGTTCCTACGGTTAGGACACCTTTTTCCATTACTTCATCATATAGATTTGCTGTATGGTCTTGATCATTAGTTTCTTCATTATTTCCTTCCTTATTATCTGCACCACAAGCTGCTAATAAGGATAAAAGTATTAAAACGAAAATGCTTAATAACATTTTTTTCATCTTGTTAACCCCCAGTAAGTTTATAAGATTTATAGGATAACATAGGCACAAATTAAAAGTACATCAGTTTGCATTTTATTATGTACATTAATTTGGAAAACATTTATGTGAAGTGAAAATATCGATTAAAGACCATTAAAAAATGCAAACAAAAAAACCACCAACATATGTATTGGTGGAGACGGTGGGACGTGCTCTTCCATGCTTTCGTCATGGCACTGACTATATCTTTTTTCAATCCACGTACCCATACGGATATGACTATTCCACTCGAGATGATTATTCAAATGGACGCGAAGTCTAAAACCTAATCAGAAAACCCAATTCTTTATTAAAGTTCTTCCATTTTAAACATACTACGATTTTTGGGAATCAATGTTAAAAAAATAATCTATTTATAAACAAAGAAACCACCAACATATGTATTGGTGGAGACGGTGGGAATCGAACCCACGTCCAAAGGTAACGACACTCAGGCTTCTACACGTGTAGTTGGTATATTATCATTCGCTAACTCTGCAGCCTACCAACAGGCTTTCGAGTAGCTAGTCTGATTGAGTTCCCAAATCATCCTCAGACGGCGGATGACAGGATAGCCTGCTTAAGTTGAGACCCTTCAAAAACTACCCCACAGGCGAGAGTAGGAAGGATCCTTTAGTAGTGCTTACGCAGCTGCTAAAGAGTAATTGTTTTCTTTGCCAGTTATTAGGCGTTTAACGTTTTACGAGCCGTAACCTCGACGCGCAACCTGAGCTCGACCTACCCCTGTCGAATCCGTAACGTCCCCATAAAAGGAAAACGCTCTGGGATAAATACGAGCACAAATTATTATTAAATTGTTGATCGCTCATTGGCGACATAATTCATTATAACATAATACGATACAATTTCAAGGTCTCTACCGTGGGAGGTTTTCCCAAAGCCACAAGCGTTTTCCAGTTGACTAATCTCTATTTACTAAGAACCTTTTCAATCACAAGCTTCGTCATATTCGGCACGATTTCCATAGAATAATCAATTTCTACTCTTTCTAGCTTCTTATGTGCATCCATTCCGTATGGGCCAATATTAATAACTGGAACATTTATTTCTCTAACTGCATCATAATCAACATAATGCTTCGTTCCCCAAGCAGGATTATTATCCTTAACCGCTTGAATTGCCGCTTCATCATCACTTAAAGACATAAAGCTCATATCCGAAATAAATGGAAAGAAGTTTTTTACCTTAATTGGTTTTTCGTACACAGACTGAATCTTATCTACCGCTTCATCTAAGGCAGTAATTAAGACTTGTTCATTGTATGTTTCACCGGATAATTCAATTCGCGGGTAATATAAGGATGAATAGAAAAGTATAATAGTCGGGTCCTTAACTTCCATCCACTTCCATGCTTGTTCTACTACACGTAATGCAAACATGCGAATGTCGAGAGAGTCATCATGAAGTAAGTCTTTCTTAAACTGATTCATTGAATCCACATAAGCATCTCCATGGGCTTCGAACAACATTTTGTCCATTTCTTCATACGTAATAACTCGGGATTTCCATGGTATACCACTGTACTTTTCTCCCGACAGATTACTATATGCCTTATAGCTATTTTCAAATGATTCCAGTGCTTGCTGGAAAGCAACTTCTGCTTGTTTCTTTAATCGTTCTAGTGCCTCTTTTGGCGTCCAGGAATGTATGAAAAAGTTATAGTAAACATGTGCCCCTAATGCTGTTTGAACCGTATACTCTGTTTTCAAATCCATTTGCTTTAATGCTACTGGAGGTAATGTGTATTCTCCGAGAGCTAGATTACAAAGATCCGGGTTATAACTAATCTGTCTGGTTAATTCAGCTGCAATAAAGTTCGGATCTAATCCCTCAAAAGCGGCACCTACATGTGTTTCTGCTCCTGCAATATAAAAAGCTGGTAGTAGTTTACCAACCGTTCCTTTATAAATATAACGATTCGGATCACCTTCATATAATGGGGCAACAAAATCAGCATTTATAGCTGCAACATAATCAAAACCATGCTCATCTTTCCACTTCTTTAATGTACTAAGAGCAGAAAGAATGCCATGAGAGCCATCCTCTTCGTCACATTCCGAAATGAAAACAAGATTACCATCCAACTTCTCTGGATGTTCAGAGAAGTACTTTAACAAGAATAAGTTACTGGCAACCCCACTTTTCATATCCAATGCTCCACGACCAAACAACCATTCTTCTGGATATAATTGCTGTTGAATGGAATGAGGAATTTCTTCACTCGTTAATAATTCCATCCACTCATCAGGCATGAATGCATAGTCTTCCTGTTGGTTAAAATCATCAACGCCAACTGTATCCATATGCCCCATAATAATGGCTGTACGATTGCTTTTTCCCTTTGTTCCCTTTACATAGGCCAACACATTATAACGTTCCCTGTCATCATCAACCGTTTTTTCTATGACAACATGTTCTGGATTTGCCTGAAAATAGGGATAGGAAGCAATCATCGTATACAAAGAGTGCGCAATAACGCTTTCCCCTTCCGTGTTGACGATGCTACGAATCGAAACTAATTGCTTTGTAAGATTTAATACTTCCTCACGACAATTTAACATAAAAGAATTCCCCATATAAGTCTCCCCTTAATGTAAAATAAAACCACCAGCCAAAAAAATCATTCTAGCTGATGGTTTATCCTTATCTGTTATAATCTTTTATTGCACGGTCGATATCGCGTTTCACTTGTTTTTTCTTTAAATCCTCACGCTTGTCGAATTTCTTTTTCCCTTTTCCTAAACCAATTAGAACTTTGGCAAATCCATTTTTGATATAAATTTTTAAAGGAACAAGTGCATATCCTTCTTGCTGTGTTAAACCAATTAATTTATCAATTTGTTTACGATGAAGTAATAGCTTTCTTGTTCTCGTTGGATCATGATTAAATCGATTTCCTTGCTCGTATTCAGAGATATGTAAATTGATTAATTGAACTTCACCACGTCTATCAATTCTTGCGTGAGAATCCTTTAAATTCACTCGTCCCGCACGTAGAGATTTAATTTCAGTCCCCTGTAAAACGATTCCCGCTTCGTAGGTATCTTCTATAAAATAGTCATGTGACGCTTTTTTATTTTGTGCAATTAGTTTACCTTCACCTTTAGGCATTAGTTCGCCCTCCTAAAACTTCCGTGACTTTAATTTTACCAAATAATCTTCTAGGATTCCAATAAGAATGATAGCTTGGACTTTACTTTACTATTATCTAGGGTTGAAAGGATGTTTAAAAGACCCTTATACTTCATTTCCCGTAAATCCCTATTCAAAATGACGTATAGGCATTTTCCACCACTAATACCTACAAATAACCCAGAAGCTAGTTTAGACTAACTTTTGGGTTATTTGTAGGCGACTAAGGCAATAACAACAAACTCAACGCCATCAAAGCCATTCCACTAATTAATCCATAAATAGATACATGTGCCTCATCATACTTTTTAGCTGCCGGTAATAGTTCATCCAGTGAGATAAATACCATAATCCCTGCAACTCCTGCAAAAATCACACCAAACATTAAATCATTTAAAAATGGCATCAATATCAAAAATGCAACGATAGCTCCGACTGGTTCTGCAAGTCCAGATAAGAATGAGAATTTAAAAGCCTTCTTTTTATCATTCGTCGCATAATAGATTGGAACAGCAACAGCAATTCCCTCTGGGATATTGTGAATCGCTATAGCGATAGCAATTGCAAATCCTAAAGCAGGATCCTGTATCGCAGAGATAAAAGTTGCTATACCCTCTGGAAAGTTGTGAATCCCGATGGCAAGGGCTGTAAAGACCCCCATTTTTAGTAGATCCGGATTTTGAGTTACTACTTTACTTGTTTTCATTTCCTCTACTTTTTTAAGTTCATGTGGATTTGATCCCGATGGAACAAAGCGATCAATTAATGCAATCAAGAGCATTCCACCGAAGAATGCACTAACTGTTACCCACTGGCCACCCTTTGTACCTAATTCGGCTACTAGGGAATCTTGTGCTTTAACAAATATCTCAACCATCGAAACATATATCATCACCCCAGCTGAAAAACCTAAAGCAAATGATAAAAATTTAGTATTTGTTGTCTTTGCAAAAAATGCTAGTAAACTTCCTATTCCCGTAGCCAATCCAGCCATTAACGTAAATAAAAATGCCAGTAATACGTCATGTGACATTTTACAATCTCCCTCTCAAAGTTGTACTACCCAATCAATGTTTCCCTAAGGAAACATTTTAGTTATAGGTATATAATATTCGATAAGCTAAAAATGTGCAATAATAATATTTGAAATTTATATAAAAATATTCAAATATATAAAAATAGACTAATCCTGTTTGTTGAGACAGAATTAGTCTATGCACTTTACATAGGGCATGCGCCTATTTTCTTTTCCTTGTTTTCGGTTTCTTTGACTTTGTGGAACCTTTACTAGCATTACCTCTATTTTGTCGTTTTCCATTGTTTTGTTTTTCCAATTGACTAAAATCCTTTTTACTGCCTTTTTTTCCACCACCAACAATTTCAAAGTCGATGGCATGCTCATCCATATTAACAGCAGTTACTCGAACTTTAACTTCTTGACCTATACGATACACTTTCCCAGTACGCTCACCAATCATTGCATAATGGCGCTCGTCAAAATGATAATAATCATCCGTCAAGTAACTAACATGAACGAGGCCTTCGATCGTATTTTCAAGCTCTACAAATAATCCGAAGCTTGTCACAGAACTGATAACACCAATGAATTCTTCACCAATTTTATCTTGCATGTATTCCGCTTTTTTCAAATCATCTGTATCACGTTCCGCATCAACTGCAGTACGTTCTTTTTCCGAGGTATGTCGAGCAATTTCCGGTAGTCTTTCTTTCCAAGCACCAACTGTTTTTCTATCCAGTGTTCCCTCAATTAAATAAGTTCGAATCAATCGGTGGACGATTAAATCTGGATAACGTCGTATTGGTGATGTAAAATGTGTATAAAACTCTGTTGCAAGTCCAAAATGCCCGACACTTTGTGGATCATATTTTGCTTGCTTCATTGAACGAAGCATTAACTTCGAGATAATCATTTCTTCCGGTGCACCTTCAGCATCTTCTAGGACTTTTTGCAAGCTTTGTGGGTGGATTTCATTAGCTGTTCCTTTAACCTTATAGCCAAGCCCACCTAGAAATTCAAAGAAATGCTGAAGCTTACTTTGATCTGGGTCCTCATGGATGCGGTGAATAAATGGAACATCCATCCAATGGAAGTGCTCCGCAATCGTTTCATTAGCACAAAGCATAAACTCTTCAATTAAACGCTCCCCAACGGAACGCTCGCGTATCACAACATCAACTGCTTTGCCTTCATCGTCCACTAATACTTTCGCTTCTTTAAAATCAAAATCAATTGCACCACGTCCCATACGTTTACCACGCAAGATTGAAGCTAACTTTTCCATCTGTTCAAACATTGGTACAAGTGGCTTATACTTATCTCGAAGTTCTTCATCTTTATCAACTAAAATACGATTCACATCACTGTAAGTCATTCTTTCCGTAGTATTAATAACACTTTGGAATATTTCATGGTTAACAACTTTACCTGTCGAATCAATCTCCATTTCACAGCCCAATGTTAATCGGTCCACTTTAGGGTTTAAAGAACAAATTCCATTTGACAAACGATGTGGAATCATCGGGATTACACGATCAACTAAATAAACACTTGTCCCACGTTCAAAGGCTTCTTTATCAATTGGTGAACCTTCTGTAACATAATAACTAACATCAGCAATATAAACACCCAGCTTATAATTACCGTTATCGAGTTTTTTTACGGTCACAGCATCATCAAGGTCTTTCGCATCAGCACCGTCAATGGTAACAATAACTTCATCACGTAAATCCCGTCTATTCTCAAGTTCGGATGGATTTATTTCATCTGGGGTATTCACGGCTTGATCAAGCACCTCTGCAGGAAAGTCCATTTTAATTCCATGCTTATAAATAATCGAGATGATATCAATGCCAGGATCATTCTTATGACCAAGTATCTGAATAATTTCTCCTTCAGCACTCATACGATGTTCCGGATATTTCGTAATCCGTGCAATAACCTTATGACCATCTATTGCGCCATTCATTTTTCCTTTTGGAATAAAAATATCATTTGGAATTCGCTTATCATCAGCTATAACAAATCCAAACGCTTTGTTATTTTCAAACGTACCAACAACCTCCGCAACAGCACGCTCTAAAATTCGGATAACAGTACCCTCCGGACGATTTCCAGCCATATCTTGTTTTTCTATTCTGACGAGCACCCGGTCATTATTCATTGCCGATGCTAGGTCTGAATGATGAATATAAATATCGTTTTCATTTTCATCATCTGGAATAAGAAACGCAAATCCCTTAGCATGCATCTGAATTCTGCCGCGTATTAAGTTCATTTTTTCCGGCAGACCAAATCGATTTTTTCTTGTACGCACCAGTTCACCGTTATCTTCTAATTCATTTAGTGCTTTGACTAATTCTTTAAATTCCACTACATCCGTTATTTCAAGAATTTCTTCTAACTCCTCCACAGCAAGTGGCTTAGAATCATGCGTTTTAAAGAATTCACGCACTTTTTCAACCATTTGTTCACTCATACTTGCACCCTCTTTCTATTACCAATAGTCATATCTCATTCTTTCCAATCTAGCGACTCCAAAAACGCAAAAATATCTTCATGTAGTTTCTCTTTTTCTTTATCAATTGTAATAACATGGCCAGATTTTTCGTACCATTTTATTTCCTTGCGATCTGCTTCTACATTCTCATATATATAGGTAGCACTTTCGGTATTAATCATTTTATCTAATCTAGCCTGCACAACCAGTGTTGGCGTGTATATCATGTCGACATCATTTTGAACTTCTCGGATTAGTTTCCCTAGTTCCATAAACATTTCTTTGGAATGATTCATTATGTATTCTAGTTCCGTTTTAATCGTTTCTTCGTCTTTTCCTTCTAGTTGCTTATATTCTTTTGAAAACACCTTGAATCCTGAAGTTAATTGTTGTTCATTATCAAAAAACATTGGTGCACACATCGGTATTACTGCTTTAACATTTTCAGAAAAAGCTAGTTTCAAACTGAGTACGCCACCTAGTGATAATCCACATACTGCAATTTCTTCATAACCTAAATCTTTTAAATGTTGATAAGCTTTTAGTACATCCTCCCACCACTCATCGGGTCTAGTAACGATTAAATCCTCTGGTGGTAGTCCATGACCACGATAAATCGGTGCATGGCTTGTATATCCTTTTTTCTCTAAAAAGCGACCAAGCATACGCACATCCGCTGTATGACCAGTAAAACCATGTAATAACAATACAGCTCTTGGTCCTGCCTCGAAAGTAAATGGCTTTGGTTGAATAACTTTCATTTATATTACTCCTTCTCTATCTATACTTTACCCTTTATACCACAAAGTACACTTAATTAAAGGAAAAAACCCTTACCACTCTAGTGATAAGGGTTTGATATTAACTATTGTAATACGTAAGCACTTAAGAAAGCTAATACGAAGAATAGAACACCAGCTACAACAGTTGATCTGTGAAGTACAAGGTCAATACCTCTAGCCTTCTGCTTTCCAAATAATTGCTCTGCCCCACCGGAGATAGCTCCTGATAGACCAGCACTTTTACCACTTTGTAAAAGAACAAGAATAATCATAATGATTGCATCTAGCACCAATAGTACATTTACAAAACCAGCCATGTTTCCATGACACCTCCTGAACATATGAGACAGTTAACTATACATACTTTAGCATAATTTTGAATACTTTATCAAGCTATTTCTTATAATTTAGTATTATTTACTCTATGAAGAATAGCATTTCTGTATTCTATCCTCTATTATTAGAGTAACATATATCCAAATAAGTCATATTTAAGTGCCCATTAATTCCCCTGCACCAGGTAAACCTACTTCAAAGCGTTACAAAAAGACACAAACTCATACAATTATATACAGTGTATCTTAAATAACCTCAAGGTAAGGTAGAAACTGCGAGACACGCATAAGCATAGGAAGCGTTAAATCGTAGTGTATTCGAGCAGAAAAATATAGGAGTGGTGATTTTGAAATCTACATTTTGGTTAGAATCGGTAGACGATGTTGAGATTTATGTTGAGAAGTGGCATGATCCCGGGAAGAAACCAAGGGCAATTGTTCAAATTGCACATGGGATGGTAGAACATTTTCAGCGTTACCACGGGTTTGCCGACTTCTTGGTAACACATGATATTTTTGTATATGGTAATGATCATCGTGGACATGGTAAAACAGGACAAAAACAAGGACTCATGGGGTATTTATCCGAACAGAATGGGTTTGAAAAAACAAGAGATGATTTATTTTCCATTACCAAAATAATTAGTGAGGAATATCCAGATGTCCCCATTTTCTTACTTGGACATAGTATGGGGTCCTTTTTAGCAAGGAACTACATACAAGAATATAGTGATGTCATTCAAGGAGTAATCCTATCTGGCACAGGGTTTTATCCAAAATTAACAACCACTTTAGGTAAATTATTAGCATCAAAACTGAACCCAAAGGAAAAATCACCACTTATGAATAAACTTGCTTTCGGGGCATTTAACCGTAAAGTACAAGATCCAAAAACGCCATTTGATTGGATTTCACGTGACGATCAAATTGTAAAAGACTATATGCAGGATCGGTATTCTGGTTATATTCCAACTGCTAGCTTTTTCTTCGATTTAATGACAGGGATTAGTTATATTCATAACCCTAAACTAAATGCAAGAATCAGAAAGGATTTGCCAATACTATTTATTAGCGGCGAGGAAGATCCGGTTGGTAATTATGGAAAAGGAATATGGAAAACCGCCTCCTTATACGAACGGCAAGGAATACAGAATATTATAACTGTACTTTTCGAAGGTGCACGACATGAAGTATTAAATGAAACAAATAAAAGTGAAGTTTATGACGGAATGCTACAATGGATTTTGCGTAATTTACCAAAAATGGAAGGTGAAACGCTTCCAAATTGAATAATTTGTTGAATAAAGATTTATCGCTTGAATCCCTTATGTGTAACGGTTAACATAGTAGAGAAAAGGAAAAATTTTTGAAGGGTTGGTACTTTCTTATGACAAACATCCAAGGTATTGCAGCATCTTCTGGTATTGCAATTGCAAAAGCTTATCAGCTTGTTACACCTGATTTATCATATACAAAGAAAACGATTGATAATCCGGATAGTGAAGTAAAACGCTTAGACGATGCACTTGTAATTTCAAAGCAAGAGCTTGAAAAGATTAAGGAACACACACTAAAAGAATTAGGTGCAGAGCATGCAGAAATTTTCTCTGCTCATTTACTAGTTTTAGGTGATCCTGAACTAATTAATCCAATTAAAGATAAAATTCAAAATGAGAAACAATCAGCAGAGGCAGCACTTGAAGATGTTGCAAATATGTTCATTCAAATGTTTGAGAGCATGGAAAATGAATATATGCGTGAACGTGCAGCAGATATTCGTGATGTTACAAAACGTGTTCTAGCACATTTACTAGGGGTTTCATTCCCGAATCCAGCATTAATTGATGAAGAAGTTATTGTTATTGCAAATGACTTAACACCATCAGATACTGCACAATTAAACCGCCAATTCGTAAAAGGTTTTGCTACTGATATCGGAGGACGTACTTCTCACTCTGCTATCATGGCTAGATCACTAGAAATTCCAGCGGTTGTAGGTACAAAGGAAGTAACAAAAACGGTATCTCAAGATGATATCGTCATTATTGATGGTATTGATGGAAATGTGATCATCAACCCGACTGATGAACAAGTAAAAGAATATAAAGAAAAACAAGAGAAATTCGCTAAACAGCAGGCGCTTTGGGCTGAATTAAAAGACGAGCCTACTTTTACTTCGGATGGTGAACAAGTTGAGCTTGTAGCTAATATTGGTACGCCAGATGATGTTACTGGTGTAATCAATAACGGTGGTGAAGGTGTTGGTCTTTACCGTACGGAATTCCTTTATATGGGTAAAAACGAACTACCTTCTGAGGAAGAACAATATGAAGCTTATAAATCTGTTTTAGAACAAATGGGAGACAAGCCTGTTGTCGTTCGTACACTTGATGTTGGTGGAGATAAGGAGCTTCCGTATCTTGATCTACCAAAAGAAATGAACCCATTCTTAGGATTTAGAGCAATTCGTTTCTGTTTAGATAATGAACATGTATTCCGTCCACAGCTTCGCGCTTTACTTCGTGCAAGTGTATATGGAAATCTTAAAATCATGTTCCCAATGATTGCAACGCTAGAAGAATTCCGTAAAGCAAAAGAAATTCTTTTAGATGAAAAAGAAAACTTGAAGAAAGAAGGCCATAAAGTTTCTGATAGCATTGAAGTCGGTATCATGGTTGAAATCCCTTCAACTGCAGTAATCGCTAAACAGTTTGCAAAAGAAGTTGATTTCTTTAGTATCGGAACAAATGACCTAATTCAATATACAATGGCTGCAGACCGTATGAATGAACAAGTATCATACTTGTATCAACCATATCATCCAGCAATCTTGAATCTAGTTAATAATGTGATTGAAGCCGCACATAGTGAAGGTAAATGGGCAGGAATGTGTGGAGAGATGGCCGGAGATCCAATTGCAATTCCAATCCTACTTGGTCTAGGTCTTGATGAATTCAGTATGAGTGCGACTTCAATTTTACCAGCTCGTACACAACTTAAAGGTATTTCTAAGAAAGAAATGGCTTCTTATAAAGACAAGCTATTATCTATGTCTACAGCAGAAGAAGTCGAAGCTTTTGTGAAAGAAAAAACAGAATAAATGTTCAAACGAGGATGTTCAAAGAGCATCCTCGTTTTTTTGATATACGTTTATTTATCAATAATCTCTATTTTTTCTTCAATTGGTGTCCTCACCTTATATTGCGGAACCTTTTTTGGATAGCCAATTTGCATGACTGCTGCGATTTTCATTGACGCGGGATCAAGTCCTATTTCTTCATAAAAATCAGAATCATGCATGTACGGAGTAATGGTCCAAAGCATTCCTACATTGAATTCCCAAGCTGCGAGTTGTGCGTTTTGAATGAATGCACATACCGCAGCATATTCCTCTTCGTAACGAACAGGGTCATCTTCTTTTTCAAAATAGATAACGGCATGGTGTGGAATAGCACGAAGAAAATTTTTCATTGACTCTATCATTTTTATTGTTTTTGGTTCTTGATCATTCTTAATCATTCCGATTCTTTGGTAACTATTCATAATGGCTGCAATGAGAGATTCCTTCCCATTACCTTGGTACAATTTAATTTGCCAAGGCTCCTTCATATAATGTGTGGGGGCATAGGAACCATAGGTGAAAATCTCCTTTAATATTTCTAAACCAACTTCTTTTTCTTGAAATGTATGGATACTTCTTCTTTCTTTTATCGTATGTAACAATGCTATCCCTCTCTATTACCTTTTTCACTTATTATAACATTAGAAAAACTCGCATCCCGCTTCCTTTAGTAAATGTGTTTCTTATGTCAGCGTAAAGTTTTTATATTTTTCCTATCTACAAAAAAGAGCACTGAACATTCAGTACCCTATTTTGACTTGAATCGTTGTCCTGACATGGTTGTCATGAAATCCCTAAAAAACCGCCTATAATCAAAATCAAAAGCAATTCTATGCCTCTTAATCTCTTTATCTGTTTCTTCTTCCAGATTTCCAAAAGGACGAATATCTGCAATACTTTGCCCACGTTCTGTACCTCTAGTCGCCTGCACAATATGAACTGGATATTCCTCGTACGTAAACATATCCCCATTGTTAACTGCCATTAATGTTAAAACATCATGGAGTGGGCTACCTTGTACGGAAGGATCACGTTCTTTGTAAAAATCATAGTAATAATCAATCATTGGTTTAACTATATCAATAGGCCCAACCTGATCAATATAATCTACCATTTCTGGTGTTACAATGGCATTCTGCGTAACATTTAGAGGTATAATGGTAACCTTATCAGAGTACGTAAGAACAATTTGTGCCGCAACTGGATCACCATGAAAATTCGCCTCTGATACTGCTGTAGCATTCCCAGGAACCCAGAATGCACCTCCCATCACATAAATGCCTTTAATCTTTTTCATCGTCTCTGGATAGAGTAAAAACATTGTAGCAAGAGAGGTTAATCTACCTATATTTACAATATACAATTCCCCATCATATTGATTAATAATATCAATGATGGTAAAAAAGTTTTCCAATGTAAGGCCATCTTCAACGTTCTCAGGGACTATAGGACCCATTCCATATTCGCCATGTATTTGAGGGAAAAATTCAACAGGTTCGGCCGTCATTGGATTTTCTGCGCCAGCAATTAACACTGTACTCTGAGCTTCTTCAGAAGGAAAAACCTCCTCGTTCAAATATCGTACAGTTTTAAGCGCATTTTCTCTAGGAATATTCCCATAATCCGTAACAATACCCACAATTTCAATTTCTTCACTTTGATAGCCATATATTAACGCGATTATGTCATCAATCCCTATATCACCAAAAAGTAATACCTTTTTAACCACCTTGTCTCTTCCTTTCAGGATTTACTTATCTTTATAGGTTATTTCTAGATAGTATTGTCCTGTGACAAAATATTTAATTTGGCAAAAAATGGAGTTGGTTTAATGAATTCTTCCCATGAGTACCCATAAAGAACAGAGTACACGGTTTCCTTGGATGTCTATCGTTTAGAACCGTTCTATTAGACTGATTTCTCCATTTTCCCTTGGATTCTGTCCTTTAGAACCGTTCTATTAGACTAAGTTCTCGCTTTTCCTGAAACTCTGTCCTTTAGAACCGTTCTATTAGACTAAGTTCTCGCTTTTCCTGAAACTCTGTCCTTTAGAACCGTTCTATTAGACTAAGTTCTCGATTTTCCTGAAACTCTGTCCTTTAGAACTGTTCTATTAGACTAAGTTCTCGATTTTCATGGAACCCTGTCCTTTAGAATCGTTCATAGTAGGTAGTTCAGCAACTTAATCTTCCTCTAATAACAAATTGTCACTAAAAAAATTCCCTAATAAAAAAAAGACTGCCCATCAAAGGCAGCCTTCTTAAATGTTCTTATTTATTTCTTCAAGTTATAAAATGCATTCAGTCCAGCATATTCACCCATGCCAGCTAGTTCATCTTCAATGCGTAGTAATTGGTTATACTTCGCTACGCGGTCAGTACGTGATGGTGCACCTGTTTTAATTTGACCAGCATTTGTTGCAACAGCGATATCAGCGATTGTTGCATCTTCTGTTTCACCTGAACGGTGAGAGATTACTGCTGTATATCCAGCACGTTTCGCCATTTCAATTGCATCAAATGTTTCCGTTAATGTACCGATTTGGTTTACTTTAATAAGGATAGAGTTTCCTACACCTTGTTCAATACCTTGTGCAAGTTTCTTCGTATTTGTAACGAATAAGTCATCCCCAACAAGTTGAACTTTTTTGCCTAGACGATCTGTCAGAAGCTTATGACCTTCCCAGTCGTTCTCATCTAAGCCATCTTCAATAGAGATGATTGGATATTTGTTAACCATTTCTTCGTACCAATCTACCATTTCTTCAGAAGTACGTGTTACACCTTCACCTTTAAGAACATACTTACCATCTTCGTAGAATTCAGAAGAAGCAACATCCATTGCTAATTTAACTTCTTCACCAGGCTTGTAACCAGCAGCTTCGATAGCCTCTACAATTGTTTGAAGTGCTTCTTCGTTAGAACCAAGGTTAGGTGCGAATCCACCTTCATCACCAACTGCAGTATTTAAACCTTTTGAACCTAATACCTTTTTCAATGAATGGAAAATCTCCGCACCAGTACGTAGCGCTTCTTTAAATGTAGGAGCTGCAACTGGCATAATCATAAATTCTTGAATGTCCACGTTGTTATCAGCGTGTTCTCCACCATTAACAATGTTCATCATTGGTGTTGGAAGAGTTTTACCATTGAATCCACCTAGGTAGTTGTATAAAGGTACTTCAAGGAAGTTTGCTGCAGCATGTGCTACTGCCATAGAAACGCCAAGAATTGCGTTAGCACCTAATTTACCTTTATTTTCAGTTCCATCAAGTTCAATCATTAAAGCATCAATGATATTTTGACGAGTTACGTCAAGTCCAAGAAGTTCTGGTGCAATAATTTCATTTACATTATGAACTGCTTTTTCAACACCTTTTCCTAGGTAACGGCCTTTGTCTCCGTCACGAAGTTCAACTGCTTCATATTCTCCAGTTGATGCTCCACTAGGAACCATTGCTTTACCAAAAGCACCTGATTCTGTGTAAACTTCTACTTCTACTGTTGGGTTACCGCGTGAGTCTAATACTTCGCGTGCATATACGTCTGTAATGTATGGCATAATATTCTCTCCTTTTTACTTTTTAATTAATGACGTTCCTGTCATTTCTTTTGGTTTTTCAATATTTAATAAATCAAGTAATGTCGGTGCTAAATCAGCTAATTTTCCGCCATCACGTAGATCTACACCATCTTTTGTTACGATTACTGGAACTGGATTTGTTGTATGAGCTGTCATTGGTTGTCCGTCAAGTGTTATAACTTCATCAGAGTTTCCATGATCGGCAGTAATAATTGCATGTCCGCCCAACTCGGTTATTTTATCCACTACTTTTCCAAGACATTCATCAACCACTTCAATTGCTTTAATCGTTGGTTCAAGCATTCCTGAGTGACCAACCATGTCTGGATTTGCAAAGTTTAAGATAACCGCGTTAATCTCACCTTTATCAAGCTCCGCAAGTAATGCATCTGTTACTTCATAAGCACTCATTTCTGGTTTCAGATCGTAAGTTGCAACCTTTGGTGAGTCAATTAGAATCCGTTTTTCACCAGGAAACTCCTTCTCACGACCACCACTCATGAAGAACGTAACATGAGGATATTTTTCAGTTTCAGCAATACGTAATTGTTTCATATTATGTTGAGAAAGAACTTCTCCAATTGTATTATCCAGGTTTGCTGGTTCATATGCAACAAATCCGTCTACTGATTCACTAAATTGTGTTAGCATCACAAAATCTAGGTTCTTCGGCACATTTGGACCACGGTCAAAATCATGGAAGTCCTCATTAGCAAAAGTACGAGATATCTGAATGGCACGATCCGGTCGGAAGTTATAGAAGATAATAGAATCTTCATCCTCTACTTTTCCAATTGCCTCACCATCTTCGTCTATAATGACAGAAGGAATAACGAACTCGTCGAAAATGCCGTTTGCATATGAATCTTCTACAACATCCAATGCATGCCTATATGTTGGTCCTTCACCATATACCATTGCATTATAGGATTTTTGCACACGATCCCAACGCTTATCACGGTCCATCGAGTAATAACGACCAGATACGGTAGCAATTTTCCCTACTCCTAATTCCTGCATTTTAGACTCTGTAGCCTCTATATAGCCTTTTGCTGTTTGGGGTCCAACATCACGACCATCTAAAAATGCATGAACATAAACTTTTTCTAGACCTTGATCTTTTGCTAACTTTAGTAATGCAAATAAATGTTCAATATGACTATGAACACCGCCATCGGATAACAAGCCAAAAATATGAAGTGCCTTGTTTTTGGACTTTGCACTATTCATTGATTTTAAAAATGCTTTCTTTTCAAAGAAATCACCTTCGCGAATGGACAGGTTAACTCTTGTTAAGCTTTGATATACAACACGACCAGCACCAATATTCAAATGACCTACCTCAGAGTTGCCCATTTGTCCTTCAGGTAAACCAACCGCCTCCCCACTAGCCTTTAGCTCATTATGGGGAAAAGCATTCCAAAAGCGTTCAAAATTAGGTTTATTCGCTTGTTTTACCGCGTTACCTTTTACTTCATCTCGAATAGCAAAGCCATCCAAAATGATTAACGCAGCTAATTTATCTTGACTCATTTTGCTCCAGCCTCCACAAGCGCAAGAAATGATTCAGCTTCCAGACTTGCACCGCCAACTAGTGCTCCATCAATGTCAGATTGTGCTAGCAATTCATCTACATTAGAAGGTTTTACACTTCCACCGTATTGAATAATAACAGCTTCTGAAGTCGCTTCATCTGTTGCTTCTTTAACCACTTGGCGAATATGAGCACATACTTCATTTGCATCTTCACTTGAAGCTGTTTTTCCTGTACCGATTGCCCAAATAGGCTCATAAGCAATAATAGTATTTACAATCTGTTCATTGGATAATCCTGCAATTGCTTTTTCCACTTGAGAACCAACTAATGCTTTAGTTTCATTTGCTTCACGTTGCTCTAGTGTTTCACCAACACAAACGATTGGAGTTAATCCATGGTTAAATGAAGCATGAACTTTTTTGTTAACTGTTTCATCTGTCTCAGCAAAATATTCACGACGTTCGGAGTGACCAATTACTACATGTGTTACACCTAAGTCTTTTAACATGACTGGACTTACTTCACCAGTAAACGCTCCATTTTCTTCAAAATGCATGTTTTGTGCACTTACTTTTAAGTTTGTTCCCTTTGTTTTCTCAACTAAAGAAGCAAGGTAAGGAAATGGGGCACAAACAATTGCTTCCACTTTATCACTTTCTGGAATCTTGTTAACCACATCTTCAACAAACTGAGTTGCTTCTGATAGTGTTTTATTCATTTTCCAGTTTCCAGCAATTATATTTTTACGCATGGTATCACCTCTATAAATTATTCGGTCTTATTTATCGCTAAGTGCCGCAACACCCGGTAACTCTTTACCTTCCATAAATTCTAAGGAAGCTCCACCACCAGTAGAGACGTGGTCCATCTTGTCTGCTAAATCAAACTTCTCAACTGCTGCAGCAGAATCACCGCCACCAATAACTGTGTACCCTTCTGTTTCAGCAAGTGCTTTAGCAACAGCTTTCGTACCATTAGCAAATGCATTTAATTCAAACACACCCATTGGTCCATTCCAAATTACAAGCTTAGAGTCTTTTACGATTTGAGCATATTTTTCACTTGTTTTCGGTCCGATATCAAGTGCTTCCCAGTCAGAAGGAATTTCAGAAATAGCAACAACTTTTCTATTTGCATCCTCAGAGAAATCATCTGCAACAACAACATCTTCTGGTAATACGAATTGAACGCCTTTTTCTTGTGCTTTTTTCATAAATTCTTTTGCTAAATCGATTTTATCTTCTTCTAAAAGTGACTTACCAATTTCGTGGCCTTGTGCTTTAACAAATGTGTAAGCTAGCCCGCCACCAATGATAAGATTATCAACTTTATCTAATAAATGATCAATAACACCAATTTTATCTTTTACCTTTGCTCCACCGATGATCGCTGTGAATGGACGTTCAGGATCTTCAAGTGCTTTTCCTAACACAGAAAGTTCCTTTTCCATCAAGAAACCAGAAGCAGATGGAAGTTTTTCAGCAATACCCGCTGTCGAAGCATGTGCACGGTGTGCTGCTCCAAATGCATCATTCACATAAAAATCAGCCATGTTTGCAAATGCCTCAGCAAGTGCCGGATCATTTTTCTCTTCTCCAGCTTCAAATCGAACATTTTCAATTAGTAGTAAATCACCGTCATTTAATTTAGAAATAGCTTCATCAACCTCTGCACCATAAACAGAGTCCGTTTTTACAACTTCTTTCCCAATTAAATCACTTAATTTTTTAGCAACAGGATCAAGTCGTAATTCATCAACAGCTTGCCCTTTAGGACGACCAAGATGACTTGCAAGAATTACTTTTGCCCCTTGCTCTGATAAATACTGAATAGTAGGTAAGGCAGCTCTTATTCTAGTATCATCTGTTACTTCTCCATCTTTCATTGGGACGTTAAAATCAACACGACAAAATACCTTTTTTCCTTTTAAATCAAGGTCTTTTACTGTTTTTTTATTCATTTGGATTTCCTCCCAAAATTTATGTAAGCATTACTTTTTAGGTTTCCCTAGACTCCATTCATTAATCGGGGAATAGGAAGAATAAACACGGAAAAGGAGGAGAATATATTATCTCCACCTTTTCTGTTAATATCTAAACTTGTGTTCTTATAGTCCTTTTTGTCCCATGTATGAAGCTAAGTCAACTACACGAGTAGAGTAACCCATTTCGTTGTCATACCAAGAAAGAACTTTAACCAGGTTACCTTCCATAACCATAGTTGAAAGACCATCAAGGATAGAAGAATGTGTGTTTCCAACAATATCACTAGATACTAGTGGAGCTTCACTGTATTCAAATACACCTTTAAGTTCGTTTTCAGCAGCATTTTTGAATGCTTGGTTAACTTCTTCAGCTGTAACTTCTTTATCTAATTCTGCAACTAAGTCTACCATAGAACCATCTGGAACAGGTACACGAACAGCCATACCATTTAATTTTCCTTTTAACTCTGGTAAAACTAGAGCAACTGCTTTAGCAGCACCAGTTGTTGTAGGAATAATGTTTTCAGCTGCAGCACGTGCACGACGGTAGTCTTTATGTGGTAAGTCAAGAATTTGTTGGTCGTTCGTATAAGCATGAACAGTTGTCATTAAACCACGTTTAATTCCAAAGTTATCATTAAGCACTTTTGCAAATGGTGCTAAACAGTTTGTCGTACAAGATGCATTGGATACGATATGGTGATTACTTGGATCGTATTGTTCTTCATTAACACCCATTACGATTGTTAAATCTTCGTTGTTAGCAGGTGCAGAGATAATTACTTTTTTAGCACCAGCATCAATATGTTTTTGAGATGAATCGCGATCAACGAAACGTCCAGTAGATTCTACTACTACTTCTACACCAAGATCTCCCCATGGTAGATTAGCTGGGTCACGTTCAGCAAGAACTTGAATTTCTTTACCAGCAACTACAATATTATTTCCATTTACAGAGATTTCTTCTTCTAATACACCATGTACAGAGTCATATTTCAATAAGTGTGCAAGCATGTTTGCATCTGTTAAATCGTTAACTGCTACGATTTCAACATCATCTCTTTTAAGTGCTTGACGGAATACGTTACGTCCAATACGTCCAAATCCATTAATACCAACTTTTACTGTCATTATATATTCCTCCTAATAAATCTATATTGTATTGCTATATTTAAAGGGAAAAATCCCTTAAAATCTGTTCTGCTGCTGCCTCATCTGTGATCAGCATATTACTCTTTGCATGCTTGAAATACGATTCAATTGCTTTTGCCTTTGATTTGCCTCCAGCAACAGTAATCACATATTTCCTTTTCTTCAAATCCTCTAGCTGTAATCCTACTGTTCGAACCTTATGAACGACATTACCTTGTTGATCAAAATAATAACCAAATGCCTCACTAACGGCTTTGTTTTCAAGTAACTTTGTCCTAATCTCTTCCGGAGTTTTCCGGCGGTCAGCCATTGTTAAGGCATCACCAATTCCATGTAACACAATATCAGAGTTTCTAATTAATTGTAGCACTTCTATTATCGAAGGTTCTTGAATCATGTTCTGATACGACGTTTCACTTAGTGGATCTGGTACATATAGTAATCGATAGTTTCCTTGTGCTTTGAGGGACATTTGTGCCGCAATTGTATTGGCCTGATTTTCCACTTTTTCTCCAATACCACCACGGGCAGGTACAAATAAATAGTTATCTTCTCTATCAAATGGTGTCATTACACTTGCAACAGAAGCCATCGTTGTTCCGCCTGTTACAGCAATGGTTGCGCTTGGCATAATAATTTTTCTAAGATAAGCTACACAGGCTTTTCCCATTTCTTGCTTAACCCAGTCACCCTCATCACTGTTGCCAGGAACAACAATTACATTATCTATTTGTAATGTTTCCTTAATTTGCTTTTCTAAAACATGTAACCCACTAATTTCACTCATAAATCGAGACAACTGCTCAAGGGTAACTTTTCCTTGCTCTGTAATAAGCATGCCCTTTGTAGTAACTTCTATCAATCCTTGTCCTTGAAGAAAGTCAATCTCACTTCGAACTTGTCTTTCTGTTAGATTACTACTTTCAGCTATCCCCCTTCTTCCAATAGGTTGATAAAGGTTCACACTGTGTAATAGAGAATATCTTGTCTGCATCACATCTAATAAATCTGGTATTAGCTTTTTTTGTAAGTCGATTAATGCTCTCATGATATTTCTCCTTCAACATCAGGGGCAAAAAATGTCCCACATGTTCATAATGTGTCCCACATGTCCCAAAAAAATACACATAGAAACTATGTACATTATTATCTTATCATATTAAGAAATATATACAAACAAAAATGACTTATTTTTTTCTTGAAGGTAGATTCTCTTTTAGCGTCTTTTCCAACGTAAAATAATCCACATGCTCACAATCTAATTGGATACCTTTTACTTCAATTAACGGAATGAGAAGTTGATATTCTTCTAGCCATTCATCATTCGTGTAAATATCACGTTTTTCAATTTCGAATTCGTAATCGTTTTGGAACATTTCCAACAAAGCCTCTGCATCATCGCATAGAGAGCAAATTTCTTTGGTGTAGAATAATACTTTTTCCATAAGTTCGTCACCTTCTCGAATGTTATTTACGATTATAGTATAGTCGATGGTTTTGTCGAGGGCAATTTATTGTATTATTATAACTGATTGATGTATAGCTCAGATTAATCCCACGTTACAACGAGAACATGGATTAAATCTCCATGAAGAAAGAAAAAACCCTAGCCAAATAGCTAGGGTTATGACGCGCCCAGAGGGATTCGAACCCCCGACAAACCTGGTACCGGAAACCAGTGCTCTATCCAACTGAGCTATGGGCGCAAATATAAAGTTAGTCGAAGTTCCAATCGACACATACGCTATTATAACCCCTGACTACTTATTAAACAAGTATTTTTAGCTGAAAAGGTTTATAACCTTTACCTAACGGGCATGATGTAGAGTGTGATTTTTATTACATATACAGGCCCGCAATATTCGTCGAACGTTTTTGTTTGACCTTCATTGACCATTAGTATATGATGAAAATATCCAAAGTTTGGATAATGGTTAGAAATAGATTTTAAGGAGGAATTTCCATTGAATTTAATACCTACAGTTATTGAACAAACAAACCGTGGTGAACGCGCATATGATATTTATTCTAGACTTTTAAAAGACAGAATCATTATGTTAGGAAGTGCAATTGACGATAATGTTGCAAACTCAATCGTTGCACAATTACTTTTCCTAGAAGCTGAAGATCCTGGGAAAGATATTTCCCTATACATTAACTCACCAGGTGGATCTATTACTGCTGGAATGGCAATTTATGACACAATGAATTTCATTAAATCGGATGTTTCAACTATTTGTACTGGTATGGCAGCATCTATGGGAGCATTCCTTTTAGCTGCCGGTGAAAAAGGTAAACGTTATGCGTTACCTAATAGTGAAGTAATGATTCACCAACCACTAGGTGGAACACAAGGTCAAGCTACAGACATTGAAATTCATGCTAAACGTATTTTACAAATGAGAGAAAACCTAAACCAAATTCTTTCTGAACGTACTGGTCAACCGATTGAAGTAATCAACCGTGATACGGAACGTGATAACTTCATGACAGCTGCTGGTGCTGTGGAGTATGGTTTAATCGATAAAGTATTAGAACGTAAACCAGAATAGTTTAAGCAACGAGGGTGATTCCATTAGGACTCACCCTCTACTCATGTTAGTAACCTATTTTATAATGTTATCTTTTTCACATAATCAAATAAATAAATCACTTTTTAGTAATAAATGAAACCAAATGGTTTAATGCTATCTCCTCATCAGATCCGTCAGCTATTAGTTTAATAGTTTCCCCAGTAGTGATAGCCAAGCTCATTAGGCCCATAATACTTTTTGCATTCACTCGTTTTCCCTTTTTTTCTAAAAACAAATGTGCAGCATAACGATTTGCCTCCTGAACAAACTGTGCAGCAGGTCTAGCCTGTAACCCTGTCTCAATCTCAACTGTAACAAACCTCTCAACCATTCTCTCTTCATCCTCCCCAAAGTAAGCGGTGACATTTTTATCGAATTATAAAATAAGTATTTAACAGAGCACGCTTCGTAATTTGCACTCCATTAATAATACTTATTAAATAAAAAAATATTCATGATAGTTAATTATATCATGAATATTTTAAATAACAATTGAAGTTAAGACAAATTTTCACCTAATTTTATTTTTTCTGCAAATTCATCAATTTTCTTAAGTCGATGATTAATTCCAGATTTTGAAATTTGACCACTAGAAACAAGTTCACCAAGTTCTTTCAAGGAAACATCTTCATGTTGTACTCTCAGTGTGGCAACTTCACGCAGTTTTTCTGGTAAAGCTTCAAGTCCGACGGTTCTTTCAATCAGCTTTATATTTTCAATCTGACGAATAGCTGCACCAATTGTCTTATTTAAATTGGCTGTTTCACAATTTACCAACCTATTGACCGAGTTACGCATATCCCGGACAATTCGGACGTCTTCAAATTTAAACAATGCAATGTTTGCCCCAATTACACTTAAAAATTCAGTAATTTTTTCCGCTTCTTTTATATACACAATATAGCCGTTTTTCCGTTCTAGTACTCTGGCACGCAAACCAAAAGAATTCAAAAGCTTACACAGTGCCTCATTATGCTCCTCATTAGTATTGGAGATTTCTAGATGGTAGGAAGAGGTCTCTGGGTTATTAACAGAACCACCCGCTAGAAATGCTCCTCGCAAGTAAGCTCGCTTACAACATTCTTTTTCTAGGTAGTGATCCGAAATATCTCGTATTAATGTATAGGAGTCCTTCATAATACCAAGTTCCGTCAACATCTCGTGTACATCTTCCTTTAATCGTACAATATACACATTATTTTTCTTTAGCTTCATCTTCTTACGCACTAATAATTCAACTGGTATAGACGAAAAACCTGCTTTTATTAGCATATAAATACGTCTAGCTATGG
Organism: Paucisalibacillus globulus DSM 18846; assembly: GCF_000482485.1. Taxonomy (GTDB): domain Bacteria; phylum Bacillota; class Bacilli; order Bacillales; family Amphibacillaceae; genus Ornithinibacillus; species Ornithinibacillus globulus. The sequence continues at coordinate 199,807 of NZ_KI519439.1, read as the reverse complement.
CTGCATTCTCTGTCTGTACATCTAAGCTGTATTTTAATTGTGACATAGAAACAGTACCATTCATTCGAATCAAAGCAGACAGTTCAGCATTGGCACAACATCCATCGATATCAGCAGATGTTAACTCTTTTTTTATCTCAGAAGCAAAGGACATTTTTTCCCCTCCTTTACCTTTATTTTTCGATCAATGAAAATAAAAGCTTAGCAATTTTATTTGTATCATGACGAATGGTTGTTTTGAAATCATTAATAATATCGCCCTCGATAATTTCTAAGCCCATTTCTAATAATTTGTCCGTATCGTAAACAACCGGTTCCGCATTCTCGTGAGCATAAACATCCTTAATTTTAGGGTCAATTTTTTTATTATTTACTACAACAGCATCAACTACCTGTTGTCCAACATGGTTAATAATTGCTTGCACATGATCACTCGCAGAGAAACCAGTAGTTTCCCCATCTTGAGTCATCACATTACATACATAAACAATTTTTGCTTTTGCATGACGTAAAGCTTCATCCATATGTGGAATAATTAGGTTTGGCATAATGCTTGTAAACAAACTACCTGGTGATATGACAATTAAATCTGCTTTTTCAATAGCTCTAATGGCATTTGGAAGAGGTTTTACATCCTCTGGGTCTAATAATACCCGTTTTATTTGTTTCCCTTGAAGCGGAATATTAGATTCCCCATGCACAATGGAACCGTCAACCATTTCCGCACAAAGTGAAATATTCTCATTAGAAATAGGGTAGATTTTCCCTTTTACATTTAGAACTCTGGAAATCTCCTTTATTCCCGTATAAAAATCTCCCGTGATAGATGTCATTGCAGCTAAGAGTAAGTTCCCCATCGAATGTCCGGATAAATCATTTCCATCTGCAAAGCGATGTTGAAATAATTGGACAAGCATTGGTTCAACCTCGGATAAGGCTGCAATTACATTTCGGATATCTCCTGGTGCAGGAATTGCCATATCTTGTCTAATTCTTCCTGTACTTCCACCATCATCCGCAACGGTAACAAGCGCTGTTAATTTAATTGGTAAATTTTTGAGGCCACGCAAAAGAACTGGCATTCCAGTTCCCCCACCAATAACCACAATCCTTGGTAGATTCTGTTCTGTCATTTATTAATGGCCCTTTCTTTTGTTAATGTCACGATGTGTCACATGAGTTATATAATTTCCAGCTAATTTCTTGGCAAAATACTCAGCTAATGCAACGGAGCGATGTTGCCCTCCCGTACACCCTATTGCAACAACAAGCTGTGATTTTCCTTCCTTCTTATACTGAGGAAGCATGAATTGTAATAAATCCAACACTTTCTCCTGGAACTTTTGAGTTTCAGACCATTTATATACATAGGAGGAGACATCAGGATTCAAGCCTGTTAATGGCTGTAAATGGGCAACATAATGCGGATTTGGTAGAAATCGAACATCAAACACTAAATCTGCATCAATCGGAATTCCATATTTAAATCCAAATGAAACCATATTTACAGAGAATATTTCTTGTTTTTCTTCAGAGTAATACTTGAGAATCTTTTCGCGTAATTCACGAGGTTTCAAAATTGACGTATCAATTATTTTATTAGCACGTCCACGCATTTCATCCAAAATTTTTCTCTCTTGTTTTATTCCTTTTAGAGGTAAATCACCGATTGCTAATGGGTGAGATCTTCTTGTTTCTTTATATCTCGTTACAAGTTTTTCATCATTGGCATCCAGGAATAAAATATGTTCATCTAACCATTCTTCCTCACTTAGTAAATCAAGTGCCTCAAATAAGGAATCAAAAAATTCTCGCCCACGAAGATCCATGACGAGTGCTACTTTATGAATATTATTTGTTGAATCTCGCATTAACTCTAGAAATTTAGGAAGTAATGCAGGTGGTAAATTATCTACACAATAATACCCCAGGTCTTCAAAACTTTGGATTGCAACAGTTTTACCAGCACCAGACATTCCTGTAATAATTACCATTTTTGTTTCTTGTTCTACATTTGTCAATCGTATCACCTCTTAACGTTCTAAAGATTTTATTATATCATGAACTACATCTCGTAAGATAGTTTTGTTTACAATACTATATCTATTATACATGTAAGCCATTTAATGCCACAATAAAATGATTATTTTACCTTTTTTAGTTCGTTTTATGGCGGAAAGGGTGATGTTTCTGGATTTTGGACGATGTTTGTGTCAAACGGGGCGATGTTTACGGATTTTGGATGATGTTTTCCTCAAACGGGGCGATGTTTCGGCATTTTGGACGATGTTTCCCTTAAACGGACGATGTTTCGACAGTTCGGACGATGTCTGCTCAAAACAAAAAAATACGCAGATCATCTGATCTGCGCCAATAACTAATCTATCTATTAAAAAGGGGGTCAATTAGTTAACTTCATTGTATCGCATTTATATTTCGTGCGTGTTACAGCAACGTTAAGTTGTTTTTACTTTGCCAACTTTTTTAATTTGTTGCTTTTGTTTTATCTTTAAGTTCTTCTATATAAGCTTGTGCTGCTTCTGCGGCAATAGCTCCGTCACCAGTTGCAGTTACAATTTGTCTTAGCTTTTTGTCGCGGATATCTCCTGCTGCAAAAACTCCAGGGACATTTGTTTCCATATTGGCATCTGTTTCGATATAGCCTTCATCATTTGTGATTCCAAGTGATTGGAAAGGCTCACTTAATGGCACCATTCCAATATAAACAAATACACCATCCGCTGACTTATCGTATTCTTCACCGGTATTGACATCCTTTAAGGTTAAGCTACTTACTTTACCGTCAGTACCATTGATTTTTTCAACTGTTGTATCCCAAATGAAATCAACTTTTTCATTATCAAATGCTCGTTGTTGAAGAATCTTTTGAGCACGTAACTCATCACGACGGTGAACAATTGTTACTTTGCTAGCGAATTTAGTTAAGTAAACTCCCTCTTCAACTGCGGAGTCCCCACCACCAATGACCATTAATTCTTTCTCTTTAAAGAATGCACCATCACATACTGCACAATAGGAAACTCCTCGGCCACCTAATTCTTCCTCGCCTGGGATACCTAACTTTTTGTATTGGGCACCTGTTGTAATAATAATCGTTCTTGTTTTATATTCCTTAGACCCAGCTTTAACTAACTTATAGTCACCACGGTCCTCGACACCCTTTATATCACCATAAGCGTATTCTGCACCAAACTTTTTCGCATGGTCAAACATTTTATTGGATAAGTCCGGTCCAAGTATATGATCGTACCCCGGATAATTCTCTACATCTTCCGTGTTCGCCATTTGTCCACCTGGGATACCACGTTCAATCATTAACGTATCAAGATTAGCTCGTGAGGCATAAACTGCTGCCGTCATACCAGCAGGTCCCGCACCAGCAATAATTACATCATAAATTTTTTCTTCGGACATCTATAAACGCCCCTTTCTATATTTAGAAAAACTCACCTTCACTCTAGTAGCGAACTGGTTAGTTTTTCTTATGCAGGTGGGAAAGTTTTTTACTTTCCTATCTGCTAATTAGTACTATCTACTTAAAGGGTATAAGATTTATGAAATTCCGTCTAATTATCTGCTTACTAATTCCAAGGACCTGGTTCATTGGATAAGTTTGGATGTCTGCGGCAACCTTCTTCCCATAAGCTTAACGCTTTCGAAGGTTCACCTAATCGATAAGCAGTCATACTAAACCAATGATAATAAGACATATGGCTTTTTACGATAGTTTTATCAAGCATTCGAAATCGTGCATATGCTTCATTGAAAAAGCCCGTTCTTGCTAATGTAACTGCAATACGTAGCTTTTGCTGTTCGTGGATAGGATATATATTTAGTAATGCTCTTATATGAGTTTCGTATTCTTTAGTTGCATTTGTCTCATAGTAAAATAATGCTAAATTTGTATGGCTAAATAAATTATTTGGGTCATCCTTCAACAATTCTATCTCTTTTTCAATTGCTTCCTCTTGTCTGCCAGAAAAGAATAGCGCATGTGTATATTCATGGTGAGCTATTTTATGTTCTGGAAATACTAATATCATTTCCTCTAATAAAGCTAAAGCTTTATCCCACTCTTTATTTTCTAAATGATGAAAGACAGTCTCTTGATAAACAAGAAGTTCATCCTCTTCTTCAAGCTCCCAATCTTCATCATCGAAATCATCATCTATTTCAATAAGATCCAATAGAGTTTTAGCATCATCACTAAAATCACCCTCTGGCTCTTTATCCAGATAGGAAACGGCAAACTTTTTCGCATCACTTAACAAACCCAAATGGGCATAATTATTGGCAAGTAAATAATAACAATCTACATATTGATCGCCTGTAGCTTGCAATACATTCGTCAATATTTGATTTGCTTTATGAAAAGCACCTGTCTCTGTATAGATAATTGACATTTGACATTGATATAACGGGTTATCTGGTGCAGTTTCAACAGCTTTTGTTAACCACTTTAATGAAATATCAAACTTTCTTTTACGAAAAGCTTCGACACCTTTCGCAAAATAAAAATCACCAGTAGGGATAAAAGGGATAACATTATTAGTTTTTTTTGCTGTTTTTTCCTTGTTTTCTACTTGTTGCATGCATATCCCCCTATTTTTTCACATATCGAAACAAAGTATACCATAATTAATACGAGAATTATACACCTTATTCACACAACATCTAGATTAAATGGACAAAGACCTTCCCTGGAAATTATTACATTTCCAGGGAAGGTCCTTAGTTACAATTATAACTTATTCTACTAGCATTACTGCTTTCTTTACTAAATTATTTAATTCCAATGTATAGCTTAATAATTGCTCTTCATTCCAATTAAATGTCTTCTGCATATAAGAAATAATCATATCCTTCTGCCCCGCATATATTTCATGTTACTTACCTTTTGTTTGATTTTGAACTACCACACCACTAATTCTGCTTTAACACTTTCATAATCAAAAGAAAAGACTCTAGCATAGTAGTGGTTTCTACATTTAATCTGGGATATTTTGTTGTTCTCTTTTTTTCATTTCTTCTTGTGTGTAGATGAGCTGCATCGGATTTCCACCGACAAAGGCACCTGGAGGGACATCTTTATGTACGAGCGTGCCAGCTGAAACTATTGCGCCGTCCCCAATGGTAACTCCAGGAAGAATCGTACTATTTGCTCCAATCATTACTTCATCACCAATAAAAACCTCACCTAGACGGTATTCCTTAATCAAGTATTCATGAGCTAGGATAGTGGTATTATAGCCAATAACCGAATTATTTCCAACGGTGATTTTTTCAGGAAACATCGTATCAGGCATGACCATTAAAGCAAAAGCAGTTTTCTTTCCTATTTTCATACGTAAAAAAAATCGATATAACCAATTTTTCACACCTAGGAAAGGAGTATACCTGGCAATTTGGATGATGATAAAGTTTTTAACAACCTTCCAAAATGATACGGTTTTATATATTTGCCAAAGTGAATTTGCACCTTTGACCGGATGGCGCTCCGTGTTTCTCATAATCTACACCCCAATGATTTCAAGTAAATCCTTCATATCGTGTAACATGTAAGTTGGTTTATATTTTTGTAAAACGTCTTCTCCCTTTAGGGACCAGGCAACTCCAGCAGTTTTAACTTCTGCATTTTGTCCAGATTCAATGTCATGATGATTATCCCCCACCATTAACGTTGTCTCTGGATTTGCATGGATATTCTTCATTGCCCGTAAAACTGGTTCTGGATGTGGCTTAGGATTTGAAATATCATCCAGTGCAATAATAGTATCAAAATACTCATAAATTCCTGTTAGCTTCATACCTCTTATTGCGGTTCCGCGCATCTTTGTTGTAACGATTCCCAACTGAATTCCACGATTCTTCAATTCCTTTAATGTTTCCTTCACATTAGGAAAAGCTTTCACATAATCATCATGATGTTCTAAATTATGCTCACGGTAAGTTGTAATCATCGCTTCCGCTTTATCTAAATCAATTTTTTCAAATGTATCTCTTAGTGGTGGCCCATTGAAAGAGATAACTTCATCATGAGTAAATTCAAGTCCAAATTGTTTAAATGTATGATAAAAAGATTCATTAATTAATTTATTCGTATCAATTAATGTCCCGTCAAGATCGAATAGTATTGTTTGAATAGTCATTTGTTGTTCCCTTTCTTTTACCTTGTTCCTCTCTTTTCCACAGGAATGAAATAACCATTGTTAACAGGAAGGCTGTTATTAATCGAATGATTAGCAGTGGCCAAACCGGGATACCTAATGGAATAAAAATAAGTGTATCCTCTACGACAGCGTGGCAGGAAACAAGAAAGATCAGCGCTAAAGTCATATCTCGTTTAGAAACGTCATCTTCCTTTATTGCTTGAATCATTAATCCTGCACCATAGGCAAGGCCAATTGTAAGGCCTGCCACTAATGTCATGGATGTATTTTTTTCCATACCTAATATCTTCGTTACTGGTGCAAAGCCATTAGAAAGCTTTGCGAGCCAACCTTTTTCCCGTAAAAATTGCATAATTACCATTAACGGAATAACGATAACAGCAAGTTGGATGACGGCAATAATCGCTGTTTGTAATCCGTTTACAGTAATATCAGCCCAACCAGAAATGGTAGCTTGTTCCTGTGAAATGAAACCGTATTGGGCCATTTCACTTCCACCATTCCAAACCAAGTTGATTATAGTAGCAGCAATAAGAGCAAGTCCAACACGGACACCAACAATTATCCACCATTTGATTCCAACCTTTGATGCTACGGCTGACTCAATAAATAAATTATGAGAGAAAGAAAGCATAATCGCCATAATAAATACTTCTTTCACAGTAAAATCAAATGAAATAATAGCTGCGATACCAGCATAGAGATTTAAGACATTTCCTAAAACAATTGGTACCGCCGCTTCTCCAGACAAACCGATAATCCCCATTAACGGACTAACTTTCTCAATAACCCAAGGTAGAACAGGTGTATATTGAAGAATTGTAACAATTAATGTGATTGGAAAAATGACTTTCCCTAATGTCCAGGTCGTTTGGAGTCCTTGCATCAGTCCACGTTTTAAAATACCAGACATATAGTGTTTACCTCTTTCCAATTGATGCTATTTTTTCTTTTTTGTATTGTTTTTCTTGCCGGTATTTTTCTTGCCGATATTTTTCTTAGAATCTATATCCTCATATCGCTTTTTAACTGTTTTATAGCGATAGATGATTAGAATAATAGCTCCAACAAATAATACTACAGAAATGAATTGCGCTGTACGTAGATTTCCAATAATATATAGACTATCCGTACGCATTCCTTCAATAAAGAAACGTCCAACAGAATAAGTAGCTAAATACGTCAGGAATACAGTACCACGAATTGGATTTTTACGACGTAACCATAACAATAAAATTAGAACCAATATATTCCACAACGACTCATAAAGGAACGTCGGATAATAATATGTACCCTCAATACACATTTGATTCATAATAAAATCAGGTAGTATATTATAATGCGTATCGATAACATTTTGATTTGTAATTGGCCCACCATGAGCCTCTTGGTTCATGAAGTTTCCCCAACGCCCAATTGCTTGTCCTAGTATTAAGCTTGGTGCAAGAATATCAGCCAGCTGCCAGAATGGTATTTTTTTAACTTTAGTAAACACAACTGCAGTTAAAACCGCACCGATTAAAGCTCCGTGAATTGCAATTCCACCTTCCCAAACTGCAAACACTTTCCACCAAGGGCCGCCCGCATAACGATCCCATTCAAAAGCAACATAATAAATTCGTGCAAAAATAATGGAAATTGGGATTGCGAATACTACCAAATCCACAATTAGATCTTTATTTACTCCTAATCGATCAGACTCTTTCATTGCTATGTAAAGTCCTAAAAATGCCCCAGCAGCAATAATGACTCCATACCAATAAATCGGTAAAGAACCAATTTGTAAAAATACCCGATCTAGCGATGGCGCAGCGCAACTCATAAACTCACTCTCCTATTCCAATTCTTTATCTTGAATAATCATATTACTTAATCGTTCAGAAAACTCTTCTGCTGCATTGACTCCCATTCGTTTTAGACGGAAATTCATTGCAGCAACTTCTATGATAACAGCCAAGTTTCTACCTGGCCGTACTGGAATAGTTGCCTTCGGAAGATCAACATCCATAATTTTCATTTTATCTTCATCTAATCCTAAACGGTCATATTGCTTTTTTGCATCCCAGATTTCCAAATTGATAATCATTGAGATTTTCTTATGACTTCGAACTGCTCCTGCACCAAATAATGTCATAACATTGATGATTCCTAATCCACGAATTTCCAATAAATGCTCAATTAGTGGTGGTGAATTTCCAATAAGTGTGTCATAATCCTCTTGGCGAATTTCCACACTATCATCAGCAACAAGTCGATGCCCTCTTTTTACAAGTTCAAGTGCTGTTTCACTTTTACCAACACCACTCTGACCAGTAATTAACACACCAACTCCATAAATATCTACAAGTACACCGTGGATAGCAGTAAATGGAGCAAACTTTGCTTCTAAATAGTTCGTAAGCCTACTAATCACTCTAGTCGTTTTTCTTGGAGAATGAAGAATTGGTACACCTGAATTATTAGCTGCATCAATCATCACTTGTGGTATGGCCATTCCTCTTGTAATCACAATTCCAGGTGTTACATCTGTACAAAGGTCTGTCATTCTTGCCATTTGTTTTTCCGGACTTAAATCAAGAAAGTAAGTCATCTCGGTTCTACCAATTAACTGAAGTCTTTCTTTTGGATAATATTTAAAATAACCTGTCATTTCTATTCCTGGACGGGAAATATCACTCGTTGTAATCTCCCTATAAATACCTTCTTCACCAGCGATTAAATCTAAATTAAAGTTCTCTAATAGTTCTTTGGTACGTACGATTGTTGTCATTTAACCTTCCTCCATTACCAATCCTAACTGTTTCCCATTGTAGCATATTTTAATAGTTGGAAGGAAAAAAGATGTACTTAGAAATCAGGGAAATTGAATAGTTCTTACGTATGTTCGGGGCCAATTTATTCGAAGAAGGATAATTTTAGAAAAATTTACGTGCGATTTGTTAGTTGTTGGATATTGTGCATAAACCAGAATAACCGGAGTTGAATTTCTCCGTTAGAATACATTACTTTAATAAAATATAAAAAATACAAAGCGGATAAAAAAAGAAGAATTCGATCTGCACGAATTCTAGTGAAATGGCTTTGTAATTTGGATTTTTTCAAACTAAAACACTATGGTTCAACAACTTTATTTCGAAGTTAGTGTATCCTTTACTAGTCTATTTAACAACAAATTCAGGATAGAAAGAATAACTGCTGCAAGTAACGCTGTACCAAAACCATCAATGACAAAGTCCTCCCCTATAACACCTTGTGTAATCATTAATGTTACCGCATTAATAACAAATAAGAACAATCCCAAAGTAAAAATCGTAAATGGTAACGTAAAAATAATAAGAATTGGCTTAACAAAAATATTTAGAACACCTAGAATCAATGCTGCTAAAAGTGCTGTACTAAATCCTTCTATATGAAACTTATCAAAAAGTTGCGCAACAACAATAAGTGCAATTGCGTTTAAAACAATCGATAAAACTGCCCGTAATAACAAAGTGTTCACCACCCCTCTTAATTGTTTCACTATAGTTTATTCGACATTTATATAAAATCTCCTTCTTGAGGTTGTCTTATTTTAAAATGTATTAATATAGGGTGAAGATAATACCTATTTAATTCGCGATAATTTCTAATTGATTTGTTTATTAGACTAAGTTTACGGAAATGCGCTAACTCTGTCCTTTAGAACGGTTCTATTAGACTAAGTTTACGGAAATACGCTAACTCTGTCCTTTAGAACGGTTCTATTAGACTAAGTTTACGGAAATACGCTAACTCTGTCCTTTAAACGGGTTCTATTAGACTAAGTTTACGGAAATACGCTAACTCTGTCCTTTAAACGGGTTCTATTAGACTAAGTTTACGGAAATACGCGAACTCTGTCCTTTAGACGAGGGCTATTAGACTGACTTTGACGAAATACGCTAACTTTGTCTTTTAGAACGGTTCTATTGGACAACGTTTCCCGAAAAAGAAATATATACGCAGTTCATCAAAAAAGCCCCACACTCATTAGTGCGGGGTTAATTTCAATACTTCCAGATATAAAAAGATTCAAAGCCTAAACGTTTCATTGCTTCTTCTTTTAAATCGTTATCCATGTCTTCACTTTGGTTCCAGCTACGGATAACACCATTTGCCTGTGACTGATGGCAAAGTATCGCATCCATTTTTTTATCAAAGTTATCCCGAACATCATTCACTATATCAGGATTTCCAAGATCCTCTATATGGGTATTGGTAATTGCTTGTGCCCATACAGTTGGACGTTTTTTTGGATCCATTAATTGAACAGCTTCAACAGCTGCTGATCCTAGTGCATCATGATCAGGATGAACAGCATGTTCTGGATAATGAGTTATCACTAAGCTTGGGTCAATTTCTTCTATGATACCTTTTAAAAGTTCCGCTACTTCAGTTCGGTCCTCATATTCTAGTGTTTTATCACGGTATCCAAGCATTCGTAATTCCATATCGAGAACATTACATGCATCAATTAATTCTTTCTTTCTAATTTCCGGTAGTGTTTCACGATTAGCAAAGGTTGGGTTACCCATGTTACGGCCCATCTCCCCTAATGTCCCACAAAGATAAGTGACAGGCACACCTTGCTCACGAAATTTTGCTATCGTTCCTGCAGCACCAAATGATTCATCATCTGGATGTGGATATATAACAACAACATGCTTTTCCATTTTGTTCACCTCATTCGAATGTATATTAATAGTTAAATGGTGTTTCACTAATTTGCAATGCAACCATTAATCGACCTTCTCGGTCATGACCAGCCATCAAAAGCTTCTCACCTTCGAAAATTTCCCAGTCCGTTAATCCCTCCGCATAAATCCAGCCAATTTCCATTTTCAAACCAGCACGATAGGATTTTCCGTCTCCTACTATTTTTGCTTGATTAAAACGAACCTTTGCATTTCGTATATAAACTCCTACATTATATGCCTTTTCATTTACATGACTTGCGTATGCACCATTTGTTGTTTCTAAATGTACATAAACATCTTTATCTATAAAGCTTTCAAGTTTTTCTTGGACTTTATCAAGCTCGATTGGTTTCATGCGTCTTCCTCCTAACATTTCTATTTTTACATTACCGAATCAGCTACTGTTCGTCAAAAAATTAAGCTCAGAATCAAAGTTAAATTTTCCAAGTAATAATCCTTCATTAATAAGAAAGATGTCTTAAAAGTTCGCTAACTTCTAAGACATCCTCCACTACTATTATTTCGAAATAACTTCTTCTTTTTTCTTCAATGCTTCTGTTTGCCTTTTAGAATCCCGTTCTAAAACTGGCTTTAAGTATCTTCCAGTATAAGAGTTTACTTGTTCAGAAATCTTTTCAGGAGTCCCAGTTGCAATGATTTGACCGCCACGTGCACCGCCTTCTGGTCCAATATCAATGATATGGTCAGCTGTTTTAATTACATCAAGATTATGTTCAATAATTAGAACCGTATCCCCATTATCAACGAGGCGCTGAAGAACTTTCAATAACCGACTGATATCATCCACATGAAGACCGGTTGTAGGTTCATCTAAAATGTACATCGTTTTACCATTAGTACGACGATGTAATTCGCTAGCAAGCTTCACACGCTGTGCTTCTCCACCTGACAATGTTGTTGCAGGTTGACCAAGCTTTACATACCCTAATCCAACATCCACAATGGTTTGAATCTTTCGCTTAATTTTTGGTATGTTTGCAAAAAACTCTAATGCTTCTTCAATCGTCATATTTAATACTTCTGCAATGCTCTTACCTTTATATTTCACTTCCAATGTCTCTCGATTGTATCGTTGACCATGGCATACTTCACAAGGCACATATACATCCGGTAAAAAGTGCATTTCTATTTTAATGATTCCGTCACCTTTACAAGCTTCACAACGTCCACCTTTTACATTAAAACTAAAACGTCCTTTTTTATAGCCACGTACCTTTGCCTCATTGGTAGAAGCATATACATCACGAACATCATCAAACACTCCTGTATACGTTGCAGGGTTTGATCTTGGTGTACGTCCAATTGGAGATTGATCGATATTGATTACTTTTTCCAGATGCTCTAGTCCTCTAAGTTCCTTATGTTGACCCGGTATTTGCTTACTTCGGTTTAAATCTCTGGAAAGTGTTTTATAAATAATCTCATTAACGAGTGAGCTTTTTCCTGATCCTGACACACCTGTAACGACATTAAATAAACCAACTGGAATTTTAACGGATACATTCTTTAAATTATTTGCCTTTGCCCCAATAACTTCTATATATCTCTTATCGTGCTTTCTCCGTTCAGCCGGAATAGGTATATATTTTTTACCAGCTAAGTATTGACCTGTTAAGGATTTCTTATTTTTCATTACTTCCTCAGGTGTTCCACTCGCGATGATTTGTCCACCATGTTCACCAGCACCAGGACCAATATCGATTAACCAATCTGCTGCTAGCATCGTGTCCTCATCATGTTCTACAACAATAAGAGAGTTATCTAGATCACGCATTTCTTTTAGGGTTCCAATCAGCTTATCATTATCACGTTGGTGGAGTCCGATAGAAGGTTCATCTAGAACATAAAGAACTCCTGTTAATGCTGAACCAATTTGTGTTGCTAAGCGAATACGTTGTGCCTCTCCGCCAGATAATGTGCCCGCTGTTCGAGATAGGGTTAGATAATCCAGTCCAACGTTATTTAAAAATTCAAGTCGATTATTAATTTCCTTAATTAACAACTTAGCAATCTGTTTTTCTTTTTCACTAAGGTTTAATTGTTGGAAGAAGGTCATTGCTTCTGTAATAGAAAAATCTGTAATGCTACTAATGTGCATATCATTAACTTTTACCGCTAAAGCTTCTTCTTTCAAACGATGTCCTTTACATGTCGGACAGTTTTTATTCCGCATATATTTTTCTAAGCTCTCACGAATATAGTCAGATGAGGACTCCTTATAACGACGAGCAATATTATTTAGTACACCTTCGAAATTGATCATGCTATCACGAGTTTGCCCGAATTCACTCTTATAGTAAAAATGAATTTTATCTTTTCCACTACCAAAGAGGATTTTGTCCATTTGTTCTTTAGGAATATCCTTCACCGGGATATCCATATCAATTTGATAATGATCACAAACAGCTTTCAAAAGCTGTGGGTAATATTGTGAACTCACAGGCTCCCATGCTGTAATAGCATGTTCATTTAAGGTCTTATCCCAATCCGGAATAACTAAGTCAACATCAACTACTAAATTAGTTCCTAGGCCATCACAGCTAGGACAAGCTCCAAATGGACTATTGAAGGAAAACAATCGTGGTTCAAGTTCACCAATGGAAAATCCACAAATAGGACAAGAATGGTTTTCACTGAAAACCAACTCCTCTTCTCCGATTACGTCAACTATTACTCTTCCTTCACCAAGTCTTAATGCTGTCTCAAGGGAGTCACTTAAACGTCCTTCTATCCCATGCTTAACCATCACACGGTCTACCACTACTTCAATCGTATGTTTTTTATTTTTCTCTAATTTAATTTCTTCGGAAACCTCGCGCATCTCATTATCCACACGAATACGAACAAAGCCTTCTTTTTTAAGGTTTTCTAAAACTTTTACATGCTCTCCCTTTTTACCAGAAATCACGGGAGCAAGTAGTTGCATCTTCGTACGTTCCGGATAATCCATGACCCGATCAACCATCTGCTGAACCGTTTGAGATGATATTTCAATACCATGAGTAGGGCATACTGGATGCCCAATTCTAGCATATAATAATCGTAAGTAATCATATATTTCTGTCACAGTTCCAACCGTTGAACGCGGGTTCCTACTTGTTGTCTTCTGGTCAATGGCAATCGCAGGGGATAATCCATCTATGGTATCTACATCAGGCTTATCCATATTACCTAGAAATTGGCGAGCGTACGCAGATAACGACTCCACATAACGTCTTTGACCTTCCGCGTAGATCGTATCAAATGCTAACGAGGATTTCCCTGAACCGGAAAGCCCAGTTACAACTACTAGCTTATTTTTTGGGATGGATATATCGATATTTTTTAAATTATGTGCCCTAGCACCTTTTATATTAATCTCTTTACTTGGCATGCAGGTCATCCTTCCGCTTTAAGTTCAAACAGGATATCACGAAGTTCTGCCGCTTTTTCAAAATCAAGCGCTTTTGCAGCTTCCTTCATTTCGTTTTCGATATTTTGAAGAACCTTTTCTCGTTCTTTCTTCGTTAATTTTGACAAACTCTTTGCCTTTTCTTGGTACTCCACTTTATCTTCTGCAGCAACAGTTGCGCGTATGACATCACGAACTTTTTTCTGAATCGTTTGAGGTGTAATATTATGTTCTTTATTATAAGCTATTTGTTTCTCACGACGTCGTTCTGTTTCCTCAATGGCTTTTTGCATAGAATCGGTTATTTTATCTGCATACATGATAACTCGACCATTCGCATTACGAGCTGCACGCCCCATCGTCTGAATTAAAGAGCGCTCGGAACGTAGAAATCCTTCCTTGTCTGCATCAAGTATGGTAACAAGTGAAACCTCTGGTATATCAAGCCCTTCACGTAGTAAGTTAATCCCAATAAGAACATCATATTTTCCAACCCGTAGGTCTCGAATAATTTCAATTCGCTCCAGCGTTTTAATTTCACTATGAAGATAAGCAACCTTCATCCCTATTTCTTTCAAGTAATCGGTTAAATCCTCAGACATTTTCTTCGTTAATGTGGTAACAAGGACACGTTCATTCTTCTCAGTCCGTGCATTAATTTCACCAATTAAATCATCAATTTGACCTTCGATCGGACGAACTTCAACAATAGGATCCAGTAAGCCAGTTGGACGAATGATTTGCTCGGTCATAACTGGGGTGTGCTCCAACTCGTACGGGCCCGGGGTTGCAGATACAAAGATAATCTGGTGAACTTTTTCATCAAATTCATCAAACTTAAGTGGTCTATTATCCAGTGCAGATGGCAATCGGAAGCCATGATCCACAAGGACTTGTTTTCTTGCTTGGTCCCCATTATACATTCCACGAATTTGTGGTAATGTAACATGGGACTCATCCACAACTACGAGGAAATCTTTTGGAAAATAGTCTATTAATGTATATGGTGTTGCACCAGATTCTCTTAATGTTAAATGTCTAGAATAGTTTTCGATTCCAGAGCAAAATCCCATCTCTTTCATCATTTCTAGATCATAATTAGTTCTTTGTTCCAAACGTTGCGCTTCTAGTAATTTATTGTTACTACGAAGCTCTTCTAATCGTTCTTCTAACTCTTTTTCTATATTTGCAATTGCTAGTTTCATTTTTTCTTCACGGGTTACGAAGTGGGAAGCTGGGAAAATAGCAACATGATCACGATCACCGATAATCTCTCCAGTTAAAGCATCCACTTCTCGAATTCTATCTATTTCATCTCCGAAAAACTCAACACGAATACAATGTTCTTCACGAGATGCAGGAATAATTTCAACCGAATCCCCACGAACTCGAAAAGTACCACGTTGAAAATCAATATCATTACGTGCATATTGAATATCAACTAAATCACGTAATAGTTGGTCACGATCTTTTTCCATTCCCATTCTTAGTGACAACACTTGTGCACCGTATTCTTCTGGGTTACCTAAACCATATATACAAGATACACTCGCAACGATTAATACATCATTCCGTTCAAACAATGCCGATGTTGCCGAATGTCGTAACTTATCTATTTCATCATTAATACTCGCATCTTTTTCTATAAATGTGTCGGTGGAAGGGACATATGCCTCTGGCTGGTAATAATCATAATAACTGACAAAATATTCTACTGCATTATTCGGGAAGAATTCTTTAAACTCACTATATAATTGACCTGCCAAAGTTTTGTTGTGGGCAATAACCAATGTTGGCCGGTTAATTTCCTTTACAACATTCGAAACTGTAAAGGTCTTACCTGTACCAGTGGCACCTAGTAATGTTTGGTGTCGTTGTCCAGTAAGTATTTTTTCGACTAATTCTTCAATTGCTTTAGGCTGATCTCCACGCGGTTCATAATTTGAAACCAGTTCAAACGTATTATTTTCCATAGCCTTCCCTCCATCCTAAAAACCTACTTTTATAGTGTACCATAATATACCACTAGTTTAACATAAATACGAACTAACATTCGTTTTTTGTATAATTACATAGTAACTATTTTTTGCTTTGTGTTCAAGAATTTAGCTAATTAAATGTTAACAGTTGTTACTATTCATTTTCATGCAGTATTTACCTTCTATTAAAAAACAGTTAAAACAAAGAAAACAACTGCCTCTATGTGCAGTTGTATTTATGTATTTAATTGCAAAGCTCTAACAATATATCTGCTAATGATTTTTTATCTAAATGAGTATGATACACATTTAGGTTTTTATAATATTGTTCTTGCTTTTCTTTACTCTGGAAAAAATTTATTACTTGATGTTCGATATTTTTGAATGGGTCAAGTGGGTTGGCTACTCCTAATTGTAATAATTCCATTTCGTTTATTTTTTCTTGGCCTGGGAGGGCGTTTGTGGTGAAGATTGGTATTCGTTTCATTAAACATTCACTTACAGTAACTCCTCCTGGCTTTGTAATGACTGCATCTACTTCATTGTATAGTTTATTTATATCTTCTTTTTTTGTTACATAAGCGACGGGTTCAATAAGTGGATTTTTTAGTGAGTTCAGCTTATATAAAAGTTTTTTATTTTGTCCACAGAGAACCTTATATCTTATCTCTGGATTAGGTGGAATTATTTTTTCAATGGCCCCAACACCTAAACTTCCCCCCGTTACTAAAACCCGAAGTTGTGTATTACGTGTTCTTTCCGATTGTTTTCGAAAAACAGGATGTACCGGGATGCCAGTCAAAAAGATTCTTTCCTTTTCCACCCCTAATTTCTCTAAAAACTGTTTTACCCTAATCGAAGGGACAAAATGGTAGTCGATTCCCCTTATCCCCCATACTCTATTAATGAAATAATCCGTGTAGACATTAACGGTAATTGCTTGCAGCTTTCCTTTTTCTTTTAAAATACTTGCAATATTGGAGGGAAGGCAATGGGTACAAAACACAATACTAGGGTTATTTTCCTTAATTAACTTCATAAAAAATGATGTAAACATTGCCTCGTACAATAATTGTCTAGAACGCTTTGTTTGGTTTTTAACGGCTAAAGTATTATAAAGGAAGTCATATGCTTTTGGCATCACTTTAATCCAATTTATATAGGTCGCAGATACGAGTTTTTCTATTTTTCCATAACTATAAGAAAGAATATCCACTTTGTCACAACTCATTCTTTTGACAGTTCGTTGTAATTCTTCCATTACTGCATCAGCAACATGATGATGGCCCGTAGGAATTTGCATAAATGGTAGAAAAAGTGCTTCATCATTTTGTTCGGTATTCAATTTCTCACCCCATCACCTTCAATATAATCCCTTCATTTACCAATGCTTAGGAAGCTTTAGGCATGATATAATCCTTTACGGGGAGGAATTTAAAAGATGTATATCATTTTTGCTATTATGCTAATACTAATTAGCTTTCTCATATATAAAGCAAATCAAAACACAAAGGACGTTCAAATTAACAAAATCCAAATCTCTTCTAAACAACAAATCAAACAATCTAGCCTATCTATCCTACACTTATCTGACTTACACCTTGAAAATATTTCAATAACACCTGAAGAACTAGCAAAAAAACTTGAAAATGAAAATCCTGATATGATTGCTTTAACTGGTGACTTTCTTGACCGAAAACGAACCATTCCAAAGTTAGAAGCTTATCTTGAAGTATTCCAAAAAATGAAGCCTAAACATGGTATTTACGCTGTCCTAGGTAATCATGATTATGTTTTACGCGATGCAAATTTAACTAGATTAACGGAACTGTTAACACAATATGATTGTATGGTAATGCAGAATACTAGCCATACCATTGAAGTAAATAATCAAAATATAAATATTATTGGTATTGACGATTACAGTACAAATCGAAGTGACCTTAAGAAATCCTATCAACAAATTAAAGAGGGTATAAACATTGTACTAACACATGACCCAAATATCGTGCTTCATATGGACGATTATCCGTTTGATTATTTATTAGCCGGTCATTTCCATGGAGGACAAATCCGCTATCCAAAGGCTTTTCACCTTGTAAAAATGGGAAAACTCCCACGTCTTAATATGATTAAAGGATTACATTCACATAATAATTCACCCTTTTATATTAGCGAGGGGTTAGGCCAAACAGGGGTCAATATTCGGGTTGGAAGTCGCCCCGAAATCACCTTTCACGATATAGCAATATAATTCTCAGCAACCATATCTATTAACTAGCTCATCCTTCGACATAAATAAATACTTTGGATCTTCCTGTCTGGATGAGCTAGCAATATAATTAATTGGAGAAAAAGTCCATCGTTTATAAGTCCGGTAAACTGCATTTTGTATTGTAATATTATCAAACCCAAGGCGTTTGGATCCTTTATAAAGGCTCGTTATACCGATAATCCCTTTAATATCATTAAAGCGTTCATGTTTTTTCACATACTCAGCAAGCATTGGCATTGACCGTTTTATCATATGATAAATATAAACTGCACGTTTTGTATCACTTGTCACTGCATACAACTCATTCATAATTTTTACATTATGAAGGTGGATTTTTAGAAGTAAGTCATTTTTATGAATAACCGTTCCATCCTTTAATACAGTAGTTCTTCCTTTGTATCTAGTAAGTCTAACACGGAATAATGTACGATTTTTTTCAAAATCTTTAACATACCTCAATCTAGAAAATGAATAATATACTGGATCAAATGTAGTCCATACCCCTAATAAATAACTTTTCATCCATATAATCTTCCTTCCGAAAATAATTGCACTATTAGTTTGCATGAAAAACGGAAAAATATTAGCGAACTTAGCCCGAGCTATTCTTTTCTTGCTAATACTTAGATGTGATTACTTTGTAGTTTGTATAATTGTGCGGTAACTACATTAGGAAATACATTGCTATACATCATTTTGAAGCAGATATTTGCCTGAAATGACGTATAGGACCTCGTTATACATCATTTTGAAGTAGATATTTGGTTGAAATGACGTATAAGACCTCGTTATACATCATTTGGAAGCAGACATTTGGTTGAAATGACGTATAAGACCTCGTTATACATCATTTGGAAGCAGACATTTGGTTGAAATGACGTATAAGACCTTGTTATACATCATTTGGAAGCAGACATTTGGTTGAAATGACGTATAGGAACTCGCTATTCATCATTTTGAAGCATACATTTAGCTGAAATGACGTATAGGAACTCGCTATTCATCATTTTGAAGCATACATTTGGCTAAAATGAAGTATAGGACCTCGTTATAAGTTATTTTGAAGCCAGTTAGATGTATAGAACATTATCATAATCCTAAAACAAGTTTCCGCATACTTTCCTTCAATAAAACCATAATAAAAAATCCGCACCACCATTGTGATACGGATTTGCTGTTAATTATTTAATTTTTCTATATGGTTCACGGGTAAAAATTAGCCCTAGTTCATGATGATCCCCTTCATACAAGGCACTTTGGATAAATCGAATTTCTCCATTATTATCGAGTAAATCCACTTTAAAGAATGACCCTGTTTGTTGAAGTGCTTCATACAATTCATCTTCACTATGTATTTTCTGACCATTTACCTTTGTAATCGTTTCCCCAATTAATATATTCAATCTGTCTGCTGGTGAACCAGGGATAACACTTAGTACTTTTAATCCTTCATTCGTATGATTAAAAAATGGACTTCTTGCATGATCCGCAATCCGGAATCGATAATTAATAAATTCTCTGCCAAAAATAGCAATTACTACAGTAATGATTACTAGCCATGGCATAAAAATACTTCCAATTGCTATAGCCAAAACAATAACAGCTAGTCCTAAGAGGTTTATTGCTTTTCGATTGGCAACTTCATATGGCATGCTACCTCGTACAGGAAATTCAAAACCTAAAACAAATGGAATAAGAACTAATGCATATTCTTCACCGCCAACAGAAAGGAATGGCCAATAGGCAGCAAAAGGTTCTATTAAACCCGATGGAACTAATGTAAATAAAGGAATAATGGAGAACTTTTTAATCCAATGTCTTCCTATCCAACTACCTCTATCCCCTGCAATTAATGAAGGATATGTTTCATTTTGCCTAATTCTACTAAGAAAGTGGGCTTCCACAAATAAAAATAATGCTAGTAATATGGCAAGTGTTGATAAATTTATCTCTCCTTGAACTGGAAGATATTCTGATAATAATGGTGATAGCAATAAAATAATTATCGTAATCCCAATCGTATAACTTGGAGAAAGCATAGTAAAACGGAATGTTAAGGTTAGCAAAATAGTAACGATACTCAATATAATAATTGCTTCATACGAGATAACCATACCGATTCCTACTACTACTATAGAGTAAAAGATACCTATTATTACTGAGAATCCCCAAGTATCTTTCCACTCTGATAACACATCAAATACCTTTGTGCCAAAATATTTTCTTTCTAGTTTGATTCTTTTTATACCAACTAAAATGATGAAAATAATTGCCCAATAGAAAAGCGGATTTAGAAACAGCTTTCCAATCCCTTTTGCTACTTCAATTAACCAATCTTGTAACATTCATAATCACCTTCCAACTACAATCCCATCAAAACTAATTATAACCTTATATATTCGTCATTTGTCGATTTTTTTCCTGCTTTTTCATAAAAACAATTTTAAAAGCATCGTGGTTCTTTTAGATAAAGGAAAAATCTCAATTATTATTGATTTTCTCTGTTGTTTTAAATAGTCAAAAGCAGAAAAGGAACCCATATCTGGATTCCTTTCTACTATTATTGATAGACCACTTCTAATGCTCGGTCCATTTGTAGATCATCTTCACCACTACGAATTTTTTCAATTAATTTTGCTTCCAGCATTCCAACAGTATCTTGATCCACTTTTCCAGTCATTTCTAAATCATTAGCATCCTGAAAAGCTTTTACTGCTTCTTCCGTTACTTTATCAAAATACCCATCGGTTCGATCTATGGTATATCCTAGACCCTCCAGCATTAGTTGGATATTCTCTACATTAGTTCCAGTATTATCATACTCTAATGGTTCTTCAATTTGTACTGGGTTTGTGTAGAAGTATTTTGGTTGGTCTATAGCGACTGTCGGTTCAACTCCGTCATCATGTACCCAATTACCTTCTGGAGACAACCACTTAAAGAAAGTTAGTTTAATCGTACTACCATCTCCTAATGGAACAGCTTGCTGCACGGTACCTTTTCCAAAGGTTGTATGTCCTACAACTTCATAGCCAACTTCCTTCATTGCTACAGCAAGAATTTCTGAAGCTGAAGCACTACCTTCATCCACTAAGACAGTAATTGGATAATCTTTTTTCTCTTTCAGCTTTGTAAAATATGGTTGTTTATTTCCTTTTTGATCTTCAATTTGAATATATGGTTTATCTTTCGGAATAAAATTCATTAGTATTTCCTCTACTGAATTCAATAAACCACCTGGATTACCACGAACATCAATAACTAAGCCTTCCATTCCTTCATCTTCTAATGCTTTTAGCTGTGTATTAAAATCCTTTGAAGTTGTTTCGGCAAAATTAGTAATCTCAATTACACCCGTTTTCTTACCTTCCTGGGTTTTCATTTCAGAATAGACGGTTTCAATTGGAATCGTATCACGAGTGATAGAAACCTCAAATGGCTCAGCAGTTCCCGCTCGTAGGATTGTTAACACTACTTCAGAACCTTTTTCCCCACGAATTAACGCTACCGCTTCGTTCAAGTTAAGGCCTTCCAGAGTCTCACCATCTACTTCAAGAACTTGGTCATTTGGTCTAAGACCTACCTTCTCTGCTGGGGAATCCTTTATTGGGGCAACAATGGTTACTAATCCATTAACCATACTTACTTCAGCACCAATACCTTCAAAAGATGCCTCAATTTGCTCATTAAAGCTTTCCATCGTCTCAAGGTCCATGTATGTGCTATACGGATCACCTAATGTAGCTAGCATCCCTTCAATCGCACCTGCAATTAACTGTTGTTCCTCGGCGCCTTCTAAGTAATTTTCTTTAATAATATTGTACGCTTGTGCAACTTTCTGCCATTCAGCAGGTACTTGCGTATTTTGTTCATCATCTTGTTGGTTCGTTTGATTTTTCTCTTTATTACTATTATCTGCTACGTTTTGCTCTGCTTGATCAGGAGTTGCAATAGAAACCCCAGCATAAGCACCAATGAATCCGAGAAGTAATGCACCAACCAAGATAAGTACAATATGTATTTTATTCAACTTCATTTTATCACCCCAGTAATAGTTATATGTAAGGTAGCTATCTTAAACACTAATAAATTTAGTAAACACAAACTTTTTGTTAAGAGTCAAACTACTTATTCTATTATCATATAGGAAAATGGTTAATGACGCCAAACTTTTTTCATTTTATGATGATAAAGTTATTTGTCCACTAAAAAAGACATTACATAACTTTATGTAATGTCTTCATTATTTATGGTAAATAATTTACTGGGTTTACTGCATTTGTAGTATTAGGATTTACACCAACATAACGATTTAGATGAATTTCAAAATGAAGGTGTGGACCAGTAGAATCACCGGTTGAACCGACATAGCCAATTACTTGTCCTTGTTCAACTTGTTGACCCGGACTAACAGCAATACTGGACATATGAGCATAATTGGTCACGTATGTTTGACCATCTATAATATTTACAACCATGACATGGTTACCGTAGGAACTGTGATATTCTGCTGTACTAACTACTCCAACCCCAGCACCGGATGAATAGATTGGGGTACCTTTTGGAGCACCTATATCTACTCCACCATGATAGTTCTTCGTAAAGTATATAGGATGTACTCTCCAACCAAAATT
Source organism: Paucisalibacillus globulus DSM 18846 (assembly GCF_000482485.1). GTDB lineage: Bacteria > Bacillota > Bacilli > Bacillales > Amphibacillaceae > Ornithinibacillus > Ornithinibacillus globulus. The sequence continues at coordinate 176,601 of NZ_KI519439.1, read as the reverse complement.
AGATGTTCTTGATCCAGAAGCTGGCCAAATAAATTTACCTGTTCCAGCATTTGGACTACTTGCATTATTATTCGAATTTGAACTTTCATTCTTTTGCGCTAATGCCGCTAATTGCTGTTCTGCTATTTGCTGAGCTTTCTTTGCAGCTTCTTCTTGTTGTGCTAGGAATCGTTGCTCATCTTCTAATGTAATGACATATTGCTCTAAATGATGATGTTCTTCCTCAAGCTTAGCAAGTAAAATCTGTCTTTCTGCCATTTGCTCATCTAATTGTTTTTCAAGTGCAACTAATTCATTCTTCTGTCCTTCTAAAGCTACTTTATTATCTTCGACTTCTTGACGTTTTGACTCAACATCTTTTTTATTACTTTCGACAGTTGATTTCTTGTTCTCTACTTCTTTTTTATCATTTGCTAAAGATTCAAGGATTGCCTTATCCTGATCCATCATAATATTAACTGCTGCCGTTCTAGAAATAAAGTCAGAGAAGCTTTTTGAACCAAGAAGTACTTCTAGGTATCTCATTGCCCCACCACTTCTTTGAATGGTTCGTAGACGTTCCGAAAGTAATTCTTCACGTTCAGCAATACGTTCAAGCAATACTTCTATTTCTTCTTTTAACTGCTTAATTTCATTTTTTAAGTCCTCAATTTTAGAAGTTAATTCTTCAATTTCTTTATTTGTTGCATCTATTTCCCCTTGTTTAGCAGTGATAGTTGCCTTTGTATCATTTAACTTTTGATCAAGTGAATCAATCTGACTTTGAACAGAAGCTTGTTCATTTAAATTCTCTTCAATCTTTTCTTCTGTTTCACTTTTATTATTTTGAATATCTTCCTTTTCCTCACCTAGTTGCAATTGTTCTTTTTCTAAGTCCTTGATTTCCTTTTTAATCTCATCTTCTGTTTGAGCAGAAACAATGTTCCAATCAAAGGAGACCGTTCCGAATGCCGTTAGGGCAACTAAAAAACATATTCCAATCTTTTTCTTCATTATTTCCCCTGCCCTCCAAGTAATCTGGTAATCTATCTCTTTCAACTATGTAACTAGTACTAAATTCCCTAATGCCTTTTTATCAAAAAAGCAAGTGGGCATATAGTACTAGTTCATGAATTGTCTTTATACTTTTAAGAATTTACGAACACTCATCAAACTACCCCAAATTCCGATACCAGCACCAACAATTAGAATAATACCTGCTAGCTGCCATGCAAACGGGTTGAACGGAAGCATTTCCACGAAACCAATGGAGGAAATACCACCAACACTAGTTTCAATTATTTTATAGCCTGCTAATACAACTGTAATTGGGATAATTGAGCCAAGTACTCCTAATAATAAACCTTCAACAAAGAACGGCCCACGGATGAAACTATTAGTTGCACCTACTAATTTCATAATTCCAATCTCTGTACTTCTTGCCATAATCGTTAATTTAATCGTATTTGAAATTAGGAAAATCGCTGTTAATACGAGACCAGCTATCAGAATAATCCCAACTGTTCTTGCATAATCCGTAAACTTGAATAAGTTTTGAGCAACTTCCTGACCAAAGGAAACAGAATCAACAGCGTTTAGTTTCTTAACTTCTGCAGCAATAGCCTCTGTATTATGTGGATCTGTCGCTTTTATTATATAAGCGTGGTTTAATGGGTTTTCTTGTTCATACAACTCCCAAACTTCTCCACCTTCACCCATGCTATCTATTAAGCTATTTAACTCTTCATCTTTAGATGAAAAAATAACCGTTTCAACACCGGAAACTTTCTCTAAATCCTTCCCAAGTGCAATAACATCTTCATCATTTGCAGCTAAATCAATGAGAACTTTTATAACGACATCATCCTCAATTTTCTCTGCCATATGATTTAAGTTCAGTATTAACCCAAGGAAAGCACCAACAAGCAGTAATGTCATGGTTACTGCACCAACTGATGCTACAGTCATCCAACCATTACGTACAATGTTTTTTAGACCTTCCCGTAAATGTCTTTTTATTGTTCTAGCTTTCATAACCGTAATCACCTCGCTGTTCATCTCTTACAATTAAGCCATCCTCAATTGCAATTACGCGCTTTTTAATTGTGTTTACGATTTCTTTACTGTGGGTAGCCATAATAATGGTTGTCCCACTATTATTAATCTCTTCAAAAACACGCATAATCTCCCATGATGTATCTGGATCCAGGTTACCAGTTGGCTCATCGGCAATAACAATTTTAGGACGGTTTACAATGGCACGTGCAATAGATACACGTTGCTGTTCACCACCAGAAAGCTCATTAGGAAAAAAACGTGATTTATTTTTCAGTCCTACTAAATCCAATACATCCATAACACGTTTACGAATATTACGTGGAGACTCTTCAATTACTTCAAGAGCAAAGGCAACATTCTCATAGACTGATAGCTTTGGTAGAAGGCGGAAGTCTTGAAAGATAACTCCAATATTTCTACGTAGCAAAGGAACGTCTTTTTCTTTTATTTCACTAATATCCTTATTATTGATAAGTAGGGATCCACGTGTAGGTTTAATTTCACGGTACATTAATTTAATAAACGATGATTTGCCGGCACCACTTGGTCCGACAATATAAACAAATTCACCTTGTTCAATTTCAACATTAATACCATTCAGGGCTGTTACACCATTTCCATATGTTTTATATATGTCATTCATTAAAATCATATTTAATCACCTTTACATAAAATTAGTCAAAAAGACTTATTTTGCTCGAGATTCTTAACCATTATACCATCTTTCAACAACTTTTTTAGACATAAATTTATTACATTTATATTTCAAAGGTAAAAATGTTGTAGAATCTTGTTGAAATATGGCGAAATCCAAGGAAATATAGGAATTAAGTCTCATATAATATACCATTTTCCCTATTGGGTTAGGTTGTATTTTTGTTTTCACAAAATAAAAAAGGCTTAAACTGATTAACTCAGTTTAAGCCTTTTAACTCTTAATTATTTTTTAGCGCCTAACCAATCTGCTAATTGTTGAATTTCATCATCAGATAGTTTACCACTGAATGCCGGCATATTACCGTCAGTTCCATTTGCAATAATGTCTTTTAGCTCATCAACAGAATAGTCTGCTCCAATTGCTGCAAGATTTGGACCTGCACCACCAGATAAGTCAGCACCGTGACACGCTGCACAGCTTGATTCATATACATCTTCTACTGCTGAAGCTGTTTCGCCACTCTCATTACCTGTATCACTTGTTGCACCATTGTCATCGCCATCGTCTCCACCACAAGCACCTAGTACTAATGCAGATCCGAATAGCATAGCTACTAACCATTTTTTCATTGAGAAAATCCCCCAATCCAATTTTAGAATTACTTTTCAATTTTTAGTATATCCTATAAAAATAAATATACCAGTCACAAAGTTGCCATATTCTGGCTAAACATGAAGAGTTAACTAGTTTTGTGGCACTTTTTGACAAAATTAGTAATTCTTCTATAGCTTTTCCCAATTGAGGACAAGGTTAAACATATTGGAGTGAATTGCAAAATAATGGGAGTTTCATTGTTCATTTCAACCGGAATCTCTGCATGAAATGATGTATGAACCACTCTTATTCTCCGTATTCAGAGGAAGATTTTCACCCTTTCATCAAAAAATACCCGCAACCATTATTGGCACGGGTATTTTGATTCATTTGCATTATAGTTGTGAGCGTAAATAAGCGTCGATGAATGGATCTATTTCACCATCCATAACTGAGCCTGTATTCCCAATTTCAACATTTGTACGGTGATCTTTTACCATAGAATATGGATGGAATACATAGGATCGTATTTGACTTCCCCAACCGATTTCTTTTTGTTCTCCACGAAGTGCTGCTAGCTCTTGTTGTTGCTTTTCGATTTCTAATTGATAAAGTTTTGATTTTAACATCTTCATAGCTGCTTCTCTGTTCTTAATTTGAGAACGTTCATTTTGGCATGTAACTACAATACTTGTAGGGATGTGCGTAATTCGTACGGCAGAGTCAGTCGTATTGACGTGCTGTCCACCAGCACCGCTTGCACGATATGTGTCGACTTTAATATCTTCACTTCGAATTTCAATATCTACATCATCCGACATTTCTGGAGTCACATCACAGGATACAAAGGACGTGTGTCTACGGCCAGATGAATCAAATGGTGATATACGAACTAACCGATGAACACCCTTTTCTGCTTTTAAATACCCATAAGCATTATGTCCTTTTATTAATAATGTAACACTTTTCACGCCAGCTTCTTCACCTGGTAAGTAGTCGAGTGTTTCACAGGAAAAATCATGTTGATCTGCCCAGCGTTGGTACATTCGAAGTAACATACTTGCCCAATCTTGTGACTCCGTACCACCTGCACCAGGGTGTAATTCTAACATTGCATTATTTGCATCATATGGTTCACTCAATAACATTTGTAACTCAAAATCATTAATTACTTTCTTTAATGAATCAAGTTCATTTTCTAAATCAACTAGTAGCTCTGCATCATTTTCTTCTTTAGCCAGTTCATAGGTTACTTCTAAATCCTCATGACGAGTAAAAATTTCATCAAAGCTATTTACAAACCCTTTTAAGCCATTCGCTTCATTAATAACGGTTTGCGCACCGTTTTGGTCATCCCAGAACCCAGGAGCTGTCATATCATGCTCTAATTCCTGAATACGAGCTTTCTTGGAATCTAAGTCAAAGAGACCCCCTAAATTCCGCAATGCGGTTATTCATATTATCTAATTCATGTCTAATTTCACTAAATTCCATCATGTCACCTCTAAGTATTATTATAAATTTTAATTTGATTATATGGATAGCACGAGTATCTTCCTGACCAGTGCGCAAGCTTTCTTATGTGACTTGCATAAATATATTTGCAGAAACTTATAGCAACTCAAAAACCAGACACACCCGCATGAAAACACTCCCAGCATGCTGGGAGTGTTATATTAACCATTACTGTCCATGACAATTCTTATATTTCTTGCCACTACCACATGGACAAGGATCATTTCTACCAACCGTTTCCTTCTTCACATACGGTTTACGAACCTTTTTCTTTTCTTCTCCGCCACCAGAAACAGCTTGTGTATTCTTCACTACTTCTTGACGTTTTAAGTTATCGCGAATTTGCGCTTTCATGATATACCTGGAAACTTCCTCCTCGATATTCTCAACCATGCCTTCAAACATCGCAAACCCTTCAAATTGATACTCACGTAAAGGATCATTTTGTCCATAGGCACGTAAATGGATACCTTGACGAAGTTGATCCATTTGATCAATATGGTCCATCCATTTTGTATCAACTGTTCTTAACAGGATAACTTTTTCAAATTCACGCATTTGCTCTTCAGAAAGTTCTTCTTCTTTTTCATTATACTTCACTCGAACTTTTTCGATAACGAGCTCTTGTATTTCCTCTGTTTCTTTTCCTTTTAGGTTATCTGCAGATAAAGAATCTTGTTCTAACAAGTTTCCATTAACATAGTCCACAATGGCCTGTAGGTCCCACTTATCCTCATCATCATCTTGTGTATGTGTACTAATAACACGTTGAAGTGTGGAGTTAATCATATTTTCTATTATTACGCGAAGTTCGTTACCCTCTGCATCAATTACTTCAAATCGCTGTTTATAAATAATTTCACGCTGTTCACGTAATACATCATCATATGCTAAAACATTCTTACGTGCATCATAGTTATTTCCTTCTACACGTTTTTGAGCAGATTCAACTGCACGTGAAACAAATTTATTTACGATTGGTTGCGAATCATCCATTCCCATTTTTTCCATCATGGCTTTTAAATTGTCAGAGCCAAAACGACGCATTAATTCATCTTCCATCGATAGATAGAATTGGGACATACCCGGGTCACCTTGACGTCCTGAACGTCCACGTAACTGGTTATCGATACGTCTTGATTCATGACGTTCGGTACCTATTACTGCTAAACCACCAAGTTCAAGAACTCCTTCGCCAAGCTTAATGTCTGTACCACGTCCAGCCATGTTCGTTGCAATAGTTACAGCACCTTTTTGACCAGCGTGTTCAATAATTTCAGCTTCACGGTAGTGATTTTTAGCGTTTAATACATCATGCTTAACTCCAGCTTTTTTCAAATACTGGGAAATTAATTCTGATGTTTCAACCGCTACTGTACCAACTAATACAGGCTGCCCTAAATTATTACGTTCCTTAATATCTTCAACAACCGCTTTAAACTTCCCATTAACAGTGCTGTAGATTTTATCTGGTTGATCATCACGAGCAATCGGATTATTAGTTGGAATGACGACAACATTCATATTATAAATGCTACGGAATTCTTCTTCTTCGGTCTTCGCAGTACCTGTCATACCGGCAAGTTTTTTATACATACGGAATAAATTTTGGAATGTAATCGAAGCAAGTGTCATGCTTTCATTCTGGATTTTCAAGCCTTCCTTAGCTTCAATCGCTTGGTGTAAACCATCACTGTAACGACGGCCTTTCATCAAACGTCCAGTAAATTGGTCAACGATGACAACTTCTCCTTCTTCTACCACATAATCGGTATCACGATGCATGGAAACCTGTGCACGTAATGCCTGACCAATATGATGTGTCAATGTAACATGATCTAAATCAAAAAGGTTCTCGATGTTGAAATACTTTTCAGCCTTATTGATTCCCTCTTCCGTTAACTGTACACCTTTTGTTTTTTCATCATAGGTATAGTCTGCTTCACGTTTTAATGTCGTTACAAATGAATTTGCTTGGGTATATAATGAAGCTGACTTTTGTGCAGAACCAGAGATAATTAATGGTGTTCTCGCTTCGTCAATTAAAATAGAGTCAACCTCATCAATAATTGCAAAGTTTAAAGGTCGTTGAACCATTTGTTCCTTGTACAGAACCATGTTGTCACGCAAGTAATCAAAACCGAATTCATTATTCGTGCCATATGTAATATCCGCTTGATAAGCCTCACGCTTTTCATCCTTAGACATCCCGTTCGTATTTAATCCAACCGTTAGACCTAAGAATTCAAATAATTTTCCCATTTCTTTAGAATCACGGTCTGCTAAGTATTCGTTAACGGTAATTACATGTACACCCTCACCTGCAAGGGCATTTAAATATGCAGGCATGGTGGAAGCTAATGTTTTACCTTCCCCTGTTTTCATTTCTGCAATATTACCGCCATGAAGAACGATAGCTCCCATTAACTGTACTGGGAATGGACGCATACCTAACACCCTTTTAGATGCTTCGCGCACAACTGCATAAGCTTCAACCAGTAAATCATCCAAGCTTTCCCCATTTGCATAGCGGGATTTAAACTCTGCCGTTTTTTCTCTTAACTGTTCATCCGTTAATTTTTCAATATCTGGTTCCATTGATTCTATCTGTTCCACAGTGCTTTGTGCCCGGTTTAAATCTTTTTTATTACTATCGAATAATTTCTTAAGAAAACCTGCCATCTTTACGCTCCTCGGATCCAATAGTGAAATATTGAGGATTATCTTTAATCCTCACCTCTTACATACTTATGTATACAGGTATGATAATAGGTTCACTATCCATTTTCTTTATACTTATAACTATACTATTTACTTAATTATATATTAAATAATAACACTACTTAATTCTATATGCCAACTACATAAATGCGCTGAATATTATCAACTACATATTGAAAAGTCAAAGGCGACCCCATTTATGAGATCGCCGGTAGCATTTAATTCATTACACTTTATTATTTTGGTTCAATTAAACCATATTTTCCATCTTTACGACGGTAAACAACGTTAGTATCACCGGATACTGCATTTTCAAAGACAAAGAATGCATGGCCTAACATGTCCATTTGTAATACTGCTTCTTCGGAGTCCATTGGTTTTAGTTCAAATTGTTTTGTTCTTACAATTTCTATATCATCAGATTCTTCGTCTAAATCTACCGCTACATTCGTTGTTACGAACCTAGGTAAATTATTTTGACGAGGTTTACGATTAACTTTTGTTTTATATTTTCTAATCTGTCTTTCTAATTTGTCTACGACTAAGTCAATTGCTGCATACAAATCTGCATGTTCTTCCTCAGCGCGTAATAAAAGACCTGACATTGGTATCGTTACCTCGATACGCTGCTTACCATTATAGACACTTAAATTCACATGTACATCTGAGGTTATTGGGCTCTCAAAGTATTTTTCGAGTTTACCAATCTTCTTTTCTACGTACTCTCTAATTGCTTCTGTAACCTTTAGATTCTCACCACGAATGTTGAATTTCATTAAAGTGTCCTCCTTTATCTATCTTTATATATAGTATACTATGTTTCCCTATAAAAATCCTGCATAAACAATGATAATTTATTAAATTTATTTGTCTAAAAGCAGAGAAAACACTGATACCGCATGATACAGAGGGCTTTACAATGGATTAACAATATATTTACAAAAGGGATGTTCCTATTTATTAGGACATCCCTTTTTACTATTTTCGTTTATCCATAAACATCCCATCAACGGTTTGGACATTTTCATATGGATTTGTATATTTACGATTTGAATTCTTTTGTTTCTTCATTTGCTTCATTTCTATTTTTAATTCAGTAAATAATAGATTCATTTTTTGCTGAATATACTGATTGATTGGTAGTAACTTTTTACCTAATTCTAATTCTTCATTTGTGTAAGGTTCAGAGATATTTTCCATATACTTTTCTCTTTGGATTAATAATGCATCGATTTCTTCCACAATACGCTGGCGATTATTACTTGAAATATTTTCTCGAAGGATTTGTTCCATTTTCTCAGTAATCTCAAATACTGGCTGTACTCGATTCATTAGACGTGTTCACCTTGAGCATATTGTTTTTGTCTTGTTTTTAGAATTACTTGCTTCCAAGTATCTCGAAAATCCACCACAAAACCTTGTACTTCCGCTAAAATCTCTATATCATTCTTTAAGTTTGCTTCCATTAAACGACGATTCATATAGTCATACAATGGCATTATATGCTTGGAAATCTCCACTTCCAGATCTAATGTAATCATTAGCTCTTGAATGATCGCTTGAGCTTTTTGGATATTTGTATTTTTTGCTTCCATATTTTTCTCTTGAATATCTCGAATTGCTTGTTTGATAAACTTATTACACCCATTATAAAGCATTAGCGTTAATTCACCGCCAGATGCAGTATTAACAGCATTATTTTGGTATGCTTGATATGGTTTATTTAAAGCCATAAGGTAAAACTCCTTTATAGAATAATTGGATTACATTTAGCCAAACTGCGAAAGAAGTTGTGAAGATTGGTTATTTAATCGTGATATTGCTTGTTCCATCGCATTAAATTGGTTCCAATAGCGAGTTTCAATGCCTATCAATCTATCCTCAAAATTTGAAATTCTTGTATCTAAATCCTTTATTCTTTTTCCTAGTGTATAATTATCCAGTGTACTTGTCGTTTTACCGGCACGTTCTTCAACTTTTTTCATCATGGATTCAACAGAATCTTCCAGTCTATTAATTAATCCACGACTTGAATCACTTTTTGATTCCGTAGCATTCGAAAATAGTTTGTGTACTTCATCTGGATTTTCTCGTAATGCTTCCTTCAGTGCTTCCTCATCAACTTTAAGCTTTCCACCATTCATATAGTCTGCTGTTGTTGAAATACCTATTTGTGTTAAAGTTTTTATATCTCCACCAGTGTCAACATTAGAATACCATGTTTGTCGTAAATCAAATAAACCACCAGTTAGAATGGAATCGCCTCGGAGAATACCGCTTTTAGCTTTTTCTTCCCAAAGCTCGATTTCTCTATCCTCCATCTCCTTTTTTTGGGACTCCGTAAGTGGCTTATAATCACGATATCGTTTTTCATTTTGTGAATCGTTAATTAGTTCGACAATCTCATTATATTTGTCGACAAACTTCATGATAGAGTCGAATGCAGCATCTACGTCGTTGTTAACGGTTAAGCTAACACTTTGTCCAGCCTCAGTAACATTCTTAAAATCAAAAGAAACTCCACCCAATGTATAAGTGTTAGACTTTGATGTAAAATCTACGCCATTATACTTAAACACTGCATCAGTTCCACCGTTTTCAGTTACTCCATTAAAGTTCAATGTATTATTAAAAAAATCACTATCAAATATTATTTCTTCACCTTCATTAAAATTTCCAGTCCTTGTAGTTTCAAAAATAACTTTCTTCGACTGTTCATCATAGAAGGCTCTTACATTATTACTCTTATCACCATTTATTTCCTTTAGAACGTCATTTAACGTATCACCAGCATCAATTGATACCTCATGTTGAACCATTTCACCTTTTGACTCATCATAGGTTTGAAAAGTAGCAATTCCTAGCGCTACCTGAGGATCAAGTTCGTCTAATGGTGTATTAGGATCAAATGAAATCGAACCTCCAACTTTTATTGCAGATGTTGCCAGCTTTGTTACTTCAATATTATAAGAACCATTCAGAGCACTAGAAGTAGCAGTAGCCGTTACGGCACCCTCATTCGAAGAACTTACCATTTTCGACTTATACGTACTACTCATCTTCATATCTAAAATTAAATCATTATCCATCTCATAGAGTTTTTGATAGATGTCTCGATAACCATCACGTTGCCATTCTAATAATGTACGGTCTTGTTCCATACGGTCTAATGGCATTCTTTCTGCTGTCATTAATTTTTGAATAATTTCATCTGTGTTGATACCAGATGCCAAACCACCAATACGCATTACCATTTTAAAACACCTCTTTTATATCTTCTTGTCCACTAAGAACCCCATGTACTCTCCCATTGCCGCGTACATATCTAGGATCTTCTTAGATGGAATTTCCTTTATAACCTCATTTGTATTTGGATCAACGACTGTAACATAATATTCGTCAAGCTCATCATGTAATTCGAACTTAAGATTTGTTCTTAGTGGTTCAATAAAATCATTTAATTTATTTACTGCCGTCTTAATTTCATTACCAGTTGGTTCTTGATTTTGCTTCATCATAAGATTTTCTTGCATTACAGGTTTAGTCTCAGTTGTAGGTCTACTATTGTCACTGTATTGCAAGGGTTGTGGTGTAACCGAAACAGATTCTACGCGCATCCCCATGCAACTCCTCGTAAACTTTTTCTTTTATATCGGATAGAAAGAGGAAAAAGTTAAATCTTTACCTCATTTGTTATTCACTTTTTGGATGTAGTAATTTTAATAAATCTACCGACATGTTTGCCGCTTCATTATTTTGATTTTGTATGTCTAAATAAATTTCTTTACGATAAATATCAACCGACTTTGGAGCTCCAATTCCTAATTTAATTTGATCCCCTTCAATTGCCAACACCTTAATTTCGATATCATCACCAATTTGAATAGCCTCATTAAGTTTTCTTGTAAGTACTAACATGGCTATACCCCTTTCCGCACAGAAGTAGGTTGAATGAAAGCTTTACTCTCATACTCATCGGAATTAAGTATGTATTGTTTTCCGAACAATTTATTTGGGTTAATTATCAAAGGAGCTTTTAGATTGATTGTACTAGAATCGAACGGATCCTTTAATGTCACAATAGTTAATACCATGACATCTTTTTCACTCTGTATTTGTAATGCCTCAATAGTGGCATCATCTATTTTAAAGCTGTAATCCTTATAAAAATGATACGGACTGGCAACTACGAAGGCTAACTCCTCAGATTTTACCGACTGAAGAAATTGAAAAACAGGATTACCGGGTATATCTAGTAACACAAATTCTTTTTCTTCTATAAACCCAGGCAAGCCAGATGGGAATTGAATAATTTGTTTTTCATTAATCTCTACTTCACCTACATATTTTGTTTGTATATTCATGTATGTCACCCTTTCCTAATTAGTAAATAAATTTACAAAGTCAATTTCTAAACTTTGATGTTGTTCTAATGAAATATCAACAGAACCTGGGATATAATTTATTTCTGGTTTGTTTACATTAGATTCAATAATCGGTTTATTTGGCGTCACATTAATATCTAACTTAGATGGTTCGTAATTAATTTTAACCGCATTTAGTGATGGGATAAACTTTATCCCAAGAGATTTCGGCGGTTCATGAGCATTTTGAAATGCTTGACTTACTAAAGGATTCCCCTTGTTTTCAATTTTCATAAGTTCTGTTCCTTGAGATGCCCTTCTACCAGTTCCCTCACTTGCAGCTTGTTTTCCTTCTTGCGCTAGTTTCTCGGTTGATCTAAGTACACCTATTAGATTCATATCTTCCCATGCTTGGGATTGATCAATTGTTAGTCTCGAAGGAGTTGTTTGCATAGTTATCGTTGCATGTGGCTGTTGAATGGACAAATCTGCTTTTGGTTGATGTATTTCTTGCCGTGCAGGTTGTGTAGCCATACTAATCTTTGCCATTTGTGATTGCATTCGTATTTGTGGTAACTCCATGCTAAATCCTCCTAATCCTATTAGAAAAACTCGCATTCGCTCAGTCCCAAGCGAATGTGTTAGTTTTTCTTATACGTGCGGAAAGTTTTTTATACTTCCCTAACTACTAAAAAGAATAAAACCCTAACCCCTTATTCGGGCTAGGGCAATTTTTTACCGTAGAAAATCAAGTAATGTCGGTTGAATAATTCTTGAACCTGCAGAAAGTGCTGCACGATGAATACTTTCCTGAGTAATTAGATTAGTAATTACTTTTTCGTAATCAATATCTTCATTGTCTGACATCATTTTTGTTGCGGAGATTTCTTGTGAACCTAAACGGTTTTCAATTAAATCAAGACGATTCATTCTCGCACCAAGATCTGCACGAGCATTTAATACATTATCAATATTTTCATCGAGAAGACCAATACTTCCTTCGATTTCAGCTTGGTCTCCTGATTCCAGTGCAGCAATAAATGTATCAATTTTTCCAAATGCATCTGAGCCAAATATTTCCTCAGAATCAACGTTTACTTTTATCTTAATACCATTTGAAACTTCAATGTTAACATCCGTTACGTTTGTTGGAAAATTGCCATCAGCTACAGGTTTAGTATCTGTATTATTCCCATTAAAGATATATTTCCCATTAACTTTCGTATTTGAAATATCGATTAAATGGCTTTTAAGTTGTTCTACTTCTTCCATGATATTTTTACGTTCTTCTATGTCATACGTATCATTACTAGCTTGCACAGCTAATTCACGTAAACGTTGCAACGCTTTTGTTGCTTGATCCAGTGCATCATCAGAGTTATCCATCCAATTGTGCACTTCACCTGTATTTCGTTTATATTGTTCCACTTCGATTAACTGACTACGATAATCCATCCCTTTAACAGCAACAACGGGATCATCAGAAGGTCGATTAATTTTTTTTCCAGTTGTTAGCTGTTCCATATAAGTACCCATGTTGGAATAACTATTGGATAAATTACGTAGCATATTGTTCGATAACATCGATTGTGTTACGCGCATATATATTTCCTACCTTCCTACTATTCCTAAATTATTAATAATACGGTCTAAGATTTCATCCATTGCTGTCAGATTTCTTGCGGCAGCATTATAAGCATGTTGGAATTTTATCATATTTGTCATTTCTTCATCTAGTGATACAGAGCTTGTAGACATACGTTGTGTCTCAACTTGAGATTTTAGTGCTGCAGTATTGGCTGCCATACGGTTTGCTTCTTGGGCAGCAACACCAAGACTTCCAATCATCCCTTCATAGAAACCTTTAACAGAGTTTCCATTACCAATCGCAGGATCATCCGAAAAAATAGTATCAAATATTTTCCCAAGTTCAAGAGCGTTATCACCATCACCTTTACTACCAGTCAAACTGGCAGCAACTAGGTTTGAATCCTCCACAATTAATTCGTTAACGGTCATGACACCATCACTATATTGGAAGAAGTCTAAGCCCCCGTTTTGATTGAAATCTTGTCCGTTTCTATGTTGGGTATTAAACTTATCTACTAAAGTTTTTGCCATGTTATCAAGGTCTTTAATCATTTGCTCAAATGAAACCGTGTCACCATCTGCTGCATTTCCACCACCATGGACATCAATAAGTGCTTGTAACGATCCGCTTGGAAATTTCCCAGTAAAAATTGTTCCATCAATCATTATTTCATTGTCTTCACTTATACTAATTTCAGCCGGCTCCTGGTTAGCTTGTAACAAATAAACTTTAGGTTCATAGGACTTTCCATTATCTTGGACAAGCTCTATGTCAGTTAATCCAGCAGCAATATCTGGCGCACTCTCAGAACTTTCTACGCGATGAACCTTGATATTCATAATACCAGATAATTGATCGATTAGTCGGTCACGTTCATCATATAAGTCATTTGCCAAGTATCCATGTGGTTCAACTTCTTTAATTTGATTATTAATTCGATTGATCTGAGTTAAGTATGAGTTAGCACTGTCAATCGTGACATCAATTTGAGTACCAACATCATTTTGCATTTTCTGCAAGTTTTCTCGTAAATAATTAAATGTATCTGCAACCGCAATCCCTCGCTGAACAACAACAGATCTTGCTCCACTATTTTCAGGGCTTACAGATAGATCTTGTAAAGACTGCCAAAACTGATCCATCGTATTAGATAAACCACTTTTTGAAGGTTCATTTATTAGGCTCTCCATACGATAAAGCGAATTTGACATCGTTTCCCAATAGCTAGATTTACTATTTTCTGCTCGATACTGTAAATCTAGGAAGCTATCACGAATACGTTCCACAGAACCAGCTTGAACACCTTGTCCAAGTTGTCCTGGAATTTGAGGGCGATTTCGTGCACCATTTGGGTAGGCTGGTAGCGTTTCAAAATTGACGCGTTGTCTTGTATAACCCTCCGTATTTGCATTTGAAATATTATGACCAGTTGTATATAAAGCTGATTGTTGTGTAAATAGCGCACGTTTCGCCATTTCCAATCCGTGGAATGTACTCATTGTATTTCTCCTTCATAACAGTTTGATTATGCTTTTGAATCGAATACTGAACGATTCAAGGATGGTTGATCATTGGTTTTGCCATAGTTCATATTCTTTAATGTAGGACTCATCAAATCGATGGACAGTTGAACAAATTGCATCGATTGTTGAATCAATGCAATATTCAATTGTTCTTGTTGTTTTAATTTCACCACTGATTCGGTTAACCGTATTACACTATCTTCAAGTTTTTTCTTTTCATTATCATCACTAAGCTGATTCAACATATTTGTTACAGTCGCATCATCTATGGATACTCTTTGATTAGAAAACCATTCTACCACTTCTTTTTGACGGCTTTCCTCAAGCTGTTCTAATTGTTGGACTAGTTTACGTTCTTTCACTAAAATAGCTTGCAATCCTTGTACATTACCATTTTTTACGACTTTCGTTTTCTCTTCAGAAAGTGCTAATAGCTGATGATGAATGTTAGTTAAACTGTCTAATTTTTCAATAATTGATTGTACGGACACAGATGCCGTCCTCCTCTTATTGTTTCGACCAAAAATCGATCATTTTATGTGCAGTCTTCTCATAATTAATTTCATATTGGCCAGATTCAACACGGTTCTTAATTTCTTCGACGTAAGCTTCTCGCTTCGCATTTACTTTTATATTTTCTTGCAATTTCATTGCTTCAGATGAAATTTCTAATTGGTCTTGTTGCTTCCCGACTTTTTTCATTTCCATCTGTTTTTGGATTTGGTTTTTATATGGATTAAAATTAGTTTGATTTGGTCCATTAACCTTCATTACATCACCCCATCATTTTTCAAACAATCATACATCGAACATGTCTTTAACTATATTATCGGTTTGTTTTATCAAATCTAAAGCATTATCTACGATGTTTATCAATTGTATAATAAACTTCAGGACTTTTCTTTGTTTCTTTATTCCGTTCTACGACCTTTTCAATTGCTTCAAATTGAAATAAGTCATTCCTTATCTCTTCCGAACATTTCATACATAATTTCCCTGATACAATCATATCGCCACAACGTTCACATGGATACCCAAGTTTTGGAAACATGGATGTACGTAATCTTTTTTCCTTAATAAATTTGGTAATTACTGTTTCTTCAATCCCTGTTGCTTCCACAACTTCAATTAAAGTAGCTTCCCTATTTTTCTGTTGTTTTAAAAATTCATATACAATCTTAAAAGCTGCTTCTTCCTTCTTATAACAATCACGACAAATATCTTTTAAATCTTTCACATAAACTTTTCCACATTGTGAGCAATTTGCTAATTCTGCCATCTGATTATCTCCTTACTACATTATCTTATCATAC
This sequence comes from Paucisalibacillus globulus DSM 18846, assembly GCF_000482485.1. Classification (GTDB taxonomy): domain Bacteria; phylum Bacillota; class Bacilli; order Bacillales; family Amphibacillaceae; genus Ornithinibacillus; species Ornithinibacillus globulus. The sequence continues at coordinate 160,285 of NZ_KI519439.1, read as the reverse complement.
CAAATTATCCACGAACTAATGTGTACGTATAAACATTAGGACAACCAGCTGTTTTTAACAGCCTAGCTGCATGACGTAAAGTAGTACCCGTTGTATATATATCATCGACAAGAATAACAGGTTTGTTTAGTTTTTGCACTAGATAAAAAGGGTTTTCAGAGGAGATTCTTTCTTTCCGTGTTTTTTTTGATTGTTTTTCTCCATGAACACGGGTTAACATATCCATTGATTGAATTGGTAAAAAGGAGCAAAGCATCTCAGCTTGGTTAAAACATCTCTCTTGCAATCTCTCACTACTCAAGGGAATCGGTACTGCTATAACTTCTTTTATCCAGTTGAACTTTTTGTAGAAGTGATTAATAAATTGGTTTTCGAATAGATGTCCAAGCTGATAATCTCCACGATATTTCCATTTTGCAATAATATCTTGCATATGCGCATTATAAGGAAAGACGGAGTAATTATAATCAATTACATCCTCCCCATGATGATAATTCCCCCACCAAATACAGTCATCACAAATTTCCGTATCGGCCTCGCGACTACATCGTTGGCATCGATTTCCAGAAAGTTCCTTTAGACTGTTCTCACACTTATCACAGATACGTTTAGCTTTTGCTGGAAGTGTAATCGTGGTCCAATTAACTTCCAATAAAACTTCTTCGTGACACCAGAGGCAGTTCACGACTAAAAACCTCCTCTTCTGTTCATTATTCTTATGGATTGTGTTGCTCGAATCATTGCCTCTGTTTTTCCATCATGAAGAAAAATAACTTCTCCAGTTGGATCATCCGCACTTCGCCCTGCACGTCCAGCAATTTGAACTAATGCTGCTTCATCAAATACAGCATGTCCCGCATCTAACACCACAACATCAACAGATGGGAATGTCACCCCTCGTTCTAATATGGTCGTTGTTACTAAGACATTAATTTCCTTTTTTCTAAACTGATTAATCTTCTCGACTCTCTGTTCATCTTCTGAATGCACGGAAACAATATTCCCTAGATGAGCAGTAGGGTCTTTTTGCAGATTGGTTTTAAATTCCTCTGCTAATTTAATAGATGGGACGAAAATAAGTAGTTGTCTTTTTTTGTTTTTTCTTTCCACAAGCCACTCAAGTAAAGATTTCGGAATTTTTTTCTCCTTCAAAGACTTCTTAAGCGTGTAACTTATTCTTAAAGTTGGAACGGGCAAAGGATTTCCATGATAACGAACAGGGACAAATATATGAGGAAGTTGTTTTAATGCTATTCGTAGACGCAAATCTTGTCTTGGTGTTGCTGTTAGATAGATTGTTGTGTTCTTTTCTTTTTTTGCTCGATTCACTGCGAATGGAAGGGATTCATCATTGTGGTATGGAAAAGCATCTATTTCATCAATAATTACAATGTCAAAGGTATTATAAAAACGAAGTAGTTGATGGGTTGTTGCAATAATTAACTGGGAGGGTCCCTCTTTATCTTCACTTCCACCATAAAGGGCTTGGATAGGAACATCTTCAAAAGCATCTTGAATTCGGGGCTTTAGCTCACGGACAACATCTGCTCGTGGAGTTGCAATACATATTCGTTTTCCTAACTTAAGGCCCGCTTCTATACCCTGGAAAAGCATTTCAGTTTTTCCTGCACCACAAGTAACGGAAAATGAATACTTAAATTATGCAGAGCAGAAATTAATCTGCTCTTTTAGTATTTTCCTTTATTAACTTTAATTCGTATCGAATATCTTTTAAAACATCATGCTGCATTTCCACATATTCTCTTTTCTTTTGAAGCAAATTAATTATCTCTGCAAATCCAAATACTAAAATGGCTATTCCAATTCCGTATAGCGCATGAATTACAAATACCCAAAAAGAATCTTCAAAACTTGCTGCATTAATTCCTAATACAATTCCACCTACTATAGCTAGCCACCCTATTACTTTGATAGCTGATGCGATTTTATTCAACATTCTTCCCCCTAGTATCTTTTTACTATATTTATTCTACATTTATTGTCGAATTCCTTCTTTTATGAAATCTTTTCGCAGTAATCGCATTCTTTATATTGCCATTCAAAGCGATAATAAAAGGCTCTTTCGGTTGCGACAATAGCCCACAACAACCCAGCTACTGTTAAATAACTCATTCTATCACCTCGACTAATTCATCCATACAACTCTGATGGATACTTTTCAGTTCTTTTACTACACCAATTAAACGTATTTTCCTTTCAGCGTTTTCCTCTTCATCAATCACCTTTATTAATGTCTCAGTAACCTTCCAAATCTTTTCCATTGCAATCTCCCCTTAATATATTTTGAAATTAATACCAGACTTCTTGCATACATCCCTTAACTTTTCCTTTCGTATCGGAGACAGGGAATACCAAATTAACACAGGCTTATGCTTAAATTGTTTTTCTATATCCTTAAATAGATCCTTATATTTTTTAATTTTTTCAAGATTAGTTTTCATTGTTTGGGTATTATCAATTTCTACAAAGTGATATATCTCATGTTGTTTAAACATTGCATCTGGTATAAGATAGGTTTCTCCATTACGTTTTACGGGAAATTCTTTTTTCCAATCGCTTGGCTGTTCTAATAGAATGAATAAATCATTTCTCATTAATGTGTGTTGGATCCATGACCGTTTTAAATTCACACCACCTTTACCTATTCGGTCACTCCCCTTATTGGAAAGATAATAAATCTTTTTATCATATCGAACACTATTAATTAGCTTTTTCTGTTCCATCTCAAGCAATATCCTTCTGGCGTTTCGCTCACCCCCTAATTGTTCAATAGCCTGTAGTTGTTCCCTAGTGGAATATGTTAGACTCTCCAAAGCTGATAGTATCTGTTCCTCTCTTTTCAGTCTCCTCTCTTGCTGCAACATTCTTTTCTTCATACCTCCTTAGTCTCTTCCACATTTCTGCATTGCTAATGAATGGTGTTTGCACAATATGATTATCAACAGTTTTATAAATCGCTCTACCTGGGTACTCTAACTTTTCTGCACCAGTCTCATCAATGGCCACTTTCGATTGAACACCTGTTTGGAGTCTGAAAGATATTTTTGCTGAAGCATTTGCTTTTATCTGATTATCCATAACTTCCTTAGTTGGGTATTGTGTACCGAATATCATTCGATAGCCTAACCCACCAGAAACTCGCGCTATGTGGCTCATTATCCTTCTACAGGTTCTTGCATGTTCTTTGTCTGCCTCACTCATACTTTTATCAGGCATTAACTCGCCAGCTTCATCAATGATAATAAATTTACGTATTGGTATATCTGTTTCAGTAATGTTCTCATAATACTTAGGTTTAAATTCCTGCATAGTTTTCTTTATATCTCTTTCAACTTCTTTTAGGGCTGCAGCTGAACTTTTATAATCATCAGCTACTACCTTTACTTGTTTTAAATTATTGTACCTATGGAAAGCAAGACCGCTTTTTAAATCAAGAATATAAAACTCTACATCGTCAGGATGATTTTCGATTAAGTGTGTGATCATTGCTTTCATAAATACGGTTTTTCCCCACCTAGTTGCTCCAGCAATTGTTAAATGAGGTATCTCATCAAAGTCATGATAAAGTATTTCCTCCTGAGTTTTACCAACAGGTATACTCCAACCTTCCAGTGCTGGGAAATCTTTGTATTGAACTTTCTTTTGAAGTTGATCATTATACACTCGAATAAATAATTTTTGTTTAAAATGAACTTTAACCGGTTTACCCAAGGTCTTTTCAAGAATGGGTTGTGTGTCCTCATCATCAATCTTTCCAAACGGTACATTATAGATGTAGTCAATCCAGTACTCTTTTTTATTAATTTTAAATAGCTTTGGTCCCTGGTCTTTAACTGTAAAACCAATATTGATTAATGTCTGAATGATCTTCTTTTTTTCACTTACAGTTGGATTCCATCTAGCAGATGCATACATGGTTACTGCAGCAATTCCGCCACCTAATATAACGTCCATGAACTCACCAACTCCACAATGTTGTTATACTCATTCACAAACCCCAATCGCATCTTCTCTCCAGAATGTGCTGCCATTTTATATAACGATTCAATTCCAATTAAATCTGATATTCTCCAAGCTAATACATCTGCATTACAAATTAGCTCTTGTGTGAGACTATCACTATTGCATCCATTGAAATACAACATTTCTGCTTTCGGCACATGATCTTGCCACTCTAACCCATTCCACCACTGATCTATTGTTCTTGGCTTAGGGTCAATCCACCAATCAGGAACTTTAGATCCAATAACAAGTTTCAATTCCTTCCGACCTCCCTTCCGTTCTATATTCCGTTCTCACTTCCTTTTAAACTTCCGGCCTGGTATTCTGTTTGGTATATTCCGTTGTTGTTATATCAGTAGTTTGATAGATGTAAACAAGCAAATATTTCTTAACATACAAATGAACATGACAGAGCGAAGTGATGAATAGTGAATTGCAATTTTTGAAGCTGTTTAATAAATCATATGTGGGTATGTTTGTCTTGATTACAAATTAGTTCAAATATTTTAACTAAAAGTATGAAGGGTTTTTATATTACTACAAAGAATATACATATTAGGTGATGATAAAATGAAAAGTTATATAAACTTATGGATTGCAAAAAAAGAAATGAATAAAAAAGAAGTAGCTGAAAGAATGGGAGTCAGCCAGACAGTTTTATCGAGGTGGATTAATGGCCATAGTAAACCGTCACTGGAGAATGCGTTTAAACTTGCAGAAATATTAAACTGTAAAGTAGATGATCTATTCAAGAAAGAATAACACTACTTATCTCCGCTTTTTTATAGTGGGGATTTTTTATATGTTTGGGCATCTTTCTAGGAAAACTTTCCTAAAATCAACTATAATCAATCAAAAAATAACCAATTCAGGAAAAACTTGAATTCTCCTTTTTAATGCAGGGTTACTCCTATAAATTATCGAATTATAATACTAAGATAATTAAGGAGTGATTTAATTGGAAAAAGAAAAAGAGGAATTTCAACCTTATTTTGACGGGAGAAGAATCATATACCCATTAGCTACACAAAGTGAACAAGACACATTTGAATATCTTGATAGAAAGGATCCTATGTTAAGAAAGTATTATGAGAATTACGATAAGTAATACATTAAAAAAGCCTCTCACTTTGAGGGGCTTTAATCAATTTGTAAATCAATAATATTGTCTAACTGTATTTTAGTTCCATCACGTAGCACTAAATAGTTCTGTGGTGATACTACTTTTTCAAGCTTACCTCTAATTGTCTTAAAATTGTGATTACTAAAGTATTTAATAATAACAAATAGATCGTTGTGTATTGCGACTTGCAGCTTCATATTTATCTCTTCCACTTGTTGTTCATCAAGTTCTGGTTTTTCCTCACGTTCCTGTTGCGCCCACATTTGATGTAGCAATTGGTGATGCTCCGGCATCATCATTGCGGTCCATTTGATATTTCCGCGATCATTTACAGTCATACTACGCGCCTACCTTCTTTCTGATTGGTCCAGCTGAAAGGATGTTTTCTAATTTAAAGGTTCTTATCTTTTTTCGCCAAAGACAATAAGCGATGACAGAATCATCATTCATGCTAATCACACGAACATATCGTTGCGTAACATTATTTTTACTATCAATGTAAAAGATTATGATTTTCTCCTTATTATCGATGGAGCTTAGGAATAATCTTTTCATAATTAAACCTCCTCCACAGAACGTTTGTTTTCATTAATTATACACGAACATTCGTTTCCCTTCAAGTGGTTGTTTATATTTGAGTAGTTATTTGTATGGGGATCACGATAGAGGCTTTGAATGGAAAGATAGGATTTGGAAGGAATAATATGTTTGTAGAAACGGTTCCAATTTTGTCATTCATATTACCCTTCATAATAGCTTTGAAGGGTAATGAGTATATGGTTTAAAGTGCGTGCTTAGTGCAAATGTTTATTATAAACTTTTTAATTAGAGTAGGGTCCATTTGGAAATGGAACTTCTTGATACTGGTAATGCTTTTGATCTCATCTTTTATAAAAAGCTCCCACAATAGTGAGAGCTTTAATTTATACGTTATTTTACTAACATATAAATGGATAGAAAACTTTAACTGTTTTAATTAATTTTCAATACCTTCAAGTGCAATATTAGGGCTAATTCTTAATATAATGCCATAGTCTGGCCAAAGCACTTTGTTGTTTTGAACAATAATTTTGCCGTCTTTTAATGAGTCCTTTATTTCATTTCTAAACCGGCAATCCCCCATGTTTTTATATCTTTTTAACCTTGGCGGTAAGTTGGGAAAGGTTGAAACTTCACTTAGAAACATGTCCGGAATAAAGTATTCATAACTAATCCTGGTTAGTTCTAGGACTGTATTATTTTCAATTTTCATTAATACAATGTAGTGTTCATAAAAAGAAATACTTAATTCGCGATGTTGATTTTTCAGTAAAAAGCTTTTATTAACCATTTGAAGAATAGAATCTTTAATACTTTCGATAAAAATATTTTCAAAATCTTCAACTGCGGAGGAATTAATGTAGTAACCCATTATCTATCCCCTCTTCTTTATTTTGTCTAATACACCTTTCTTTACTTTTATTATGTTAATATCTTTGAAATCCGCAAGATCTTCATCAAGCGATTCAGAGATTATATCATCGACAGTATATTTATCAATCACCATTTTATCTGTTATTAATGCTTTATGAACCAACTGCATAAAGGTATTTCGTGAATTACGTAATCTAAAATAATTCTTTCTATATTCAGAATGGAAATATACCAAAACATCTACTGGTAAGAATATAGGTCTAGTATCGTAACCTATAGGAAGTTTTTTATAAAAGTATTCTGACATTGTATGGAAATTATTTTCATTAAAATTATTTGATATAAAGATATGTGAGCTCAATTGTTTTTTCGTACTATATCTGGTAATATGTGATACTTGATTTAGCATTTCCACATAGTCAAAGGCTTTTCTTTGTTCATCCTTTGCTAAATCATATCCTTTATGGTTTTTATTTAATTTACAATCATATGAGTAAACATATTTTTCTCTGTTTTCAGCGGGGCCGTGAACATTATAGTTAATAGTGAAGATACCCTCAGGCACTTCTTTTCCTGTCATACTACTTCCCCATTTATCAGCGTTAGGAAAAATATCCTTGAGAACATTAAACACATCATCTTCAAAATCAGTTGGTGAATAGTTTTTATCTATTTCCTGCGGAACAGGCAAGTTCTTAAGTATTTCGAAAGATTTATTAGCTACACTAGATAAATATGATTTCGATCTATGTTCAATCGACTCATAAATTTGCTTAAATATATCTGCTGGATTACTCATATTATAAATCCTGCCAAAATTCACTGGAAAAATACAGTGGTTATTATATTTTGATAAGTGTTTTTCCGATACACCGACAAAAATAATTACGGTTGGTGTTAGAGAACGGTTTATTTTCTCAAGAATTTTATTTTGTATAGAACCTTGATGAATTAGAATTTGGAACGACTCGCCTGAACTATTATTAACCAAATTAAAGAATTTATATTTATTATTTTTACTATAAAAACTCTTTTCTGGCTCACCTCTTAATTCCCAATTACTTAAATCACAAAATGTTGATATTAATCTTTTTATATAAGACCGGATGTTTAAATTTAATGGTGCTAATAATTCATATTTTTCTCTACCTAATAAAGAGTAACCACAGCTAGGGCATTGCGCTATATCCCCTTGATAAGTTTCCGTATATTCACACTCAGCATTCTTACAATATATATTTTCTTCAACACTCTCTTGAATAATATTGTCCTTCTTCAATTTGTCGAAGATATCTGCCTCTATTTCGGTTAATTCTTTTTTACTAGACAAAGTCAATAGATAATCAGTAACGTCTGCCTTACCAACCATAAACTTAGTGTTAGTAATTAATTTGTTTAAAGGTATTCCGAATTTCTGTATGAATTTATCTTCAAGTTGTCGTTTAGTTTCTATATCCATTCCACTATCGTCTACTGAGAAAAGAATATTTCCATCATCAAATATTGTGGATTTTATTGTTCTTCTTACACTGTGTGATTTAAAAGATATACTTTCAATATCCTTTATGCTTTCCAAATCTAAACAGTCCTTACTCCAAGCATCTTTCACTGAAGGGAAGACATCTCCATTTTCTAATGCAAATGAAACTCGAGGCGAATTAATCAAGGGACTACTTCTGAATGAAATTTTATTAATAGTGAAATCATCGATTTCATTTCCACTTGGAGACACCCCCTCTAAAAATGCACTCCTTACAACATCAGAGTCATATTCTTTAAATAAATCAGGTTTAATTTCAGTTAAAGTGGTATTAAAATTTTCCTCAATATATTCTTTGATCCAATTTATTTCACTTATAAATTTTGATTTAACTTCCAAAATACCTTCTTCGGTATTAATTTTAAACATTATTGGCACAACCTCTTTATTTCTAAAGGGTTCATCAAAATCTGGTATTGAGGAATCATTTACTTGCCTATAGAGGATTACAAAAACTTTACTATTTTCCTTTGATGTGTATGCAAACACTCTATAATTATTACTTTGTTTAGATTTTTTATGTAGTTCGTCTACAAAATGTTTACTTTCTTTCGAAGGTAAATCTAAAGCCTTTGTATAACCTATACTTTTACTCAGGGAAAAGATATTACCGGTACCCTTATTTAACCAGTTGTGTAAAGTATATAATGATATAATATGTAAAATTGAATCTTCTAGTAACTGTTTCAATTGAATAATTGGAGAGTTTAAGTAAATCACATCATATTTCTCTGAAACAGAATTATAATAACTTACAACACTTTTTTTCTTTCTGCTCAAAAAATCTTTTAGTATTAAAATTTGTTTTTTTGTTTCATAAGACTCTTCGCAAAGACCCTTAATTTTATCATCTTTGCTCAGGTCGTTTTCTTCAATCCCTAATATTCCTTCGAAGTCTTCAATTTCATCAATTGAAAGACTTTTTAGTGTGCTTTTATACTTAATATCACAACTTATTTCGGAATACTCATTAATACGATCGATCGCTACTCCCATGTATCTCCAAAATTTAGTATTTTCTTTATCATTTTCTTTAAATAATTTGTTAATTGGACTAAGTACTGTAGACAAATCAATATTCCCCCTTTTGTAGATAAATTACATATTCTACAAAAGATGACTATTTTCCTGCTTTTTTGTAAAAACGCTTCCAATTGGAACGTTTGTTCTTATTTTATCATATAGAAATATTTCTGTATATAGTAATAAAGTCCGTATTGTTTTTAAAGCCCAACTGTTTCCGCAGCTGGGCTTTCATAATGAAATTCGATTACTAGAATAAGTTGTCTATGCTTATTTTAGTTTTATTAAATTCTTACTTTATTCTTATTTTTTGTCCAATTTTCAACCACTTGGGATTCACGTTTGGGTTTAATTCTTGAAGAGTCCCATGCTTGATTTTCTTTTTTTTCTCAATTCCCCAGAATGTATCACCCTTTTCAATCGTGTAATACACTGGTTTAGATGCACCAGGCAGTTTAATTTTATCCCCTGGATGAATTAAATCATCCTTCAATCCGTTCAACTGCTTAAGTTTCGAAACAGTTGTATTATACTTTTGAGATATGCTCCAAAGTGTATCTCCTTTTACAACCGTGTGAACATTCCCAGATGATTTAGGGGTATCTTTTACAGGTGTTGATTTTTTCTTTAAGTTAAAAGCCTTCACAATTCCGTTAGCATGCCCCTGGGCAATCTTATTTAAATAAGAATCTTGTTTAAGCTTAGCTGCATCTTCTTTGTTGTCGATAAATCCGTTTTCCGTTAACATAGCAGGCATTTTAGATTCGCGAATAACATGGAAGTTTGCTTTTTTCTTCCCACGATTATTAAAGTCTACTAGCTTAATAATCTCTGCGTGCATGACGTTTCGAATCTTTGCAGTTTCAGAGGTATTTGATAGCTTATCGTGAATAAAATCCTCATATCCATTTGCCTTACCATTAAATGCATTAATATGAATGGAAAGAAAGTAGTCAGCTCCCCACTTATTCGCATCATCTGTACGTTGTGGTAAAGTTACTGTTTTATCAGTGGTGCGACTCATGCGAACATCTAGATTGTAATCTTTTAATAGGTCACGAATTTTGAGTGCAATTGCCAGAGTTAGAACTTTTTCCACTAATCCATTACCTTGTGCTCCTGGATCTGTTCCTCCATGACCTGGGTCTAAGTATAATTTCATTATTCAACATCCTTTCTCGTATTTTTAATTAACTCAAATGCCCCAGTACTTGCTAATCCGGAAGCTAACCCACCTAATAAAATTTCCGGAGTAAATGCTCCTGTGTTAAGCCAGACATTTAATAAAACCCCAAGCACTGCCATAATTAACGGAATATACTTATTCTGGATAATGTCTAGGCTGTTCTTGACAACAAAACCAATAGCTAAACAAATGGCTACAACAACTAAAACTACGTATTCAGTTAACATTTCCACGTTCTCACCTCCTCTCAAGGAAAATAAAAAGACCACTTACCTTGGAGGTAAACGGTCCTCAATGTCATCTAATTTTGTAATGACTATATCGTATTTGCTGCTAAACCCTTTAAGTATTTCGTTCTGATCATCTATAGTTTGATATAGCTGTTTTTCTCTTTCACTTGCTTCTTTTCTCGATGACCAAAAAAGCCAAACAAAGAGAACTGCAAATGGTCCTTGTGTGAGAAAATATTGTGCTAAACTCGCATCCATTTCTAACCCCCTAATTAAGACATAAAAAATAGCACCTCGATTGAGATGCTTTAAATAGACTAGCCTGTTTATTATTCTGTCGCAGTTCCTCTAGAAAAAGTATATTTTTTTCTACACTCTTCGCAGTTACAATAGAGGCTTTTTGATCTAAAACCAGGAATGTCATCTTTTTCGTAAGTAACAATACCCTTTCCACAAGGGCACTCATACTCTTCAGTAATTACACTTCCGTTCCCTGCTCCCCATCCTGAATGTGGAATTTCTTCTTCTTTTAATAACTTTAAATTCATCTATCTCCCCTCCTTTAATCTACTTAATTCGACAGAAAAGGAGAAAATCCTTTAACTAATTTATCAATCCTATCAAATTTTAAATTCATTAATTTCATTTATATTGCCCGTAAGTATATAATAATAAATGAACTCATTCTTACGGGGGGATACTAGATTGGAAGATACTAAAATTTACAATTTATTTAGCGAAAATATAAAATTTAACAACCAAAAACGAATTTTATTTGATACCGGAAGTGGATTAAATATTATCCAAATGGCTAGAAAAGACGAGAAAGTTTACAAGGTTTATAAGTCTTTGCTAGAAAACGATTATATTCATTACTTCCACGAAAAACATATATCAAAGTTGTATAAACGAGAATATGTTCATGAATTATTTCAAAGAAAAGACTTAATAAAAGAAAACGGCGTGTTTTATACCTTAGATAAGCCAGTTGGTCGAAAAGTAAATCAATCAGCTCCTAAACGATTACTAGTATTGTTTACTTGTATGCCTGATAACAAAAAATTCGATTCTTACTTAATGCCCAATAGAATGTTCCCTAAATTCTTTGATGGCATTGAAAAAAATTTAGTGAAAAATGTATACACAATGAGAATTATGGATTTAAATTGCTCTCATGGCTCTCATTATGTCAATACTACTAATTATCAATCCTATGAGAAGGATATTCAAAATGCGATATTAAAAGTTATTTCTGATTTGGCTATTCGCAAAGAAAATGTTGTTCTATATGGTGCATCTAAAGGTGGTACAGGATCGTTATACCACAGTAGTGTTTTAGATTTAAAATCGTTAGCGGTAGATCCTATTCTTCATCTAGGTTACTATAACAGCCAGAGTGATTTTCACTTTTTAAAAAATCTACGAAAAGAAGATTTAACCAACGACATAAATGAAAACCTTAACAATTGCAGTAATGATCAAAAATACATAATCTGTTCCAGACATGTTAAGTTTAATTACGAACAAGCTCTAAAAATAAATATAGATAAAACTAAAATGATTGACATGGTTGATGACATGATAACAGCGCATCCAGAAGTCTCACGGAATTCAGTTCCTGAGCAGTTAATGATACTGAATATGCTCTTTAGTTCTGATGAATACAATCTCTAGATTATATTAATGCCTCTGTACATGAATCATAACAGGGGCATTGTTGATTATTATTGCTTAAGTACGTTATCCAGTTCATTAAATTTTCGTTTTAATTTTTCTATTAAAGTTGGTCTACTTTGACCAAACACCGCATCTAACCTAAAACCGCCAGCTTCATATATTTCTGTTATTTCAGCTATCCGCCTATCTACAATAAAACCCCACTCACGATTCATGATGGTTACAATATCTCCCAGAAAATAATCTTTCTCATACACAAATGGTTCAACACCATTGGGCGACATAATTTGAGATTCGAAAAACATTTCGTTTTTCATTTCATTCAGTTTTTGTTGACCACGTTCAGGTAATTGACTAGAATCTTCAATATCTCTGGCATCGATAAATGTTTCATACCGCTCAAAACCTTCTGCATCACCCAGTTCAATGATCTCACGCTCTACACCTTCACCTTGCCCACCTACATAGCCAACATTTCTCTTATTGATATCCGAATCAGTAAATGACTGTGTTTTTACATTGCCAAACTCTGGGGAAAAGTAAACGTTGCTTCGTTCGTTCTGATTAACACTACGGTCCATTCCCTCAAATACTTCAAACACAAATTGGTTATTTTTTGTATCAAGTGTTATATCCCAGCCAATATCACTAGCGAGGCTAATCTCAGTCAATTCTTCCGCAACAATTTTGAAACGACTCTGCCAGTTAACATATCTACCCCTGTTTTGATTTGGCGCAATAACTAAGTTTGGCATTTTCCTTTTTGGGTCAACAGGATTAACAAAATGTTTATCAATATAGTGCTTCATCACTGTTTCGGCATTTCCGGATTTATTATCATAAGCTAAATTTGTAGGTGGTACTGTGATTCGTTGATCCATTAATCCTTTTAGTGTCCAACCTCTAAATAACCAGTTCTCTGTTGCTTTACCATTCTGGTCTAGTTGAATTTCACGGTGCTTTACTATTGCCACTTTATTTTTATTAAGGGCTATTAAACAATCCTTTTGAATTTCATTTGCCAGATTCGCTTCACGGTGTATAACCAATTGAAAATCACCCACTTCGTGCCAGGAGCGGGTGAACATTAAGCTTACATATTCAGTTAATTCTCCCAATTGTTCCAAGTCTTTGGATAATAGCTTTATAGTTTGCATCAGACCATCAACTTCGCTTCCATTTGAGTGGAGTCACCCCACGCCAAGATATCAATCAATCCAATTATGGGTTCATCAGACCATTCATGTATGACAATAATCCCACTTTCAACTAATACAAAATTGTAATACTTGCCTTTCTGTATTTCACAGGTAAAAGATTCATTGGATTCATAACGCAATTCATTGTTGATATAATAAGAACCCTTACTTATCGTAAATATTCCATCAGTAAAATCATACTGAAAATCAAAATAAGTGGTTGCTTTTGTCCCTTTTATTTTATGAAAAATCATATTAATCCCCTCCTTTAGCATGCCAATTACAGATAATACTCCTAGAGGATGTTAAAGAGTTATGAACATATAACGTAAACCCAGTTGTTGTAATGTTCCCAGCACTAGCAGAAGATGTCTGTGGGTTAGATGTAACAATTGATACAACAATATGCGGTGGCGTTGAAAAGGGTACAGGAAAGGCAACGTTTTTAGACGTGACGCCGCTCGCAGAAGCACTTACTGAATCAGAACCGCTTTGTAACCTATCTCCATTTCCACTAATAAACGCTGCTCCGTCTATACGTCTCCATGGAGTCCACTCACCCCAAAAGGTTGTCCTAACATATAAAAACGGTCTATCAGCAAGAGAACTAAAATAAAACTGGGCCGCTACTTCTTCTGATGCTCTATTAGTTTGCACTTGCCCTGCAATAGTAGGGAAACCACCAAAGTTATCACTTACTCTCATTGTTGAGAAACCATGCGGATACTCGTCCATTAAAGCATTACTATCGAGATAATTATCTGGCAACATTTGTCCGTTTGGAATAGCTGGACCACAAACTTCCATTCGGTTTCTTTCGTCTGTAATCTGGTACTGTTCAATGTAACTTTTTCCAGACTCTACTTGGATTTGCGCAATACTAATTTCATAAATAGATTCGTTTCGTATCAATTCAGCAGGTTCTGAATTTCCACGTCTGATTAATGCAGTTAGTTTCTCAGGTGCATCTGGAGTCCTGTCTAACCGAATTACTAATCTATCAATTCTATTTATTAATGGGTCAGCACTTAAAACTGTTAATGATAAATCGGAAGTATTTCTATATTCATATCCCTCAACAAACGCACTTCCCGGTTTTAATATTACCTCCATTGAGTTATTCGTTTCGATTCGTAAGCCCTCAAAATAACCTGTTCTTAAGAAATTCGTAAAAAATTCCGCAAAATCTTGTGCCCCATACTCAGGACCATCAAAAAATCTTCCTAACTGAGCCATTGTAACGCTCCTTTCTATACACCTACATACTGTGTTCTATAACTAATCGTCACTATCGCCTGACCACCGCTTGCAACAGCATCATATTCAATAATGTTTTCCCCTACATCTAACTGAAATAACGTTGATTCCCAAATGTCTATATAACCCCAAGCATTCTCTAATACTCCATTTCCTTTATCTATCGCAACACGTCTTTCACGTCCAAAGGCAGTATTAATAATCAACCTTTCTCCAACTAACAATTCTTTGTCAATACGAATAAATTCCCCAGTTGTTCGATTAATAATTGTAGGTCTCGTTGCAGGACCGTTAAACACAATTTCAATAGGAGTAGGTACATCACCATCATTCATCAACCTCGCTTCAGAACCACGTTCACCAAATTTTACCGGGAAACGAAACGGGAGCTTAAACTTTGGCACAAATGCCGATAATGGCTCTGTGATGGTTTCAAGTGATTTCCAGTAAGGATTAGGACATTTCCACGTAATCATAAACTTTTGATAAACGTTTGACCCTTTTTCAGGAAAAGTAGGTACCCCATCTAATGTACCTAATATCTCTTTAATATCTCCATCCATTTCTAAAATTATCTTGCCTATCCCTAGTTTAGGATTACACACGCGAAGTATCTGCTTACGATATTCCTTTATAGTTAATAAATCTGTTGATGTAATTGCCCCCTCCAATGTCGGATAGCGAGGTTGTAAAATTGTATCGATATAAGTATCTCCATCCTGATAGGGAGCTCTATGCCCTTGTACATCAGCATCAACTTCTCCTACTCCAATTAATGATTCAATTAGGAACGGAGTTTGATAGAATTCGATGCTCTCTCCCTTACTATTCAAATATTTTAATCGCCTCATTATCTATCAACTCCATTCCATTGCTAATTGACGACTAGCTTGTTTTTGTAATCGGGCAGTTTCAGAAGGTGTTAAGGGAGTCGGGCTGTAAATATTGACCGTTTGATTTATGGTTTGACCAGATTTTATACTCCCATTTAACTGATTCACAATTCGGTTACCTTCACCATAAGGGTTAATTCCATCCGCATATGCCGGAATACGATTCATAGCAGCAAGAATACGTTTGGATTCGTCATGAGTAAACACCTGTGTTCCTCTAGGTAAATCAGTAATACCAAATCGAAGCATGGACCATCGATTCCCCAACTTAGCAAGCTCATATCCTTCTTCGCCAACTAAAGCTGGTCCTCCTGGATGAAAATCCGTACCCACTGCATAAGCACTTATTGCTACAGGGTCACGATTCAAAGCAGGTTGATAACCTGATGGTTTAGAATAAAAAGTTTCTACTGTTTGTCTAATTGTTTGATACACCGTTTGACCTGCAGTAATATTCATTTGTTCTAACTTCAAAATTGCCTCATCTAGCTTACTCTGTTGCTCGTTAAGCCTTTGGTTTTGTACTTCGTAAGCAGAACCAACTAGTTTACCTGAAGTTTTCATTTCCTCAAGTTTCAATCTATTTTCGTCTATATTTTTTTGTTCCAATTTCAAAGCTTCAAGGTGTTTACCTTTTTCGGACGTAATTCCTTGTTCAAATAAAACCATCTGCGCATAATCATCTAATAGATCGTTATATAGTTCTAATTCTTTTTCAGTTTTTGTTAGAGAATCTTGTTTTTTAGCAATCTTTTTTTCTAACTTACCGATGGTGATATTTTCACCTTCAATGATACCCTCTAAAATAGCTTTTTCAGATTCACGTTCCTTTAGTGTTTGTCTAGTTAATTCTAGCAGTTCCTCACTAGCAGGATTTAACTCGTCATTCCTCAACTTAGCTATTTCGGCATCTAATTCGCCTAATCGTTCATTGTGTGTGACAAGATTTCGAAAAGCTTCTTCTCTATCGGATTCTAATTGTTTAATCTCACCTTGGAGGTCTTTTTGCTTTTTGAGATTTTCCTCTTGATTACGCATTTCGTTCGTAATTTCTCTGTATGTGTCTTGGGTAAGTCGTTGACGTTCATATTCATTAAGTTGCTTTAACTCATCCAACACTCCGGCATAAGCATTTCCGTGTTCGCTAATAGCTGATACGGTGCTAGGTGATTTCTTAATTACTTTATCGTTTAACTCAAGGAATTGTTCCATTTCTTCATTAGTAAGCGTTGATTTTTCGAGTAGTTTTTCTTGTTCGTCTTTTAGCGCTTTGATGGCTTCCTCAGATTTTGCACTTTTGAGTTCATCCATAATATCCATGTAACGTAATATTTCATCAGTTGATAACATGTTTTTATTTTGAAGCGTTTCGTATTGAGAGATTAACTCATCTAATTGGTCAATTTCATCTTTGCGTGCTTGAATGGAATTGTACGTATCCTCAATGCTTTGATTAGCAGCATCCGATAACGCCCATATTGTTGTACCTAATAAAGCTACTCCACCAATCGCTAATCCTACAGGTCCGGCAGTGGCAGACATTGCACCAATACGACCCAGTAAGCCTGCTCCGCCTACTTTACCTAGCATGCCTGTTAATGAACCACCAATTTTGACGACTCCACCAATAGTAGAAGTTAGCCCACCTAATCCAATAGAAACAGGACCAATGGCAGCAGCCCAAGCTATTAACTTAAGAATGTTACGTTGTTGTTCTTCATCTAATTCGGAGAACGCCTTGGCTCCACTTTCAATTTGTTTAATCCATGGTTCAGCTGCATCAATGGCATCCATCACCGCTGGCGCTAAAGAGTCACCTAAAGTAATAGCAACATCTTTTACACGGTTCCACATAATCTTTAATTGGGATTCTGTTGTAGCATAACGTTGTGCTGCCTCATCAGATAAAGCAGTATTTTCTTCCCATGCTTTAGTTGAGGTATTTACCGCATCTGTTAATAGATCACTTGCCCCAGCAAGACGTAGAATTGTATCCGATTCACGAATACCTTTTATACCTAAATCTTCTAGAATACTAGTTAAGTTAGCACCTTCACTACTCGATTGAGCCAACCCTTTTATAAACAAATCTAGCGCTTTAACAGGATCCTTATTCCAAGCTTTTGCGAAATCACCGGAAGACACACCTGCAGCTTTAGCGAAGCCTTTAAGTTCTTTACCACTTTCACCTACCGCATAGTCAATTTTTTTGAGAACTGTGGTCATTGCTGTACCGCCAGCTTCAGCTTCGATTCCTAAGGAACTCATAGTTGCTGATAATGCTAGTATTTGCGATTCTGTCATACCAATTTGAGATCCTTGCGCAGCTAATCTCATAGCCATACTAGATATTTCTGCTTCCGTAGTAGCCATGGAGTTACCAAGAGCAACAACACTTGAACCCATATTGTCAAAATCTTGTTGTGACATTCCTACAATGTTAGCAAATCTTGCAAATTCTGTTGCAGCTTGGTCAGCCGTCATGTTAGTAGCTTCACCAAGGTCTATCATGGTACGAGTAAATTCTTCTATAGACTCTGTTTGAATACCTAATTGTCCCGCGGCTTCAGCAACTGCTGATATCTCAGTAGTACTTGCTGGAATTTCTTTTGCCATATCTCGAATACCAACACGTAAATCAGCAAGTTGTTGCTCAGTACCTGAAAATGTTTTAGCTACACCAGCAAAGGCACTTTCAAAATCCATAGAAGCTTTAAACACTGCTGTTCCACCAGCAACTATTGGAGCAGTTACTTTCATGGAATAATTCTTACCAAAGTCAGTCATTCCTTTACCGACTGATTGCATTTTCTGTCCTGCAGCATTCAAATTGTCACTAAGGCGTTTTAATGGATTTATTTGATTATTAATCGCCTGTGTGACTTTATTAAGCTGATTTTCCGTTTTGTTCATCTCAGAGACTGCATTATTATATTGGGCAGCTAAATCACGAGTTTGCTTAGCGTCTTCGCCTTTTACACTTGCGGATTCTTGATACCTTCTACGCAACTCTTCTACTCTTTCTTTCTGCGTTCTGAGTTGTCTTGAAAGAATATCCGATTGCTCACGTAATCCCTTGAGCCCATTCTTATATTCTTTTCCCTGAGAAGTAACGGTACGCATTTCAGAGCGCAAACCCTTTAAATCCTCACGAAAACGAGTAAGGGATCTAGTAGTACCATCATCCTCCCAAGATAATCTTGTTCTCAGATTTCCAACATCTTTTGTGGCCAAATTTCTCACCTACCTTATAAAAAGAAAAAGGCCTACCATATATCGCTTAGGTAGACCTCTTGCTCTTGTGGTACTGGCTCTTCTGTGTCCATTAACTCAGAAAAAAAGTGAACATCTAACTGATCTATTTCAGCCATTGTCCACTCTCGTTTTTTAATTATTCTTCCATCAGGAAGAGTTTCTATTTTTGGAAACATCATATTTTTATAGAGTTGTTTAAGGGAAGTGTACGCTTGTTCAAACGTCACTCCCCCTGATTGTTTCCCTCATCATTCTCATTTTTCTTTTTTGACTTTCCGAATACTGCTTCACGCAATTTATCGTAAACATATTCATCACTTGCACCAGCAAATACTTGTTCAACTGTAAATTGTCCAGGGAAAATAATATTTGCTAAAATACCGACAAGTTCAGCTTCTTCTTCAAGTTGCTCCTCAAAGGTCGGAACATAATTCTCATCATCTTTTGTTCGTTCATCTGCCTTTGCCATAACTTCAAAGTACTTCCGTTTAGCAAGCATAGGAACGATAGGTGTAGTGAAGATTTTTTTCTCTCCATCGATGTAGAGTTCTATTTTCATAGATTAAACCTCCGGTGCCCAGTTTTTATCAATGACAGATGTAAGCCACTCATCAAAGATTGTAGGATCTGTAACCTTTGGACTTTTATCCCAAAGCTTATACTTCTCCGCTCCATCATGTAAGCGTGGTAATGCTTCACCAGTTAGATTAGGAGTTTGATAGGTTGGTGTCTCTTGTTTGGTCTCTTTATTCTCTTCTGCAGGTGCTAACTTAACACGATAGACCCAAAAATACTCATATCCGCCTCGTGCGCTTTCCGCCCGACCACCAATTGCAATATAAGGTGGATCGTCATTAGCTGCATCTGTTAGACCGCCATTCTCATCCAACTCTTTTCCGAGAATGTCAGCTTCTACTTCTTCATCCAAATATGCAGTATTAAGAGTGACCGCAATAGGACCCTTAGCAGCATCAGAAAATAACACTTGATCATTTGCCCGCAAATTACCACGGTTTATAGATGGCTGTAAATTTAGAGCCATAGCAGGTCCTAAAGATTTCACTTCGCTATAAGTGGTCATCGTTGTATCTTCTTGTGTAATTTTGGCATATACTAAATCTTTTAATCCTTTAATAGCCATTTAGTTTTCCTCCTTCGATATATAACTAAATCTCAAAATCTTTCGGTACATATTCATATCATTATCATAGGTTTCAGACTCGAACATGCGTCCGAACCCTGCTTGTTTCATAGCGTTTTTAACTTCCTTTACCAGATTTATATAGTTGCCTTTTGAAAACACATCAACTTGGATAAAATGTTTGGTCCACATTTCAGTATCATTAGCATTCAACCATGGCATTTGGTTATATTCGTTAAAAACAATATAGGTGTCATCTGACAGATTGTAATTCAAAAAAGAGACAGGAACATTTAAAGGCACCAAAGTGTCCATAATTAGCCTATTTATATTCATTACATCCCCATCTCCTTTCTTAATTCTTCAACATAAATGTCTAATATTTCACCCTTAGATAATTCATAGGCAATGGAGGCAAATGGTTTAGGAGCTATAAATCTTTTTGCACGAACATTATAATAACCAAACTCATGCATATATAGGTAGAATCCCGCTACCTTAGCACCACCTCTTGTGCCAACGAACAATTCACTATTCTTTGGTTCAGTACGAATGATTGAATCCTGAGCATCCCCAGAACGTTCAGTAAGGCCATGTGCGTAAACGTGTTCTTTGTATTTTTCTTGTAAAAAATCACCCGCACGTCTTAAAGCCCTATTTTTGGTTCGAGTAGAAACTTGCTCTAAGAGTTCAACTTCTTTGATAAGTTCGTCTATTCCTTCAAAATCGAAGTTCATCAATCTACCGCCTTAGCAACCACAGTCATGGATATATTAAGGCCATCATCATTTTCGATAGATTCAATCGAATGGGTAATACCTTTCCAAACAACCTCTAAATTAGTAGGTCTTACACCATCTGCTAACTTTTTTTGATATCGAATGGTAAATTCCCGATTATGTTCCATATTGTTTGAAGCAGCAGCATAAAAGGTACTCCCCTTTAGAGTTTTTAATTTTGCCCAGGCTTTTGTGTATTCAACAGGCTTATTTATTACGAATCCATCATCATCTGTAGATCCGGCTGGTTGTTGAAAGATTAATCTTTGCTTTAAATCGCCAGGTTTAATTGGTTTCATTGGAATCACCAACTGGATAACAGTACCTTAATTCTCTTAGAATACTGTCCAAAGAATGTGGAATTTCATAAGAAGCATTCCCAATACGAAACGCTTCCCTGTTGTCAAACCAATGTTGCACCAATAATGCACAAGCCTGTTCATATTGCTCTTTCATATCTGGATTGTTTTCA
The DNA here is from genome assembly GCF_000482485.1 of Paucisalibacillus globulus DSM 18846. GTDB lineage: Bacteria > Bacillota > Bacilli > Bacillales > Amphibacillaceae > Ornithinibacillus > Ornithinibacillus globulus. The sequence goes on along the minus strand of NZ_KI519439.1, from coordinate 139,074 downwards.
TCAATTGGACCAACTTGGTTCTTAACACTTATTTTTGCACGTTTGTAAAATGTTTTAAGGTCCTCTTCAACCTCTGGATCCACTTCATCAATTTTCAAAAAACGAATTAACTTACTTAATTCTTCAGGCGTCATATTATCACCCTCTCAAAAAGAGAAAGAGAGCGATTACTCGCCCTCGTTTGATTGTTCTGCAAGTTTTTCCGCAGCAACTAATATAGCTTGTTTTCTTTCATCCAAAGTAGCACCATCATCTTTAGTTGGTACTCCTTCAAGTTTAATTTCTTCCACAATGTTGTCTAAATCAGCATGTGACTTTGCACCTTTTAATAAATCTTCTAGTTCCAGACCATCTTCAACAATTTTATCAACATACCCAAGCTTAGAAAGTTCATTTACTCTTTCTTCACTAGCTTCAAAAACTGAATTAGCTTTATAAAGTTTTCCTTTACCATCTTTTTGCTTATCGTTTTTATCACGGAACTTTTTAATTACATTAGCTTTCATTTCAATTTTCCTCCTCTAAAGATCTATTTTTTTAAACTTCTGGAACAGGATCGATATCAAACTGTGCAAATACAACAGCCTCTTCATCCCACTTAGTAACATCTTCACGTTCAATCGCACGGAACTCAGTGGAATTTGTTCTCCAGGCATTCCCGCCCACTTTTGTCATATCGATTGAAAGTTGTTGACGATCCCAAAGCACAATCGCTTCCTTCAAGTCCCCAACGATAAATGGTGCTAAACCTTCAGCTGTTGTTGCAATCGTCTTATTGGATAATGTAACAACCGGACGACCTTTGATAGATTTACCAGTAGGACTAGTAACATCATCTTGTAGAAGGTACTTTCCGTCATTATCCTTTAAAGTATCTAAATAGTTGAATCCATCTTGATTTGTGAAGATACTAGCTACCGCAGAAAATGCTGGATCTAACTCTACATTAAGCACTTTTTTAATTCCATCCACAACATTACCTGTAATAGTTTTCTTAGTTAAAGAATTTAGAACAGCAAGAATTAAACTATTACGTGTAGCCTTTGATTTTTTAGAAATCCATCTCCTTAAATATGCTTCTAGGGCTTGGTCGGTATCCGCTAGTAAATCGTTGGATACTGGCAAGAAACCAGCATAATCTTCAATTTCGTAAGGAAGACGACTGAATTGCGGTGATTCAATTTCAGACATTGCATTAGGATCCCCATACTCTGATAATGGCTTGAAAGGTGTAGAATCAGCACGTTTTTCTAGAGTACGTGCACCTTTATTAGTTTTAACCGGTTCAACTGTAACGTATTGTTCCAAATTATCAACCGTTTGTTTTAACTCATTAATAGCAGTTGTGATGTCTTCAGGAACGATATAGCCGCCATCTTCTCCTGTTTGTTCTGACAGTCTAGCCTCTACTTTAAAACCTTCAAGCATTTCTGCTTCTTCAGGATTTAAATTTTGTCCTCGAAGCGCCTTTAAGAAAACACTTTTATATGCCTTGACTTCATCATCTTCAGGCTCACCAGGCATCTGTGCACCTCTATTTTGAGGTTCTGGAATAGTTAAACCTTTAAAGTCATCCTGCAAAGCTAAGAAATTATCTAAATCTTTTTTAGCAGCCTTTGCTTCTTCTAATTTCGCTTTCGCCTCTTCGTATTCACCTTCGTCTTGATGTGTTTGAGCCGCAGCTTTCAAGTCTGCTACGTTTTGGCGCAATGCTTGTTCACGCTTAGTCATACCAGCTCCGCCATCCATTCTTACAGCTAGTACATTTTTGTTTAGTCGAAGAGACTTCAATGCAGTATTTAATTTAAAATCCAAATCCTCTTCCTCCTTTTTGATGAATAAACCAATAATTAAAGCAAATAGATGTGTAATAAACATTTTGATTTTCATATAATCATTCCTCTCTTTTTTTGGGCATAAAAAATAGACCTTACAATTCTAATAGGTCTAGTTCATTTTGAAATTTCACTTTATCAAATTCATCATCACTGTTGTGTGGTTCTGCTGGTGGCTCTACTCTATTGAATGATTGTTCCACAAGCTTCTTAGGTGTCTTATTGTACCGTTCGAGTAAATCACTAGAACATGCAGCAACATTTTTAGCTTCAATAACAGTGACATTAAAATACTTTGCTGCTTCATCTCCATTTAGCCATGTTTCTTCTGCCATCATCTGTTTAATGGTTTCAATGTCTACACCATCTTTCAGATTGTCCTCATAGATTTTAACGAGTCCGGTTTCGATATCATCAAGGTCATCTGCAACCTTTCTAATATCAATTGCATTGCCCATGGCAAAAATCCATGGCTTATGAATCATTAGAAAAGCATTAGAAGGGATAAATACCTCATCTGCAGCAAATGGTATTACTGAACCCATAGAAGCGCCTAAACCATCAATGTAGGCTTTTTTGTGTGCTTTGTTCCGTTTAAGCATATTGTAAATCGCCAAACCCGCAAAAACAGAACCACCAGGACTATTAATGTAAATGTTCAGATTGTCCAAGTCATCAACTTGCTTTAGTACGTCAAGGACATCATCTGGCATTACATCGGTTTCATCCCATTTCCAGTCCGTGTTATCTACAATTTCACCGTAAATATAAAGGTCTGCTGACTTATTGGTGAGGTTTTTTACAGTCATCAGTGGTCCAGTTGGACTCTTTTCTTTAGGCCTATTTAAACTCATATAAGCCGGATGCATAGTCTTCATTTTTCCTCACCCCCTTTCGATGATCCTGCCTTACTAAGCTGATATTCGTCAGCAATAGCTATAGAAACATGGTTAAGGTCTACCCTATGAATATCCCCACCCTCGATTGCGTTTCTATCCTCTAATTCGCGAACTTCGTTAATGGAGTACGCACCAACATCAAGCATTGTTTTATAAAATTCCGCTTGTGTTTTTTTGTCTGCTCGTAGTAGGAATTCAAGGTTAAATTTTAAGTAGAGTCGCTCTTGTTCCTTTTCAGATAGCAAATTATAAGCAAATTCCTCTTGATACTGAACAAGATTTGGGCTTAACGTGTTTTGAATAAAAGATAAGTTTTCTTGTTCGATATTGTTGAGAGTGGCTTTATCTAAGATTCCCACCATATGCGGTGGTACATCGAACATTGTGGCGATTTCCAACTTATCAAATTGCATACCCTCGATAAACTGAGCATCCTTTAAAGGCATACTCACGCTTTGGAATTCCAAACCAGCATCTAAAATTGCCACACGCTGTGCATTGCTAATTCCGGTGTTTGCCTTTTCCCATTCTTCGCGAACAACATCCTTGGCATCTTTATTCAACATTCCAGGTATCTTTAGAAACCCACTATTTACAACACCTTGTTTATAAAATTTCCCTTTAAATTTTTGTGCTGCCTGAGAACTACCTATTGCTTCCCTAGCAACTTGAATAGGAGGTTTACCCTTAATGCCATCAGTTGATAAAGCAGTAAGATGGATAATGTCACCCGCTCCAATTTTCACAAACTGTCCATTAGGCAATGTAGTAAGGTACCAAAGTGTATTTGTTTTTACATCTACATAAGGGTCAGTAACAGCAGGGTTTAAAAGCCATAACGCTTTTGGTCTTCCGTCCCATCCCCAATCAATGTTAATGTAAGCATTCCCCCAGGTATTCCGGTGGGTTTCGATTAAGTGTTTAAATTTAAAAGGCCCCTGAAACGGGTTCGGTCTTGTTTCCAATAAATAAGAAACAATATGCTTTTTTTCCCGTTCTCTGCCTTTTTCTGTTCGCTTAAAGACTTGAAAAGGAAGCATAGCAATTGCATTAGCTTTAATGTTGACGCAACGATAAACGGTTGGAATACCAAGAGCAGAATTCACCGTCACTGTCTCTCCACTGGATGAATCGTGGCCAAATATTCTTAAAAACCATGGCGCAGGATTTTTTAAATCGGTTGTATCTGTTACTTCTGCTTTGGGAGCTAAAGCATTTCTAAATATCAATGTCTATCACCTCCTTCACCTCCTAGCTAATACAAGACCAATAATTACTAAAAATATCGCCAATACATAGTTACCAATTAAAATATTCAAACTAATTACTGAAATAAGATAGGTATTCACTACTACTAATACAATGGCCGATAAAATAAAAAAATCCTCCAACCACTTGGTGAAGAATGCTGTAAAAAATACTATTAAAAAATCCTTAATTGTTTTCGCCATATGGTCCTCCTAAAATCCCCAATTATTTAAAAAGTGACTACTTAAATCATTTGTTTCATTACTCATTGCCCTACTAAATGCGTTGATAATAGCAGCAATAGGGTCAATTCGTTCCGTAGATTTGGATTTATCCAACATTATATTTTCTTGGGCATCCATCTTTTGAATAGCATTACCAATTGCCCAGTTAAGTAAAGGATCATCAAAGTGTATAACTTTTTTATTATAAACTGATGCTCTAAACTCTTTAGTAGGACCTGATAAATGTCTTAACATTTGAGGTATCTCTACCATTTCAAATCCATGTTGTTCCATGATTTGAGCAAAGTGAGTAGCATTCCACTTGTCATAACAGATTTCTTGAACGTCATAACCCCTGCCATTTACTAAGTCATCTGCTAAATCTATTAAAAATTGTTCAATGTAGCTATAATCAACGACCGCCCCAGGAGTTGTAGTTAAGTGTTTTTGGTCTTCCCACAAGCTAAACGGAACGTTATCTGAATTCATACGCTCATAAAGTTTATCTCCAGGCATAAAGGAATGTTGTTTAACTACATATTTCCCTTCAGGAAGTTTGAACACAAGACCAACACTCGTTAAGTCTGTAGTTGTTGAAAGGTCAACCCCAACCCAAACTGGATACTGCCTTAAATCTATATCTTCCTCAGCAACTTCAGATTTACACTTAGCCCATTTGGACATATCCATATAGCCATCTTCTTTAGCATCTACCCAAATATTCATATTTTTAGTGAGATAGTTTCTCATCTTTTCAGGAACATCAAGTGCTGCTTTCAGTCTTTTACGCAAATATTCACGACCATTTTCATACGAGCAAAGAATTGGGTTAGCTTTTGGCCAGACCGATTCATCTTTGATGTCATCACCTTTATCCAATTCATTGATCATGACAAAATAGTTATCATTTTCAACTGGATTATTTGGATCGAGTATCTGTGCAACGTATTTATATTCCACTCGGTAGCATGGATTATTTAAATTAAATCCAGCGGTAGTAATAATCATCATTAACGGTTGTGGACGGGCACCCATACCAGATTCAATAATTTCATACATTTCATCCGTTTCATGAGCATGATATTCATCAATTATCCCGCATTGTGGATTATATCCATCACCCGATTTACGGTCTTCTTTCGATAAAGGTCTAATAATGGAACCACTTTTCAAATGAGTAATCGTACCATAGGCGACATTAAACCGATCACGCAGATACTCATTACCTTTAATCATGCCGTCAATTTCATCCCAAACAATTTTAGCCTGGTCTTTTTTAGTAGCAGCACAATACACTTCAGCAGATAACTCACCAAATGCAGAACCTTCATAACTACCAACTCCGCCAAGCGATTGGGATTTTGCATTTTTACGTCCAACCTGCCAATAACCTTTGTTGAATCTTCTCAATCCTGTATCTCGATGAATCCATCCGTATATATTCCCAAAAATAAATTCCTGAATGATATCTGGTTCAATATATTGCCCAGCTAGAATACCTTTCCTATGTTTAAAAGAACTCAACCAATCAAGAAACCTTTGCCCTAATTCTTCATCAAAAATATAAGGAAATTCTTCTGTGTCTTCTCTTTCCAAATCATTTAAAAAACGGAGACACGCCCACTTGTGTTTTTCACAAGCAACGATATCTCCGTTAATTACTTTTTCACTATATTTAACTAACTTAAATCGCAAGCCCGGTTCTGCAGTGACATTGTACATTAAACATCACCGAACTTCTGTTCAAATTCCGACTTAGGTTTATCGCCATCACCCGTTTTAGGTATTACCAATTTCAGACGAGATGTAATGGATAGGCCTAAATCACTTGCAGCTGCCCGACACTCATTGAAAAGAGTATTCTTCACTCGCATCAATTTAGGATAGTCTTCGTTGGCTATTGTCATTTTCTTTCCAGTAATCGAATCTACCATAGTTAAAGTCGATTTTATTTTCTTTAAGTCCTTCAACAATTGGATATATTGTGTTTTAGAATCGATATAACGCGCTAAGCTATCCACATCAAGATTAGAAAATATATTTAACCGAATTAATTCAGCAGCAACCTTGTCAAATTCTTCTTTCTGCTTCTTAGTCAAATAAGTCGGAGCAACAATATTGTCTGTATAACCTCTTACTGCTTCTTCTTGTTCTTGACGTTCTTTAATCACCTGTTTGGTTAAGTGATTCGACCGTCCTTTTCCTTGAATTACTGATAAAGGTTGTCTATTTCTTCCAGCCATCTATTACACCTCCTTATAAAATATCGGAAAATTTTTCAAAAACGGATTTTTTTACGCAGAAGAGGATGCGTCGCTTGTAAATAGTCAGAAAATTGTATTTTTGACCCCGGGGGGTGTCGCTTTATGGATGCGATTGTGACAATTTCGACAAACTACTTCAAGATTCGACAAATCTAAACGTCTATTCCAGTTGTCTTTTATCTCTTCCAAATGGTGAACGATTACGCCTTTGACTAAATTACCATCTCGCAAACACATTTGACACAAGAAGTTATCTCGCTCCAATGCTAGCTTACGTATGTGCTTCCATTCCCTCGATTGATAGAATGCATTTGCTTTACCGTCACGTTTATACCGGTTATATTCCTGGTGGATTTCCTGGACGTTTTTCTTATGAACATCACACCAGGATTCGCGGGTCAGTTTATTGCAGCCTATCTCTTTACATGGACGTTTCGGTTTATGCATTAGATAACAACTCGCTTTTAAGCTTGTCCATTCGCTCATTAATCTCTTGTTGCATGTCCTCCAATATCTTACGTCCTTTAAAGTTCTGTCGCATGTGTACCATCTTCTTTTGTCTCTTCCTAACCCAATCATCCGTTACAAAGCACGTGTAATGTTCACCACACTGTTTACATTTGAAGTACGTTTCCTGAATGGATCTAGGATGATGTTTTATCTCGAATTTGATTGGTGTGACTTTCTTACATTTGTCACATGTTCCTAGTAATGGTTTAGACATTAGAATCACCACTCAATGGATTATGAGTTATCCTTTTTATGCTTGGTCTACTAGAAGTTGTATCTGCATACTCAATATCAATCATTGGGCTTGCTACTGTCTTATCCGTCTGTGTAGACCAATCAAAACCCACATGAATTTTACCTGTAATTTCCTCACCTTTATAGAAAACCCTTGGTACACTGTCGATTGTAAATAAGTCAATTGTTAACAAACTGTAATCAAAATGTTCATCGACCACTTCATTATCAGCTTTTAATGTTGACCTTCGTATCGTACCAGGATAAGATTCAACTTCTTTTAATGCAGCTGTCGCTTTCTTTGCTTCACGTTGGATTGCTTTTAATCCTTTGATGGCTTCGGAACATTCTATATTAAGTTTCAAGTCATTATTTTTTCTTGGTTGATTGCTTTGATTTAATGATTCAAGTTCTTCAAATTCCATACTAGAACTCATACCAATAACCCTTTTCCCAACTAATTGACTAAGCACCATTTCAACTTCATCAACTAATACTTCTTTCATATAACCTTTTAAAGGCAAATCATTAACTGTTACTGGAAATGGAATTTCTAGTCCCATATCTTGCGCTTGTCTGAAAATCATCCTTGCCATTGTCTCGTTAGAACATAAAATGTAAAGTTGTTCTTCACTAGCTCTTTGTATTAATCTAGTTGTTTTACCACAATATCTTTTACCACCGATTAGTTTACCTTCGCTCGACTTATTGTCAGCCATGATCAACACTCCTTTTATTTTTTTGTATATAAAAAAGACACCTCGTTTGAGATGTCTCAATCAATCTTATATTCTGGGTCGTTAAGAAACCCAATAATGTCATAATCTCTTCCAAATAGTTTTTGTAACTCGAATCGAATAAAATTTTTAGTGTGTTTGTTTGAATTAGGATGATTATAAACTCTAGCTACTATGGCTAAGCACTTCATTGGTAAATCAGCATTAATCACATCTATTTTAATATGTCCGTCATCATTTGGCACATTTAACCCTCCCTCCTAACTTATTAATTCGACAAAAGGAAGGTATTACCTTTAATTACTTTCTCCTAATTGCTCCACCACGACCACGCTTATAAGTATCTCGATTCATACCCATTAGATCATGCCAGTCAATATGTTCTGGCTTGCGCTTTTTATGCTTTGGTTTATTCTTGTATTTCATTTTCTTTAACTTATCATGTTGTTCTTTTCTAAGATGATCTGCAAGTTTCATAACCATCACCTCTATTATTGAGTCGCCCCCACCAACGACTCCGATATCCCACAAACGCTACCCACGGAAAAAGGCACCCACTTTTATTCGTGAGCGCCTTTTTATAAACTTTCCTACATTACAATCATATCTTATTTATTTGTTAATGAACTGCTCTTTTTCTGCCATTTGTCTGCCACTTTTTTATCTAACTTATTTTCCTTCTATTCCTCTTGAGAGCTTTTTTAACTATTTCATGCAGCGTATCACCATCATCAATATTGCTATCAATTATTTCTGTAACATCATTACTTTCCAATTTTACTTTTCGAACTTTACCGGCTACAGGTCTACCATCCTTCCGATAACCCTTTTCATTCAACTCTTTTGCCACTTTTCCAACATTCTCTAATTCTGCATATAGTTTAATAGCTTCTTGTTTTATATTCGTTGGTTTATAACCTTCGTAGACAGAAACATACTCTTGCAGCGTTATGATCAGTTCCTTGGCCTTATCAATTCTCACCATTTATCCCCCTTATTTGAGTTTAATATAATAGTGGGTTTGTCAAACTCGAAGAGTTGCCCTTAAGCCTATTATATCAATGAATAACACTACTTTGCTAGAATGAGTTTGACATGTCTTTTTTAAGTACAATTAAAAGGTTTAAAAAAAATTAACCTCTTGCATTCCGATAGGCGTTCTTCAATAATTGGTCCACTCCATCCTGTTCAATACCGATATACCTTAGAGTTTCTTCCGGATAACTATGATTGAATAGTTTTTGGAGTGCAGCTACATCTTTAGTATCCTTGTAAGCCCAATAACCGAAGGTTTTTCTTAGTGAATGCGTTCCGATAGAATCGAGTCCAACCTCTTCTGCAACGTCCTTTAACACTCCATAGGCTCTTGCTCTGGTTATAGGGTTATTAATCCCTTCCCTACTCCTGATTAAGTACTCATGAGGCTCTTTGTCTTGAATATAATCCTTTAATGCTTTCTTTAGTTCATTATTTAAATAGATTCGCCTAGCCTTACCCGTTTTCTTTTCGCGAATATTCATGTAATCCTTTTTTATGTCCTCTACCCTTATTCTTAGAATGTCAGAGATTCTTAATGCCGTGTACAGCCCAACCATCACCATAATGTAATCCCGCTCGTTGTTAGCCTTCAATATCCTTTTGATTTCTTCCAGCTTTTCGTAATCCCTAATAGGTTGTACAACGTTCAACTTGCCTCACCTCCTTCTGTTTGGCTTTCTTCAAGATAAACCTCAATACGTAAGATAAGAGCAAGCTTATAAAATGCTCTTGATTTGATTCGATAATACTTCCGTTCACTAAAACCTAAATCATTGTATACTTCGTAATCATATACCTCATCATCAGTAAGGTAGCGTTTAATGATAATAGATCGCTCCTGGAAAGCTAAACGATTGACCGCCCTTTGAATCTTGTTAATGAACTCCTGGCGCTTGTTCTCTTGGTCTATTTTCTTAATTGCAGTTTCTTCTGTGGTGGAGTGAAATGCATTACCTGGTGCAGTTGCAATCAATTTGAATTGTGATGTTATCTTTGGCTCATTTTCCTCTGGATCCATTAATAGGTACATTCTATATTTTTCTAGTTCTCTATCTACTGCATCTCTTGTTGCATCCTTATCAATAGTTGGTAATCTAAATGACATCTGCATAACTTCCGACACCCCTTTTGGTAGATTAAAAGAAAAAGACACCAACAAAGACCGGCATTAGTCTTCATCAGTGCCCTGGTTGTTCCAGTAGCTTATTTATTTGTTATTCATTGTCCTGTATATTTATTTATTTCAATATAGGTTGTGACATCGCAATTATCACAGTAAAACTCCATGGCATCTATGAAATCAACGATGATTTCATTATTTCCAGTCATATCCCCCGCCTTACTTTCTATTTCATTACCACAATCCTCACACGTTGTTTTATAGGTTTGTATAATCATTTTGCTCTGACTCATTTGGTATACTTCACCTCATACCTTCCTAGCTTTCCTTCTTGCCACTTCTGAATTACTTCCCCAAACCCTGTTATTGGCTTGTCTAGTTTTTCTAGTTTGCCATTTTTCACCCGGTAAAGAGCTTCTTCTTCAAGATTGATTTCTGTTGTATTTGCCATATGCCAACCCCCTAGTCTTCTTTTATTGCTTGTTTTAAACAAGAATCACATAAGCAACTTCTGTAGTTCTGTGGCTTTGTTTTGCATAATTTGCATTGTTTCATTTCTTGGTCCCTCCCTCTAACATATCTAAGAGACTATTAATCTCTTCTTTAATCCATCCAGATTCTTGTAACATGATTAATTCACGAATACGATTCACAATGTGTTGACGATTCTTTTTCTCAGCGACTAAATATTTAAAGCCATCCACTAATTCTTCTGCAGCCATATCTAACCAGTCATAATCATCTAGTGGATCCAATGGCTTGCCGTATTTGACAATACCCTTTTCCTCTTGTTCTTTGGCAATAACTTGAAATACATGTATGGAGTCTTCTAAGTGTTTTTTATTCATTATGTACATCTCCAAATGCTTTTGCAGCCTTATTCTTTTCTTCCACATGCATCCATTCCAACGTATACAAGGACAAATCTTCTAGCATTCTACCATCTATGGAAAGTTCTAAACCGAGAAATCTAAGTTGTCGAATCAAATAGTTTTTCCTTGCTTCTACTTCTGTTTCGCGTAAGCTCTGGTCTATAGATTCGAGTGTTTTCAATATCCATTCACCTGCCGTTCATGATTCACCTTATTTTTCTCAAGATATGCTTGTTCGATTTGTTCCCATGTGAAGTCTAACATTTCGCCTAATTTAACGAACTCACTAATCAACCACTGATATTCACTTCTTCTTGTGTGGACATTTCTTAATTTGCTAGCTATCTCGAATAACTCACTAAATACAAAAACCAAATCTGTTCGAGAGATTTTTCTAAACGGAATTTCTCTTATACCCAATTCCAACCCAATACTCAATATAAAGTGTAAGCAATCCACGTATTCTTCAAGGAGTGGGTTACTTGGGTTTTCTACACAATCACAAGTGGCTTTATCACCTAAATGTTGATTAGTGTTTTTCACCGGAATGTAATACCACCCTAATCCATTACAACGGTCACATTGCCTAAATGTAACCGGTTGTTGATTAACCTTCCAAAACTTAAACCCTCGCCACTCATTCGCTAACTCGCCTAATTCCACTTGTAAAGCAAGAATTTTCTTAGCGAGTCTATCCTCACCCTCTTGTCTAGGATGTTCTTCTTCGATATGTGCATCTAATCCAGCTTGTATTTCAAATAAATATTGTAGATTCATAGATTTACCCCCCTAATATTCTGTTGAAGCAATAATGCAAGGTGCTGTAAGATTTTCACTTTCGATTACCTGGGCATATGTTTTTCTAGCCAACAGATTATTTCCTTGCCTAATCATTTCTTGAGTCATTTGCAGCTCTTTAAGTGTTAGATCGTCAATATGAACTAATGTCGTTCCAACGTTAGGGTCAATTTCTTCAAAGTAATGGTCATCATATGCTTCTTCTTTGTCTAAGCCTGTTTGCTCCAAGTACCACTCAAGAGCTTGTTCTTCGCTTTCTGCGTAAATCCAATCGTATTCGTTTAATCGAAATACTTTCATTTTCATTCCCTCCTTCGCTTTTTATCCGAACTATGCGGTAAGAACATTAAAATCATAATTAGATTCAATGAACTTAATAGTCTTTTGTCTGTTGCAATCATTTCCTAAGTAAGTGTATATCTCCATCATTTCTTCCCAACTAAAATCTTTTTCTAGAAAGTCATTTACAATGGCTCTAATTCGCTTTTGCCAATAGTTACTAACCCCTTTGCAACTTGGTCTTGATAGCCACGCAAGTACTTTGCATTTTAGTTCCGTTTCAGTTTCCACATCTTCCAGTCTGAAATAAATGTTGTTTCTAGGTTCGATAATTATTTCAAAATTGTGGTTGATAAAACAATTTGGCGAATGAGTTTGAACAATTTTCATAAAACTTTTCACTAACTCTAGATTCATTTTCGTTCTCCTTTCCTTACTACGCATTTTCTCTCAATAAACTTCTCCAGTGTCTGATTCTTGTTCAAAACAAGAAGCACACCACATTTCCCCATCATCATCAAATTCATAATCTTTAAAGTAATCAACGTTAATTTCCTTTTTACACATGACACACTTATGAGAAACCATTATTACCACCCTCCTACTGCATAGTTTTTCTCAAAACAGATTATCTCCGAACTGCGCGTTACTTTTGATAAGTTGAGTAAGTTACCTCGATGCTTCTAATATACTTAAATTCCTCACCACAACTACCACATTCTGTTTCTTTTTCCTCTCCATCATCACCAGATAGTTCCCAACTATCCGATTGTTCAGAGCCACAATACGGACAAATTGCATCTGTCTCATATTCAAACTTTGTTCCTTCTTCTAATACCTTTGTTTCCTCAACAAAAGCTATTTTCTTTTCATCATTAATCACACTTGCAACGTAAGTTTTTCCATTAAAATTCAATTTGTCGTAAATATCTGGGCGTTTATTTAACTCTCCAAGATATGTCGTATTTGCTACTTCACCATTTTTCATAAAATCATGTAAATCCTTGGTTTCATAGTTTGTATAAATTGAATACATTTGTTTCTCTCCCTTACTTCGCATTTTGTCTCAATTGTTTCTCCGGAATGCGACATTAGCTAAAATCAATTTCTAATTCGTTTCTTAATGCTTCCCAACGTTCACTATCTTCGCTTTTAAGTTCTCCGTAACCTATTAAGTCACCATCTTGCATATATCTACTCCAGTATTCTTGGCAAGTAGCACACCAATAATTTCTTGATATATCTCCACCATCAACAGTTGTTATGGCTTGCATTTTAGAGCCTTTAAATACTTTTCTTGCACAACCAAAACAATGATGGTCTTTCCTTGTGGTGACAATTTTTTGTTCTAAAATATTCAATTACTTCACCTACCTTTTTATGTCGCATTTTGGTTCTTGCATAATGGGCATTTAACCTCGTAATCTTTGTTATACTGATACCCACATTCATTACATTGATTATTCAAAAATTCCACCTTCTTTGTGTCGCATTTTGGTTCAAAAAAGACTTAACTGTTCTTCTTTTCCGTTCAATCGTTTCCACATTGATTTAACAAAATCAGCAAAAGTAAACTTTTCAAACGCATACTTACCATCGCTTTCAAAATAGACAGTTATTTGTTTTTCATCAGTTGGACAACCAACCTTGCAACCACTTCCAGCAGCAAAGTCAACCGATAATAATTTATTGTTATAGCTAAAGGATCTAGCTGAGTCTTTGTGCATTCGGTAGACTGAGTTTTTAAAAGAATCGAAGTCTCCAGGCACTAACCAACCCTTTTCGATGTAGTGTTGATAAGATGATTCGTAAAACGTATTAAGCATTATTTCTTTCATTTCCTCACGATTCATTCACTCACCCTCAATCCCCAAATCCACCAGAACAATAGCATCCGTCTTCTTCTGTTTCTCCACTCTTCTAAGATGCGCCGGGGTTCCGTAAAATCGAACGGTATTAATCGAAACCCCTAGACGTTCAGCGCATTCTTTAGTAGTGCCGATAAACAAGAACTCGTCCCCGGCATATACCGCCCACTCTTTTTGCATTTTAGGTAAGTGATTTGCCACTGGTATCACCTACGTTTTCCTTCTGGCTCTAACACATACCTTCTTCCGCTAACTTCAAGCACGGTTGGAAGCTTTCCTTTTAATTTCTTAATCGTGACCACTGGACGGTACCGCTCATTTTTGGTGAATGTTCTAGGCATTGGAATCACCTTTTAGGGCTCTCAGTGCAATTCGGCTAAGAGCATAAGTCGAATCATTTTCCGAAGTAGGTTTTTTAATAGATTCCAAAGCCTGTTTGTAGCGTTGATTTTCTTCCAACAAACTATTTTTCTCACCATTCGTATCTAAAAAGTCATTTTGTATTTCGATTGCTGATTCATTCAATTCATACAACTCTTCTTCCAATTTTTCGATACGTTCTTCCATCTGTATCTTTTCTTCTTCTAGTCTTTGGTATTTCTTATCTACAAACTTTTCCGAGAATGAAAATTGTTCTTCCAAATCCTTCACTTTTTGTTCTAAAATAACCTTTTCTTCTGCTTGTTGGATTAAATAATCCCAATCCACCTTAGATAAATGCGCCCCTGGGTGTACTCCATGATTATCAATCATTGTTTGGTGTCTAATATCTTCCAACCTCTCCTGTTCAGTCACCTTTACCCCTCCACTTCCCGATATTCTTTATGAAATTGTGATTCTACTAATTGCTCTTTTTCTGTATCTGCAAAGCAATTTTTAAAATGAATAAAACCATCAACATCTTCATACAAAGCAAATACTAACGTAATTCCGTCTGTATAAAATCGCTCTATTTTGCGTTTTAGGCGGATTGTTTTCAATCTAGTTCCCTAGCTTTATTAAACTGTTCTTTCGTGATTTCAATATTCACTGGAGTATAGTGTTTCAGCCATTCTTCAACATCGAAGCTTATTACAGCGCTATCACCAAATCTTGCAATCATATTTTTCTTGTGATTAATACTCTCTTGTTTTAACTCTTCTAAATCCTCATCTGTAGGCTTTTGACGGTCATTTCTCCAAAACATCATTGCGCATTCAATATCTTCTGACAGCACATCAAGATTTTCGTCTGACCAATCTCCGTTATCTGGTCCGTTTGCTAGATAACGGTCTTTATTTTCTTTGTTTTGAAAAACCATTACTGGTACTTTTTCCACCTTTACCCCTCCTATAAGCAAATGTTCTTACTATCCCTTCGTGCCATCTCCGTCATACCATCTAGCTAGATTTACAAACTTCCCGTATTCTTTCAGAAACGCTAATTCTACAGTTCCGGTAGGACCATTACGTTGTTTGGAAAGAATAATTTCAATAATGTTTTGCTTTTCTGATTCTTTGTTGTAGTAATCATCTCGATATAAAAACCCAACTACATCTGCATCTTGTTCAATGTTTCCAGATTCTCTTAGGTCAGACATCATTGGGCGTTTATCTTGGCGTTGTTCTACCCCTCTGGATAATTGGGAAAGTAAAACAATTGGTGTGTTTAGTTCTTTTGCTAGAAGTTTTAAATCCCTTGTCATGGATCCAACCTCTAAGTCTCTGCGCTCATAACGTCCCGTAGATGTGATTAGCTGCAAGTAATCGATAATCACAAGGTGGCGTTCATCTGGAGCATTTTGAACAGCTTTTCGAATAGATGCCTTAATTTGGTTAATGGACCTTTCTTCTTCATAGGTGTGTAAATTCCAATTAGAGATAATTCCAATTGCATTCATGGAATTAGAATAATCCTCATTTGAAAAATTCATAGTTCGCCACTTTTGACCATCAACATTTGCTTCTGCTGATATGATGCGTTGGAGTAGTTGTTCAGCACCCATTTCTAAGCTAAATATGTGCGATGTTCCGCCATTTTCACAATGACCAGAAGCAATATTTAATGCGAATGCTGTTTTTCCCACCGATGGTCTAGCTGCGATGATAATCAAGTCCGTTGGTTGTAATCCACCAGTCATATTGTCGAAGTCGGTATAACCTGTTTGAAATCCTCTTTTAGACTCTTCCGGAGGCAATGCCATCTTTTCTGCGATGTCTAACAAGATATCTTTTGTTGTCTTTTCTTGATTAAAAATTCCAATGTCCTTCACTTTTTCTAGTTGAGTGAGTAACTTGTGCAATGATTCATCACTAGGGTTCTCTGAATATTGAATTGCTAGTTTACTAGTTTCTCTATTTCGATATGCCTCAAATACTGCACTTTCATAATCCTTTAATCCTTCTGTGCTTGGAACTGATCCAGCTAATTGTGATAAGTAAGAAACTCCGCCGATTTCATCTACATCTTTTTCTAACACCGTTACAACAGTAACTACGTTAATTTCCTGTTGTTTTTCTGATACAATTCTCATAGAGTCGAATATCTTTTGGTGTTTGATACTGTAAAAGTGTTTTGCTTCAAGTGTTAGATTTTGAAAAAGTGCCCCTTCTAGTAATACCGTTCCTATAACTGCCTGCTCTGCCTCCAAATGATGAATCATTTGCTTTTCTCCTGAATGAGTTTTATCATTTGTTCCCGAAATTGTAGTTTAGTAGATTCGGGTACTTGTGCTGCTTCAATTTCCCATTGGCGCATTTTTTCAAGATGTTCATTCTTTTCGGGTGCATATGCAGCAATCTCGGCAATAGTTGGTGGGAACTTGTTTTCTAGTGAATGTTGTTCAGCTTTTTCCATCACTCGCACAAAATCCATCTTTCTCATAAGTCTTGTCCAACTATCGACCTTAGGAGTTGAAACTTCGAATGAAGGGTATACACTTTTAAGCAACTTGAATAATTCAATTACTTGTTTGCGATCCATTCATAACTCCCTCCTTACAGGTTTTCCCAATCAACATCTCCAGAAGCTTTCTTTGGTCTGAAAGGTATCATGTTATTTAGATTTAACCTTTCTTTTGCTTCATCCTTGCTCGTATTGCGCATTATTCCGATTGTGTACTCTTCTTTTTTGCCACGATGTAAATCGATATGTGCTTTTAGAGCATATTCGATAACAAAGGGATTGTATTTTTGCCATTTAACCATGGTGCTGTAAATAACACTTTCAGATACCTTACCTGTTTTTCTAGTTTCTCTGATAACATCCCAATATTTTTTGCTTAATTGATTAAAATTATTGATTTGGGAAAAGACCGGCAATAAATCTTTGATTTTTGCCGTATAGTCTTTTTTTTCTTTTTCTTTTTCTTTTTCTTTTTCTTTTTGTCCCCTTGTCGTGGGCGAGTCGTGGTACGTATCGTAAATTTCTTTAATTTCATTTCGTTCAATGTGGCTTCCGACAAATTGGATAAACGATTCATCTTTCACGTCTTTCAACTCAGAACGAACGCAATCAATAACGGGTTTTCCACCTCGATTAAGGTTGTATTTACCCCAATTTTTTATGGCAATTTCTCTAGTGTCTGGGTTATACCGAATAATGCTGTGATGATTAATAAATCGGTCTAGAAGTGAATTGATGCTCTCAATCGAATATCCTGTATCAAATGCCATTTGCTTTTTTGTAATCTGATAAATACCAATTTGAGTAGTATTAGCATTTGTAAGGAGATAAAGGAAAAACAACTTGTCCTCTGGTGTCATTTCCTCTACTACCTTAGGATCGTCCCAAAACTCCGTGTGAACCATTCTATACTTTGCCATGATTACCCTCCTGTAATGAATTGTTTCTTTCACAAATCGCAAAACCATTTTCTATGTCAATTAAGGAATAATGGGGATAACGCTGCATATACTCTTTAGTAAGAGCTTGTACCTCTTGTTCGCTTTTTGCTTTCTTGAATATGCGTTTAGGAAGCAAAACTTTATATGGTACTAGCATTGGTTATCTCCAAATACATTTTTTAAAAACTTATAGCATTCCTTAATGTTGATGAATGCATCATGTAAATCATCTGTAACGACCTCGTATAGGCCTGAATTATTTAATAAAATGGTAAGACTACCTAGGCTAGTTCTTTGCCCTTTTTTGAGTTGTTTAAGCTTTAAATACATTGGATCAGTTTCAAATCCCAGGTAGTCATAAATCATAGTTTGATTCATGGTTTTCCTCCCTGTTTTACTTGTTATATCGAGGAAATTAAAGTAAACTATAGTTAGATGTTTTATTGCTCACGTTGCCGCGTGAGTTATTTTTTTGCCCTTTTTTGCTGTTCTTCTTCATAATCAATCACTAAACGAATCCCAATCATTGAACATATACTTCTAATTCCATCTAATCTATTGTCATAGCTTTGCATATATATTCCGAAAAAATCTTTTCCTTTTTTCATCCCTTCATTTAGTTTATTTACGATATGTTCAACTTCCTTTTTTATTGGTTCTATTTGGTATTCTCCCAACTGACAATAATCCCGTTTTTCAAACTTAGTAAGCGTTATTGATTTATACAACTAAAATTCACTCCTTTTCAAATATTAAAAATTACTACTATCGCTACAATTAACCACGCTACTGGAAAAACAAAGCCATTCGGATTAGTTGCTTCCCTATAAAATTCAACAAACTTCTTACTCATAAATATTCACCTGCATATGAAAGAGAAGTTTCTTTTGTTGCTGCTCTCCTTCGATTTGCTTGTATTTAAGCCAATCCCTATCGTGCTTTTCTTTAACTTCCTTCATGCGCCCTAATTCTTTTAATGATCTAGCAATGTTTTCGTGATATGCAGCTGCCTTTTCAAAATCCGCATGTGAAAATAATCCGATTGAGTTTATTAACAAGTAACCGTAACAATCTAATTCTTTATCTGCTTTATCTTGGTGTTCTGGTAAGAATAGTTGCTTCATGAAACTACCTCACTTTCCTCAAGAAACTTTTGCACAAAATATATTTGCCCTTTTCCAGTAACCTTTGGAGTTCTAGTTGTGCGTATTGAACCATTAGGATTGTTAATGGTGCGCTTTTTAATTTCGAATAATCCTTGGTCCATACTTCGTTGAGTTGGTAGATTATAAGATTCACCATGTTGGCGAATTAGGTAACCATTTTTTCTAAGCCATTCAAAAAGCCTATTTTGACCAATATCTACACCATTTTGTCTAAGTATCTTCGATAGTTCACCAATCAATACAGAAGAACTTGAAGTTTCAACAGCTTCAGCAAATAACACTTTTGGTTTTTGATGTTCGATGAGTTGCTCAGCTCGTCTCCTCTTTTGCTGTTCTTCTTTAAGACGGGTTGCAAGTTGAATCAATGTATCAGGATTTAAAAGCACTTCTTCAATCTTCTCAGGTGTTATGTATGCACTGTGTTTTCTTATTGAAGGAAGAACATCACGTTTGATCCAATTTTTGAATTCCTTTGCTTCTGCTTTTCTACTGGCAAAAATAAGTTCATATAACCCGGATTCATTTACGATATTTGCTGCACCTTGACGACCTAGATTGAATCTAGCCCGTTCATTTTCTTCTAATCTTTTTAAGGTATCAGTTGGATTTAATATCCCGAGAATATTGCAAACATCCTTAGCAACAAACCAAGGTTCGTTATTTCTTTCAATAATTCTTAATTGATGCCCCTCAAATACCTTTGTAATTGGATTCATTTTATTCACCTCACTTTAATTAATTTCCAAATCAATCACCTAAATCGCCTCTAAATTTACTTTTTCATACAGAGCAATCACCTCTGGATTTTCCTTTTCCCATTTCGGATTAACACTAAAAGGAATCTCGAATACTTCTTCCATATCCTTCATAAGTCTTTCAGCTGGAGCTATTCTTTTGGCAGGATCCATTTTCATAATTCTTTCGTAACGAGCCTTAAAAATTTTCAATGAGCCATTCAATTTGTTTCACCTCTTCCTCAAAACTGTAATTAGTTTCCCATCCCGTTTCACCACTTCCCGGGAATAACCAACGTGTAATTCTTTTTGCTTTTTTTCCCAACCATTTCCGTTGGATAATATCTCGCTTAATCCCGAAGGAACTGGAATCTGATGCCCGTCTAATTCAATGCTTGTTATTTTTAGAGTCATCTTTCTTCTCTTTCAGCAGATCTGCAACCATTTCTTTAAAAAGCTGTTCCTTCTTCTCTTGTTTAGTCATCCGCTTCACCCCTATTTTTTGACTATAGTCAACGTATCGTTGACTTAGTTTGTAAAAAAAATGGTCCACTCAACTTCTAGGACTTCACCAATCTTCTTTGCAATAGTAACGGAAGGCTGTCGCTTACCATTTTCAATATCATTATAGTACTGGCGGGATACACCGACTTCATCAGCCATTTCTTGTTGCGTTAATCCTTTTTCTTTCCTTTGAGACACTAAAGATTCATTCAATCATGAACACCTCAACTTTCTATCAAATATTCTTATTATAATAGGTTGTCGCCTATCCGTTGACTTAAATATAAATCAACGCTGTGCTGATGTCAACTATAAATTTACATTTAAAACAACTAATTTATGATTAATTTGTCCTATTTTGTCGCCTTTCTGTTGACAATAGTCAAAAGTATCCTTATTATAGATGTCAAAGGGGAGGACGAGAATAATGTATGGTAAAAAATTAAAAGAGTTAAGAGATTTAGAGGGATGGACTCAAGAAGATGTTGCAAAAAAGCTTGGGGTGACGAAACAAACTTATAGCAATTATGAGAATGAAAAAAGGAAACCAGGCTTGGATATGATTCAGAAACTATCTGAAGTATACCAAGTTGATATTGATAGGGTTTTTGGTAATGAGCCGGACATGATTGTACGGGAGAACGGCAAAACTTATGAAGTAGAATTTAAAGCTAATCATCTTTTGCAGATTCCTATACTCGGAACAATTGCAGCTGGAGAACCAATACTGGCCCAACAAAATATTTTAGGTTACGCTCCAGCTCCACCTATGATGAAACTACAAAATAGAAATGTTTTCTATCTTGAAATTAAGGGCGAAAGCATGAATAGGGAATTCACAAACGGTAGTTTCGTACTTGTTGAAAGAGGAGTACAGGTAGAAAACGGAGAAATAGCAGCCGTCCTTGTAAACGGTGATGAGGCTACTGTAAAGAAAATAAATAGAAAAGATAACATACTTACACTTATACCTATGAGTAATGATGAATCCTTTTATCCAGAAGCAATAAACTTAGAAAATACAGAAGTAAATATTATCGGAAAAGTTATCGGAGCTTTTAAACAATATTAAGGGAGGGATACTAATTGAAAGCAGCGCTATATATTCGTGTATCTACTAAAGAACAAATAGAGAACTACAGTATCCCAACTCAGAAGGAGCGTTTAGAAGCCTATTGTAAGTCAAAAGGTTGGGATATACACGATTTTTACATAGATGGCGGGTATAGTGGATCTAATATGGACAGACCAGAATTGCAACGAATGCTAAGAGAGATAAGAAACTTTGATGTTGTAATCGTATATAAGTTGGATCGTTTATCAAGGTCTCAGCGAGACACAATGGAATTGATTGAAGATAATTTCTTGAAAAATGAAGTGGAGTTTGTTTCTATCACCGAAACACTTGATACTTCATCCCCTTTTGGAAGAGCAATGATAGGGATCCTTTCCGTATTTGCCCAATTAGAAAGAGAAAACATTGCTGAAAGAATGCGGAATGGCCATATTAAGAGAGCCCAGGAAGGTTATGCAGCAATGGGAGGAGATTATGACCCCGCTGGATATAAACGAGAAGAAGGAAAACTTATTATTAAATCAGATGAAAAAGACCACATACAGAAAACTTTTGCCCTCTACGAGCAATACCACTCCATTACAAAAGTTCAAAACGAATTAAAGCTCCTAGGATACCCTGTGTGGCGTTTTAGAAGGTACCGAGACATATTGTCCAATAAACTGTATATCGGTTACGTGAGCTTTGCAGGAGAAAATTATAAAGGAGTTCATGAACCAATCATAACCGAGGAACAGTTTAATCGAGTCCAGACATTACTGGAAAGACATAAGGGACACAATGCACATAAAGCAAAAGAGAGCTTATTGTCTGGATTAATCACATGCTCTTGTTGTGGCGAACCCTATATGACTTATACTACTAATAGCAAGAAACATGGCAAATATCGTTACTACATCTGTAGAGCTAGAAGATTTCCATCGGAGTATCCGGAAAAATGCATGAATAAAACTTGGAATGGAAAAAAGTTAGAGAAGATAATTATAGAAGAACTGCAATTTTTGACCGTTGGTAAAGTAAATGAAGAAGATGCAAAGCCAAAAATAAATTATAAAGCTCAACTAAACAAAATTAATGAAAAGATTGAACGTATTTTAGGTTTATATGCTTCAGGTAAGTTTGAAATAGAAACCCTTGACAAACAGGTAGACATCCTTAATGCAGAGAAAGAAAGTTTAATTCAACGTCAAAAAGAAGAAACCGCTGAAAAAGGAATATCAGCGGAAGAGATACATGATCTAGTTATTAATCTAAAGGATGCAGACTTTAACACAAAACAAGCAGCCGTTCAAAAACTTATCAATCAAATAATGATTAACGGAGAGGACATTGAAATTGTATGGGCATTTTAATGTCCTCTTTTCCGTTTTCATGGTTGGCTAGTCAAACAGCCCAAATTAAAAATTCCTTTTTTCCTTCATTTATTACTTCAACTAGTTTATTAGAGGCAGTTTGCTGAGCACTAGTTAGAGTTCCTCGCCAACTTAATGGTGCATCATAACATGTCCACTTGGGAGCTTCACCAGTCCAACAAAATAAGGATTCACATTCCAAGACTCGTCCCATCTCAATACAGTTTCTACAATATAAATGTGTCTGATGACATTTTGCACATGGAATTATCCCAAATAAGAATCGTTTTTGATTTCCACATCGTTGACATTCATTATATAAAAGCTTTCTTTTGATAGAAGGGATTTTCGTAAAATGTGTAGATAACTCTAAGGGTAGTTCTTTTTGGAGTAGTATTTTTCCAATGTATGGACGATGCTCTTGAGAGGGAGACTCTTGAGGGGTTTTTAATAAGGAGGTCATTTACTCACTCACTTTCTATATATGTGGAAAGTTTATAAACTTTCCTTCTTCTGTAATTTTGACTGCCAGTTGTCCCTGGCAGTCCTACTATAAAAAAATAAAATGATTGCTTATTTATGCTTATTTATAATACCAACAAAATCCTACTGCGCCTTCCCCAACATGGGTTCCGATAACCGGACCAAAATAACTAATCATTGTTTCTACGTTAGGGTATTTTTCATTAAACTCATCTCGTAAACTTAGTGCATGTTCCTCATGGTTAGCATGAATAAATACAACCCTAGCAACTTTACCTGCTTTGGCATCTTCCTCAACCATTCCCATCACACGGTTAATTGCTTTTTTACGGGTACGAATTTTTTCAAATGGAACAATTACTCTATCAACAAAATGTAGAATCGGTTTTACTTGTAGCAAGCTACCCATAAGTGCTTGTGCACTACTTAATCTACCACCACGTTGGAGGTTTGTTAGGTCATCCACTACAAAGTATCCATTCATCGTCTCTTTCATTTCATTAAGTCTATCTATGATTTCTTCAGCTGTTTTATTTTCTTTAGCCATTTCTGCAGCTTCAAGTGCGTAAAACCCTTGAGCCATACAACTGATTTCTGAATCAAAAGCATACATTTCTATGCCTTCTACCATATCACCAGCACTTACTGCTGCTTGGTATGTTCCGCTAATACCACTTGATAGGTGAATGGAAATTACTGCATCATATTCCTTACTTAGCTCTTCTAACTTTTCAGTAAAAAGTCCAATTGCTGGCTGTGATGTAGTAGGTAGTTCTTTCATTTCTTTAATCTTCTGATAGAACTCCTCTGTTGTAATATCAACATCTTCTTGATACGTCTCATCCCCAAAGTTTACGCTTAACGGAATCATATGTATCCCATATGCCTTTCGCATATCTTCTGGGATATACGCTGTGCTGTCACTCATTACAGCAACCTTCATGCCAAGCTTCCTCCCCTTAATTATTTTTTATCAATGTAAATCCTTGTTTGCTTCTTATATTTTACATGAATGTGCTAGAAAATGCACCATGATATGAATAGGTATAAATTTTATATAATATTTCTCCACTCTTTCTCTTCTATTGTGTTATTATAGGATAAATTAACACAAAAATTAATATTTTTATAGTAATCGAGGTTATCAGATGAATACATTAGACAAGCAACTTCATGATTACTTAATGGGGAAAATATCCTCCATTACCGAGGAATGGCTAGAAACTAGAACAATAGAGGCAGGTTCAATATACTCTGCGGATACGAAACAGAAAGTGGAACAAATGCTTCGAGCACAAAATACACTAACCAACAAAACCGTGATCAGTGCTTTACTTAATAAGAAACATACTCTAGAGCAATATGTTGAAGAGTGGGTACATATTGTATCAGAAAGTAGGGTGAAGTCAGATACACCCACTTTTGAAGTCATTCATGCTCTTAACAATGCCAAAGATATTTTCTTTAAACGTGTTGTATCCTTTATTATGGAAAACGATGCACATATTTCTAAAGCCAATATCATTCGCTGGCATACCAAATTCAGCAAAGTTTTTAACACAATAACGACAAGATTTTCAGAAATGCACTATACTTTAATGAATCAACGCCTATCAAGTCAACAGGAATTAATTGATGAACTAAGTACACCAATTATACCTATTTCTGATAAAGTTGCAATATTACCTTTACAAGGAAATGTAGATACTACTAGAATGAAGCAAATTTATGAGACATTACCTGAAAAAGTCGTGGATTCGCAGGTTGAATATTTATTTATTGACTTATCCGGTATTCCCATAATGGATATTTTTGTAGCCAATGAACTTTGGCAAGTCATTTCGTTACTAAAAGTATTAGGAATAACTACAGCAATTTCTGGTGTACAAGTTGAAGTTGCCCATTCCTTAAATCACAATCAAAATAACTTTAAAGAGGTTCCAACATTTAGTACGTTAAAACAAGCTATAAAGATGATGGACATAGCGGACAGTATTTTGAAATAAAAGGGGTAAGGTTTCCAAGTATCTATTCCCATTATCTTTTGTATGACGGTATCAGATCACCTGTCTGCTACCGTTTTTTTATTGGGGCTTTCATTATGTTTGTTACTTTTACAGTTGAAGGAAACTGTGCGGTAACTAATTATCCTTGGTTGAGCAACGCACCCGCGGGGGAAATACACTTCGCTTTCCGTGGGCGGCTGGAGAGCCTCCTCACTCCTTCGTCGTTGCGGGGTCTCACCTAGGCCTGTCCTCCCACAGGAGTCTACGTGTATTTCCCCCGCTGATGTATATTGAAAAAGATTGAAAGCACTTATACTGAAAATATGTGATAAAACAATAAATACTTAGAAAACTCTAACTAGCGCAGGCAGAATACGTAGACTCCTGCGGGAACAGCACGTGTCCGAAGACCCCGCAGCGGCGTTTTTTTCGCGAGGAGGCTGAGGCCGTGCCCGCGGAAAGCGAAGTATTCTGCCGGAGCGATGTCATCGCACAAACTTTCACTAAGTAAGAATCAAGGAAGATTGTTACCGCGCAGTCTATACAAATTATGCCATTAGCAACACTCTCTCTAAAAACCGCTATTTAACATTGAAACAATACAAAGGTCATGCCTTTACTTGTGCTTTCCCTATCAAGAACAGAAATGGTTTGTGAACTATATGAGGAGTGAAAATATGAAGCCAAATTATAAAGAAAATGGTTCTTCTAATAGTATGGGACCGAAAATAAAAAGCTTAGTAGAAAAACAACTAGTCGAGGATTTAACACATTATGGAATAATTGAAAGTCAATATCGATTTGATTGGTCAGAAAGTTGTATTGAAGGACATGATACCGAGTACTTAGATGGGGTGGTAGAAAACTTCTCTGGTATTAAAATTTTTAACCAGAAAGATGAGTATATTGCTGAGGGCTGGATGGAATATATACATGAAAGTAGCCAAAATATTTTCTTAGTATACTGGGAATTCTTAAACCATTATCGTTCTGGAAAAGAGATTGTTATTAAAGAAAGTGTCGGAATTCCCCTACATATCTTTTATAAACTTCCAAAAAAACTTCAATATAAATATCAAACAGAAATATTAAAATGAGAATCCTAACTTACAAGAGGATTCTCATTTTAGTTTATTTATTATAAAACTTCTACCCAACCTTTACGGATTGCAGATACAACTGCTTGGGTACGGTCGTTTACATTCATTTTTTGTAGAATATTACTAACATGGTTTTTAACGGTCTTTTCACTGATGTACAGTGATTCAGCAACCGCACGATTACTCTTACCGTCTGCTAAAAGCTGTAGAACTTCGCATTCCCGTTTTGTTAAAAGATGTAGTGGGCGGTGGTACTCTATTCTACTAGAACCGACACCAACAGCTACCGTTTCTTTTGCTAATCGACGGTATTCTTGCACTAAATTATGGGTTACTTTTGGATGTAAGTATGACCCACCTTCACTTACCACTTTAATTGCTTCGATTAATGAATTCGAATCCATTTCTTTCAATAAGTATCCTTGTGCACCTGTTTTCAGGGCATGGGTTACATAACTTTCATCATCATGGATAGAAAGAATGATTACTTTTGAATTTGGATGATTACGAACCAACTCAGCAGTAGCTTGTACACCATTCATGTTTGGCATATTAATGTCCATTAAAATAACATCTGGGTTGTAATCTTTCACAAGCTTAGCAGCCATGCTACCATCATCACCCTCTGCCACAACATCAAACGATGGTTCAAACTCTAAAATACGTTTTACCCCTTCACGGAACAACTTGTGATCATCAATTAATACGATACTAACTGTTTTTTCGAAACTCATTGTCTTTTCCTCCCCAATACGCAATATTTAAATTTACCTATTACGCTCTATGATAGACAACAATCATTTAT
The DNA here is from genome assembly GCF_000482485.1 of Paucisalibacillus globulus DSM 18846. Classification (GTDB taxonomy): domain Bacteria; phylum Bacillota; class Bacilli; order Bacillales; family Amphibacillaceae; genus Ornithinibacillus; species Ornithinibacillus globulus. Next base: position 112,099 of record NZ_KI519439.1, on the reverse strand, counting down.
CTCTATTTGTTTTATTATAGAAGAGCTCTTTCATAAGGAACTCGTATTGCTATCTTTGTGCCCAATCCAATAGTTGACTTAATTTCCATTATACCATCAAACATCTCTACACGCTCTTTCATTCCCATTAAGCCAAATGATTTATCTTTTTTAATGGTAGGATCGAAGCCTTTACCATTATCGGAAATTACTAGATTTATGTTTCTCTTGCAAATTTCCATTTTAACAGTAATTAAAGTAGCTTCTGCGTGTTTAACAGCATTTTGGATTGCCTCTTGTGCTAATCTAAAAAAGGCAATTTCATATTTTTGATTAATTCGCTTTACTTCCCCAATAGAAGTAAATTCTATTTTTATATTGCTATATTCAGATGTGGTATTTATATATTTTTTAATAGTAGGAATTAACCCTAAGTCATCAAGTGCCATTGGTCTTAAATCATAAATAATGCGGCGAACCTCGTAAAGTGATGTGCGAACCATTTTACGCATACTCTTTATCTCAGCTAACGCATCCTCTGTACTACCTTCTCTAAATGTACGATCCACCAGTTCTGAACGAAGCAAAATATTCGCTAGCATTTGAGCAGGTCCATCATGAATTTCTCTTGATATACGCTTACGTTCTTCTTCTTGTGCTTCAATAATTTTCAAACCAAATTCTTGTTTCTCTTTTGCTTCTGCAATCATTTCATTTACTTGCCTAAAGTCGTCAGTTAAGTAGTTGAGTATTACCGATATTTTGTTTGCAAGGTTCTCAGCACGCTTAATGGTATTATCTAAGTTTAGTAATCTTCTTTCTAAGTCATCACGTTTCATGCGTAATGCCCGTTCCTCTTGACGAAGCATTGCTAGCTTGGTTTGAAGCTCATGTGTAGATTCATAAACTTCACGGATTTCTTCTTCAGAATAACGGTCGAAATACTTGCTTACTTCCGATAAACGTCTTCTAGAATAGCGAACATTTTGCTCAAGCTTATCTCCGTCCTCTATGTAGTCAAGAACTTTTTGCTTTGTATACTCTAATTCCATAAGCAAACGCTCATGCTCCGAACGAGCCTCTTCACTTATATGAAAAATCTCGCCCTTACTATTTTCAACGACATCAACCATTTCATCAAGGATATAGTCTAAATCTTTATCCCTAGTTTTCACTGCCATCAGCACTCACCAACCTATGGTATAATTATACGTGCTATTACGTTTTTTTTATAGGGTTTAATAGAAAATTTTTATAAAAGTGTATAAATATTTATTAAACTCTAGTAGTTAATACCCAAACTTTTCTATTATTAAACATGTTTTTATTAGAATATTACTAAAATCGGATATATAGGAGGATTATTCCAGTGTTATCTAAATATTTTACCATTAAAAAAGATGGTGGAGAACATGAAATTATCATTCAAAAGTCACGGTTCATTGGTACCGTTAAACGAGTTGAATCAGAAGAAGAAGCACAAGCTTTTATACAACAAATGAAGAAGAAATATCATGATGCTACACATAACTGTTCTGCTTATATTATTGGGGAGCATGACCAAATTCAAAAAGCAAACGATGATGGTGAACCTAGTGGTACAGCTGGGGTACCGATGCTAGAAGTTCTTAAAAAACAAAATCTTAAAGATACCGCTGTTGTTGTAACACGATATTTTGGTGGAATAAAACTTGGAGCAGGTGGACTAATCCGTGCCTACGGTAGTTCTACCTCTGAAGCAATAAATGCAGTCGGCATCATGAAAAGACAATTAATGAAAGGTTTCAAGGTCACAATAGAATATACATTACTTGGAAAATTAGAAAATGAACTACGGAATTCTGAACATATACTAGAAACCATTAATTATTTAGAGAATGTAGAGTGTATTGTTTTTGTGGAAGATGGACAGGAAACGGCCTTTCAGGATTGGATAATTGATTTGACAAGCGGACAGGCTGAAATCGAACCTATTGAAGTGAAGTATGTGGAGATTGAAGTGGAGAGTACAAAGGAATAATTTAGCAAACTGGTACCGGAAAACAATACTTTATACAATAAAACATGGTGCTCCTTTAATCGGAACGCCATGTTTATCATCAAAGTATAGAGTAAAACTTCAGTCCATGTGGTCTTACAAACCAATTAACCTGCATGGAAATAAGAACTGTTTAGCTCAAGGAATCTGCCATCATACCGCGGCAAAATGTATGCTTTATTGCAAATGTATTATCTACTAATAAAATGTCAGCATCTTTTCCTACCGCAATACTACCTTTACGATCAAAAACGTTTAATTGTTTAGCTGGATTACTACTTGCCATTTTGATTACATCTTCAAATTCAACTTCTTCAAGCTTCAACATATTTTTCACAGCTTGTTTCATTTTTAAAATGCTACCGGCTAACGTGCCATCTTCAAGAACAGCTCGATCTCCATCTACAAGCACCTTTTGTCCTCCAAGTTCAGAAACACCAGCTGCTAAGCATTTTGCACGCATGGCATCTGTTATTAAAAGTAATCTCTCACTACCCATATGATCATAAATCAACTGCAACATCTCTGGTGCAACATGAATTCCATCCGCAATTAACTCCGCATGTAGTTCTTTTAAATAGAAGGCAGCTCCAACAACTCCAATATCACGATGATGAATACCATTCATTGCATTACATAGATGGGTAACCTGATTAACACCACGCGATACAGCTTCCTTCATCCCTGCAAAGTCAATATCTGTATGCCCTGCAGAAATATTAACGTTATTTTCTGCTAAATAACGAATAAATGAACCATCTTCATCATGCTCAGGTGCCATGGTAATCGTCCTAATATTATTCCTAGATAGTGCTTGCCATTTATCAAATAACTCAATATCAGGTTTTAGTATATGTTCTAACGGTTGTGCGCCCTTTTTATTTGCTTCAATGAAGGGACCTTCTAGATGAATACCAATTATTTCAGCATAGCCTGCTTTTGATTGATAGTTTGCCACATTCACCAGTGCATGTTCAATATTTTCTTTGGATTGGGTAATAGTTGTTGCAAGAAAACTTGTTGTTCCTTCAAGCGGAAGAACCTTAGCAATTGAATCAAGAGCTTCCTCCGTACCATCCATTACATCAGAACCATTTGCACCGTGGATATGTCCATCAATAAACCCAGGAACAGCATTTAATCCTTCAGCATCCAGGATCTTAAAATGGCTAGGATAGCTTGTAGGTTGTTCCTCTTCAGTAAAAATACCACTAATTTTTCCCTGTGTGATTAAAAGTTTACCTCGATTTATTTTTTCATCTTCTAAGTATATGTTTACATTTTTTATTAATAGTGATTTGTTTTCCATCAATGTCTAGTTCCTTCCCTTCTTAAGTACCTTTTCAAATTAGCATATGGCTTATCCTAATGTCCAGTTTCGCAACTAAAAAAGGACTATACCATGAATATGGATATAGCCCCCTTTTGATTAATTTATCATTCGTTTACTCTCAGTAATCATTCTTTGATCATTTAATTCTTTGATTAATGTTTGGATTAATTCATCCGAAGAACGGATTTTATTTTTTTCTGTATCATCAATAACTTTTTTCATCATATTTTTAAAAAATTCGCGTTCAACCATTCCATTACCGCCTTGACCAAGTGTTATAGGATTACAGAACTAATCATACCACAAAATTCATAAAATTCATTAACAAATTATGACATTTTTCATTTTTTTCTTTTTATCCAGAACATTAGAATCAAGCACGCTGTGAAAGCACCAATGCCATCGATTAATACATCCCCAACATAAGGGGTTCTATTTGGAGTAAATCCTTGATGGATTTCATCTAAGATAGCATATGCAATTGTACATAAAAATGAGATAACTATAATTTTTTGTACTTGCCATTTTACTGTTTTCTGGAAAGCAATACAAAAAAGAAACATTAAAACAAAGAAAGTCCCAAAATGAGCACCTTTCCGAATGAAAAATTCAATGAACCCATTCACTCCAAGAGCATCCATGCTTACCTCAGAATGATGATAATGAAAAGAAATCCAGCTAAAATAAGGCTCTAAAAATGAAAAATCAAGTTTACTAGAAAGAAATGGTTTGATATCCTGTTTTTCATATGGTGTAGATGACGAAAGGAATATAATTGCCATCCATGTTGTTGGCAAAAGCCAATAAAAATAGTTCTTCTGCATGTATCCACCGTACTTTATATGTTTTAATTTACTATACCAAAAAAGCACAAAATAAAAAACCGTAGTATTCTACGGTTTAGTTTTGATTTTTTCTCCATTTATTAAATTCAAGGAAATCTTTAAATTCTTCTTTCGTTACACCTGACTGCATGGCTTCTTTAACAATCTTTAGCCACTCACCGTCTAAATCTTCTAGTTCTAATGGTTCACCTTCATTTATTAGTTCGTTTACGGAAACACCTAGAACGGTACTAATTTTTTCGATAAACTGGATGGATGGATTCGACTGGAGGTTTCGTTCGATTGAACTCAAATATGATTTTGCAACATTAGCTTTTTCAGCAAGTTCAGATATAGACATTTTCTTTTCTTTACGTAGTTGTTTTATTTTTTCTCCGATCAAGTCGACTCACCTCTTTCAAGCGAAATTATATCACAAATGGGTGAGCAGTTCTATATAAAGTACAAAAATTACAACTAAAGTAGTATGGAACTCATTTCGCTTCTGCAAGAAATAGACGGATTTCTTCAACGGTCATACCTAGGTTCTTTGCCTCCTTGATTAATTTTATCCATTCATAATCAAGTTTTAGCCCATTTTTCACTTTATTCAATTCCCCATCCCCCATTACATACTATCTATGTAGTCCAGCCATCCAAAGCCTAAAGCTTTGGATCTGTAACTTTGCGTCCCCATCTTTCAACAGGTTTGCCTTTGTATAGATGGAATATATTCTATAACTATTATACTAAAGAACTAGTACGAATTGTGTGTCTTGTTTTGTCACAATACAACTAGTTTTGTAGGAGGAAGTTATAAATATTGTAAAAAAATGCAAAACGCTATTATATTCTCCTAACCTTGGTCTTTCTTCTTTTAGAAATCATCCATATTAGTGCCCCAGCAAGTAGTAAATAGACACCAATTATCATTAAATTAAACATGTTTGCAGCTGTATCAGGAAGTTCTCCTCCTCCTGAACTATTATTATTTACAACTCCACTAACGTTTTCAACGTCCTTATCTGTTCCACCTTTACCTTTATCAGAATCATCTTTTGATCCACCTGGTTGTTCATTATCCTCGCCTGGATCTTCCGGATTGGTAGGAGTTTCACTTCCCTCAGCCACAAATTGTAATAAGAAGTTTACGCCAAGTCCCTGAAATTCATTGCCAAGATGTTCTGGAAAACGAATAGTAAGCTCTAATTCCTCACTATTGTCTGCCTTAAGGAATCTTGGTGGAAGCTTATCGAAATCCGATAGCTTTCCATTATATAATGTAGTTTTTGCATCCTTAATTTCTAATAACAGTTCATTATATAGCTTTTCAGCGCCTTCATTTTTAATACTCATTTGATATTCAAAATCAAGTTTTCCATTATTCTTAATAACAATATCTCTTGGAGCCCAGTCCCCTGGCTTCATATTGTCAATATTGAACAATACCTCTCCAGGAGAAAGACTTAAGTCAATATCGTATTTATCATCCGTATTTGTTGAATCGTCAGCAAAACTTATTATGGGGCTAACCATAATACTTAACAACACACCAAATATGATAATTAACAAAATCCGTTTCATTTGATTGCCCCCTCTACAGGCAAGATTTAACATCCTATTTACGTTAAACTACACTTTTTTCTTCCTTAGCATTTTCTTTTGGCAAGTCTATTTCTCGAATGGCTCTCCAGATGGTAATTCCAGCATATCCGAGTAAAAGGAAACCAGGAATTAATAGAAGTAAAGCACCATTTTTAGACTGCGAAAAGTTAATAAAATAACCTACATAAGGTATAGTAAACCCTTCATACTCTGCAACTACATTTTCAGATAGTACTGGATTAATATCCACTGCATTGTTGTTATCCCCTTTTGTCCGATACATAACACTTTCGCCACTGGCAACTACTTCAGTCACCCTGTGGGTTACTAGCTTACCATCTTCCTCCATAAACGTGATTACATCATCTGGTTTAAAGCGTGTCATATCTCCACCAGGTTTGACGGCTATGATGGAACCGGTTTTAATACCTGGCTCCATGGAACCAGAAAGAACCGTCTTTAACTGGTAGCCAAATACCTCAGGTTCTCCACCAGATGCTTTTGATGAAATGACGAAGAATGTCATGCTAATTAATAGTAAGAACAGGACAACTGTCGTTACATGATTAATGATATTTAATATTCTTTTCTTAATCGTTTTATTCATTTGTCTCACCTTCCTCGACAGGTTGATTGTTCGTATTAGTTGTTTCTTCTTCTAGTGATTCTTCTGTTGTATTATCTTGGTTCTCTGGCACATCATTTGCAGCATTGTCATTTTGTTCATTTGATTGATTACTGTCATCCCCAGGTGGATCTTGCTGTGGAGTATCTGACTTAACTGGCTCTTCAGTTGATTCTCCTACTTCTTCTTTTTCTTCATTTACAGGTTCTTTTTCCTGTGAATTTTCACCTATGTCTTCGTTGCTAGTGTTAGTATCCTGTTCCGTACCCTCTGTATTTTTCTCGTTATTTTCACTACCGTCTTTGCATTGAATGATAAATTTGTCACTAAAGATTTCTGCTTTCTCATTTCCTTTCGCTTCAAAACCTTCACGTTGGTAAACTTTAAATACATAAAATCCTTCTTGTTTCGCTTCAAATGAGAGAGTAATTACTTCATCCTTATCAAGAGCATTAAATTCTCCTTTAAAAATTGAAGTACCATGTTTTTCTGGTGCACCTTTCCCTTTACTTTCTTCCCCTGTGTAGTAAATCTCATATTCTGCTGGACCTTGCATTTTATGCCCAACATTTTTAAAATCTGCTGAGATCTCAACGATAGGACAAGATTGGTCAACATTAGTTCCTCTATTGCCTACAAATTTTAGTTTACTTCCATCAAACCATGTACCAGCACCAAAGTTTAATGTAGCTTGATTTGCATTACTAAAATAGGCAATGGTTCCCCCCGTTAAATAACTAAAGGAAAAGATTAACAGATAAAACGCAACAACAACTTTACTCATTAGTACTAACTTCTTTTTCTTTTGTCTCTTATGTTTTTGAAGGCGACTCATTTCCAAAGGCCTTCCCTCCTTTTAAGACGACTTTATTTTGCTTTATTAAAAATTGCAGCCTTGCAAAATCTTAAGAAAACAAAATAATGTTTTTCTATGGTCGAAAAAAGGCCCTCCACCTTTCTCCCATACAATCCCATTCTTTTGCCCGCATCAACACTCAATCGAAAGTCACTACAAGAACCATGGAATATGTTTTCGTCTTGACCTTTACTATTTCATAGTTAATCGATGACTTGTAAATTTATGTATGATTTATAAAAAAAGGATAAGAGGAGAAGGGTTAGTTCTCCTCTTTTATTAAAAATATTATCTAAGTTCGCCTTCAGTTTGATGAGCAGTGAAAGTCCACTCAAGCTCTAAAGCATCGCCTTGGAATTCGTTTTGATCTTCACCATTATCAACGAATTCAAATCCTACGTACATTTCGTCACTAGTTCCAGCAGCCATCCCACTATCTTCACCATTTAGTCCAAGTAACCAAGTGATCCAAGACTGTAAGTTTTCAGTTGCATCTGGAGTCATATTTTGCAGATCGTATAATGTAGTCTCTGAGATTACATCATTATAGTCCCCAATAACCCAACCGTCACCAGTCTTATCAGCATTCTCTAAGAATAAAACTTTAATGTGCTTACCAAAGTCATCAACATTATCACCATTTGCATCGACAACATTATATGCAGTAGCTAAATCAATGGAAGAAATATCTAAAGAACCATTATTCTCTAGTGCAAACTCACGAACCATTACATCTCCAGGCTTCAAGTTATCAACATCAATAACTACCGATGGATTTACAGCTAAATCCAAAGTACCTGCAGCAAAACTATTATTAGAAACTTCTGTATCGCTAAAGTATGCAAATGTTCCTCCACCAACTAATGCGATTCCTAGTGCAGCTGATGCAATACCCATACCTAATTTCTTTTTAATACTCATTCTCAAATTCCTCCCTATTATTCGTTATAAAGAACGATGTGCGTTTAGATTGCGCTGATCCAAACGTACGAAGAAGATAATTTTGAATTTTTTTATCTTCCCTTATGTATCTAACTAGTTAAACACTATTGTTCTTTAATAAGACGTTTTTTGTTCCTTATTAAGAACAACCTTGATTTGAAGTATAGGATATTTTACTTAGAAAGAAAAACTCCAAATTCAGCCGAATTTTACCTTTTTTGAATTGTTTGCTCTGTTTTGCTTAGATTTCCTTTTAATTCCTTAAAATTTCATACTTTTTAAAGAACATTTATTTCTTTATAAAGAACAAAATATGTATTAAAATAGCGTCGTAACAAGTCTTAAAACACTTTCCAATGTGGTACAATGAATAGTAAGAAAAAAATAAATAATAGGGAGTATGTCCTAAATGAAAAAAATTGCCTTTCTTATCATATTAGTCGGTTTGATTTTTATTGGAATTGGCATCTATGAATACATACAAACAAATCATAATCAAAATAAAGCATTAGCAGAGGCTAAATCACTACTGGAGGAATCCTCATTAAAAGAACAAAATGAAAAAGAAACAGAAGCAACTTTTCCTGATGACTTTGATCCTGCTACAGGAGAAACAGTTGGTCTTTTACATATCCCTAAACTAGACGCTGATCTTGCTATAGTAGAAGGAACAGATCCAGATGAGTTAGCAATGGGGGTTGGGCATTATAAAGGAACAGGCTATCCACTTCAAAATGACCAAATTGTTTTATCCGGCCATCGTGAGACCGTTTTTCGTCGCATGGGTGAATTAGAGCTTGGAGACATCCTAACAGTACAATTGCCTTATGGGGATTTTTCTTATGAGATAGTCGATACGTTTATTGTAAGTGCGGACGATCGAACGGTTATTGCACCAACTGCACCTGATGAAGTATTAACACTAACTACTTGCTATCCTTTTAACTTTATTGGTAATGCACCAGATCGATATATTATTACAGCCCATCCCGTTTCTAAAAATAATGAGTAATGTCTCCAAGTTTGAGATAGACTAAAACGACAGGATTCGATATAATTATTTCCAAATGTTAGTAAAATAAGGAGAAGTAAAATGGCTGAATCAAGAGTTGAGAATAAGAAAAAGAAAAAAAGAAAATGGCCATATTGGGTTGGGGGAATTATCCTAGCATTTTTACTAGTTGGTGGAGGATTTGCATGGTATGTGTGGGATAAAATTCATGACACAGTTGGAGACATGCATGAACCACTAGAAAGGGACCAAGACCCAGAACGCCAGAAAGAAATTACAGACATATTTAAAGATAAGAAATCATTAAATGTTCTATTACTAGGGGTTGACCAACGTGCCGGGGATAAAGGACGTTCCGATACGATGATTCTTATGTCCTTAAATCCAAATACGAACTCGATGAAAATGTTAAGTATCCCACGCGATACGTACGTCAATATCCCAGGTCGTGGAATGGATAAAATAAACCATGCCTATGCATTTGGTGATGTAGAATTATCTGTTCAAACAGTTGAAGAAGCATTCGATCTACCCGTTCATTTTTATGGGAAGGTCAATATGGAAGGTTTCCAGCAAGGTGTAGATGTACTTGGAGGCGTTACAGTAACAAATGACATGGAATTCACACAAGATGGTATCCATTTTCCAGTTGGTGAAATTGAATTAAATGGTAAAGAAGCGCTATCCTACGTCCGAATGCGTAAAAATGACCCACGAGGAGACATGGGGCGTAATGATAGACAACGTGCAGTTATTACAGCAGCAATGAATGAAGCAGCAAGTTTTACCAGTATAACAAAAGTTGGAGATATTCTTGAAATCCTAGGTGACAATGTAAATACGGACCTTCAAATGAAGAACATCCAAAATTTATTTAAAAACTACCTAGGTACGAGAGCAAATATTGATACAATGGAAATCTCAGGAAGTGGTCAAATTATTGGGTCAACCTGGTATTACATTGTTCCAGAATCAGAATTCACTCGAATATCATCGGAAATCAAAACCCATATGGAAGCAAAATAAAGTTAAAATCACAGGTGAATTCACAATCAGAAATACACTAAAATCACAATATTATTCATTAGAAAAGGAGCTTATACATTAGGCTCCTTTAAACTTTTTATTATAAAACTACCTCACCACACTAATGCTACCTATTAGTTGATTAAAATAATGGAGAATCAGTATCCCAAAAACTAGCTATATGTTTATCATTTTTCATATCATCTACTGTTTTATTGAAAATCGAGATTATCTCATCAGGATTTCCTGCATATATTATTTCAAGAAAATGATTTGTATCACTTCTGCCCTTACTTGTACAAGGATAAACATAAATGATATAGCGCTCCTTATAATAATGTATACTAGGAGAAATTTCGATAAACCAGTGTGTAGCATATGGATAATCAAGTTTATCCCCCTCTTTATCGAATCTAAATTTATCTGCTTCTCCCATTGGGATAAGCGCAAAATCTATATATTTCAATCCCTTTCTTTTTTGTTTTTGTCGTTCAGCTCGTTTTACTAAATTATGCCTGCTTCCCATTTTTTTCTTTAATCTCTTATTCATTATTTCCTCCTACTCATCTACTATTTTTCTTAAACTGTTTCATACTTAAGCTATTTTCCATTCAGTAGAAACCCTCTATTTATTGGGGGAATTTTAAAAATTTAAACTTTTATTCTTTTGATTTCATTTTGATTTTCCCCGTAATACATTATTTTCTTTGGCTTCAATACTGAAATTGAAAAGACTATTGATGAAATAAACATAACAAGTGCCAACGTAATGATTGTAATTCTTAATGAAACAAGATCTGCAGCAAATCCAATTACTAGTATGAATACTACTTGAATAGCACTTTGTATCAATTGATAGATACTTGTTACTCTGCCCATTATTTCTACTGGAACATTGTTTTGGTAGAAAGTCGTAATACCAGCACTAAGGAATACATTAAAAAAGCCTAAGATTACAAATCCAACTACAATTGATGCAAATGACCATGAAAATGCGTAGATTACATAACCTATTGTCATCATGGTGACACCAATGACAATCATATATCTGAGTGAAAAAAAATTGGAGAAAAGTGACAATAACATGGCACCTATCACAGAACCGATTCCTGTTATACTAATCAATAAGCTATACTCCATCTCGGAAAGCCCTATAACTTGTTGGGTAAAGACAACTTCTTGAGCATCCATAGCAAAGGAAAAAAGCATAACCATAATAAATCCAAGATAAATAAACGTGACATATTTATTTTGAGATATGAATTTTTGAACTATAGTAAAATCTTGAATCACTTGAGAAAAAGACAATGTTGGAATAGTTTCTTTATCAATGTTTTCTTTATCAGATAGAAAGAGTAATAAAATTGCAGAAAACAGAAAGAAAAGCGCATTTATCCATAATGTAGTATCAACTGAGGTTATTAATATTAGCGCCCCACCGATTGCAGGACCAACAATAAATGCTCCAGAACTTGTAAAAGATCGAATTGAGTTAAAACGCTTTCTTTGTCCCTTTGGAACTAGAATAGTAACATACGTCATAGAAGATGGATTGAAAAATGCTTTTGCGACACTTAATACAACCAATATTCCATAAATAAAGGCCATATTTGGCGCAAATGGAATGATGCAGATGAACACCGCTCTTACTATGTATGTAATAATCATTACTTTTCTCTTGCTACGAAAATCAATAAAACTACCAGTCCAGAACTTTGTAACAATGTTTGTCAGTGGACCAACTATCCAAAGTCCTGCAACCGCAGCTGCCGACCCTGTTAATTGGTATACGATAATGTTAATTGCTACTAAATAAATAAAATCCCCGATACTAGAAAAACCGATGGATAATAATAAAATCGCTGGATTTTTCCAACTGCTCCAAATGTCCTTCATAACATTCCTCATTTCTACTACGTTTTCCCTGCTTCCTTAGCTACTCATACGCTGACGTACTTTTTCACTTGCGATAAATGCGTGTTTGAAGCAAATGCTTGCTTGCTTATAAGCATGGAGTTCTTCATGAACCTCCCATGACTCAAGTCACGGGTTTCTGGGTTGGTGCTAGTGCACATTGACCACAAGAGGCGAGGAACACATCGCCGCTATTCCGTTTGCAAAGGCATTCGGAATTACTTTTCTTACAATATTTGCTGCACCATTTACATCCGCATTTATCAACCTATTATGTTTAGAACGATAGAGGCCACGTTTGATTCTCTTCCCACTGAAAGTATATGTTTCATTATTCCCCACTTGATAGGTCGGAATATCGTCTTCATCTAAAAAACTTGCTTTGGACGTGTAGCTTTCCTCTGTTGTCATAACAGCAATACCTATGTCATTCGCTTTGTATGTAATTAGTTCAATCAACAATGTATGTGGAATTTGAACGAAATGTTGATTGTTTCGTTTGCCGGTATTTATTTCTTGTTTCCAATCACTATTTTTTCCAATGACGATCGTATCAATGCCGTTTTCTCTTGCAACTTTTACAATATTATAACTTACTTTATGGAAGAAATCTTTTATTTTACGGTACCTCTTTTTGTCTAAGTTCATTAGTCTTTTCGAATCATACTTACCTTCTTTTGGAGACTTCCCGTTTCGTAAAACGGCATAATAATGACTGCGTAATTTGTTGTACCATTGATTAATCGACTTCACTTTTCCACCTTTAAAAATAATCGGAGAAATGCCTGTATTAAACACAACTGTAGCTAGATTGTTTAATCCTAAATCAATCCCCATACAAGATTCTTTTTTTGCAACAATTACTTCTGTTTCTTTCATTAAAAATATCACTTCAACTGTGAATTCATTATATTTCGGAACGACTCTCACCTGTTGATAGGTACCTTCTAGTTGTGCTAGCTTACCAATGTTTAATTGTATGTTTGTCTTTGGAAATTGTAGGTATTTACCATCCTTTATCTTACAAATTTGATTGGACAAAACAATTTCTTTTCGCCCACCCTTTGGTAAATATGCTGGAATGGAAGGTCTGCCCTTGTACTTTTCTGGATGCGCTTTATAATCTTTCAAACTAGTAAAGAAGCTTTTCCAGTTTTGAACAACATTTCTTATTACTTGTTGATTGATTTGTCCTGGTAGAGAATTATAATCCGTTTGTTTAATCGTCTTAAACAAACAATCTAGGAAGTTAAAACCAATGAAGGAAGATTCTTTGGTGGGGAGTGTGAAAAGATTTTCTTTTACTTCTTTTCTTTCATTTTCTGGTTTTTTCATTTCATTATTTAATCTTTTTAAATATGCCTTGTGCTGCTTACCATTCATTTTTCCAATGTTAAGTGTGATGGAATCCATCACTTCTTTTTGTAGGGGTTGTAGAACGTTACCTTGTTTAAAAGCGGTATAGACTTGCCTGATGTAAAAATTGGTCGTATTGTACAAATTATTACTAGTTAACGTAAGTTCGTTGAAGTAGGCATACAGCTTATGTCCCTTCTTAATATGAATTTGATAGGTTCTATATCGTTTATTGGTCTCTTTTTCCTCTTCCAAGTTTAATCACCTCCTGTAAATATATTCTATCAAACAGAACATATGTTTGTATACTGATTTTCACAAAAAGAAAGCCAATTCATCCCATGACTGAAGTCACGGGTGCTCTTGGCCTTTAAATAAAAATTTAGTTTATCTTCCCATCAAACTTATTCTACAAAGCTGCCAAATACGTATAAATAAGCACATTCACAAATTCTATAATTATTCTAGCATAAGATTCGGAAAATTCAATAACCGTTCTTCTTTTTTCTTATCAGTACAATCCATGGCTTAAATCGCTGCACCTTTATACGCTTTAGAAATTTCAGGTGACTTTTTTGTTCTTTATCATTTTACATAGGTGGTATAATAAGTGTATAAATAAACTCATTAACTAGGGGGATGGAAATGAAACGTCTTTTAATTATTATTTTTACCTCTCTTTTGTTCATTGCAGGATGTTCAGAGGATGAAATAACACCACATGAACGATTTGATGATTATGCAAAACTTTGGAGTGAGAACAACTTTAAAAGTATGTATGACATGCTAACTCCCGAGTCAAAAGAAGCTTATCCAACCGATCAATACATAGATCGTTATCAAAAAGTCTATGAAGACTTAGAAATAGAAAATGTAGAAGTTTCTTATAAAAAGCTATCGGAAAAGCAACTTGAAACAGCGATAGAAGAAGGAACCGCAACTTTACCATTTACCGTGAAGATGGACTCCTTAGCTGGTCCTATTTCCTTTGATTACGAAGCCACACTAGTGCAACAAGGAGAAAAAGAAGAAAAGAATTGGTTCCTTACATGGGATCCTGGCTTTATCTTCCCCCAAATTAAGGATGGTGGAGATATTCGAATAGCAACGACAGAACCGGCGCGCGGGGAAATTTTAGACCGAAATCGAATTCCATTAGCATGGAATGGTGAGGTATGGAATATCGGTATTATCCCTGAAAAACTCGGTAATAATCCTGAGGATGGCAAGAAAAAGATTGCCTCTATCTTAAATATTTCAGTTGAGTCCATTGATAAGGCACTAGATGCTGATTGGGTAGAGCCAGATATGTTTGTACCTTTAGATAAGAAAATTCCTAAGACCGATAACAAAATTCTTGACCAACTTTTTCAAATAGATGGCGTTATGGGCCAGACTGCATTAGGACGTATCTATCCATTAGGGGAAGCAGCTTCCCACTTAGTTGGTTATGTTGGAAAAGTTACAGATAAAGATTTAGAAGAAAAGGATCCAGAACTTTATTCCGCTAATGACATCATTGGAAAAACTGGGTTGGAACGTTTTTATGAAGATAAACTTAAGGGTAAAAAAGGTGTGAAGATTTACATTGAGCAAGAAGGCCAGGATGACGATGTATTAGCTGAAATAGAAGTTCAAAATGGCGAAAGTATTTACACGACTATTGATAGTACGGCCCAGGAGGAACTTTATTTATCATTTGATGGTGTACCAGGAACTGCCGCTGCAATACAACCAAAGACAGGGGAAACCATTGCACTAGTCAGCAGCCCTTCCTTCGATCCACATAAAATGGTTTATGGTATATCAACAACGGATTGGGATGAATTACAGAACAATCCAGAGCAACCATTATTTAACCGTTCTAATGCAACATATGCTCCTGGATCGGTTATCAAGCCAATCACAACTGCAATCGGACTTCAAAATGGCGTTATTGATCCGGATGAAAAAGTTGAAATCGAAGGCTTAACTTGGGGTAATGGGGAAGGCTGGGGAGATTATAAAGTAACCCGTGTAGCAAATACAAACCCAGTTAACTTATTAACCGCAATGACTCATTCCGATAATATTTATTTTGCGATGAAAGGAGTAGAAATGGGTGGAGATGCTCTTGTAACAGGTCTAGAGAAATTTGGATTTGATGAGGCAATTCCTATCAATCTAGCCATTTCTCCTTCCAGCGTTTCAACGACAGGAAATTTAGAAGGTGAAGTGTCAGTTGCAAATACTAGTTACGGTCAAGGTGAAATTGAAACAAGCTCCCTGCACATGGCTACCATGTACACATCATTTTTAAACGATGGAAAAATGATAAAGCCTATCATACTTATGGACGAAGAGAAATCACAAGTATGGAAGGAAAATTTAGTAACACCAGAACAAGCAACTATTATTAAAGATACATTACGAAATGTTGTTACAGAAGGTACTGCAGGATATGCAAAAAATGCACCCTTCCCGATATCAGGAAAAACCGGAACAGCTGAGTTAAAGCTCACGTTGGATGAAGAAAATGGTGAGGAAAATGGTTGGTTTGTTGCTTACCCTACCGAAGATCAAGATCTGATTATTGCCATGATGATGGAGAAAGTACAAGATGAAGGCTCAAGTGCATTAGTAGTAGAGAAAGTTACAGATGTAATGGAAAAAATAAAATAAATCACAACACCCCGAGTAGAATATTATTCCGCTCGGGGTGTTGTTTTGAAAGGAATAATGATTGGCCTACAACATCGCAATCAAATCATAGAACGCTTCCTCGTTACGTTCATCCAGAGCTTTATCAATTAGCCGTTTTACATTTAGATGTTCTAACTCATCAATTATTACTTCAACGTTATCATTCATATTATCTTCTCGATTATAATTAATGTGTTCTTTTGTAAGGAAATATAATTTAATTAGGAAGTCGGGAATATTGATTAATTCACTCATGGATAAGTGAAAAATATTATCATTCTTCTTAAATGCAAATGTTGCATCCAGGTTCTCAATTTTCTTCGTGTATCTATTAATGACAAATTCCTTCGACTTAATCGGTATAAATTGATATATTTCATTCTGTATGGAAATGGTAAAATGCTCTTCATCTAAAAGGACATAAATATTTTCAGCATCCGTCTTTATACAATAGGGCTTTAATAATTTAACTGTCACCATTGTTATTTCCCCCAATATCTGAAGTGGAATGTTATTTGTAATATGTTTTAATACCCTATAATCTCTTTATTAAACATCTGTTTATAAAAATAAATCAAAAGAAGTATGCCCACCTGAATTTATAGGTATTTGGACATACTCCTTTTGGTTCATAACAGCTTCACAAGTTCGCGAAACGTTTTTTCATCTCTTTCATCAAGTGCTTTATCAATTAAACGTTTTATATTTTTCTTTTCTAGTTCTTCCATTAGAAGCTCAATTTCAGCATTTATCTCATTAGTTTCTTGACCCGTATTATAATATGGTTTGGCAATATTGTGTAATTGTGTTAGAAAATCGGGAAGTGTGATTAGTTCAGTCATCGTCAAATAAATTATCTCTTTTTCTTTTTGAAAAGCAAAACGACTACCGACATTTTCCACTTTTCGTGTTCTGCGATTGATGCGAATTTCTTTACCTTCAACTGGAATAAATTGATATACTATTTTATTAATCACTACAGAAAAGTATTGATAGGCCAAAATTATGCGGACAAACTGTTCGTCAGCCTTAATATAATATGGCTTTAGCATCTTTACAGATATCACGTTTTCCACCTCCCATTATTATTCTACTCATAATTTTCAGTTAATTAATTTTACATGATTTTTTAACAAAAAACAAGAGAAATTTTAGTTTACTGACTGTTTTTAGTGAAAAGGTCCCTAGATAGGAAAAAAGTCCTGTGAGCAGATAAATTCCCACAGGACCACTGATTATTCGATAATTTTTCCAATAATAAACGACGTTATTTTATCTATTTCTTGTGGTTCCATCGCAAATTTCTGCTCCATCTTATTAATTATATCTCCAGCTGCTTTTAGTTCTATGATACCTTTTTTCATGTATGATTTGTAACGTGAATTTATTTCTGTTATTTCCTTTTTATATTTTTCATCCGTACCAGGGGTAACAGTTTTTTCGTACATATCGATTTCTTCTTCCCCTAGTCCTTTCGGAAAAAATTCATGTGGGTCTGTGCTGTCAAAAATACAAAACTCTAAATCACGGATTAGCACCATATCGACACTGTTAGGGTCAAAACTACAATGATAAAGTTCAATATCAAAGCCATGATCCTGTGCTGACGTCATAACCTTTTTCATAAAAGTTGATTTACCTGTCCCTGCACGCCCTTTGATATAGTATTTCTTCGATAATTGGCTTAATATCTCTGGAACAACATTCACTACGCCATCCCTTGTGTTCGTTCCAAATAATCGATGAACAACGGTTGATTCTTTATTCTGCTTCGGAACGTATTTAAATAATGCTTCTATAAATTCTTCTGCTATCGTATTGGCTACATCAAAATTCATTTCCTTAATGTAAACTGTTTCTAAATCATCATGAACCTTTAATCCCGTTTCAAAGTTATCGTAGGCTTTTTGTGTCAATTGGTTAATTTTATTTAGATCCTCAGAGAAATCTGTATTGGATATATTTTGCACGGAAAATAATGATAAATCGATTTCAAACGACCCAACTAAATTCTCAGTAGCAATTCTTTCGTCGATTATTGCTACTTTTTTATCCCGAATAACGATGCCTTCTAAATATTCTTTTCCAATGGAGCTATATAGGATTTCAATATCATGATTTGCTTTATACTTGTTTATTATTTCGTTTATTACGGTTGTTTTTATTTTATTAGATGGGTGCTTTAGGATTATGTGGTGATGGAGGTTGGAGGTGTTGGTGGATAGAAAGTTTACAAAGCCTTCTGCTGTGTTTCCACTGACGTAGTAACCGATTTGACTTGGCAAAAAGACACATCCTTTTTGTTAGATTATTATACTATAATTTATGTATAGGTGGTTGCCTTGGTGAATTATTCTTACATTGGTGTTACATTTCAATAATTATTAGAGATTAACTCTCCTCTTGTTGTCCGCGGCCCGAATACACTTCGCTTTCCACGGGCGGCTGTTGAGCCTCCTCAGAGCTAAAGCTCTTGCGGGGTCTCAACTAGGCCTGTCCTCCCGTAGGAGTCTTCGTGTATTCGGGCCGCTCTCAGCAAAAATGTTAGTTAGTTCTCTTCATCTAAGATCCAAGAACAACCACAAAAATTTTAATTAAAAATAACTTCATCTTCAATAACTATAAGGAAGCACCCCCAAGTGTTTGGTTTGGGAGTGCTTATTTTTGTTGAGATAAGAAAGTATAAAATTTGGCTTTGTTAAGTTCTTGTGCATAAACAGCCACGTCCAGCTCCAGCGCCCAGAGACTAGCGAGACTTCCCTCACCTCCGTACGATAAGTCAACATCGACTCCCTACGGTCGCCGTGTTTCCTTTATCTCCTACGGCTCAGTCCAGTCCGTACGTCTCTAAGCGGGCGCTTGCGCTTTTGTTCATTATAGTTATGTTTTTCTTATTTTACTTCTGGTAGTACGCGTACTTCTTGTGTCATTGTGGATTGACATAGTGGGCATTCTGGTTCTTGGTTGAAGCTGAATGATTCTCTCATCCAACCGTTGCACTCATCGCTGGTGCATGCCCAAATATTTGTTTCAACTTCTGGGACTGGCTCTTTTGGTCCTCTTGAAAAAGACATGACAGCATCCCCTTTCATCGTTGTAATACCATTATACTCTTTTTTTGAGCTGAATGAAAGGGACCTTGGAATTACCTACCAGAATGTTGCAGGACAAAATGCTCAATAGCTTTTGCAACACCAGAATTATCGTTTGTATCTGTTACATAATTTGCTACTTTTTTAATTGCTTCTTGTGCATTCCCCATCGCAACTCCGACACCAGCTTCTTGAATCATTTTAATATCATTTAAGCTGTCACCACATGCCATTACGTTTTCCATCGTAATACCTATCTCCTTACATACGCGATGAAGTGCTCTTGCTTTACTTACTCCTCTTGGGTTAACTTCCAGATTAGTTGGAAGAGAATTCGTTATTTCAAAGTCACCAAGTAATGAAATCTCTTTAATAACCTGCTCTAGTTTATCCGTATCAGAAGAGTCATAACCAACTTTTAACCATTTATGATCATAGAAGTTGTCTGGGCGTTCCCCTTGGTAGAATCCTTCTGTAGATATCATCCACATGTGGACACCTAGACCAACACCTAAATTCCAAAATTTTTCCATAATCTCTGCATCTAGTAAATGCTGTTCCAGTAATTCTTTCTTCATTGTCCAAATTTCTCCACCATTACAAGTAACTAAGTAAGATGTCAGGTCGAGTTCCTTTGCAATCGGATAACTGGTACCGAGTGATCTTCCAGTACTTAAGACTACATGAACACCTTTCGCCAGTGCCTTCTGTATCGCTTCTTTCGTACGGCTGTCAACTTCATGCTCCGTAGTTAATAACGTACCATCCATATCTAATGCAATTAACTTAATGTCCGGCATCAAAAAACTCCTTTATGCTTGTTTTTCAGAAATCTGCTCTGATTGTATACCTTTATCATAAAGCTTTGTTGTAAGGAATGGAATAAATAAGATTACGAGTAAGCCATAGAACAATACTTCAATATTAAATATATCAACTACCAATCCACCTAAGAACGGTCCTAACATTCTTCCTGAAGCTGCAATACTATTCACAAAGCCTTGGTAAAAACCTGCTCTCCCCTGTGGGGCTAATTCATTTGCCAAAGTTGGAATTGCTGGCCAAATTAGCATTTCTGCAATGGTAAGTATAACCATTGCTGTTGCAAACATCGTAAATTGCTCTGCATACATGGCAATGACAAAAGAGAATAAAAATATCGCTGCACCAATATAAATATGCTTTTTCGGTGAAGTAACCCTATCTGTAAAGAGCTTTAATAATGGTTGAGCAAGTACAATTAAAAATCCATTAATTGCCCAAAGTGCACTATATTGCTCGAGCGGCACACCAATATCCTGTGTATAGGACGCAATGGTTGATTGCCACTGACTATAGGCAAACCAGGTAACAAAAAATCCACCGCATAAGATTAGTAAAGCAGTAAACGCGGATTTATCTTTAATTTTTCCTCTTTGTTCCAAGACAGTGGTATGCATATGTCGATTCTTCTCTTCATCCATACCACGAAATGCAAAGATAACAATAAGAGTAAAGACGAACAGTAATGATGCATTAGCTATAAAGATTAAATCAAATGAGATGCTTGCTACATATCCGCCTATCGTCGCACCTAGTGCAACACCAAAGTTCTGGGCTACATACATAGCATTAAAGGCCCGTCTACCACCTTCTGGCCAAACGGAACCTGCCATGGCGAACATAACTGGCCATGTAATCCCTGAACCAAGCCCAATAATAAGTAGACAAATAGAATAGGCAACTATGTCATGATTAAAGGAAAGACTAATAGCAGCTCCGGTAGAAAGAGTGCTTCCTAATAATATCGTTTTATACGCACTAAACTTATCAAATAATATACCACCAACTAAATTACCAACAATATTGGCACCTTGGTTAAACGCTAATATAAAGCCTGCAAATGCTAAGCTTTTTCCTAATTCATTATGCATGTATATCGTATTAAGTGGCCATAAAAAAGAACCACCAGTTACACTAATGGTCGTAGCAATTGCTAAAAGCCAAATATACCTTGGCATCCTCATCATCTCGCATTCTGGTTTTCATCAACTAAGTAATTTTAATATATTTGGTTGGTGAAAGCAATGAGGAGAGCGGAATATTTTTATCTGTTTTATTCCCTATATACAAGTTAATGCTAGTCTAATAGCCTCGGTTAAATCTTGCTGTGACCAACTAGGCATATTTTTCTTCACGGCCAATGCGTGGGATGCTGGAATATGAATAAATCCAGAGGGCCGATCCATGCCTTTCCCTTTAAAATAATGAAGTCCATGATACATAACATTATTACACAAGTATGCTCCTGCAGTATTAGAAATCTTAGCTGGAAAACCTGCCTCTTCTAATTTACTGGTAATCTCATAGATTGGAAGTTTTGAGAAATAAGCATCTGGTCCATCTTCAAAAATTCTTTCTCCATTCGGTTTATGTCCATTATTATCCACAGGACCGTCATTACAATTAATCGCAATCCTTTCTGGCGTAATGCAATTTCTTCCACCAGCAAGACCTAGGGAAACTACTGCGTCTGGATTATACTTTTCAATTAAATGAATAAGTTGTTTTCCGGACTTTGCGAAATCCACCGATAACACCTCACCGATAATTTCATAGTCTCCAATTAGTTGCCCATTTAAATTATTCGCAATTTCTGTTGTAGGATTTATTGGGAATTCTAAGAATGGTTCAAATCCTGTAAGTAATAACTTTTTCATTTCATATCTCTCCTAGTTATACGTATTTATTTCTTCCTGCACCAAGTCCGAATAGGACTACTAAAATAGCTACACTAATTAATGTGATAATTGGTAATGTCCATGAATGTGTTAAATCAAATAAATACCCGATAAACATTGGCCCAATTGCAGCAAGTAAATATCCTAATGCCTGTGCCATACCTGATAATGCTGCAGCTTGTTTGGCATTTCTTGCGCGAAGTCCCAGGAAGGTTAAAGCTAAAGGGAAAGTTCCACTTAACGCAAGTCCAATTAAAACAATACTGATTACTGTGGTTACATAGGAAGAAGCAAGTAATAACCCACTAAATCCCGAAACAGATAAAACTCCTAATGTCACGACAAGTACACGTTGTGAGGCAAACTTTCCAGCTAATACTGGAACAATAAAACTAGCGGGTAATCCAATAAATTGCGTAAAGGAAAGCATCCACCCTGCTGTTTCCATGCTCATTCCCGAAGAGTGCAAAATCTCTGGCAACCAAGAAATCGTTACATAAAATAAAAAGGATTGGAATCCCATATACAAAGCAATTTGCCAAGCTAAAGGCGAACGCCAAAGATTTGTATCATTTTCTGTTAGTAATTGATTTTCTTGCGTAGTTGACCTACCTTTATAAGTAACATAAACCCATATTGCAATTCCAAGAACTACCGGAATTCCCCATATTAGTAATGCAACTTGCCAACCTAAGTTTAATCCACTAGCTAATGGAAAACTAACACCAGACGCTGAAGCAGCAAATATATTCATTGCTGTGGAATAAACACTTGTCATTAAACCAACTTTTAATGGAAATTTATCTTTGATTACTCCAGGTAAAAGCACATTACAAATAGCAATACCAACACCAACCAATAAAGTGCCGATAAATAATAAGAACATCACCGATATGGACCGTATAGAAATTCCGATTAAAAGCAGTATAAGTCCCCATAATATAATCCGTTCATTAGAATATAGATTACCAAGTCTTGCAGCAAAAGGGGACATAATCGCAAACGCTATTAACGGTAAACTCGTTAATAACCCTACACTCCAGTTTGACAACCCAACATCATCTCGGATTGTGCTCATTAATGGACCTACTGAAGTAATCGCCGGTCGAAGGTTAAATGCTACTAAAATAATTCCTGTAATTAATAAAAATTTATATAGTTGATTTTCTTTTATTTCTTGTTGTTCTAGCCCCAAAGTTGTTTCCCCTTCCGAATGGTTACTGTCATTACTATAGCATATTGAAGGAAGGTAGTGAAAAGGTTTAGTTTTAGTGGTCTTGGTACATTTCATTGATGCATTAAAAATTTTGGAAAGGGATATTTCCTCGGAAATAATCTTATTTTGTCGAATCGGTTGTGTTACCCTATTTATTAGAAAGACCAAAAGCGCAAGCGCCCGTTTAGGGACTACGGACTGGACTGAGCCGTAGGAGATAAAGGAAACACGACGACCGTAGGGAGTCGATGTTGACTTATCGTACGGAGGCGAGGGAAGTCTCGCTAGTCCCTGGGCGCTGGAGCTGGACGTGGCTGTTCCTGCACAAGAACTTAACAAAGCCAAAACTTTATACTTTCTTATCTTTTTAGAAAAACTCGCATTCGCTAAGTCCCAAGCGAATGTGTTAGTTTTTCTTATGTCGGCGGAAAGTTTTTTATACTTTCCTAACTACCAAATGAGAGGATGCGGACAACATTGCATCCACATCCTCTCATTTATCATTTTAAATCTATTTGTGTTTCCAACTCCGGAAATACTTGGTAACTTGCCTCATACAATAGGAATTTTGTTTTCTTATCTACCTCTACTTTAGGATACGTAACCTCTACCTTGTCTCCATTATTTTTGAAGGAAACCACATTAATATATTCGTCTTTTTCCCGATTAATTATTGTAGGGAAACTTGGTATCAAAGTATTCGTTTCATAGGTTACGATTGTAGCATCTTTTTCTTGCTTAATATTTTCGACCTTAAACTCCGAATTGGATCCAATTATTTCTCCTTCCTTGAATGGTGTAGTGTGTTCATTTGCTTTAAAACCTTCCCCATGCTCATGTTTGACCTCTACACCTTGGTGTGTCACGATATATGGAATTATCTTATAAGAATACACGTTTACTCCTCTTGGAACTTCAATTACATCATAATATCTTTCGAGTCTAGTAGTATTGACTTCTGGATCTAAATAACTTGAAATACTAATGGAATCTGATAGAAACATTTCACCATCTTTACTGATTCCTATTACTTCAAAGGAAAAATCCTTGGAGCCGTTCACAGTATAATCTACCAACACATCGGTATTAGCATTTATTTTTAATGTAGTCGGGGTCATTTCAACATATCTCACAACAAACGAATTACCTAAGTCATCTTCTTTACTGGGTATGTCCTTTAACACGATAAATTCTGTTTGCTTATCTAAATTTAATGAAAATCCCCAGTCCCCTTCCACTCCATTTATTTCTGTTATTTGAAGTGCTAATTCTGAATCCGGCTCAATTTTTTCGGGATAACCAAAGGTAATCGTATCTCCATTTGTTATTAATTCTTTCGTATGATAGAAAATTATCCCTTTCCCTTGAGGTTTCCCATCCACAAAAAATTCATAAGTAAATTCCGTTAGTTCAGGTAGGGGTTCTATCGTATCTTCTGTTTCCATTCTAACGGAAATAGCCATCTGATGATTATCTATATACCCCTCTTCTAGAATCACTTTATACCCTTGATTTTCGACTTCCATACCAATTTCCTGGGTGTTGCCTTCTGTCACCATTCTTTGTAAACCGACATCACCTTGCTGGTATAAAATACTAGTATTGCCAATATCTCCACTTGCAGTTTCCTGATCCGTATTTAGCAACAATATTCCGAATGCCACTACAAATACCGATGCAATAGTAGCTATCAAATTTTGCTTTTTAAAGAAAGAACGTTTTTCCTGTTTCTTTGCTTTAATCAGCGCAGTTTGCACCGTATCATCAAGCTTCTGATTAGGAACAGGAACGTCATCTACCATTCTACTAATCTCATGTCGAAGCTTCTCCATACACATCTCCTCCATTCGCTAACTTCTTCTTAAGGACTTGAAGTGTCCTATGTAGTTGGGATTTTACCGTTCCTTCCGGCTTATTAATTATTTCTGCAATCTCGGGAATTGAATATCCATAGTAAAAACGCAGTAAAAGTATAGTCTTTTGGTTTGGTCTTAACTTCTCAAATACGGAAGCTATATCCATGGTCATAATAGATTGGTTTTCCTCATTAAAACCTGAATTAAACCACTCAACTTCTAATGGGATAACATCAATCGATCGCTTCAAATAGTCGAGAGAGGTGTTAATTAGGATTCTAGTAATCCAGGTAGAAAAAAGATTCATATCCTTTAATTTATGGAAAGATTTATACGCTTTAATAACGGTATCTTGCACGATATCTAAGGCAGTTTGTTCGTTTTTTACATAAGCGTAAGCAATTCGATATAATTTTTTCTGTTCTTGTACAATTAATCTTTCAAAGGTTTGCTCGTTTATATTTTTACTGTCTGATTTAAATATTGACACGGGCTCCCTCCTCTCGCTTCCATTTTACTATAAAAGTTGGCCAACTTTTTAAATACTTCTGTTAATTAGACATTGGAATGATGTATTTCGTTCCATCATATTTTTTATTATTTTCTATACATACCCTTGCAAAAAAATAGTTCTTTTTGAAGCATAAGACTGAGGAAATTTTAAATGCGGAAGTTAATTGATTTCATACTCATTAATTTTGCATTGGGAATTGTTACTTCAACAGATAAATAGGACGAGGAAGCAATCATCTCCTCGTCCTACCGTATTAAACAGTTGCTCTTAACTCCAACTCTCCACCATCATCCTTACGTTGCTTTTGAATGAACCAAATAATACCCATCATAACAATTCCAATAATACTTGTAGTTAATTCTGGGATAATCATTAAGATTCCACCAACAAATAACATAAGACGTTCCCAAACCTTTGAATTCCGGACAAAAAATCCAATTACCGCAGCACTTACCGCCATCATTCCTAATAAGGAAGTAGTAATTGCTAAAATTAACTTCACTGGGGTTACATCTACTAATACAAGAATCGGATTGTAAATGAATATATATGGAATGATAAAGGCTGCAATTGCTAGTTTAACTGCAGTGACACCCGATTTAAACGGATTTGCCCTCGCTATCCCGGCACCTGCATATGCTGCCAAGCAAACAGGTGGCGTAATGTCAGCCACAATACCGAAATAGAAAACAAACATATGGGCAGCAATTGGCGCAACACCAAAATCATTGATAAGAACCGGCGCAGCTATTGTTGCTGTAACAACATAATTAGCTGTTGTTGGTAATCCCATACCTAGGATGATACACGCAATCATGGTGAACAATAAAGCAAGAGGTAAAATCCCACCAGATAATGCGATAATTCCTGCTGCAAATTTAGTACCCAAGCCAGTAATACTTACAACACCAGCAATAATCCCTGCCGTTGCACACGCAGCAATAACTGGAAGTGCAACACGAGCACCTTGTTCAAATACCTCAACAAATTGTCTAAGATTCATTCGTGTTTCCTTACGAATAAAACTAATTAAGAGTGCAGAAACAACTCCCATTAACGCTGCACGTTGCGGTGTGAAACCAGCAAGTATTGTTCCGACAATGATAAACAAAGGAATTAGCATAAATCCATTTTTCATGAGTAACTTCATAAAACTTGGAAGCTCTGATTTTGGTAAACCATGTATTTTAAGTTTTTTAGCTTCAAAATGTGTCCCTATAAAGATACCTGTAAAATAGAGAACAGCTGGTATTGCTGCTGCTAACATAATATTTGAATAATCTACTTGTAGATACTCCATCATGATAAAGGCTGCTGCCCCCATAAGTGGTGGCATAATTTGGCCCCCTGTAGATGCTGAGGCTTCCGTTGCAGCTGCAAATTCAGGCTTAAATCCGGACTTTTTCATCATAGGAATCGTAAACGACCCAGAGGATACTGTATTTCCAACAGAACTTCCCGAGACCATCCCTGTCAATGCACTAGCTACAACGGCAGTTTTTGCAGTTCCTCCGGTATATCTTCCAGTTAGGGCTAACGCAAGGTCATTAAAGAATTGTCCAATTCTAGTGTGTACAAGAATAACCCCGAAGAAGAGGAAGAGGAATATAAACTTTGCTGAAATTTGAATTGGTGTTCCAAATACCCCACTACTACGAAACCAAAGATTAGTGGAAATATCATTTACAGCAAAGCCAGCATGTGAAAGCACCTTAGTCGGGATGAAGTTCCCAAAGATGGCATATAAAATCATAATACTAGCCACGATAATAATAGGTACACCAACTGTACGACGAGTAGCTTCTAACAATAACAGAATACCAATGATAGCTACAATAACATCCACGAACGAATAGCCATTTATTGTTGCAAGTGTAAGGTCATCATAAAAAATAATCTTATGATATCCCGCATACATTGCCACAAACGCTAAAACAACATCATACCAAGGGACAGACCTTTGCTTTTTCTGTAACCCTTTCTTAGCAGGAAATAATAAAAAGATAATTCCAAGTGCAGTACCTAAGTGAATTGCACCTTGCTGTTGTGAGGGCAGTACACTTGTGAAGGCTGTATATAAATGGAAAACTGTAAGGGATACACCTAAAAATGTAACAACCCAAGCCCATTTACCTAGCTTTAATCGAAAGTTACTTTCCTTATCATACTTTTCTAAGATTTCCTTTGCATCTACCTGTTCACCTTGAATGGGCTTCTTAGTGACATTTTCTTTCATCCAACCACACCCCATCAGTTAAAATTTGAAAGAAAGGGACCTATTTAAATAAAGATCCCTTTCCTTTTGATTAGGAAACATTTGATTTCTAACTACAATTCAAGTTTATTTAACTAAGTCCTCAAAGCTTTCTATTCCTGTAGCTTCACGTGTTACGATTTGAATAATTTCAGGGTAGATGTGACCAATGAATGCTACATTGGAAATTGGTTCATTAAAGTCCCCTTGGCCTTTAACAGCATCAATTGCTGGGCCATGTACAGTCATTCCTAAGTCCATATTCCCATCACGAATTGCTGCTAAGTTTTCCAATGATGCGCTTGTTTCTCTATTAGTTACATTGATTCCATCAATATTGTTATTCCAAACCGTTGCCATTTCTCCCCCAAGTGGGTAGTAAGTTCCACCAGAGCTACCTGTTCCTAATACTAATTCAGAAGCCTGATCGGTAACATTTAATTCAGCAATTGGGTTATCAAATTCTAATCCCTGTTCTTGATAATATTTTGCTGCTCCTGGGTGTATTGGTAAATCTTCTAACCCATTTAATGCATTATCCAGTGTCATTTGAGCACCTTGTGCATGACTGATTTCACTTGAATTTTCAATCATTACTTTTGCTAATTGATAGCCCAATTCTTCGCTAATGGTATCCGTATTTCCCATTAAAATAGCGTAGGCTGTAACGGTTGTAATATCCTCTTCCAGGAAATCATAAGCATCTTTTGGAATGGTAAATTCTCTATAGGCACTACTTTCCTCGATATGAGCCACCGCTTCTTTAGATAAGCTAAGCATCTTCACATCACCTGCAGATGCTTGTAAGCTGGTAATATTTCCAGCAGGTAGACCTAGAATACCAATTGAGATATCAATATTTCCATCCTGTACCCCATTTGCTGCATCTCCAAATCCCTCTTCAAATGAATTATAATCTCCTTCTTCGATACCATAAGCATCTAAAATAAGCTTAGAGACTGTATTTGTTGCACTTCCAGCTGGTCCAATAGCTATATTCTTAGCCTCACCACTACAGGCCACAAGGACAAGGACCATACTTAATAAAATACCAACAAGTCCCACTATCTTCATTTTTCTCATGTACATACCCCTTTTTTATGTAGTATTAGCTTTCATTGATAACGTTTTCATTTAACTCTATGTATTTCCCCTTTTGTATGTCATGAACGAAACGATAGAAAGCTTACTATCTAGTATACGTGTTTTTCATCAAAATTCAACAGTTTATTTAGTATTTTCTGATTATTAGTTCTAAAGATTTAGTTATTTTAGCTCTGTTTATTAAAAGTGAAAGGGTTTAGCCAATCCGTGAATTTTTCTCACAGAGAGTCTAAACCCTTTTAATTATAATGTTATCCAATTATTCTTTATTGCTTTTATGACAGCATTGGTACGGTCAGATACATGTAGCTTTTTCAATATGGAACTTACATGGTTATTAACGGTTCTTGTTGAAATGTATAATTCCTTAGCAATACTTCCATTATTCAACCCTCTACCAAGCTCCTCTAGAACATTCCATTCTTGTTCCGTTAGAATTCCTACTGGTCTATACGGCTCTTTACGAGTTAACTTCACATAATCCTGTAATAGTACAGTAGATAGCTTTGGATGAATATATTGCTGGTCATTTAGCATCATCTTCGTTGCAAATACTAATTCACTTAATTCCATTCCATTAAAGAAATACCCATGAAGACCATAACTGAAAAGTTCACCTAATACGTCACTGGTCAAATCGGATGTCCATATAGCAACACGTAAATTCTTTTCTAAAAAGTAATTAATAGTGCCAATAATATCAATTTTTGTATTTAAATCGATGATAACTAAGTCACTAGCAATTATAGTTTTTAGTTCATTAAATTCCGTAGAATCAAAAGCTTTCCAGGTGTTTTCTGGTAAACTTTCTTCTAGTTTTTCTACAATAATATCCCGTACTAAATCTTTCTCTTTAATTAGTGTAATCTCACACATAGCTGATTCTCCCATCCCATTTTTTTCTTTTATTAATGGTAGAAATAGCCAATATGAATTATCCCATAATTAAAGGCTATTCTATATTAGAATAGCCAAAATATTTCAATCCATTTTGGCAACCAGGCGATCATAGTTATTCAACCTTAGACCCTTAGCTTTGCGTCCTACCCTTTCAGATAGTTTGCCCTTATCAATTTGTCTTATATAAAATTAAACTTTAATTCAGTGAGAGTTTTAGTACGTCATCTCACTTAAAAACTCTTAGATCCAAAGCAAATTTTTGAACTGACCTACAATAACTTTTCACCTATTAATTATAGTAAACTATTTCTATCAAAAATAGCAATAGAAAGTTTTCTAATTGATAGGTTAAAATATGGAAATAAGGTTTGCGCTTTCCAACCTTATTTATTAATTATAGCTTAAACTTACTTACGACTCCATTTAATTCTTCTGCTAATGTTGCCAACTGTTCTGAGCTTCCTGCAACCTCTTCCATGGATCCACTCACTTGTTGTGCAGAGGCAGACGTTTGTTCCACACCTGCAGCAGACTCTTCCGATATGGCAGCAATTTCTTCAATAGAGCTATTTATCTCTTGACTACTAGCAGCAATACTTGATAAATTATTCGTTATCGTTTCAATGCTTTCCACCATATTGGAAACCGCATGACTAATATTACCGAATGTCTCATCGGTAGATTCAATCTTTTCTGTACCGATTTGAACTTCTTTATAACCTTCTTGTAGTGATTCAGAAACATTGGTTGATTCCATTTGGATACTTGTTACGATTTCAGTAATATCATTTACGGATAATGATACCTGTTCCGCTAACTTTCTTACTTCATCAGCAACAACTGCAAATCCTTTACCCTGTTCCCCTGCTCTTGCAGCTTCAATGGCAGCATTTAATGCAAGTAAATTAGTCTGATCCGAAACATCTTTAATAACCGATACAAGATTAGTAATTTTTTGCGTATGAGTTTCAAGTCCTTCTACTTTGCCAACAGCATCTTGAACAATCTGGTCAATCCTACGCATTTGTGTTGTGGATATCTTCATCAAATTACTACCTTCATTTGTTAATTGAAGTACATCTTTCGAATCCGTAACGATATGGTCACCACTTTCATTTGCCTCTTGTGCTTGCCCAACAAATGAACTCATTGCCGAAGAAAGATCTCCAGCACTATTTGCCTGTGTTTCTGTGCCGTGAGCCAATTCTTCCATCGTCATTGCAATTTGTTCTGCACCGGTACGTACTTCATTTGTTGATTGAGTAAGCTCTTCACTCTGACTTGATACCGTTTCGGAGACATATTGAATCTGAAATAATAATCCACGCATACTATCATTCATTTCATTTGTAGCACGAACAAGTTGACTAATTTCATCTCGTCCTTTAGTCTCCAGTGGTTTTTGACTTAGATCACCTGTGGTAATTAGTTTCATTCGCTCCATTACCTGTTTTAACGGTTTTGAAATTACTTTAGCTATAATAACTGCAATGATAATTCCTAATACTAGCATTAGAATTCCAAGTACATTACTAATGATAACACTGCTTACGGTACTTTCTGTGACCTCTTGTCCCAGTTCATTAATTAACTTCTCTCTGTTCGCAGAATTTTCCTCGAAACCATTAATAATCTCTGTCTCTAATGGACTAACCTGCGTTCGCATAATTTGAAGTGCAGTATCTCTATCTCCACTATCAAAAGCAGCAAAAACTTCATTTGTTAGTGTTCCCCATTCAAACTTCTTAGCGATTAATTCTTTGGTCTTCTCTGATTCAGTTAACGACAATAATTCCTCTTCCAGTGCAATACTTTCCTCTATTGAACCTTCAAACAAATCCCTATATTGTTCATCTTCGTATAAAATATAGGCACGAAGTAAACTTGTTCGATTTGTCATATTTAAAGCTATTTCTTCATCAGCAATAAGTAATGGAAGCTGCTCATCTAAAATTTCTTCCATGTCTTGTGTAATATTAGCTAATGTGTAATTTGCATAACCAGAAAATAATAGACCTAATAATACAACAGTCGAGAATCCAAGTATTATTTTAGTTCGGATACTTTTAAAATTAAAAAACTTTTTCATGGTTAATTTCCTCCTAGATGTTTTTTATTCTACATGTTCTCCAATATCAAAGTTCGGCAAAATTAGAACTTCTACTCTTCGATTCTTTGCTCTGTTTTCTAGACTGTTATTCGGTACAATTGGTTGATGTTCCCCATATCCTTTAGCACTAAATTTAGCCGCATCGAGACCATCATTGTCTAAAACAAGACTCATAAAATTCACAGCACGCATTACACTTAATTCCCAGTTCGATCCATATTGTGAATTATTTTGTGGCACATCATCCGTATGGCCACTTATAATGATGTGATGTGGTGGATCCGTAATGAGAAGATGTGAAATCTCTTGTGCTATCTCACGTCCATCTTGATTTACCTCTGCACTTCCCGAATCAAATGAAATATCACTTTTTATGGATATCATTAGTCCTTCATCCGATAAGCCAGTCTCCAGTGATTCCGTGAGTTTATTATCTACAATGTAGTTATCAATTTTTTTCTGTAACTCTTGCAAATTCATTAGTTCCGTTTGTCCATCATCAGGCTTTTTTTCTTCTTCTTGTTCTTCATTCTCTTCTTCTTGCTCTTCTACATCTGGAACGGGAATAGGGTGTTCCATAATACCTTGATTTCCACTTGAAAATTCACTTTTAAAAAATGCAGACATTTCATCATACTTTTGAACATCAATTTCACTCATTGCAAAAAGTACAATAAACAAAGCCACCAATAAAGTTAATAGATCGGAGTAGGGGAGTAACCACGACTCATCCACATGATGGTCATCTTTTTTTCGTTTATTCTTCCGCATTGTTCTGCTCCTTCATTCGCTCCAACTCTTTCGTCGTTAAGTACGAGCTAAGCTTGTCCTTCACAACCTTTGCAGACTCCCCTGCTGTAATGGACACAACACCTTCAATGATAATTTCTTTTATTTCAACTTCTTTTTTTGACTTCTGTTTTAACTTGTTGGCAAATGGATGCCATAACACATACCCAGTGAAAATTCCAAGTAATGTTGCAACAAAGGCTGCTGATATTGCATGGCCAAGTGCAGTAATATCACTCATATCTGCAAGTGCTGCAATCAACCCTATAACTGCACCAAGCACTCCAAGTGTCGGTGCATAAGTACCAGCTTGTGAGAAAATTGCTGCTCCTTCTTGATGGCGATTTTCCATCGCTTCTATTTTTTCTAGCATGACATCTCGAATAAACTCTGGTGTTTGTCCATCAACCGCCATTTGTATACCAGAAACTAAAAATGGGTCTTCAATATCAATTATTTTTGCTTCAAGAGATAGAATTCCCTCTTTTCGTGCAACATCCGCCATTTCTGAGAACTGACCGATTAAATCTTCAACCGTTTGTTCTTTCTTTTCAGTAAAAAGGATTTTAAAGAGTGCTGGAATCTTTTTTAATGTGCTTGACGGAAACGCAATCATAACAGACGCAACCGTTCCAGCTAATATGATTAAAATGGCAGCAGGGTTAATAAGAGCGGTAAGGCTAACCCCTTTAAGAACCATTCCTACCCCGACTGCAAGTAATCCTAATATAATACCAATTAATGATGTTTTATCCATTTGTCGACCTCCAATTTGTATTAAAAAAGCCTATCCTTACGAAAGAATAGCCAACAAGACATCTATATCTATCATTGGCAGCCTGGCAATCCTAGTCCTTTCAACCTTAGACCCAAAGCTTTGCGTCCTTACTTTTCAATAAGTTTGCCTTTTTCAATTCTAATTGTAACTTTTGACCTACTATTAATATCGTACGAAATTGAGATAAGTGAAGAGGAAAATACAAATAATAATGGAACCATGAGGATAGAAGGTGCTAAATCTATTATCACGGCTATGATTTGTGCCAATGACTCCGCCCCCGTGGCTATAGACTTGATAGGTGTGAAGTAATAATTAATAATTGGAGGAGACAAAAAACGTCTGAATCTGCAATCAATTCCAGTTACAAGTTTTGAATGACTTCCATCTGGTCTAACCGCATTTTTGAATGCACAAGGTAAAAAACAGTTCAATCGTGCTAAACAACAAATTAATCTGTTCTCTATTTTTTCCTCAAGCGTAAGATATTTGTTTCTTCTTTAAATATTGAAACTATCATAAATTCTCATCTACTGTATTAATTGTACAATTTAATAGTAGCTATTAAGATACCTAGTATTGGTATATGTATTTTATCTAAACCCTATTTCTATTTACCTCCAATACAAAACCTTTTCCAAATATACTTCTAAATATAAATGTTTCGTTACTTCTTTTAAGCGGGAAATGATCAATCAACATAAGTCCTCATATTTCATAGTGAGATATAAATGCAATACAATCATTTCCACCAACGACTCAAGCTATAGTTTAGTCAATTGATTAATTCATAAACAAACCAAACCCGTATTTATATAGAATTTTTTAGAAGGATTCATTCTCATCACAAGGTCAAAATACATTATTATCTAAACCAACAACTATACTATCCAGCGATGAATTGTCTTCAAATATGGTTTAGATTTCATCATATTTCGCTGAAGGCTCTACACTTAGAGTTTCACCAAATTATCACTGGTTTTTTTGCATTTTAAGGTTTCTTTAATCTGATATTTTATGTGAATTATTTCAAACATAGTTCATTGTAGAAGACACGGTGCTTATGTATTCTAGTTAATACTTTCTTAAAGTAAAAAAGTAAGTACCTTTACATATATTTCACCTGAATTATATTAAATGTGTGTAAAAGTTGAGTAAATATGAATAATAATAGTGAATAATTCGAGATAGCATTTAGTTAATTGTAGTTAACTAATAATAGTATACTTACTAATGTATTGTTTTTCCTTTTCTATAAGGAATATAATTAAAATTATGTACCTACTAGATTTTTTCCCACCAATCCCTATATATTTGGTAAGAAACTCCGTTAAAAGTATCTATTGATTAGGAAGCCTCTAAATATGCTAGTATATATAAATAACAGTATTAAAAAATATCACTAATTCTTAAGAAGAATAAAATATAACCGATAAATTAACTATAATAGTTTTTATAACTTGGAAGGACTACGATAAATATGGCAAATATATTAGTTACTGGAGCAGATGGCTTTATAGGTTCCCACTTAACAGAGAAACTAGTTCAAGATGGACATAATGTAAGAGCTTTTGCATATTATAATTCTTTTAATTCATGGGGATGGCTAGATACATTTTCAAAGAAAGTATTAAGTGAAGTTGAAGTATTCACAGGAGATATACGTGATCCAAATGGAGTTAAAGAGTCCATGAAGAATATTGATGAAGTTTATCATTTAGCAGCTTTAATCGCAATACCTTTTAGTTACCATTCACCAGACTCTTATGTTGACACTAATATCAAAGGAACATTAAATATCTTACAAGCTGCACGTGATTTAGATACGAAAAGGATATTAATTACATCTACTTCGGAAGTGTATGGTACTGCACAATACGTTCCTATTGATGAAAGTCATCCATTTCAAGGGCAATCCCCATACTCTGCCACTAAAATCGGTGCAGATCGTATTGCAGAATCATTTTATAGAAGTTTCAATACTCCACTTTCTATTGTACGGCCATTTAACACCTATGGTCCTAGGCAATCGGCAAGAGCAGTTATACCGACGATTATTACCCAACTTCTCGCTGGAAAAGAATCAATAGAATTAGGTTCATTAACACCAACAAGGGACTTTAACTATGTAAAAGACACTGTACAAGGATTTATTGAAATTGCTAAATCAGATAAGACTATTGGTGAAGAAATAAATATTGCTACTCAACAAGAAATTTCAATAGGAGAGCTAGCCGATGAACTGATTAGACAAATTAATCCTAATGCAAATATAATAACCGAAGAAACACGTCTACGCCCGGATAATAGTGAGGTTAATCGACTATTAGGCTCAAATGAAAAAATTAAGAAATTAACAAATTGGAAGTCAGAATACTCTCTTGAAAAAGGATTAGCTGAGACAATCGAATGGCTTAGAAACAATTTAGAAAAATATAAGACAGATATTTATAATATTTAAGGGTGAAAATTTATGATTCCTTTATCCGTACCAAACTTAAAAGGTAATGAATTGAAGTATGTAACAGAAGCAATTGAAGATGAATGGGTATCTACTGGTGGAAGTTTTATTGATCGTTTTGAAAATGATATGGCTAGATATCTTAATATTGAACAAGCTATTGCAGTTCAAAGTGGAACTGCAGGTTTACACCTTGCTTTACAATTAGCAGGGGTAACGAATAAACATGAAGTAATAGTTCCAACTCTTACTTTTATTGCTGCTGTTAATCCTGTGAAGTATATAGGGGCAAGTCCTGTTTTCATGGATTGTGATAACTCTTTAAATATGAACATCTCAAAACTCAGAGAATTTTGTAAAACTGAATGTTCACTAACCAATAGTGGATTAGTTAATAATAAGACTAATAAAGTAATTAAAGCACTGGTTATTGTTCACGTATTTGGAAATATGGCTAACATGGAAGAGCTAATGAAGATCGCGAACGTGTATAACTTAAAAATTATTGAAGATGCAACAGAGGCTTTGGGAACTAAATATACATCTGGAAAGTATTCAGGAAAATTTGCGGGAACTATTGGTGACTTTGGTGTCTATTCTTTCAACGGGAATAAGATTATTACTACTGGTGGAGGTGGAATGCTGGTGGCTAAAGATAGTTCATTAGCAGGTAGGGCTAAGTACCTTTCCACCCAAGCAAAGGATGATTCACTTCACTACACACATAATGAAGTTGGATATAACTATCGAATGACTAATTTACAAGCTGCTTTAGGTGTTGCACAGTTAGAACAATTAGAAGTTTTTATCGAGACTAAATCAAATAACTACTTTTATTACAAAAAACTTATTGACGGAATTCCTGGATTATCTTTATTGGAGTTTAATAAGAAAACTAGGCCAAATTATTGGTTTTATTCTATAGTTATTGATAACAAATATAGTGTTAATAGAGACCAACTATTGGAAGAACTTAATAAAAGAAATATACAAACTAGACCAATTTGGGGTTTAATTCATGAACAAAAGCCATATCTCTCTGAAAAAGGTTATCAAATCGAAAAAGCAAATTATTACTATAAACAAGTCTTAAACATTCCCTGTAGTTCAAATTTAACTAAAATAGAAATCAATAGAATTTCTGAACACTTAAAGGATATTAACTCGCAATGAAAGAGGAGATTTTATGGTATTGCAAGATCTTTTTATTACTGAGTTCACAACCGTGAAGGAAGCACTAAAAAAATTAGATGATACAGGAAAAAAAATGTTACTAGTTACTAATGATAGAGTTCTCAAAGGTGTTGTAACAGATGGAGATATTAGAAGATGGATATTAAAGAGTGGGGACTTATTTGAACAAGTAACTAAAGTTATGAATGAATCTCCAAAGTTTATATATGAGAATGAGAAACCTAATGCAAAAGAAGTATTGAAAAAGAATATGATCGAAGCTGTTCCAGTTTTAAATAGCAGAAAAGAAGTAATAGATATTATTTTTTGGAATGATAATTTCAACAGGAAGTTAAACTTTTATAAAAAACTTGAAACTCCAGTTGTTATCATGGCTGGTGGTAAAGGTACTCGCTTGGAGCCATATACGAAAATCATACCAAAACCATTAATACCAATTGGTGACACACCAATTGTAGAACGAATTATTAATCGTTTTACAGAGTATGGATGTTATAATTTCTTCATGACTGTGAACTATAAAAAAAATATGATTAAAGCTTATTTTAATGATTTAAAAAGAGATTATGAAGTCAGCTATATCGATGAAAAGATCGCATTAGGAACTGCGGGTAGTCTGTCTCTTATAAAAAATAAAATTCATAGTACTTTTTTTGTTAGTAATTGCGACATATTAATTGAAGGAAATTATTCCGATATGCTGAAGTACCATAAAGAAAACAAAAATAAAATTACTCTCATCACCTCGCTAAAGCATTATACTATTCCTTATGGTGTAATTAAACTAAGTGAATCTAGTGATGTAAAACAAATGGTTGAAAAACCTGAATATGCTTATCTTGTTAATACCGGAATGTATATTTTAGAACCAGAATGCATAAACGATATCCCAGAAAATACTTTTTTTCATATAACCGAATTAATAAATAGGTACATTGAAAAAGGGGAGAAAATCGGTGTCTATCCAGTAAGTGAAAATTCTTGGCTAGACATGGGACAATTTAAAGAGATGGAAAATATGCTAGAAAAGCTTGGTGCTAAATAAATGGAGGAGCTATTATTAATTGGTGGTGGCGGACACTGTAAAAGTATAATAGATACACTATCTGAACACCACTATAAAATTATTGGAATCATCGATACAAAAGAAAATGTAGGAAATCATTTATTCGGAATTGAAGTAATCGGAGTAGATGATGACTTAGACAAACTTTTTAACCAAGGTATTAAGAATGCTTTTATTTCACTTGGAAGTATAGGGGATGTAAAACTACGCAAAAAATTATTTTCAAAAGCTAAAAAAATAGGTTATTTTTTCCCTACAATTATTGATAGCTCCGCAATAGTATCAAATAATGCGGTATTAGGAAATGGAACCTTTATTGGTAAAGGAGCTATTATTAATGCAAATGTTACTATAGGAAATAATGTTATTGTTAATTCTGGTTCAATTATTGAACATGATTGTAAAATTAATGACTTCTGCCATATAGCTCCTGGAAGTACACTAAGTGGGAATGTCAAAGTTAAGGAAAATACCCATGTTGGCACTAACTCAACAATAATTGAAAATATTTCAATCGGAAGTAATACAATAATAGGAGCTGGCAGTGTAGTAATAAAGGACATCAGTGACAATACAATAGCATACGGAAATCCCTGTAAGGTGGTCTAATAAACATGAGGAAAGTATTTATTATAGCAGAAGCTGGTGTAAACCATAATGGTAGTATTGAATTGGCCAAAAAGTTAATTGATGTTGCGAGTGAAGCTGGAGCTGATGCAGTAAAGTTTCAAACATTTAAAGCCGAGAAACTTGTTACTAAAAATGCAAAGAAGGCACAATATCAAATGGATACAACCGGAAATGACGAAAGCCAATTTGGTTTGATAAAAAAACTCGAGTTGGATTATGATAAACATATAGAATTGCTTGCGTACTGCAAACAAAAGAATATTTTATTCTTATCATCACCTTTTGATTTAGAAAGTATTGAACTACTTTATAACTTAGACATGAAAATATTTAAGATTCCTTCAGGTGAAATTAATAATTTACCATATTTAAGAAAAGTTGGTCAAACTAAAAGAAAAGTCATCTTATCTACTGGTATGTCATTTTTAGATGAAATAGAAATAGCAGTTCAAGTTTTACGTGAGAATGGAGCTACTGATATAACAATTCTCCATTGTAATACAGAATATCCTACTCCTATTGAAGATGTGAACTTAAATGCAATGATATCTATCAAAAAAGGTTTAAATGTTAATGTGGGATACTCTGATCATACTTTAGGAATTGAGGTACCTATTGCCGCTGTTGCTCTTGGTGCCACTGTTATTGAAAAGCATTTTACACTTGATAAGGAAATGGACGGACCTGACCACAGAGCAAGTTTAGTTCCCCAAGAACTGAAATTAATGATTGATAAGATTAGAAATATAGAAAAGGCACTTGGAGATGGGATTAAAAGGCCATCTAGATCTGAGTTGAAAAACATAAAGATTGCTAGAAAAAGTATTGTAGCAGGTAAGAAAATTGGAAAAGGTGAGGTCTTCACTGAATATAATTTAGCAGTAAAAAGGCCGGGTACCGGAATATCCCCAATTAGATGGGACGAAGTGATTGGAAAAAAATCAAGAAAAGATTTTGACGAAGATGAGTTGATCACATTATGAAAAAAATATGTGTTATAACTGGAACAAGAGCAGAATATGGATTGTTGAAACCATTAATTAAGAAAATAAGTAACGATACTGATTTGGAATTACAACTAATTGCTACTGGCATGCACCTTTCTCCTGAATTTGGTTCAACTCACAAAGAAATTGAAGAAGATGGTTTTACTATTAATGAAAAAATTGAGATATTGGTTAGCTCAGATACGCCAATTGGAATTTCAAAGTCTATGGGGCTAGCAATGATAAGTTTTAGTGAATGTTTTAGCCGACTGACTCCAGACCTTATTGTAGCTTTAGGAGACCGATATGAAATTTTTGCCGCAGTCAGTTCTGCTTCTGTTGCACGAATTCCAGTTGCACACCTACATGGTGGAGAAACTACTGAAGGTGCATTTGATGAGGCATTTCGACATTCCGTAACCAAGATGAGTTATTTGCATTTTACCAGTACAGAGGAGTATAGAAATCGCGTAATTCAATTAGGAGAACACCCTAGTAGGGTCTTTAATGTTGGTGCCATAGGTGTTGAAAGTATAAAGACATTGGATTTACTCTCCAAGAAGGAATTGGAAGACTTAATACATTTCCAATTTGGTAAGTACACCGCTCTAGTTACATTTCATCCAGTTACACTTGAAGAAAACACTGCAGCAGAACAATTTAAAAATATATTAGAGGCCTTAGATGATATAGATAATTTAAAAATAATATTTACAAAAACTAATTCTGATACCGGTGGAAGAATTATTAATAAAATGATTGATAAATATGTAGCTAAAAATAATCATAAATCAATATCTTTTGTTTCAATGGGACAACTAAAATATCTAAGTGCATTGCAATACGTAGATGTAATTATTGGTAATTCTTCGAGTGGGTTATTAGAAGCACCTACTTTCCATAAACCAACAGTTAACATAGGTGAAAGGCAACTTGGAAGAATTCAAGCAGAATCGGTAATTAACAGTAATCCAATTAAAGAAGACATAATAAAGTCAATAAATCTTGCTTTATCACCTAAAGTAACAAAAAATTTACCTCTTATTGAAAATCCATATGAAAATGGAGATACTTCTGAAAAGATAATAATGAATATAAAAGAATTCTTCAATAATATTAACTTAAAAAAAAGCTTTTATAATATTATGGGAACAAAAATAAAAGATGGGGACTCAATTTGACCCCATCTTTTATTACAGAATTCGTCTAATCATCAATGTATCGCACAATTTTTGCAGGATTTCCAACAACTAAACTTCTTCTAGGAACATCTCTTGTAACAATGCTTCCTGCTCCTACTACGGCATTTTCACCTATCGTAACACCCGGTAAGATAATAACATTTGCACCAATCCAACATCCTCTTTTAAGAACCACTGGCTTCCCTTTACTGTGTCCTTGATGAATTATGTCTAATTCAGAATTCCTATATTCATGATTTGTCACATAAATATGAACACCTGAACCCATTAAAACATTATCTTCAATGGTAATTTCTGTATTACTTGTTGCAAAAAGCATTGTATTTGGCCTTATAATGACATTTTTCCCAAGAGAAATATTCGAGCAAGCTACCCCATATGCACCAGGCCTAAATTCTGCACCTTCTCCATAGCTTTTAAACTTCTTCATACATAGTTTTCTAGATAGACTTGGAATGAATAATAACAAATGTGTACTTAATATGTCCGGACCTAGTCTATCCGTTTTGTTCCACCAAGTAATTCTTCTAATTACCTCTTTTATTAATTTTATCACCAGGCGTTCAACCCACCATCAACAATTAAATTATGCCCTGTTACATAACTTGAAGCATCGGAAGCCAGGTAGATTAAAGCCCCTACCATCTCCTCAGCTTTTGCCATTCTTCCTAATGGAATCCTATTACTGTAATTCTTTTTGAATGTTTTGTTCTGTCCACTTTCGACTCCACCAGGGGTAATCGAGTTAACTCTAATACCTTCTTTGGCCCAATATGTCGCTAAATATTTAGTTAATCCTACTACCCCTGCTTTAGATGCAGAATAAACAGCTGGAGAATTAATCTGTCTATCAAGGTAATAGGACCCTTCATATATCCGTTGGTCAGGTCCCATAATCCCATAAATAGATGCTGTTTGTATAATGGAACCACCTTTTTTTTGTAATTTCATTTGTTTACCAACTAACTTTGCCATTATAAACATACCATTAAGATTAACATTCATTATCTCTTTCCATTGCTCTAAAGAGTAATCCTCAAAGTCAGCAAAAAAGGTATCCAAATCGTTTGATTTTCCGGCCGCATTATTATGCAATATATTAATTTCTCCAAATTCATTTATTACATTCTGAATTAATTCACTAACCGAATCCTCTAATGTAATATCACAATGTAAAGCAATTGCTCTATCTCCATATTTCTGATTTATGTTGTTAGCTACTTTCTGAGCCTCATTAATGTCAACATCAACTATTGCAACGTTCGCGCCTGCATCGGCCAATCCAGAGGCAAAGTGTTTACCAATTATACCTCCTCCTCCGGTAACTATTGCAGTCTTACCTGATAGGTCGAAAAGATTCATATAAGAATCTATCAAATTAATCCTCCCCTTTTCTTGGCTAATAATGATACTATTTCAAAATCTAATTCGGAATCAATATCAATCGATCTTTCTTCAGGCATTTCATAAAGAATTGTATTAGATTGAAAAACACTACTAGAATCAAGTAAAGTTTCTTTTCTCCACACGTATATAGAGGCATTCATATCATAGCATTTAGGTGAATCTTGTCTCCTAATAATAGGGTCTATCATTTTTTTAGATAATTCCACAAAACCTTCCTTGTTTATTTCAACCAAGTTAAAATATGGACTCCGCCTTGATTTCATAGCTGTGATTAAATTAGATGCATCTGAATGTTCGAACATCTCCACTGCTTGTACAATATCAGTTACCAATCGAAGTGGGGAAGTAGCATCTAAATCCACAATTGTATTAAAACTCTTACCAGTTATTTCTTCCGCAGTAGCAAGGCAATGTTGTATAACAGGGATCTTAGCTGCATTATCAGTTGCTAATTCCATAGGGCGTTGAATTAATAAATCCGCCCCATTTTCCCCCGATATCTTTAATATTTCTCTGCTTTCACTGCTAACTGCAACCACATCAAACAATCCGCTCTTCTTTGCCTGATGGATACTATGAGCAATTAAGGGTTTATCTAACAAAATCTTGATATTCTTATTTTTAACGCCTTTTGATCCACCTCTGGCGCATATTGTACATATTCTACTCATTTTTCTTCCATTCCTTTGCTTCAGAGGACTTTTCAATAGCACCTATCATTTTAACAATATTTATACCCTCTTTATAAGAACATAAGAAATCTCTATCTCCGTTAATAACCGCAATATGCTGATTTTTATATGTTTCATTACGTTCTACATTAAAAGTAAAGACCTGTTCATTAATTTGCAACGTATTTGAGATTAAATCAATTTTATATGTTTTTTCTTCGGCATTAACAATCATCATTCTTTGTGTAATGTGGTCTAAATAATTTAATTGTAGACTTATTAATGGACAATAATCACTTTCATAAATAATGGCAAATAGATCATCCGTATTAATTTTTAAGCTGCTAAATTTTCCACCTAAACTTACTAAAGAATTCCAATTACCAAAAAGAAATTGTAAGTAATCTAGTTCATGACTTAAGTCTCTTATTACCCCTCCACCTCTACTTGTTTTTGAAGAGTAGGATGTTGAATAGTCAGTATCTGGTCTCCAATTAGGCAAATATTGCCCAACATATGTGTGAACTGAGAGAATTCTTTCATCTTTTAGCTCTTTATATAGCTTTTGAATAATAGGATGAAAACGCAAGTTATAACCAACATATATCTCATCAAACCTATAATTTTCTTCAATCATTTGGTGAAATATGGGTTTTTCTATAAGAATTTTCTTATTAAAGTTAGCTTCCTTCAGTTCAGATAGTATTCTATCATGTTCACTTGTTTCATTTGCTATAACAATATACTGTGGTTTCACATCTACCAGGGCAGTCGATAAATCCTTGTAGCTATTAGGGTATTCAATGTCCCTTCTACTTAAGACTGAAACATGATAACCAAGTTCTCTTAGTATGTTAACATGCCGTTTTCCAATGGAACCATAGCCTATTACTAGAACATTTATCTTATTAATCATAAAAAAGGACCTCTTTTTCCCTGCTTTTATAATAAATTTAAAAGGTATTACAAGTTAATCTAGGTAATCCACTACTATAATCTACAACATATTCCGATTCTCTATGTTTAATTATTACATGTTCGAATTTTTTATGCTCCTTCTTATCTTTAGAAAAAGAGAAAGCATTCATTACATCATCGAAATGTTTAATAAAATCAGCAGTTAAACCATGATTAGTAGATTTGAATATCCCTTTGTTTAAATCCTTCTCACCAATTGGAAAGAGTGTCATATTAATAACACTTTCACAAAAACATTTCTTCGTATTAATGTTAACTAAATCATCATCTATACCGTGATAGGATAAAATTATTGCGTTATTTTCAAAGTTCCGATACAGGTTGTTTAAATCTAATATATCTTTATCATATTG
Organism: Paucisalibacillus globulus DSM 18846; assembly: GCF_000482485.1. GTDB lineage: Bacteria > Bacillota > Bacilli > Bacillales > Amphibacillaceae > Ornithinibacillus > Ornithinibacillus globulus. The sequence goes on along the minus strand of NZ_KI519439.1, from coordinate 67,626 downwards.
TAAATTCTTTGCAAGATAATCAAATTTTACTTTTAAGGCCATCTCTCCAAAATAATGAATTAAGAACCTTGAATGGTTAAAATAAAGTGGTTTTACCCAAGCTGAATTATCTATAATTAAAGAAAATTCATTGGGAGCTAATCTATTACAAAGATAACCGAGATAGGCCCCATGTGAATGGCCATATGCTATCACTTTATTTTGATTGAATTTTAGTTTATTATCAGCCAATATGGCTTTAATTGCATAAACTGCAGTTAAAAGATCCATAGCCTGCATCCAACCCATATCATTGAAATTAGATATTTTTTCATCTAGAATCTCTGTAACATCTAATGTATATGGATAATTTGCTAGTACATTTATAACATTCATAATATCTTGGTTATTTAAAACCTGAGTAAAATCCTGCTTAGAAAGAATCCTCTCTAAATCTTTAAGATGGTAATCCGGTTTTACCCTACTAGTACCTTGCATAAATTCAGACCCAAAGTAATCACATTGTATTACAATTAGGTTATAGCTATCAGCAAATTGAAGTCGCATTTTCTGATAAATCTTTGAGTTAGAGTTGCCACCAAATCCCGGTATAAGCAGTAATATTCCTGTATTACTATTCACTCCACTTTCAGGTTCAGTAAAATAAATATCTAAGTTCCGTCTATTATGCTCACCATTATAAATATTGTAATGAGCAGGGATAGATATATGATTGGATTTTGCCAAGATTATTCTCCTTATTAAATGCAAATTAAACAATCTTATTTACTTAATTCATCGATTAAATATGTTTTTAAAACGATAATTAACTCATCATGACCTTGATTACAGCGATTTACAAAGTCTGAAAATGCTCTATAAATCTTGTCACCTTTAGAAAATAAATCTTTTTCATGTTTTACTGAATTAATTTCATTCACCAAAAATTCTAGTTGAACTCGTACATAAGAGGAAAGAAAATCAGAAAAGTAATCATTATTTTTTAAATTGGTATAATTTTTTTCTATCGAAATTAAACCCTCTTCAATTTTATTAAAGTTCTTTAATCTTATCGCATTATTTAAAGAATTAAGTGTTTCGTTAATTTTACTTGTAATCTCTAAGTACCTATTTATACTACTTTTTAATTTGTTTACTGATTGATTGATTTTTACCTTATCATAACTACTATCTCTTTCCCACCAAGTTTGTTTTTCAATTGTAGTATTTAGTAGAATATCTATAACATCCTCGATTGGCTTAAACGGTACACCTTCTATTGCTGCTCCACCTTTTGTTGTATTAATAAAAGTCTTATTTTTATTGAGGCGAATAAAGTGTTCGATATTTTCACGCATTAGGTTAAATCCACGATTTGTTTTAATAATATTTCCATATACATCTGTTGTGGTTAATGCATTCTCAAGGGTAGCTTCATCTAGTTCCGAGTTAATATGTTCGTACTCTATCCCTTTAGAATAAATCCTATTGTCGTGATACCCCAAATTTTGACCAGCAAATATAATAGGGTTGGAACCAAGTTTAATTAATAATTGTAATGCGATAACTGCAATTGATGGTGAATCCAATATTATTTCATTGTGTTTATCAAACTCACCGTCTAGGAAGTAATTAGATGTTGAATCCTGTGTAGTTATAAAGTGAACTTTTGGTCCTTTGTAGGTATTTAAAATTTCATTTTCCACACTTGAACCAAAGATCATTGGGATATTGTTTTTTCCCTTTTCAATTAATTTACTAAATACTAAATGGTTATATGGAGTAGGATCATATGTGCATATAGCATCTGGCATTATATCATATTCAATTAATGTATTTATCGCAGATCCAACTGAAAAAATATAAGCCAAATTCTTATTTTTAATAACTTTTAAATACTCAATATCATCAGCCAAAGACGGACCTGCAGAAACTATAATAGCTGGTTTGTCTGAAAATACTTGAGTACTAATGTCCCTTAATGCATTGGGAGTATTTAGTACAGTTTCAAAGTTCTGTATACCATTCTTAACCCATAGTTTTTGGAAGTTAATATTTGTTTGTAAATATGTTCTTCTACTCTGAACCGTGTTCTTTACTTTTTGATGAAAATCAGAAACCCTCTCTTTAACAAAGTTTTCATAGCTTGGAAGTATAATTATATGAATGTTTGTATTACTAACTTTAAATTCCTCTAGAAAAGAGCTACTATCTACATCATGTCTATCAATATATATATTATTTAATTTAGTACTATTTAGAGCTTCTATATCTACGAGATTTGCCATTGTAAGGAATATTTCAGGAATCGGTTCATATATGGAATAGCTATTGTTTGGAAACATTTCTTTAAACTTTTGTATATGATATCCCAAACCAACTCCATAAAAGAAAACATGTGTGTTACTATCTATTTTCTCTTTATGTGTAGAGATAATTCTTTCAGCTTCCTTAATAGGATCATAACCACTATGAACCATAAATTTTCCGTTATCTGTTGTGTGATAGTTAAGTGTTTTGGTATTTGATTTTGAATCTAATACTTCAATATTATTTAAATTCAATTTATCTTCATGTTCACGGAAATAGTTACGAATCTCAGGATAATTTTCCCGCAGAAACATAATATTACTAATTAACATATTTATTGAACTCCTTACTTTGTATAAATGAAGATAAATCTCCAATTAATGCTTGATAAGCTGGGATAATTTCATATGATAATATATCTGAAATGAATACAGTATCCTTGCTTTCAATTGCGTCTAATAACTGTTTAAATGCACTTTCACATTGATTTATATTGACATCTATTTTATCCCAATTCTTCGGCTTTAGATTAGATGTTCTAGTTAAGGTTGCAAACTGTAATATAAATTGCATACCCTCACCAAGCTCATTTATTCCATTCCAAGTATCATGTGAAAAGCTTTCATAACTATTATTTACTAATTCTTCAATTGATGGGATTGCACGTTCCAAATATTCAAGTATTGAATAGGAAATATCAATAATTATATCAGCCATTTTTTTGGTCACAATTTCAATTATCATAATTTCATTTGCATGCTCGTTGATATACGTTTCATGGTTCTCATAGACTTCAATTCCATCTATTAGTAAATGACTAAAGATCCTCCCCTCTTCGGTCATTATTTGATTAGCTTTTGTAAAAATAAAATCAATGGCATTGTCTTTATTTTTCATCTCGAAATAATCCTCTTTATATAAAACTTTCATAATTAGCCTCCAATATTCATGAGTGTACAAGTATATTCATTATATACTTTAATATCGGTATATCCAAAGATATCTAAAGTTAATGTAGCAGAAAATACATGTAAAATATTTTGTCAACTTGCTGTATTGAAATAGAGAGTATATAATTTTAATAAAAATCTAGGGAGAAATTTAAATGGAAATATCAATTATAGAAACCAAAACCGTACCTACCATTAATGTAAAACATAATGAAAAATCCTATTTCTTTCATAGCAAATATGATCCTATTCGTGAGGCAGAGGGCTGGTGTAATAATGTAAAGTCATCAATAAAGGATGTTTCAAGTCTATTATTAATTGGAATAGGAGCAGGTTATCATATAATAACACTAGCAAAAATGTTTCCATTAGTTCCAATCACTGTAATAGAATTCAACCCAGAATTCTATCATTGGTTTATTAAGAGTCCCTTTCAAAAAAAATTAATGGAAATAGAGAATTTGACTATACACTTATTTGAGAATTTATCGAAAAAAAAACAGAGGAATCTATTTTCTACCCTGCATACTTCCAATTTAGTAATTCACAAAAGTGGCTTAGATATTATGCCCGAAGCATATGATAATGTTAAAAAAATACTGGAGGATATACAGTTTAAGAAGAATTCAATTAAGAATCAAATCGATATAATGAATGAAAATTTTTCTAAAAACACTAGCCTAGGTATAAGGGGCATTAAACAAAAACGAGGTATATATGAAGGTAGGCCAATGATATTAATCTCAGCTGGTCCCTCACTAGATAAGCAGATGACATTGTTAAAAAAGATACATGATGAGAACAAAGTCATATTAGCTTCTGTAGGTACTGCATTAAAGCCACTATTAGAAAATAATATTATTCCAGATTTTTTTTGTATCATAGATCCAAACCAAGGAAACGTAGAACAACTCAAAGGTGTATCTTTACCGGATTCAGAATTCTTTTTCTTAAGCACCACTAATCATGAAACAGTTAATGAGCACAAAGGTGACAAATATATCATGTGGCAGGAAGGATTTCCTGAAGCAGAGGAACTGGCTAGAAAAAACGGAGATCCTATAATTCAAAGTGGGGGGTCTGTTGCTACTGCTTTACTTGACTTAATGTTATATCTTGGTGGGAAAGATATTGCATTAGTTGGACAAGATCTTGCATATACAGATGGACTAAGTCACGCAAAATACTCTCATGCACAAAGAAATGTTTTAGATAATACATCTGTATTGAAAACACTAAACTATTATCGAACAGGTGAAGTTACTACAGCTAAAAATTTATCAATATATAAAAAGTGGTTTGAAGATTATGCTGTAACCCACCCTGAACTAGAGCTTATTAATTGTACAGAGGGTGGCGCATATATTAATAATTGGAAGCACATAAGCCTAAAGGAATTTTATAATATGGTTAAGTAATAGCACTTATTTATATAAACAATAAACATAAAAAAGGATGTCCATTGGACATCCTCAGAGTGTAGAGAAACCCCCTGGTTTTTCTCTACACTCTTATTTTTTAGATGAAAAGTAACTATTAATAACCCTTTTCTATGCTTTATTGTTAAATCAAAAAGACTCCCAACCACCTAGCCAAGCTTGGCTAGGTGGTTGGCAATCTTCTTGATGTTCTGAGCGGTGGCTGTCATTAACGCCTGCTCTTGAACATTTTCCCTTCCCCGTAACCGGCAATAGCGAAGTCCGTGCAGTTCTTTACCGTCTGCAAAGCTTCGCTCAATAGTTTCTTTTCTCTTTTTGTATAGCATTTTCCCTGACTTAGAAAGTCGATTGTCCCTTATCTGTTCTTTATAATCTTCCCAAACATGACGAGTAATAACTTTTTGGTGATTTTGGGATTTTGTGCATTCACTTAACAAAGGGCATGTCGAACAAATATTTGGATTAGATTTATAATGACGATATCCATCACGATCGGTCGTACTATATTTTAGCGTTTCTCCATTCGGACAAGAATAACTATCCGTTTCAGCATTATATTTAAATTTCCATTTTGGCATTAATCCTTTTGAAGATTTAAATCTGCGATGTCCAATAACTCCGAAAATATTACGTTCAACTAATCCTTTACATATTGGGGCTGTAAGATAACCAGAATCTAAAGCAACAGCTTCTACATCGAAATTAAAACGCTCTTTTTGGCGATCTAAACGCTCTAGGTATGGAACAGAATCATGGACATTTCCAGCAGTGACGTGAACATCCGTTATAATATTATATTTTAAGTCCGTTGTTCGGTGGTCTAAATAAAAAAATCCTTCTGGTTTCCCTTCCCGAAACATATAGCCACTTTCCGAATCGGTCGTACTCACTTTAATCTCCTTAGTTTCCTTCACCTCCTCTTTCTTTTTTAGAGGCTTTTTTCCATGATCTTTTCGATCCTCTTCAATGGCCTTATCTAACTCTTCTATGTAAGATCTAGTTTCAACCTCTACAGTTTCTTTTTCAAATTTTCGTTTATTCGCATTGGCTTTTAAATGGGTTGAATCCGTCATGAGGGCACGTCCACCAACCATGCGATGTGATTGTGCTAATCGAACGATTTCATCAAATACATCTTGAAAGATAGTTGTCCCTTTGAAACGGTTCTGGCGGTTCCAACTAATAGTGGAATGATGAGGAACAGGATTTTTAAGACCCAAACCTAGAAACCAACGGTATGCCACATTAACTTTAATTTCCTTTTCTAACTGCCGCTCTGATCTAATTCCATAGAGGTAACCAATAAACATCATCTTAAATAGAACAATAGGGTCGATAGAGGGTCTCCCATTATCCTCACAATAAAATGGTCGTACAATATCTAGAATAAAAGAAAAATCAATATACTTATCAACTTTTCGAAGTTGATGATCTTCCGGAACTAATTCTTCAATACAAATAAATTCATACTCATTTTGTTTATTATTGTGAGATTGTAACATACCAGCGCCCCCTTTATAATACTTATATTATAACAAATTAACGCGGTAAATTGTTGAAGTATTTAGAATATAAAAAAGGCCATCGAGGGTTTCTCGACAGCCTGAGGATGTCCATTGGACATCCTTTTTTTCAAGATAACTTATCATTATCTTAGAAGTTGTAGTACACCTTGTGGTTGTTGGTTAGCTTGTGCTAGCATAGCTTGAGCTGCTTGAGAAAGAATGTTATTCTTAGTGAATTCCATCATTTCTTTAGCCATATCAACATCACGGATACGTGATTCTGCAGCAGTTAAGTTCTCAGCAGAAGTACCTAAGTTATTGATAGTGTGTTCTAGACGGTTTTGTACAGCACCAAGTTTAGAACGCTCAGAAGAAACTTTATCAATAGCTGTTTGAATAGTTGAAATTGCATCATCAGCAGAAGTTTGACCAGAAATATTGATTCCACTTACACCTAAACCAGATGCAGTCATAGAATTAATATCTAATGTTACCACTTGACCTGAGTTAGCACCAACGTGGAAAGTTAATGCATTAGCAGTTCCACTTAAAGAACCTTCAAGTAATTTTTTAGTGTTGAATTCAGTGTTATTAGCAATTCTGTCGATTTCTGATACTAATTGATCCACTTCTTTTTGAAGTTCTTTACGGTCACCAGTAGTGTTAGTATCGTTTGAAGACTGTACAGCTAGTTCACGCATACGTTGTAGGATAGAATGAGTTTCGTTAAGAGCACCTTCAGCAGTTTGGATTAACGAAATACCATCTTGAGCATTTTTAGAAGCCATTTCTAAACCTTTGATTTGTCCACGCATTTTTTCAGAGATTGCTAGACCTGCAGCGTCATCTCCAGCACGGTTGATACGAAGACCAGAAGATAGTTTTTCTAAAGAGTTTTGAGTAGCTCCTTGGTTAGCACCTAACTGACGGTGTGCGTTTAATGCAGAAATATTGTGATTGATAATCATAATTTACTTACCTCCATGTAATGTGTTTTTTATGGTGAGTCACATCCTTGTGTCTCACTTACTAAATGTTTGGCCAAAACATTTACTACATCATTTTGATGTTGTACTTATTATATCGGCAGGAAAAAAATATGTTTAATCATTTTCTAAAAAAATTATTCTTTTTTGTAGAAATTTGAAATAAACCTCAATTTCCTTAGCTTTTAAACAACAAAAAAGCCCATGGCACTAAACCACAGACTCCTCCCCAACCAAACTTTTCTTCACCGTCTTCCCACGTTTCTCCACCATAATCCGATTCAAAATATGAAACAACAATTCCTTATCCTCATCCAACAAACTCGTAAACTGTACACCATATCCGAATCTCTTTCTATCCAGATACAATTCCTTCCTTACAATTCTTCCTTTTAAGATAAACATACTATCTTTCAAAGAAAATCGTACTTTAATCATCATGTCATCCTCTATTGGATATTCATGATCACAATCAAACTTTACACCGCCAACACTAATATTCTTTAATACCGCATTAAAAAACTTAGGATTTAGTTCCTCGTTGTCTACATCAAGAAATTCAACAAAGCATGGTACATCATTTAAGTTAACACGGAAATTTGCTCTAAGCTCTACCCCTGAAAAGTTAGAGTGCTTTGGCGTCTCTCTATTTTCCTTAACTACTGCATTTTCAGTATCCGACGTTCTAGAAAATCGCTTCAAAATAAAATATAAAAACAAAATCATTACAAAAACAACAGCTATAAGAATATAAGTCCATTCCCTATAATCCAATCTATACACCTCCCAACTCAAATTAGTATCCGAAAAAGTCAGGTCCCAGTTTTCTTCGGTAGCTAGGCTGCCATAGCAATAGTGCTTTAGGCCCTTGGCTTTGCGTCCTTACCTTTCAATAAGTATGCCTTTTCGGTAAACCTATATATATTTAGTTCTATTATACTATAAGTTTTTCCATAATTCGACAAAATTTGATAAGAAAGTATTAATTTTTCATAGTATTAATTTTCCCCAAAGAAAAAAGCATGCCGAAGCACGCTTTTCATCACTAATATTACACCAACAACTTCCGATCCTTCCGACTAGTAAACCGCATGAAAATCATCAACGACAGCAACACCAAAATCATAAGTAGTAGTGAAAGTGCCGCACCAAGTTGCCAGTTCATCTCCACTAAGAACGCATCCCGAATCACATTACCAACCATCAATAATTTTCCACCAGTGAATAAATCTGTCACGACGAACACACTAATCGCTGGTACAAACGTGATAATAAATCCTGCAAGAATTCCTGGTAACGTTAATGGTAAGGTAACATTGATGAACGTTCTCACCGGTCCTGCTCCTAAATCCTCCGCAGCATCTAAATATGTTTTATCCAACTGTTCAATAGAAGAATAAATCGGCAAGATCATAAATGGTAGGAATCCATACACCAATCCTAGGATGACTCCACCTGGAGAATACATCAACTGTAATGGTTCTTCGATAAATCCAAGGTCCATTAAGAAATTATTAACGACACCTTGATTATTTAATAGAATAATCCAAGCATAAAGTCTAATCAATAAGTTGGTCCAAAACGGAACCATCACAAGTAATAGTAATATATTTTTCCACTTTCCAGCATTCGCAATGAAATAAGCGAATGGATAAGCAACCAATAAACAAACTACGGTAGCAAGCAATGCCCACCAAACCGATTGCCAAATTACTTTTGCATATAAAGAGCTAAATGCCGACGTATATGCTTTTGTACTAAACTCGTAGATAATCGCACCAAAATCACCATTGGTTGTAAAGCTGATAATTGCGATAAAGACTACCGGAATAACTAAGAATAGAGTTAGCCAAAATAGGCTTGGAGATAATAATAAATAGGCCTTTTTAAAATTTCTTATCATTTTGCATCTCCCCCTTTTCGCATTCTTAATCCAACCACAAATACAACAATAAACATAATCGCTATTATAATAGTAGAAAGTACATTAACTTCAGGTGATACACCTAGGCGAACCATCGAGTAGACTAGTACTGGAAGTGTGTTATCTCCTGGACCTAATGTAAAGAAGGAAATAACGAACTCATCAAGTGAAATGGTAAATGCTAGCAGGGCACCAGCCATGATTCCTGGGAAAATCAAGGGGAACGTAACCTTCCAGAACGTCTTCCATTCATTCGCCCCTAAATCCTTCGCCGTTTCCTCCAACGAATTATCAAAGGAAGACAATCTAGCAAGCACAACCAACATGACATAAGAAATCGTAATCGCCACATGTCCTGGAACTGCCGTATTAAGCCCAAGCGACATATTCAATAATCCATAAATCGCAAGTAGCGCCACCGCAACAACAATATCAGGAATAACTACGGGAATATAAAATAGAAACTCCACGGACTTTTTCCCAATAAAGGTGTAGCGATGCAGTGCTAATGCTGCAAGCGTCCCTAAAATAGTCGAGATAATTGTTGTAATAACCGCTAAATAGATGCTGTTCATCGTAGCACTAATCAACTGTTTATTCTGGAATATAGATCCATACCAGTCAAGGGTAAATCCAGTCCACACCGTACCTAATTTAGAATCATTAAATGAAAATATGATTACAAATAAAATTGGAATATAAAAGAATAAAAAGACGAGTAGGGAAAACGAAAATAAAATCTTCTTCGTTCTTGGTCTCATCATTTTCCACCTACCTTCTAAATACTTGTAGGGGACAGTCCTTCACGCGTCTAGGCATATTAATGCTTTAACGTGGTGAGGGACTGTCCCCCTTTAATTATTCTACTTTTGACTCCTGGAACAAGCGGTTCATTATTTGTGTACGTTCTGCATCAAGTGGTAAGTTCCACTCAGCACGCTTGATAACTTCATCAGGGAAGTTCAATCCAGGACTATTTTTAATGTTTTCTGGTAAAATCTCTAATGCAGCTTTATTCGGATTTCCATAAGGAATGTATTCAGAAATCTGCTTGCTTACTTCAGGACGAAGTATATAATTAATAAAAGTTTCCGCTGTATATTTGTTCTTGGATGTCTTTGGAATAACCATCGTATCCATCCAAACAATGCCACCCTCTTTAGGTAGGACGAAATCGATATTGTCATTTTCTAACCAAGCTGTTGCAGCTGCACCAGAATAGCCATGGGCAATCCATGCTTCCCCACTAACTAACCGGTCCGACGGTGTTGCATCAAAGGCTAATACATTTGGCACTAATTCCTTTAATTTATCGAATCCTTCTTCTAGTTGATCTTCCGTTGGGTTATTCATATCATTACCAAGAAGCTGTTGAAGCATATTGGATACTTCCTTTGATTCTTCTAGTAAAAGAACTTTTCCAGCATACTCTGGATTCCAAAGGTCTTCCCAACTAGTAGGAGCTTCTTTTATAAATTCCTTGTTATAGGCAATTCCATCATATCCATACATAAATGGAACAGAATATTTATTTTCAGGGTCAAACGGCATATCATGCCATGCGTCCGCAATATTCTCGTAGTTTGGAATATTATCAAAGTTTATTTCTTGTAATAGGTCATTATCTGCCATTTGCTTTACATAATAGTCAGACGGAAACACAAGGTCATAAGCAACCGTACCACTTTGTACTTTTGTAAGCATTTCGTGGTTTGAGTTATATGTAGAATAAACTACCTCTACCCCAAATTCTTTTTCAAAATCATCTAATACTTCCTGTGGAATGTATTCACTAAAGTTAAACACATAAAGCTTATCACTTAATTCCTTATCTCCACCTGCATTATTATCATTATCCGATCCACATGCTGCAAGAAATACAATTAACATACTTAAAAGTGCAAATACAAGAACCTTTTTCAATCCTTCCCATCTCCAATCCATTTTTTATCTTTTTTATATTACTTTTTTAAAACTACTGTGTTTTTCGTATTCCAACTTACGTAAACATCATTAGTATTGGTTAATTCCTCGATATTATCATGGGATTCATGAATCGTAAGCTCTTTCCCACTTGGCATTGTTACAACGATTTTAGTTACGGAGCCAACATAAATTTTTTCTTTGAAGGTTCCTTTAAGATTAATAGCCCCTTCAAACGGAACAGTGTCCATTCGCATTTTTTCAGGACGGACCGAGATAAATACCTCCTCGTTTAATGCCATGTCCTGCGTCTTCGGGATTTCAAGGCTTTGACCAGCGAAATCCATTGTCGCAGTGTCACCGTGAATAGCAGTGACTGTCCCTTCGATTATATTGGTTTGACCAATGAAGTCAGCCACAAATCTAGTTTCTGGGTTATCATATATTTCACGAGGCAGACCAATCTGCTCGATTTTTCCTTTGTTCATGACCACGATTCTATCAGACATGGTTAGTGCCTCTTCCTGATCGTGGGTTACATAAATAAATGTAATCTCCAATGTTTGTTGGAGGTGCTTTAATTCAAGCTGCATTTGTTTACGTAGCTTTAAGTCTAGCGCTCCAAGTGGTTCATCCAAGAGTAGAACCTTTGGATTGTTTACAATTGCACGGGCTATAGCGATACGCTGTTGCTGTCCACCACTTAGTTGCTTCGGTTTACGATTTCCGTATTCTTCAAGCTGTACAAGTTTAAGTGCTTTGGTCACACGCTCTTTAATCGCTTCTTTCCCTACTTTTTTCATCTTTAATCCAAATGCTACATTATCAAACACATTCATATGTGGAAAAAGAGAATAGCTTTGGAATACTGTATTTACTTCTCGTTTGTACGGCTCCATATCATCTACTTGCTTACCATTAAGAAGAATCTTTCCTGATGTTGGCTTTTCAAAACCAGCAATCATTCGAAGTGTTGTTGTCTTCCCACATCCAGACGGACCTAGCAAAGTTAAAAACTCCCCAGATCTAATGTCTAAATTTAAATCATCCACTACATTTGCTTCATCAAACTCTTTCGTCACATGTTCTAATTGCACCATCTGAACACCCAACTACATCCCTCCTATTACTTACGGGGAACTCTCCCTCTACACGATTCACTTGCCTAACATTTACTTTTTCCTTAAGGCTAGTAACTATACAAATGCCCGTAAATTCCATTCGTTAAGCCTGTATTTTCTATCCATCTTGGCAAAGAATGACAGTCAGTCATAATTTTTGGCATTAAAAATACACCCTTCTCTACCAGGCAAAGGAGTTGCTTTACGCAAACTGTCCTTACCCGTTGGGTGCGTACTGTTTTAAAAAACTATATAATTTACTCTTACTATCAACTAAAATTTATAAAAAAGAGGCTTTCTGTCCTTTCCCCATTAATGTATGTAAATCATCAGGCACATATCACTATCTAAGTCGAATTGCGCTAAAAAAAATATAGCAGTTTTTGTTTGGTAATTCAATAGTTTTTTTATAATTAATTGAAGTTTTTTATTCCTGATAAAGTGCAGCATATTGCATCCTGTAATAGGGCCAAAAAAATAAAGTATGATTCCATACTTTTAAAAAAGCTTTAGCCTATTATCTTTTACCAACTATATCTTCTGCTATTTTTTTTCACACAGTAATGAAAATCTATATTTTAATAGGCTTTAAAAAAATTCAAGGTAATAAGAAAAGCTTCTCAACATCAACCTCAAACCCTTTTAAAACACTTGATCGTACAATACCTTTATCTTTGGATATATCCAATTGTTGATAATTTCCATCATTGTCTAACGTATAAATTTGTATTGTATTTAGTATTGGATTCACAATCCAATACTCTTTCACTCCAAAATCCATATAAAGATTCAGTTTGGTTACCAAATCATGGGATTGGTTAGACCTGCTAAGTATTTCAACTATCATAGTAGGAGCACCATTGTATTTATTATTATCCAACCCTTCTTTATCACAAATAACGGAAAGGTCTGGAATCACAATTTTTTTCTCCTCTTTATTTTCTTTTGACAGTTCTACATCAAAAGGTGCATGAAATACTTCACATTCTTTTCCTTCTAAAAAGTTAAACAAGCTCGCGTGTAAACGACCTGAAATTCTTTGATGCATCGTTGATGGGGAAGGTGACATAAAAACAATCCCATCAATAAATTCAAGTAACTGATTATGTTCCGCTCTTATTTTATAAAATTCATCTAGAGTTATATTTTTCTCGAATGGAAAACTCACAAATATCCCCCTTTCAACCCTTGCCGTTCATAATACTATTATACATTTAATCTGTATATTTTATAATACATACTTCATTAAAGAAGCTTTTCAATCACTATAATTATTAATGAGATAATCCATACCACAAAAGTAAGTCTGAGTTATATTTTATTCCGTTATATGGTATAATGAAATCAAGAAAACCGAGTGGCTGCTACCACTCGGAATTAGCAACTACAAACCGCATAAAGAGCGGTTGACCTCGGGAAAAGCATTATGTATATTCTAAGATGGAAATAACCGCCACATCCTTTGGTCAGGGGGCGGTTATTTTCTATTTAAAATGACGATCAGCGTTACTATCAATGTCAAAGTCGCTATAAATGCTACAACAACTTGTACCGATAGGGTTAGTGCTTCGAAAATCGTCATATTACCACCTCCTTCTAAAGGAGATGATCAACCGCCCACCATGCTTATATAATTGCTATTTTTATTATAGCATATCACCAATCAATACAGAACGTATATTCTTACTAAATTTAAATTAAATTACTATCCCTTAATAGCCCCTTCCGTCATCCCCTTAGCAATCCTCCGCTGAAAAATCCCATAAAGAAAAATCACCGGCACAATCGCTATTACCAGACTCGCAAATAAAGTTCCCCAAGCATTCGTATACTGCGCTTCATTACTTATATAATCAATCGCCAAGGCAAGCGTATAATTTGTTTTTGTTTGCAAGAAAATCAACGCCATAAAATACTCATTCCAAAACTGGATACAGTTCATAATCGTAACCGTAATTATTCCAGACATCGATAACGGGGTAACAATTTTAAATAAAATGCCATAAGGAGAGAGGCCATCAATCGCAGCGGACTCTTCCAATGATTTCGGGATTGTACTCATAAAGCTTGTTAGGACAAAGATGCTGAAAGGCAATTGGCTAACTGCATACACAATAACTAGGCCAAAAATATTATCTAGTAAATTCAAGTCATCTAGTAAGAAAAATAACGGAATCCACCCTAACACCATTGGAATCATCATTGCGGAAATAAATACGGTGAACAGCACCTTACTGCCACGAAAATTTATCCGTTCAATCGCATAGGCAGTGGGAGTTGCTAGAACTAACGTCAATATTGCCCCAAGAAGTGTAACAATTAAACTATTAAAAACACTTGTATCAATATTATAATTCGACCATGCTTGAGTAAAGTTTGCAAAATTAAATGTTTCTGGCCATCCCCATGGATTGCGGTAGATTTCTGCATTCGATTTAAAGGATCCTAGGAACATCCAAAATATCGGATATAGCACGGCAATTGTCCAAAGTATAAGCGGTATCCGTATGCCCGTCCTGCCCATTATTTCTCCAACACTGCGTCTCATGACCACCCCTCCTTAGTACTCTACTTTTTCTCTTCTCATTAAAAACTGGAAAAATAATACGGTTATTAGAGACAATACCAAAATCATCACACCAATAGTGGCACCGTAACCGAAATTATATTGTTTGAACGCTTGTTGGTATAAATAGGAGCCCATGACATGTGTGGAATTATTCGGCCCACCGCCTGTCATTACTTGTACAAGGATGAAGGAGCCATTTAATGTCGTGATGACGATATACAAGATAGACACTTTCACTTGTGGCCATACAAGAGGTAATGTTATTTTCCAAAACTGTTGCCATTCTGAAGCACCATCAATTCTAGCCGCTTCATAATAACTTTTCGAGATATTGGCAATCCCGCCCATTAACATCAACATAAAAAGCCCGATTCCAGCCCAAACAGCAGGAAGTATAATGCTTGGAAGTGCCCATTTTTCATCCCCGAGCCATGGCTTTACCCACTCTTCTAGTCCCAAAAACTCCAGACCAGAATTGACTAGTCCCAAACTAGGGTTATAAATAAACGTCCACAAAATCCCGATGACTACAACAGACATAATATTTGGAAAGAAGAACACGATTCGATAGAACGGTGCTTCTTTAATTTTCAATTGTGTAAGTGCAACCGCAAAGAACATCGCAAGAACCATAATCCCAATAATCTTTGTCACCACTAGAAAATAATCGTGGATAATGGTATCGGGAATAATCGTATCCTTAAACAGCTTGATATAATTGGCAAAACCAATAAATTCCCTATTACTAGACGATCCAGACCAATCGAAAAACGAATAATAAAGTCCACTAAACAACGGATACAAGGTAAAAATAGCAAACATAATAAATGTCGGAACTAAGCAGAAAGCCAAAAACGTATATTTTTGCTTTTTAGACTGTACCACCCGAATCACTTCCTTTGGGGGACAGTCCCCCATCACTGTACATCGTGAGGGACTGTTTCCCGATCTGTTATTCTAATCCTGCACGGTATTCCCCTGCTGCCTTCTCTGCTTCAGCAATAAATTCTTCTGCAGTCATATTGCCAAGCATTAAAGAGATCAATGCATTTCCAATTGGTGTTTCTAAATCGGCACTCATTGGATGTGGCTTTTCGTAAATTTGTACAACAGCTGGATCATTGATCATTGCATTTGCTTCGGTTAAGTATACTGGGACATCTTCATTTTGGGATAAGTCAACCCCATTTAAATTCATAATTGCACCCGTATGTCCGGAGAAGGAACTAGCATATTCTCTCGTAAAAACAAATTCTACAAATGCTTTAGCAGCATCTGGATTTTCTGCTTCTTCAGCAATTGCTAATGGACGTAAATCTGGTACAATCGCATACGTTTCACCTGCTGCATTCATTGGTGATGGAATAAACCCGAAATCAAATCCATCAGGAATATCATTTTTCATTTCATTCGGTAACCAGAATCCAACTGGAATAAAGGCATTTTCATGGAGCAGGAAGTTCATCTGAGACTGGGTATGGTTTAATGCACCTAAACCAGAATCAAACATGCCCTCATCCACCATTTTCTCGACACGGGTCATGATATCTAATACTTGTTCACTGGACCATGCGCCCTCTTTCCCAGTAATGACATCAGCTAATAGCTCCTCACCACCAGCTGCTGCAAAAGCAGGATAGAGCATCCCACGAAGGAAATAATACGGGTGTTGACCAGTCGTTACGAACGGGTCAATTCCTTCACCAGCTTTAATTTCACTCATGGATTCCATAAATTCATCAAAATTCGTCGGTATCGTATAACCATTTCCTTCAAATAAAGCCTTGTCATACCATGTACCCCATGTATCAAAAACAAGTGGTAACGAATAAATTTTTCCATCATAATTCGCTGGTTTTACAATAAAACTATCTGCAAGCTTATCTCCACCTTCAAGATCAATGCCAGCTAGCCAGTCAGTCAAATCCATTAACTGCCCGTCTTCCACCATTTGTGTTTCACTGGAACCTGCACCATCAATGTACACCACATCAGGCGGATCATTGGATACCCATCTGGAACGCATTTCTTCGTTGATATTTGGCCCGGCATGTTCGATGATATTCACATCTGGATATGCTTCTTTAAAATCAGCAATAACCTCTTTCCACCATGAATCACCGTAACCTCCAACAAAATACTGGATCTCCAAATCCCCGGCAATTTCTCCATCCGTACCAACATTTGAACTAGAATCGTCATCATCGTCCGAACACGCAACGGTAAATGCCATTAGAAAAGCCATCATTAACATCAGTAATAAACGCCTTTTGACTCTCACGAATTAACCCCCTTTTTATACTTATTTACAAAATCCAGGCGTAAAGTATTACATTCCACCCTTCTTTCTCAGTAAAAATATATGTACAACTTTCGAATACATGCTAGAAAAAATCTCTCCTACTTTTTTGGAAAACAAAGACATTCCGTTCTATTACTTCTTTTAAGCAATATATTTTATTAACTAGAGTTAGAAGGAGTGTTAACAATGTCAGGTAACTATATCGAGGTTGACCCTGGAGTCGAGCTTTTTGTGCAGGATGTTGGGGTAGGTGAACCAATCGTATTTATACCAGGATTTACCTTTACTACTGAGGTCTTTGAGAAACAAGTAGATTATTTTTCTAAGACAAATCGCGTTATCGTCATCGACCCGAGAAGTCATGGTAGGTCCACCATTACCGTCCATGGAAATGATTACGTCACACATGGTTCTGATTTAGCTAGTGTGCTCAAGCAGTTAGATGTAACCAATGTAACACTTGTTGGTTGGTCCTTTGGCTGTCTTACTGCATGGGAATATGTTAAGCAATATGGAACAGAACGTATGAAATCAATGGTTTTTGTGGATATGCCACCTAAGTCTTTATCCGTTCAGGCAGAAGATTGGGTTGAGGGGGCACTTGATGATATTGCCGCTATTTATACGAATTCTCTTAGAACCCCACAAGGGCAACGTGAGTTTATCGAGGCATACATAACTGGAGTAATGATTCAACGTGATTTAAATAAGGGAGAGTTAACTTGGCTAGTGGAACAATCAATGAAAACACCATACTATATTGCTGGTAACCTTTTTGCGTCGGGAATGTTCTCTGATTATCGAAAAGAGGCAAAGCAAGTATATGAGACACTGCCAACATTGACGGTAGTTGCCGAACACTGGGCAGAGACGGCGGTTGAATTTACAAAATTCCTTTCATTAGAAACCAAAATAGAAGTGCTTGGTGGGCATATGATGTTCTGGGAGCATGCTGAGAAGTTTAATAGTATACTAGAAAACTTTATTTCATTGAAGTAATTTGAAAAAGTGCCATTCCTCACCCTAATCTAGGGTAGAAATGGCACTTTGTTATGTATTATTTAGTTCCTCTAACAAGTCGATTAGCCTTTGATTCTGTTGAACTTGTATCTCGCTATTCGTTTTAATTGGATGGGTCCACACCAAGAGAAAAACTACGATAGCGATAGGAATAATTATAATAATCAAGGATATTAAAGAGCCAAAAATTCCTATACTAGACAATTTGTTATACACTCTCCTTCTTTTATAATGGACCATTAATAACAATCCGACACTATTAACAATAATCAATTGGTTTTTATAATCTCCTCGTAATATGTAACCGTGTAAAATCATTAAAAACCTACAATTTCATAATGCTTATTTTCCTGTATTTGTTTAAGAGGGACAAACCTTCTCTACTTTACTCTACGTTTCCTTACTACTATATCAATCAACATAGGAATAACAATAAGTAATGGAATGGCCATGGCAAAATAGTAGAAATTAAAATGGTTAGTCCCACTAGCATCAAATTCTGTCACAACCTGGTTCAACTTTCCCGTATCTGAATGAGCTAATTCAACATATTCTAATGTAGAATTCTCTAGAATAGTAGATGAATCTGGATCACCCCATAATGAATAGTCCATGTTCTCTCCATCTTCTAAGATAAATTCAAGCTGGTAATCACTTGGAGGCATATCTCCCCCCATTTATTCGACCTCAAATACTATCGTATAAGAGCCCTCCCCCTCTGCCCATTCGGCAAAAACTTCATATATATACCGTCCTGCTTCGTTAGGTAGAGTAAATTGATTCTCTTGAAGAGGAATTTCCTTATCCATAGCATCTTCGTTCCAAAGATATACAGACAAGTACGGGTCACCAGTTGTATTAATCGTGACTTCACTTTCTCCATCTACTAAAACGGGTTCCATATTAAATGCCATCTGATTTGGCGAAGGGGCATCAGTTGTAGAAGTTATAGAAGAAATACGACCTTTTTTTGTCCAACTAAAGCCTCCCATCGTCATACTGTACTGTTCATCACCAACTTCTAAAGATACAGGTGGTGGAGTTCCTACTGAATCTAGTTCCGGGTTCTGACTACATCCAACTAACAAAAAAAAATATTAAAATCATGAAAATTTTTTTCACTAAAAGCTCTCCTTTGACTATTTCGATTGAAAAAGTCCAAAGCCAACACCTGTTGGGTCCACTAAATAAGCTAGAAAGAATTCATCAAACTCCATTTTCTCTCTCACTACTTGTGCACCGTATTCTGTAGCTTTAAGAATCGTCTCCTCAATGGAATCCACTTCTATTTGGATCCTAGTACCATGTGGATAGTCACTAGGACCTTTGCTAATACCACCCTGAATAGAGCTACCGGAATCACCTTTTGTTGACACTGCCCAATAATCCCATTTTGGTTCTGCAATTTCCCAACCGAACACCGCTTCATAGAATGCTACTGCTCTTTCTGGATCCTGGCTACTAATCTCAAATCCTACAATTCTTCCCATAACAAACATCCCTTTCTTTTTCATAATAATTCCATAGTAACATGAATAGGTTTAAAAAATCAGATAATTCACAACATAAAAACCTAAGACTCTTTTCTTATCTATCTTGGATTGGTCTGGTCTTATCCTTTATAAAAATACCAATCAACAAGAGAATAACTCCTGTGAGAAATAAAAATGGAAATACATATAACATAAGCAATGCTGCAAAGCCACTTCCCTCAAGTATCGCATAACTAAACCCAATGGAGTAAGACAGGGGTGCAGATATTACTAAGATAATTGCAACACCCCATATCTGGCATTTTCTTTTTTTATCCTTACCCACACTGAATAAGTAAGCTATAGCAACACTTAACAAGGTAATGAGATATCCTAAATACATCTTCGCCTCCAGTGTAAAGCTACTCGGATCAATTAGATTCCTTATCCAATTGATGATGAGAAAAACCAATGGAATGAAAAGAAATATCGATATAGCAACTCGAATGCTTTTACTCATATTACCAACCCCTCTTTAAGAATCGTCATGTTATTTCAACATAAAAGGTGTGTTTCCTTCTTTAAGGAAAACATATATATAGGACATTTATAATGTTAAATCTTGAAGTGCAATGATGAATAATATAATACCAACAATGTAGAAAACAACTTTTTGGGCAACAATTCTGTTCTTCTTATACAACCGAAAACCACTTATCAAAAAACATAAGCTAAGTGACATGAAAAAGAGTGGAGCGACTACCATATTATCTGTAATGGCGAGGTAAACAAATAAACCCAAGGCTAGTACTGTAGTGACTATTTGTATAAGCAATATTGGTTTTAATTCAAGAACTTTCACTTATCAATAGACCTCCTTTTTATTGCTTTGTATATTACCAGTTTTCCTATTAACCTAATATTCCAAAATCAATTTGTAAAAAAGACCCATCAGTATGAGGTTTTCTTATTTCATTAACGCAACTTTTACTTTAAGTATAACTTCATTAGGTAAGATTAATTATATAGTAATTCACTATTATTAGTTACCTCAATAATATGCAATTCGGCATAGAAACGATTCAAAAATAATTTATGTTGTCTCTCATTTTCAACTTTCTCTAGATAAAATAGTGATCCAATAATTACAATCGAAATCCCTAATAATATCAGTGTATAATTTTTCATTTTAGCAATTGTTAATTGTCTCATAACACATCCCCCTGTTTTTTGCTCATATATTAAACAATCCTGTCCGCTAATAGAAAATTCAATATTTTATATAGCCACCTACATTTTACCATATAATGATACTGGACCTTGTTTTTCTAAAAAAACAAATAGCACCTTAATCCAAATGCTAACAATACCTGTTGTCATCATCGAATTGGGGTGCTATTTGTAATGTTTCTCTATGGTAACGGAACGATTTACTTTTTAAACACAACTTTAAACTCTTCACAAACAACAGGGAGTTTATCATGAAATGCTTGATCCGTTCCTTCTAACTCTTTCTTGAAGAACCATTCATGAACGTCTCGCCAATAGGTTAAAGAACGGTCCCCTTCTCCTTCTAAATAAGCAAATTCCTCTGTAACCTCATCGAATGGAACGATGTCAATAGCGGTTGTTTCAATTACGGCTACCGCTTTCTCGTCCCCATTAAGGATAATACTTAAGTCACCAACTTTTGGTACAGGCTCATTTTCCCCACCAAACAGGTTGAAATTCGATGCCGTAGCTGTTTTTGCACCCTCAAGGACTAATCCAAGCAGTTTATCAGCCAGTTCTTTAGAATTGCCAAATGCCCATGCTTCATACTTTTCTGGGGCGTTTGGATTAACTTTCTTATATGCTTCCCATAGTTCTAAGACTGATTTATTGTTCAACCTAAAACACCTAGCTTTCTACATAAATATGGATATACAAAGATTGTAGACAGAATGAATGATAATAACAGACCAAAGAGAATTCGTTTTTTTATAAATGACCCCGAAAATAAAACCTATTATTAATACATTCATACAGGTTAACAGAATCCCAGGACTTTCGAACAACCCATTCCTATACCATATTGGAAAATGAATCGTTAAAAATAGAAAAGCGGTAATCGTATTTGCCTTCCAAAAGGTAATCCGCTGCATTAGCTTCTTCAACAGAAAACCGCGAAATACAATCTCCTCTGTAATCCCAACTAGAATAATTACATTCAGCCACTTATCAAATCCTAGATTAAAATCCCATTCGGATTGAGTTAGGATCAGATTTTGTACGATGAAATAACTCACTAATAAGAGTGATATCCAACATGCCCAAACTAACCCCCTCCTGAAATCTTCCTTTAATCCCAAAAAGGAAAGGGGGGATTTCTTCTCAACAAATTTAATCAGCAAAATAACTGGAACTATCCACACGAAAACTTTGATCAACGCACCCAAAAACGCACTCAAGGTCGGATCCATTGCATTCAAAAAATCAACCAACAAAAGTTCACGAATTAGCCAAACGATATAAAAAACGATAAAGTAAATCCAGAAATAATGTTTATGTATAGAAGATGTAATGAGTTTTCCCCCCTTAAATAGGATTTTATAATACTTCTACTAAACTATTCCTATGTACATCAGCGAGTTCTAGTAGTTTTAACTTATTTTCTTCAATCAACTTCATCAGTCGTTTAGCCTCTTGCCATACTATTCTATATAATTCTCGATTAATCACATTTGAATCAAGTGCCTCTTCCAACTCGTCCTCATCCAGTAGGAAAACTTCTCCTGTTGGCAGTATAACAATATCCAAAAACAAATCATCAATTATTGGGACCCCATTTTCCACTTCGTATGGTTGGCAAATATCAATATACCACTGTACGATATTCCCTTTTTGATCAAAAGTGGTTGTCACCGTATGGTTATTACCAAAAGGAAATTGCCGAAGCCACATGTACCCATCGTCTACTAAACAGACTTCTCGTTCTCCATAGGAAACATGAAGAGGCTCGCTAACTTTAACCATATCAATTAAGGTAACATACCCAGTGAAGTTATCTGTGTCTAAATACTCTTGCGCATACCTCCGCTTTGTAATCCGCTGCCAATCTTGATGATTTCCAAACTTTCGCTTCAGCAAATCAACACTTCCTTTTCTTTTAAAGGTTTGAACGAATAATATTATGCAATCTAGGGCGTAATCGTAAAATAGCAGGCTTTCTACCAAAATGCACTCGGTTTGTTAATAGAATCACGTGTAACTCAACCTCCGGATCAAACCAAATACTAGTACCAGTAAAACCGGTATGACCATAAGAACGTTCAGAAAAATAATCACCACAGGACGAATAGGTTGGACTTTTCAAAATCCATCCCAGTCCACGATGTTCTGCATCAAAGCCTGTATAGTTTTTTCGTGATAGATGTAATGCAGCTTCTGATAAGATCCGCTTCCCATTATACACACCGTTATTCTCAATCATTTGTGCAAATTTAGCCAAATCTCCAATTGGAGCAAACAGTCCAGCATGTCCACTAATACCACCCATGGACTCGGTATTCTCGTCATGCACTTTGCCAGTTTTATAGTCCCCGAGCATTTCACTAAACTCCGTAACCGCATAACGTTCATTTGCAAAGGTAGGATTGTAACCCGTTTCAACCATTTCCAATGGAGTAAAAATCTCACGGCCAACAAAGTCTGTAAACTTTTCGCTGGTCACAGTCTCCACCACGTTATACAGTGTTATTAATCCAAGATCACTATAGACTACCTTTTCGCCTGTCGTATAATCTAGTGACTGTTTATATATACGTTCCAAAATCTGATTGGTATTCAAATTTTCCCTAAAATATTCAATATGTGATGGTAATCCCGACGTATGGGTAAGCAAGTGCCTTAAAGTTAGTTCTTCTTTTCCTGTTTGACCAAATGCAGGTAGGAAATGAGACACTCGATCATCCAATCGAATTTCTCCTTCATCCATAAGCTTTAAAATCGCTGGCAAAGTAGCAACGACCTTCGTCATCGAAGCAAGGTCAAAAACAGTATTAAACTGCATCGGTGCTTTTTCAGGGAAAACAACACGATTTCCAACCGCTTCCTTCATGATTACTTGACCTTTATGGGAGACATGAATAACAGCTCCTGGAATATGGTTCAATTCCACTTCATTTTGTAAAAAAGCAATTACTTTTTCCTGCATCATCCAATCTCCTTTTGATAGGCTTCATAACTTTTCCAAACGTCATAGCCTAATTTCCGATAAAAATCAATGAGTCCCGTCCAATCAATCACAATCTGGTTAACCCCTCGTTCACGAAGAAAAGCAATACCAGCTTGAACAATAGCTAGACCATAGCCATTTTTTCGTTTTTCCGAATCCACACCAAGTGGACCAACGCCACCTAATTCATGATTGAAAAGAGGTGCCCAGTTAATATTTCCCATTGTAATTGGAGACTTCGAATCATTTATTCTACAAAATCCAATAATTTCGCCGTTCTCCTTCAAAACAACAAATTCACGACCTGTTCCACCTTTTTCAAAATAATGGACCGCCTCATGCTCCCATCTACCAGGGAAACAGCGATGTAGAAAGTGTAGTAAATCTTCTTTCTCAGTTTCTTGTACGATACTAAATTCCACATTTGGTTTACTCGGCCAATAAATTTCTTCGCTAGAATCATAGGATCGCGTCATGTCTACATCTGATTGAAAATGCTTATAGTCTCTCTTCTCAAACCATGTTCTTGTTTGCTGATCTTCACTAGGAATTCCAGGAAGATAATGATACATATCCCTACCAAGAAGAATTTGCTTTAACCCTCTTTGTGTTAAAATGGCTTCTGCATGTTTAAGGAGTTCACTGCCAATTCCTCTATGACGATATTCAGAATCTACTAAAATGGCTTGTATCCAGCCAACATCATCCCGCATGTTTACTTGGGTCTTTTCTTTAAAGTACTTCACGATAATAAAGCCAATTACCTCATCATCGTCATTTACAACCATACGTGAACCTTCATAGGAAATATTTTTATCCAGAAAACTATTTTGTTTAAACAATTCTTTCCTCATTGGTAAACTAACGTGTAATTCCTTGTTCCACAAGGCAACTAATTCATCCAATCTTTCAATATGCCATGTCAAATATCTCATTTTTTATCCTCCTCAAGGTAGAAATTTCTCCACGTGCGGGGTTAGGTCATATACTTTCCTACCTACCAAAAATAAGCCAACCCTTATGGAGTTAGCCTATTTTCTTATTTTTTCTTGCCGTTTTGGGTAATAAAATTTATAGCGTCCCTTGTTACATCGATATATTCCACTGTCTCATCATATTTCAATGTAGCCACTCGCATGAACAAAATATCAATTACTTGTAATTGTCCGATACGAGATGAGGTCGCACCACTTCTGAATGTTGGCTCTCTTGTTGCAGAAGTATAGAGTCTAATATCTGCTTGTTCTGTCACTTTAGAGCTACCATAGCGGGTTAAACTTATCGTCTTCATCTTCTTTTGTTTCGCTAATTCTAAAACTTTTGCAACTTCATTTGTTTCACCTGAGAAAGAAATACCAACAACAACATCATCCTCATCGCCATTTGCGACAAGGGTTGCAGCCATATGAATATCTGAAAAGGCGTAGACTGTCTTATTGATTCGCAAAAACTTTTGCTGGGCATCTTGGGCAATAATCCCCGACGCTCCAACCCCAATAAAGTGAATCTTCTTCGCATGCAGCAATTGCTGTACTGCCTTCTCTAATTCATCTATCTGTATAAGTTCCGCTGTTTCCTTTATCGTTTGAATACTATTTGTCGTCATTTTTTCAATGATAGACTGTAATCCTTCATCCGGCTTTACATCACGGAATCCTTCATCTGTTGATTTTTGTAAATCCCCTGCGATTCGAAACTTCAAATCTTGGAATCCCTTCAAATCTAAAGATTTACACAGTCGAATAACCGCAGCCCCACTCGTATCACTTCTTTTCCCCAGTTCCTGAGCAGTAAGCTTTATCGCCTCTTCTGGCTGTTTAATAATAAACGCTGCAATTTTTTTCTCTGAGGGAGGTAACGTTGGTAACATTTCCGTCAGCATCGTTAACCCACCAGTCATATAGGACATCAAATCATCTCTTTTCTTAGAAAAACTCATATTCCCTGTTCTTTAGGGAATATGGTAGTTTTTCTTATGTCGGCGGAAAGGTTTTTTATATTTTCCTAATTACTTATATATCCTTTTTCATTACATGGAATTTCCGTGTAATATGAAATCCTGTTTTTAGATACAAATGGCCGGCAGAACTCTTTTCCCCTGTCCAAAGGAACCATGCATTATGTAGTCCCTCTGCCTTCATTTGGAATAAGCACTCATAAAGTAAAAGCTTCCCAAGACCTTTACCTTGTTGATTTGGATCCACACCGAATGGACCGAATCGTTCAGGTATTCCTTCATAACCGCCATATAAACAAAATCCTACCAATTCTTCCTGGTGTCTGGCAATTAAAACCCTTTCCATTTGTAATACTTGTAGTAAACCTTCCCGAATTGCCCGACCCCAGTCCGGGTTAAATACTTTATTCGCAAATTGTATAACTTCGTATAAGTCCTTATCTTCCGCAATAGAAATAGTATACCCTTCTGCTTCCCGCTTCTTTTTCAATTCCTTTATCTCTTCTGTTAGCTGAAAATCTAATAAATTACGGTCCATTGCAACTGGTGAATATAGTTTTTGGTAACCATTACTCTGCAAAAATTCAAATGCCTCTGGATACATTTCCTCATCTATTCCTGGTAAAATATAGTTTGGCGCATAAGAAGCAAAGAATATTGTTTTTCGATTCTTATCTTTAAAAAATGTTTCCACTTGCTTCAGTAATTCTGAACCAATACCTTGTTGGTGGTATTCAGAATCAACGAAAAAGAAGGTAATCCAGCCATTTTCTTCTTCTAGCTCTGTTCCAATCATCGGTAGAAGTCTCCGTAATCCGTAAACACCTCCTACTAACTTTTCTTCATCAAAAGCTAGACAAAGTCCTTTTGGATCAAAGTTAGCATCCAATAATACTAAATTACGAAATCGTTTAGTTGTTATTGGGTCTTTTGGTAGACTCTTGTTCCATAGATGAACAATGTTGACCTCGTCACCAGATTGATAGGTACGATATGTTAGCATGTAGAATCCCCCTCTATTGCTAATTGCCAGCGATTTCGATTGCTTTACGTACAAAGCCATTTGCTGATTGAATGGCATTCTTTGCTTCCTCTAATGATACATCTGCTTTTATCATTACAATTGCCGGCTTTACTTCATTATTCGATTGCTCTAATGTTTCCTTTGCTTTTTCATACGATACATTTGTAATCGTAGATACGATATTAATTGCACGTTGTTTCAGTTTATGATTGCTTACTTTTACATCTACCATAAGGTTTTCATATACTTTACCAATTTTAATCATCGTAGTAGTTGTTAACATATTGAGAATCAGTTTATGTGCAGTGGCTGCTTTCATTCTTGTAGAACCAGTAATCACCTCTGGACCTGTATCTACTTCAATATTTACTTCGGCAAATTGACTGATCACTGCATTTTTATTGCTAGTAAGACTAACTGTAGCAGCACCAATCTTTTGTGCATATTTTAAAGCCCCAACTACATACGGTGTACGGCCACTTGCTGCAATCCCAACTACTACATCTATTTCTGTTAATCCTTTTTCCTCTAAGTTACTTGCACCTAGCTCTTCACTATCTTCGGCACCTTCCACAGCTTTTTCAATTGCCTTCGTACCTCCTGCCATGACAGCTTGTATGAGGTCCGGGGGCGTACTGAATGTTGGCGGGCATTCCACAGCATCCAAGATCCCTAGCCTTCCACTAGTACCTGCCCCAACATAAAATAATCTTCCACCATTTTTCAAAGATTGATAGACCTTCTCCACTGCTCTCTCAACCTCTGGCAAAACCTGTTGAACGGCAAGGGCCACTTTCATATCCTCATTATTAATCACCGATAATATCTCCTCAGTGGACATATTATCAATTGTCATCGAATGCGTATTTCTCATTTCTGTAGTCAAAGCTGATAGTTTTTTCATTCGCATACCATCCTATTTTATTTCTTTTGGTTGATGGGAAGAGGGCATTGTTTGGTTTTGGCTGATGTTCTTGATTAACGGCCGATTTTTGCCAGTTTTGGCTGATGTTCTTGATTAACGGCCGATTTTTGCAGGATTTGGCTGATGTTCTTGATTAACGGCTGATATTTGCAGGATTTGGCTGATATTACCAATTAACGGCGGATATTCTCCAAATTTGGCCGATAATCC
>NZ_KI519439.1:0-39489 GCF_000482485.1 Paucisalibacillus globulus DSM 18846 | reverse complement strand
TCCAAATTTGGCCGATAATCCTAATTAACGGCTGTTCCCACCCAAACACCTAACCAACACTACAACCCACTGATCCAAACTCACCTAAAAGGCCCTCTATTCCTTCACTCCTCCCAAGGTCAATCCTTTTACAAAGTGACGTTGGAAGATTAAAAATACAATAATCATTGGTATTGCTGCTATTGCCGCACCACTCATGAGTAGTTTGAAATCTGCTAAGTTTGCATCCTGCAAGGTTTTCAAACCAACTGGTAATGTGTAAAGTTTTGCACTGTTTAATACAATAATTGGCCATAAGAACGAGTTCCATACGTTCATAAATGTGAAGATTCCAAGTGCTGCAAGGCCTGGTCTTGCTAATGGTAGCACAATTTTCCAATAGGTT
Source organism: Paucisalibacillus globulus DSM 18846 (assembly GCF_000482485.1). Classification (GTDB taxonomy): domain Bacteria; phylum Bacillota; class Bacilli; order Bacillales; family Amphibacillaceae; genus Ornithinibacillus; species Ornithinibacillus globulus. The sequence goes on along the minus strand of NZ_KI519439.1, from coordinate 39,104 downwards.
TTCCATTCGCTTGCACCGTCAATTTTTGCCGCTTCAATTAATTCATCTGGAATCGACAGCATAAATTGACGCATGAGGAATACTCCAAATACCATGGATAAATCCGGTAAAATAAGTGCCCAGTGCGTATCCATTAATCCCAAATCACGAATCATGATAAACATTGGTACTAGTGTTACTTGGGAAGGTATCATCATGGTGGAGATAATTAACCAAAAGATGATATCCCGTCCTGGGAACCGTTTTTTAGCGAGTACATAGCCGGCCATTGAGTCTAGTAATAAGATACCAATCGTTACAACTACCCCGATATAGAGACTGTTAAAGAACCACATGCCCATTTGGTTTTTCTCGAATAAATTTTTAAATCCAGAGAAAGTGTCCTTTACAATCGTACTCATTACTTCACGATGGTATGCTTCTTGATCAGCATCCCCAGCTTTTTCAGCATCTCTTGCTTTCCCCCAATGCTCAACGTATTCCGAAATCCCCATCGGATACATTTTTGGTGGGTTCGCATTTACATAAGAGGTTGGACGCTCCAAATCTTCATCTTGGAAACTTTTTAATTGCAACGATGTACTAAACACCCAATACAATGGTAAAAGGGAAATAACAGCTGCCACGGATAACAACAAGTAAGTAATGAACTTATTTACTTTAATTCGTTTTTTCATACATTTCCCTCCTACTTATTCCGATTCAAGACTTTGTATTGGAGTACAGATATTACAAAGATAATAAAGAATAAAACAACAGATTGTGCTGCTGCTAATCCAAACTCAAAGTCTCTGAAACCAGTTTTATAGATTAAGTGTACTAATGTTTCCGTTGCATAACCTGGTCCTCCACCAGTCATTAAAATAATCTGCGTGAAAACTTGGAAGGATCCAATTGTACTTAGAAGTGTTAAATAGACAGTTGAAGGTGTTAACATTGGAATGGTAATTTTAAGCCATTTCTGAAATGCATTGGCACCATCAATTGTTGCCGCTTCATAAAGTGATTCCGAAATGGAACTCATGGAAGCCATATATAAAATAATTCCAACACCAAATGGAATTAACATTTGCATAATGATGATTGCCCATAATGCTGAGTCTGTTTGTCCTAGCCAGTTAATTGGCTCCATTCCAAGCAGGCCCATCACATGGTTAAATAATCCAAACTCGTAGTTATACATCCAACGCCAAACCATCGCAATAATTACCATAGAGGTAACGGTCGGTAAATAGAATGCCGCACGGAAAAAGTTCTGTGCAAATTTACCTAAGGAATGGATTAACGACGCTGCAATCAATGCTGTAATAACGTTAAATGGAACGGTTACAACTGTATAGATGGTTGTATTTAGTAATGCTTTTTTAAATGCTTCACTTTCAAATACTGCCTTGTAATTATCAAGAAAAACAAATACATTTGAATCTACAATCCGATATTCTTGGAAAGATAATAGAAATGCCCATACAACGGGTACAACAATAAACAACGCAAATAAAATCAATTTCGGGAGTAAAAAGAGGTATGCTGCATAGTTTTTACGCATTTCTTTTCCTGTTCTTTTTAAACTCTTTCCTGCATTTTTAAACCGAGCTGATAATTGCAAAATTCTCCCTCCCCTGCTGTCTTTCTTGGGTATGTAATTAGTTGTTTTATACTTTGTATAAAGCTTGTGCATTGAAAACTCCGTGCACCTATTTTTGTCATCACCTTTTTTATTCAACTTCGCAAAAACATGATGAGGGCAACTTTATCAACATGAAAGTAATCCTGGTAGACTCCGGAATCAACCGAAGTCTACCAGTCTACTAAATTATTCTCCTAGCAACGCTTCTACTTCAGGCTTAGCTGTTGCCATTGCTTCTTCGGCTGTCTTTTCACCGTTGAATACTAGTTGTAGTTCACGTTGAATGATTTCGTCTATTTTCTTCCATTCAGGATGACGAGGAAGCATCACAACTTGTGAAGACATTTCTTGTGCACGAGCCATTTCTGGGTTTTCAGCAAATGGTTCCATTTCTGCTGCACTAATACGAGCAGGGAAGATACCATAAGATTGAGACATTAAGAATTGCTCATCTGTGTCAGATATGGATTTCATGAATTCCGCAACTACTTCTTTCTTCGCATCACTTTCTTGCTTGAACATTGTCCAACCACCTACACCACCGATTGTTACAGGCTCACCAGTTGAACCAGTTGGGTAGTTTGCTACCATGAAGTTTGTTGGATTAGCTGTCTGCGCGGATGAGATTGCCCATGTTGCCCATGGCTCCATCGCTACTGTACGTTGTTCTTCACTTGCCCAAGCTTGGAATGTACCACCTACATCAGCACCACCCATGGAAACAGGAGCAGCTTCATTAACCAGTTTCAAATCAGCTAAAGCTTGAATCGCTTCAATTGCTTCAGGTGAATCAAATGCAAATTCTGATAGGTCATCACTTAAAGGTTGACCACCATTGATATAGAAGAATGGCCATGCTTCATAATATCCAGGTAGGATATACGTGGAAAAACCATATACATCGATTTTCCCGTCACCATCACGATCAAATGTTAATTTTTCTGCTGCATCTACAAACTCATCCCAAGTCCATTCACCATTTTCAGGTGCTTTTACACCAGCTTCTTCAAATAAATCTAAGTTTAATAGCATAGAGTGAACCGTAATGGAGTTTGGAATACCGTAAAGTTTGTCATTATACGTATAAGCATCTAGAGCATTTTCATAGAAGTCTCCCATTTCTTCTTCAGTGAAGAAATCATTTAATGGTTCAATAACACCTTGGTCAATATGATCAATACTTACTGCACTACCGCTAATGTCAACTGGTGCGATATCTGGCCAAGATTGACCAGCAATGTTAACACCTAACTTATCAGGCATCTCTGCCCAAGGAACCTGAACAAGTTCAATTTTCACTCCTGGATTAGCTTCTTCAAATTCTTTAATTTTTCCTTCTAGCCAGAAGTATTGGTTTCCTTTACCTTCTTCACCAGAAGTGTCCCCTTCTTCAGCCCAACGAGGACCATCCCAAATTGTGATTGTGCCAGTCCAATTACCATCTTCATCTGTTGCCCCGTCTGAATCATCGCCACATGCGCTTAGTACTAGTACAAAGCCAATAGCAAGTAGCACACTCAAAAACAACTTCATTTTTCCTTTCATGGTTAACTTCCCCCTATCTTTTATTAAGAAATATTAGAAAACGAATAGATGAATGCGGAAATGTTTCACCCCCTTAACTTCCCCATGCTACTTTGCCCATCATGACTTTACGCTTCGCCCCTGTAGCTGGAGGAAAATTATTTGTTCGTTTATTCAAATACTGATATCCAAGTAAAGCAAAAACCATTGCTTCCTTAGCATCAGCAGGCATACCAATTTCATCGAATTTACGTAGTTTCACACCCAACGGTAAACCACTTTTAATTTCTTTCATTAGGGTCGGATTATAGCATCCTCCCCCACTAATAAACACTTCTCGTATTTGCGCTGACTCTAGATGAAGCTTTATTTGGTCCGTTAATGTCACAGCAGTTAATTTAGTTACGGTCGCCATTCTGTCTGAGTAACTAATGGAAAGCTTATCTGCCGTATTCCATAACTTATTAGCATATTCCTCACCAAATAGCTCTCTTCCCGTGGACTTGGGCGATGCTAGCGCATAGTATGGCTCATTTAGTAAATCCTCTAACCAATCATGAATCACTTTGCCACTAGCAGCTAATTCTCCGTCTTTGTCATAGGTTAACTTTCCATTAGCAATCCTTTTGGCAAAGTAATCCATAATCATATTTCCGGGGCCAGTATCATAGGCTTTCACCTGATTCTCATCCCCATCTGGTGGTAGGATCGTTAAATTAGAGATTCCACCAATATTCACTAGCACTCTACCAGTCTCTTTGTCTCGGAAAAGTAGATAGTCCGCATAAGGAACAAGTGGTGCACCTTGGCCACCAACTGCCATGTCTCTCGTACGAAAATCACCAACTGTAGTAATTCCTGTTTGTTCGGCTATCATACTAATGTCACCAATTTGCAAGGTAGATGTTACATGGTGTTCACCAACTACTACTTCCTCTGGCTGATGAAAAATTGTTTGCCCGTGCGAACTGATAAACGTGATGTCTTCCGGTCGTAAACTAGCATCAGCAATTGCCCTTAAAGCAGCTTCTCCATACAATTTTCCAAGTAGCATGTTCATGTTAGATATCATTTGGATTTTTGCTTTATTTGGATCACATAGCTCCAAAATTTCCTGTTTCACCTCATCCGAGTAAGGAATGGAATCAAAATGCGTTAACTCCAATTCTATTTTTTCCTTCTCCTCCGAAATCTTTACAACAGCTATGTCGATTCCATCTAGGGAGGTTCCTGACATTATACCAACCGCATAACAAAATCCATTCTTAAGAACCAAGGTCATCATCCCTCCTTATTGTGGAAGTGTAACTGGTAATTTCCCTTTTACTTGCACCTTTCCAAATACTGCTTCTACAGCCACTTTGAGTGCAGGTGCTGTAAATTCATAGGTTGTTAGGTATGCTGGAACGTCCGGTAAATAAGCGATATCATAAGGACTTCTTGTTGCAATTACAACTATGTTAGGATTTTCTTTATAAAGTTCTTCCACCATTTTCACTTGTTGGTCACCTGGTTTAATCGTTAACGTACCAACAATCACTGCTTTATAATCTTTAGCAATCTCTTTCACACTTGCAATTTCTTCTTCTGTTGGTGGGTTGGATAGCTCAAATACCTCTGTATTGTCATGCAGATTATGTACCCTATCTCCTAAGGAAAACGTAGAATATCGCTTATCCTCTACCTGCATGGCATAGCTATTTTCCGGATAAACAACCATTATACGCTCTGATTCATCCAATACAAATGGCAGCATATTTTCATTTTTCACTACTGTAATTCCTTGTTTGTAAATTTCATATGCTTCCATCTCATGGAGCTTCGAACCGACTACACTCGAAACTTCCAAATCTGCATCTAGTAAAATATCATCCCAATTTAAATAGTTATCCTTCAGGATCATGACACGATTATATGCATCATCAATTAATTCCTCTGAAACCTCACCCGAATTAACTGCGTCTTTCACTACATTTAATGCCTCATACTGTCTGGATTGTAGATGTGAAATCATTATCAAATCCACTCCAGCTTTCAGTGCACGGACAGCTCCCTCAGCCGTTCCGATTCCTTCTGAGATAGCGTTCATTTCCATACAATCCGTCGTAACCACTCCACGGAAACCAAGCTCTTCACGTAGTAATCCAGTGATAACCTTTCTTGATAAAGTAGCTGGAACATTTTCCTCGGTCTCAATCGCTGGAAAATAGACATGTGCAGACATGATTGTATCTGCACCTTGCTCGATTACATCGGCGAAAGGTTTTAATTCTACCTCTTTTAAGCGGTCCATATGATGAGCAATCGTTGGTAAATCCAGATGGGAGTCCACATTGGTGTCTCCATGCCCTGGGAAATGTTTAAGCGTTGTAATTACTCCAGCATCTTGCATACCTTTTACTGCCTGCTTCCCAAATTCAGAAACCATTTCAGTAGATTCCCCGTAGGAACGAACACCAATCACCGGATTATCAGGATTATTGTTAACATCTAGCACTGGGGCTAGATTCCAGTTGATTCCTAATGCTTTTAATTCACGGCCAGTAAGAAGTCCCGTGATATAAGCATTGTCGCTTCTCCCTGTTGCACCAAGTAACATCGAACCTGGGAAAATGGTTGCTCCTTCTCCTAGCCTACGAACAACCCCGTTTTCTTGGTCAATACAGATTAATAATGGCTTTTCATGGCCAGCATCTTTTGCTTCACGTTGCAATTCAGTAGTTAACGCAAGAACTTCCTCTGTCGTCCCAATATTTCTACCAAATAAAATGATTCCACCAACATGATGTTCACGAATTAGTTTTTTTATTTCCGGTGTTGCTGTTTTACCTTTAAAACCAAACACCATTAACTGTCCAATTTTTTGTTCGATTGACTTCTTCATATGTACCACTCCATTTGTCTTTTTCTATAATTCAAATCCAGGGATAGATTTCCCTTTTCTAATATTTGTGCCTACTGGGAATTTTAACGTTTGAGCATAGGTTGTTCTTGCCAAGCAACCTCTCACTGTACCCAGTGCTTTATAGTAATCATAGTATCTGAAATCACTAGAATTCATAATGAACCAATACTGGGATATTGCTTCTAAATAGGTATCAAATTCTTCGGAAACATCAACGAAGATATCCGGTTCATATCCCTCCATGTCCTCCCAATTCTCACTATGAAATTTTCTAGTAAGTGAATGTGGGGCCAAACCACCGATTTCAAATCCAGGAAGTGCCGCCTTTAACCATGCTGCTTGAACAATCCTCGGGCAAAGTGCATGATCAGGATGCATACTGTTTTCCCAGTGGGTGATAACAACAGTTGGTTTTAGCTCGCGGAATAGTTTAGCTACTCTCGTTACAGTTTCATCGTCTTCTTTTAATTCCGCATCCTTATAATCTAGTGTTATACTTTTTCCGCCAAGGATGGAAGCTGCCTTTTCTGCTTCATTAATCTTCTGTCTTCGGTAATCCTCTACTGAAATATGCGGTGGATTCCCCTTCTCACCTGCCGTTAAGTGTAAAAATGTTACTTCATGACCTGCTTTTGCATATTTATGTGCAATTGCCCCTGCTTGGATTTCAGCATCGCCACAGTGTGCCCCAACAACCATGATATGATGTTTCTTCTCATTCACTTGTCACACCTCACCTTTCAGGTTAATCCTGCGAATCTTTGATATCGCTTACATTATAATGTAAGATTAATAATTTCAGAATAATAAATTCACTTTTATTATACATTAATATAAATAAATTGAAATACTAATTCATATATTTTTATATAAAATTGTTTTCATATTTCAACAACATACATCATATTACCTAATAAACTAGCAAAAAGGTTATTTCTACCTACAAGATTTAAGGAGGGTTATTGGTGTGTTTGTTGAATAGTATTATTGTAAGCGCTTTATAAAATAAGGAGGTGTACGTTATGTTGAAAAAATTGAATTCATTGCTTCTTGTTAGTCTTCTAGCATTTCTAGCATTTTTCATGCAAGCTTTTACTACAAGTGCTGAGAGTACTACCCAAATAATCCGTATTGGAGTTGTACCCACTGCTGAGTCTGTCAATATAGGTAGTGATCATGATTTTACTATTACGGACAAGCTTACTGGTGAAATCATTTACAGTGGTGAAGGTGATCAAGCTACTGTAGAATTGTCCTCTACTTCTACGATTGAAACAAATTATCGTCTTCAAACAGCATGGACCTCAGATGAAGCAAGAATGCTAGATTGGAAATCGAGAGCTGAAGCCGCAGGGTATGATACCTACATAGAGGATTATAACAACGGTTGGCGCTTATTAATTGGAAAATTTCCTGAGGATGCCGGTTGGGGAGAACGGGAAGCTTTTCGTCAGCAAATGATTGAAGAAGGATTTGCTGGTAATGATTCATACTGGCGATTAATAACGATTTCTTCTGGGGAAGCAGAGATGCGATTAATTGCTGATGGATTTGATGAAATTGTTCCAGGGGCTATTCAAATTAGTTCTGAAAATGGATTAATTAAGATTAACGGGAAACAATACCGCGGGATTGGCGAGGTTGCTTTTAATAGCACTGGTACATTAGCTGGTATTAATGAATTAGCGTTAGAAGAATATTTATATGGCGTCGTACCGCTTGAATTACCACCTGTTCCTTATGACGAGCTTGAAGCACAGAAGTCTCAAGCTGTCGCTGCTAGAACCTATGCCATTTCGGGATTAGGAAAACGAAGTGCTGATGGATATGATTTACTACCTACCACATCAGATCAAGTATATGGTGGATATGATGCAGAGCACCCTATCTCAACACAAGCTGTTGAAGAAACTGAGGGAGTTGTTGCTACCTACAACGGAAATTTAATTAGTGCGGTCTATCATTCTACTAGTGGTGGAATTACATCAAACAATGAGGACGTATGGTCTTCAGGTCCTATTCCATATTTACGTTCCGTTCCTGTTAGTGAAAGAGTAATGTCTACTCAAAAAAAGGATGGTAACAACTCACAACGAGTTAATAGAATGATTGAATTTGAAAAAGAATGGTCCAGATATTATCGCTGGAATCATGAATGGACGAACGAAGAGATGAGCCAAGTAGTTAGTGATCACTTCAATGTGGATGTGAATGAAGTCTATGAAGTTAACGCATTAGATTACTCCAATGGTAGAGTACTAGAAATTGAATTTGTAACAGACAATGGAACCTACTATGAATACAAAGATCAAATTCGCTGGGCATTTAAGTATATCAATGATAATGGAAGCATGAGTGTTTTACGAAGCACATTATTCCAAATTGAGCCAATCATGGATGAAGAAACCGAAACCGTAACAGGATTCCGAGCAGAAGGCGGTGGCTGGGGACATGGTGTCGGAATGTCACAAGTTGGTGCAATGGGAATGGCTGTCTATGGGTATAACTATGAGGATATATTGAAGCACTTCTATACTGGAATTGAATTAGAAGAGAGATATTAATTTTACAGGTGTGTGGGGGCAGTTATTAGCTGCCCTTTTTTGTGTTTTATTTATGAGGTATCAGCCAATGTTACGGAATATCAGCCGTTATTTCGGGATATCAGCCACATTTGGGATATATCAGCCATTTTTCCGTGATATCAGCCACATTAGCAATATATCAGCCGCTTTTTCGAGATATCAGCCATTCACTCGGCTTATCAGCCACATTTGGGATATATCAGCCACATTAGCAATATATCAGCCATTTTGCTGAAACATCAGCCAAATTGCCAATATATCAGCCATTGGACCGGGATATCAGCCAGACTAGCGAAACATCAGCCAAATTACCAATATATCAGCCAATTCTATCTACAATCATTCCGCTACATTTGCTTCCTTTCCCGACACCAGCAGTAAAACGCTTTTCGCTAATTCCTCGCAATTCCTGATATCTTTCTTGTCCGGTGTTAAGTCTACTTTTAATCTTACTGGATGAAGATGAACTCCGCATTCCTCTAACTTTTCATACATGAGGTCTACTGCTGTTCCGAATGTGTCACCATAAGCGGAATCACCAGCTCCAAAAACACCACATATACTTCCGGTTAATTCAACCTCATCCAATTCATCATAGAAAAATTCCACTTCATAAGGAATTTCACCATAATCATATGTATATATCCCTATTAATGCAGCATCATAATCTTTTATTTCTTCTGCAGTAATTTGGTCAAAATCAAAGTTTTTAATCGTGACTTTATGTTGAAGATTTTCGAGATAGGTAGCCATTACTTCCGCCATCAATTCTGTATTTCCTGATGCACTCGCATATAGTATTAAAATATTACTCATCCTTATCCCTCCTCATCTTTATTTTAATTGATAACGATTATCAATTTCAATTAATCAGGAAAGATTTTTTCTTTTCTATGGCAACTTTATGAACAAAAAAATCCTAAATTAAACGTAATCGCTCTTTTAATTTAGGATTTGTATAAACCTATTTATTTTTCTCATTCATTTGTGCTTTAAAAAATTCAACCGCTTCACGCGTTGCATCGAGGCGTTCTATGGTCTTTTCATATTCCTCAGAGGCAACACACATAAACAAAATATCAATTAAGTGTAATTGTGCAATTCTAGATGAAGTTGCTCCACTTCGATTTACCGCTTCTCTTGCAGATGAAGTAAATAAATTTATATCTGCATAACTTGTTAACATTGTATTCCCATATTTAGTAATACTGATTGTTTTTACATGTTTCTTTTTGGCTAGCTCTAAAAGTTTTGCCACTTCAATGGTGTTTCCAGAAAAGGAAATGCCGACAACCACATCATTCGGGCCTTTATTCGCAATGGCTGTGGAAGCCATATGTAAATCGGAATAGGCATGAACATGCTTATTAATCCGAATAAACTTTTGCTCTGCATCTTTTGCTGTAATAAATGAAGCACCGAACCCGATAAATGTGATAGAATCAGCATGTATTAATGTTTGTACGGCTTCCCTTAATCGTGTAATGCTTACCATATTTACGGTATCTTTAATCGTCTGCATCGTGTTAGCTGTTACTTTTTCAATAATCTTCATATAATCTTCATTAGGCTCAATATCACGAAATTCTGCACTGTTGCCTTCTTGAAGGTCTCCTGCTACACGTAACTTTAATTCTTGAAAGCTACTAAAGCCTAACGATTTACAAAGGCGTATTACCGCTGCCCCACTTGTTTTACTCTTATTTCCTAAAGCTTGTGCAGTTAATAACACCGCTTCATTAGGTTGTTCCAGAATGAATTGTGCAATTTTTCTTTCTGACTTCGGTAGACTACATACCATTTCTTTTATGATGGTTAACCCACCCTTTAAATGGGACATGCGCTAATCACCTTCTTATTATTAATTAAAATAAGATTGATAAAGATTTCCTTTAACTTCCTCCGTTATCGTATTACCACTCTCTATATAGGATCCTACCACTGAACCTATTACCGGTGGTAGTTCTGGAGTGATAAGAGATAATCTCTTAGGGTAATTGATTAGTGCATCTTGTAGTAGCCCTGGAAGAATTGTTGTATTTGAAAATAATCCTCCACAAAGAATAACATCCACTTTTCCATCTTTTTTAAAGAGCTTCTGATCAAGTGTCCTTATACTTTGACTTATACCATCTGCTACATTACGCAAAATCAACCTTGAAACGGAATCATCTTTTTCAAACGCTTCAAAAACCAGTTTTGAATTTCGTGAAATTTCTAGTCGGGGATTATCTGAATGATAGATTTTATCAATAAGTTCTCTCCCTGAGTTAATTTGATAGGAATCATAAAGCATCGTTAACAGCATCGTTTCCGGTCCACGTCCATCCTCAAATTGCAGTGCGGCCTGAAGACCTCTTCTACCAACATCATACCCACTGCCCTCATCCCCAAGAAGGTAACCCCAACCACCGACACGGCCCTGTTCTTTTCTTTTATTAATTCCATAAGTAATGGAACCCGTGCCAGAAATCTGAACTATTCCAGGTTTACCAAATGTTCCTGAATATAGTGCATTGATTGAATCTGGTACAACCTTTATTTTTGTTTCTGGTAAAAAATATGGTGTTATGATTTCTTTGATATGTAATGCGGTTGCTTCTATACCAGCTCCTGCTATACCAGCAAATACACTAACCATTTCATTTAAACTATTAGGTACCTTTTTCTCAACATCTTGGAAAATATGATGAAAAATCCTTTTTAATTCTTCTTTAGATACAGCGTTTGGATTAGTAGATCCATACACAGTATTCATTAAAATAGTACCCGTAAGATCTGCCAACACTACTTGTGTCTTCGTACCTCCACCATCAATACCGATTACATAATTCATCTCATCATCACCCTAAAATTACACGTTTTGTATCTAGATACGCAATAGATTCTCGTAAATTATCCTCATGGTCAGCTAAAATTTGGAATGCTTCTGTCGAGGATACTTTAAACTTACTCACTAGCACCGCTGCCTTCAAATGGTTATCACAAACTTGAAGTGCGTCTTTTGCAGTATCTTCACTTACTCCTGCAATATCACAAATAATACGGATGGTTCTTTTTCTTAATTTAAAATTAGAGGCTTGAACATCCACCATGTAGTTTTCATACACTTTGCCAAGCTTTATCATGGTTATTGTTGAAATCATATTTAGTACCAGCTTTTGTGCGCTTCCAGCTTTTAAGCGGGTGGAGCCAATTACAATCTCCTCACCAACAAGTAATTCAATCGGACTATCCACAATGGCTGCTATTTTAGAGTTTGGCTTGCAGACGATTCCTGCCGTAAAAATACCTAATTCCTTGGCTTTCTCAATTCCCCCAATAACATATGGTGTTCTACCGCTAGCAGCAATACCGATTAATACATCTTTTTCAGTTACAATTTTCTCAAGATCGATTGCCCCTTGTAGCTGATTATCCTCTGCATTTTCTACTGCATAACGAATTGCTCGTTCCCCACCAGCTATAATACCTGTAAATACATCTGGACTTACTCCAAATGTCGGGGGACATTCTGATGCGTCAAGTACACCTAATCTACCACTAGTACCTGATCCCATGTAAATTACTTTTCCACCATTTTTAATTGCTTCGACACATGCATCAATGACAGGTTTTATTTGAGTTAATGCGTTTTCTACAGCTAATGGCACGGATTGATCATGGCTATTCATTGAAATAAGCAAATCCTCAACAGCCATTTTATCTAAGCTTTGTGTCATCGTTACCTCTCCTTTACGCATTGTCTATGTTGTATACAATAAATAATTCTTTCTTACTGATTCAAATTGCTGTATTTCTTCAAACAGCGCTTGGCGAAACCTACTTGTATCGCCTCGTTCCATTTGTTTACGTAATTCATCTGTACCAGCTAATAAATCTAGGAAGTATTGATTTCTTTTTCCTGCCCGAATAAATTCAAGTTTATCTGGATATAGACGGTATATCGTTTCTAATAATGTTATTCCTACTTCAAAAGCGTGAAGGGTACTACGATTGGAAACATGAACCTGAACACCCTCGCAAACTTCCCCCTCATGCTTGGAATACATTGGTTTAAAAACTGCCTGACGAAATCGAACGCCTTCAAGGTTTAAAGCATTTAACTCCTCTGCTAATTTTCGACCATCTATAAACGGGGCACCAACAACTTCAAACGGCTTGGTTGTGCCTCTTCCTTCCGATAGATTCGTTCCTTCTACTAGACAAGTTCCTGGATATAAGACACACATATCCATGTTCGTTGTATTTGGAGTTGGGGAAACCCAATAGAGGTCTGTCTCGTCAAAATACATGTCCCTTGACCAACCTTCCATTGGAATAACATCCAACTCACAATTAATGGAAAACTCTTTTTTAAACAACAAGGCTAGCTCACCAATTGTCATCCCATGACGTACAGGAATTGGAAATTTACCTACGAAAGAACGAAATTCATCTTCTACCAAGTTTCCTTCGATGGTCACTCCATTAATTGGATTTGGTCGATCCAGTACGACTACCTTCTTTCCTTCTTGCCCACAAATTTGCATTGTATTAGCTAATGAATAAATAAACGTATAGTAACGGGTTCCGATATCCTGTAAATCACAAAAGACAACATCCACATTTTCAAGCATATCCAGATTCGGTTTCTTTTCTTTGTTATACAGGCTGAAGATTGGAACCCCGGTATAAGCATCTACACTGGAATCGATCAGTTTTCCTTCTTGAACTTCCCCTCTAAGACCATGCTCTGGTCCAAAAAGAGCAGTTAACTGAATGTTTTCATGCTTATAAAATAAATCAATCGTCGAATCTAAATTGTGATTTACTCCTGTTAAATTCGTTAACAAACCAATACGCTTGCCAACATAGTCTTCTGTATGATTTTCTAGAAAAACTTCTAAGCCGAGTTTCATAGACATTCCTCCTGCTTATCCTTTAATTGCACCCTTCATTGCACCACCGATAAAGAATCGTTGAAGAAGTAGGAAAATCGTTATGATTGGAATCATAGAAATAACTGCTCCAGCCGCAATTAAGCGCCAATCCGATGTAAAGGTTCCTGATAGCATATTTAAACCAAGTGGTAATGTATACATATCATTGTCATTCACAATAATTAATGGCCATAGGAAATCTCCCCAAGCAGAAACGAATGTAAAGATTGTCAAAGTTACCATTGCTGGTTTTACTAATGGCATTAATACACGCAACCAAATTTGGAAGCTGTTTGCCCCATCCATTCTTGCTGATTCGTCTAGTGATTTTGGTACAGTCATAAATGCCTGACGCATGAGGAATACTCCAAATGCAGTTGTCACATGTGGTAATACCATACCTAAATAGGTATTCTGCAAACCTAGCTTTAATGAAATAAGATAAACTGGAATCATTAATAATTGGAATGGAATCATCATGGTAGCAATGATCAATACGAAAATAATATTTTTCCCTTTAAAATTCATTCTTGCTAGCGGGTATGCTGCAAGGGAACAGAATAATACATTTAATACTACTGTTAATACCGCTACTACAGCACTATTGAATAGGTATCGCCAGAAAGGAAATACCTCCATTACGGTGGAGAAGTTTCCTAATGTAGGATCCTCTGGTAATAATTTGGGTGGATATTGAAAGATATTTTCACTACCCGATTTTAATGCTGTTGATAATAACCAAAGAAAAGGTCCAATCATAAAAAGTGTAACGGCAATTAATAGAATATATAGGGATATCTTTTTAACTATTTTTCGATACGTTGTTGATTTGTTTTGATTAGCCATATTGATTCCCCCTATTCCGAATTATCCTTACCCATAACTTTTAAGTTAATGAGCGAGAATACTAGAGTTAATAAGAATAATATTACACCTGCTGCACTTGCATACCCCATATTTAATCGGTCAAATGCTTGTGTGTAAATATAGAATACTAGCGTTTCAGAGCTATGAAGTGGTCCTCCGCCAGTCATGACGTAAATTTCTTCAAACACTTTCATAGCAGCAATGGATGACATAATCGTTACAATTAGAACAAACGGCATTAGCATTGGAATTGTAATACGAGTCATTTTTTGCCACCAGTTTGCCCCATCAATATCTGCAGCTTCATATAAACTATCTGGTATAGACTGTAATCCAGCTAAATAAATAATCATATAGTAACCTAAACCCTTCCAAACAGTAACAACCATTACTGCAAATAATGCGGTATGTGTGGAGGTTAACCATGGAATTGGTTCAGAAATTATATTCAATAGATCAAGTACATAATTTAGTAGTCCATTCTCTTTATATACCCAGTCCCAAGCAATACCTGCTACAACTAGAGATGTTACTACTGGTATGTAGAAAGCACTACGAAAAAAGGCAATTCCTTTTAGTTTTTGGTTAACTAATACTGCTAAAAAGATTGGAATAATAACAAGTGCAGGTACAACACCTACTAAATAGATTAGTGTGTTCGTTAATGTTTTCCAGAATAAAGGATCTTGGAATAGCTCGGTATAGTTGTCGAGTTTAACAAACGATGGATCATGAATCATATTGTAATCGGTAAAACTTAGCCATATTGCTTGTAGCATTGGATAGAAGATAAAGGCTCCTAAAATTAGACAGCCTGGTAATAAAAATAAGTATGGTGTAAGCTTATTGTTTCTCAAGGATTCCACCCCGTTCTTTTAGAGGTTATATCTTTCTAATCATATCCGCGGCCCGAATACACTCCGATTTCCGTGTATTCGGGCCGCTCTGTGCATAAAGTGAAACTTCAATCAGTGGGGGTTTTTGTACTCATCCCACTGATTGTTAGTTGAACGAACCTTAGCTTTTATTGGCTGTTGATCCCCCACTTATAATTCTTGAATTCCACTCGAATTCCTATCGTTTAGGGTCTTACAGCCAGTTAACCTGCGATAAATCAAACCGTATTTCTTATCCATTTCAAGATACTAATATAATACTAGAGAGGGGGAATCCCCCTCCAGATTAGAGTATTATTTTGCTAGAATTTCATTCCATGCTTGTTCTGCTTGGTCTAGTGCTTCTTGTGGTGTCATTTCACCAAGCATGGATGCTGAGATTGCGTCGTACATTGCTTGTCTTAGCTCGTCATAGTTTTCCATTGGAGGAATAAGTAGTTCTGCACTGTCTAATTGTGATGCAGATACGATACGAACTAAATCAGTAGGTTCAGCATCATCCCCAGCCTCTGTGAAGTAAGGATCTGCTAAAGCTTCTACGTTTGATGGTAGAATTGGTGTTAACTTAGAGAATTCTAGTTGGTTATCACCATTTGTTAAGAATAAAGCAAATTTAACTGCTGCTTCTTCATGTTCTGTTTGGCTTGGTACAACAACGTTCTGTACGGACATAGTTTTCTTACCAGACTTACCAGTGATTGCTTCAGATGGTAATGTATTTTCATAGATTTCTGGTGCATTTTCTTTCACTTGTACAATGAATTGTGAGCCGTCAAAGAATGCCACTTGACCTGCTTGATACATATCAATCGTTGAGCGTTGATCACCAGTTAATGCTTCTCTAGGAATTAATCCATCTTTATATAAATTTGTAAAATATTCAAATGCATGTAGTCCTTCAGCTGAGTTGAATGCTGCTTGTGTGCCATCTTCATTTGTTAATTCAGCACCCATCATAACCATATGTTGAAGTACTAAAGATAGATCCATAGATGGGAAGTAACCATATTTGCCCGTTTTTTCTTTAATGACTTTTGCATATTCTGCTGCTTCTTCATAAGTCGCTGCTGGTTTTTCAGGATCTAAGCCTGCTTCTTCAAAGATTAGTTTGTTATTTAATGTTACAGAAGTAGAAAGATACCAAGGAATTGCGAACGTTTTTCCATCAATTTGGTTTGCTTCCCAAGCACCTTTTACGTATAATGCTTTATCTTCATCAGATACTGCCTCTTCCATATTTACAAGTGCATCAAGCTCAGCAAGCTGAGATGCAAATGTTGGATTAAGGTTTACAACATCTGGAGCTGTGTCCGTGCTTACTGCAGTTAGAATTTTTTTACTTAAATCTGCTGCAGGTACATCTAACCAATCGATTTTAATATCTGGATTTTCTGCTTCAAAATCCTCAATAATACCATTGATGTAATCTGTAAATGTAGGTTGTAATTGCATCGTCCAGAATTCTAAAGTGATTTGTTCCCCATCACTAGAAGATCCTTTACTTTCATCTGAGCCCTTTTTATCATCGTTACCACATGCTGCAAGTAGTAGCATTGTTATAACAAGAACAAAAGCTAAAAATCCTAATTTCTTTTTCATCATTAATCCCCTCTCGTCCTTTTGATTAGTCTTTGAAGCGATATTCTTCCTACTAATTTGTGCGAGTAATTGATTATCCTAGTAATCTGCTTTCTGTAAACTAGCAAATTACAGAAAATGTTATGTAAACCCTTTCAAATAGAAGGAAAAATAATTGGGCTTTTTCACCTTTACCCAAACCAAGTATAGTAAATAAAATTCCAATAGTCAACTAGTATTTTTGAAATAATATTTCAAAGTAATGTTATTTTTATAGAGTTCTAGCTAAACTTAATGCATCATGTTTAGGTAAAATCATATCGATTCATTTTATTACATTGTTCAAATTTTGAAATTTATTTCAACTTTATCAAAGATATGTATAGTGTACTTAAACACTGAGCAGTCCGCGACAAGAAAAAAAAAGAAGCCAATTTGGCCTCTCATCGTTCACTAACCGAATCCCGATATACAATCTTATGAGGAATAATGATTCGTTTAGTTGGTTCATTTTTATTTTTCGTTTTTTCAATTAAAACCTTTGCTGATTGTGCACCCAAATCATAGATTTGAATATCAACGGTTGTTAATGCTGGTCTAGTAATTTCTGAAAGGTAAACATTATTAAAACTTACCATTGAAATATCTTGTGGCACTCGAATACCATACTCTTCTAACATGCTTAACATCCCTAAGCTAATTAAGTCATCACTGACAACTAATCCGGTTGGGGGTGTATCAAGTGACATCAAGTGTTCCACCGCTTCTCGTCCACCTGATTTCAGAAACTCCGTATGAATCATGTAGGAATCGCAATCTTTGATACCTGCTTCCTGTAATGCCGCTAAGTATCCATTTTCGCGGTCACGTGTCACAAACAAATCCCTCGATCCACCAATAAAGCCAATTTGTTTATGCCCCATGCTTATTAAATGCTTGGTGATTTCTTTTCCAGCTCTAAAGTTATCATTATCCACATGTGTTATTTCTGTTTCAAAGTCATGTGGCTTACCAACAATAACAAATGGAAAACCCTGTTCACGTAAAAAAGTAGTTACTTTATCATCAATTCGTGAGTAAAGCAAAATAACCCCATCGACATAACTACCATGCACCATTCGTTGTACTTCATGAAATATCTCTTCTTCTGTTTCACCAGTAGAAAGGGACATCGAGTACTCCACTTTATGAATAACAGACATAATCCCACGTAGTATTTCTGGAAAAAATGGATTCTGTAATGCTTTATCAGCCGATGATGGCATAATGACACCAATAGCTTTCGTCGACTTTGCTACTAGATTACGAGCATTAATATTAGGGTGATAACCTAATTCCTTCATGGCCTTACGAACTTTTTTCTTCGTTTCCTCACTAATCCTTGGATTATTGGAAATAACACGAGAAACTGTAGAGGGGGAAACCCCACTTATTTTTGCCACGTCTTTAATTGTTACCATTTCCTCACCCTCTACCCCTACTAATTTATAATTTAATTATATTGCTCTCTTTTCCATTTATTAAAATCCGTTTACTAGATCCAACTGTTTCTATATGAATCTCTTGATATGGAGGTCGGTAGTTCCCCTCTGTGTCTAAGATTACTACATTTATACTATCGGCAACAGATTGAATATCTAAATCAAGTTTCAAATATTCTCCATTTTCATAAGCAAACGTTTCTCCATCATCATCATAGAAGGTAAACTGATAATTCCCATCCTCATTAGAAGTGTATACCTTCATTGTTAAGACCTTCGTTTCTTTATCTTGATTGGAATTCCATTCTCCATGCATAATTGCAGAACCTTTACGAACAAAAATTGGTAAGTCCTCTAACTCAGCATGGACAAGATGAACCTTTTCGCCTTCGAAACTGTCACCTGTAGAATATTCAATCCAATCCCCCTTAGGCAAGTATACCACTCGATTTGTTACAGATGGAGATAAAATTGGTGCCATTATTACATTATCTCCAATCATAAACTGGTCATTTAAGTTATACGTTTTAGCATCGTTAGGATATTCCATTAACAATGGACGCATAACAGGTAATCCTTGTTTACTTGCTTGATAGAATAGGGAGTATAGCTGTGGCATCCATATATAACGCAATTGAATGTACTTCTTCATAATCGTTTCGTACTTTTCCCCAAACTGCCAAGGCTCTTGATAACGGAAACCGATGGCAGAATGGTTTCGGAAAAACGGTGTAAATGCACCAACTTGTGTCCAGCGTGTTAGTAGTTCTGCATTCGTATCGTGTGCAAATCCACCAACATCGGGACCTGTAAAAGCAACCCCTGATAATCCTAAATTCATTACCATAGGTAACGACATTTGTAGATGCTCCCAGAAGCTACGATTATCGCCAGTCCATACCGAACCATAGCGCTGAACGCCAGCATAACCTGCACGAGTTAACAGGAATGGACGTTTACCATGAAGATTGTCCTTCATTCCTTCATATGTTGCCTTTCCCATCAATAACCCATATACATTGTGTAGCTCACGATGTGTTGTTGGATTTCCATCATTACGATGCATAACGGAAACATCCATTGTTTTCGTTTCATTAAAGACAGCAGGTTCATTCATGTCATTCCAAATTCCTTCAATCCCCATCGAAGTATAGAATGCATGCTTTTCCCCCCACCATTTTCGAACCTCTTCTTCGGTAAAATCAGGGAATGCACTGATACCAGGCCAAACCTCACCATAGTATATTTCCCCTTCCATGTATTTACAAAAGTGGTCCTCTTGTACACCTTCCTGGTAAATCGGATATTCAGCATCCTTCTTCACACCTGGATCAACTATAGGTACAACACGTATACCCATTTCCTTTAAATCGGCGATTAGTTTTTCTGGATTTGGAAATCGTTCTTTATCAAAAGTAAACACTCGATAGCCATTCATATAATGAATATCTAGATGAATCACATCAATGGGTATATCTTTTTCCATAAAGTTTCTAGCTAACTCTCTAACCTCAGTCTCCGTTTCATAGCTATAACGAGATTGATGGTATCCTAGTGACCATTTCGGTGGTAGTGGCATTCTACCAGTTAGATAGGTGTATTGTTCCAACACTGTTTTTGGGTGTGGCCCAACCATTACATAGTAATCTAGCTGGCCACCTTCAGCAGAAAAAGAATAATATTCCTCTGATGTTTTCATATCAAAGAACGTTCTAAATGTGTTATCAAAGAAAATCCCATGTGCTTTTCCCTCGCGTAATGTCATGAAAAAAGGAATAGATTCATATAAAGCATTTGTTTCTGGATTATGTGGTGCGTACACATCGGTATTCCACATTTCCAATTTTTCACCACGTTTATCTAGGTGTCCAGACTTTTCACCAAAGCCGTAGAAATGATCGTTCTCACTCATTTGTTTACAAGCAATAACTTCACCATTTTCACGATATGCCATACCATACTTACCTTCAGATACTATCTCCCTACCTTGTGAATCTTTAAACGTAATCCGAAAAGGTTCTTTTGTGATTACCAATTGCACATTTATTGTAGAAAGAAGAATCCTCTCATCGTCGTCAGTCACTTCTATCGTAACTTTCTTCGGTTTAGCGATAACTGCCTTTGAACCTTGTAAATCAATTGGATTCTTCTGGTTCATGATTACTCGAACGATAGATTCTGTATAAAATTGGATGGCAATAGTGCCATTTTCACAAGAAAACATATACGTATTATCTTTCTCTTGATAATTATGTAATTTACCGATATCTCTGTATGTTTTTGAACCTGATTGCTGCTCTTTTCCAGGGTGAATTGCAAAGCTAGTATCTCCAAGCATTGTAAGTACCTCCTGTAGAATCAAGTTATTTTATTTTAGTCGAACATGCTCCCTTGTTGGGAAAACATGGGCCCTCTTAAACAGAGCATGCGCCCAAACCTGGAAAACATATACCTTGTTACCACACTCTATAAAAATTGTATGATAACAACAACTTTTCAGAAAAAACCTTTTAATTAACACGAATGTAAATGATGATGGGGACAAAAATATATCTTTTTGCCCCCTTGTTATCAATCTTATTTCACCAGTTTATAAACTCTAGCTTCATAAGGTTTCAATATTTGTTCATCATTATTACTATAATTACTTAATAATAATTCTTTCGTATATGCATCCATTTCAGATGGTAGAGTTAACCCTACCTCTTTTGCAAATAAATTAGTGATGATTAAATAAGTTTCTTCACCTAATGTTCTCTTATAAGCATATATCTGTTCATGATCTTCCATTATTATGCCATAGCTTCCATATACTAGAACCTCATGTTCTTTTCGTAATTGGATAAGCTTTTTATAATAATGATAGATGGAATCGGGATTCTGTAATTCTTTTTCTACATTTATTTCCGTATAATTCGGATTTACTTTCATCCATGGACTACCTGTTGAGAATCCTGCATTCTTCTCCGTATTCCATTGCATTGGTGTTCGGGAATTGTCACGCCCAGTCTTCCAAATCACTTCCATGATTTCTTCTACTGGTGTTCCTTTTTCCAATTCCTCATAATAATAATTTCTCATTCCTACATCATTGTAGTCATCGATAGAAGGGAACTGGACATTGGTCATGCCAATTTCCTGACCTTGGTAAATAAACGGTGTACCTTGCATAAGGAAATACATCGTTGCCAAGCATTTAGCTGATTCTATACGATACGCTTCACTATTACCCCATGTAGAAACTGACCTGGGTTGATCATGGTTTTCCAAGAATAATGCATTCCAACCAATGCCATCAAGTGCTGTTTGCCATTTTGTCATTGTCTTTTTCAATCCATGTATATCAAGGCCATTATCCGTATCTTTGCCCCAAAGACCTAAATGTTCGAATTGGAAAATCATATTAAATTTCCCATTTTCCTCTCCTACCCAGTCCTCAGCTTGATCAGTACTTACCCCGTTTGCTTCTCCTACGGTCATAATGTCATAGTTAGCAAAGGTTTTCTCTTTTAACTCTTCTAAAAACACTTGAATTCCATCACGGTTCATATGCCCTTCATAAGAAGGAACATACTTCAATTCATTCGGATTAGGCATATCTGGTAATCCTGGGACCTTTTTAATATGAGAGATTGCGTCTACTCGGAATCCATCTATCCCTTTATCGAGCCACCAATTCACCATGTTGTAAAGCTCTTCACGAACAGTTGGATTTTCCCAGTTTAAATCTGGTTGTTTACTAGAAAACACATGAAGGAAATATTCATTTGTCTCCTCATCATATTTCCATGCTGAACCACCGAAAATTGATTCCCAGTTATTCGGAACCTTCCCGTCTATTCCAGGGTGCCACATATAATAATCTCTATAGTCATTATCTTTAGATTTGCGAGATTCAATAAACCAAGGATGCTCGTCTGATGTATGATTAATAACTAAATCCATGATTAATTTCATATCTCTACGGTGCACCTCTGAAAGAAGCAAATCAAAGTCTTCCATTGTACCGAATTCGTCCATAATATCTTGATAATCACTAATATCATATCCATTATCATCATTTGGAGATTTATAAATTGGACTCATCCAAATAACATCGATTCCAAGATCTTTTATATAATCTAGTTTAGAAATAACACCTTGGATATCCCCAATACCATCTCCGTTTGAATCCATAAAACTCCTCGGATAAACTTGATATGCTACTGCATCCTTCCACCATACTTTTTTCATTTTAACTCTCCTTGCCCAAATATTCTTGTTGTCTAATCCATACGGTTCACATGCTTGAACTTTGAAAGTAATTCTATTTAGTTAATTATCTTTCTTATCAAGGGTATTTAGTTGATCCATATAGTCATCACTAAATCTTGTTTTCATAAATACAATCAGTAGCATGATAATAAATCCAAACGTTTGTATCATAATCATTGTAATGATATTAAATTGGATTAATCCTATTAGCATAGCTACTAGAGTAGGTATTCCTAATGAATTGACAACTAAATTAACTGATTCCTTGTAAGTTTGAATCGTAGATATTTGTCCTTTCTTAGTAAGAAGAACAAATAAGGATGATCCTAGACTAATTACCACAATACTAACAAGTAGTAGAGTTGATAGAGAAATTAATAAACTTCCTACAATAAAGCTCTTATTTTGAATGAACCATTGACGTGAAAGTTCTGTCTTAAGCTCTTCCACAGTTGTGATTTCCTCAATGGAAAAATCATTCGTATAGGCAACCGTTGTGATTGGGTTACTACTCTCTTTAATAATCAATTCATTCTCTTGAAATAAAAGTGTATTCTCTGCATTCTTTGCATTCTCTTTTTCTAGCTCCGATACATTTCCACCAACTATGCCATTTTCCATTTCAAAATAAAAGTTATTAGGTAATGTTAGCTTTCCTTGTGAATATTCCGCATCTTCAAGTGCATCAATCACGGATTCATCTAAGAGTTCAAACGCACCAGGATATGTTTCTTCTACAGGGTAGGAATCCATTTTTGCAATATTTATCGATAATGGGATCATCATTAATCCATTTAAAAACAATAAAAGAATAATAATTTGAAACCAATTTAATTGTTTTCTACCGTTAAATACGCGTATGGGTGTCATAACACTTTTGAAATAGTTCATTGGAAACGTATCTTTTTTCATGTTGTTCACTTCATTTCTTTTGAGATTAATCGTTTATTTGTATTACCCTTTCGTACCACCTGATGTTAAACCTGCGACAAAATGCTTTTGTAACATGAAGAACAGAAGGGTAATTGGTATTGCAATTAAAATAGCTCCTGCAGCAAATAATGCAACCTTTTGGTTTTGCGGGTTATTAATAAATGTTTGCAGACCAATGGCAACCGTATAGTTTTCAGGTGTACGTAGCAAGAATTTCGCTAGCATGTATTCCCCGAATGGTGTCATAAAGGCCCATAATGATTGTACGGCAATCATAGGTTTAACCAATGGTAATACAATCTGTGCGAATATACGGAAGTGACCTGCACCATCTAATTTCGCTGATTCGTCTAAATCAATAGGAACCGTATCGAAGTATCCCTTCATTAGCCAAGTATTCATCGGAATACCTCCACCAATATATAGGAACATTAAGAACCAACTTTGATCTAAAGCCCCCATCAATAGTGCCATAACATAGAATGCAGTTAA
This sequence comes from Paucisalibacillus globulus DSM 18846, assembly GCF_000482485.1. GTDB lineage: Bacteria > Bacillota > Bacilli > Bacillales > Amphibacillaceae > Ornithinibacillus > Ornithinibacillus globulus. The sequence goes on along the minus strand of NZ_KI519439.1, from coordinate 15,040 downwards.
AGCAGCTGTTGTTGGTACCATTTGGATAATCAAGAAAAACATTAAGCTTTTCTTACGTCCAACAAAACGGTATCTACTATACGTATAACCTGCTAGTGTAATAACGGTAACTTGTACTACCATCGTTACTAAAGCAATGACTAATGTATTCCAATACCATTCTCCATACAAGGTTTCTGTAAATAATCTTGAAAAGTTACTTAATGTCCATTCTGCATCAAAGTTCAAGTTGAAAGCAGTAACGTTTCCAGCTTTAAATGCAGAACTCGCTGTAATCAATAGTGGATAAATAATGATTACTGCTAATAACAATAGATAGAAATACGTAAATATTTTACTAAATGCCCGGGAGGTTTTTTGGGATTTTACTATTTTGCTCATCACTAATCCTCCATTTCAAATGCTTTCGTTTTCTTAAAGATAATCAACGAAATGATAATGACAAATAAGGAAATAAACAATGTCACGGCAGAAGCTATTGAATACTGTGGTGACGTTCCAGTTGTCAATTTATAAATCCATGAAATTAAAATATCAGTTGAGCCTGCTCCAGCTCCAATACTTCCAGGACCACCTTCGTTAAATAGATAAATCATCGAGAAGTTATTAAAGTTACCAGTATATTGCGTAATAAAGATTGGTGCTGCAATAGTAAAGATTGCTGGCATCGTAATATGTTTAAAGCGCTGCATTACTCCAGCACCATCAATACGCGCAGCTTCATATTGCTCTTCAGGAATAGATTGCAAGATACCTGATACAAGCACATAGATAAACGGAAATCCTAGCCATCCTTGAATCATGATAATTGCTATTTTAGTAAAGAAAGGATCTGTTTTCCATGGTAAACTATCAAGTTCCACAAAAGGTATTAATGCATCCAATAATGGGATGACTTGTGTGTTGATTGCACCGATACTATCATTAAACATATTTGAAAAACTCATAATCGTAATAAATGCAGGTACCGCCCACGGTAAAAGGAAGATGATTCCAAATACACGTTTAAATTTAATAAATTTTTGATTTAATACAACCGCTGTAAAAATACCGATTACGATTTGAAGTGTTGTTGCTGCTAATGTCCAAATTACTGTCCATCCAAATACAGCAAAGAATGTATCACGATATGAACTTAAGAAAAATATGTTACTAAAGTTCTCAAAGCCCACCCAATCTATTAGCTTAGCTGGTGGAATATGATAAAAATCATAATTGGTAAATGCAATAAAGATTGTTACTAATACTGGAAATACAATTGCAAATACCATAGCTATATACGCTGGAATTGTAAACAAATATGGGAATCCACGATCTGCCATATTTAGTAGAACGGATTTCATTGAGGTATTTACTTTTTTACCTTCCGCCCATAATCTAGCTACTTTTCTAGCATCGGATAAATTAATCGCGTAAAAAAGTATAAATAATAGAAGAATTAGTAATTGTAAGGAACCTTCAATTAGTATAAAAAGTGAATGGTCCGTACCAGGGGTACTCCCAAGTGTAAATAAACCGATTAATGCTTCCACACCAAAATTAAACATTTCTATAATAAACAGAGCAAAAATGACAAGAAATGCAATTCCTTTAAATAGCTGTTTATTATAAATTTGGCCTAAACCTGGAATTATAGAGAGTAGTGTTGCTGTTTTTAAACGTTTATTCTCTTTTTCTATATATTCCATTATTTCTCACTCCCTTATTAAATAAACTGAGGCAGAGAGAATTTCTCTGCCAAAGTTTAACCTGCATTATTAGTATTTTTGAGAGATATTTTCATTAATAACGTTTACTGCGTCATTAGCTGAATCTGTTGCTGATTTATTTCCTGAAGCAGCATCAAACATAAGTGTTTCTGCACCTGTCCAAACTTCAGCCATTTCTGGAATGTTTGGCATTGGAATTGCTTCATTGTACTGATTAATAACAGCAGAAGTAAGTTCGTCTCCAGCTTCAACTACTGTAGCTCTAGTTAATTGGTTAGCAGGAACTTCACCTTTATCTTCATATAGTTTTTGTTGGTTTGCTTCATTTGCAACGAAATCTAACCATTTTTGTGCTGCTTCTTTATCTTTTGCATAGTTACTTGCAATCCATGCTTTACCACCAGCAAATGGTTGATACTCTTCACCATTTGGTAGAGTAGGGATCATGGATACACCAAAGTTTACTCCTGCTTCAGTATAGTTAGAAGCAGACCATGGTCCACCAATGATTGCCGCTGTTTTACCAGTTGTAAATTGTTCATCAATAAAATTACCAGCAGTTGTTGAATCTAGCATACCTTGTGGCCATCTATCGAACCATTCTGTTGCATATTCAATTCCTTCAATTGCACCATCTGTATTTAAACCAACATCAGATGGGTCTGCACCATTATCACCGAATACATAACCACCGTAAGCAGAAAGTAATCCGTAAGTGCTATAGAAATCTAACCAGTTAGCAAGGAATGCAGTTGTTCTTCCTTCTTCTGATTCAAATGCAAAACGATCATCTTCAGCAAGTGCTTCAATATCAGCAAATGTTTCAGGAGCTTGATCAACTAAATCTTTGTTGTAGTAAAGAACTAATGCTTCAATAACAAATGGGGCACCATATGTTTTACCATCAATTGTAACTTGTTGTTTGTCTAGATCATCATAACGGCCATCATCAGGGAAACTGTATTCCGCTAAGTGTCCTTGTTGACCTAGGTTACCAACTCTATCATAAGGAGCGATCATAACGTCTGGAGCAATTCCAGCAGGTCCATCTAATGGAAGGGCTTCTAATGTTTCAAATAAATCTCTTTCTGTAACTGTTACTTTAATCCCTGTTTCTTCTTCAAATGCAGGGACAATGTCTTTTACATAATCGATATACCCAGCTTCAACACCAATTTCTAGTGTTCCAGCAGCAGTACTATCTCCGTCATCTGAAGATTTTTCTTTACCTTCATCACTATCTCCACATGCCGCTAAAGCTAGTAAACTAGTTAACATAGCGATAAAAGCTAGCTTTTTCCAATTAAATTTCATCATTTGTAATCCCCTCTTTCTTTTTTAGTTAGTTCTAACTAAAAAATATCTTGTTTTGTAAGACTATACATCTAGAAAACTTGAAAGGTAATTATTTGCATGCAACTATATAGCGCCCCCTTTTATATAGTTCGTCAACGTTGTGAAAACGTTTGCGCAACCTTTACAAATTGATTGTACCCTTTTTTTCTATTTTGCGCAATCGTTTTCATAAATATTTTTGTGAACATTTTTGGAATTGATTATTATAAGACCATTTTTAAATAATTTTCATATTGACTTTGTTATCCGGTTACAGTACATTGAAAAGTATAATAAAAGGGCAATGCTTTGTTTCAAACAACAACCCCGTTTACATTCTTGTAAACGGGGTTATTTTATTATTAAAGGAGAGATATTCATGATTAAAGAAGCTATTTTTCACCGTCCTAAAAATAATTACGCCTACGCATATAATGCGGACACCATCCATCTCATGCTTCAAACGAAAAGGGATGATGTAGATCATGTTAAGCTTATCTACGGAGATCCTTATGATTGGTCAAATGATGTTTGGAATACATTATCGATGCCGATGACTAAATCAGGTTCAACTGCTCTCTATGATTACTGGACTATTTCGGTCGATCCTGAGTTCCACCGTATGCGCTACGCATTTGAATGCTCTGATCATATCGAAACCCTGTACTATATGGAAAGTGGATTTTTCACCTCTACACCTGCTGATATTGCATACTACTTCTGCTTCCCATACTTAAATAATGTCGATGTATTCCGTGCTCCAGAATGGGTTAAAGACACCGTTTGGTATCAAATTTTTCCAGAACGATTTGGGAATGGAGATGCTTCACTTAATCCAGAAGGAACGCTTCCATGGGGGAGTGCAGATCCAACCCCGACAAACTTTTTCGGTGGAGATTTTCAAGGTGTGATTGACCATTTAGATCATTTAGTAGAGTTAGGTATAAGTGGAATCTACTTTACTCCGATATTTAAAGCTCATTCAAACCATAAATATGACACGATAGATTATATGGAAATTGATCCACAGTTTGGAGACAAAGAAACATTTCGCCGCCTCGTACAAGAATGTCATAAAAGAGAAATTCGAGTAATGCTAGATGCAGTATTTAATCACAGTGGCTTTTATTTCCCAGCCTTCCAGGATGTGTTAAACAATCAGGAAAGTTCTAAGTACAAGGATTGGTTCCATTTATGGGAATTCCCTGTTAAAGCCGAAGGAAAGCCTAATTATGATGCATTTGGATTTGTTTCCTCCATGCCAAAGCTAAATACAGAAAACGCTGAAGTAAAAGACTATCTATTACAAGTAGCACGTTATTGGGTTGAAGAGTTTGATATTGATGGTTGGCGCTTAGATGTTGCTAATGAAGTGGATCATGCGTTTTGGAGAGATTTCCGTAAAGTAGTAAAGGCCGTTAAACCTGAGGCATATATTTTAGGTGAAATCTGGCATGACTCCATGCCATGGCTACAAGGCGATCAATTTGATGCTGTTATGAACTATCCATTCACTAATAGTGCAATCGATTTCTTTGCAAAAGAGAGCATTTCTGCTCAAGAATTCTCGGATTCTGTAACCAAAGTTCTTCATATGTATCCTAAAAATGTAAATGAAGTTGCTTTTAATCTATTAGATAGCCATGATACACCACGTATCCTAACGCTTGCTAACGGAAGTCATGACCGTGTAAGACTATTATACTTATTCCAGTTAAGCTTCATAGGAACTCCTTGTATTTATTATGGAGATGAAATTGGTATGGCTGGCGGTCAAGATCCTGGATGTCGTGCTTGTATGGAATGGAATGTAGAAAAGCAAAATAGAGAACTATTTTGTTATGTACAAACGCTATTACAATGGCGCAGAACGGAGCCAGTCTTTGGAAATCATGCTGATATTCGATTTGTCCATGTAGATAATGAAAAAAATTATATTATTTATGAAAAGTTCAATGAAGATACACGCTTACGTTTCTATGTTAATAATAGTAGTAAGGTACTTGAGATTCCTAGTGATGAACTTCATACTACTACGGTTAAGGAATGGGCTATCGAATCGGAAGAGAAGAAGGAATTGACTTTAGGAACTACTATAGAAATTGGTCCACTTAGTTTTCGTATTTTTGAATTATAGGATAGATAATACCCTAGCGCTACCTGAAAGCGCTAGGGTATTTTTTTAGTTCTGTTTACGTTTTTTAAATAGATAAATAGTGATTGAACCAACTACAAAAACAACTGCTGCGACGATAATCCAAAGTTGTGCATTCGTTTGCTTTGTCGCCTCTTCAACAAGATATATTTCTGATGTTTCTTTTGGAATGGATATCTCATAACCATCTGAATCATCTATAATAGTAGTATTTTCTAGTATAGGACGTAACTGAAGATCCGCTTTAAGTTGCTCGTGTGTAAATGTTACTGTTTGATCTGATGTTGTGTGATTAATAGCTATTATCAAGCTATCTCCCTCATATGTACGCTTAACTATGGTCATACCATTTTGATCAAGTAACACTTCCAGATCACCCTTCCAAAGGGCAGGGTAGTTTTTCCGGATATCACTTAAGGAAGCGATGTATGACACTAATTCATGATCCTCAAATTCCATCATTCGGCGATTGTCAGGATCCTCACCACCATCCATGGCTATTTCTGTCCCATAATAGACAATAGGAATTCCAGGAGCCGTATACATATACGTTAACGCTTGTTTTAACTGTGTAACTGGATCTTGCTCTTTTTCAATTGCTAGTCTTGCAAATCGCTTGTTATCATGATTATCAATGAAATTCCCTAAAAGATATGGATTGTCATAGAGGTTTTGATTTCGTTTCCAAACAACCTCCATATACTTTCCAATCTCCTGGTCAGATTTACTAAAAATTCGTGTCGCCTCATTGAAAAATGGATAATCAACAAATGAATCAATTCCAGTCTCGGCATAATCTGCTACATAGGTTGGGTCATTATGCCAAACCTCACCTATTAGAAAGAAATCCTCTTTAACGGACTTTACTTCCTTAGAAAATTCCTCCCAAAAATCTTTTGGAACATGTTTTACCGTATCTAGTCGATAGCCATCAATATCGGTTTCTTCTATCCACCATTTGGCCATATCTAGTAAATACTTACGTGTTTCAGGATTTTCTTGTGCCAAATCTGGTAACCCAGCTAATCGGCCATTTTCTACATTTTCTTGATTATCCCAATTTGTTATCGGTAGGTCCTCATGAAACCAGTCTTGTTTTTCTGATTCTTGTAACCATGGGTGCTGGTACCCTGTATGATTAACAACAAGATCAAGGATTATTTTAATTTCACGGTCATGTGCTTCTTGAACTAATGTTTTAAATTCATCCAATGTCCCAAAATGCTCTTCCACTTCATAGAAATCTTCTGTCCAATATCCGTGATACCCTTTAGATTCATTATTGACTATTGGAGTTAACCAAATGGCTGTAAAGCCCATATCTTTAATATAATCTAACTTGTCTATAATCCCTTGAATATCCCCTCCATGAAAAGCTCTAGGATCATTCATATCTACTTCAAAATCATTTGATGTATTTCCATTATGAAAACGATCAATCATAATAAAGTAGATCATTTCATCTTCCCATGTATCTTTTTCCTCTGCTTGCACTGGTAATAAGATACTAGATAATAATAGTAATGTTATGAAAGCGATTAACTTTTTCATCATAAGCCTCCTCGTTGATTTCAAAGTTATTCTATCTTATTTAACTAAATTTTGTATACTAAGATAAAAAGAAATTGGAAAAGTAGCGAATTTACTATTCCAATTTCTTCATTAATTTTTCATTAATTTTTCATTAATTTTCTTTAATAACTACTTGGGAACGAAAGACAACCTTATTATCAGATTCTCTTATCCCTTCGACTACGACTAGGTTTTCGTGAAGTCTCGAAATATCCTTCATTATTATTAATGTATCTCCTGGTAATGCTTCATTTATGTAATTGACTTCAATAGAGCTAGTATGATAGTTTTCATGTTCCTTTAATGGAAAACAATCCATAATGAAATCTACATACCGAGAGTTATTTAGATGACCATTAAAATCAATATCGCTATAACCAATTGTTTTATGGTAGGCGGTTTCCAGATTTTCTGTTGCTTTTATTTTTCCTAATTCTACATCGATAGCTTTTTCTGTAATTAAATCTGGATATTCTAAATTAATTGCCTCACTACGCTTTAATCTACGTTTTTTCAAGTCCATAATTACCCAAACAGAAACAGCTCTTGATATTATTTCTCCCTTTGTATCATACACGATAAAATCACGTTCAAATTCAAGCTTTCCGGGTTTTAAAGGCCATGTTTCGATAATAATTTCTTCATCCAATTTTGGATTACGAATCAAATCAATACGAATTCTCATAAGCACAAAGGCTACTCCATACTTTTCAACTAATTGATTAATTCCTACCCCAAGGTTTTCTGCAGCTTGATTCGCTATATCTTGGAAGTAACCGAATAGTGAGCTAAGTTTTAGTTCCTTTTTAAAATCAACACTATTCAAGTCAATATGATAGTTTTTCTTATATCTCGTCATACGTTCCATCTTATCTCTCCTAGTTGCAACATTCCATATTATAACAATTACTTTAACATATAATTGATTTTTAGTTATTGTTTGAGGATTAATTTCGGGGGCTTCCTAGTAGTTAGATGTAGTGCGTGGATTTTAATACAAAAGCGTTCAAATGGACAGGTTCGAGGGGATTTTGGGAATCTTTGTCCTTTAGATGCTTTCTAGTAGACTGAGTTGAGGTTTTTCCGAATCTTTGCGTTCAGCTTTTCAACCTTCAATTATATATCCTTGGACTAAATTTATCAAATCATTGATTTACGTCTCGTACTCCGCCACTTGTTCCCTAGAACTTTTCATTCTATCCTTCCATACTTCAATGCTTTTCCCGTATTTTTATTCGATGTATGAAGAAATAATAGATTAGATAGTTCTCCATATCACTTAAAGAACGTTTATAAATGTCAAGTAGGTTTAATATATCATCTAAAATACCTTAAGTTAATCTTTAAATCACGTTTCATGACGAATCACTATTATCAAATACATATTTATAACAAAACAAATTTCTAAGCATTTCTTAAATCGACTAAATCAGCTCAGAATATATTCCAAATACCAGAAAGTATCAAGTAAACCACAGCTATTATTGGATTAGCTATGATTAATTTGATGCTTATCTTATAAATTATTTCTTCTATAAATGATATCAGGGACCTCTTTCACTTGACATAGAATACGAGTATAAGCCCTCCCAATTGCTCATTACTTCCATTTTACCGAAAGTATCTTTCATTATTGTATAGTTCTCTACTTTATTCATTGACTATTCAATACGATACTCATCAGTTACTTTCCATAAAATGCTCATACTTATCAATCCAATTAAAGCCATTTCTTAATATGGAAAAACTGATTAAAATATAGCACATGGAATTTTGCATAGTTTAATGATTCTCCTACTTAATAATATTCCACTCTGGAGAACAGAACATACTATTTATCGGATCAAATCAAATATATAATTCAAAAGAAATTAATAATTTCTACTTAAATTTTTCAGCGTATAGTAAATCAGATTCCGTTGGTTCTTTTTTCTCTTCCAATATATTCCCGATTTCGTCATATTTTATATAGGTCATCTCACGTCCAGCAATACACTCCGATTCATATTTTTTGGACTGATTCTCATAAAATTCAATTTGTTTCCCATCTGCAGCACCCTTTTTCATTTTTCCTATTCTTTTAATATTTCCATTCGGATAAAAAGAAATATTTTGACCTTGTTTTACACCATCTTTAACATAAAAATAACTCTCTATATTCCCATTTTCATATAAGTCGAAAGCAATCCCAGTAAATAACTTTTCTTCTCCAGACTCAGTATACTCTACTATTCCTAAATCATATGGTCCACCATACTCTAATTCCCCCTTGAATTCCATTCCATTTTTAACTAAATAATCTTTTGTTAATATATCATTTGGCATTTTTAGAGACCTCCGTATTTATTTCAAATTCGTCCGTTAGATATAAAAATGTGGACACCTTAATAACATCATTACCGCTGGTTTATTTTTGTTTTGACCAGTGCGTATTACGTTTATAACAAAATCATCAATACAAGCGTTAGGATTAGCTTTTAACGCTTTATTTAAAGCTATTACTTCTGCATGCGTTCCAGCACCTTTGGTAAACTCATAAGAATCTATATTTTTCGGCATAGAATCGTATTTATTCGTATGTTGTACTTTGTAATCTTCTGAATCAAAAATCCTAAATAACTCTTTCAATTCAAGTATTGATTCTTTAGTTGCTTTACCGAAAGAATATAAATTCATACATTTACTCCTGTTTACTCTTCTTAGATAATGACATACCACCCAAATGCCGGAATGGTCTGGGTAATTCTTTATTAATTTCTTACAGTGTTGTTAAATCCTGATGATGTGCCATATATTTTCATCTAATTTTGCCCATTGGTGCTAATTCATCAGCCTTAGCAAAATCAATATCATATGTATCATATTTTCCTATTGAGACTTCTTGAATTTCCACCCCAGTTGATTTAAAATCAGGAAAGTCATTTAGAAACACGGTTTGAAGGAACTTACCAGTCATATACCATTAATAAAGCACCTGTTGCATTAATGCAAAACAGGTGCTCTGCCATCTACTTCTCTTCGAATTTTTCCATTCTCTCAATTAAGTCTAAATCAAATTTTTCTTTATTTTGACTTACATATTTATATTCAAAATATTCAATTCTAGATACCGGACCAAATTCGCTATCATGCCAATTTGTGTAATCAAAATGTACATTTAGTTTTCCCGATGAATTAAGTAATAATGTCACTGAAAACCAAGGTTCTTGGTCATTATCAGTAAAAACTTTTTGGAGTTCAACAGTAAGTTGAAATAGTTTATGTAGTTCTTTATTATAATCCCTCTTATCAACACTATATAATTTTGGAATATAATGTGAAAAAATATGTTGTTCTTCATCTCTGGACGTAAAAAAGAAGAAAACTCCTCCTTCACCCTCCTTAACTTCACCATTAAAATAGAAATTGTCCCATTCAGTTGGAATCATATCATTAACCTGTTGTGCAATTTCTTTATATAACTCGTTTAATTCTGTTTCAAAACTCATCAATATCAGCCTCCTGATTTATTTGCAATCTCGCGAATCACTGGAAATTGGCCTTCAATTTCATATTCGACCATAAAGGAATCTGGTCGCATTGAATTATTAGAATAGATCGGTTCAATACTAACAGAGACTTTCTTAGGCGGTACCTCTTTCAATGCATTTGCCCATTCTGTCTCCATATTATACCAAACTCCACCTCTTCTATTAATCTGACTATTTTGAGGTACAAGATTGTCTATATCTCCAGGACCCTTAAATTGTGCACCTATTAAATGACCACCATCATCATCTGGTAATCTATCTTTATCTCCTACATTTGCTTGTGCATATTTATTTCTGTCAGCCTTTTTTAATATAAGTTCAGGAGCCTCAACATTGACTATACGCCCAAGTTCATCGGTAGTATATTTATAATCATCATTTGTTACATATTTTGCATTTGGAAGTAATTGTTTTTCCCATTTTTACCTTTTAGATTATGTTTTCCGAAATCAATTTCTTTTATTTCCTTAATAATATTATCTTCAACTATACCCTTACCTTCAACTGTCTCAACTTTAGCCCTTCTCATCAGTATCCTATTAACACTCCCTGGACCACCATCAAACGCAAAATTCACATTCCGCCCCTGAAGATTATCTCTGAATATCCTCATTCCATCAATAACACCACTTTTAAATTCAATATCACTTTTTTCTATTTACTAATAATAATTCAACAGGATCTACAATTTTTATTTGTAGTTTTATTTACTGTTTATTAAGTTTATCGGTATCAAACACTTTTCCAATTCTAGCACTTAATCCATCCAACTACTGGCACGAAACCAGCGGTAATGTTTTCCGTTACATACACAATACTTGGTGTTATTACCAGTGCTGTTGATGAAAAAAGCAGTTGCGGTATCCCTTGAACGAATTTTCTCCCCCCCCTCTTAAAATATCATTTCGACAGTTTAGTACTTCTCAAAAAAACAAAAGCACCTCTTGTCTTCTTGACAATCAAATGCTTTTCTCTTCAATGTAAAAATATCAATTTAGTCTATATACTCTGCTGTACCTATAAAATCTAATTTGTATTCATTTTCATTTACTGAGGACATATGTCTTCCATCTTTATCATAATTATAGTTATAAATTAATATAATGGTATTATATTTAGAGTTTAACTTAACATCTATAAACTGCTTTATTAACTGATCATCATATGAAAAATCCACTAGAAGCTCTTTTATATCATCTTCAGCATCCGTTATCCAATCCTTTTCAATTAAGTCTCTATCATAATATCCTAATTTAAATTCTCTCTCAAAAACAGAAGGTATACTATCTCCATCTTCGTCATACCGTATTTTAGTATATTTTTCAATCTCTTCAAAATTACTGAAGTATCCCAACCACAAAGAAACATCGTTTTTCAATGTTTTACCTCCTTAGACCTTCTGGTAAATCCAGAACTCCATAAATAAGGCTCCTCCATACCTAAATATATAACATTACCAGCTGGATCATCTGCTATTGGTATAAAGCCTTTTAGCAAGTCTAAATTCATATATGTCTATAACTTTCTCTAAGTTATCGTACATTTCACCTATGCCATTAAATACATTCAAAACACTTTTCCCCATTTTATCAGAAATAGTAAATATACTTTCTTTCGGATATCCACTATTCCATTTAAGTAAAAATTCAGTATACTTTTTTAAAATTTCACATCAGTATCTATTTCAAATTGTTTAATTTCTTCTATAGTAAGTTTCTCATGAGAACCTTCAATTTTGACCATTTTCATATCCTCCTTTTAATTTTTTCCATTAACTCACCAAAGGTTTCAAAAAGTGCTAGCTTTTTTAGTTGATCGAGGTAACCCCATTTCTTCTAACATATTCTTACCAAGTTTTGCTGAACTTCCATCAGTTACCTTTCCTGGAGTCCCAGGTATAAGTCTTTTAATTTCAATTTTCCCCTTAACTTCAACCCTCTCATTATTAGTCCTTCTCCATGTATCATCAGAATCATTAATTAACCTATTATTACTCCCACTTCCAGGATCACCATCAAACGCAAAATTCACATTACGTCCCTGAAAAATATCTCGAAATATCCTCATGCCATCAATTACACCATTAGTAAATTCAATACCAACCATTTTTCCTTCTTTATTAGCGGTTTTATTCACTGACCTTTTGGGCTTATCCATACTAATTACCTTACCTATTTTCGCATACTTACTCCACCCAACAATCGGTACAAATCCAACGGCAACTCCACCCGTTACATAAACAATACCATCTTCTTCCACTGAATCTGAAATGGATTGTCCCATACCTTCTACTACACTGAATGGCTTCCCGGTCCCTTCCGCTAAATCCCAAATTCCCTCGAAGAAGTTTGTATACTTTTTCTTCTATGTAGCAGCTTTATCATTGTATTCATCATCCATATTCTCATACTTTTTCACCTTGGAATTGTAAATATTCCATAGTTGATCCATTTTTTGATTTAGACGATTCTTCGGTAATTCGATATCACTACGGATACCCGCAATTTATACTACTTGCGTTTTCTCTGCGTCACTTACATCCTCCCCAAAACCCAGAATGATGGAGACTTATAGGTTCGGCTAATCGCTTTTGGAACATTATTGTAGATGCCACTTTCCATTTGTTTTAAATTCCATTAAATATCATTTCGGTCCACTCGCATCATCGCTTTTAGTTGTAGTGGAGTAATGTAAGCCATGGTGTCGTCAATGGAAGAACCATCCCCTTTTTTTAACAAAAACTAAAAGACACCATGATGGTCTAAAGCCATCATGGTGTCTTTATTAGTAAACGTGTAGATGTTCTTTCTCCACAAAAATAAACTATTTAAAATACCATGCTTTCGCTTATTCAAATAAATTTTCAACCTCAACTGCCCAAAAGCTTCCCTCTTCTAAACATTTACCATCAATCTTTACCAATTCTTCTTTCAACCAATTAATTACAGAATTTGGAATATCATTATCAATAAAGGCATCTTCGCCATTCACTTCTATTGCCTTATCAATCATTTTTGAATATACTAATATACACTCTGCAAATTGATTTAAAGAAGAGTTAATATATACTTCTTTATAGTTATCACTATTATGAAGAAATACAACAGTTTCTTGCTCCTCAATTAAACAAATTGGATCCCCAGAGCCTGTTGATCCCAAAAACCAATATCTTTGAAATGACTCTGGCATATTAAACACACTCGTTACAGGTCGTAATAACCCTTCTGATGAAGTAAATTCTAAATATGGTGGAGGTGTTTCAGGTAATCCCGCAACTGTCAGAAATTTCTTTAGTTCATCTGAAAAATCTAAACCTATTAACTCTTGCTCATTAAAAGTAATTAGCGGGCCATCTTTATTAATATCCCATTTATTATTAAATTCTTCTGGTTTTATCATCTTCTCACCTTCTTAAACTTTGTATAAAAATTTCTAATCTATATGCAATGTTATTATCTATTCCAGTAATTCCCCATTCCTTTTCTACGTTATGAATACCTCCATACCCAGGATGTAAACTTTTCGGCAAAGCCACTGCTTGCCCTCCTTCACCTATATGGTGATGCCTCATTGGTTCTTTTAAATATTCTCTATACTGAGGAAAGTGTTTTATAAATTGCTCGTCAACGATTGGAACCCGCCCTCTTTTTATCAAAGCTACATTTCCAGAACTCCAATACTCTGGATTCCTTTTAAGTAATGTATTGAAGAATTTCTTAGCATTTCTTTCCCAGCCACTAGCATTTGTTCCTGATTTATTACTTCCTTTGTAGCTCATCTCAACTATAAGTCTAGGATCAACTAAATACTCTTTAGGATATTTTGAAAGGTCCCTACCCTGATATCCTCTTACACTATCATATTTTCCATCATTACTCCACTTAGGTTCATTGAGAGTACCCTGATTAGCTACATCACCATTATCAATATCTTTCTGAATGTTAGCCCTTCTCATCGTATCATCTGACTCATTCAATACCCTATAAATATTCCCGCCCCCGGGAACTCCCGAAAATGCCACATTCTCAGTCCGACCTTGCAGAATTTCCTTAAAAATCCTCATTCCATTAATAACACCGCTTGTAAATTCAATACCAACCTTTTTCGCATTCACTAATAATAATTCGACAGGATCAACCATTTTTCCTTCTTTATTAGTGGTTTTATTCACTGACTTTTTTGGTTTATCGGTATCAAGTACTTTACCTATTTTAGCATACTTACTCCACCCAACAATCGGCACAAATCCAGCGGCAACTCCACCCGTTACATAAACAATACCATCTTCTTCCACTGAATCTGAAATGGATTGTCCCATACCTTCTACTACACTGAATGGATCCTCTACGATTTGTTGAACCATCGTATAAAAGCTATCAATCCGTTCATTGGCGGCATCTTTTAGGAATTTAGGTTCAATGATATCAGGTATTTTAGCGGATACTGCAATGATCCCCGCATCATAAACGAGCTTTATTAATCCCCAGCCTATATCAATAAACAAGCCCTTCAATAAACCAACAACTAAATCCGCTACAAACTTCCCGGTCCCTTCCGCTAAATCCCAAAAGCCTTCGAAAAAGTTTGTATATTTTTTCTTCAATGCAGCAGCTTTATCATTGTATTCATCATCCATATTCTCATACTTCTTCACCTTGGTATTGTAGATATCCCATAATTGGTCCATTTTATGATTCAAGCGATTATTTGTTTGTTCGATATCACTGCGGATACTCGCA
>NZ_KI519438.1:85113-262403 GCF_000482485.1 Paucisalibacillus globulus DSM 18846 | reverse complement strand
AACATCGTGGAATTACTTTCAAAAACATGATTAGTTTTTAATTTTAATTATTCCACAGTAGCTCAGTGGTAGAGCAATCGGCTGTTAACCGATCGGTCGTAGGTTCGAATCCTACCTGTGGAGCCATTTTTTATGTTTATATTAATACGCTTCCATAGCTCAGCAGGTAGAGCACCACCATGGTAAGGTGGGGGTCGCAGGTTCAAATCCTGTTGGAAGCTCTCAGTGGACAGCTTAACTTCTTTTTAGAATGTTAAGCTGTCCTTTTTTTGTGTGAATATAATCGGTTGCTAATTATAAAATATATCGTTATACTCCATGTGAAAACAATCACATGGAGGGGTGATGAAGTGAAAGCAGTAATTATCTATTCCTTAGGTGAAGCTTGGGTAGAGGGTAAGCCTTTCTGGGAACAAAAGTTGCGTCTGCATCGAGAATACTTAGTTAAAACATTAAACGAAAGGCTAGTATCTGCTGGACCATTTTTGGACCATACTGGTGGATTAGTAATCACGGAGGTACAAAATTTAGAGGAGGCAGAGGAAATTGCAAAAAATGATCCAGCGGTATTAGAAGGAAGGTTTAATTATCATGTACATCCCTGGAAGCCTTTAGAAGGACTATTTGTAGAAGGAAGTTAATAATCAAAAGTAATTCTTATGCGATTGGACATTTAGACGTCCAATCGCTTTTTTTAGATAGGAGAGAATTAATTTGACTATATTACAATGTTTGTTCCGGTAATATGCTTTTTGGTTGCTTGTTAATCAAATGGTAGTATAAAAGTAGAGGTTTCATGCAGAAAATATCCTGCTGTTAGTATGGTTAACGTAATTTAGAATAAAGAAAAGGGAATTGTGGTTCAACCCCTCTTTTGTGTTTGTTGACGAAACAACATATATATAAGATAGATAGCAAGGAAAACTACTAAACCAACTAAGCAGAGGTTAACATAGTACCAGAATCCACTGCCTAGTAAATTTAAGGGTGTATTTGCTGATGGGGTTCGCGCAAGGAAAAGAAAGTTTGCATTGAAAATAGGATTTAAGATGAATCCTACTATTCCGGCATAAACTAAAAGGTACCCGTATGCCTCTATTGTTTTTTTAAATGTAATTTTAATAGGGTTAGAAATAATAAGAAAAAAGCTTCCCCATGATAGAGCAATATGGTGAATAAAAAACTGCCAAAATCGTAAATGTGGATAACCATGCTGTAGTTCTGGGGTTATTACTGCAAGAAAGGACGGAACTATTCCGATAAAGAACACAATCTGTATTAACTTGTGATTTCCCGATAGAAGGGCAAGCATGGTTAGGATCCCTGCTATACTACATAATTGAAAGGGTAGAAATTCAGAGGGGTTCCACATACCATTAATCATTCCCCAAGTTTGATAACTAAACTCAGAGCTAACTAAGACGATAAATAATCCCCATCTAATTGTTTGAGCTAGCCTTTTATCTTGCCTTAATTTATTTGAGTAGATTATGAGATATCCAATTCCAATTAAATAAAGAACAATCATTAATGCATGATGCCAACCAAAAATGTTAAAAACAGTTATGCTCTTACTTCCAAACCATTCCCCCATACAGTTACCCCCAGTCTCCTTATATAGTAAAATAACGCCTACTAAAATATTTAGTAAGCGTCTAATAGTTGTCCTAGTACTCTATCCACCAATAATATGGTAACCAGAGTCAACGTGTAATACTTCGCCTGTAACCCCTCTTGAAAGGTCGCTCATAAAGAATAATGTTGCATCTCCAACTTGATCCTGGTCAACGTTTTGGCGTAAAGGAGCTTTTTCTTCTACAATTCCCATTTTTTCATTGAAACCAGATACTCCTTTTGCAGCAAGCGTACGAATAGGACCAGCAGAGATGGCATTAACACGAATTCCGTACTTTCCAACGTCTTCAGCTAAATACCTCATACTTGCCTCTAGGGAGGCTTTGGCTACGCCCATCACATTATAGTTTGGAATAACTCTCTCTGCCCCTAAGTAAGTTTGTGTAACAATGCTACCGCCTTCGGTCATTAATTCTTTTGCTGCTTTCGTAACGGCAACTAGAGAAAATGCACTAATGTTTTGGGCAAGTAAGAATCCTTCACGTGACGTATCTGCGTATTCTCCCTTTAACTCATCGCGATTTGCAAAAGCAATTGCATGGACAAGTCCGTGAATTACACCAACTTTTTCTTTGATTTCCTGAAATGCGCTAGTAATACTTTCATCACTTGCAACATCACATGAAACAATTAATTTAGCTTCCATATTATTTTTTTCTAGTAATTGAGTAAGTTTCTTATAGGATCTTTCTTGTCTATTAGTAAAAATAAGGTTTGCCCCGGCGTTGTGTAGTGACTTTGTAACTCCCCAAGCGATACTACGTTCATTAGCTACTCCCATAACGACTATATTTTTACCTTTTAATAGTTCTGACATGTCAAACCTCCAATAATTGTGATTAACTATTAGTACCTAACTATAATTTATCATTTATTTATTAAAAAACCAATCTTTTATATAATAATATTCTTTCAGGGAATAGATAAACATAGTAGGAATAGCATTTTTATAATTAAGAATAAAAAAACTTTAAAAAAGTTTGCTTTTCCTCTTTACAAACATTGCAAATCTGTATATAATAAAATTCGTTGACTGTGAGACAACCTTTAAAAATATTGGCCCGTTGGTCAAGCGGTTAAGACACCGCCCTTTCACGGCGGTAACACGGGTTCGAATCCCGTACGGGTCACCAAGTGGAGGATTAGCTCAGCTGGGAGAGCACCTGCCTTACAAGCAGGGGGTCGCAGGTTCGAGCCCTGCATCCTCCACCATTAAATAAACTTTTCCAATTTGCACAAACTTAATAAGTGAATCAATCACCATGCCGGCCTAGCTCAATTGGTAGAGCAACTGACTTGTAATCAGTAGGTTGGGGGTTCAAGTCCTCTGGCCGGCACCATTTTTTTGCATAAAAGTAATTTAATATGCTAAATATATGGAGGGGTAGCGAAGTGGCTAAACGCGGCGGACTGTAAATCCGCTCCTTCGGGTTCGGCAGTTCGAATCTGCCCCCCTCCACCATTTAGATTATTGGGCTATAGCCAAGCGGTAAGGCAACGGGTTTTGGTCCCGTCATTCCCAGGTTCGAATCCTGGTAGCCCAGCTTTTTTACTTTTTGGGTATTTCATATACAATAAAGAAATGCTAGGGTCAAAAAACATCGAATAGACTTGAAGATGCAGAGGCCGCGCTCAGTCATCATTAGATTTACTCATTCATATGAGCCATTAGCTCAGTCGGTAGAGCATCTGACTTTTAATCAGAGGGTCGTAGGTTCGAATCCTACATGGCTCATCAATTAATTATAGATCAAAATAAAAACAAGGTTGCAGGTCCCATTGTAACCTTGTTTTTATTTGCATTTTATACTGTTTTTTAACATAATAGATAGAGTAATTCTATATTTAACAAAAAGTAACTTACAACTTATAATGATATAAAAGGATGGTTGGTATGAAATCTTCTAGGATTCCTGGTTTTTATAAAAAAACAGTTGAAGAGCGAAGAGAGCTATTACGGGAGGCTCTTGAATTTGAGGATAATGAGTTAAATATTTTATCTTCACAGGAAGCATTACCAATCGAAACTGCAGATAAAATGATTGAAAATGTTATAGGAACATTCCCACTTCCTCTAGGATTAGGATTGAATTTCCTCATTAACGGGAAAGACTATATAATACCTATGGCGGTTGAAGAGGCATCAATCGTGGCTTCGGCTAGTCATATTGCTAAAATAGTACGTGATGCTGGTGGTTTTAAGACAGAGGCATCAGAAAGAATAATGATTGGACAGATACAGATTGTAGGTTGTGCGGATTTTAACGCTGCAAAGCAATCTCTATTGGATTCTAAACAAGAGTTGATTGAAGCTGCAAATGCAGCATATCCGAGTATTGTTGCAAGAGGTGGAGGAGCAAGGGGTCTAGATGTAAGAATTCTTAATGATGCCCCTAACTCTGACTATGGTAAAATGCTCGTACTGCATATGTATGTTGATACATGTGATGCAATGGGTGCAAATATCATTAATACAATGGTTGAGTCATTGGCGCCAGTAGTAGAGGACCTTACTTCTGGAAAGGTTTATCTACGAATTCTGTCAAATTTTGCTGACCGTTGTGTAGCGAAAGCAACTTGCGTTATCCCTCCGAAATTATTAGTTACGGGCGACCATTCTGGTGAAGAGGTTCGTGATGGGGTTGTCCATGCATTTGAATTCGCTGATTCTGATCCTTATCGTGCTGTTACGCATAATAAAGGAATCATGAATGGAATTGATCCAGTTGTTATTGCAACAGGAAATGACTGGCGTGCAGTAGAAGCAGGTGCACATGCATATGCTTCGCGTACTGGAAGGTATCGTTCGATGACAAAGTGGTCAGTGGATGATGAAGGCAATTTAATAGGCGAATTAGAATTACCAATGTCCATCGGAACGGTTGGTGGAGCAATTCGAGTACATCCAATTTCACAATTAGCGCATAAAATGTTAAAAACAGAATCTGCTTCAGAGCTTGCACAAGTTATTGTAGCAGTTGGGTTAGCACAAAATCTTGGTGCTTTGAAAGCTCTAGTAACAGATGGGATTCAAAAGGGTCATATGGCACTTCATTCACGCTCTGTTGCAATAGCTGCTGGCGCTACTGGGGAGATGATTGATATTATAGCTGAGCAATTAGTCAAATCAAAGGAAATCCGTGTAGGTAAAGCTAAAGAATTGGTGGAACAATATTCAAAATGAGTGCTGAAAAGGTAACAATTACAGACAACATTATAGCAACAGAAAAGAATGGAATTGGAATTGCCCATAGCAAATTAATTTTAATTGGCGAACACGCAGTTGTACACGGACAACCTGCAATCGCAATCCCTTTTCCATTGGTTGGTGTGGAATCAGTTATTAAATATAAACCGGGTCCAATGAAATTCGATAGTGCGTTTTACCATGGAAACATGGACGCTGCTCCACTTGCTTTAGAAGGCATCGTAAATGCTATTCATGCTACGTTAAAATATCTTGGGCATCCAAGAAAAGACATGATTATTCAAGTCAAATCATCTATCCCACTTGGCAAAGGATTAGGTTCAAGTGCTTCTGTGGCAATTGCAATTATACGGTCTTTATTCTCATATGCAAAAGTGGATTATACGGAGCAAGAATTATTACATTTTGCAAATATAGCTGAAAAGTTTGCACACGGTTCGCCGAGTGGTATCGATACATTAACCATTACATCGGAATCACCAGTGTGGTTTGAAAGAGAAAAACCAGTGGGCTATATCAGTCCTGTAGAGGACTTTCATTTTATCGTGGCGGATTCTGGCAGAATTGGTGATACGCGTTCTGCGGTGGAATCAGTTGCACATTTATTAAAAAAAGCTCCAAAGAAAATACAATCCAAGATTGAACGGATTGGAGAACTTACTCATCTAGCCAAACATGCATTAGAAAAGGCTGGTAAAAACTTATTAGGTCAAATGCTTAATGAGGCACAAAAAGAACTTTCTGCTCTCGGAGTGAGTGATGAGGGGTTAGATCGTTTAATTAACTTTGCTCGTAAAGAAGGAGCAATAGGAGCCAAATTAACTGGTGCAGGCAATGGTGGCTGCATAATTGCACTTGCAAAAAATGAAATCCATTCCAGACAACTAGCTGAAAAATTGAAAGAATTCGGCGCTCAGGCTGTGTGGCCATTTGTATTAAGAAAACAAGATTAAAGCTGGTCGGCTTTTTGAAAAGGGGATTGTCATGAAAGCAACTGCAAAGGCGCATACAAATATTGCCTTAATTAAATATTGGGGAAAACGAAATGAAGCTTTGATTTTACCCACAAATAATAGTTTGTCGATAACATTAGATGGTTTTTATAGCACTACGTCAGTTGAGTTCAAAGAGGAACTTACTGGAGATCGTTTCCTACTCGATGATATTGCAGTAGAAGGCGAGCAATTTCAAAGGGTAACAACGTTTCTTGATTTAGTTCGGGACCTTGCTGGGAAAGAACTATTTGCAGAAGTGGCTTCTATTAATGCTGTACCTACAGCGGCGGGTTTCGCTTCTTCTGCGTCAGGATTTGCTGCACTTGCTGCAGCTTCTTCAAAGGCTATTGGTTTAAATTTATCGGAGACTGAATTATCACGCCTAACCAGACAAGGTTCTGGGTCTGCATGTCGATCTGTTTTTGGTGGGTTTGCAGAGTGGCAAAAGGGAGAAGAAGAAGACGGTTCTGATTCCTATGCAGTTCCAATTGCACCACAGGAACACTGGGATATTCGGGTTGCAGCTGTTGTTCTTTCCTCCAAAATGAAAAAGGTCTCCAGTAGAGCTGGGATGAGGCGAACAGTTGAGACATCACCCTTTTTTAAAGGGTGGGTAGAAAGTATTCCTCAAGATTTAGAAGTAATTAAAGATGGAATTAACAACAAGGACTTCGAAAAAGTTGGGGCAATCGCTGAGGCAAATTGTTTAAAGATGCATGCCACAACACTAGGAGCTAACCCACCATTTACTTACTGGTTAGATACAACTGTTTCCGTCATGCAAACTGTTCAACAATTACGTGATTCAGGTATTCCTGCTTATTTCACAATTGATGCCGGTCCGAATGTGAAAGTACTTTATTTGCCGGAACATGAGGAAAAGGTACAGGAAACATTACGTACTATTCCAGGTGTATCCGATGTGAAATTGAGCCGCGTTGGACAAGGGATATCGTATTTAGAGGATGAGAAATTTGTCTAATTCGCTTGAGGTTAGAGTACCCGGGAAATTAATGATAGCTGGTGAATTTGCGGTATTGGAGCCAAATCATCAATTACTTGCGATGGCAGTCAATCGATTCGTTTATGTGAAAATCGAAGCGAACAAAATAAATCAAATCACACTAGAAAAATTTCAACTAGAAAACTTACCATGGCAATTTAAAGATAATCGGGTCACCATTGAGTCAACTGATATTCGTGTTAATTTTGTTCAGGAAGCAATGACAACCGCGTGCATATATTTAAAGGAAAATAATATTCCCATCCGTAGTTTTAAGGGTTATATAAAAAGTGAATTAGATGATAAAGTTTCTGGTAAAAAGTTCGGCCTAGGCTCAAGTGCGGCTGTTGCTGTAGGTGTGATAACTGCAATCCTAAAGTGGCATCTTGACGAGGAACCAGCACGTGAACTTATTTTTAAGCTTGCCTCTATTTCACATGTAGCAGCTCAAGGTAATGGATCAGGAGCAGATGTAGCGGCTTCTTCATATAGTGGAATTATTCAATATTCATCCTTTCAAGCAGAGTGGCTAAGAGAAAAATATGAAGAATCCCATACATTGATGGAGTTACTAAGATTAGATTGGAAGTATTTTCAGGTAGGACAAATTCAACTTCCTGAAGATATATATCTATGTATTGGTTGGACAGGTAGTCCAGCATCAACAGGGAACTTGGTAGAGCGGATAAAAGAATTAAAAAAGACGAATTCAGATAAATATCAGGAATTTTTGCAACATAGTGAAGAAGCAGTGGATAATATTCTTAACGGTATTCATGAAAATAATATCCCACAATTGCTAACGGGAATAAAACAGAATAGAATTGCATTAGTTGAGGTTGGAAAAGAGGCAAATACAGAATTAGAGACACCTATGATAACTAAGTTATGTAATCTTGCTGAAGACTTTGGTGGAGCTGCAAAACAATCAGGAGCCGGCGGAGGAGACTGTGGTATAGCTTTTATGCCAACTAAAGATAGTGCAGTTCAGCTAGTGGAGGCTTGGAAAAAGGAAGGTATCATCCAGTTAACACTTCAACCATATTCAAATGAAACTCTTTAAATAGGTATCGTCTTATGTGACGATACCTATTTTCGTTTTTTGTAGTAAAATTTTCTTTCTCCTACACAAGAAATGTGAATAAATATTCAAAAAATTGTCGAGTTGAGTCGTTTCAATAATCTAAGGTACAATGATGAGTGGGGGTGGCTATATATAATGAAAAATAAAATTTCTTTAATAGGTGTTCCGATGGACTTAGGTCAAAGTCGCCGTGGGGTAGACATGGGTCCTAGTGCTCTTCGTTATGCAGGAGCAATAGAACGATTACAAAATTTGAAATATGCGATTGATGATTTAGGTGATATTGCTATTAATCGTCCGGACACAATTATGAATGACGGAAGTAAATTGAAAAACTTAGAACAAGTTATTGCTGCAAATGAAACACTTGCTAAAATGGTTGATGCAGAGATTCAGAAGGACAGATTTCCGTTAATTCTTGGAGGAGACCACAGTATCGCTATTGGAAGTTTGGCAGGTATTTCGAAGCATTATAAGAACCTTGGAGTGATTTGGTATGATGCACATGGTGACTTAAACACAAGTGAAACGTCTCCATCTGGAAACATTCATGGTATGCCGTTAGCTGCTAGTCTTGGCCTTGGACATGAAAGACTTACAAACCTATATAACTACGCACCTAAAGTGAAGCCTGAGAATATTGTCATTATTGGAGCACGCTCATTAGACCCTGGAGAAAGAGACTTAATTCGTGAAAAAGGTATTAAGGTTTATACGATGCATGAAATTGATCGAATGGGTATGTCTCAGGTAATGGAAGAAACAATTCAATACCTTAAAGAAAATACAGATGCTGTTCATCTAAGTATGGATTTAGATGGTTTAGATCCAACGGAAGCACCGGGTGTAGGAACACCGGTATTAGGTGGTATGACTTATCGTGAAAGTCATTTGGCAATGGAAATGTTAGCGGATTCAGATTTGATTACCTCGCTTGAAGTTGTTGAGGTAAATCCAATACTTGATGAAAAAAATAAAACAGCTACATTAGCTGTTGGTTTAATGGGATCTTTATTTGGTGAAAAACTAAAATAAATCTAAACAGAAAGGCATTAATTTACTAATTGGTGCCTTTTTATTTGTTTATATTCCCTAGTTGGTATTGATTTAACAGGTTATCTAATTTTTTACTAGTTTTCACAACTGCCTCGGATGTTAATTTGTATGTATCACTTAGAGCAATCATCTCTTTTCTACATTGCTCTATTTGTAATAAAAGCTTATCCATTTCTATACCCCCTATTACCATACATTAAACTATATTAACCTGATAAATTAATATTGGCAATAGTAAATTTAGAAAAGTCGATATTTTTTATGGATTATACGTTATAATATAGTTGGAAAATGTTTACTGTTGATGCGCAATGAAAAAAATCATCAACTTTTCAACATTAATGAATAATAAAAAGCGGATTTAATATTTTTTTAAAGAAAAAGTGAAACCTTTTTGAGGATGAAACGTAAGGTTTAATACCGCAGCAGGCGGAGGTACAGGTATGGAATTAATAATTAGAGACAAAATTAAACAAGTTAAAAAGGGAGACCACGCCGCGTTTGAAGATATTGTCATGTTCTATCAGGACAAAATATATCAACATTGTCACCGAATGCTTGGCAACAAACATGAAGCAGAGGATATTGCTCAAGAAGCATTTATCCGAGCGTATGTTAATATCCACTCCTATGACGAACGCAGAAAGTTTTCAACCTGGTTATATAGAATTGCAACAAATTTAACTATTGACCGATTACGGAAGAGAAAACCAGATTACTATTTAGATGCGGAAGTGAAGGGAACAGAAGGATTGGATATGTATTCGCAGTTAGCGGCAGAGGGTAGGCTTCCAGAGGATGAAATAGAAGGACTGGAACTTCAAAATTATATACAAAAGCAGATTGCTGAGCTTCCGCCAAAATATCGTAGTATAATTATGCTGCGCTATTTAGAAGACTTCTCTCTCCAAGAGATAAGTGAAATATTAGATATCCCGATTGGAACAGTAAAAACTAGAATCCATCGAGGAAGGGAAGCCTTAAGGAAAAAGCTTCGTCATGTGTAAAAGGAGTGAATCCAGTTGGATTGTAATAAAGAAGCATTAGAATTAATGCATAAGCATTTAGATGGTGATATTACAAGGGAAGAAGAATCCCAATTAAGAAATCATCTTGAAGTATGTGTGGAATGCCAAAAGCATCTTCATGAATTGAAAAGAACCATAACATTAATACAAAGTGCTGAAAAATTGAATGCCCCTGATAACTTTGCAGAGAATTTAATGCAACAATTACCAGTAGAGAAAAAGCATGTTAAGTATCTACGCTGGTTTAAGGTGCATCCAATACTTACTGCAGCGGCAATATTCTTTATCTTTATGTTTACAGGGTTATTATCTGCATTTGAACAAGATTCTCAACTTATGGTATCTAACCCTGAAAATCTAATTATAGAGGATAATATAGTCATTGTTCCTGAAGGAGTTACAGTTGAAGGGGATTTAGTAGTACAAAATGGAAATTTAAAGATAGATGGAAATGTTGATGGAAATGTTACTCTTATTAATGGTAAATTAGTTGAGGAGCAAGGAATAGATGGTTCTGGTTTAATGGCCGATGTAGGTGGAGTTAATGGAGAGCTTAAAGAAGTAGACCGTGTATTTGAATGGGTATGGTATAATATTCAAAACTTGTTTAAAGGTATATTTTCTATTGAGTAGTAAAGCCTGGGGATACCCGGGTTTTTTACTTTTCTTTTTATAGTTAGGAAGGTAATTAATTTCACATGAATATAATGTGTTATAAACTACCTAGAATTTTGTAAGAATGGAGATTAGATGGGTAGCGTATATCGATATAAAATATGGTATAATGGAAACGACATTTTTGCGAGGGAGGGTATATATAATTACAATCCTTCATACGTACGCGCTATTTATTACATAAAGTGAACGTTACGTTCTCTTGTGAAGACAGGAAGAGAATTCGATGTATAAAAGGAAGTGCAGACATGCCTAATGGAGATTTCGGTATAGTAGACCTACTAAGAATAGGCGTAGATATAGGTCTCGTCTGGTATGTTCTATATAAACTAATCATGTTAATAAGAGGAACAAAAGCGATTCAGCTACTCAAGGGCATCGTTGTTGTTTTTGTTGTCAGGTTACTCAGTATGATGTTTGAATTAAAAACATTAATGTGGGCAACAGATCAAATTATTACCTGGGGTGTGCTTGTTATTATCATTTTGTTCCAACCAGAACTGAGAAGGGCTTTAGAACAACTTGGTAGAGGGAACATCTTTTCAAGGAGCACAAAATCCGAGGAAGAGAAATTTGAGAAGCTTGTCACGGATATTGTTCAATCCTGTAATTATATGGCCAAACGAAGAATTGGTGCACTAATTACAATTGAACGTGAGACAGGTATTGGTGAATATATTGAAACAGGTATACCGATTAATGGAAATTTAACACATCAGTTATTAACTAACATTTTTACACCGAATACCCCACTTCATGATGGGGCTGTCATTATTAAAGAGGATGAAATTGTTGCTGCGGCATGTTACCTCCCATTATCTGAAAGTCCTTTTATTTCAAAGGAACTAGGAACAAGGCATAGAGCTGCGATGGGAATAAGTGAGGTAACAGATGCTTTAACTATCGTCGTATCAGAAGAAACCGGTGGTATTTCAGGAACCAAAAATGGTGAATTACGTAGGGATATGGGTCAGGATGGATTAAGAGACTTTTTGCTTGAGAATTTAGCTCCTGTTCAGAGAACTTCTGAGAAGAAGACCTGGAAGATAAGGGGGAAAAAGAATGGATAATTGGTTTAGAAGTAAATGGTTTATCCGAGGAATTTCTCTAGGCTTTGCAATTCTATTGTATGTCTTTGTTTCCATTGAAGAGGTCGATACAGAAAAGGAAAGCCCAATTTCTTTTACAACTCTTTTTGGTGGCTCAACACAAACTCAAAAATTGACTGACATTCCATTAGATATACGTATTGATAGTGAAAGATTTGTAGTTAGTGGGGTTCCGGAGACTGTGACAGTATCCCTTGAAGGCCCATCAAGTGCTTTAGAACCGGTTATTAGACAGCGAAACATTAAGGCGTTTATTGACTTAACAGGGTTAGAAGAAGGAGAACATGAAGTTGAGATCCAACATGAAGAGGTTTCGGGTCAACTATTGGTCTATATTGAGCCGAAAACGATAGATGTCATGATTGAAGAACGAGCCTCAAATGATTTTAATGTAACGGTAGATTTTATTAATACAGATAAACTTCCAGTGGGTTATCAAATCAGTGATTATGAGTTAAACTCTAAAAAAGTAACGATTACTAGTTCTAAGGAAATTATTGATCGGATAGCCATTGTTAAAGTATATGTTGATGTTGCTGGATTGAAGGAATCAATAAAAAATCGAGAACTCCCAGTTAATGTATATGATAGTCAAGGTAATGAATTAGCTGTTAAGGTGGAACCAGCAACCGTCGTTATTTCTGCAGAAATTGAGAATCCAAGTAAGAAGGTTCCAGTAAGTATTGCAACTTCAGGTGAACTACCAGAAGGATTTTCCTTGGTTTCTATGGAATTGGTAACTAAGGAAGTCGAGGTATTTGCTATTTCTGAGATACTGGAAACACTTGATGAAGTTACAACAGAACCAGTAAACCTTTCAGAACTGAAACAATCAGGTACAATTAAGGTCGGACTTGTTTTACCAGAAAAGGTACAAGCCCCAGGTGTTAAAGAATTAGAAATTGTTGTAGATCTTGAGCAAGAAAAGGTATTTGACGATGTACCAATTGGAGTGGACAACCTAGAAGATGGGTACAATTCTAACTTTGTTGAGCCAAGTAATGGGCGGCTAAGTATAACTGTTACAGGAAATGAACAACATGTTAGGGAGTTAAGTGCAGAGGATATTCGTGTATTTATTAATGCAAATGGTCTAGATACTGGTAGAAATTCTGTTCCAGTTGAAGTGGAAGGACCAGATAACGTGTCGATAGATGTAGAGGTTGAAGAAGTAACTATTGAAATAGAAGAAGTTTAATGAAGTAAGGTAACTTATTTCATCCGTGCTTAAATAACGTCCGTAAAGTTAAGGATGTAAAGGAGAGGTACTACAATGGGTAAATATTTTGGAACTGATGGTGTTAGAGGTGTAGCAAATAAGGAGTTAACACCTGAATTAGCTTTTAAGTTAGGTAGATTTGGCGGTTATGTGTTAACGAAAGAAACCCCAAAACCAAGAGTATTAATTGGTCGTGATACACGTATTTCTGGAAATATGTTAGAAGGTGCTTTAGTTGCAGGGCTATTATCAATTGGTGCAGAGGTTATGCGTTTAGGCGTTATATCAACACCTGGGGTTGCATACTTAACGAAAGCAACAAGTGCACAAGCTGGAATCATGATTTCTGCTTCGCATAATCCAGTAGAAGATAATGGAATTAAGTTCTTTGGACCGGATGGTTTTAAGCTTCTTGATGAACAAGAAGAAGAAATTGAAAATTTATTGGATGGAGAAGATAATCTGCCACGCCCAGTTGGGGCTGATGTAGGTGTTGTCTCCGATTACTTTGAAGCGGGACACAAATATCTTTCTTTCCTAAAAGAATCTATTGATAATGACTTCGAAGGTATACATATTGCACTTGATTGCGCACATGGAGCTACTTCAAGTCTAGCAACTCATTTATTCGCTGACTTAGAAGCGGATATTTATACAATTGGTGCTTCCCCGGATGGTTTAAATATTAATGATGGGGTTGGTTCTACACACCCTGAAGTTCTTCAATCATTTGTACTTGATAAAGGAGCAGATATTGGTCTTGCATTTGATGGTGATGGTGACCGATTAATCGCTGTTGATGAAAAGGGTAATATTGTAGATGGAGACCAGATCATGTACATCTGTGCAAAATATATGAATGAAAAAGGTTTCCTACGTCATAACACAGTAGTTTCTACTGTAATGAGTAATATTGGGTTCTATAAAGCATTAGAAGAGCACGGCATGCGTAGTGACAAAACAGCTGTTGGTGACCGTTATGTGATGGAGGAAATGCGCAAAGGTGGCTATAACCTTGGTGGTGAGCAATCCGGTCATATTATCTTTCTAGATTACAGCACGACAGGTGATGGAATGTTATCAGCCATTCAATTAGTTAATGTGATGAAAGAAACTGGAAAGCCATTATCCGAATTAGCTAGCGAAATGACTATTTTCCCACAGGTATTAAAAAATGTACGAGTAACTGACAAAGAAAAGGCTTTAAATGATCCTGCCATTAAACAAGAAGTTGATAAGGTAGAAGAAGCACTTGGAAGTAATGGCCGTGTACTTGTAAGACCTTCTGGAACTGAGCCGTTAGTACGTGTTATGGTGGAAGCACCGACGAAAGAAGAATGTGTGAAATATACGGACCAAATTGCTAAAGTAATCGATGATTTACTTGGTATAAAGGAATAAGTGCGAAAACCATTCTCGGGTTGAGGATGGTTTTTTTGATGGGTTTTTATTAACTGATGGTTGTAGGGCATATTGAGCTAGTGTTGTTGTAAAATGATTTATAAGTTTGGCTTGCAGATCGATTTGCATTGGTTTTGTGGTTGAAATGATTTATAAAGGTGTCTTATTTTTATTTCTCTCGGTTGTGTATTTCAAAGTGTCAGATAATAAAAAATACGGTATACTATTCACAGGTAAACAATCTAAAAAACATAGGGAGGGAATAGAATGATACAGTTTTCTAAGCCAACTGTAGAACAATTTTTACGTACATATGTCATTTCAAACTTTGCGGTAAGCAAGGATGAGAAGCGGCTAGTTTATAATACGAATCTAAATGGAAAAATGAATTTATGGGCAATGGATTTGCCAAGTACATTCCCGTATTTATTTGCCCAAAAGGATCAATCCTCAAATTTTATTACGTTTGACCCTGAAGGTCGCTATGTATTAACTGGTTATGATAATGACGGGGATGAAAATTATCATATCTATGCTGTTTCTAGCGAGGGTGGCGAACCACAAGGTTTAATCACGGGGGATCCATCAGAAAAGTATTACTATGTACATTTAAGTGATGATGGAAAAAGAGTATATTATGTTACATCAGAAGGAAATCCGAACTTTTTAAACACCCGAATTCGAAATCTAGAAGACAATTCGGATACGTTATTAAACGAAGGAGAAACTGGTCCTACCTACTTAACTGGTGTATCGGAAAAAGAAGATGTGTTTGTCTATATGCGTTTATTGGCGAATACCTATATTCAGCTATTTGTTAAAGATGGCGATGAAACGGTTAGTTTAACACCTGATCCGGATAAAGTACATGTTGCTTCTAGTCCTGTTTTTGTTGGAGATAAGGATATATATTTCACTACAAACTATGAACATGAATATAGTTACGTTGCCAAATTTAATTTAGATTCTAAGAAGTTTGAAGAAGTTGTTCGTATTGAAAATGAAAGTATCGAAGGTCTTCAATATGATAAAGAAAATAATTATCTCTATTTTGCTACAGAAAAAGGTGTGGAAGATGTTCTTTATCAATATCACCTCAAAGAAAATAAGGTGGAGAAGTTAGCTACACCAGTTGATGTGCTTGAAAAGCTAGTTGTTACAAAGGGTGGTAATCTGTATATTCTAGGTCGTAGTGCAACCATTCCTTTTAATATTTATAAAAGTACTGACGGACATAATTGGGAAACTTTAACTAATAATCGTGTACTTGGTGTTAGCCAAGAAGAAATGGTGGAACCGGAAGTTGTTTCCTATAAATCATTTGATGGAATGGAAATAGAGGCATTATTATTCAGGGCTAAGCCGGAAAATGACAATGGCTATACTATTTTCTGGCCACATGGTGGGCCGCAAGCTTCTGAACGTAAAATGTTCCGTGCGATGTTCCAAAGTGCCTTAAACAGAGGGTATACTATTTTTGCACCGAACTTCCGTGGATCTACTGGATATGGTTCTTCATTTGTGAAGTTAGTCGAACAGGATTGGGGTCATGGTCCACGTCTTGATTGCGTAGCAGGTATTGAATGGTTATTTGACAATAATGTGACCGATCGAGATAAGCTTTTCCTAGTTGGTGGAAGCTATGGTGGATATATGGCATTACTGCTGCATGGCCGACATCCAGAATATTTCAAAGCTGTTGTTGATATATTTGGTCCATCTGATTTATTTACCTTTGTAAACTCTGTTCCTCCTCATTGGAAGCCGATGATGGAACGTTGGGTTGGTGACCCGGAACGAGACAAAGAAAGATTTATTAAGGATTCACCAACTACTTACCTTGATACAATGACAAAACCGATGCTTGTTATCCAAGGAGCAAAGGATCCTCGAGTAGTTAAAGAGGAATCAGATCAAATTGTTGCTAAATTGAAAGAAAAGGGACGCAATGTTGAATATCTTGTATTAGAAGATGAAGGACATGGATTCTCTAAAAAAGAAAATGAGATTAAAGTTTATAATTTAATGTTAGATTTCTTGGAGAAACATCAAGGATAAACTATAATGAAGCACACGGAAATTCCTTCTATTTCCATGTGCTTTTTTATTTATATAAGCAGTGATAAAAGGTTATGGGGTAATAAAAGAACGAATAATCAAAACTATCCATATACTATTTATATGCTTTTTAGCATAATTTATCATTGACCAATTTATAACTAATCGTGTAAAATAACTTGGTGTTCTTAGAAATTATATGCTAAGAATATATTGGTCAATATCGATAGAAGGAGGATAGTAAACAAATAAAATTAAAGCGCCAGGACTATTTTCTGCACGGAACTGGAAAATAGTTGACGAGGAAGAAGGTTATCGAAGTATTCGGCGGGTGCCTTCCGATTGTACACTCCAGTCGTAATGCTTTTTTCATAAAACAGTGGGGTAATCCACTGCACAAAGGAAAAAAGTTGGGTGTAAGCATGATAAAACACGAGAAAGGGGCAATATAACGCCCCGTAGAAAGTTTTGTCCTTTTATTGGTCGTTTGTTGCCCCTACGAGGAGGAACAAAACGAATGTGTGGAATTGTAGGATATATTGGACAGAATGATTCAAAAGAAGTTTTACTAAATGGACTAGAGAAATTAGAATATCGCGGTTATGACTCTGCTGGTATTGCTTTATTAAATGAAAATGGTTTAAATCTTTTTAAAGTAAAAGGCCGTATTGCTACCTTAAGAGATAAGGTAGATGAAAATGTTCATGCGACAATGGGTATCGGACATACACGCTGGGCAACACATGGAGAACCAAGTGTCGATAATGCACACCCACATCAAAGTGCATCAGGAAGATTTACCCTAGTGCATAATGGAGTTATAGAAAATTACCAAGACATAAAGCATGATTATCTTCAAGGTGTAGAATTCAAAAGTGAAACAGACACGGAAATAGTCGTTCAACTAATTGATAAACTCTATCAAGAAGAACAAAACACGCTAGAAAGCTTCCATAAAGCCATAGAGCTTCTAAATGGATCTTATGCAATTGCTTTGATTGATAATCAGGATAACGAAACAATCTATGTTGCGAAAAATAAAAGCCCACTTCTTGTAGGCTTGGGTAACGGATTTAATGTTGTGGCAAGTGATGCTATGGCGACATTAAAGGTAACAAATCAATATCTTGAAATTCATGATAAAGAAATTGTAATTGTCAAACGTGATTCTGTCTTGATTCAAACCCTTGATGGTACTGTTTTGGAACGTGAACCATATACAGCACAAATTGATGCGAGCGATATTGAAAAGGGTACTTATCCACACTTTATGTTAAAAGAAATGGATGAACAGCCAATTGCTATTCGTAAAATTATCAATGAGTATCAAGATGAAAATGGTGAATTAACATTAGATGAAGATATTCGTGCTGCAATGCAAGAGTGCGATCGCATTTATATTATTGCAGCAGGAACAAGTTACCATGCTGGTCTTGTTGGAAAAAATTTAATTGAAAAATTAGCTGGTGTTCCTGTAGAGGTACATGTATCCAGTGAATTTTCTTATAATACGCCATTACTTTCGGAAAAACCATTATTTATCTTTATTTCCCAAAGTGGGGAAACAGCAGATAGTCGTGCAGTATTAGTAAAAATAAAAGAAATGGGATATCCAGCACTAACGATTACAAATGTGCCAGGGTCCACCCTTTCTCGTGAAGCTGATTACACATTACATCTTTATGCAGGACCTGAAATTGCTGTTGCATCAACAAAAGCTTATACCGCACAAATTGCAGTATTGGCAATCTTGGCAGCAGACACAGCTCAGATAAAAGGAGTTGATCTGGAATTTGATCTATTCCAAGAGCTTGGAATCGTGGCAAATGCAATGGATGTATTAATGGATCAAAAAGAAGAGCTTGAACAAATAACAAGAAGTTATTTGGCGACTACTCGAAATGCATTTTTCATTGGACGTAGTCTGGATTATTATGTATCCCTTGAAGGTTCGTTAAAGTTGAAAGAAATCTCCTATATACAGGCAGAAGGCTTTGCAGGTGGCGAATTAAAGCATGGTACGATTGCTTTGATAGAAAAAGGGACTCCTGTTGTAGCTCTTGTAACGCAAGAACAAGTTAATTATTCTATTCGTGGTAACGTGCAAGAGGTAGTAGCACGTGGGGCAAATGCTCTAATCATTAGTATGAAGGGTCTTGAACAAGACGATGATGCATTTGTCATTCCAAGGGTTCATGAATTATTTACCCCATTGGCAAGTGTAATTCCACTACAAATAATTGCTTATTTTGCAGCATTACATCGCGGATGTGATGTTGATAAGCCGAGGAATTTGGCTAAGAGTGTTACGGTGGAGTAGGGTGTTAAATTTAATAAGTGTGTTGTTGTGAACAATTAAGTTGGGAAATTGCGAATAAAGATGGTAAATCACAACTAAAGTTGGTAAGTGTCTAAAGGGATAGAGTAATAAACTTTATCCCTTTTTATTTTGTAACTTTGAGTAAAAATGGATTTATCAGAACACTTAGCGTGGCTATTTTTATAATATTATACTGAATGTATTGGTTTATATGCAATTTATTCATTAACATATTGTTACAAACAAACTCTCAGTATTAAAGATAAGGGATATTTTAAATAAGGCTATATTACGAATTAGAACTTCCAGATAATTGGAAGTTCTAATTTTTTACTTACATTAACATTAAGCTTTAATAGAGCCGTTTTAGAATTGTAAATGTTAACTTCCTCCCTCCTTAAGATGTTCTGCTTATTATCTGAAAAGTCTAAATAATAAATTGACACATTTTTGTAATATAGTGTATTGTAATGATAAATAAGAAAAAGATTATGTATGAAAGAGGGGAGCAATATGATTCAAAAGATAATATGTCAGCATCTTGAGAAGTCGTTTAAAGGTGATGGAACAAAAACAATCGCATTAAAGAATGTTGATTTGGCGTTTGAAAAAGGAGAGTTTACTGCCATCATTGGTCCATCTGGTTCCGGAAAATCTACATTACTAAGTCTTCTTGGCACGCTAGATAAGCCAAGTGAGGGTACGATAACCTATGACAATGAAGAAATATTAAAGAAAAGCAAAAGTAAATTAGCAGACTTTCGCTTCCAAGAAATAGGCTTCATCTTTCAGCAATTTCATCTACTCCCAACATTAACAGCCCTAGAAAATGTCCTTACCCCATTGTTTTCCCGAAAAGTCCCATATAATAAACTAGAGCGAGCAAAAGAAGCCTTGGAACAAGTAGGGCTTCAAGATAAGATGAATTCACTTCCATCCCAATTATCAGGTGGACAACAACAGCGAGTTGCTATTGCCCGCGCAATTGTACATAAACCTAGCTGGTTACTTGCGGATGAACCTACTGGAAATCTAGATACGGAGACTGGAGAACGGATTTATGATTTATTAAAAGAATTAAATGAACAAGAGGGATGTGGTGTATTATTTGTAACCCATGATCCAGCTTTGGCAGCCAAAGCGAATCGCATCATAACTATGAAGGATGGAGTAGTACTTTCCGATAAAGTGGGTGTTACTTCGTGATTCGCTTTATTTGGCAGAATTGGTGGAGGCGGAAGGAACGGTTTATTCTGTTAATTATCGGTGCTTTTATTGTTAGTGCTGGATTGACTTATTTAATTGGATTGTCTGAATCGAATAAAGGGACCATCGTAGACAACTTACAACAAAGGTGGTCTGCCTCGTATGATATTGTGGTTCGACCAGAAGGAACCCGGAGTGTTACTGAGGAAAGGAAATTATTAGAACCGAACTACTTAAGTGGCTTAAGTGGGGGAATTAGTCTTGAACAATATGAAACAATTAAAGCTATCCCGGGTATAGAGGTTGCAGCTCCGATTGCGATGATTGGATATGCATCATATTCAGTGAATTATGGCCAAGTTGAATTAACTGAGCCCGGTATTTATAGAAGAATGATGGAGACAACGGTAAATAACGGAATAGGTGAGGAAACAAAAATAAATAATTACTACTTCCCAATTAACGTTTGGGATCTTAGGAATAAGGGGCCGGAATATGGGGTTGCTGCCCCATATCTAGATTTATTAGTTAATGGCCATTCCCTTTTGGCTGGAATTGATCCAGAACAAGAAGCGAAGTTAGTTGGATTAGATGAAGCCATCATTGAATTAGGAACGAGTAGGTATTTTGTTGATACGGATACGTATTATTTCGATGAAGGGAAAGGGTATCACGAAATACCGATTATTGTTAATCAAACAGCCTACGTGGATAAATTGGAACAGATTACATTTGAAAAGTTGGACATCGAAATTAATGAAGAGAATGCAGATGCCGTAATGGAAAAAGTAAGGGAAAATGGCGGAGAAGACTATCTGGACACATTAAGTGCTGAAGTAATCGATACATTTTCTGTTACTGGAAAAGAGACTTTCCATGCATTTATTAACAGGATGACTGGAGTAGATTGGGAAACGGGCGAGGTTGTTGTATTAGAGGAAGACGAAGAGGAAGAGAGCAATGAAGACGAGGATCCACTAGAAATTATCACTCAAGTAGATGAAGATGTTACAGGAATTGTATTTAAGCCGAGCCCACTAGAGTATCAAGAAATCTCAAGTCCTTATGCTGATCGATGGCCGTATACCTATCAAGTCGTTCCTTTCCAAAATAGTGATGATGCTGTGGGGGTCTATCAGAATAAGGACACATTTCGAGAGCCAATATTAATCGCAGAGAACTTCTTGGATCAACCACGTATGAAGCCTAACTGGATTGGATTTTACGAAGCCAGTAATTTAGCAATTTCGATGGATCCAACAACGGAATTGCCAATGGAAACCTATCGTCCGGCAAGCGCTGAGTATGTCATGGACGTCAATGGAAATCCAATCAATCCACCAAAACAATTAAAGCCTACAGGGGATCCGTATAGCTTTTTAACCGATCCACCAGGAATGT
This sequence comes from Paucisalibacillus globulus DSM 18846, assembly GCF_000482485.1. Lineage (GTDB taxonomy): Bacteria > Bacillota > Bacilli > Bacillales > Amphibacillaceae > Ornithinibacillus > Ornithinibacillus globulus. The sequence continues at coordinate 241,005 of NZ_KI519438.1, read as the reverse complement.
TAACGACGATAGAGGCAGCTGCAAATATACTTGGTGAAAAGCCGATTTCGGCAATCCGCATTAAAGTCGCAGGAGTTGCGGATTTAAGTGATGAAAGTCAAGCAATATTAGAACAAGTTGCTAACGAGATTGAGAATAGAACAGGGCTTATAACGGATATCACGCTTGGTTCATCACCACAATTAGCACTCTCTTATGTTCCGGGATTAAATGGAGGGGAGGACATTGGGTGGTTACAGCAACCATGGGTAAATATAGGTTCTTCCATTTCTATATTTAAAGAAACAAAAATTAGCTTTTCCGGTGTTGTTGGGAGTGTTATTGCTGTTGCAATTGTCTATGTTTGGGCTTCTGGAATTGTCAACTTACTTGCTAGAAGAAAAGAATTTGCTGTATTACTTTCTATTGGCTGGCGACCAAATCAGTTGAGTCGGTTATTATTCTTTGAATCTAGTATCATCGGTATTTTTGTAGCGGTAACTTCTTGGATGATGCTCGGATTTGTTTATATTTCGAGTGATGCAAGCCTATCCTTTAATCGTTTCTTGTGGACTGGGTTATTTGGGTTCATTGTATATGTGTTCGGATCATTCATACCAATGCTACTAACCCGTAATATTTCCCCTTACGAAGCAATGCGAACTGGAGAAATTTCGGGTATAAGTAAGCGGATTTTCCAAACTAAAGGAATTAATCGGATGGCTTTTAATCATTTTATTGGAAAATGGAAGAGAAGCATTTTATCGGTTATTTCAATTGCGTTACCAACAGCGCTCTTGGCTGTGTTTTTATACATTACATTCCGATTAAGAGGCATTATGTATACCTCTTTACTAGGGGAATATGTTGCATTAGAAATAGGACCAGCCCATTACGTTGCAATCCTTGTATCCTTGAGCATTGCCATTTTAACGACAGCGGAGATCATGTGGCAAAATGTATCCGAAAGACGCGAGGAAATTTCACTACTACAGGCTATTGGATGGAAAAGGTGGAGTATTCGTAGGTTAATCTTGGCCGAAGGAGTCTTTAGTGGATTATTTGCGGCATTAATCGGTCTAAGCCTTGCATTTTTAATCATGTGGGGACTATATGGAGCTTTCCCTACAGAAGAAATTGGATTTATTTTAGCAACTGGATTAATCCCGGTGGTGATTGGGGTTATTGGAACAATCTTCCCGGCGGAACGAGCAGTTCGAATTATTCCTAATCAAGGGATGGGAGGAAATATTACCAATCGGAAAGCAGTGGAAAAACGATTGAAATGGGTTGTCATTTCAACATCTGTATTATTAGTGGGGACCTTTTTGATGACGATGATCAAGGTTGCACCTAATATTGAACAAGCAAACGATGGAAATGAAGTAGAGTACGCATTCAGCCCAACAGAAGGAGAAGCTTCGATTAAGGAGCCAAAGGATACGGATGAGCAAAATGTGAACGCTGATGATGCGGATGACGAGATTACCCTAATAGGTGTTGATGATTATTTGTTCCAGTTTAACTCTAGTCAAACTAGTGAAGATGTTGGATGGGGTAATCAGTTATTCTACGCAGCAAAAGAAGTGGAGAGCACGTTAGTTATAGCTGAATCTGGAATGAAGGGTATCGCAATCGAATTTACTTTTGAAGCACGTGATTCGGATTACGATATAAAACCAAAGAGCTACTTTACTCTGATTAATAGTGAAGAAACCTATTCTCCAGAAAAAGTTACCATATTAGAAGTAGAAGGATGGGAGAACGAAGAATGGTTGCTTGGACGAGAAGATGGAAAAATACACGCCGTACTAGAATTTAAAGTACCTGAAGGGATGGAAAGCTACGGGTTAGAATTGAAAAATAGAACCCTCGGCTATGGAGTTTTGATTAGTTTTGACTAGCTTTGAAGAGTATGCATGGGGACGGTTCTTTAAGGGACAATCGGAAGTTTTGCAAGGAAAGAAGGCACAATAAGCGGACATATTCTGCTTATTGTGCCTTTTTATACAACAAGATTTAGCTGTGAACAATGTGGAGGGGAAATTTATACGGAGTATACAAATGAATACATGGCCATGAATATAAAATAACGGATGTTCTCTAGCTTTTAGCAGGCAGAAAAAGATCGGGCTGGTCTTTGCCCGGTTTTCCTTCATGAGTCGGGAAGGGTATTGGGGAAACGTTATGTATTCTGATGGCTATTCATTAACCACCCAAATAGGGATGTTCCATCTCAATGCATTAAAAATTTAGGCTGGATTCAACAATGATCCAGACCTTTTTTTGTCCAAATTAGTTGGTATAAAGGTATATAGCTAGAGAAAAAAAGAATCAAGACTAGTAAGTATTCAATATTAATAACTTACAAAACATCGACTACTATATAAATTCAGAAAATTATTATGTATAATAGTAAAATATATAGTTTTGAATGGATTGTATAATGGGTGAAAAACCTGTAAACAAGAGAAAAAATAAGGTGCTATCTCTTTTAAGCAGTATATTGTCCAGTATTTTGAGGGGGATAAATGTGTTTAGGTTAATGAAAACAATATTTTTAGTAGAGCGTAAGAATTTAAAATTTAGGTCTATCCTCTCTGTGCTAATTCTTTTTATAATTGGTTCTTTTATTTATTTGGAAAATAGTCAATTTAGAGAGCTTGAGGCCGCGACTGCAGCGGAAGTTATTGCGAAAAATACTGCGCTTGATCTATTTAGAAATACAGACGCTACCGATCCAGAGGTTTCGACACCAATTTATCGGAATTTAAATGTCCAATCCAATCAATTAGCCTATAGATCCTTAGGCCTTATTATGGATGATGATACAACCTATATACAAGGTGCAATTGAACTAACAAAGGTGCGTCATGAAATCTATTCAATGGATGGATATAATAATGTATCCCAATTCATACCAACCTATCGTCAAAATCAATTAGATCATGTACTTTACACAGCCATAGACGACCAAAATGAGAGACTTTTAGTGGAGAATTCTAACTTTCCCACGTATATAATTCTGTTACTTTTAGTATTAGGTGTTGGGTGGTACTTATTGGTAGGTATATTTTCTTCGGATATTTTGCTAGATGAAGAAGATCACAAATCACTTGTAAATGGTTATCCGTTTACGATGGCCTCAAAACTGTCTGCCAAAGTGTTTAGTTATCTGGTTTACATGATTGGTTTATTAATTATCACTTTTGTAATAACAGTTATTGTTGCTTCTATTAAATATGGTATAGATCTCACGTATCCTGTTGCAATATTTAACGGTGATTATTTTACGATTGCTATTTGGGAGTACTTAGGATTAGCATTCCTATATTTTATTTGCTTATCTCTTACTGCATTAACAATTTCTATCATATTAAATTATTACTTTAAAAACCTTTATATTGCTATTTTTGTACATTTCTTTTTATTTTTCGTTCCCCAATTAATACCAGCTCTGGGAGAATGGTTTTGGTTTCTACCTTTTAACTATTTGAACTTTTCATCAGTAATAAATGGCCAGGTTGCAGAAATTACTGGGAACCAGATGGTTACGTTAAACAATGGATTCATCGTTTTAGTCATTACTATAGTTATTATGTTTCTCTTTATCTATTGGCAGTTTTATCGTAGTCAAATAAAACAAAGTAAAATGGTAACTATAGGGGGTGGGAACGTATAATGAATTATATTAAGTGGGAGCTAAAAGGGTTTTTTAGCAATCATAAAAACCTAATTATATTTGCACTATTATTAATTGCTAGTCTCTATTATGCTCTTTATATCGCACCAGCCTATCAACCAATTGAATCTGTCAATAAAGAAGAAGTTGAGGCAAGGTATGAAGATCGAAAAGAATTCCTAGATAATGTAGAGGTTAGGAACGGTTCTCATCCCCTTACTATATTCGCTGCTCTAGTATATCCAAAATGGAATGAACTTGACGGTGAAAGGCTAACCGCTTTAGCTAATGGAGATTTATATTCCTATGCTCAAGCAACACATGAATGGTACTTATATGCGGATGAGAATATAAAAACAGATCCGTATGATGTTCTCCGTTATAACCCTAGATATTATACTTATGGTAATAAGCATGCTAAAGAAGATGGACATTACAATTATCTTTACTCTGCTGAAAGATACAGCCAGTATGCATCAGCGAATTATGAATTAAATTTAAATATTTTTGAAGAACGAACGGCCCTTCAAACCCTTAAAAGACTATTAGAATCAGGTCTTCCATACATACTACTGCTTACATGCCTACTCTTGAGTAACGATATCGTTATGAAAGATAGAAAACACCCTAGTATTGTAAACGGGTTTCCAATGACACCATTCAAACGAATGATGCTGAAGGGACTTGTTGCTTTAATTGGGTGTTTAACAAGTATTGCAATATTACTTCCGGCATTTCTCATTATTGGATTTCGTGATGGATTTGGAACATTGGATTTACCTGCAGTAGTATATAATTTTGCCTTTTTAAATAATGGAACATACGAAAGCATTTCAATGGGAATGTTTCTGTCTAAATATGTAGTCATGTTGTTATTATGGTTTGTTTTAATTATCAGTTTAGTACTCTTAATAAGCATTCTATTGAAGAATGAATATTTTAATCTAACAATCGGCATTATTTGTTTTATAGAAATAACCTACTATCAAAGAAGAAAGATTCTCGATGATTGGTTAAGCTATCTACCTACTTCCTATGTTCAAATTGGTGATGTCATTAGTGGTTATAGAAATTATGCTCTTTTTACAGATTCAATTACTACTGAAAAAGGTTTTATGGTACTTTTTTCGACTTCCATCCTGATAATTTTGCTTATTTGGTTAGTTATAAAGAAGAAAAAAATGACAATATAACAGAAATAAGTAGGAGGGTTCAAAATGATTCAGTTAAACAATATTGTTGTACAATTTGGGGAGAAAAAGGTACTTAATGGTATTACAAAGACTTTAAATCCTGGAGAGATTATTGGTTTAGTTGCACCTAATGGAACAGGTAAATCTACTTTATTAAACGTATTAATGAATTATGTTATTCCGAATCAAGGTGAAGTAGTATTTGATAATAAGTTTCGGTACACAAATAAGAAAAATGAAGCACATATTCGTTCGTTAATATCAATGATGCCAGACCAGAGTGATTTATATAATCATTTAACTGGTATGGATCATTTACATATATATCGTCAAATGTGGAGTCAAACGTCAATTGATCCAAATGAGGTTATAGAACGATTAAATATATCTCATTATGTTAAGAACAAAACATACCAATACTCACTAGGTATGAGACAGAGATTATGTTTGGCGATGCAAATTGTAGCTAATACACCATATATGCTGATGGATGAAGTAATGAATGGATTGGATCCAGATAATGTTGAACTTATATCAAAACTTTTGGAAGAAAAAAAGAAAGAGGGAAAAATTATTATTATTGCCTCTCACCTTTTAGAAAATCTTGAGAAGTATGCAGATAAAATTTTTCTATTAAAGGATGGGGATTTTATCTACTCTAGAGATTACAGAGAAACAGTTTTGCAAGAAGAAAGTTATCTGAAATTCAGCTCTAGGAATAATAGTAAATTAGTTAAAGAGCTAAAGGGATTTATACCGGAACTTAAGTATGAAGAGCTCAGTAATGAACGTGTTATTATGAATATGGATCAATTTTCAATGGATCAATTTTTGAAAGTGCAAAATCACCTTAATAATTCCCAAGTTAATCTGCAAATAGGTGTACTCGATTTATTGGACAGATACAGTATTTATTATAATTCATAACTAATTACAGATACTTCTTGTATCATTGTATCAAGGATGTCAACCTATAGAAGAACAGTACGGGGGCGTTTTATTTTATAATACGTTGAAATACAATAATCATAAGCATGCTAAGGAGGTAATACAATGGAGAAAATAATAGAAATTTTAAATCACCAAGATTTAGAGGATGCAATGGAAACATCTGCGAACAAGCCTATATTATTGTTTAAACATAGTACATCTTGCTCTAATAGTGCAAGGGCCCTCAAACAATATCAAGAGTTCCTGGAGAATTCAGATGAGGAAAAGATAGGCAGTTATTTGGTAAAGGTACAAAAGACTAGAGTTGTATCTAATCAAATTGAAGCGGATACAGGTGTTAAGCATGAATCACCACAGATTTTTCTCTTTAAGGATAAGAAGGTACTATGGCATACCTCCCATTCAAAAATAAAAGTGCATGCAATAGAAGAAGTGCTTAATAATTTGTAGCCTTTAAACCTGTTCTGTAGTTAATCGTTATGAAGGACAGGTTTTTTGGTTACTATCTAAAGGAGAGGTGATTTTGTTGAAAAGAGTCTTAGTTGTATTTGTGATGCTTATTCTCTTATTAGTTGGTTGTTCCTCAAATAAACAACAAGATGATGCATTGAATAACAATGACAAACACAACACACCACTAATCCAACAAGAAAATGATGAATTAGAAGTACTAGCGGAAAATCTCAATATCCCGTGGTCAATTGAAAAAAGTGATCATATTTTCTATCTAACAGAACGGTCTGGATCCATCGTGAAAATAGAAAATGGTGAAATGGAGAGGCAGACTGTAGAGCTTAAGAAAGAACTTGCAACAGCTTCAGAAGCGGGATTACTTGGATTTGTGCTTGCTCCCGACTTCAAGCAATCGAATCTAGCGTACGCTTATTATACGTTTGAGGATCGTTCCGGACAATTTAATCGTTTGATAACACTTCGCTTCGAAGATAATGTTTGGAGGGAAGAGAAAATACTTCTTGATAATATCCCAAGTGGTACCTACCATCACGGAGGTAGGATTAAAATTGGACCAGATGGAAAACTGTACGCAACAGTTGGGGATGCATCTGACCGTAAAATCGCACAAGATCCTAATTCGTTAGGAGGGAAAATTTTAAGAATGAATTTAGATGGATCGATTCCAAATGATAATCCATTTTCTGATTCCTACGTCTATAGCTATGGACATCGAAATCCTCAAGGAATTACCTGGTTACCTGACGGAGTATTATATGCTAGTGAACATGGAAACGATGCAAATGATGAAATTAATAGAATAGAAGCTGGCCAAAATTATGGATGGCCAATTATTGAAGGGGATGAAGAACAAGATGGGTTGGTCACGCCAGTATTTACTTCTGGAGATGATTCAACTTGGGCGCCATCTGGAATGGATTATTATAATGGGAAACTATATGCTGCAGCATTAAGGGGAACTGCCGTCTTAGAATTTGACCTTGAATTGGGTGAATACCGGGAAGTCATAAATGGCCTTGGTAGAGTTCGAGATGTACTCATAGAGGGTGACTATCTATACTTTATTAGCAATAATACAGATGGCCGTGGAAATCCTCAGGAGAATGACGATAAGTTATATCGAATCTTGCTATCGGAAGTTAATTGAAAGTAGAATACAGATATTGCTGAGGATGCTTGTATAGAAGATTTGGAGAGGACAATACATCATTCTATTAAATAATGGAAGGATGAGAGATATATTAAAATTGTCTTTCGTGCTACCATAATAAAAACTAACACATTCTCAAAAAGATGAGCGCATATGTTAGTTTTTATTTTTATATCATACAATTTGATGTTAACAAGATAATTTTTCTTGTATTTCTTTTAAAAACTTATCAGCAGCTGTAGAAAATACTTGATGTTTTTTCCATACAATACTTAAGCCAGATTCAAGTCTTGGCTCAAGTGGTAGAAAACAAAGATTACTATTACTAGATGTATCTACTATTTTATCAAGAGTTATAGCATAACCAATGCCCTCTTTAACCATAATCGACGCATTATATGCAAGGTTGTATGTTGATACAATGTTTAGTGTATTGAAATCCTCACCAAACCAATCCGCAAATTCATTTTTTGAAAAAGTTTCTTTTAAAACCTGTTGTGAACAAATTAGTGGAACATGTAATAAATCTGCTGCTTGAATGGATTCTTTGAATGCGAGAGGACTATCATTTTTCATAATGACTCCCCAAACATCTTTTGCTGGGATATTGATATAATTATATTTTGATATATTTGCTGGTTGAATTAATATACCAAAGTCAAGCAAACCCCTGTCGAGCCGTTCCGTCACATCATCTTCATTTCCGCTATAGAGATGGAATCGTATACTGGGGTACTTTAACTGTAAATCCTTTGCAACCCGTGCAACCTGTTTCATGGCATCAGTTTCTCCGCCACCTATGTAAATATCACCACTAATTGTTTCTTCCATAGAGCTAAATTCTGCCTCTAACTTATCAACCAAATAAATGATTTCTTCTGCCCTCTTTCGTAGGAGCATCCCTTCATTAGTGAGAATGATACTGTGGCTACTGCGATTAAATAATTTTGTTCCTAATTCTTGCTCAAGATCTTTTAATTGTCTGGATAAAGTTGGTTGCGTAATATGCAAAAGATTAGCAGCACCAGTTATGTTTCCTTCTCTTGCAACAGTAAGAAAATAGCGTAATACTCTTAACTCCATGTGCGATGCCTCCTTTGGTGGAGAGTTTATAAAAGTTTAGAAATGCCTATTAAGCATATCATGAAATAAGATATAAGTATTGGTTGTATCAAATCAAACACGTTAGAATTAGTAATGGAGGGATCACTCGAAGACGTTACAATATAATAAAATGTTTCGATTAATTAGGGAGGAATTAGATTGTATAAGTTAGTTGCAATAGATATCGATGGTACACTTCTCAACAGTCGTGAGGAAATAACCAAAGAAGTTAGTAATGCCATTCAAGCGGTTAAAGAAAAAGGTGTGAAAGTTGTGCTATGTACTGGAAGGCCAATTGGAGGTGTCCACCATTTAGTTGAGGAATTAGAATTAAATGATAAAGAGGATTTTGTCATAACGTTTAATGGTGCTCTTGTACAAAATACTAATACTGAAGAAGTAATTTTACAGAACCTTTTAACCTACCAAGACTTAATGGATTTACATGAATTAAGCATAAACGTTAATTCGCATATGCATTATTTCGATTTAGACGATATGTTCACACCAAATAAAAAGATACACCTATATACCATCTATGAGGCTTTTGCTAATCAACTTCCAATCCACTATCGACCATTAGACGAAACACCAGAGGATATCATGGTTCCCAAAGTGATGTTTATCGATTACGAGGAACGTTTAAATAATATTATTGAGGCAATACCAAAGGCATATAAGGAAAAGTATATGATGGTAACGAGTACACCATTCTTTCTGGAAATTCTTAATCCGATTGTAAGTAAAGGAAATGCGGTAAAACAGCTTGCAAATAGACTCTCTATTAAAAGGGAAGAGGTTATTTGTATAGGTGACGGTGAAAATGATTTAAGTATGATTGAATATGCTGGCTGCGGTGTAGCCATGGGAAATGCAACTTCATTAGTAAAGAAACCAGCTGATTTTCAAACGTTATCAAAAGATGAGAATGGTGTTGCCTATGCCTTGGATAAACTGATATTAAGTAAATAAGTCCAATGCAAACAGGGAATTAAATCCACTTCAATTCGTCATTAAGCATCAAAATGTAATTTCCAAGTAGAAAGGTGATTTAAAAAGATGGATATGAATGCGTTTATAGATTTTTGTAAGAATGGTAATCCAATTTCGGGTGAGGATAAAGAATTACATGGGTTGTTAACCCAGTGTAGTTATGAAGCTCAGAGAATAACAATGGAATTGAATTCATCTTTTCACTCAAAAGAAGAGATAGTAGAGATTTTTAGTGAACTAACCGGTACCAAGGTTGATTCAACATTCATGTGTTTTCCACCATTTTATACAGACTTTGGTAAAAACATTACAATTGGAAAAAATGTATTTTTAAACACAGGATGTTCTTTCCAAGATAGAGGTGGAATTACGATAGGTGATGGTTCTCAAATTGGTATGAATGTTGTGATTGCTACACTTAACCATGGGTTACCTTTAGAAACAAGAAATACAACATATCCCTTACCAGTTGTACTTGGAAAAAATGTATGGATTGGTTCAAACGTAACAATTCTACCTGGTGTGACAATTGGAAATAACGCTGTTGTTGCAGCAGGAGCAGTTGTCACAAAGGATGTCCTGGAGAATACAGTTGTTGCAGGAGTGCCAGCAAAATTTATTAAAAGAATTGATCATAATGTAAAGTGATTTTTGACCTGTATACATATATCTCTTGAATAAAAGTACATTCCAGATCCGAAGACTTATCCGGTACTTCCCCGGGCTGGTCTTCGGATTTATGATTATAGGCAAAATGAGAAAGAATAGATTGGAGGTACCTATCTGATTGTAAATCATTGTTCCACCAAAATAATGTTTGACTAGACACTGTTTGGTGTCGTATAATAATGACACCAAACAGTGTCCATTTGAGAGAGGGGGAGGATTATGAACAGTACTGATCAAAAACGTGATGTTTTTATTGCTATTGCAGATCCAACAAGACGTAAATTAATCCATTTGTTAGCAGATGTAGAGGAGCTACCTCTTCATGAATTAACTATTCAATTTCAAATGGGGCGTACGGCTGTTTCTAAACATTTGTCTATTCTAAAGGAAGCTGATTTAGTAACGAACCGTAAAATAGGTAGGGAGACAAGGTATCGACTTAACCCAGCCCCATTACAGGAAGTAAAAGATTGGTTGTCCTTTTATGAGAAGTTTTGGAATGAAAAAGCACTATTACTAAAGAATATATTGGAGGAATAAACGATGGCAGATTTATCATTAGATTTTCAATTTAAGAGTCCCATTCATAAGGTATGGGAGGCCTTAACGAATTCGGAGACGCTAGCACAATGGGTAATGGAAAATAATTTTAAACCAATTGTTGGGTACAAATGTCAGTTTCATAACGAGGCAATTGACTTGGTAGTAGATAGTGAAGTATTAGTAGTGGATGAGCCTAACATGCTATCTTACACATGGGTTGGTGGACCAATAAACACGGTAGTTACTTGGACATTAAAACAAGAGGGAGAAACAACTTATCTACATCTTGAACATACTGGATTTGAGAAAGAAGATTATGCTTTCAAGGGTGCGAAAAGTGGCTGGTCGTACAAAGTTGAAGAACTTAAAAATGTATTAGGGGAAAAGCTCTAACGTTAGTTTGTTAATGTATGGAAGGTTACAAATTACTAAGGATAGGACTATGCATTCTGCACTGTTCAAGGAGGGCACAAAATGGAAGCATTTGCTGAATTTTTAATGGGGATTGACAACCCTTCACACCGCGAAAGAACACAAGAAGTGATTACTTGGATAATCAATAACTATCCAAATTTGAAAACAGAAATAAAATGGAACCAACCAATGTTCACGGATCACGGGACATTCATTATTGGCTTTAGTTTATCCAAAAAGCATCTAGCAGTTGCCCCTGAAAGTGTAACGATTACACATGTTGAAGATGATATTGTGAAGGCAGGATATGACTATACAAAGGAGCTAATACGTATCCCTTGGAATAGTAAGGTTGACTACTCTTTACTTGAGAAAATTATTGAGTTCAATATTTGGGACAAGGCAAACTGTTCGAGTTTTTGGCGGAAATAGGAATATGGGTTTGTCTTAGAAAATATATCATACTTTTTAAAAAGGAGTGAAAAAATGGGGTTTATACAAGACGCATTATCCATGTTTAAGAAGAAAGATCTATTATTTCTAGAAAGCTACAAGGAAACAGAAAATGTGTATACATTTCTATTCGAAAAAGATAAGACATTATCTTGGAAAACTGGCCAATATGGTTTGTTTACGATTATTCATAAAAAAATAAAAAACAATACCCGGCCATTTAGTGTAGCATCAGCACCCACAGAGAATGTTGTTCGAATAACAACTACTATTAGTGCGGAACCAAGTGATTTTAAGAAAGCATTGTTAGAATTGAAACCGGGTATGAGAATTAGAATAGCTGGGCCAGTAGGGAGTTTTAGTGTGACTGATAACATCCCTTCACTCCTGATTGCAGGTGGAATTGGAATAACACCATTTCGGGCAATCTTAAAACAAATAGAAGCGGAAGGAAAAGGGGCTGTTCAACCAATAACTCTCCTTTATCTGGATAGCAATAATTCCTATATTTTTAAAGATGAGCTTAATGAAATAGCTAACAACCATTCAGTACATGTAACTTATCTTGGTTCAAGGGATGACTTGCATGAGGAAATAGATAAGTTTACCAGCAAATATAAGAACGAAGGCAAGTATTTTATCGCAGGACCAAAGTCAATGGTAGAGTCTATTTCAAGTTATTTACAGAAAGATAATATTTCAAAACGGAACATTAAAAAGGATTCCTTTTTTGGTTATTAGTTTGGTGTGTATACTTCTATATTCATGTTATTGTGGTGAGAAGAGCAATTGTCGTGCTCCTGACCTTTTGAGGGGATAATTAAATGTCCCTTATTCTATATATATAAAATTATTATCGGGGCATTCCAATGCTTATCTTATTGGAAAAAAGAGAACTCTGATTAGAGTTCTCTATGCAACAATATTGAAGCAAAAGTTATTGAAGAATACGCTTTGAAAATAGATAGTTCTTTGACCAATAAGGATTTTGTAAGACATTGCTGGTGATCATAACACCTTTTGATGTTGAAGCATGAATCATACTTCCATCGCCCATATAAATACCAACGTGGGCTACCCTTCCGTCGGTATATGTGTCTTTCATTGTAAAGAACAATAAGTCCCCTGCCTTTAGGTTAGAAGTGGATACCGCCACCCCTTTACTTGCTTGGTCTCTAGAAACCCTTGGAAGCTGAACACCAGCTTTTCCAAATACAAATTGTGTATAGGAAGAACAATCAAATAAGTTAGGGGCTTCTGCAAGAGTTGCTCCAAACTTATACTTTGCACCAATGTACTTCTTTGCTTCCTCAAGTATTTTATTTGCTTGATCCTGAATGGACGCATTGCTGTTGTTCTTAACTGGCTCTTTCTCTTTTATAGGTTCCATTTCTCCTTTAGATGTATCAGCATTAGGTAACTTTAATATCTGCCCATCTTTAATCACGTTTGATGAAAGATTGTTCACACGTTTTAATTCATCAACGCTGATATGGTGAATGCGAGAAATGTTGTATAATGTATCGCCCTTATGAACCGCATACTTTGTGGCAGGATTTTGGATTTGAATCGATCCATTTTCCTTTTTAAATGTAATATATGAGTTGAACAAAGCACCACCAGCATGTAAAGAAATATATGCTGATTCATTAATCCATCTTGGAGGCTTAATGTTTATATATTCGTTACCTTTTTTTGCTCTTGTCCCACCCATCGTCACTCGGATAACCGTTGAACCGTCTGTTATCTCGTAGGTTTTTGTTTTTTCCTCAAATTTAACGCTGTTATAATTCAATATTTTTGCTAGGTCGACGAATGGCAAGTAATACACGCCATCTTCAATAATTGGATTAATTCCATTGACCAATTTCCCATTGATATAGACACCTGCATTAGGAACGTAATCAATTTGTGCGTTTGCAGCTGTAGTTCCACTTAAACAAATGCCAAACACCAATATTAAAACAGTGGTCATCTGTAGAAACTTCTTCATTGTTTCCTCCTTATTAATTTTATGGATTAAAGGTCATGATGGCTTTCGACCTTGATTTTATTCTTCCCCATTGTTCTAATCTATGTGTATAAATTTAGTTCTTTTTTGAAGGTGCCGGTCTACATAGTATCTTGCAAAGCATCCACTAAAAAAACAGAAATAAAGCACATGTAAAAGAAAGGTGTTTCTCATACATGTGCTTTATATTGAAAACAAGAACATTCTCAGTCCTACCAAACTCCTAAAACATCAAGCATTACTGCTAGGATTAAAATTGGCGCAACATATCGTATTAGGATAAACCAAATGTGAAAAATTGCTTGATTAATTTTACTACCACGTTTTATCTCTTCGAACAGAGCTGACTTCTTCATTTTAAATGAAACAAATATAGCCATCAGAAATGAACCGATTGGCATGAGAATATTACTTACTGTGAAGTCTGCAAGATCAAAAAAGGTTTTGTTAAATATAGTAAAATCGTTTAATGGTCCAAATGATAGCGCAGAAGGGATACCGAAAATAAAAATAGAAATACCGATTATCCACGATGCTTTACTTCGTTTAGCCTTGTTTCCCTTGGCTATGACAGAAACGATAATTTCCAACATCGAGAAGGCAGATGTCAATGCAGCAAATAGAAATATAATTAGAAAAGATACAAAAAATAACATACCAAACGGCAACTGGCTAAAAATCGTAGGAAGAACATTGAAAAGTAGTACTGGTCCAGCATCTGGTGAGAGACCAAATGAAAATACAGCTGGGAAAATTGCCAAACCTGCTAAAAGTACAATGGTAATATTCATACCCACAATGGATAATGCAGATTTAGGTAAACTTTGATGTTTTGGTAAATAAGAACTATATGTAATCATTACTGACACGCCAATGCTCAGTGTGAAAAATGATTGTCCCATTGCTTCTAATATGGTCTTTGATGTAACTTTTGACCAATCAGGTTGAAATAAAAAAGAAATCCCGTTTGCAGCGCCGTCTAATGTAACGGAACGGATGACTAGCATGATAAATAGGATAGTTAAAGCTGGCATCATAATGCTACTCGCACGTTCAATACCTTTTTGCAGTCCTTTTGCTACAACAATAATAGTGAATAATATAAACACGAATTGAACTGTTAAACTACCAATGGGGTTCGAAATGGTTTCATTAAACACAGATTCAAACTGTTGACCGTCAAGGTTGCTCAATCCTCCTGTGATTGCTTTTATCAAGTAGGTGATAATCCAACCACCAATAACACTATAAAATGATAGTAGAATAAAGCAGGTAACCATACCTAACGCTCCAATATAGTACCATTTTGTCCCAGGTGCTAGGTGCTTAAAGGAAGAAATAGCGTCTTTCTGGGCGGTTCTTCCAATTGTAAACTCCGCCATAAGAAGTGGAAGCCCAAGAATAATGGTAAATAAAAGAAAGATAATTAAAAAAGCTCCACCACCATTTTGACCGGCAATATAAGGAAACTTCCAAATTGCACCAAGTCCAATTGCAGAACCAGCTGCAGTTAAAATAAATCCCAATTTAGTAGAAAACTGCTCTCGTTGATCCAAAATATGATTCCTCCTACTGTAGTAATGTTTCCAATTTTCTATGATAAGAGGGATTCTTGTCAATAGAAATCTGCTTTCAAATTGGATATCATGGGATATATAGTAAACCTTAGTTTTTGGGTTAAGGAACAGGAACCTTATATTGTCAGTTTTTTCAGGGACAATAATCCTGTCCCATTAATGTTGGAACGGGAGAACGATTAAATGATTAACTTATTAGATGAAAAAGCTAAAAATGATAACAATAAAGTATTTTCTTTGTTAAGCAATTATTTAAACAATGCACCTGACTATGTGGAAAAAGAGGAAATGGACGAGTTTGTTCAGGGTGGTATTTCTTATGAGTATGCTTTCTCCGTCATTCTAGCTGCTGCGTTTGGACTTGATATTGTGGATAATGCGGAGGACAAGACCTTTTTTAACCACTATTTTGAGAAAATGATTCATCATCTAGATGAAGCAGAATATAATAGCAATCCTTATTATAAGAATATAAAGATCCCAACTTTAAAAATAGGTAGTAGTGAATTGAAATATGAAAGGTACAAGCCCTTTGAAGGATTTGTTTGCGATGACATTATCCAAACAAGGGAAGGTAGACAGATTCCACAAATAGGATTCTTTGATATGGAGTTTGTTTATCCGGCGGTTCTAGAGAATGGCCGGATTTGGATGACTGTTACGCCGAATGAAGTGGAGACAATGAAAGAACCAATTGAGCGGGCTTCTGGGAATGTACTTACTTACGGACTTGGTCTTGGTTATTTTGCCTATATGGCTTCAGAGAAGAAGAATGTTGAACGTGTTACGATAGTAGATAGTAATGATGATGTGATCAATCTGTTTAAAAACCATATATTACCTCAATTTGAAAACTCTCATAAGATTAATATTGTTAAAACAGATGCATTCGAATATGCACAAAATAAAATGCATGATGGAAAATACGACTTCGTATTCACAGATTTATGGCACGATGTTTCCGATGGAATCGACATGTATTTAAAAATGAAGAAACATGAAAAACAATCTCCAACTACAGAATTTATGTATTGGATAGAAAAATCCATTCTTTGCTATTTATAAAGAGCCATGGGGACAGGTACCTCGGCTGAAGCCAAGGTACCTGTCCCCGCGGCTCTAAAGGGGGATGATTAATGATGAAGAAATACCATCGTGCTTTTGGTGTTTATGGGATTTATGAGGATGATAATAGGCTTTTGGTTATTCATAAGAATGGTGGTCCATATAAGAATCGCTTTGACCTACCTGGTGGTAGTTTAGAAGAAGGGGAGAGCTTGGCTGAAGCGATGAAGAGGGAGTTCCAAGAAGAGACAGGAATTGAAATTGAAATCATCAGGAATATTGGTGTCATTGACTTTATGCTACCTTGGGATTGGAAAGGGTATACTCATGTTCACCATACGGCTGTTTATTATTTAGTGAGGAAAGTCGTTGGAGAGATAAGTATCCCAGAACAATTTGAGGGACAGGATTCGCTTGGTGCTCTGTGGGTTTCAGAATATGAGGTATCATCGGATAATGCTTCACCACTAGTATTGAAGGCATTTGATTGGATGAAGACCCAAAATCTAGGAATAGAAGCGGAACGTTATGATAAGTGGGATGTCAAGACTACTCGTCAAATAGGAAGGCGGGAGGTAGAAGAAAATAATTAAGGCAGTTTTGTTTGATTTAGATGGGACACTATTGAACAGGGACGCTTCTGTCAAACAATTTATAGAATGGCAATATCATAGGTTACATGAATGGCTGGGACATATACCGAAAGAACTTTATATTTCTAGATTCACAGAGTTGGACGCTAAAGGGTATGTCTGGAAAGATAAGGTTTACCAACAGTTAGTGCAAGAATTCAATATAAACATAACCTGGCAACAATTACTTCAAGATTACATAGACGAATTCCAAAATTGCTGCATACCTTTTGCTAATTTGTTCAATATGTTAGAAAGTGTGAAGAGTAGATCGTGTCGTTTGGGAATCATTACGAATGGAAGAGGACTTTTTCAAATAAAGAATATGAAGGCATTAGGGATTGTAACTTATTTTGATACGATACTGGTCTCTGAATGGGAAGGAATCAAAAAGCCTAATCCGGATATTTTTCGAAGGGCTTTAAAACAAATGGAGGTTTCACCGCATGAGAGTTTGTATGTAGGTGATCATCCAGAAAATGATGTACAGGGTGCACAAGCTGTGGGCATGTATGGAGTGTGGAAGAAAGAAAATTACAGGGATTCTGTTGGGGCAGATTTTGTCATTGATGACTTAAGTGAGCTTCCAATGATACTGGAAAGGCTAAACGGATAACTAGGAACACTTAGTAAATATAGTATTTCAGGGAGAAGGAAAACATCGTAGTACACTTACCCATCTTCTTGCATAGAATAGTTTAGTATTTCTATGAAAGGATGGAAAAAAATGTACTATATTCCATATGGTTATCCATACCCAGCCCCATATTATGTTCCAACATATACAAATCTAGGGAACCATCAATCTCCAGATATGAGATGGGGTTATTGGCAAGCAGAAAAGTTAAAGGCTAGAGTTCAATTTAATGATTATGGACCAAATCCGTTTGTTGTAGATATTGAGGCGGCGAGCGAGCAGAATAAAAATTACCGCACTGCGCTATGGACTGGTAAGCATCTCCAAGTTACTGTTATGAGTATACCAGTAGGAGGAGATATTGGTTTAGAAGTTCACCATGATACAGATCAGTTCTTACGTATTGAAGAGGGCAGAGGTATTGTTCGAATGGGTATGAGTCAAAATAACTTAAGTTTTGAGAGAAGGGTTAGGGAAGACTCGGCAATTATGGTGCCAGCAGGAACTTGGCATAATGTCATTAATACAGGTAATGAGCCGATTAAGCTTTATACTATTTATGCTCCACCTCACCATCCACATGGAACGGTTCAACGAACTAAAGCAGAGGCTATGACAGAAGAAGAGTAGTAAACAAAGGCGCAATTCTTAGGAGTTGTGCTTTTTCTTAGTAGTTAGGAAAGTATAAAAACCTTTCCGCCGCCATAAGAAAAACTAACACATTCGCAAAAGGACAAGCGAATGTGTTAGTTTTTCTAATGTTTCTTTAAAAATATATTCACTAGCATTATGAAATGAAAGTAGTTTATAATTATTGTGTAAAATCAGGGTAACCATTTAAGTAAGTGAATATAACGGGGAAAAGTACTTTAACCATGGCTGGCATAGGGGGAAGACAGATGAGAAGAGTTATTATTGATACGGATACTGCAGGTGATGATACAATTGCTATTTTGACGGCACTTCATCATTTTAAAGTAGAAGGCGTGACGATTACAGGTGGAAATGTGGATTTTGATCAAGAGGTTGAAAATGCGTTGTATACGATCCAGGTATTCAATCCCGATTATCATGTCCCTGTTTTTAAAGGATATGAAGGTCCAATATTAGGGAACCAGGAGGGGCATGTTACTGTAGAAGATGTTCATGGGAAGGATGGTATGGGAGATTCTTTCTTTGAAAAGGCGAAGCAACTTCCGGAAGAAAAGCATGCGGTAGATTTTATCATTGAAACCGTTAAAGCGAATCCAGGAGTGATAGAATTATTAGCGATAGCACCACTTACCAATATTGCCATGGCACTTAAGAAGGATCCTTCGATTGCAAAAGATATTCCACATATTTATATTATGGGAGGTACAAATAATTCCCTTGGAAATATTACTGCAGCGGCTGAGTATAACTTTTATGTGGATCCAGAAGCAGCGAAGATAGTGCTCCATTCTGGAATTCCTATTACTATGGTTGGCTGGGATATGTGTACACAGTTCTCTGTTATGGCTGATGAAGATCATAGGGATATCGAAAAGTTAGGTACGGATCGCTCAAAATTTTTTATGGATATTAACCGGGTTGTTCTTAAGTTTAACCGGGAAGTACATAAGATTAACGGTACGACACATCCGGATACAGTATTGGTTGCAATTGCGGCGAATGAAAAGCTGATGACCAAGTCGAATATGTATTATGTGGATGTGGAAACAAAGGGTGAGATTACAAGAGGCTATAATATGGTGGATATTAATAATCGTAGTGGGAAGGCACCTAATGTGAGAGTTTGTGAAGTAGTGGATAGAGAAGGATTTAAGGTGGACTTATTAGAAGTCTTGAAGGGTTAATAGAATGAATGATTAAGAATATAACTAAGAGACTCCACTAAGTGGGGTCGCGTATTAGTGTGGTTTGAACGTTAAAGACATTATCATTAGCAGGATGAATGAAGTCCAATTAAATTTAACCGTTTTGTAGTGGAAAATGGGTGAACTTTAAAATAGAAGAAATAGAAATGGTGCTTTGGCTTATGACTAGGCACCATTTTGTTTTTTTATGTAGCTTATTTCGTACCTTGCTAACTCTGATGAACTTAGAGTTTTTCAGTGTATTCTTGAATGATAGATATCATTTTTTCAAACGAAATTTTATTAGTAACCAAATCTACAATGAAATCCTGTTCTTTAATAACATCCATTGTCCATTCATATTGATTTAGTTTTAAAAAGATAATTAACGCTGCTAGTGCTGTACGTTTGTTTGCATTGTGGAATGCATGATTTTTCGCTAAGGATTCCGTTAATGCCGCAGCTTTTTCATAGATGGTGGGATATGCGTCTTTACCAAATATAGTTTGTTTAGGACGGTTAATTGCTGAATCTAATAAAGCTGGTTCTTTAACACCAATTTGCTCGGCCGGTGAATACAATTTTATTTGCATGGTGTTAATGGCAATGACCTGGTTTGAATTTAAGTATATAACCTTTTCATCCGTCATTTGTCCACCAGTCCTTTGAATGCGATATCATGTTCTTTGATGACATCAGTTAATACAGACATAAACTCCTGATCTACACCTTCCGGAAGGATAATTTCCTCTTTTTTTTGAAGGGTAATTTTGCCTTCTTTAAATTCCATCTGTACACTATCCCCATACGTTATTCCAGCTTCTTTTAATATTTCTTTGGGAAAAGTAATTCCGTAACTGTTACCAATCTTAGTTAGTTTTCTCTCATGCATACTCATTATAACACCCCTTGTAATACTGTTATAATCATTATAACATATTATAACGGTGTTACAAGGACAAAAAATTCCCTCAACAACTTTCCTTGAGAGAATTTTTTATCTATGAGTTATTAAAACTCTGTCCTATTTCCTTTTCAGCAATAATTTTATTAGCTGCCTCAAGTTCCTTGTGTTCCTTTACAGAATCTCCGACCATCTTGTTCTGATAATCAAAAGGGTAATTTTTCCGAAGTCCGTTCTGGACGCCAAATTCTCCGTCTATATTTGCCTGGGTTGGCACTTCAAATTTCTTTTTCCCATCTTCTTTTGTCATTCTTATCACCTCAATAAGTAGACTGTCTTATGATGATTCTTTTATACGGTTAGGCATAAATTTTTATATCTCATCAAAAATAACCTAAACTAGTGGTAAATGAGAGGGGGAGATCCAAGGTGAAACAAGTATATAGTGATATTATCCAGTTTCGTGGTAGCCATTTTGACTTTGGTCATATGCAAGGGAAATTATTAAAAGAGTCCCCCATTCTCTCTAATCGTGAGAAACAATGGGGGTCAAAAAGGAAGTATCATTTTTCAATCGAAGAACGGGAAGTGAAAGATGTTATTTTGAAGTTTTCCCCTGGAATTTGGGAGGAAATAGAGGGGCTCTCTGATGCGCTAGAAATGAATTTGCAGGATGCTATCCGTGAATTTGGTGGATATTATATGGAGTATGGTAGAAGCGGTTGCTCTATTTTTACAGGAAACGATTATATGATTCGGAACTATGATAACCATCCTGCTTCATATGAGGGGCGATATATGTTTTATCTACCGACCGACCGGGGGTATGCTGTTGTGGGTCCTTCGATGCAAATAACAGGTAGGATAGATGGACTAAATGAAAAAGGACTTGCGATGGGATACAACTTTGTTAATAGAAAAAAGTCGGGTAGTGGTTTTGTGTGTAATATGCTTGGACGAATTATTTTGGAGACTTGTGCATCAGTTGAAGAAGCAGTGGATCTGTTAAAAGAGATACCCCATAGGCATTCATTTAACTATGTACTTTTGGATAAAACAGGCCAAACCTATGTAATTGAAGCTTCGCCACGTAGAGTCGATGTACACTATGGCAATGTTTGTACCAATCATTTTGAAAAACTGATAGAAGAAAATCGATATAGAATGGATGAGTCCATGAACAGGCAGGAAGCCATACGTACTCAAGGTGCTAATGTACAGGATGCTTATTCTGCATTTAAAATGATGAATGATACGGAAAAAGGGGTGTTTTCCGAGAAATATGGTGCATGGGCAGGGACTTTACATACCGCTGCGTATTTTCCAAGAGAAATGAAAGCTTGGTTTTCTATAGGTGGAAATCAGAAGCCGGTGATTTTTGATTTTCGTAAGTGGCTAGATGGGGAAAGGGTATTTATTAAGAAAGTAAAAGGGAAGCTTAATTCAAATTCTTCATTTGTTAACATGGAGATTCTCGAAAGTCCCAGTATTATGATGTAAAATGATCTGGAAACATAGTGGATTTTCATATAAGAATGTATAAAAGACAGCGTTGATGGGAAAGCCCGGAACTCTGTCTATAAGACTGATACTAAAAGACAGAGTTAGTGGAAAATCCGAAACTCTGTCTATAAGAATAGTTATTACAATACCTTACTCAAAAAAGCCTGTGTACGCGCATTCCTTGGATTGGCAAATAATTCCCCAGGCACATTTTGCTCTGCAATAATACCATTATCGATAAATAATACCCTATCACTAACCTCACGGGCAAAGCCCATTTCATGTGTTACTACCACCATTGTCATTCCTTCTCGGGCAAGCTGTTTCATGACTGCTAGCACATCCCCGACCATTTCAGGGTCTAGGGCAGATGTAGGCTCGTCAAATAGCATTATTTTTGGGTTCATTGCTAATGCTCTTGCTATAGCAACACGTTGCTTCTGGCCGCCAGATAATTCACCAGGATAACTATCTGCTTTTTCTTTTAACCCTACCTTTTCCAGTAATTCCATTGCTGTTTCGATGGCTTCCTCTTTTACTGTTCCTCGTGCCTTCATGGGTGCCAAAATGATATTTTCTAGTACCGTTTTATGTGGGAATAAATTAAATTGCTGAAATACCATCCCCACTTCCTGGCGTATTTTATTAATATTGGCTTCCTTTGCAGTTATATCTTGGCCATCTATTATCACATGACCATCTGTAATATCCTCCAGTTTATTTAGGCAACGAAGAAATGTACTTTTTCCAGAACCAGATGCACCGATGACGCAGACAACTTCCTTTTCTTTAATCTCTACACTAATATCTCTCAAGACTTCTAGATTACCAAAAGATTTCCTTAAGTTTTTCACTGTAATCATTGTCATCGTAGTTCAAATCTCCTTTCCATGAAACTAGTTAATAGCGATAATAAGTAAATCATCATGAAATACATAGCACCTACTGCAAACCATATTTCAAAAGCTTTGAATGAGGAAGCGATCGTTATATGACCTTGTTGTGTTAAATCAGCAATCCCAATAACAGAAAGTAATGATGTATCTTTTAAACTAATAATTGCTTGGTTTGTAAAGGTTGGGAGCATTCTTCTAAAAGCTTGGGGGAGTATGATATGGCGCATGTTTTGGGTGCTCGTTAAACCTAAAGACCGTGCTGCTTCGGATTGCCCCTTGTCCATGGATTGAATACCAGCACGAATTATCTCAGCAAAATAGGCTCCTGCATTAATGGCAACGGTAATAATACCTGCTGTCGTACGGTCAAAAGATATAAAATCAAGGGAATTTAGACCGTAATAGAAGAAAAATAATTGGACTAGTATAGGAGTTCCACGAATGGCATCAATAAATATTTTAGCAATCCAATTTAATACTCTTATTGGTGATAGACGGAATAACGCAATAATAAGGCCTATAATAAAACCAAGAATAATAGCGATAACAAATATATAGATAGTTACTTTTAATCCCTCCAAGAGGTATGGGAGGGCATTAATTATTGCTTCCATTTATTCAGCTCCTTTAAACAAGAAAGCGCGCTAAAAAACGTGCGCGCTGGAATCCATGTTTCTTACTCGCCTAAATACTTTTCAATAATTTCATCGTATTTTCCACTTTCTTTTAAATTAGCTAAGCCATCATTTATTTTCTTTAATAGCTCATC
This sequence comes from Paucisalibacillus globulus DSM 18846, assembly GCF_000482485.1. Lineage (GTDB taxonomy): Bacteria > Bacillota > Bacilli > Bacillales > Amphibacillaceae > Ornithinibacillus > Ornithinibacillus globulus. The sequence continues at coordinate 217,568 of NZ_KI519438.1, read as the reverse complement.
ATTTTCTCCTTTTAATACGGAGATTCCATAGTTATCTCCATTTAACTTATCCCCTGCAACTTGTAGTTCAAGGTCACTTGTGGCAATGGCATACATGATTACTGGGTAATCTTCTAATAAAGCGTCAGCATTCTCATTTGCAACTTCTTGAAACATGGACGTACTGTCTTTAACTTGGATAACCTCATATCCGTACGCATCTTTATTTTCATTGGCATAATTTGCGCCAGTTGTTCCATTTTTAACAGCAATAGTTTTTCCTTCTAGGTCTTCCATGCTAGAAATATCCGAATTGTCTTTAGCAACCACTAACGACAAACCAGATTCAAAATAAGGATCGGAAAAATCCACCGTATCTTTACGATCTTCTGTAATACTCATTCCCCCCATACCAATATCAAGTTCACCAGCTTGCATTGCAGGAATGATGCCACTAAAGTCCATTGCTTCAATCTTAATTTCAAAACCTTGGTCTTCAGCTATAGCATTTATTAAATCAATATCGATTCCCTTCATTTCACCGTCCTCTTGAAATTCAAATGGCGGATATGTAACATCAACTCCAACTGTATAAATCGTGCTATCTCCATTACCACTTGAGTCTGTTTCTGAATCGTCACTTCCGCAAGCAGCAAGTAGGAGAGTAAATGTAATTATTAGCCCCAGTAATATAACTTTTTTCATGTATAATACCTCCCTCGTTTTATTAAAACGTATTCATGTCCAGTATTTTATATGAATAAATACAAGTGAAAAATTCCTTTAAAAGGAAGAGATAGGGAATGTAATACCAGTATTAGTTGCTTTAAATTGCAGGGGTTTTGGAGGTATGTTAAAACGTTGAAATAATTATTTGTGATATTTTCAACAGACAGGGATACTAGTTAAATTTATGTTTTATAGGAATTAATTTACCTGAGGGGGGTATACTGATTTTGTAATAGCTTAAGTAATTACTCCGAAGTAGAATCAAATCTTTATATTGACAATTATACTATAGGGGGGTATAGTATAATTAAAGTTAACGAAGGAAGGTGTTCACATGGATCACTTTTTGCATGATCACCCAGTTACACCAAGAACAGACTCAGAGAAACAAGCAGTGGTCAATCGACTGAAGCGAATCGAGGGACAGGTTCGAGGTATACAGAAAATGATTGAAGATGATCGCTATTGTGCAGATATATTAGTTCAAATTAGTGCAATTAATGCAGCCTTAAAAAAGGTTGGTTACCAGGTTACCGAAAGACATATGAAACATTGTGTAAGTAGTGCTGTTAAATCGGGTGAAGGTGACGCAGCGATAGATGAGTTAATAGAGATTATGAAGCAATTCTCTAAGTAAGGGGGGTATTTCTAATGAATGAATCACAACATATTACGGTTGGTGTAACCGGTATGACCTGTGCAGCATGTTCTAATCGAATTGAAAAGGTCTTAAATAAAATGGATGGTGTGGAAGCACAGGTTAATTTAACAACGGAAAAGGCAACTGTTGATTATGATCCAGCGGCAGTCTCCGTTCAAGATATAACTACTAAGATTGAAAAACTTGGATACGGTGTTGAAATGGAGAAGGTTGAATTTGATGTATATGGCATGACTTGTGCAGCTTGTTCAACTCGAATAGAAAAAGTATTAAATAAACAAGAAGGTGTCAAGCATGCAACTGTAAACTTGGCTACAGAAAGTGCCTCCATTGAATACAATCCTGGACTTATTGAAGAACTAGACTTAATTGGAAGGATTCAAAAGTTAGGTTATGATGCAAAGAGAAAAGCGGATAAAGAGGAAAAACAAACGCAGAAGGAAAAGCAACTTCAAACAATGAAGACAAAGCTAATTATTTCTGCTGTATTATCTGCCCCATTATTAGTAACGATGTTCGTTCATTTGGGTGGAATGAATATACCAGCTATATTCATGAATCCATGGTTCCAGTTTGCACTTGCAACACCAGTCCAATTTATTATCGGATGGCAATTTTACGTTGGGGCTTATAAGAATTTACGTAATGGCGGAGCCAACATGGATGTTCTAGTTGCCTTGGGTACTAGTGCTGCTTATTTCTACAGTCTATATGAGGGGTTAAAAACAATTGGTAATCCAGGATATATGCCACATTTATATTTTGAAACAAGTGCCATTTTAATTACATTGATATTATTTGGTAAGTATTTAGAAACAAGTGCAAAGAGTCGCACAACTGTTGCGATATCGAAGCTTCTCAACTTACAAGCTAAGCAAGCTAGGGTATTACGTAACGGGGAAGAAATGATGATTCCGATTGAAGAGGTTATCGTTGGCGATAGACTAATTGTAAAACCAGGAGAGAAAATACCGGTGGATGGTATTGTGGTAAAAGGCAGAACTTCCATTGATGAATCGATGATTACCGGGGAATCTATTCCAATTGAAAAAGATGTGAATGCAAGTGTTATTGGTTCAACTATTAATAAAAACGGTACGATTGAAATGGAAGCAACAAAAGTTGGGAAAGACACAGCTCTTGCATCAATTATTAAAGTAGTAGAGGATGCTCAGGGTTCTAAAGCTCCAATCCAACGTTTAGCCGATGTGATTTCAGGATATTTTGTTCCAATTGTAGTAGGAATCGCGTTTATAACATTCCTAGTTTGGATTATTTTCGTAACACCGGGAGAGTTCGAACCAGCACTGGTTGCCTCGATTGCAGTATTAGTTATTGCTTGTCCTTGTGCTTTAGGACTAGCAACACCAACCTCTATCATGGTTGGTTCAGGACGTGCTGCTGAAAGTGGAATACTATTTAAAGGTGGAGAACACTTAGAACGTACGCACCAATTAAATGCAATCGTTCTTGATAAAACGGGAACCATCACTAAAGGTAAACCGGAAGTGACACACTATACTGCAGATGAAGAAACACTATCTTTGCTGGCTAGTGCTGAAAAAGGTTCTGAACATCCATTAGCAGAAGCAATTGTTGCCTATGCAACAGAGAAAGGCGTTCCTATTGTAGAAACAGATGATTTCAATGCAATACCTGGCCATGGTATTGAAGCAGTCATTGACGGCAAAAATGTATTGGTGGGTACTAGAAAATTAATGAATGACCATCAAATTTCAGTCGCCGACGTGGAGAAAGAGCTTGTTGGATATGAAACAAACGGTAATACGGCAATGTTAATCGCTGTTGATGGCGTATTCAAAGGAATTGTTGCTGTAGCAGATACAGTGAAAGAAACTGCCACACAAGCAATTAAAGAATTAAAGGAACTTGGTCTAGAAGTAATCATGCTTACCGGTGATAACGAACGAACGGCAAAAGCAATTGCCAAGCAAGTTGGGATTGACCGTGTCATTGCACAAGTATTGCCAGAAGAAAAGGCAAACCGAGTTAAAGAAATTCAATTACAAGGTAAAAAGGTAGCGATGGTTGGTGATGGTGTAAATGATGCACCAGCACTTGCGGTAGCAGATATTGGTATTGCGATTGGTACTGGTACAGAAGTTGCAATTGAAGCGGCTGATGTAACCATCTTAGGTGGTGAGTTACTTTTAATTCCACAAGCAATTAAAATCAGTAAGGCAACAATTAAAAATATTCGTCAAAACTTGTTCTGGGCTTTCGGTTATAATACAGCCGGGATTCCAATTGCGGCTTTAGGACTTCTAGCTCCATGGATTGCAGGTGCGGCGATGGCATTTAGTTCTGTAAGTGTTGTTACAAACTCCCTTCGTTTGAAGCGAGTTAAAATATAAGCGTATTGGGGACGGTAGCAAGTCCAGTCCCCAATACTATACTTGAATTTTTAGAAAGGGGATATATAATTCATGCAAACTTTAACTCTAGATGTAAGAGGGATGACTTGTGGTCATTGCAAAATGTCAGTAGAAGGTGCTCTTAATACATTAGAAGGTGTATCTAATGTTGAAGTAGATTTAGCTACTGGTAAAGTAAATGTAACATACGACGAATCAAAAGTTACATTAGAAAAAATGCAAGAAGCGGTTGAAGATCAAGGCTATGATGTAGCATAATGTGAGACACCCATGGAGGAGAAATCCTCTTATGGGTGTTTTTTTTGTAGATAACTATCATCCTTGTTATGAAGGCCTTGCGGGTCATATTGACAGTGAATCCAATCCGAAATGACTCGTAACACGTTCCCAAGGGTCATTTCACTACTAATTCCCAACTCACAAATGAATAAATAATAAAAATAGATAACAGCTAGGACTTACTGGCTGTTATCTACTCAAAAGTTAATTAGTAGAAGGACTTAATTGTTTGCTTTTCATTGATATATACATGGTTCCAAGTGATGCAATAATTAATATTCCTCCAATAAATGCATTGGCATTAGTGGAGTATTGTCCAATGATAATGCCTCCGAAGAAAGCACCAACTGCAATTCCAAAATGTAAGGAGGAATTACTTAAGCTTTGTTGAATATCTGATGTTTCGGGCGAGCTTTCAATTAAATAGCTTTGCATTGCTGGTGAAATGGCCCAACTCATGATTCCCCATATGATTAATGCAATTAAGAATATCGGCATTATACTGGTTGTGAAAGGAATAACCATCATAATGGCACCAAAAGTAATAATTGCTGAAACCACGGTTCTCTTTGTGCCAAGGGTATCCGCAAATGTACCACCAATTCCGCCACCACTTACTGCTGCAACTCCAAAAATGAAAAAGATAACACTAATCCATGTTGCTCCTAAATCCATCGATTCCTGTACAAAAGGCTTTAAATAAGTATAAAGTACAGAGTGTCCGGTCATATATAGGAACGTCGTTATATGAGCGAAAAGTATTTTACGGTTTTTCAGAGTAGCGAGCTGTACACCTAGTGGTACAGGTGGGTTTGGCTCTACCCGATCCATCCAAAAATAAACACCAATAATAGAAAGCACCGTAAAAATGGCGATTAATACAAAAGGAGCACGCCAACTAAACATTTCCCCTAGCATTAATCCGATTGGTACACCGAGTACTAATGAACCACTTACCCCCATGGATACAATTCCAATTGCTCGTCCACGGTATTTTTGTTCTACAAGTCTCGGTGCCATTACTAGACAGAGAATGATTAGTAGTGCCCCACTAAAAGCAGAGATGATGCGACCAACTAAAAGAATGCTATACGTCGGACTAATTACGGAAATTATATTTCCGATTAAGAATAGAATCAAAAAGTTCAATGTTAATTTTTTACGTTCAATATTTGCAGTCACTAATAAGAGAATTGGTGAAGCGATTGCAAATATTAATGAAAAAATGGTTACCAAGAAACCAGCGGCCCCTAGGGTTACGTTAAGGTCCTCCGCAATTAAATCTAATAATCCACTGATGATTAACTCAACCATTCCAACTATAAATGAAACAATCATTAAAAAGTAAACACGTTTGTCCATGAAGTACGTCCTTTCTAAATACCATTTTAATGATAACGGTGTTGAAGAAGGAAAACAAGTTTAATATAGGGATGAAAATAGGAAAATTATGAAGGTTGACCTAATTCCTCAGAAGACAAGGAAAACTAATCACAAGCTTTTCCTAAGCCCTTGTATTAACAAGAAAGCCATCGTAATATGAGACTATAAATAGACGAACTAGGATGAATTTAAATGAACGAATACACTTACGATAAACTTCTAAACATACATACAAACGGGCAGGGCGTCCCTATTCAGCTTAGTCATTATTATCCCTACGAGCCAACACCGTATGTAGCGTTAGAGACGCTGTTTGAACAATATGAAGTGAAAAGCAGTGACCATGTTGTTGATTTTGGTTGTGGTCTAGGAAGATTAAATTTTTATATTCACTTTTTCCATCATGCATCCGTAGTTGGTGTTGAGATGAATGAAATATCTCATAGGAAGGCACTCCGAAACCGGGAACAATATGCTAGAAATACGAAGAATCCCATACAAAATATTGAGTTTAGATGTTGCCGTGCAGAGGAATATGAAATCACTCCCATAGATAATTGTTTTTATTTCTTTAATCCATTCTCTGTCCACATTTTCCAAAAGGTTGTAAATCGAATACTTTTATCAGTAGAGGCGTTTCCAAGAGAAGTTGATATAATCTTGTATTATCCTTCCATGGAATATATTTTTTATTTAGAAAATGACACTGCTTTTGAACTACTCCGGGAAATTAAGATACCTAACCTTTATAAAAAGAATTCAAATGAACGGTTTTTAATTTATCGACTTAGAAATTTTTAAAAGGAATTTATAAGAAGTTGTCGAATAGATAAAGTAAGGTTAATTTGATGAGGAGAGTGATTGTATGAAAAGCCCCATTCTAAGTAAGGTAAACACTTTTTTCATTCATGTAAGTGATTTGGAACGCTCAGTGGAGTGGTATTGTAATTTGTTGGGACAGGTTTACGATTTGTCTTCAGTCAAAAGACCGGTGTATAACTTACAAGTGAACCAACAAGTAGGAATCACTCTGGATGCTGGTCCGGCTAACAGATCTAAAAGACTTGGTGGTTTAGATTATCCGTTGTTTAACTTCCACACGAATGATATTGACGAAGCCTATGATTATATTAAACAATTAAACTACGATATCAACTCTGAAATTATCAGATTTGATGATCTTTCATTTTTTACAGTACGTGACCCAGACGGGAACGTTATTATGGTTTGTACAGGATAATAAGGAGAACAGGAGATAATGATGAATATATCATTTGAGAATATTGACATTATAGGGAATGTAATTAATGAGAATGAGCTATACAAACACTATCACTACCCGGAAATGTTGAGTCGGTATTCTAGCAATTTTATCGAGTTTAAAATAATGCCAACGCTTAATGAGTTATTAGAAGCAGAACAGTTTATGAGGGACTTTCATTTGAAAAATGGGCAATATCATGTTGAATTTGTTTTTCCTCAGGATAAGGAGATAGCGGTTGAATTAATTGAGCATCTGAACAATCAGGATTACTCTATTGAAAAGAATGAGTTATATGTGATCAATCCAAGTGAATTTCCAGAAGTCAAAGTGGATAAAGATATTTGTGTTGAAAAGGTAGATTCAGTGAGGTTGATGGAATATCTACGAATACAGTATGAACTGGATTTACAGTATGGTGAGAACTTTGCTAATGAGAAACAAGATCTAATGAAACGCAATTATAACAATGAAAATGTCATACAGATTATCGCTTACTATAAGGACATGCCTGCTGGTGCAGTGGATGTTATCCTAACAGAGGAATTTGCAGAAATTGATAATTTATTTGTATTGGAATCGCTCCAACGAAAAGGAATTGGCAGCATATTGCAGAAATTCGTCATGGATACCTATAAAGATAGAAAAGTTATTTTAGTTGCTGATGGGGATGATACCCCTAGAGAGATGTATCAGAGACAAAATTATCAATACTTGGGATTTCAATATGAAGTCCTGAAAGTCTATAATGAGTAGCAAAAGGACAGGGGGAACCTGTCCTTTTGTCATTACTTAAAGTCTACAGTCCTAGTTAAAGCTAATCTATAGGTCAAACTAAGATGGTAGGTTCATATCACTTTTATATTCAAGTGATTATTAGAATAATATGATTAGCAAAATTTTCATACAAAGCATATAATATTAATAATCAAACGAATATTAGAATGAGGCGATAACATGTCTAGTACAGAAGTAAAGAAAGTAGAAAAAGACACATGTGATACATTTTGTTTTGATGAAGAAAAGGTCAATCGAATACAACCACAAGTAGAAGAAGTTTCTGGGGTCGAATTGATATTCAAGGCATTATCAGATGCAACACGCTTGAAGATTACGTATGCTCTTACCCTAGAAGAGGAATTATGTGTTTGTGATGTTGCCAATATTATCGGTTCAACAACAGCGACCGCCTCCCATCATTTGAGACTCCTTCGTAATATGGGGCTAGCAAAATACCGCAAAGAAGGAAAACTAGTTTTCTATTCGTTGAAGGACCATCACGTTCATCAGCTAGTCTCTGTTGCGATGGAACACTCGAAGGAAGGTGTCTTTGTTGGAGGAAAATAAACAAGTATATCGGCTTCAGGGACTTTCCTGTACTAATTGTGCAGCTAAGTTTGAAAAAAACATCCGGGGCATCACGAGTGTAGAAGATGTTCAATTGAACTTTGGGGCTGCGAAGTTAACGGTACAAGGTTTGGCAACCATTGAACAATTAGAAAAAGCTGGAGCATTTGATGGCATCAAAGTATATCCAGAAAATCGTCGTGAGTCTGTGGAAAAGCAATCCATATGGAAGAAACGTGAAAACATTACTACGTTGATATCGTTATTATTTACTGCTTTAGGATATATTTTTTTCTTTGTAATGGACGAAAGCCACCCGGCTACAGTTGGATCATTTTTAGGCGCAATTCTTATAGGTGGATATAGTCTATTCAAAGTTGGATTAAAAAACCTAGCTAAGCTTCAGTTTGATATGAAGACGTTGATGACGATTGCAATTATTGGAGCAGCAATTATAGGAGAATGGGCAGAGGGTGCGGTAGTTGTATTCTTATTTGCTTTGAGTGAAGCTTTAGAAAGTTATTCTATGGATAAGGCTCGTCAGTCCATTAAGTCATTAATGGACATCGCTCCGAAGATGGCCATCATTAGGCGTGGTAATAGGACCATGGAAATTGATGTGGAAGAGGTTCAGATAGGTGATATTTTGTTAATAAAACCGGGTCAAAAGATAGCGATGGATGGTGAGGTTGTAAAAGGCCAATCTTCTATCAACCAAGCTGCCATCACCGGGGAATCTATTCCTGTTCATAAAACAGCTGGTGATGAAGTATTCGCTGGAACAATGAATGAGGAAGGATCATTGGAAGTTCGCGTTACGAAACGAGTAGAAGATACGACAATTGCTAAAATAATCCATCTCGTTGAAGAGGCACAAGCTGAAAAAGCTCCATCCCAGCAGTTCGTTGATCGATTCGCAAAATATTATACCCCAGCTATTATGGTAATTGCTTTATTAGTTGCTATCATTCCTCCACTATTATTTGGAGGTGTCTGGTCTGAGTGGATCTATAGTGGTCTCGCTGTATTAGTGGTTGGTTGTCCTTGTGCATTAGTTGTTTCAACCCCTGTTGCAATTGTAACCGCAATTGGTAATGCTGCTAGGAACGGTGTATTGATTAAAGGTGGAATTTATTTAGAGGAAACAGGACAAATTAAAGCAATTGCCTTCGATAAAACAGGAACACTTACAGAAGGGAAACCGGAAGTAACTGATATTGTTTTGTTAACCGATAAAGGTGAGCAAGAGGTTTTAAACATTGCACAGGCAATTGAACAATTTTCTCAACATCCGCTTGCTTCTGCAATTGCCCGGAAAGCGAACCGGATTCATGCAGAAGCATATGAGGCGGATGGATTTACTTCTATCACTGGAAAAGGTGCAATGGCTACTGTACTGGGAATAGAATATTTCATTGGAAGTCCTATCCTATTTGAGGGTATGTTAGATATGAATAATGAAGTGAAAGAAAAAATTAGATATCTGCAATCGGAAGGTAAGACAGTCATGCTACTAGGAACAGAACATAATGTTGACGCCCTTATCGCTGTAGCTGACCAAATTCGAGAATCAAGCAAATCCATCATTCAAAAGCTACATGAACTCGGAATCAAAAAGACCGTTATGTTAACAGGTGATAATAAGTTAACTGGAAATGCAATTGGATTAAGTCTTGGTTTAACAGAAACAAAGTCAGAGCTATTACCCGAAGATAAATTATTAGAAATCAAAAAATTAGCAGAGAAATACGGCAATGTCGCGATGGTTGGAGATGGAATCAATGATGCACCGGCACTTGCAACTGCGAATGTTGGTATTGCAATGGGTGGTGCGGGAACGGACGCTGCACTTGAAACAGCAGATATTGCTTTGATGGCTGATGACTTAGAAAAATTACCGTTTACAATTTCGTTAAGCAGAAAGACATTATCTATTATTAAAGAAAACATCACATTCGCTTTAATCCTAAAAATTATTGCACTATTATTAGTTATTCCAGGATGGTTAACCTTATGGATTGCTATATTCGCTGATATGGGTGCGACACTAATTGTTGTTCTTAATTCTATGCGACTAATCAAAAAGGATGTACTATAGGGCTGGCCCTTGTAGTATATCCTTTTAAAGGTCAATAAATTTCCTTTTTTCATGAACAAAGTAAGAAATTAGCTATTATTAAATTCATAGAAAATCCTAACAATATAGGATATACTATATTCAACTTAATAACAATAAGTAAAAGGATTGATATTTGTGGTCATTTCGAATCATTTTAATGAAGACCAAGAGCTTTCGTTGAAACTTTTTGTGGTTTTAACAAGAGCAATTGAGGCAATTGAAAAGCAGGTTACTCAAAATATTAAAAGTTATGGACTTAACTTAACTGAATTTGGTGTACTTGAATTGTTATATCATAAAGGTGGACAACCTATCCAGAAAATTGGGCAAAAAGTATTGCTTGCAAGTAGTAGTATTACATATGTAGTTGATAAATTGGAAGAAAAGAAATACTTAATTAGAGAAGCGTGCCCAACAGATAGAAGGGTTACATATGCAGTTATTTCTGAAGAGGGTACGAAATTGATGAATGAAATTTTCCCTCAGCATGCAACTGCAATGAGTGAGATTATGGGTGGCCTTTCCGTTGAGGAGAAAAAAGTAGCGGTAAACCAGATAAAGAAACTAGGTTTATTTGCTCAAAACTTAGAGTAACTATTCGAAAAAAAGGTATTGCTGCATTTTTAGCAATACCTTTTCTTTATATTTCTTTTATAAAATCTGACCAATTTAGTATTCTATTAAACGAATGTGCACGATTGTAGGATTGATCCATTAAGTAAAGCTTCACAGGTTCTTCTGATAGCGTATCAAGAATAGCTGGCTTATCATCTACATAATAATCTAGGTTTAAATCCTTAATAATATGAACCTTTTCATGATCTTGCATTCCGTAGAAGAAATGATTATCTTGGACAGGGAAGCCTTGTTCCCTTAGCCACCTTTTTGTTCCTTCACCATGCTCCTTAGGTCTAGCTGTTATATAGAAAATTTCATGACCATTTTCTACTAACTTATTTAACGTTTCTACAGCACCTTGGAATGGGGGGCAGTCGGTGTAATAAATCTCCACAAGGGAACTATTCCACATTGCACTACCCTCATCATCCGATAAACCAAATGGTTCGTGAATTTCCACTCTATCTAATTCATAAAATTCTTTCTGAGGAACATCTTTATTTAGTTTCTTCTTATAAATATTAAACGCATGTTCACGTAAGTTAATTAACGTATCATCGATATCAAATCCAAACCTCATGATATCCCTCTGGTCTTGTATACTGGATAACCAGTAAACTTAAAGTCTTTACCAATCTTCTCGATGTCCGTATCCGAAAGTTCGATAGCGTCGGCCATATCGCCAACACCTGTACCCTCTAAGAATGTTGGGGCATCCTTACCACCAACTAGCTTCGGTGCAAAATAAAGGACAACCTTATCTACTAATTCATTTTCAAGGAACGTGGCATGGATATTACCACCGCCTTCAATAAATACAGAAGATATAAGATGTTCTCCTAAAATAGCTATCACATCGTTTGGATTAACCGTGTTTTCGCTAGAAGTCATAAATACTCGAACCCCATGTCCCTCAAGCGCTTGTTTTTTACTTTCATCAACATTCTTACTAGTAAATATCCAGGTCTCAGCTTGCCTATCTGTTACGACATTAGCATCTAATGGAGTTCTTAAAGAAGAGTCCATAATTACTCGAAGTGGATTACGTCCAATAGGAATTCTTGTCGTTAAGGATGGATTGTCTTTTAAAACTGTATTAATCCCAACCAGAATTGCCATATGTTCATTTCTAAGTTGATGAACATCAAGTCTAGCTTCCTCTGAAGTAATCCATTGACTACTAAAGCTATGTGTTGCTACTTTTCCATCTAGGGATACTCCTGCCTTCATGGTAACAAATGGCTGCTTCTTCACAATGAACTTATTAAATACTTCGTTCATTTGAATGGACTCTTGTTCTCTAACTCCTGTGACAACTTCAATCCCTGCATCCTCTAAAATCTTTACACCATTTCCAGCTACTATTGGATTAGGGTCCAGAGTAGCAATGACAACCTTTTTAATCCCCGCTTGAACAATTGCTTCAGCACATGGACCAGTACGCCCGTGGTGGGAGCAAGGCTCTAAGGTAACATAAATAGTAGCTCCTTTAGCCTTCTCACCGGCCATTCTAAGTGCATGAACTTCTGCATGTGGTTCGCCTGCTTTTAAATGGGTACCAACCCCAACAATACGATTATCATTAACAATTACAGAACCAACAAGAGGATTCGGATCAGTTTGTCCTTTCATTGCCGTTGCATTTTGTAGTGCTAGATCCATATAAAATTCATGATTAGTCATTGGAGCAGTTCCTTTCCTCCTCCATATGTCCTGATTTTTCTACTTTCGTCTTTAAGTAACGTTCATTATATTCCGAAACATCTCCCCAAAGAGGAACACGACCAGATAGTGTCAGGCCAGCATTTTGCATCGCTTCCAGTTTCAATGGATTGTTTGTAATCAATGTTACCGGCTTTGAACGTAATTGTTTAAGCACTTGAATAGCATCACTATAATTTCTTGAGTCATTCACAAAACCTAATGCTTCATTTGCTTCCACTGTGTCATAGCCATTTTCCTGTAAGATATAAGCCATTGCTTTAGAGAATAATCCAATTCCTCTGCCTTCATGGTTTGCTAGATAGAAGATTGCTCCAGTACCGTGTTCTTTAATTTTATGCATGGATTCTTTTAGTTGAAATCCACAATCACAACGCTTACTACCAAAAATGTCGCCAGTGTGGCAGATGGAGTGCATACGGATTAATGCATCATCATCATTTTCAAAATCGCCATAAACTAATACACTGGATTGTTGGTATTCTGCTAAGTTTTGAGCGGATAGGTTATCAATGATTTTTTGATAATCATCGGTCACTTCCTCACAGTTTAGCCAACTATACCATTTAAACTCTACAGTCTCTCCGTATAAATTAACAGGAAGGCGAATAGGTCCTACTAAGTAAATAGCTCCCTCTGGTGTCTTGATGGATTGTATCTTATTCTGTAAAACAGACAGTACTTTTGATTCTAATTTTGTTTGTTCCATAATTCTTACCCCTTTCACTGTCCCTAGTATAATGAAAAACGATAATTGCTTCAATTTATCTTTCTCGGAATTAAAGGTAATTAGTCATTTGGTATTAAAATATGTTTTCTTACGTTAGGAAGATTGTATTCTAAGAAAATTATTTGAAAACATATTGTACTGATAAACTATTCATGTTATTATATCGTCATACGATATATCGTGAATAGATACATCGGAAGGTGATATAAAGTGGTGGTGAAATTATGACTAAGCAACCGGAAGCGTTTTTACCATTATCTCAAGCTACTTACTATATTCTATTATCTCTTAGAGAAGTGCGGCATGGCTACGGTATCATGCAGGATGTAGAGGTAGTGAGTTTGGGTGAAGTGATCTTGGGGCCGGGAACATTATACGGGGCATTAAGTAAACTTGAGAAACAGAAGGTCATTGAAAAGGCTTTGGTACAGGATGATGATCGTCGGAAATATTATCAACTTACTGAACTAGGTAAAGAGGTCTTACAATTGGAATTTATACGGTTAAAATCTTTAGTGGAAAATTCAAATGTGTTTATTAAGGAGATGGAGGGGAAGTAATATGACGGTAAAAAAGTTTAAGCTATTTTTAGCTCCAGATGTTGAGAAGGAGGAGCAATGGCTAAATGAAATGTCTCGTCAAGGGCTACATCTAATAAAATATCAATATTTTATGTATGTGTTTGAGGAAGACCCAGGTAAATCATATGTTTACCAAATTGATTTTAGACAAGATGCCAAAAAGGACTATTTCCAATTATATGAAGATGCGGGTTGGGAATATATGACGAATGCACTCAGTTCTTTCTACTACTTTCGCACAAATGCTACAAAATCAACTATTCCAAAGTTATATTCGGATAAAGAATCGATACACGACTCCTATAGAAGGATGTTTGGATTTTACTGGTTAATATTTATTCTATTCCTTGTCTCACAAGTGGGAGTATTTATAACATGGAAAGGCTACCTTCTCCAATACATGATGGTTGTAGTGGATATAGTAATTGTAGCACTTTATCTTTATATGTTTTATGCGTTTAATAAACGGATTAACTTTTATAGAAGGAGGTAAAAGCTCGGGGAGTTTCCCGGGCCTTTTATTTATTTGTAGTTAGGAAAGTATACAAAACTTTCCGCCGACATAAGAAAAACTAACACATTCGCTTGGGACTGAGCTAATGCGAGTTTTTCTAATACTACTATTTTATAATAGTACCTTGCAATGAACAGTAGTGTATGTTAAATTATAGCTAAAGGTATAAATTATAGACCAGTACTATATAATGTATAATAGTTAAGCTTGTAAAAAATCAAAGAGGTGAAAGTCTTGAATGTACAATTCAAAAAAGGTGTATTAGAGCTTTGTGTGCTCGTTTTATTAGATAAACAAGACCGGTATGGCTATGAGTTGGTTCAGAAAATTTCGGACCAAATAGCTATTTCGGAAGGATCGGTGTATCCATTATTAAGAAGGTTAACCAAAGAAGGATATTTTACTACTTACTTAAAAGAATCTTCAGAGGGACCTTCGCGGAAGTATTATGCTCTAACTGAAGAAGGAAGAAGTTACCTTGGGGAACTTCTAGCCGATTGGGAGAAGTTCACGAATGGTGTGAATCAATTAATAAAGGAAGGTGTAAGGGATGAATAAAGAACAGTTTTTGGCCAAATTAAATGATGCTCTAAAGCGTATACCTTCTTCTGAACGGGAAGATATTTTGCAGGACTTTAGAGAGCATTTTGAAATAGGAATCAGTGAGGGAAAGACAGAAGAGGAAGTTGCCAATGGGCTTGGTTCTCCCCAACAGATTGCTAAGGAAATGGTTGCGACTTACCGACTAGAGCAAGTAACGGAATCGGCATCTACTGGAAATGTGCTACGTGCAGTTTGGGCTGTTATTGGATTAGGCTTCTTTAATTTAGTAATTGTTTTAGGGCCATTCATTGCTTTAGCTGGATTCGTGTTATCTGGATGGCTTGCAGGAGTGTCGTTTATTGTTTCCCCGATACTTTATCTGATTAATGTCGTAATCTATCCAGAAATATTTGCATGGTATGATTTGTTCTTTGCTTTATTTCTATCTGGGGTAGGGATATTTATTGCAATCGGAATGTTTTATGTAACCCGCTGGTTGTTCAAAGGTTTTGTGAAGTATTTGAACTTTAATATGAGAATGGTTAAGGGAGGAATGAAGCATGCCTAAACGTAAACTGTTACTAGTTATTGCAACTAGTTTTGTTATTATTGGTATGGTAGGTGTTCTCTTTACGTATAAGACATCAGGTGCAGGAGAGGAAATTAGCCAAACAGAGGCGATTCATAATCCTGATATAACCGAAATATCTGTTGAATCGACAAATGCGACAATTGAAGTAATGCCTACGAATGAAGACCAGATTACAGTGGAATTTACAGCTACAGAGTCAAAATATAATAAATATAAATTAGAAATTGAAGAAGAGGGAGAATCTCTTTCCATAGAATTAGACGAAAAGACACTACAATTTTTGAGTTTTGATTTTGATTTTGACTTTTCTGGTCCCAAAATTAAGGTGTACTTACCGGAAAAGCAATATGAAGACTTAGAAATTGATGTAGTCAACGGGAAAATTGATGTGGAAGGTATCACTGTTGATGAAGTTGAGGTTAACACAATTAATGGTCGAATCGTATTAAAGGAATTGGAAACAAAGTCGACTACTGTAAGTTCTGAAAATGGTGGTATTACGATTGAAAACGTGAATGGCAGGATTACAAGTGATGTTGTGAATGGTGGCACGACACTTATTACTAATCATTTAGACCGTTTTATCGATTTAGAATCGGTTAATGGAAAAATAACAGTACAAACTGCACAAGAGCCAACGAATGCGACGATTGAAGTTAGTGTAGTAAATGGTAAAGTGAATCTATTTGGGAATGACTCAAGGTCCGCTGTTATTGGAGATGGTGAGAATAAGATTAATTTAAAGACCGTAAATGGTAGTATAACGGTTGGAAAGTAGTATGAAGGGTAGAGGCTAAAAGTCGGTCTCTACCCTTTTTAAGTAGTTAGGAAAGTATAAAAAACTTTCCGCCGACATAAGAAAAACTAACACATTCGCTTGGGACTGAGCGAATGCGAGTTTTTCTAACGTATGATGGAGTTATTTCCTACTTCCAACAATGCCATAAAAGAAAAGTTTGGTTAGATCCTCTGTTAACGGTAAAATATGCTCATAGACATCCTTTTGTTGCAGAAATTCTCGATACATCTGGATATAGGCTAAAATAGCTTCATTAGAAATGGTTGGGTCAATTTGGCCTTCTTTCTTAGCTTGTTCAAATAGCTTAATCATTTCAGGAAGAGCCTTATCTGTATAAAACTCCTCAATGTAACTTTTTTCTCCTGAAGTAAATTCTACCATAATATAATTATAAATTTCTTTATGAATGGAGCTTGCTGACATTTTTTTGTTGAAAATGAACTGGCTTATTTTTTTAGAAAAGTCCACATCACTTTTTATTATTTCTTCATATTCATTCCATACATCATCAATATAATAAGTAATAACCTCATCAACTAATTTATCTTTACTCCCAAAGTAATTATAAATCGTTACTTGTGATACACTGGCAGCTTTTGCAATTTCAGCTACAGAAACTTTTTTAATACCATATTTCATAAAAAGATCTAGTGCAGCACTTAGTATACTAGTCTTTTTTAATTCACTTCTTCGTTTAAAACCATCCATTGTTGTTCACCTCATAGTATAGTTTAATAAAAGTTTTGAAATATAACAATGTAAATAATTCAAAAAACTATTGCTTGCAAACAGTATTTTTTATATTATGAACTAGAAGGGTAAAAATATTTCAAAACTTAACTCTTAATCTCTTTTTCGAGGAGGCAGAAAGATGAAAATGTTAGAAACGAATAACTTATCAAAGAGGTTTGGAAAGTTTACAGCTTTAGACGGAATTAATCTTGAAGTGAGTGAAGGAGAAGTATTTGGATTTATCGGTCCTAATGGTGCGGGTAAATCTACAACAATTCGTATACTTTTGGGGATTTTAAAAGCAACGAGTGGGGATGCTAAAATGTTTGGTAAAGACGCTTGGTCAGACGCGGTCGATATTCATAAGCGGATTGCCTATGTTCCAGGGGATGTCAATCTTTGGCCAAATCTAACTGGCGGTGAAGTTATTGACTTATTTACGACATTACGTGGCGCAAAGATAACTGAAAAACGGGAACAATTAATCGAACGTTTTGATTTAGACCCACGAAAGAAATGTCGCGCGTATTCAAAAGGAAATCGCCAGAAGGTGGCATTAGTTTCAGCTTTTTCTTCCGATGCTGATCTATTTATACTTGATGAGCCTACATCTGGATTAGATCCTTTAATGGAACAGGTTTTTCAGGAATGTGTACTTGAAGCAAAGCTAGCAGGAAAAAGTGTGCTGCTTTCCAGTCATATCCTATCCGAAGTAGAAAAGCTTTGTGACCGTGTTGGTATTATCCGACAGGGAAAAATAATTGAGTCAGGTTCTTTAACAGAATTACGTCATTTAACCCGTACGAATTTATTAGTGGAAACAAAAGAAAGGCTATCTGATTTGGAAGACTTTAAGGGTGTATATGATGTGGTGGAAAAAGAAGAGGCTGTCACATTCCAAGTTGATACAGAAGAGCTTGACCATGTTATCCGCCATATAAGTAAATTTGGCATTTTAAAATTAGAAAGTGCTCCTCCTACTTTAGAGGATTTATTTATGCGTCACTATGAGAAGAAAGTAGAGAACGCTTAGATTTTAGTTTATGAGGGGAGGAAAGGTTTATGTATACACAGCTTTTTAGAGGGACAGGAGCTTTAGTAAAATTACTCTTTAGACAGCAACGCTTTAAAATTATTATTTGGTTAATTGCTATAGTCGTCATTACGTTATCCGCAGCTTCGGCCTATCCTACGATGTATCAGGATGAACAATCGAGGCAAGCTTTTGCGTTAACAATGGAAAATCCAGCAATGCAAGCGATGCTAGGTCCTGGTTATGAGCTTACTAGTTACTTAAATTCCGTTGGTACGTTATTTGCACATGAAATGCTTTTGTTTTCTGCGGTTGCAGTAGCCATTATGAGTATTTTACTTTTGGGTCGTAGCACTCGGGCAGACGAAGAAGATGGACGCACTGAAATCATTCGTGCGCTTTCTGTTGGACAGCTATCCTATTTAAGTGCTTCTATAATCGTTGTAGTAGTTACAAACTTACTCTTGGCTATATTAGTTGGGTTTGGATTATTGACCTTGGGAATTGAAGGTGTAGATCTAGAAGGATCCATGATGTATGGAGCTATTTTAGGAATGACTGGCTTAGTATTTGGAAGTATAACCGCTCTTTTTGCTCAAGTGGTTGAGACTTCTAGAGGAACATCCAGTTTAGCTTTTGCAATTCTTATCATTTCTTATTTGGTGCGAGCAATTGGAGATGTTGAGAATGATACTATGTCATTATTCTCCCCTTTAGGGTGGGGAGTTCATGCGAAAGTGTTTATGGAAAATGATTGGTGGATGATTATTCTTCCTATTCTTGTATCATTGTTCCTATTAGGAGTTACTTTTTATTTAAATGCTATACGTGATGTTGGCGCAGGATTTATACCGACTAGAAAAGGAAAGAAACATGCTTCTGCTTTCCTAAAAACGTCATTTGGATTTGTTGTTAGACAACAGCAGGTAATGATTATTTCGTGGATAATAGGACTGTTTCTTTTAGGGGCTTCTTTTGGTGCAATTTTAGGTGATTTGGAAACTTACTTTGCAGATATCGAATTTATGCAAGCCTTCATTGTAAATGAGTCCGGTAATTCTATGACAGAGCAATTTATTACATTATTGATGGCAATCATGTCGTTAATCGGAACTATTCCAGCTGTAATGGTAGTACTGAAATTAAAAGGCGAAGAGAATAAAAATCGTACCGAGCACTTTTATAGTCGTGCTGTTTCGCGAACTAAGCTAATGAGTAGTTACTTTCTTTTAGGGATAATTGTAACAGTAATCATGCAGTTGGCAGTTGCATTTGGCCTATGGTTAGTGGGTATGACGGTAATGGAGGATGCGTTGGGATTTGGTACCACATTTACCTCTGCATTCGCTTATCTTCCTGCAATGTGGGTTGTAGTTGGATTGACAGTCTTATTGGTTGGAGCTATTCCTAGACTAACAGGCTTTGCTTGGGGCTATGTGGTCTTTTGTTTCGTAGTTTTGTATCTTAGTGGAATCCTAGATTTTCCAGAGTGGGTGAACAATTTTTCAGTCTTTGAGCATATTCCACAAATTCCTGTCGAGGACTTTAGTATTGCTACCACTACTAGTTTAATCATCCTATCTATGTTAGTCACTTTAGTTGGGTATATTGGTTACAATAAACGCGATATCACGGGTTAATAATATAGAACGTGTTATTTTATCCTAATGATTTTATGGTAAATCATAATCAGTTATGGAGAGTCAACGGTAAAAAATAATGCTAGAATAATAGAAGCGCCCTTCATATATAATGAACCAATACGAAACTTTTCGAAGGATTTTAGAATCTTAGAAGAACAGCGAAAGGAGTTTCTAATGAAAACAAATGAATTACAACCTCTAACACCGCTATATGATCCATGGGAAGCGTATATGGACGTGAAAGAGCATGGCAAAATGACTCTTTCCAATGTAGAATTTACGACAACATATATGTGTAATATGCGCTGTGCGCACTGTGCAGTAGGCTATATGCTACAGCAAAAGGACCCAGATGCATTACCAACGGATCTGTTGATTCAAAGGCTAGAGGAAATACCCCAATTAAGGACGATGAGTATTACTGGCGGCGAACCAATGATGAATAAAAAGTCTGTTCGTAACTATGTTGTTCCATTACTAAAGTACGCACATGAACGTGGAGTTCGTACACAAATTAACTCTAATTTAACATTGCCATATGAACGGTATGAGGAAATTATTCCTTATTTAGATGTCTTACATATCTCGCATAATTGGGGTACGGAAGAAGAATTTGCAGAAACAGGATTTGCACATATGGACCGGAAGCCTTCAGAAGAAAATCGTAAAAAATATTTTACAAGAATGGTAGAAAATGCACAGGCTCTATCTAAAAAGGGTGTAATGGTATCCGCTGAGACCATGCTGAATAAACAGACCTATCCATATTTAGAAAAGATTCATGACCATATCAATGAAATGGGCTGTGCACGTCATGAGGTCCACCCAATGTATCCAGTAGACTTCGCAAGTAATTTAGAAACGCTCAGTTTAGAAGAGATACGGAAGGGGATTACTAGGTTACTAGATCATCGTAATCAAGATATGTGGATGTTGTTTGGAACCTTACCATTTTATGCATGTAGTTCTTCTCCAGATGAATTAGCGTTACTACAACGACTTTATAAGGAAAAAAATGTTACACTTCGAAATGATCCGGATGGAAGGTCACGTCTTAACGTCAATATCTTTACCGGCGACATAATAGTAACCGATTTTGGTGATGAAGAGCCATCATTAGGTAATATTCAAGATACAACGCTACCGGAAGCATATAGTCGTTGGTTGGAAACGCAGACGGCAAAAAGTTTAAATTGTCATTGTCCTGCTGTTAAATGTTTAGGTCCCAACTTGTTAGTAAAGAATGCGTATTATAAGGATATAGATTTTCAAAATAGGAAGGCTAAGATTAGTTTATAGAACTAATCTTTCAAGTTAAAATAGTTAAATGTATAATAACCTTAGGTTCGAATAGTAGGGACCTGAGGTTATTAATAGTTAAGCAAAAAATTAACATATTACGATTGGAGAAAAAAATATGAAAGATAAAAATGGACTAGGTCCCTTTATATCCTTAATAGTATCAACCAATATCCCGAAGCTTGCACTGACGATGGGGTTAATTGGTAGTATCATCACTACACTTGTTGGTTTGACCATCCCACTTTTAACAAGAGAACTAGTGGATGGCTTTTCATTAGCATCATTAAGTGTCGGACTCATTATTGTCATCGGTGTAGTCTTTATCCTACAGGCTGTTCTCGATGGAGTATCCACCTATTTACTAGCAGCAGTTGGGCAAAAAATTGTTGCAAGGCTACGTGATCAAATGTGGTTGAAGTTGATACGCCTACCTGTAAGTTATTTTGATAAACAGGCAAGTGGAGAATCCGTAAGTCGTGTCGTAAATGATACAGGTATCGTGAAGGATTTAATTTCACAGCATTTTCCACAATTTATTGGTGGAGTAATTTCAATTATTGGTTCTGTTATTATCCTTTTAATCATGGATTGGAAAATGACGTTAATGATGCTTATTGCTGTACCAGTTACCATGGTAATTATGATTCCTCTCGGTAGTAAAATGGCAAAAGTATCCCGGAGCCTGCAGGATGAGACAGCTACATTTTCTGGTAGTATTCAACAAACGCTAAGCGAAATTCGTTTAATGAAAGCTTCTACGGCAGAATCCGTTGAAAAAGAAAAAGGAATGTCTGGTGTAAAGAAACTATTAGGTTTTGGACTAAAGGAAGCACGTATCTTTGCACTTATTGGCCCACTTATCTATACGGTGATGATGTTAGTAATTGTTGTCATTATTGGATATGGCGGGATTCGGGTTGCAGACGGAACGATGACAACAGGTTCATTAGTAGCATTTTTACTTTACCTTTTCCAAATCATATTTCCAATCACATCATTTGCGATGTTCTTTACTCAGCTACAGAAGGCAAAAGGTGCTACGGAGCGTATTATTGATATTTTGGAAATCCCGGAGGAAGCTGGGCAAGATGGTATTGATAAGGATATTACAAACGAGGCCCTTTATGTTTCGAATGTATCTTTTGCCTATGATGAAGCGGAACCGGTTCTTGAGAATATAACATTCAGTGCTAGTCCTGGTGAAATGATTGCTTTTGCGGGGCCAAGTGGTGGAGGGAAAACAACTTTATTCTCCTTGATAGAGCGATATTATGAACCTACAGGGGGAGAGATAAAAGTTGGAAATACCTCCATACGGGAAATAAGCCTAAAGTCTTGGCGTAGTCAAATTGGATATGTATCTCAAGAAAGTGCGATGATGGCTGGGACTATACGTGAAAATTTAATGTATGGTCTAGAGGATGCTGAAAACATACCTGATGAACGGTTATGGGATGTTGCAAAGATGGCCTATGCAGATGAATTTATAAGAGGTTTTGAGAATGGATTAGATACAGAAGTCGGTGAGCGTGGTGTAAAACTGTCTGGAGGTCAAAGACAACGCATCAATATTGCTCGAGCATTCTTGAGAGATCCAAAAATTCTAATGATGGATGAAGCTACAGCGAGCTTAGATAGCCAATCAGAAGGAATTGTTCAAGAGGCACTTTCTAGATTAATGGAAGGACGAACAACCTTTGTCATTGCCCACAGATTATCCACAATTGTTGATGCGGATAAAATTATTTTTATTGAAAAAGGAAAAGTAACAGGTACTGGAACACATCAAGAATTAATTGAAACACATGATTTGTATCGGGAGTTTGCCGAACAGCAATTAACATAAGAAGAAACATCCAACGTATATGAACATATATTTTGGATGTTTCTTTTTACCTTACAACTTACTGGGATGAGGGACTAGTCCACATATCGCTTTTATTAAACGCTACCCAAGCAAATCCTAATAAGAACAGCAGGCATCCTGCTATGTAATATACGATTGTTAAACTGTGAAACTCAATTATCAAAAAGGATACGAGTGGCCCAAGTGCAGCTCCAACATCGACAACTACCGTATGAGCTGTCATGACTTTCACGCGATTGGATTGGGATGCCGCTGTTGTTGCTAACGTATCTGTCGTTGTTACAAAAATAGTTGAAATTAGCTGGAACATCAACAGTGTAATGATAAGTAAAATCATCGATTGTATATTACCTAAGATAATGAAAGTAATCCCCCCACCAAACAATGGAATCAATAATATGTTGAGTACAGACTTAGATGAATCTATCATCTTTCCGATTAATGGAGCAAGAAATGGTTCCCACCCCCAGCGAATTGCTTGAATAATTCCAGCGATAGTTGCTGCACCAATGGTTATTTGTGCAATGGTCCATTCATTTACGTAACTCCGCTCGATTAACGAACTCACTGTGGATGCAAATAGACCAAAAATTACAAGTCCCATTGCAGTACCAGTAATTAAAACCATTACTATATAAGGAGAGAACCATTTTGTTATAGTAGGTGTGCTATTCTCTTCCTTTTTTGCTCCCTTTGTTACTGGAACCAGAAACCAAATGGTAGGAACAACTAATAATCCTATCAAAGCAAATAAAGACGTGACAAAAAAGATGGATGTTTGGTCAACGAGTAAACCACCTGCTAGCATTCCGGTTAAACCACCTAATCCCCATAATCCGTTATACATACCGACATATTGCCCTCGATTATTATCATTTGTTACATCAGTAACCGTTAATAATCCTCCAAGACGAAGAAGAGACCACGCTACACCCCATAAGGCACGCATCAAAAATAAAAGCCAAAATGACTGAAAAAGTCCGTAAGAAAATGTAGTGAAAATAGCTAAAATTATTGCGATGAAAACACCAGTCCTTAATTGGAACCGTTGATAAAATAACCCAACCAGCGGATTGATTGGTAAACGAATAAATCGGTTTATAGAAAGGAGAAGACCAATTTGCCATAGGGCAGTTAATCCGAATTCTTCCCAGTAAATTGGAAGAACAATTAATAACATGGAGTCGCCCATAACCGCGATTGCAGTAATTATTGCTATCCCAACAACTCTGTTTCTTGCCGATACCATCATGTAAACATCCTTTCTTAATATAACCTCAATTATATATGGTAATTGTAATTTTGGGTGTTTTAATTGGTTGAAATTAACAATATTTAAATGAAACTTAACGATAAATAATAGCGTATGAAAACTATAATATAAACTTATAAAGGAAGATAGTGATGAACGATTACCAATTAAAAATATATGATGAGCTCCAGGTGTGGCGTGCAAAAATGATGAAGCCATCTGGTATGGTAAACCGATTTGCAAAAAAGGCTCAAAATAAAATAAATGGAATGATTCCTGAAAAGGCACACCAAATTATTACCGACAGTATTAAACATATGGTAAAAGCAACATTAGTTGGTTCGAATATAACAACGAAAAAGGTAGTGCCAACAGAAATGAGTTTATATGACCGGGATGAGTTAGCAAAAGAAAAATTGTCTACTTATCGAAGAACTGCGACAGTGGAAGGTGCAGGTACGGGAGCAGGAGGAATATTTTTAGGTCTTGCGGATTTCCCATTATTGCTTTCAATAAAAATGAAGTATCTATTTGAAGCGGCAGCTATTTATGGATTTGATACGAAGGAATATGAGGAACGTCTATTTATCCTTCATATTTTCCAGCTAGCCTTTTCAAGTGATGACAAGCAGCGAGAAACATTGTTCATTATCGAAAACTGGGAAGAACAAAAGGAGAAGCTTATTGATATGGACTGGCGAGTGTTTCAACAGGAATATCGCGATTATATTGATTTTGTAAAAATGCTTCAATTACTACCGGGGATTGGCGCGGTTGTTGGTGCTTATGCTAATTATAATCTGCTTGATCAGTTAGGAGAAACGGCAATGAATGCGTACCGATTTAGGACTTTGAAAACACCACCTGCCGATTATTAGATTAGGTTAAAGAGGGAACAACGTCTGAGCAATTAGAATAACGGATAGAAATTGTTGATCGGAAACACCCCAAAGTTAGCTATCGAGATAACTTTGGGGATTCTATTTTTATAAGTCTTTGGAATGATAGTGGTAAAACAACATATACAGAATCCTATAATATAGAGTTATTTTTATAAATAATCTAAAAACTCATCCAAAACCTATTGCATTTTGATAAAATACGTAGTATGATGATTCACATATTCAGTAATATATTGCATATCACGTTTTCAGATAATTTTGAATAAGATAATTACATCAAGGGGAGAAATATATGAACGGAAAACTATCAATTTCATCGCAATTAGCCATTGGCGTCATGTTATTTGCATTATTTTTTGGAGCGGGAAACTTAATTTTTCCAGCGCAACTCGGACAAGCTGCGGGTACTAACTTATGGCCGGCAGTTTTTGGATTTTTAATTACAGGGGTGGGATTGCCGTTTTTGGGAGTTTTTGCAATGGGGTTCTCAGGAAGTAAAGATTTGCAAGACCTTTCTAGTAGAATTCATCCTGTTTACGCAGTATTTTTTACATCATTACTGTATCTTACAATTGGACCATTTTTTGCGGCTCCAAGAACAGGTGCAGTAGCATTCGATATTGCTTTCGCGCCGCATATCGGTGAAGATTTTTCTCAAGTTGCGCTATTAATCTTTACCATACTGTTCTTTGCTATTTCACTTTGGTTTTCATTAAATCCGGCAAAAATTGTAGATAATGTCGGTAAACTATTAGCACCAGGAATTGTCGTATTATTAGGGATACTCCTTGCATTGGTAGTATTTAAACCGATGGGGGCTGCACAGGCTCCATTAGAAGCGTATCAAGGTAAGACGTTTGTGACAGGGTTTATCGAGGGGTATAACACAATGGATGCTTTGGCATCGCTCGTATTCGGTATTATTGTCATTAAGGCGATTCGTGCACTTGGGGTCACTTCTAAGAAGGAGATTCTAGCTACTACTGCAAAAACAGGTACGATTGCAATTGTGTTATTAGGATTAATTTATGTAGGTATTGCCTATTTAGGATCTGTGAGTGTTGAGGCGTTTGGTGTTTTTGATACTGGGGGACCGGTTCTAAGTAATGCTGCAGATTATTATTTCGGTACATTAGGTGCTGTATTGTTAGGGATTGTCATTATCCTAGCTTGTTTAACAACAAATATAGGTCTTATGGTTGCGTGTGGTGAATATTTTCACCGGTTATTACCAAGGTTTAGTTATAAAATTCTCGTTACTTTTTTTACAACGATAACCTTTATTATTGCTAACTTTGGACTAGATAATATTATTACGTATTCCGTTCCGGTATTAATGTTTCTTTATCCACTTGCAATTGTGTTGATGTTACTAACTTTCTTATCATCATTATTTAATCACTCTCGTATTGTGTATGTAGCAACAATTGCGGTTACATTCTTAATAAGTATCATTGATGGACTAAAAACATTATACAAATCATTGGATATTGAAGGCTACGGTTTCTTCCAACCTGTTGTAACATTTTATGAAAACACACTACCACTTTATAATGAAGGATTAGGATGGCTTGTTCCTGCATTAATAGTAATTGTTTTAACAGGAGTTTTTGCTCGATTCCAGAAAGTTTCACGGCCTATAGAAGTATAATAAAAAAGTCGGTTCCTATTCAACAGGAAACCGACCTTTTTATTGGTTAACTTCGTTTGGTAATTGAAAATCTTTCTTTATTTCTAACCAGTTTTGTTTCATTATTGCCGAAGCTTTTTCTTTATCTCTCATTTCAATAGAGTGAATAATATTATCGTGAACTTCTATTGAGCTTTCGGATAGAATTATAGAGTTATGAAAAAATAGGCGTCTAACATGTGCTTGGAGCTTTTCTACAATACCAATAATGTAAGAATTATTTGCAGTATCAACAATCAGTTGATGAAATTGTTCATCTATATTGAGGGCAGCATGAAAGTCCTTTTTATAAAGGGCTTCAGCAAACTCCTGATTTATACTTTTCAATGAAGAGATTTCATCTTTTGTTATATGATCGATTGCAAGCTCTGCGGATAATGCTTGTAAAACGGCCAAAGGTGGAAGTAAATCTTTGATAGACTCTTTCTCGACCTCTGTTACTTGTGTGGCTTTCCCTGGATACATTTTAACAAGCCCTTGTGATTCTAATAGCTGTAGTGACTCTCTTACTGGTGTTCTACTCACTCCCAGAGCTTCAGCTAGCTCTGTGTCATTTAATTTCTCACCAGGATATAGGGTTCCATCAATAATCCAATGTAAAATTTGTTTGTATGCGCTTTCTTTTGCTGTGGTACGAATTGGTTTAGAATGATTGACAGGTACCGGCAAAACGTTTCCCCCTCTCAAAAATACCTATTTCTAGTATACATGAAAATATTGTCCGTGAATATCTGATTTTTTGGGTCAGGTTGTTTAAATTGTTTTTTTCGGTAAAAACTGAAACAATAAAGATGAAAAAAGTTAAAGGAGCTAACTAATATGCAATGTAAAATAAATCGAAATGCAGCAAAAGTCTTGAAAAAGAGATTAGAGACAGAAGAAGCAAAAGGTAAAATGATCCGTGTAGTTGTCACACATGTCCACGGCGACCATGCACATTATGATATCGAACTAGATACACCAACAGAGAATGATGAGGTTGTAAAAACCGATAAAGATATTGATGTTATTTTAGAAAAAGATAATGAGTATTTAGATGGCGTATGGATTCAATACTTCCATTTTCCACAGGAAGAAATGTTTATTACGAACCCTAAGTACGGACATCATCATTAATATTTACAGTTAGAAAAACCACTAGTATCTTATTTACTAGTGGTTTTTGGCTCATAATATGCCCATCTATTTTTACTAAACATTTGAAAATTCTGCGCCAGTATTCGCATAATTCTCTGCTCTGTCACCATACCCCCGCACCATTCATGAATTTTTGCTTTTGTAACTTTCTCCTTCTGGAAGAGTAGTTTAAAATCCTGCACAGAACGGAGCACCGCGCTTTTTACCAGTTCTTTTCCCCCGCATTCTGAACAGTAACAATAGTGACCTCTCAATGAGATTGATAGTGAGTTGCAATGATAGCAGTTTATTCCCTTCTTCAGTTCCCTAAATGTATATTCTGGCACCTTTTTAACTGGGTAATCTTTCTCGTGAAGGGAGAGGAGTTTATTGCCAATTGACTTATGTTGGTTAGTGATTTTTCGGGAGGGAATTTGGTTGAGTTTTCTCATCAAAGGATTGATCTGGGTGGGGAGGACAAATGGTTTATCGGGGGTATAATTGTAAAGTGTAAATTCAGGATTGATGAAAACCACGGTTCCGCGGAGTCCTACTTGATATCCATGCTGATTTAATAACTTGCGTAGAAGGGTTTCTGCACGGGACATTTGATGTTCAGGATTTTGAATTTCAAAATCTGTGTTTTTGTAAAACTTGTCTCTTTTTTTATCATAGTGATGTTCGCCTTCAAAATTTTTCACCTCAAAAAATTCGATAATAGAAGGAAAAATAATTAAAGTATCAATTTGAAAAGTATTTGAATCGTAGTTTAAAAGTAGGTCTTTGATGATGAGGTGTTCACGCTGGAGTTGGTTGTCAAGAATTTGATCGAACATTAACTCCCCTTCATATCCTTTTTTTATACTATGGTGTGTTTGCTTGTCGCGACTAGTCAGCTCCAATCGTGGTGCTAAACTATTAAATATTTGTAGTTCCTTTGGCATTGTTCGTTTCTTTAGTTCCATTTTTCACATCCTTTAGAATTTGTTGGGACTATCATAACACAAGTCCACAAAAAGTTACATGGATTTTCCTGCTCTTCTTGAATAATTATTGAACTGAGTAGTTATTGCTTTTGATTGGTATTTTTATAAACTTTTATTTTGGTAGGTGGTCAGGGAAGGTAGTTTAGTGTTAGCTATACATCATTTCGCGTTAGTATTGGCGTTGAAAAGAAGAATGGGAATGTTCTATACATCATTTCGCGCTAGTATTGGCGTTGAAAAGAAGAATGGGAGTGTTCTATACATCATTTGGCGCTAGTATTGGCGTTGAAAAGAAGAATGGAAGTGTTCCATACATCATTTGGCGCTAGTATTGGCGTTGAAAAGAAGAATGGCAGTGCGCTATACATCATTTCGCACTGGTATTGTTGTTGAAAAGAAGAATGGAAGTGCGCTATACATCATTTGGCGTTGGGATTGGAGTTGAAATGAAAAATGGTAACACTATATACATCGCTTTGCGCTAGGACCCAGTTTGAAATGAAGAATATGCTCTTTTCATTTATATAAAAAGGGGCACCATCCAAATGGTACCCCCTAATAAACCCTTAATAAGGCTCAGCATCCCGGCCTTTCTCCACTGCATCATCCACAGCTTCGGCAGCATCTGCTTTACCCAGTGGATGGAATTCTTCTCCTGCTTCCATTTTCATATTGCCCATCTCTTTTACTTTACTAGCAATGCCTTCACGCAAACGGCGGCCGTACTCTTCGTCAGCTTCTTCAGCTAGAGCAATCATCTTATCTTGAATTCGTTTATCGCAAATGGATAAATCATTAACTAGGTTGTTAATAAGTTCATCCTTTTCCCATTGTTCGAAGCGGCGGTAAGTTTCACCAGCTTGTTTTGTATTGTTTTCTCGTTCAATAGATTCCCGGACAAGATTTCCTTCCACCATTGGAGTGTATTCTTTCCCAACTTGTTCAGCTTCTTTTAATCCGCCAAGTGTGGATGGTTCATAGTTAACATGTGGGTTTTGTCCCGGTGCTTTGTCATTATAATGACGAAGCTGTCCGCCTTCTTGGTTGGTTGCAACACGCTTTTTGGCAGCATTAATTGGTAACTGTAAGTAATTTCCTCCTACACGATAACGCTGGGTATCGGAGTAGGAGAATGTTCTGCCTTGAAGCATTTTGTCATCGGAAAAATCTAGTCCATCTACTAATACACCTGTCCCGAATGCAGATTGTTCTACCTCCATAAAGTAGTTTTCTGGATTTTTGTTTAACACCATTTTCCCAACTGGTAGCCATGGGAATTGATCTTCTGGCCAAAGCTTTGTGTCATCTAATGGATCAAAATCAAGCTCCGGATGTGGGCCGTCTTCCATTATCTGTACAAATAATTCCCATTCCGGGTAGTCACCATTTGCAATTGCTTCATATAAATCCTGTGTTGCGTGATTGACACTTTTTGCTTGAATCTCGGCAGCTTCTTTCACGGTTAAATTTTTAATTCCTTGTTTTGGCTCCCAGTGATACTTCACAAGAACTGCTTTTCCTTCACTGTTTACCCATTTATATGTGTTTACACCTGATCCTTGCATCATTCGATAGTTTGCCGGAATTCCCCATGGAGAATAAATGAATGTAACCATATGGAAGGATTCTGGTGAGTTAGAGCAAAAGTCAAAGAATCGCTCAGGATCTTGCATATTGGTTACCGGGTCTGCTCGGAATGCATGAATCATATCTGGGAATTTCATGGCATCACGAATAAAGAAAATCTTAATATTATTACCAACCAGGTCCCAGTTTCCATCTTCCGTGTAAAACTTAATAGCAAACCCCCTTGGGTCACGTGCGGTTTCTGGTGAATCGAGGCCACCCACTACAGTTGAGAAACGTACAAATACTGGAGTTTGCTTTCCTTTTCCATTGAAAACTTTTGCCCTTGTATATTTAGAAGCGGGCTCATCACCAACCGTCCCGTATGTTTCAAAATATCCATGAGCACCCGCACCCCTAGCGTGAACAATACGCTCTGGAACTTTTTCACGGTCAAAGTGACTGATTTTCTCAATGAAATCATAGTTTTCTAATGTTGCTGGCCCGCGGTTACCTATTGTCCGTATGTTTTGATTGTTGGTAACCGGATGTCCTTGCCTTGTTGTAAGGGTGTCCTCGTTCTCGATATTTGTTTGTGGAATATCATTTGGATCGTTAACCATTATTTTCACTACTTTCCTATGTACTTGAATCACAGTATCTATACTTACCAAAACATCCAAAAATTAATCTTAGGTTAGGCAGGATTTTACAATTAATAAAAGTAGTTGATGGGAAAAGGATAAAGCGATATTCTATTCTTAAGATATGGGAGATAGGTGGAGGTTGGTGGATGATGGGGAAAATAATAGCTGCAGGTAAAGAGCAGATTGATGAGCTGATTAAACTAGCGATGGAAGTGTATACCGGGAGTACATATGAGGGGCTACACCAAGAATTTAATGAGATGTTTCTAACTGACAAACATCGATTTCTATTATATATAATGAATGATGAACCAGTAGCTTTTATGCACCTGTCTATTCGTGTAGATTATGTGCAAGGTTGTGAATCAAGCCCTACAGGATATTTAGAGGGAGTATATGTGAATCCAGATTTTCGAAAAAGGGGAATATCTACGGCTTTATTTAATGAAGGGAAAAAATGGCTTTTAGAAAAAGGTTGCAAACAGATTGGGTCGGATATGGAAGAGGGTAATCAAAATAGTTACTTATTTCATAGGAGTGTTGGTTTCAAAGAAGCGGGGCGTCTTGTTACGTTTATTCAAGACTTGAATTAATACAAATGAGAGTGTTAAAAAGTACCACCAGGTAAATAAGATAAATTGGTATCAGGTGCTATTAGTTTGTGGTAAAATTAAGACAGCGTTACAAAGAAGTGAGGAGTATATATGTATAAATTTGGAGCTAATGTTGTAAAGGTGTTTCTAAACCTTTTCGGAAGAATAAAAGTTTATCAAAAAGAGAATTTACCTGAGTCTGGTAGTTATGTTATTGCCTGTACCCATACTGGTTTTGTTGATATTTTATGGCTGGGTGTTGCCACATTGCCAACAGAAATTCATTATATGGCAAAAAAAGAATTATTTGAAACAAAGTTTTTGAAATGGCTGATGGAAAGATTAAATGCTTTTCCAGTAGACCGAGAAAATCCAGGTCCAAGTGCTATTAAAACACCTAGGAAACTACTAAAGCAAGGCAAGGTTGTTGGGATTTTTCCAAGTGGAACACGTTCAAGTGAAGGTGCTCCCCTTAAGCGTGGTGCGGTAACGATTGCTGCTCATGCGGATGTACCAATCGTACCAGCTGCATATGTGGGACCGAATAATTTTAAGGATTTATTTAAACGAATAAAACCAAGATTAATTTACGGAGAACCAATGCATCTTCCGGAAGGCCTTTCGAAAAAAGAAGGTATGGATATTTTAATGGAACAATTGGATAAAGAGATGCATGCATTGCAAAATAGTATTAAATAAGAAAACCTTCACAGTCTAATATGGCTGTGAAGGTTTTTAATTATATTCTCTTATCGAAATCCAAACGTTTATTAAGAGCATAAATAATCGGAATACCGATTGCTAACACTGCGAATTCTCCAGCCGCGGTTGTTAACCAAGTAAAGAGGAATGGCCAACCTGCAGCAATATTTAGCATCCATGCAATAATGAACATATTAAAAGTAAATACAATTGTGTTTGCAATTAATAATGCCCATACATTCTTAATGTATTTGGAAAATAAAATAACTATACCAAGCGAAATCGCGGAATGTCCTACCCCAAAGATCAGGTCTAGTTTGGATGGGGACATTAATAAGTTGGCAATAAATACACCGGAAACAATTCCAAAAAAGTATTTCTTATTGAAGACAATAAGATGATTGAAAATCTCTGAAATACGGAATTGCACATGGGTAAATC
This sequence comes from Paucisalibacillus globulus DSM 18846, assembly GCF_000482485.1. Classification (GTDB taxonomy): domain Bacteria; phylum Bacillota; class Bacilli; order Bacillales; family Amphibacillaceae; genus Ornithinibacillus; species Ornithinibacillus globulus. The sequence continues at coordinate 184,843 of NZ_KI519438.1, read as the reverse complement.
CAAAAGGCGCGACTAGTGCTGTTACAGCAACATAAAGAGCTGCCACTAGTGCATTCATTACTAATGTTCTTATTTTCATTTTTATCTCTCCCTAGTTTTTTTACGTGGGATGGTCACGAACCACGTCTTGAAAGCAACTAATCTAGTATAGTACATGTGAATAAAAATAGAAAGAAGTTTTTCACTTAGGATACTATGATCATTGTTAAATAATAGAACAGAAGAAGTGGATAATATTAGAAGTAACCTTGACAAATAGCAAAAATAACATTATACTTACAAATAGTAACCAACTTATAATATGTAACATTCAAATAAAAAGGAGCTAAAAAATATGGAAAAGAAATTTTTTCAAAAACCAACAACCTATGTAGGGGAAGTAAATATAAATGTAACTAATTTAAAAAACTCATTAGCTTTTTACCAACGTGTATTTGGTTTTCAAATTTTAGAGCAAACAGAGAGAAAAGTAGCTTTATCAGCAGATGGTGTAAGACCAATCCTTGTACTGGAACAACCTGAAAATGTGCAACCCAAAAAAGGTAGAACAACAGGACTGTATCACTTTGCAATTTTACTACCTAGAAGAGCAGACTTAGCAAATTTCTTACAGCATTTAGTTCAAACGGAAGGGCAGACTTTGCGCCTGGGAGCATCTGATCATTATGTAAGTGAAGCACTTTATTTCGATGACCCGGATGGCAATGGAATTGAAGTGGCAGTTGATAAACCATCTACTAGCTGGTCTTGGGATAATGGTACAGTTGATATGGCTACCGCCCAGCTAGATGCTCAAGGATTGTTGGCTGAAAGTGATAAGGTATGGGATGGACTACCAAAGGATACAGTGATGGGACATATCCATTTACATGTGGCCAACTTAGAAGCAACTGAAAACTTCTATGTAAATGGTCTTGGATTTGATATTGTAACGAGATATCCTGGGGCATTATTCGCATCTACAGGTGGCTATCATCACCATATAGGCCTAAACGTATGGAATGGTGAGGGAGCGCCGGCACCTGCTGAAAATAGTGTTGGTTTAAATTGGTTTACATTGATTATGGCAGACGAAGAAACAAGACAAAATAAAATCGAAAGCCTTCGCAAAGTTGGTGCAGAGGTTGTAGTAGAAGGTAATTATTTCGTTGTGAAAGACCCTGCTGGCAACACAATTCAGCTTCAATTAAGCGAATAAGATTTTTGGGGGAACATCAATGGAGACACAACAGATGAATCAACCTTTTGAAATTGGGATTTACACATTAGCTGATATAGTCAAGAATCTGTTAACAGGTGAAACAATTAGTGCAAAAGGTAGGATTCACGAAATAATCGAAGCGGCTAAGCTTGCTGATGAAGTAGGCTTAGATGTTTTCGGTGTAGGTGAGCATCACAGACTAGACTATGCCGTTTCTTCTCCGCAAATGGTACTATCGGCTATTGCTCAAGCTACAAAGAATATAAAGTTAACAACGACAACAACCGTTTTGAACACAGTTGATCCAGTTCGTTTATTTGAGGATTTCGCTACATTGGATTTAATCTCCGGTGGAAGAGCAGAAATTACTGCTGGACGTGGAGCATTTGTAGAGTCCTTTCCGTTATTTGGTTATGATTTCAATGATTATGATGCATTATTTGAAGAGCATCTTCAATTATTTATCGAATTAAATGAACAGGAACGTGTCACTTGGTCTGGAAGATTTCGTTCTGCATTGAATAATGCTGAAATAACACCAAGACCAGAGCAGGCGCAACTACCAATTTGGGTTGGAGTGGGAGGAACTGTTTCTAGTGCTGAAAGGGCAGGAAGATATGGTACCGGGTTAAACATTGCAATGATTGGTGGTGCACATGAGCGTTTTATACCATTAATTGATGCTTATCGTGAATCGGGATATATTACTGGCTTTACCGATAAGCAATTAAAAGTTGCTGTTTCAGGACACGGTTATATTGCAAATTCAATGGATCAAGCAAGGGATGAGTTTTATCCATACTATTCACATTATCTTAAACTAATCCAGGAGCAACGAGGGATGCGTTCCGGTATCTTACCCCGTGAAGTTTTTGAACAAATGACAGGTCCTGAAAGTGTTATGTTTATTGGAAGCCCACAAGAGATTATTGAAAAAGTACTGCATCAGTATGAACTTTATGGCCATTCGCGATTTATGCTACAAACAGATATTGGTGGAGTGCCATTTAAGAATATTGCTAAAACAATCGAATTACTGGGAACAGAGGTTGCGCCTGTATTGCGTAGAGAGATAAATAAGCATCAGGCCTTAGAATTAACATAAAAATGAGGTCTACATTTTATTTTGTAGACCTCATTTTATTTATAATTCCTGATACCAAGCCGCAGCAGCTCTTACTTCACTAATCGTTAACTGATGTCCTCTATCTTCCCAATGTATTTCTACATCAGCACCAGCACCCTCCAGTAATCCCTTCAAATCCTCGGATTCCTGTGCTGGACAAATTGGGTCATTCGTTCCAGCTGAAATAAATGCATGTTTACCTGCTAAATCTGGTAATTCAATTCCCCTTCTTGGCACCATTGGATGGTGAAGACTTGCTCCTCTTAACGCATCTTGATAGTGGAACATAAGACTCGCAGCAATGTTTGCACCATTAGAATAGCCAACAGCTACAATGTTATGACGGTCAAATTCGTACTTCTCAGCAGCTTCATCTAAGAATTCATTTAATTCCTTCGTACGGAATATTAAATCCTCCTCATCAAAAACACCCTCTGCCAGGCGTTTAAAGAAACGAGGCATACCATTTTCCGAAACATTTCCACGAACGCTTAATACGTTAGCTTCTTTATCGATAATTTCTGCAAGTGGAAGAAGGTCTTGTTCCGTTCCGCCTGTTCCATGCAATAATAATAATGTTGGTTTATCAGGATTCGTTCCTTTTTGAAAAATATGTCTCATCTATAACAATCCTCTCTTGTTTGCTTTCTTAGGTGGCTAGACCTTCATCTATTCTACTTTCCTTGTGCTGCTTTTTTTCCAACGTGTTTTAATACTTTTATAACGGTATCTTTTTCTTCCTCAGAAATGCCTTCAAATAATTCCTCGATTACACGTTGGTGTGCAGGGAAAATATTATCCATTAGTTTTTTTCCTTCGTCTGTAATTTGGATGTACACCACACGTCTGTCATCCTTACAATTACTTCTTTCTATTAGTCCCTTTTTCTCCAATTTATCAATGACATAGGTGATGGATCCTGTGTTAATTAATACAGCTTCAGATACTTCTCTAACCGTAAGTCTGTCTTTATGATAAAGTGCTTCTAATATTTCAAAATCAGACATCCGCATTCCATGGTTGCTGATATCATCTTTAGTTACCTCTTGAAGTGACTTAGAGGCTTTCATCAGAACGACGAATGCTTTTAAGGAAAGATTCTCGCTCATATTTACACCTTCTTTATCTTTAATTTTATTATTATTAATTTAAATATCTTTAATTAAGTATATTTTAATAAAATATTAGCTGTTTGTCAAATTTCCTATTACTAGCATTTACGATTATGACATTTATAAGCAAATAAAAAAAGAGGGACCTAAGTCCCTCTTATGAAAATATCCTGCTAATCCCTTCTAATTCTTCTCTACTTAGTTGAACGTCCAGTGTCGCTAAGTTACGGATAACTTGCTCCGGCTTCTTGGCTCCGGGAATAACGGTGTCTATAGCATCCTGTGCTAGATACCATGCTAAAACAAGATTGGATACTTCGGTTTGTTTTGCATTTGCCATATTGCGCAGCTTTTCAACTTTGGCAAGATTTTGTGCAAATTCCTCTCCTTGAAGATGTGGCATGTTCGAACGGAAATCATTAAACTGAGTATCCTTAGTATATTTTCCAGCGAGCAAACCAGAGGCGAATGGGAAAAATGGGACAAACGAAATTTGATGTTCGGTCGTATAAGGGAAGTATACTTGCTCTGCCTGACGATTGAGTAAATTATAATGACCTTGGTATACATCAACATAACCATCTTGATTAGCTTCTTTCAGTTGTTCTAATGAGAAATTCGATACACCAATGGCTCTTATTATTCCTTTATCTTTTAATTCTTTCAACGCCCCAACCGCCTCATACTTTGGTGTTTTTTCATCGGGGGAGTGTATGTAAAATAAATCAATATAGTCAGTTTGTAATCGTCTTAAACTAGCTTCTACTGTTTCGCGTAAAAACTCCGGGGAGTTATCAATGATTCTTTCCTCTCCCACCATTCTTTGGGCGCCTTTTGTTGCAATAATGATATCTTGGCGATTTCCCATTTCTTTTACTACTTCTCCAACTAACTCTTCAGACCGTCCCATACCATAACTAAAAGCAGTATCAATGTAATCTAATCCCTCATTAATAGCAGCTTTTACAAGATCCTTATTCGCTTGTTCATCAAGTCCAGGATATAAATTATGTCCGCCAATCGCGTTAGCCCCAAGACCTATTGGATTTACTACTAAATCAGTTTTTCCGATGCGTACTTTGCTAGTCAAAATAAAACCTCCTATATAATGTTATATTTATTCTAAATAATGTTGGGTTGGAAATACAAGGAAATAAGCACCCTTATAGGATTGCCTAAAAAACTAACTCTTTAATTTTAAAAACTGCATCCGTTTATTAAATAAGGTTGGATAGGAAAGAAAGCCAAGCATAATGCTTGTTACCACAGCAGTTGTTAATAGTAAAAACAGGATTAACAATTGAAATTGCACCGCTTGAACCGGATCTGCCCCAGCAATAATTTGCCCACTCATCATCCCAGGTAATTGAACAAGACCGATTGTCTTTTGACTTTCAATCGTTGGAATGGTGCTTGATTTAATAGAAGTAATTAATTGCGTATGAATCGCCTGTCTTGGTGTTCCGCCTAAGGTTAGAATCAGTTCTGTTTCATCTTGGCGACTTTCTACCTCAGCTGTAAAACGATTCAAAAATAGAATCCCAAGTACCATCGAATTGCCAATTACCATCCCACTAATCGGGATAATATACTGTGGGGTCGGTGGCACGATATTAAATCCTAATAAGATGCTTTGTGTTAAAACTTCAATAAAAACGAATGTAACAAATAGTTTCCACGTAATTCCTCGAATAGAATCCCCTTTTCTCCGGGCATTCTGGGTCGCAGCTCCAATCATTAGTAAAACCATGAGTAGAATGAAAATGATGTTGTCAGCTTCAAATACATATTGCAGAACATAACCAACTGCTAGTAATTGAATAATCGATCGGACTGTTGCGATAAGTGTGTCCTTCTCTAAACCAAGCTTTAATGTCCGAGAAAGAATAATTGGGATTAGGACAAAAATTAGTGTCAGTGAAAGGGTGAGATATGTCATTCTATTTCCCCCTTAACAAATTGCTTTACTCGCTCGTCCTGTGGATTTTCTAAAATAGAACTTTCCCCCGATTCAATCAGTTCACCATTCATCATCACCCAGGTAAAATGTCCAATTCTTAATGCCTGTTCAAGATTATGGGTAATCCATATCATGGTTGTCCCGTATTTTTTGTTAATCTTCTCAATTAGTTCCTCAATATCGTGTTGTGACACTCTATCAAGGGAAGAGGTAATTTCATCTAGTAGTAAAATATCGGGTTTGTTTACCAGTGTCCGCGCAATAGATAGTTTTTGTTTTTGCCCACCTGATAAGTCCATGGCATTTCTTTTCAAAAAGTCTCCAGCTAATCCAACGTCATGAAGTAGTTCCTCTGCATATTCCTTATCAATTGTCTTTTCTTGTAATGTAAGTGGAAGTTCTAGATTTTCTAATACACTTCCTTTAATCATCGTTGCACTTTGCAATGCAATACCAACTCTTCTACGTAATTCTATTGGATTATACGTATCTATTGGTTTCCCTTTAATTAAGATTTCCCCTGAATCAGGAGAATGTAGTCCGTTACATAGCTTAAACAGAGTGGATTTCCCAGCCCCGGATGGACCAACAAGGGTTGTGATTTTACCTTCTGGGAAGAAACCGGTGATATTTTTAATAATATGTAGACCCTCTGCCGAATAATTGACGTCTTGGAATATAATGGCTGCTTGATTCATGTACTCACTTCCTTATATGCTACCTGTTTATTATGGAAATAATGATTTGTCTTCTTTTTCTATTCATATCATACATTATTTCCAGGATATTAATAATTTGTTTTAATGTTTTTAAAAATAATGAAATAAATTTCTTGCCCTACTTATATTAATCCTTAGACTAAAATTAATTCAGCAATATTAATCCTATCCTCTGCTCAAGAGTGTTCCCTGCCATATCCTAAAGCACATTAATTTGTGGAACAGACATAAAAAAACTCCCAAACCTGGGAGTTTGAAGATTTATTTTATAATTAACACCGGACTCATCGCTCGTTTAGCCACTTTATGACTAACACTACCTAAAACCATTTCTTGAAATTTATTTAAACCACGACTACCAAGAACAATCAAATCATAATTATTTTTATTTGCATAGTCAACAATGGTAGGGCCTGGATCACCGTTGAGGAAAATAACCTCAAATTCTACACCAGATTTTTTGGCTTTCTGAACGATAAATGCAAGCTTTTCTTTTCTAGCATCTTCCGCATCTTTTCCCCAGTTATTTAGAACCTCGTCCTTAGAATGCTTCGGATCGACAACATAAATAATATCTACTTTTGTTTGAGGGGTAAGTCTAGCAAGTTCAAATACTTTTTCCCCTGCTCTTAAGGAGTGTTCTGATCCATCTGCCGCATAGAGAATCTTCTTAAACATAGTTTTTCCTCCTCTACCAATCGATAAAAGTATTATATTCACATCATAGTTAACTTGGATTTTGTTTTTTATTATAGCATATGTGATTCTAATAACGAGGAATTTCGAGAAAAAATCAGGAAACGACAAATGTTTCCGTTCTCTTACGTATTTCACAAAACTGTCGAATCCCGTTATAATACATATGTTTGTTACGGCCCCGACTTTCGTGAGAGTCGAAAGTTATCAAAAATTAAAAGAGGTGGATGAATGAATATCGCAACATTAAAAAATGAGTGGTTTGGAAATATTAGAGGTGATATTTTAGCGGGAATTGTAGTTGCCATTGCTTTAATTCCAGAAGCGATTGCATTCTCTGTTATTGCCGGTGTAGATCCGATGATTGGACTATATGCATCTTTCTGTATTGCAGTAACCATTGCTTTTGTTGGTGGAAGGTCCGGAATGATTTCCGCTGCAACAGGTGCAACGGCATTATTAATGGTAACCTTGGTTGCAGAACACGGATTACAGTATCTATTTGCCGCAACGATTTTAACAGGTATCCTTCAAATTGTGATGGGTGTGTTAAAGCTTGGACGTTTAATGAAATTTGTTCCACGCTCGGTGATGATTGGATTCGTTAACGCACTTGCAATTATGATTTTTATGGCGCAGCTTGAACATTTTACAGGGGCAAATTGGGAAATGTATGCGATGCTTGCTGGTGCATTAGCGATTATTTATATTTTACCGAGATTTGTTAAAGTGATTCCAGCACCTTTAGTAGCAATTGTAGTCATTACAGCAATAGCGATTTTTACTGGGAGCAACGTAAAAACGGTTGGTGATATGGGGGAACTAACACAGACACTGCCAATTTTCTTATTCCCTGATATACCGCTTAACTTTGAGACGCTGCAAATTATCTTCCCTTATGCATTATCGATTGCAATTGTTGGATTGGTTGAGTCACTTCTAACGGCATCTATTATCGACGATATGACGGATACAAAGAGTGATAAGAATAAAGAAGCACGAGGACAAGGCATGGCGAATATTGTCTCCGGTCTTTTCGGTGGGATGGCAGGTTGTGCGATGATTGGACAATCCGTTATTAACGTAAAATCTGGTGGACGCGGTAGGTTATCAGTTTTTGTTGCTGGAGCATTTTTAATGACGCTTATTCTAGTATTTAATGGGCTTTTGGTTCAAATACCGATGGCTGTTTTGGTTGGTATCATGTTTATGGTGTGCATTAGTACGTTTGATTGGTCAGCTATTAAAAACATTCGTAAGACACCGGTTACCGATACTATTGTCATGGTATCAACAGTCGTTACGGTAATCTTTACACATGATTTATCAAAAGGTGTATTAGTCGGTATTATTTTAAGTGCTTTATTCTTCGCTGCTAAAATATCCAAAGTGAAAGTTACTGCTATGGCCATCGAAAATGCAAAGAAAAAAGTATACCGGGTTTCTGGACAACTTTTTTTTGCATCAGTAACTGATTTTGTTGAAAGCTTTAATTATAAAGAAGATGTCGATACGATTAAATTAGATCTATCCAATGCACATATTTGGGATGATTCTGGTGTTGGTGCAATTGATAAGGTTGTGCAGAAATATCATCAAAATGGAATTAAGGTAGAAGTGGTTGGGTTAAATGATGAGAGTAATAAATTAGTAGACAAACTAGCAGATTATACTAAGCCTGGTGGACTGGAGAATGTTTCAGGTCGGTAGGTTGTGAGGGAGCCTTGAGATGTGGGCTCTCTTTTTTATTTTATGGAAAAAAGAGGGATTTTCGATAATGAAGTAGAATAATATGGTTTTAATAGACAAAGTTTTAGGGAATAAGGTGAATTTGTCTAATAGAGTGGTTTTAAAAGACAGAGTTTGCGAAAAATGGGTGGATCTGACTAATAGAGTGGTTTTAAAGGACAAAGTTTGCGAAAAATGGGTGGATCTGACTAATAGAGTGGTTCTAAAGGACAAAGATCCCGGAAAAACGGCAACTCTGTCTAATAGACGGGTTCTAAAGGACAAAGATTCGTAAAAAGCGGCAACTCTGTCTAATAGAGTGGTTCTAAAGGACAAAGATCCCGGAAAAGCGGCAACTCTGTCTAATAGACTGGTTCTAAAGGACAAAGATCCCGGAAAAGCGGCAACTCTGTCTAATAGAGTGGTTCTAAAGGACAAAGATACCGAAAAAACGGCAACTCTGTCTAATAGACGGGTTCTAAAGGACAAAGATTCGCAAAAAGCGGCAACTCTGTCCAATAGACTGACTTCAAAATTAAAATGAAAGAAAAGGGTGGGTGTTATATGAATGAAAAAGAACTAAAAATAATCTTAACTCAATTTAAAGAAAACAATTTTCAGAGCCTTGGCACAATAGATGTAGGTACATTGACAACTTCCATGCTCCATCATATTGGAAGTACTGATCCAGAATTACGAGACCATCTTATTTACCCAAGCCTCACAAACCTAATTATCAATAACCATTATCCTCGGCCGGAGTTAAATCGAATAATGAAAGTTTGTCTGGATGAGAAGCATTTATTTTATAAAATAAATGAAGCTGATGAAGATGCTGTATTCACCAGGGCTTTTTCATCCTTAATTATTGCGGTGCTACTGCATGTTAATAGACAAAACTCATTTTTGGCGGAAGAGGAAATTGATGAGATTTCTGTTAAATTAATGGAGTACGTAGATAAAGAATATGATGTGCGTGGGTTTGTGGAAGAGAAAGGTTGGGCACATAGCATTGCACATGTTGCGGATACACTAGATGAACTGGTGAATCAACCGGAGCTATCTAACGCTAGATTGGAAGAAATAGCCCAAACCATTATCAAGAAAATGTATTTTGACAAAGACTATTTCTTATTTGAAGAGGATGAAAGGATGGTAACTACAATGGTTTCCCTACTTCAAAGGGGAGTGGACCAACAAATTGTTAGAGAAAAGATTAATGAGATAACTAGTGAACTTAAGCAAAATTTCATAGATGGAAACAAGGGGCATTTTATGCAGCGAACCAATTTCAAACAATTTTTACGGAGTTTACTTTTACACTTAGAAGTAATCAACAAACATGAAGAGTTGCGTACTCACCTGAAACAAACACTTATATCCATTAATCAACCATACTACAATATCTAGGGGGACCAACCATGAATCCAATACTAATCGACTTTCCAAGTGAGTTTGAAACAGAGAGATTACTAATTAGAATGCCGAAGCCTGGGGATGGGAAAGTCGTATATGAATCTAAGCAGGCTTCGATGAATGAACTTTTACCGTGGATGCCGTGGGCACATCGGGAACAAAGTGAAGAGGGCGATGAAATAAACATACGTGAAGCACATGTGAAATTCCTTACTCGTGAAGACCTAAGACTACTAGTTTTCCATAAAGAAACGGGTGCCTTAATTGCAAACTCAGGGTTACATAGAATTGACTGGGATACCCGCAAATTTGAAATTGGATACTGGATTGATAGTCGCTATAGCGGGAAAGGATATATAACAGAGGCTGTTAAGGGAATAACTAATTTTGCTTTCCTAGAACTACAGGCTAATCGTGTGGAGATTCGGTGTGATGTTAAAAATGTAAGGAGTAGTGCTGTAGCGGAAAGGGCAGGCTTTATACTAGAAGGTATTTTGAGAAAGGACAGCTATGATGTTTATAGAAAGGAACTTCGCGATACTTGTGTTTATGCGAAGGTAAAATAAATTTAAAAATTGGGCTTTACATATACCTCGAAATTCTATATAGTATAGTTACCTAATAATTCTAGGTAGGTGAGAATATGTTTGATCGTGAGCTAGTTAAAGGAAGTACATCACTTCTTGTCCTACAGCTTTTAAATGAACGTGATATGTATGGTTATGAGCTTGTTAAGGAAATGGACCAACGTAGTGAGCATAACTTCCAAATGAAAGAAGGAACATTGTACCCTGCGCTTCACAAGCTTGAAAAGCAGGAATATATTGAATGTTATTGGCAAAACCAAGAAAAAGGTCCTGCTCGAAAGTATTATCGAATAACCACAGAAGGTAAAGAAATGCTTGCGGCTAAAACCAGTGAATGGCATCGTTATGTGCAGGTGATGAATAACCTAATTGGGAGAAGTGAATCGTGAGTACGGGGGAGGAACAGTTTTTCCAGGAGCTTAATCAGGCTCTTGGAAAGCACCCTGAAAAAGAAGAAATTATTGCAGAGTACCGTTCTCATGTTTATGAAATTCTTCATGAAGGGGAAACTTCTGCCATAGGCAAGTATGAGGAAATTGTAAGGCGGCTTGGATCTCCAGATGAAATTGCTTCGATATGGAAAGAAGAAGCCAAGGTAACACCTAAGAAGATGCAAATCCTGTTTGTTGTATTAAACATCTTGATTTTCTTTGGTGGAATCGCGCTTACGGTTGCTTATAACGTTTATCAGTTTGAATGGATTGAACTGTTGTGGAAAAGGCTGACAGCAGTCCCGTCAATCATCATCATGGTTTATATGGCATTCTGGGGACTTCTTGGTTATGAAATTGGTAAAGAATTTGGTAGTGGCGGATTGAAGATACTTCGTAGAACATTTACATATGCGGTTATACCGAATCTCTTACTCATGTATCTAATCGTCTTTAAACTCATTCCGCATGAATGGTTTCAGCCACTTTTAAATGGCCCGTTCATTCTGGCGTGTATCTTATTAACAATTGTACTATATCCGATAAGTTGGATTGGATATCGTTGGGGAAGGAAAGCATCTGTGTAAAAAGGTCACCTTGCCCGCGGTATCATGAAAATCAATCGTTTTTTTGCCTATATACATAGAATAACGATGTATATAGATTATCTATCTAGGTGGTGAAACATAATGAAAGAACGAAAGAAAAATTTGTTGTTTTTATTCATTTGTCTGGGGCTTGGAGTGCTAGCAGAGCTAAGTTTCTTTCATGGAATCATAGGGGTTTCTTATCCTATTTTCATTGCAGCATTTTATGCAGTACTTTATTACCGATTTGGTTTTAATTTTAATCATCGTCGAATTGGTTTATTGTTAATGCTAGTTATATGGACATTATCAGCTTCCTATTTGTTTCATGATAATGAATCATTTTATGTACTGAATATCATCGCAATTCCTATACTTGTGTTCATTCATATTGTTTTAATCACTGCACCAAACCATGTGGACTGGATATCCGTTCCTTTCTTTCAACGTATCATGCAGAAGTTTTCGCAAACCTTTGCTTATGGAAAACGTTTGGTAAAGGTTATCTTAAAACGGGTACTATTTAAGCAAGTGAAAAAGGAAACTACACAAACAATTAAACGGATTGTAATTGGACTATTAATTGGAGGACCATTGCTATTTTTTATTACATTTCTTTTGATGTTAGCGGATGTTAACTTTGGCAATGTAGTAATGAAGGTACCAGAGTTTATTTTTAAATTGAATTTCTTGGAAGGTGTATTTCGGGTTATTCTTGTGCTCCTTTTAACCTTATTATTCTTTGGCGCATTTCAAGTACTTTATAAAAGGTATGTTCCACCAATTATTCGGCCGACAATGGATCAAAAGAAAACAAAATGGGATGGCATTACACTTGCGACAATCCTAGTTTTGTTAAACGGAATATACTTATTATTCGTCGCAGTTCAATTTAAATATTTCTTTGGAGATGCACTTCAGGAAAATTTAACCTATGCGGAATACGCAAGAAAAGGTTTTTTTGAATTGTTATTAGTAACATTGTTTAACTGGTCCATATTATTGGGCTGCTTAAAGTTTGTAAAAGTGAAGAAAGAATCAATGGGGTATTTCTTAAAAGTTTTGTATTCTTTACTTATTGTAGTGAGTGGCATTATGCTTACGTCTGCCTACTTGCGTCTAAGTATGTATGAAGCGGCATATGGTTTTACACTAGAACGAATTTTAGCACATACATTCATGTTATTCTTAATCGTCATATTCGCTTATACCTTTATTCGTGTGTGGCTGGAAAGAATATCTATCATACATTTTTACTTTATTGCTGGCTTACTATTTTACACTGGATTGAATGCAATCGATTTGGAAGAAATAATCGTTGAGAATAATTTAGAGCGTTATGAAGAAACTGGTAAAATTGATGTTTATTATTTAAATAGCTTGTCTTATTCCGGTATTGATGGACTGATAACCTTGTATGAACAAGATCCGAATTATCCAGAGCTAAAGATAATACTTCAAAGTCGAAAAGAAATGATTGGTTATCTTGAGCTTGATAATTGGCAGTCATTTAATTTCAAGAAACAGCAGGTTGTGGAAAGACTTCGCGAATTAGAATTATGAGGAGGAGTTATATGAGTACGATTCCGACACATGTGGCACTTATAATGGATGGAAATGGACGTTGGGGGAAAAGTAGGGGACTTACCCGAAGTGAAGGGCATTATGCAGGTACAAAGGCAATGGAAGATATAATTGATGCAAGCACTGAACAGGGTATTAAGGTTCTTACACTATATGCCTTTTCAACGGAAAACTGGAAGCGGCCAAAAGATGAAGTGAATTATTTAATGAGTTTACCAATTAAATTCTTTAATCAAAAACTTCCTGAGTTCATGAGGAGAAATATTAAAATTCTTATTTCGGGTGATGTTGATGGGTTACCGAAGAAAACAAGGAATGCGGTTGAGAGGGCAATGAGGAAAACGAAAAATAATACGGGCTTAATCGTGAATTTTGCCTTGAATTATAGTAGTAGGAGTGAGATTCTTCAAGCAATTTACCGTGTACTTAAGGATGCCAAGGAAAATGGCTTAGCTATAGATGATTTGGATGAGGTGACTTTTGAAAAGTATCTTTATACTAGAGGACTACCAGATCCAGATGTTGTGATTAGAAGCGGTGGAGAAAAGAGAGTAAGTAACTTTTTAATGTGGCAATCCTCAGAGGCAAGACTGTGTTTTGTAGATGAGTTATTTCCTGACTTTACAAAGGAGTTATTTGTTAAAGCTATTATCGAGGAGAAGGAAGATACGGGGCTTTCTTGGAAAGAGTGCGCAGGTTAAAGAGGTAGGAACTTTGGGGAATCTCAACGTTCTTACTCTAGGGCTTTTCCGAGTATCGTACCTCTAGTGCGCGATTGCAATAAGGAAACTGACTAAAAAGGTATATGCAAATAAGATAAGGCCCAATTCACGCTGGTGAATTGGGCCTTATCTGTTTGTGTTACAAAATGTTGTGGTATTATCAACTTAACTAGATACTTCACGGTATTTAATATCCACTACTTTTTCTGTGATATTATCAAACGTAATATCGATAAAGATACCAAATTCCTTTTTAGGTGCTTCTAACCACAATTTAAACGTTTCAGTTGAGGTTTTATCTCCCTTTTTTCGGCCGACATGGAGATAATCAACAATTTTAGCTTCTGGATATTTTTCTTTTACCTTTTGCATAGCTACACGCCCCCACTTTGCATAGGAAGGGACTTCTTTTTGGGCAGATATAAAATCTATGGGTTGATAGATGGTGAGCATTCCAAAACATAGAAAAGAACAACATAGTAATTTGACGAATGATTTCTTCATTTACTTAACCTCGCTTACAAATATTATAGAGTGGAGTGAAATGGATGATTTTCGAAATGACGATTCAAATTCGAGTCTCAGATTTTGAAAAAGGTCTTTATTGGTATAAATTATTATTAGACAAAGAGCCAGACTTTATACCGCATGCAGGATTTGCAGAGTGGGAGATTATTCCGGGAAGTTGGCTTCAGCTTTCTGAGGGTGTCCCTGCTGAAGGAAGTGGACCACTACGATTTGGTGTGGAAAATATAGAAGAGTTGAAAAGTAGGTTAATCACTTTGCTTGGGGTAGAGAATTTGGAAGTCTTTTCAAGAGAAGAGGTACCTGTTAAATGGTGTACATTTTCGGATCCTTGGGAAAATAAGATTGGGTTGTTTGAGTATTTGGATAAGGAAGAAGAAGCTAAAAGGATAAGTTCACTATTAGGGAAATAATTAATTTGTATATAAAATACTTTTGCGCAGAAATGCGCTTTTTTTATTCGAAAATAGTATAGGAAGAACGATGTAAATCCGCAAATTGTCAACTTGTAATATTTATGGTTGACAATTAGGTGTTCACCATCATATAATTTTGGAAGATAATTAGTTGGATAGAAGGGTTTGTATAAAAAGGGGGAGCTTACATATGGAAGAACAGGGCAGAAGATTAAGAGTTATGATGAATGTTGCTATATTCGCAGCTATTACGGGGATTTTAGCGCAAATAGAAATTCCATTACCTTTAATTCCGATAAGTGGCCAAACACTTGCAGTGGGGATTGCTGCAGTTGTACTTGGTAGTCGACAAGGTGCACTTGCGATGGTCTGTTATTTGGCAATTGGTGCTATTGGAGTGCCTGTATTTGCTGGATTTGGAGCTGGATTGCAAGTGTTAGTTGGTCCTTCAGGAGGATATGTATTTGGATTTATTGCTGCTGCCTTTTTTACTGGTATTATTTTAGAAAAGACAAAATTTACGATTCCTATGGCATTTATTGCAAATAGTATCGGGATGTTTATTACGTTAACATTTGGGACGATACAATTAAAGTTTGTTTTAGATTTAGATTGGAATGCTGCACTTCTCGCTGGTGTTTATCCATTCCTTGTTGTTGGTTTTATAAAAGCCTTCTTGGCAAGCTGGATTGGAATAACGGTAAGAAGTAGATTGATACAAGCAAATTTACTTAAAGTAGGTCCCAAAAAAGGGATTGCCTAAATAAGAATAAGGCAAAAGAATTAACTTTTGCCTTACTCTTATTTAGGCTGAATATAGTGTTAATCTTTTTGCTGAAATATTTTAGACATATAATATTCATCAACATATTCACCATTGATAAATAACGATTCTTTCTTTGTTCCTTCAATATCAAATCCCATTTTCTTATAAAGGGCAAGTCCAGGTTCGTTTCTTGAAACTACTGTCAGTTCTAACCGACGAATATGATGATGGGCTGCCCACTGATTTAGCTCGTTAAATAGCAAGGAGCCGACACCTTTCCCTCGATAATCCTGATGAATGCCGATTACGAGATATGCCGAGTGTTTTGTTTTCTTGGGTTTGCCTCCAATCGCAAACAGATACCCCATTAAGCGGTCATCTTGTTCAGCAACTAAAATAGTGGAGTTATCTTCTCCCTGAATTCTTTCCATCATCCTTTGTTGTTGGTCTGGCTGAATATTTCTTTCACCAGGCTCCCATAGCATATATTGTGAAGTGTTTTCCACTTGTTGAATTAGTTCTGCAAGTCCTGCAGCATCTGAAGGCATAGCTTCTCTAACTAACATCACATTCGCCCCTGTTTGTCTGTATTAATCAACTGTGACATTTGATGCCAAATGGAGCCTTTACCTTCTTCTCCACCTTGAATACGTGCTAACGCCATTTTAGCCTGCATTCTCACTTCAAATTCCGGGTCATCCAGTGCTTCTTGAATTGCTGGGATGGCAGATTCGTCACCTATTTCATATAAAAACATCGCTGCACGCCAACGAACTAGCCTGCTTTTGTCTTTTAATGTTTGAATCATTTCGGGAATTGCATCTGCCAAGCTTAAGTCTGATAAGCAGTCTCCGGCAGTTCTTCTTACGTTAACTGCTTTATCCTTCAATGCTTTATATAAGTATGGTAGGACCTTTTCATCATCTAGCATTCCAAGATATGCAGTTGCGAGACGTCGGATGGATGCTTTTTCGTCATCAAGTGCCTTATCTAAAACAGGTAGGTCGTCGATGGTTGGATCCATTTTGTCAAGTGCAGCATAGCGCTCTCTCCAGTCTGGATGATCAAGCATATCCAAGGTAACTTTAATCCACCTTGACGGAGCAGTTTTATTATCGATTGCATACTGGACCAATTCTTTCAAACGGCCATCATCATATGTAGCTGATATTTCCTCCACTACCTCTTTGCCGATATCTTCCAAGTCACCATAGCGTGGCCCCTGTTCTACCCATTTTCGCTCAGCTAGCATATTGTCCGATGCCACAGATGCCTCAATTGCAGCATTCATGAAACGGTCTGGAAGGCCAAATCGATGCTCTGTATCACCTTCCTCAAGCTTAACTTGAGTTGGAATGTAGCGGAACATTTGAACGAATACTTTTACTTCCCCAAAATGATTGTCAACTGACGACTGATCTATGTTTCTTTCCGTTTGCTTTTCTTCAGCTGAACCAAGTGTACGTTGAATCTCAGGTAAAATTTCTTCCCAAGGAGTACGAGCATCCCGTTCCAAGGCAATAAAATCAATTACACGATAAATCCCCTTTACTCCATTAATAGAGAAGAGGTCCTGTATATAAGAAGGGGCACCTGCCAAGTCATCACCAAGTTTATAGTTTTCCGTTTTTCCATCTGGCATTGTTTCGTCTACATTTATTTTCATGGAATATGGACTTGGAGTTGGTTCGATTGATACAATTTTCATAAAAATGTCCCCCTTTGAAATTATCTTTGCTAAGGATAATTCTATCAAAGGGGGAGGAGTCTATCCAATTATTAAGTTATTGATTAATAATGAGCAAAAAGCCCTTTTCTCATTGCTACCCGTTCAAAAATGAAATAACCTGAAGGAATCCATCCTTCAGGTTATTTTTCTTTATGCCTTATCTCGCTTTTTATCTTTCTCAAACAATACAATTAAACTTGGTAATAATACTCCCCTTATCAAGAAAGTATCAATCAAAATACCAACCGCAACAATAAATCCGAATACGAATAATAGTTGAATAGGTTGGGTCATCAGTACCGCAAATGTGGCTGCTAAAATAATACCTGCAGAGGAAATTACTCCACCAGTATTTGCGACTGCAATGCGAGTAGCTTCTTTAATGGAATGCTTTTCCCGCTCCTCCATAAATCTAGAAACTAAAATAATATTGTAATCGACTCCTAGAGCAACAAGGAATATGAAAGCATACACCGGTACGCGAGTACTAATAGTATCAATGTCAAAGAATAAATTAGTTAAGAACATACCTAATCCCAATGCAGCAAAGAATGAGACGATAATCGTTCCCATCATATATAGTGGCATTTTGAATGACTTGGTTAGGAAGATTAACATGATAAAGATTAATAGTGTCTCTAGTAATACAATAACGACAAGGTCACGGTCATTTGTATTTCTATCATCAAGAGATGCAGATGTTTCACCAGCAAAGTACAATTCCCCGCTCACATTACTAGCATTAAGAATATCATCTGACTTTTCCCGAATATCTTCTAATGCATTAATAGACTCAATCGCATACGGACTATCATCAAATGTCAGGCTATAAGAAACAACTTTTTGATTCTCCGTTTGATTTTCAACTCTGACTGTACTGACATGTTCTTCTTTCAAAAGTTCATCTAATAAAGCTTGTTGACTTTCTTCTGATACTTCTTTATTTGATTCTACAAGAACAGTAGTAGGAGCAAGATCTCCCGGTGCAAACTTTTCTTCTAACACTTCATACCCAGCTCTAGATGGCATATCATCTGGGAAGGATTTAATTAGATCAAATTCATATTTAAGATTCAAGTTATAAGCTGAACTTAATACAATAAATATCCCAACAATGCTCATGGAAACAATCGGCTTTTTTGTTACAAATTTTCCAATTTTACTCCAAATAGAGCTAGCTTTTACATTCGTATCGCCAACTTTTGGAATAACTGGCCAAAACGATTTTCGACCAAAGATGGTAAATAAAGCTGGTACAAGTGTAACCGATGATACCATGATAACAGCTAGTGCTGTACCGAAGATTGGAGCAAAGTTTTTATAATCCCCTAAATCTGCAAAGATCAAGATAATCATAGCAAGAAATACCGTTCCACCTGAGTAGAAGACAGGTAATCCCGTACCTCTCATCGCTAATTTCATTGCCGTATGTTTATCTTCATGTTGCTTCAGTTCTTCTCGATACCTAGAGAATACGAATAAGGAGTAATCAATTACTGCTGCAAATAACAATACCGACATAATGGACACGGACTGGGAACTCATGAGGAGTCCAGCTTTACCAAATAGTCCAAGGAGCTGCGTTACAATTTGATAGACAAATACTGCTGCTAATAATGGAATTAATGCAATTAATGGTGAACGGTAAATAATAATTAATAGCACTAGGATAATTCCAATGGTGGACATAATTAAGACGATATCGGCTCTTGTAAATAAATCCGTCGTGTCAACCGCAATTCCCGCAGGTCCTGTAACCGACACGGACAAATCTGTGTTGTCCGTAATAATAGTGGTTATTTCGTCTAGTACTTCTTTTACTTCAGGTGTATCTAAATTAGCATCTAAGTTAGCGGGGATAATGGCTGTTGACCGGTCCTTTGAGAAAAATGTATTGGTAGCTGGTTCAGGGAGTTTTCCCATTGGAACGATTTCTTTCAGACCACTAATATCTTCTGCAATTACCGTATCCGTAATCGTGACTAAATCCTGTTCTTCAATCTCACCTTCTGATTGAAGAACCAAGATAGCTGGTAATAACTCACTATCGCCAAAATAGGTAGCGATTTTTTCGTTTGCAACGACGGAATGCATATCCTCAGGCAAGGAATCAATCGATGTAACTTGATAATCTCTTACGCTAGGAACAGTAACAGTCAGGATGACCATGATAAGTATCCATGAAGCTAATGTGATCCACATTCCTTTTTTAGTCGAAACTCTATCAGTTATTTTCTGTAGTAAATTTTTCATAAAATAAAAATCCTTTCTAATAGTTACGTTTGTGTAACTTTGAATGAAAAAATAACGGTATCTAAGAACCGATATTTTATCGCAGGTTAACTGGCTGTAAGCCCCCCCCATCAAGACTTTGATAGAAGCGAAGAAAAATAAGTGGGGGATCAAACAGCCAGTAAAAGCCCGATTCGTTCAACTAACACTCAGTGGAGAAGAGCAAAGCCCCACTGAGTGAAGTTTCACTTTATTATCACTTGAAAGTTACACTTGTGTCAATTATTCGTTAATGAACATTCCGTTACAAATGACATCTTTCATACTATTTACCCAATCTTGGTGTGAAATACCCTCTGTGTTAGGGATATTAACTGTTTGGAAAATCATGCCTAATACGATGTTGCTAGGTATATCTCCTCTTAATATTTTTTCGTGTCTTCCTAAGTCTATGAAATGTTGGAGTGATGTATACAACTCCGTAATGATATGACTTATTTTTTGTTTATTCATAGCTACTTTCTTATTTACCTTTGGAATTTGTATACCTATTTCCCTTAATTGATAAAGACTCATATCATCAAAGATAACATCAAATAATGCATGGAACTGATCAAGAAATGTTTTCTCTTTATTCACCTCTTTTAATTTAGTTAAGAAGTTTGTCAATTCATAAAGCATATATTCGCTTAAAAGCTCTTCCTTATTTTCATAGTATTTATAAATTGCAGCCCTTGAAACATCTAATTGATTAGCGAGCAATGTGAAAGTGTAGCCCTCATATCCATGACTCAAAAGTAATTCTTTCGTAGCTTGATAAAGTTCTCGATTTGAAAACTTCCGTTCACGCGCCATGTCATTCACCTCTCCTTTATTATAATGACTGTCACACGAAGAGTAAATGAAAGGAACTGTGCATAAAGGGAGGAGCTCTAAAACAGACTATACAAGGAATATACCATATAGAAGTGAGTGAAAAATATGCCATATCGGGAACAAATTCCAGTGGATAAAGGGATTGATAATACCGTAAAGTTATTATTAGAGGGGTACAACTATATTACAAATAGGAGAAATAAATTTGGTAGAGATATATTTGAAACACGCATTCTTGGTGGAAAAAAAGCTATTTGTATAGCTGGGGAAGAGGCTGTTAAGACTTTTTATGATGAAGATAAACTGATTCGTAAAGGTGCTGCACCGAAGCGGCTACGGCAAACTTTATTTGGGGAGCATGCCATTCAAACCATGGATGGGGATAATCATCGACATCGTAAAGAACTATTCATGTCATTAATGACAAAAGAAAGACTAGACGATATAAGTTCGTTACTTGAAAGTCACTTAGAGAATGCAGTAGACAAATGGGAAAAGCAAAAAATGGTTGTGGTATACAATGACATGGTTCAGCTACTCACGAAAGTAGCTTGCGCATGGGCGGGTATACCATTGGATGATAAAGCGGTTTTTAGAAGGGCAACTCAACTTGAGGCTATGTTTGATAGTGCCGGAGCATTGGGCCTGAGGCATTGGAAGGGAAGAATCTCTAGAAATAGTGCAGAAGTTTGGCTTCGAGAACTTATCGGGCAAGTACGCAATGGAAAAGTCAATGCTAATAAAGATTCTGCTTTGTATAAAATGTCGTGGTACCAAGATAAAAATGGAGAAGTATTAAATGAGCAAATTGTTGCAGTGGAACTACTCAATATTTTGCGGCCGATTGTCGCAGTTTCTGTTTATATTACTTTCGAAGCGTTGGCATTATATGAGAATCCACAAGAAAAAGATAAGCTTCGAACTGAAGGATTTGAATATGCAGAACTCTTTGTCCGGGAAGTTAGAAGGTATTACCCTTTTTTTCCATTACTGACAGCTAAAGTACGAGAGGATTTTCTGTGGAATGGTCATGATTTCAGAAAAGGAAACTTAGTTCTCCTTGATCTTTATGGAACGAACCATCATCCTGATATCTGGGAAAAACCATATACTTTTAATCCAGAACGATTTAGGGATAGAGAAGAGAGCTTTTATAACTTTATTCCACAAGGTGGTGGTGATTATTATCGTGGGCATCGCTGTCCGGGGGAATGGTTAACAATTGAATTGATGAAAGTGGTACTTGAATTCCTAATCAGCAAGGTGGAGTATGTGGTTCCGAAGCAGGATCTTCGATATAGTATGATACGAATTCCAAGCATACCTGGTAGTAGGTTTGTCATTATTGATGTAAAGAGGATATAAGGATAATATCAAAAAAACTACTTTGGTTAAGTGCCCATATGGAACTAGTAAGATTGTTTCAATGTTAAAGAAATAAAAGTACAAAAATCCTATCTATTTCCCCTAATTCAATACTAGGACAGCCTCTATTAGAATATGTTTGAGAATAGTAATCAATTGTATTGGGGGATAGTTACATGCAAATTCATGTCGTGAGTCAAGGAGAGGTTTTGTGGCAGGTTGCTAAAGTGTATAATTCAGATGTAAACCAGATTATTTATCTTAATCAATTGGAAAACCCTGATATTTTGGTAGTTGGTCAGTCACTTGTTATCCCAGAGCCGCATCTTGAATATGTTGTTCAACCGGGAGATAATATGTGGGCGATTGCAAGTAATCTTGGAGTTAAGGTACAGGAATTACAGCAATTTAATAACATTTCTAATCCTAATTTAATTTTTGTTGGTGAATTACTAGAAATACCTTATCGTATACATACGATTCAATTAGGTGAATACCTCTGGGTCATTGCCCAACGCTACGGTGTAACAATTAATCAACTCCTACAGGCAAATCGAATGGAAAGTCCCTCTTTAATCTATCCAGGTCAACAATTAAGAATTCCGAGAAAGCCAAGGTCAACAGCTGAAACAAATGCCTATACCACTTAGACAAATGAGCAGGGGAGACAAGAAGTATTTGCATTGGGTCGATACTTTACCTATCTATCACCGTTCATGTATAGCTTTCGGGAGGATGGTAGTCTGACAGATATGCGTGAGACTGGCCTTGTTGAAGCGGCTAGAGTGAATGATATTTCACCCCTACTTGTAATAACCAATTATGCTGGAGGTGGATTTAATTCAGATTTAGGTGCTACTCTTTTAAGAAATCCTAGTTTACAAGATACCCTCATTGAAAATATAGTAAACACCATTCAAGTGAAAGGTTATGAAGGATTAAACATAGATTTTGAGTATCTCTATCCAGGCGATCGGGAGAATTATAATAACTTCTTACGAAAAGTAGTGAATCGATTACGACCACTGGGGCTATCGGTTTCTACTGCTTTAGCTCCAAAGGAATCAAAGAATCAATCAGGACTTCTTTATGAAGCACATGACTATGAAGTACATGGGGAGCTATGTGACTTTGTTGTGCTAATGACTTATGAGTGGGGATGGGCAGGCGGAGAACCTTGGGCAATAGCTCCAATTAATAAAGTGAGAGATATATTGGATTATGCAGTAACGGTAATACCGAGAAATAAAATAATGATGGGGATGCCACTATATGGGCGTGATTGGAAGGTTCCTTGGGTACAAGGGACTTTTGCTAAAACAGTAAGCCCGAAAGAAGCTATGAATCTCGCAGCCAGAAATAATGTTAGTATTCTATATGATGATACATACCAGTCTCCGTTTTACCGGTATACGGATTCGGGCGGTCAGAAGCATGAGGTTTGGTTTGAGGATGCAAGGAGTGTGCAAGTTAAATATGATACCGTCAAAGAATACGGATTAAGAGGTGTTAGTTACTGGGTGTTGGGGAATCCGTTCCCACAAAATTGTGCAGTACTTCAGGTGAATTTTACTATTCAAAAACTATAAATGACTAAAGGGGGCAATTAATCATCATTGCTCCCTTTTTCTACCTTATACTGAATGGTTTTTTCTAATAAGTCTCGAAACTTTTGCCGATCTTCATCGGTATATGGCTTAGGTCCCTTTGTTCTTTGGCCGCTCCTTCTAGCCTTAGCGCTTAAATGGCGAGTTTGCAGTAGCTGGTCAATGTTTTTATTCGTGTAGGCAAATCCTTTATGATGTAAAACAAGACAACCTTTTCCTAAGCCCAAAGAAGCAAGTCCGTAATCTTGCGTTATAATTAAATCGCCTTTTTCTGCTAGTTGCATAATCCGGTAATCAGCTGCATCTGCCCCTGTATCGACATAGACGGTTTCTACCCCCTCCATTTCTTCATCATGTGAAAAGTGGTTAATACTTTTTACAAGAACGACTCGGATAGTAAATACCTTGGCTACTGATATAACTATATCTTTAGCGGGACTAGCGTCTGCATCCACATAAATTTTCATTAAAATTCTCCTGTTTTAATCTGTCTACTTCCATGAAATCTAATTATACGGGATTTGTCAATCGCAACACAAATCAGTTCAGTTATTATTTTTGAAACCTAACTGCCTTCCTTTTCGTTATATTTAACAAGAGGTGGGGGGAACTTATGGTAAATAACTCAGAATACACATATCAAAATAAAAACAATTTATTCGTATGGATTAGTACAACCATTATTGTTATCGCAATGGTCGCAGGTGGAATTTTTTATTTCTTATTTCCATTTTATTTTTTAGATAATAACCGCGAAACAATTTTCATGGCTTTCTATATAACGTTAGCACCACTTGTTATAGCAATTGTGTTTATGATGGTAAGTTATTATGTATCTATGTTAAAAATTAATAATCAATTTAATAGTTATAAGATATCAAGTAAAGGCTTTGCATATAAGCATCATATGGTTGGCGAGGAATATAGGGAAGGCTATTTAGACTTTTCTCGAGTAAAAAGATGTGTAATATCTAGAGAAATTGTTGAAGTGCGTAAAAATCTCCATTATAAGGATCGATTTTTAGTATATCCTGTTATTCATTTAATTTATGAAGAGAATCAGCAAATTAGTCACCTTATGCTACAGCACGAAGAGTATACTAAAGAGGCAATGAATTATTTGCTTAAATCCTTATTTGATTTACATATTTCTATTGAGTTTACGGAAAGGCAACTATATCTTATTCCGGAAAAAAAGTTATTGGAGATTCTGGATTCTAAGATGAAAACAAGAAATTTACCTATAATGGGAAATATATTCGAGAATAAGGAGTTCAATGGATATACCTCGGAGAAACCACAGCCAGAAATGGGTCCAATGTATAAAGAAAGTTTAGAAAGACGAGGCATCTTTAATTTCAGATATCCAATTTGGATACTTTTTATAGTACAATTTGCTGCATATTTAGTTATCTTTGGCTTTGCTGAGTATGAATTAATTAAAGAAAGATCTATTGTTTTTACGAATATCATTCCATATATCGTTATTTTAAGTTCTTATGTTTTATACGTTTATCGACTAAAGAAAACAAAGTATTGGAAAAGCATTTTGCATTGGATATACTCACAAGTAATGATTGTGTTAGCATTCTTTCTTGTCAGTACCTTTATAGGAGATACGTTTTCTGAAGTGGTGTTTGAGGAAGTATCTTTTACAAATATAGGGTTCCATTTTGCATCCTTCATACCGTATTTCATCACAGCGATAATGATAAGGTCAAAGTGGCCAGCTAAATACCATGAAGAAACTAAGCTTGCAATGGAATACGAACGTTAATCAAAAAACATGATTGGAGTGTATCTAATCATGTTTTTTATTTTTTAATAATATGCACTTTACAATAGTGTGCGTCATACACTATAATGTGGTTAGGAGTTGATAACGTTGAACGAACAAGAACATATCGATAAGTTAATGCTTGAGTTACGTCGGGGTACGATTACAATTGGCGTACTTAGCCAGCTTTCAAGTCCGCAATATGGTTATTCTCTTGTAACGATGTTAAATGAAAAGGGAGTTCCAGTAGAACCGGGCACATTGTATCCACTACTTAGAAGATTGGAAAAGCAAGGTTTGCTTGAAAGTAGCTGGGATACAAATGAGGCAAGACCACGGAAGTATTATGTATTAAGTGAAATGGGAAAAGCGGTCTACGAACAATTATGTAAGGAATGGGAGGGTATTGTAAGGAGTTTAGATGACTTGATTCATACTAGAAAGGATGAGGAAAATGGAGATGATTGAACGGTATATTTATGCAGTCACGCAGAAGCTACCACAAAATCAACGTGATGATATTGCGATCGAACTCCGTGGATTGATTGAAGACATGATAGAAGAGCGTATCGGTAGTGGTGAGGCTAGTAATCAAGTAGTAGAGGAAGTTTTATTAGAATTGGGTAGTCCTAGGGAAATGGCAAACAAGTATCGTGGTACAAAAAAGTATCTAATTGGCCCAGAGTTATATGACCCATTTCTTATTGTTCTAAAAATCGTATTGATCTCTATGTCAGTTGGGTTAGGGGCTGTTTTTGTTATTCAATCCATCATAACCCCACCTGAGATATTGGATCACTTTGTTAAGTTAATTGTAGCCCTAGTTACTGGTTTACCACAGGCGCTTGGTTGGGTTGCATTAATGTTTGTATTAGTTGAATATGGTGGGGGTTTGAAGACAAAGGATCTAGGACTAGATAAAGCTTGGAGTCCTGCAATGTTAACAGCAATTCCAGACCCCAAAAGACGAATTAAGCGATCTGAACCGATTATTGCGATAATTTTTTATGTAATAATAATGGTATGGTTTGCATTCTCTAGTGATTTCTTTGGAATTTATGTGTTTAATGATAATGGATTTAAAGAGGTTGTTCCATTCTTAAATGAAGAAGCCTTTTCGATGTATATGCCATTTGTGTTGTTATTCTTTGCAACTTTCATTGTAAAAGAATGTTTAAAGCTTATTTCTGGAAAGTGGACAATGAAATTAGTAGGTTATACAACCGTGATTAACATATTAGGAATTGTGGTTATATTCTTCCTAATTACTGGCGATTCTTTTTGGAATCCGGAGTTTATGAACGATTTAGTTCAAGCTGGAGTTGTAGCGGAAGGTTCGGAGGGCTATCAGATTGGGGAAGCCATTTGGAGAAATAGTACTAGGATTACGGTAGCCATTCTACTAATTGGGCTAGTTTGGGATATTATCGATGGGTGGATCAAAGCAAGGAAAAAATAGTTCTTTTCTTTAAACAACGAATTGATTAAAATGGATTTAATCAATTCGTTGTTTTTGTATAAAGGGGGAATACGAATGCGTTTAGTCAGGCCATCATTAGAATGGGAGAAAGAACATCGTACATACAAAGAAGAATGGGGATCAACTAGAATGATTCCCAGTTGTTTTAATCTGGATGGGTTTGATAGTTATGAAGCCTATCTGGATGATTTAGTAAAGAAAGAAAAAGGATTAGGCAAGTGGTTGCCGTTTTCAAGTTATTTTCTAGTAAATGATGAAAATAGAGTGCTAGGAATGCTAGATATTCGTCATGAATTAAATGATTTTCTCTATCGAATAGGTGGAAACATTGGATATAGTGTTCGCCCTTCTGAAAGGAAGAAGGGTTATGCTACGTTTATTTTAAGTGAAGCCCTAGATAAATGTAGGGAATTAGAGATGGGAAAAGTATTAGTCACATGTGATGAGGATAATACTGGTTCTGCAAAAGTAATTTTGAACAATGGTGGCGTGGAAGCTCATTCCGAGAAGGATTCAGATGGTACTGTTAAAAGAAGATTTTGGATAAATCTATAGACGACTAGGTGAGGTAACGTGGAAAAACAACAGGTGAAAATTAAGCAGATGGGACAAGAGGATTGGGAAGCGGTACGTGAAATTTATTTGGAAGGTATTCACACTGGTAATGCTACATTTGATATAGAGCCTCCTACACGGGAAGAATGGGATAAGGGTCACGTGAAATCCTGTCGGTTAGTTGCCCGTTTAGATGAGCAAATTGTTGGCTGGGCTGCCTTAAGTCAAACTACTCAAAAGAAAGCATATCGTGGTGTTGCAGAGGATAGTATTTATGTTTCTAGTGCTTGTTCTGGCATGGGGGTTGGAGCAACGTTATTAGAGGAATTAGTTAGAGCAAGTGAAGAATCGGGCTTTTGGACGTTGCAAGCGTTAATCTTTGCTGAAAATATTGCTAGTATTAAGCTTCATTTACGATTTGGATTTGATATTGTAGGAACTCGAAAACGGGTTGGGCAACTTAATGGTGTGTGGAGAGACGTTGTTTTCTTAGAACGTAGAAGCTCTATTGTAGGTATCGATTAAGGAAGGGGAGTTATTCATGGTTCCAGTATTAACTGGTGAATTGGCTAGAAGAATTGAAGTTTCGGAAATAGATATGCTTCATTCGAGACTTACTGCAATTCAGGACATTCCGAGGAATCCGATGGGAGTTGAAATAAAGCAGTTTGGACAAGCAACAGCTTTCTATGTGAAAGGGATTCCTGGCCCTTCCTTCAATACGGTAAGAGACCTGACTTATAAAGATATTGATGAAGTTGATAAAATCATAGATTTTTATAAAGAAAAAGATATTCTCATTCAACTAGAAATCACACCGGCCTCTGCTAATTCGGAGTTATTAAAGATATTAGCTAGTAAAGGCTTCTATCAAAGCAATTTTCATAGTGTACTATATGGTAGTGAACTTAGTATTGTCGAAGGTTTTAATCCATCCATTTCAGTACGTAAATTAAAAGAAGACGAGTTTGAATTGTATGCAGATATCTATGTTAGGGGATTCGGCTTACCTGAATTTATTAAGCCGGGGATTGCTCAAAATAATCAAGTACTTCATCCACTTGATGAATGGGAGTTTTACATAGCAACTGTTAATGGTTACCCAGCTGGGGTAGCAGTTATGTTTTACCAAAATGGGATTGCAACCCTTGCGGCATCAGCAACTGTCCCTGAACAGAGAAATCAAGGTGTACATCAAGCGTTGCTAAAAGAAAGAATAAGGGATGCTCATATTAAAGGAGCTGAATTAATTGTAGGACAAGCTAAATATGCTAGCGTCAGTTCGAATAATATGGAGAAGCTGGGTCTTAGAGTTGCCTACACAAAATCAATATGGGTTATAGGTTAGGAGATACAATCTGGTATCTCTTTTTTCTTTGAGATAAGAACTATCTTTAAAATTTATATTGCAATCACATACATTTTTATATATACTACATTACAACACTAATGCACTATGTTGGTTAAGGGGGACCGGATATGGTTCTGAATATGGATAGTACAATTCCAATTTATGTTCAAATTGCGGAATGGCTTGAGAACGAGATACTAAATGAAAATTTAAAGGTTAATGAAAAGGTGTATTCCCAATACAAGCTTGCGGATATGTTTACCATTAATCCAGCGACTGCGGCTAAAGGACTTAATCTTCTTTTTGAAGAGAAAATCCTTTATAACAAGCGTGGACTGGGAAAGTTTGTTTCTACTGAGGCAATGGATATTGTTTTGGAAAAAAGAAAAAACCACAAATTGAAGGGGCTATTGAAGGAAGCTGTTCAAGAAGCTGTGCGCCTTCAAGTGGCAGAAGAAGAACTTTTAGGAATGTTTAAGCAAATTCTTAATGAAAGTAAGGGGGAGTAGTTGTGAATGTAATAGAATGTGAAGGACTAGTGAAAAAGTATGGCAGCTTGAATGCCCTAGATCATATTTCCTTTTCAATTAAGGAAAATACCATTACTGGCTTAATTGGTCGAAATGGTGCCGGGAAGACTACGTTACTTAAAATCCTTGCTGGTTTCTGGCGTGAAACAGAAGGGACGATAACGGTATTTGATAGACGCCCCTTTAACAATTTAGAGGTTTCCATGAATTCTATTTTCGTAGACGACATGATGAGTTTT
The DNA here is from genome assembly GCF_000482485.1 of Paucisalibacillus globulus DSM 18846. Taxonomy (GTDB): domain Bacteria; phylum Bacillota; class Bacilli; order Bacillales; family Amphibacillaceae; genus Ornithinibacillus; species Ornithinibacillus globulus. The sequence continues at coordinate 155,526 of NZ_KI519438.1, read as the reverse complement.
ACCAATACGTTAAATTTAAAGGAGCTTTTAAGTGAGGCTCAGGCTTTTTATCCTAACTGGGATGCGGAACTTGCAGAAAGATTACTGGGTTATTTTAACTTTAATCCAAGGCTTGTACATCAAAGTCTTTCCAAAGGGAAAAGAAGTACTTTTAATATGATTGTTGGTCTTGCAGCTAAGTGCCCCCTTACTATTTTTGATGAACCGACAACGGGTATGGATAGAGCGGTGAGGAAAGACTTTTATCGTGCCTTATTAAAAGATTATCTATTAAACCCACGTACGATTATAATTTCTAGTCATCATTTAGATGAAATGGAGGATATACTGGAGGATATTTTATTGATTGATGAGGGGAAAAAAGTCCTTCAGCTTCCGGTGGATGAGTTAAAAGAATATGCGGTGACATTAAGTGGGAGAACGGCTGTTGTTATGCAGACTCTACAAGATAAAGAGGTAATTTATAAACGAAATGTTGATATTGACAATTGTTCGGTGGTTGTTCGAAATAACTTTTTGCATGGGGAAGTAAAACAATTAGGAATAAATGTGTCGCCTGTTACTCCTAGCGACCTTTGTGTATACCTAACTAAAGGACAGGGAGGGGGAATTGATGATGTCTTTAACAAAAGTAAGTCTGTCTAATGTAGTTGTTATGCAATTTCGGTATAAATTAAAGGCATATTCTGGAGTGTTTTTGGCTTTAATGGTAGTCCAAATGATTGGTATTCTTCTATCCATATTAGGACATGGAGGCACCTCTTTTTCCAATGGTATGTATACTGTTGATGTTACAGTAAGCTCACCAGATCTAGTTATATTTTTGACGATGATATGGGCATTTATGAACGCGATATTGATAACAACAAAGGCGTATCGCGAAGATGACTTTACTTTTGTTTCCAATCGATTATCGTATAATTTATCCAACATGGCCTTTCTACTTACAGTTTGTCTGATAGGTACGGTTACAGCCTTATTAACAACAGGAATAATTCGAATTCTTGCCTATGTAACGGCAGACATAGATATATTTCTTACCATTACGCATGGGGTTACAATAGCTGATTTTGTTGCAGGGGGATTAGCTACATTCTTATTCATTTTATTGGCAGCTACAGCTGGGTACTTGGTTGGAATGATGACACAAGTGAACAAAGGGCTAATTATATTATTACCAGTTATTATTATTGGTCTGAATTATGTTACACAAAGTAGTTCCAATCCCGGTTTTGTTAATATGCTGGAGTTCTACTTTATGGAACACTCGTTTATCATGTTTTCCATAAAGGCCATTGTCACCATCTTAATTGGTTTTGGATTATCAATTGTGTTTTCTAATCGATTGGAGGTTAGATGAATATGGCAGTAATAGTGTCGTTAGTTCCTTTACTTATTATCATCATTATTATCCTATGGTTTGTTACGCTGAAAAAACGTTTGACACGTAAGTCATTAACGTTACGGCAATCAACGTTAATTTTTATTGTTTATGTTACCATTTTGCTAATTACAACAGTAGTGTCTTTATTTCTTCCAAGTTCGGAAGCAAATATAATCGAAGACCCGCATCAGAGTGAAGAATGGAATGGCGGTTTATATATGAAGGCAATGCAAGGTGAATTTTCTTCCATTGCCACTAGTAAAATTTCTAGAAGTTGGGAGATTCCTTATACAGGGGATGTAATAACTTTAGCTTCGGATTATTATGACGAAGGTATTCTGGTAGAAAAAACGGATGAACTAAATGGGCAGATTGAGGTGTACTATATTAAAGACTGGCAGACTTTAGGGGTAAATTCAGTTTCCATGGATGTAAGTGAATATACACCAGATATGGATGTTGAAATGACTTCCAATACACTCCAATTTGTTAGTCCAGAAAAAGAATCAACTATACATTTAGCTTTTAATGATCTAGCATTTCCTATGAAGCAATTGATTGGTGAAAGTCAATTCGGAAATGGTTTTGGTTCTTCGGGGTCAAGCTTTTTCTATATAAGGGTACCTCGAAATTTAAATGTAGAGTTTTCGGATTATATGTATATTGATTATGTAGAAAATTAACCAAAAAACCTCCATTCGAATATACTATACAAATATCACGAATGTGGGGGTTCTACGATGAACTATGTACGAAGTGGTCTAGCCTTTTTTGGATTTTTAACGATAGGGTTTGGAATAGGAATGTTGCTTCATAATGTGGAGGCTGGTGGCGCTGTAGGTTTTGGATTAGGAATGTTATCCATTTTAATTTTACGTAAAGAGTAAGTTGCGGTTAAGTGCGCCACTAATTAACTAGTGAGTATAAGGTTAAAAACGAACAGCGAACCCCATTATAATTATATACACCAATAAAAGGTTGGCTATTAGAAGGAATGTTCCCTCTATAGCCAACCTTTTTTTATTCTTCTTTTGAATACTCACCGTATTCCTCACCGTAGAATTTGTTATAACGTTCTTTGAATTTATTGTAAACGTAAGTAACAAGTACCTTAAGGATGGCATAGCCCGGTATTCCGAGAATGACACCAAGTAGTCCAAATAGATTTCCAGCTACTAATAATACAATAATAATGGTTAGCGGATGTATCTTCATTGTTCTTCCCATAATATTTGGGGAAATTAAGTTACCTTCTAAGAATTGAACAATTACCCATACGATTGCAAGCTTTAAAAGCATGAATGGTGAATGTACAATCGCAATAATTACTGCAGGGATAATGGATAGCGTTGGACCGAGATATGGAACAACACTTAGAATACCTGCAAGAATTGCTAATGTAATTGCATAGTCTAATCCTATAATTATGTAACCAATATATAAAAGGATACCAATACAGGATGCAACAATAATTTGCCCCTGAATATAAGAACCAACCTGAGCATCCATGTTATTTAAAATTTGATTTACATCATCGCGGTATTTTGGTGGCAGTAATTTTAAGAAATATGCTTTAAAACGATCCCCATCCTTTAATAAGAAGAAAAGGATAATTGGAAAAGTAACAAGTGCCACAACAAAGTTAGTAACAGTGCTTGCAAAATTTCGTACGCCTGCAAATGCATCAACTATGTATCCGCCAATAATACCAGGGATATTGCTGAAATTAGAAACGACCCATTCGTACGCTCGATCGTAGTATGGAGCCAAAAATGAATCCTGAATCCATTCATTTACGCCAATCCATAACTGTTGAATATATGCCGGAAATGTAGAAATTAAGTCGGATATTTGTTTTTCAATCGCTGGTGCGATTAATAGAATTAATCCAGTAAGTAATCCAGTAATACCTAAGATAAGGATCACAATTCCCCAGATACGCTTGATTTTTACCTTTTCTAGTAGATCAACAATCGGGTTTAAAAGATAAAATGCGATAAATGCTAGAATTATTGGTGGTGTAATCGTTGATAAGATAACAAATAACGGGTTAAAGATATAAGATACTCTATCATAAATAAATATCATTAATCCGATTAGTATCAATACCGATAGGACAAAGACAATATTTTTTCCCCCGAGGAATTTAATAAAGCGGTTATCAGAATTCATGAAGTTGGGACTCCTTTTTTATTTTAATTATAGAGGAATATTACGAAATATTCCATCTCTGATTGATGATTCCTTCATAACCCTAGTAAAAAGGTCTGGTGCGAAAAGGGTAAATTAAGCAAAAAGTCCTGTTGCTGATTAGATTGACCTATGTCTATCATTAAGTAGTAATTATAAAATAAGGGACGTGTAATGAAAATGAAATTAAAAGGTTTGTTAATCATTGTAATGACTGCTTTGCTGTTTTTCTTAGCTGCATGCAGTGATTCCGATGAAAAGGCTACAAAAGAAAAGGAAAGTGAAAATACGGAAGAGAAATCAGAAGATAAAGCGGAGGAGAAGGATGAACCTGAGGATGAAGTGGTTGAGGAAGAAGAGGAATCTGAAGAAGTTTCGTTTGAAGTAAACGATTCTACAGCACCGGAAGATCAGGGTGACTTAAATGTTTGGTTTGAGGGAGACTTTCAGATTGTAGACCATAAAATCACTGTTAAAGGAAAGACCAATTTACTGCCTGAATCTAGGCTATATGTAAAAGCAGATTCTGAAGAGGGTGTAATTATTGGTGGAAATGGATCTGGGGTAGTTGACGATAACGGAGATTTTGAATTGGAAGCTGGTATTCCAGACGAATTTAAGGGCGGCTTATTACATATCAACCTTTCCTTTGAAACAGGGAACCAGACTGATGAAATTATGAATCATTATTCTGATGGGATAACTGGCAGCTTTGCTAGAATTTACTATTACTCCTATAAAGATCAAGTATTAAGTAAAGCAGCTTTCAGTAAAACAATTCTCTTTGATGCAGGAGAACAATCCTTTGCAATCGAAGAACCGGAGTGGAATATTCCAGATGATTTAGGGAATGCTGATGTTTGGATTAAACCTACGATTGAAAAATTCGAGGACTATGTTGTAGTTCATATTGAAAGTAATCTCGTTGAAGAGTCATTTGTTCGTGCTATAACTACAATTCCGAACTACCTTACAACTGGATTTAATGGAACTACCTATGCGAACCCTGATGGCTCTATGACTATTTATATTAAAGATCCGGAAAAAGATGACAGAATTAAAGACTTACAAAATTATGAAATAAAACTAGAAATGGACCCATCGGACGCTAATAATGGTAAACAGGTTACGGAAGCATATGGAGACACGGGAGAAAAGTTGCTTGGTGACCTTGTAGTAGAACAAGGGGAAGGAAAAGCAATTAATCAAAAGATTACCATAACAGTAGATTGAAAATAGTCTTTATGACTTCATTTAAGCAATATCCTTAAAAGTTTGTTATACTTTATCTATGTTTAGAGTAAAATAACAGTAGATGATATACATGATAGATAAGGGGATTCTATGAGAGTGTAGCTTTCAAGGAATCCCTTTCACACAAAACATATTAATCTCAGTGTGTGTTTTTTTTAAGGAGGATATACCAGCTTGAATGATGTAGTGAGATTAGAAAAAGAAGCAATGAAAATGTTAAAAGAAACGAGCAGAACCTTTTATATACCGATAAAGCTTTTAAAACCAACCTTACGTAAAACAGTTGGTGCTGCCTACTTATGTATGCGTGCGATTGATGAAATAGAGGATCATGAAGAGCTGGAGTCGGAAACTAAGCAAACGTTATTGCGTTCAACTAGTGAACTATTAAAGAATAATTTTAATGTGGAAGCCTATGAACAACTGATTAAACCGTATGGAACTAAGTTACCGGAAGTAACAAAGCGTCTTGGGGATTGGATTGCCTTTTGCCCAGATGGAATAACCTCCAAAGTTTTAGAATCTACGAGTGTGATGGCCAACGGTATGGCTGATTGGGTGGAAAAGGACTGGCAAATCCGTACGAAAGAGGATTTAGATGATTATACGTATTATGTAGCTGGTTTGGTTGGTGTGATGCTTTCCGATATTTGGCGTTGGTATGATAATACAGATACCGTTCCAGAATTAGCTATTGGATATGGACGAGGCCTTCAGGCTGTTAATGTTTTGCGGAATCAGGATGAGGATGCAGAACGTGGAGTTAAATTTTTCCCGGATAATTGGAGTCGAGAGGACATGTTCAATTACGCCGAAGAAAACTTAGCTAAAGCTGATGAATATATGAAATCAATCAAGACAAAGAATATTACGTTGTTTTGCAAAATCCCACTTGCTTTGGCACATCGAACTCTAAATGCCTTGAAAAGCGGTAAGGAAAAGATGTCTCGAGAAGATGTGGAATCAACTGTAAATGATATTATAAATAGTTAATGATAAACACGGCGGCTTTTGTCGTGTTTTTTTCTTTTGGGATGATTTTTATTTCAAAGTAATGAGTGGGGCACTCTCATTCTTCATTTCAAGGCTAATCCCAACGCAAAATGAAGTATAGAGCCCTCCCATTTTTCATTTCAACACCAATCCCAACGCAAAATGAAGTATAGAGATCTCCAACCTTCATTCACTCCTAATGAAGTCTCATTCAATAACAAAACCCCGAGTTTATTTAAAGTAAAAAAAGAGGCCGCTATGGCCCCTTTCCTAGACAATAGTAAAATGGATAGTAACTTTATTTCGAATGTTTATGAAAAAGTGCTCTAAAGGCAAGGTGAATGATTGCAATAGCAAAAATAATAATAACAATTCCACCAACAAGTACAAGGATGGTTTTAATTTGTGATGTGATAAGCGCTGAGGTCGGTACTTGTGTTAAGGCAAATCCAGCTAAAATAGCCGCAAGATATAAGCCTACTAGTTTATCCCACATGTAAATCCCTCCTTTTGCTATAGCTTATGCAAAAGGAGGGACCAGTGTTTTTAACTATTACGTAACACTTGAAAAATTGGGTTTTTCTAAAAACATTGAAAAGAGCGAACTCGGTCTAAGTCAATGCCGAAGTAAACCCAGCGGAAATTACGCCATCTAAATCCAGCAACCGAGTTTCTTCCAACAAAAGTAGGATAGAACCAGAATGCACTACCGTTATCTAACCATATATAGGTGAAACGGAATAGGCAGCCTCTAATTGCGCCAGGGTCAACGGCAAAAGTTTGGAATTGTGGTTGCTGTGGTGTAAAAGATGGTGGTGGTGTATTTGGTGCGCCCTGTTGTCCACCTCCAGGCTGTCCAGGGAATCCAGGGGATTGACCAGGAAAACCAGGTGATTGTCCCGGAAATCCAGGACCTCCTCCAGGGAAAAATCCTCCTGTTTGACCTCCACCTGGGAACCCCCCACCTCCAGGGAATTGATTACCAAACATTTGCCCTAATAAAAACCCAGGTAAGTTAAATTGTCTTTCATCATCATCATATGGTGGTCCAAATTGATTCAATTCGTATTCCTCCTTGAAATGTATTCCATTTAATATATGGGGAAATTAACTAGGTTGGGAGTCTAATAGGCAAGAATGGGCTAAATACTTTGTAATTTTCAATTATGAGTGATTACTCACTTTACAACAACAACATTTCGTACTATATTAGATGTGAGTAATCACTCACTTTAGGAAGGTGGTTTTAAAATGGATAACATTTGTGTAAGGGTAAAGGATGTGACGAAGCAGTTTGGAAAGCATGTTGTCTTAAAGAATATCAATCTAGACATTATGGAAGGTGAAATTTTTGGCTTGCTTGGTCCTTCGGGTGCTGGAAAGACAACCTTGGTAAAAGAGCTTTCTGGACTGGATATAGCAACTTCGGGTGAAAATACCGTATTGGGTCAAAAGATGCCGGAGCTTAAAACAATTAATCGTATTGGTTATATGGCACAATCAGATGCGCTTTATAAGGATTTATCCGCAAATGAGAATCTTCAATTCTTCTCTAGCTTGTATGGATTAAAGGGGAAAAAACAGAAAGAGAGAATTCAAGTAGTTATGGAACTTGTTGATTTAACAAACCATCTAAATAAATTAGTCTCCGATTACTCCGGTGGGATGAAGCGGAGGTTGTCATTGGCAATTGCTCTTCTTCATGAACCAGAATTATTAATATTAGATGAACCCACTGTAGGGATTGATCCAGTTTTACGTAAGAGGATTTGGAATGCCTTTTATCAATTAAATAAAAAAGGTACGACTATTATCGTGACTACCCATGTAATGGATGAAGCTGAGAAGTGTGATCGCCTTGGTCTCATGCGTGATGGTTCATTAATTGCTGTTGGTACTCCAGATGAATTGAAACAAAGTACCAATTCCAGCTCCATTGAAGAGGCATTTCTAGTATACGGGGGTGAAGTAAATGAGGATTAAAGCATTAACAAAACGTATTCTACGTCAAATTGTTCGAGACAAACGAACACTGGGAATGTTAATCTTTGCACCTATAATTGTTTTGACCATGCTTCATCTCGTTTTTAATGGAGAAAGTTATATTCCCAAGGTTGGGCTTGTTGATATTCCTGATAGCTTATCGGCTAACATGGATTTCTCCGATGCCGAAGTTACAACATATGATAATGCTCGTGATGCAGAGGTAGATTTGGCTACGCAGAAAATTGATGGATATATTACGATTGCAGATGGAAATCCATCCATTTATTTAGAAGGAAGTGATCCGACTGTTAATGGGGAAACGCTAAGATGGATACAGTCTACTTTTGCTAATCTACAGGAATCCCATCAGCAGAAGCTCGATATTACCTATTTACATGGTTCAACGGATATGGGGCAGTTTGACTTTTTTGGTCCGGTGTTATTAGGATTCTTTGTGTTTTTCTTTGTATTTATTATTGCCGGTGTCTCTTTTATTCGAGAACGAACAACTGGAACATTGGAACGTTTACTTTCAACACCTCTCCGTAAATGGGAGATTGTGACTGGTTATGTACTTGGTTTTGGAATTGTCACCATGATCCAGTCTACAATTATTGCTGCTTATACTATTTATGTTCTTGATATGATGATGGAGGGTTCGTTTTTTTATTTACTAGTAATTATACTAGCCCTTTCATTTACTGCTTTGACACTTGGAATTTTAATTTCATCTTTTGCAAATAACGAACTACAAATGATTCAATTTATTCCTATTATTGTCGTCCCTCAAGTATTCTTTTCAGGATTGTTTAATTTGGAAACAATTTCTGATTGGTTAAGCTGGATAGGTCCAGTTACACCCCTTTATTATGCAGCTGAAGCACTTCGAGATGTGATGGTTAGAGGGTATGGATGGAATGAAATTTATATGGAAATTTTCGTGTTACTTGGTTTTTCCATTCTATTTATGATTCTAAACATCCTTGCACTTAGGAAATATCGAAAAATATAATTCTTCTTCTAATTGCATACGTAAACAGGTTTACGTATGATAATGGTATAGCTTACCGGAGATAAGAGGAGATTAACTTGTTTACTGAAGATCAAAACCTAACCGAAAAACAAAAAGGAATATTAGCTGCAGCAACGGAATTATTTGCTGAAAAAGGATATGCAGCAACTTCAACTAGTGAGATAGCAAAAAAAGCCGGAGTAGCTGAGGGAACGATATTCCGTCATTATAAATCAAAAAAGGATTTACTATTAACCATTGTTTCACCTACCATGATCAGAGTCATTAGCCCAGCAGTGAAAAAAGATATTAATAAAGTATTGGATAAAGAGTTCAATACGTTTGAAGACTTTATTCGAGCGATGATTGCGAATCGGATTAAATTCGTACAGAAACATACATCCTTGCTCCGGATCGTTATTCAAGAATTGCCGTTTCATGAAGAATTAAAGAAACAAGTAGTTGAGCATATTGGAAAAGAAGTTTTTGAGCGTCTTAGAGAAACTGTGAGACATTTTCAGGGCAAGGGTCAGATTATAGACATGCATCCAGATACCATTATACGCGTGGTAGGTTCATCGGTTTTTTCTTATATTATAACGAGATATGTGATTTTTCCGGATAATGAATGGGATGAGGAAGTAGAGATAGACCGGATAATTGAAGTACTAACTAATGGAATAAGAAAAAGGTAGGGGACTGTCCCCTACCTTTTTCCTTTGGTAGTTAGGAAAGTTTATAAACTTTCCGCATGTAAAGAAAAATTAACATATTCGAAAAAGGACGAGCGAATGTGATTTTTTCTACTAATGTAACTTTTTTACATTGGTAGGCTAGTATTTTTCTTATTTTCAGGTTAACATAAAATGTTAGATAACAAGATAAGTATAGGGGATTGTGATTCTGGTGGAAATTTTATCCGTACATAATTTAGAGAGACAAGACAAAGACGTATTATTATTTCCTTCTTTTGATTTGATTGTAAATGCGGGGGAAGTAGTTGCTATTCATTCTAACCTTAATATCCGAGATTCTTTGCTCAAGATTTTCCTAGGAAAGATTCCGACTGGAAAAGGCGAAATAAAAGTACTAGGGAAGAAGCTCGAGAAAAACAAGAAATTAACAGCCTATAAAGCTGGTATTAGTTTTTTTGAACAAGTTGTTTATGAAAGATTATCCGTATTAGATAATCTAAGATTCTTTCACCAAATATTTAATTCGGACCAATCATTAGACGATGTTTTATCCATTACCCAGTTAAGTAATCTAAAGCATAAAGCCGTTCATAAATTAACCTTTTCAGAAAAAAGAAGAGTGTATTTCGCAAAGATATTAATTGAGGATCCTGTCTTGCTTATATTTGAGGAGCCTGAACTAAATGTAGATTTAGAGACTAAGCGGGTTTTCTTAAATGTGTTGGAGCAACTAAAAGGTAAAAGTAAATCTGTTCTTATTCTAACTGGAAATATGGAAAGTGCTATTACAATGTCTGATATAGTATACCGACTAAAAGACGATGGGATTCATCGGGTTGAAACTCGGGATGATGTAGTAGCTTCGGAAATTGGGGAAGTGGAACAAATAAATGAAGAAGAAGATACCCCTCTAGCGTTCAAGTTTAATAAAATTCCAACTAAAGTTAATGAAAAAATTGTATTATTTGATCCGCCAGAGATAGACTATATCGAAAGTAATGATGGTCAATCGAATGTTTTCATAAAAGGAGAAGCATTTCCAAGTACATTTACCATGAACGAACTAGAAGAACGATTAATGCCATTTGGATTTTTCCGTTGCCACCGTTCGTATATTGTTAATCTACAAAAAGTTCGTGAGGTTATTACGTGGACCAGAAATAGTTATAGTTTGGTTTTGGACGATAAACCCAAATCGACTATTCCACTTTCCAAGACAAAAATGGCGCAATTAAAGGAGATGTTGGGCCTAAAATAAGCTCCATTCAACCTAAAAATTACTCTTTTCATGGGAAATATGCTGCCAAAACCCTTGTATTCTCTTAATCTATGGTTAAGCGAAAAAATAATCATCACGGAGGAGTAAAATGGAAAATATTATTGAAGTGAAAAATTTAGCTAAGGTTTTTGGAAACCAAACAGCCTTAGAAGATGTAAATTTTAATGTGAAAAAAGGAGAAACATTTGGATTTCTGGGGCCAAGTGGATCCGGAAAAACAACTACAATAAAAATTTTAACAGGCCAATTATTACAAACATCTGGAGATGCCGAAGTATTTGGGGTGAAAAATACTTCCTTAAATAATGGATCTTACCGAAAAAGAATTGGGGTTCTATCTGATAATAGTGGTCTATATCAGCGTCTTTCTATTATTGAAAATCTAAAGTTTTTTTGTGACTTATATGATGTACCACATAAAAGAATTGACGAGGTTTTGGAACTAGTGAACCTTACGAATGAGAAGAAAAAGGGAATCTCCAAATTATCAAAAGGTATGACACAACGCGTATTATTGGCAAGAACATTACTTCATGAGCCGGAGTTGTTATTCTTAGATGAACCAACATCAGCATTAGATCCGACTAACTCGCAGCAAATTCATGAAGGCCTACGTCGATTAACTGAAAAAGGAACAACGATTTTCTTAACAACACATGATATGGGGGAAGCGGAAACACTGTGTGACCGGGTAGCATTCTTGCATAAAGGTAAGATTCAATTACTTGATGAACCAAAAGCATTACGCCGACAGTTCGCAGATGGTACTTTACGGGTAGAATTAAAAAGTGGAAATGTGGTCAGTATCCCTGCGGGTGCAAAGGGTGCGGATGAACTTTATCAATTCATGTCTAAGGATGAAGTGGTTTCTGTTCATTCCAATGAACCAACATTAGGAGATATTTTTGTGCAAGTTACTGGAAAGGAGTTATTAGTATGACATTATCATGGAAGCGAATTAACGCGATATTTCAAAAGGACACAAAGGATTTATGGAAAAACTATTTTGTTAGTTCTATTATTGTACTACCTATCTTGATGGCCCTTCTTTATAGCTACACTACTGAGGAGCCTTCAATCGATCTACATTATATGATTATCAACCTTGCGTTAGCTTCGGTTACAGCGTTTATTCAATGTGCGGTAATAGCAGAAGAGAAGGAAAAGCATACACTTAGAGGCTTAATGCTTTCACCAGCATCTATTCCTGAGATTCTTATTGGAAAAAGCTTAGTAACTTTATTCTTAACCGTAATCACTCTTTTGGTATGTGCATTTATTACAGGTTATCAGCCAGCAAATATTGCATTAGTTGCTGTAGCGCTATTTATTTCTATGGTGTTTTACATGGGGATTGGCATGATTCTTGGTTTATTATCTAGAACAATCATTGAGGCATCCTTCATTGTTATGCCAGTTATCTTTATATTTGGTTTTGGTTCTATGTTAATGGGCTTAATTGACCGTTATCCAGTACTTTCGTTTGTGGAGTATTTACCGAATATCCAATTGTTAGAGTTCGCATATCAAGTAGAACTTGGTGCGGGGTTTGGTGAATTATGGAGTTATTTAGCGGTTATATTAGCTTGGGCGATTGTTGCGGTAATTTTATCTGGTGTCGTTTATAAGAAGCGTGAGCTGGATGAGTAGAGAAAAGCGATAATACAGTGAATGTTTCTGTTGGGAAGGTGTTCGTGTCAAAATACTTTCCCAACTTTACTTTTGTTTCTTCAAGATTAACACCTCCATAAGTTTTTCAATAATACTAGTATTCATAAAGTTGTATACAAGGTTGTTTTTAGGAGATTCCCAGTGAAATATTCACTAGAAATCTCCCTGTTTATTTCTATCTTAATTCCTTCTCCAAAAACGCGTAAAAGTCCACCCACTCATCAATTAACTTGGATGTTGGTTTACCTAATCCATGACCAGCTTTTGCTTCTAATCTTAAAACAACAGTTGAATCCGGATCTGCTTTTTCAATTAAGGTTGCAGCAAACTTCTTGGCGTGAGCTGGAACCACACGGTCATCACTTTCTGCAGTTGCAATTAGTACAGGTGGGTATAGTACGTCTTCCTTTACATTATGCAATGGTGAATATGCATAAAGGTATGGGAATTGTTCTGGATTATCTGCACTACCGTATTCTGGAATCCAGTAACGACCTATTGTAAATTTATGATAACGTAGCATATCAATTACGGGAACACGGCAGATTACCGCACCATATAGGTCCGGCCTTTGGACCATACAGGCAGCAACTAATAGTCCGCCATTGGAACCACCCATAATAGATAGTTTTTCTTTACGAGTATAGTCATTTTCTATTAACCATTCACCAGCAGCGATAAAATCATCAAAGACATTTTGCTTGTTTTCGAGCATGCCAGCACGATGCCATTCTTCTCCGTATTCCGTTCCACCACGAAGATTTGCTACGGCATAGATCCCACCCTTTTCAATCCAGCGTAGTAATGCAGGGTTAAAAGCAGGCGTCATGTTAATATTAAAGCCACCATACCCGTATAAAATGACAGGGTTTTCGCCATTTAGTTCCATACCTTTCCGATGGGTTAGAAACATAGGAACCTTTGTACCGTCTTTTGATGTGTAGAAAATTTGATTCGTTTCATATGCAGTTGTATCAAAAGGGATGTCAGATTCAGCGAATACCTTTAATTCTTTTGTTTCCATCTTGTAGTTATAAACAACAGTTGGACTTAAGAAGGATGTTACACCAAAGTAGATTTCATTATCATCTTTACTGCGGGTAATATCCGTTAAAGAGCCAAGAATAGGTAGTTCAATATCATGAGAATATGTTCCATCTAATTCAAATACTTTCAATTGGTGATGGGCATCATGTAACAATCCAATAATCAACTTTTCATTCAATGCGATGACAAAATCAATGACATCCTCTTGCTCTGGAATAACTTCTTTCCAGTTAGATGGATCAGCATTATTAATATCAATTGCAATGATTTTCCCGTTTGGCGTGTTTAAATCCGTTTTTAAATAGAAAATATTATCTTTGTTTGTCACATATAAATACTCAGCATCCGCCTCATCCAATAGTCGAGTGAATGAATCGTTCGAGTTAATTGGTCTGAAGTATAGTCGGTTTTCTGTGGCTGTTCCCAGTGAAACGTATAATACGAGATATTTTTCATCATCACTTAGGAAAGTAGAAAACATTAATTCTTTATCCTCCGGTTGTTCATGAACTAGTTCATCGACTGCTTGTGAATCGCCAAGTTTATGGAAAAATACTTTATTAAAATTACTCTCGTCTTCTGGTGCTACACTACCAGGCTCTGGGAATCTACTGTAGAAAAATCCTGAACTATCTGGTGACCAGGTTATACTTGTAAATTTAACATGCTGGATATGGTCTTCCAAATCCTCCCCAGTTGTAAGGTCTCGGACGTGTACCTCCTGCCAGTCACTTCCATGTGTTGAAGTAGCATAGGCAAGATACTTTCCGTCCTTACTAAAGGAGAAATTCGTCATGGCAACAGTTCCGTCTTCACTTAACGTGTTCGGATCTAGTACAACTGTCTCATTTTCTTTATCTTTGTGGAAAAGAATAGCTTGATTTTGTAGGCCGTCATTTTTCTGGTAATAAAGATTACCCTTAACTTTTTTCGGTACAAAGTACTTCGGGAAGTTCCAAAGCTCTTCCAATCTTTTTTTGTCTTCTACCTTCGTTTCAATACCCGAAAAATATGTCTCGCATTTTTCACCCATCCAGTTACTCCACTCCTTAGATTCACTGGAACTTGGATCTTCTAACCAACGGTAAGAGTCACTTACTTTTGTACCGTGATAATCTTCAACGATAGTATCTTTTTTTACTGTAATCAATATGTATCCCCCTTGAAAAAGTCATATATATAGTATTCGATAAAAATGTGTTATTTCCTTTTTATTAATGTGAAATTGTAGGTATAGGATAAAACATATGAAACTTTTGCTATCATCTAGACGTATTAACATAATAAAGATACAATAGGTGTAAATTTAAAGGAGGGGATAAGATGGCTACGACAGAAGATGATCGTTTGTTTGCAATGCTATTATATGTATTAAGTCTTCCATTTCCAGTACTAGGTCCATTATTAATATGGCTGTTAAGAAGAGAGCATTCTGAATTTGTAGATTTTCATGGGAAAGAGTATTTTAACTTTATTATTTCATTCACGATTTATAGTATTGTAAGTAGTATTTTGATGATCGTGTTAATTGGATTTATATTAATTTTCGTTGTTGGGGTTGCGGCTCTAGTTCTAACGATAATTGCTGCTGTTAAGGCATACCAAGGAGAAGCGTTTAGAATTCCATTGGTTATTCGGTTTATTAAGAATTAAAGATTGAAACACGTTCAAGCAAAGGGAGCTTGGACGTGTTTCTTTTGATAGAACTAGTTTTACTACTGCCTTACCTCTTGAGGTAATCTCGGTTTTTGAATTATAATTTGTAGAGTATTCGATTAATAGGAGGTAGTAAATTGGCCACTACAAAAGATAAGAAATCAAGAAAATTTACTATGGTATCAATAATTGCAAACCTTTGTCTACTAATCGTTGCAGTTTCTGCATTGATATATGTTATTTCCTTAGAAACTCCAGACATCAACAAAACTATCTATTACTTCATTTTTGGGATATTGACATTGAGTTTTGGTACTAGATTAATATTCAACATCCTAAAAGTTGATAGGGAGAGAAACAGTTAATATATTAAATGTTAAATCAGTAATTTCCTGTTCTATCTTAAATCCTCTTTCAATTTATACCTAATCGCTAAAAGTGAAAATAACACCATGAAGATAATCGCCACACTGGCTACGTGAATAGTTTCATTCATATCATTAAAATCTTTTATCCTTATAATCGTATTTACCAACAGGTATGAGGAGAAATTACTATTACCAATAAGGGATTCAAGTGCACCAGCAACCATACCAAAAACATTTAACACCAGTACTATCCCAATCACTATGCTAGCAATCATACTTTTAATCATCATGGTGAGACAAAGTATTACAATGGAAAAAGCCCAATGGAGTAAAAACTGACCGATTATTAGTTTCACAAAAAAACCTAAATCACCAATTGTTGTGTTATGAAAGAAAATTGCCCTTCCTATTAGATCAGAAATAATCATAACGATTAACATGAACAATGTGAACAGACCTAAAGTCAGGATTTTTGAAAGGACGGAATGTATGCGTGCGTTATTCATGGATATATAATTTTTATAGAAGCCGGAGTTATATTCACTCATATAGAAATAAACACTGAATACCGTAATATACATCATTACCCATGAGGGCGTTTGGGAAAGTATCGTTTGGATAAACTGGCTTTCATTCATCGCACTCATCAATGTTTCGCCTTCAACTGGCTGCTCATATTTTTTCCCCATAAATATGCCGAATATTTGAAAGGCAGAATAAATCATTAGTAGGATATACATCATTTTGTTTGTTAGAAAGCGATGAAGGTCCATCTTGAATAGGTTAATCATTGATATCACCTTCACTTCCCGTGCGGTTTAAAAAATATTGTTCCAGGCTTTGTTTATGCTTCGTAATCGAATGAACGGAAATGCCCCTTTCGACTAAAACCGTATTTATTTGATGACTTTCTTTACGGGAATCATATACAAATATCATTTGGTCATCCATAACTTTATAATTCATGATATGAAGGTCATTTTCCAAGATGGGAACTGCTAAACCCGCATTGTCTACTTCAACTTCAATACGCTCCTCACATTTAAGCATCAGTTCTTCTTTAGAACTAATCTCGACAATCTCTCCGTGATGAAGAATGGCATATTTAGTTGCTACTTTTGATAACTCCTCCAGGATATGGCTTGAAATAATAATGGTCATTCCACTTTTATTCAAATCCAAAATCAATTTTCTAACCTCAGAAATTCCCTGTGGATCTAAACCATTAATTGGTTCATCCAAAATTAAAACATCTGGGCTCCCTAATAAGGCAACCGCAATCCCGAGTCTTTGTTTCATCCCCATGGAAAAATTATTGACCTTTGTCCTGTTAGAACTCTCCAGTCCAACAAGCTTCAGTAGTTCGTTAATATGCTTTTTTCGGTCCTTCATTCCATAGGAAATAGCTACAAAATCCAGGTTTTTATATGCGGAGTACTGGGGAAATAATCCTGCATTCTCAATAAGCAAGCCCATTCGTTCGAAATAAGGATGATTCGCATTCATTGCATGGTCAAATAGATGGATTTCCCCAGATGACGGAAACATTAGACCTCCAATCAACTTCAGAAGGGTAGACTTTCCCGCTCCGTTTTGACCAATCAATCCGAAAATTTCCCCTTTGTTTATTTTAAGGTCCACCTTACGCAAAGCTTCTTTTGATTTGAACTTTTTCGTTAACTGATTAACTTCAATAATGGCATCAGACATAGTTGCCACCTCCTACCTATTAGGTTAAATAAAAGAAGCTAATATAGTGTCAAGAAAGGGTTAAGAAAGTTCAAAGAATAATTAAGTGCTCAACCTGAAGCCAATACCCCAAACGGTGTCAATATAGGATTCATCTGTGTGAACCTTTATTTTATTGCGGATATTGCTAATATGCACTGTGATGGTCTTGTCTTCGCCTATGTACATGTCTTCCCATGCCAATTCATATAAATCCTGCTTTGTAAACACACGATTAGGATTTTTCACTAATACCTCAATAATTTTGTATTCTTGTCGTGTTAGATTTAAGGGAGCTTGATGGACACTAACATTCATTGTGGTTGTATCTAATAGTAAGTCTTTATGTCGGTATTCTACGGGAGGTTCTGTTTTGGAATGCCTTTTTAAATGAACATTAACTCTGGCAACCAATTCTTTAACTTCGAATGGTTTTGTAACGTAATCGTTAGCCCCTAAGTTAAATAAGTTTAATTTATTATCGAGCTTTTCCTTAGCAGACAATACAATTACTGGAGTATCGCACTGTAATTTTGTTCTTAATTCGTACATGAAGTCTTCCCCTGATAAACCTGGAAGCATAAGGTCCAGTATAATAAGCTCATATACATGATGGGTAACATTCATTTTTCCTTCACTACCAGAAAATGCTTGCGTACATGCGAAATTTTCTTTTTGAAGCACATCAACGATAATGTTATTAATATGTTCATCGTCCTCGATAATCAGAATACTAGGCCGACCCAGTACGTTCATATTCATCCTTCCTTTCAGTTTTTACAAAAGTAACACGGATACAAAACTGGTTATCCTTCCATTCAGCATGAACAGATCCGTTCATTTTTTCCATTAGAGAATTTACGATAGAAAGACCTAATCCAGAAGAGTGATTGGTACGGGATGAGTCCTCCTTATAAAAGCGGGTGAATATTTTATCAAAGTTGATCAATTGGCTCTGCTTTAGCAAATTGGTAAAGTGAAAAACTACCTCGCTCTTTTTATCTTCATAATGAATAGATAATGCACCTTCTCCATGTAAAAGGTAGTTTTTAATAATGTTTTCGCTGACTCTTTCCAGTGCACTTTCATTTCCGTTGATAAAAATTGGGGATTCTGGAAGATTGATATCCGGTTCATATCCAATTTGTGAAAATTCATCAATAAAAGAAAAAAGACGTCCTTTCAGCATATTAACAATTTCAATCGATTCAAGTTCTAAAACATATTCTGGGTTTTGCAATTTAGTATATAGAAAAAGCTCATCGACAAGTGTAATAATCTGTCTTATTCTAGTCTGGGCCATCATTATGTATTGGGTTTTTTCTTTATAGTCTTTGGAACGTTCGGCCAGTTGAAGATAACCATCAAGTGAAGTCAGTGGGGTTCGTATGTCATGGGATAGGTTAACAATAGCTGCATTAATTTCTTCATTTTTCTTTAAGAATTCTTGATTTAGTTCTCTCTGATTACGAAGCATCGTATTACATAAATTTATTAATTGATGAATTTCTTTCGGTTTGATTTGTGTTTGAATAAATTTGAAAGAATTATGCTCAGAGATAAAAGATAGTTGCTTCCCGATATCCTTAATCTGGCTTTTGTAATACATGAGGTATAGACTTTGGATAATTAATGCGATGGATAACAGTAATAGGGCGATAAGCATATGTACACTTCCCTTCTAAACACTATTATATCTGGTTAAATTGGGAAATTATATAATGAATTATTTTAATTAAGATTATATAATTAATATTCTGTTAATAATATGTTTATTTATCCTACTCAAGGAGAGAAGTAATTTGGGAGAATTTATTTTAGGGGTATTAATTAGGTTAGGACTGATTGTAGGAGTTTTTCTAATTTCACATCTAATTTGTATTGTTGTTAGGAAAAAGGATAATAATATTCTTTTGTTTATCATCATGGGTTTTGTTTCATTACTTCTCTCATATATCTGGAATGGGGAATATGGTTCATTCCTTCAAACTTGGGGGATAGTGAGTTTATTGGTTGCTTTAATTGGTTGGATAAAAGGTAGAATTAGGAATATATAAGTTTATTCTACAATTGTATTTATCTTAGAATAAGGTCAGCCGTTGCTCTTTTCCTTTTTTACTGTTACAAAAATAAAAAGGACTCAGCCCCTAATAAGAATCGGGGTCCTGAGTCCTTTCTGTTTCAATGGAGCATAGCGGGATCGAACCGCTGACCTCTTGCATGCCATGCAAGCGCTCTCCCAGCTGAGCTAATGCCCCGTATCATATACCAATATTATACTCACTTAAAAGTGATTTTTCAATCAAATAAGATTACTAGTATAATTGAATATGAAACATATAAGAAAAAGAATACGTCTAATTTGATGTGGAAAAGTATAAGGTTTTAGTAGGGGGATTTTCAAATCCTTTAGACAATTTACGAGGTGCTATCTTGAATTTTTATAAAGTAATAGAAGAACCGAACAATAATAATTATGCTCTTATAAAAGAAAGAATTGCTGTAAGGGGCGTTATTTATAGAAAAGACAAGCTTTTGCTAGTTCAGTCTAATAGAGATTACTATAAGTTTCCTGGCGGTGGAGTAGAGAAAGAGGAAAGCCTTGAAGATGGACTAATTCGGGAAATTAGAGAAGAAACTGGCTATGTAAATTGTCAGTTGATACGTAAAATGGGAACTGTAATAGAGAGAAAGATAGATGAATATGATAATAATGCTCTGTTCCAAATGATATCTGTTTATTATCTTTGTGAACTGGTTGATGAGTATAAAGTCTCTCCAGAACTCGATGATTATGAGAATGAAGAACAGTTCACGCCAGTTTGGATTCTACCCGAGGAAGCAATTAGGCAAAATCAAATAATGATTAACCAGCTAGAACAAAACAGCTTTCTCAAGCGTGAAAGTTTTGTCCTTAATCAACTAAATCAATTCTTCAACAAGAACAAGTAAAACATCAGTGATATAACATTAATCTGGAGAAGGAGTGATTACAATGAAAAAGTTGTTCAAGTTTACTAGTTTCGTATGTATCCTTCTTGTAGTAATAGGAGCTATTTGGTTTGGAAAGAATTACTTCGTATCAGAAACTGGCTTTTTTGCAAAAGAAGCCCATCAACTGGAACGATTTCCGGTTGATAAAATTGGTAAGATAAAACCGGACCCTGCTGCGCTGTTAATAAAAAGAATTGTTCAACGTGCAAAGGATGGGAAATTGCCAGAAGCGACAGTGGTTGCTGGTAAGACTACACTTGATGAAGTAAAAACTAAGTGGGGAGAACCCGAAAACTCTATTACTGCGGGTGACGGGGTTTATATCGATTATCAAGATGGGTCAGTTAGTTTAGGATACAGTAATAATATTATTTTTGATGTTCGATCGTATGGAGAAGAACTAAAGGATATACACTTTGAAGATATTATCCAACTTGCAGGAGAAGCGGATGAACAACGCTATTATAAAGATAACCAAATAGACCAAATTATATTGGTTTATCAACTGAATGAGACGTATCAATTAAAGTGGATTCTACCTAGACCTACAGAAAAGGTAGCAAATCCCACAGTACATCATATTTCCGTTTACACGGAACCAACTAATCCAGAGAAAGAGGAGCCTAGTTTAGTTGATTCATTAACTCTAGATGAAAAAATAGGTCAAATGATCATCGCAGGAATTGAAGGAACAACACCAACACCAGAAACAACTAATTTAATTGAGGACTATAAAGTTGGCGGAATTATTTTCTTTAGCGATAATTTAACAAGCTATAGTCAATCAAGAAATTTTGTTAATGGTATAAAACAAATCAATGCTGCCAATAAAATTCCGTTATTCCTATCTGTTGACCAAGAGGGGGGACGTGTTCGGAGACTTCCTGGACTTGAAGAACTGCCAACAAACAGGGATATTGGATTAAAAAATGATCCGCAGCTCTCATATCGAATTGGAAAGATTTTGGCGAAGGAACTTCAGGCTTTCGGTATGAATATGAACTATTCCCCTGTCCTGGACGTAAATAGTAACCCAAAGAACCCTGTCATTGGTGACCGTGCATTTGGTGATGAGGCAGAGCTTGTTAGTAAGCTCGGGATCCAGACGATGAAAGGAATGGAAGATGAGAATATTATCCCTGTTATCAAGCATTTTCCTGGGCACGGGGATACAGCGGTGGATTCCCATCTGGAGTTGCCACGTATTGATAAAAGTTTAGCTGAACTCTATGATTTGGAATTAATTCCATTTATCAATGCCATAAATGACGGCGCGGATGTTGTCATGGTTGCCCATATATTATTCGAACAATTAGATACAGAATATCCATCTTCTATGTCAAGGCCAATCATTACAGGTTTACTCAGGGATGAGCTGGGCTATGATGGTGTTATCGTGACAGACGACATGATGATGGATGCAATAAAGAATCATTATGAAGCTGGGGAAGCTGCTGTCCAATCGGTAAAGGCAGGTAATGACATCATTTTAATTAGTAAGCATTATGAGGATATTGTGCAATCCATTGAAGCGATCAAGGCGGCAGTACAAGCTGGTGAAATTAGTGAGGAACGAATAAATGAAAGTGTTGAGAGAATTATAGCATTAAAGGAAAAGTATCATGTAAACGATGATCCGGTTGAGTACCATGATATTCAACTCCTTAATGAGCAAATTAAAGAGTTATTCCAATAGGACTGTTCATTCGAGCAGTCCTATTCTATTTAACACCAATTTTTATTGGAGTTTTAAATAAATAAATTAAATCTTTATAAAATATGGCTTATCCTGAGTCTTTAGTCTGGAAATGAAGACTTAGGCCATTACTCCTGTTTTTTGAAAAATCATAGGGAAATAGTTGTGAATACTTCCAACTTTACAAAAACTACATAGAATAAGAGAGTTTATTATGATATGAATGATATGTAAGATGCAATTTTGGTCTACGATTCTATGAAAAAGTGGAGGGTAAAAATGAAAAAAGCATCGATTAAGAAGTTATTCAACCTATTTCTTATTTTTGCACTAGTTTTTGCGAATACACCGTACGTATTTGCCGAATCAGTAACTGGTGAGGAAGAAACACTTGCCGAGGATTTATTTATCTCGGAATATGTAGAAGGTAGTTCATTTAATAAGGCTCTTGAGATTTATAACGGTACGGGAGAAGCGGTTAATCTATCAAACTATACATTAGAGCTGTATAGTAATGGTGCTTCTTCACCAAGCCAAACGGTCACATTATCAGGTGTACTAGAGTATGGTGATGTTTTCGTATTGGCACATGCAAGTGCTAGTGAAGCAATACTGAACGTTGCTGATGTAACAAATAATGCTGTTATAAACTTTAATGGTGATGATGCGGTAGCGTTAACGAACAATGGTAGTTTACTAGATGTACTTGGAACAATTGGAGAGAGACCAAACTTTGGTGCAGATAAGACCTTAGTAAGAGATTCCTCTGTTATCGCTTCAAGTGACGTTTACAATGAATCACAATGGGTTAATCAAGGCAAAGATAACTTTACATACTTAGGATTTCATGAAATGGATGGTGTAAATCCAGGTGAGCCAGGTGACCCTGGAGATCCAGGAGAACCGGGAGAGGTATCGCCAATTGGTGATATTCGTAATTTGGCAGATGGTACTGTCGTGACAGTGGAAGGAGTTGTAACTGTTAACAGCGATGCTATAAGTAATGTTGGTCAGTTTACAACGTATATTCAGGATGATTCAGCTGGTATTAATCTGTTTGCTTATGAAAAGGGAGATTTACCAAGCCTATCTAAAGGGGATAAGGTGCAAGTTGTTGGGGAACTAGATTCTTATAATGGTTTGAAGGAAATTATTCCAACATCCCTAGAAGTAATAGCGCAAAATCAACCTTTGCCTGAAGCACAAATAATAACTTTAGAAGACTTGAACAATTCTACTATTGCAGAGTCTCTTGAAGGGCAATTAGTCCAAGTTAATGCATTTATTAATAATATTCCTGGAAGCCCTGCTGGTGGGGGATATAATGTCTCTCTAGTTGATGCAGAGTTCAATGGAACAACATTACGTGTGATGGAAAATGCTTTAGATATTTCACAAGTGGAATCAGATAAGTGGTACGACATTACGGCTATTGTTAGTCAATATAATGATTATCAACTAATTCCAACAGAGCAAGCGGATATCCGTCTGGCTGCTGAACAACCAGAATCTCCGTCTCCAGCAGGATACTATGAAACTACTGTTGCCAGTATTACAGATGGGGATACCATCCGAATTGAAACGCCGGTATTTGGTGAAACAAGAGTACGTTTCTTAAATATGGATACGGCAGAGACCTATAATGCACATAATAATGACCCAGCACGTGCGGAAATTAATCAGAATCAAAAGTATTATGGTGAATTAGCAAAAACTTATATTAATGAATTAATTCAGCCTGGGGATGAAATCTTATTAAAAATTGGTGAAGAGCCAACAGATGATTATGGTCGTATTTTAGCTGAAGTTATTCGTAAAGATGATAACTTAAATATCAATCTAGAAATGGTGGCACAAGGCTATGCTTCAACTTATTTCCTTGCACCAATTGATGAAGAGGCATATCCGGTTTACCAAGATGCGGTAAGAGAAGCAAAGGCTGCTGGATTAGGAATCTGGAATCCAGAAAATCCACTACTCGAGCTTCCGTTTGTGTTCCGTGCTTTTGATGATAAAAAAGGATTATTACGATATGTTGGAAACTCTGACACAATGGAATATGTTGTACCACAGGATTGGGAGACCGTTCCAGTTGATAAACGTATCTTCTTCACTAGTCCTGAGGAAGCGGAATCTTATGGATTTATGCCATTTGGAACTGAAAATCCTACTATATTAGATGTGCAAATTTTAAGCATGAATGATTTACATGGAAAAATTGATCAGGAATATATGATTGATCCTGATGGTGACGGTGTAAATGAAATGTATGGTCGTATGGATTATACTGCTACAGCAATGAAAGAACGTGAAGCAGAAAATCCTAACACTATAATCGTACATGCAGGTGACATGATTGGCGGAAGTTCTCCAGTATCTGGGCTTCTCCAAGATGAGCCAACTGTAGAAATTATGGAAGAAATCGGCTTTGATGTAGGAACAGTAGGGAACCATGAGTTTGACGAAGGTCTTGATGAACTACTGCGTATGGTAAATGGCGGGGATCATCCAGAAGGCAAGGGAACGGAAGGTTATGATGGTATGAACTTCCCAGTACTGTGCGCAAACTGTGTGGATGAAGATACAGGTGAAACATTCCTAGACCCTTATTATATTGCAGAAGTTGAAGGCGTGGAGATCGGTTTCATTGGCGTAAATACGGTGGAAACGGTCAATATGGTAATGCCTGCTTCACTTGAAGGAGTGGCATTTACAGACGAAGCGGAAGCTGTGAATGACGCAGTAGCAGATTTGAAAGCTCAAGGTGTAAAGTCAATCGTTGTCTTAGCACATATGCCTGCATATCAGTCTGGGGAAAGTGCGACGGGGGCAGCAGCTGATTTAGCTAATACAATCGATGATGAAGTAGATATTATTTTTGCAGCACATAACCACGTGGTGAATAATGCGGTAGTAGATAATAAGCTAATTGTTCAAGCAAATGAATATGGTAAAGCATTTGCTGATGTAGATATACAAATTGATCGTACAACTGGTGATATTGTTGGGAAATCAGCGGAAGTTGTTTTTGTTAAACAGAGTGACTATACGCCAGACGCAGTAGTAGGTGAAACCTTATCATACTATGCTGAGGCGATTGCGCCAATCATTAATGAAGAAGTTGGCTTTAATGCACAAGACTTAACTGGTAGTTACTCGAATGATAGCGACCATGGTCTTGGAAATCTTATTGCTGATGGTATGAAATGGACAATGGGTAGTGATTTTGCGATGCAAAACGGTGGTGGAATTCGTGACATCTTACTAGCGGGTCCAGTCACTTGGGGTGAACTATACAATATCTTGCCATTTGGTAATACATTAATGACAGTTGACATTACCGGTGCGGATCTTTACCCAATTTTAAATGAGCAGCTATCTGAATATGGTTCCGATTATAGTATTGCTGGATTCCATTATACATTCAATCCAGAATTGCAACAGGTTGTAGATATCACACTTCCAGATGGAACACCAATTGATAGGGATGCTGTTTACACACTAACCGTAAACAACTACATGGGCACTTCGGATGGACCAATTAAGGACCTTGGCCAAAATCCTGAAATGGGTCCTGTTGATGTGGATGCAATGGTGGAATACGTTAAGAGCCTAAATAGCTCCGAGGATAACCCGATTGTTTATGGACCTGAAGGAAGAATTGCAACAACAGACGAAGTTCCAGGGGAAGAGCCTGAAGAACCAGAGTATGTGGAAGTTCACGTTAAGAAGAATAACGGAACAGCAACGGTTCATACAGAAGACTTAGAAGCACTTGAGTACGGGTCACACGTATTAATCGATATTTACAATAGAAGTAAACCTAGAAAACTCTTGTTGAATAAAAAGCAAGTGGAAATATTGAAAGAAAAAAATATCACACTAAAGGTAACAAACGGAACAA
Organism: Paucisalibacillus globulus DSM 18846; assembly: GCF_000482485.1. GTDB lineage: Bacteria > Bacillota > Bacilli > Bacillales > Amphibacillaceae > Ornithinibacillus > Ornithinibacillus globulus. The sequence continues at coordinate 129,669 of NZ_KI519438.1, read as the reverse complement.
CATCCAAAACATTTGTTATGGTTGAAGTGAGAGATAGAATTTTACAAGTAAGTTTAGAGGATTAAGCTATGCAGGGTATCTCTAGTTTAGAGATACCCTGTCTTATTGATTAGTTAATAAAATTCTTTTGTCTAGAGTTTCATTTTCTTAAGGCGTCCACGCGTTATGCATAATACCCACAAGCTTCCATTCCCCATCATATTCTTCAAAAATAAGTGTTAACTGCATCCAACTTAACTCTTCTCCTTCAACTGTTTCATCGAAGGAGTATTGCACCATATGAGCATCTGGGAACATGCCCCTAACATTATCTGTGAAGAATTCTGGACCCGATAAATATTGTTGGTTTACATAGATGGCATCTGGTTCCTGCTTAGCATAAACATAGCTGTCGAAGTATTCAGCTGGTGTCATCTCAATTGGTAATCCGCTTGCTGCATGATCCCCCCAATGGTAAACTTCTTCGTCTTGCAGTAATGTTGGAATTTCATTTGCATGAAATGTTATAGGTTCATGTTGTTCATACATCGGCGTAGACGTTAACTGTAAGAAAGGTGCAAATAATACGCCTTTCTCAGGATGAACATAGGTAGCTAGTTCATTCATATCCCCATTTGCTAATATATCGAGTACTTCGTTTGCAGGTTCCATTACACCTGGTTTCTTATAGTGGAGTTCAAGTGCTATAATATTCGCTTCATCTTTTGGATAGGTAATCGTACCATCATAAATCAACTGTAAATCATAATGTTCCAACATATAGGACATGATGACTCTATCTTTGTTTTCATTCATGTAAGTTGACTTCGGACTACCTAAAACATTTTCAACATCGGCCACTGTAACATGATCACCTGGATTTAGTTCAAATCGATAGGACAAATACATATCTGAATCATTAGGCTTAATAAATATATGATCACCATATACATCCGCAGTTCCACCATCTACTTCAAATGACTCAAACTTTTCTCCGTATTGATTTTCAAATACAGAAGGATCAGCTGGTAACTGAACGGTTAATATATTTGGTAGTCTTCCAATAGAAGCATAGGATAAGAAGTTTTCGTCTAGCATATCTTTAAGGTATGGCACTTCAGAAGCCATCCACGATTCTAAATCATACCCATCGATTAAAGTTGCACCATGCTGAATGAGTAGGTCTCCAATCGGCATGAGATTATATTTTCCTGCCATCCATAAAACGGTGAAATCGCTAGAAGTAGTTATGGTAGTGTTTGGATTCGCTCCAGATTCTAACAAAAGTTTGGCCATTTCTGTTTGATGACCGTATACGGCATTTACTAAAGCACTATGATCACGTGCATTGCGATGCTCCAATTCAGCTCCGCTATCTATAAGCAGTTTTGCTACTGCAGTACTAGTTGTAAGTGTTAGTGGAGTATCCTTATATCCATCAACAGCATTTGAATTTGCCCCTAGCTCTAATAATTCCGTCACAATAGATTCTAGATTTTCTTTAGCGGCAATTAGAAGGGCTTTATCTGGATTTGCCCCATCCTGAATAAATTCATATATATTATCCCAGTTTCTTTCACTTGGTGCTTTTGCCAATTCACTATCAAATAGTTCCTGGACATTCTCCGTTTCATCCGGTTGTTCTTCCGTTTTTTCCTCATCTTCTAAATCTTCAACTGCTAAATGTTCATTGGTAAAGAACACATCTCTAAATTCATGCCACTTGGAAGCATCAAATTCATAGAGATTGTTACCGATATACACGAGTCCGGTTTCCTCAAAGTGTAATGTTTGTAGCAGTTCCCCTTCTTGATTATAAAGCTCCAATCCTTCTACAGAACTAAACCTATCACGGTCACTATTTAATTCAGTAAATTCCAGAGAACCTACCGTATCGTAAAATGAATCAATAATCTCCCGGTCCTCGGAAGAATAAGAAATATTCTCTGTTATGCCAACTATTTTTGTAATATCTTCATCAACAAAACTGGAAAATGGTATGGTTGATGTTTGAGGACTTTGGCCAACATTACCGTAAATTAATATTACAAATAAAAATGCTGCTGCTATGGCACCAATGGTGGCGGTAATACCTTTAATATTACGTTTCTTTTTTGGTGTTATCTTTGTAGTCCTCGTATTCATAATGGTCCGTTTTATTTGTAACTCTCTATTCTTATCTAATGTAGGCTTTGGCATCATACGTAAGCGATCATCTAATTGCTCTAGGTGAGTTAGTTTCTTCATAAGAGAAACACCTCCTTAGTTCTTCATGTAAAGCTATTTTGGCCCGATAATGTGTCGACTTTACTTTGCTTTCACTCCATTTCAATATACTTGCAGTTTCTTGTACAGAGAGCTCCTTAATTCCCCTTAGTATGATGACATCTTGATAATTTGGTTTTAGTAATTGAATGCATTCATAAATAGATTTCGTATTTTCATTTAGATCCAGGATGGTTTCAGGAGACGTATCTGTTTTTGGTTCATTCATCGTGTCTAACGGGACAGTGTCCGCCCATTTCTTAGACTTTTTCTTTCTTGATTCATCAATGGCTACGTTGCGCGCAATACTAAATAGCCAAGTCTTAGGTGTTGAATTTTCTTTAAAACCATTAAACCCTTTTAACGCTTTAATGAAGACTTCCTGCAGTAAGTCTTCGGCATCACTTGGTCCGACTCTATATATTAGAAAATGATAAATATCATTACCATAGCGTTCAAACCAATCTGAAATAATCTCGTTATGTGACACCATACATCACCTCCTGGTTTTCATTAAATTAGACGAAGATTATGTAAATAAATTGCACTTTCATAAGAAATTATTATATGAAGATTGATTGTTTCATTTTTATTATTATAAAATGTTTAAGATGCGTTCAAAATTTCTTAACTAATTTCTTTTTGTAATTTTTTACTATATATTAGAAATAGTACTTGCACATATGAATAAGGAGGTACTGCTTTGCAAAATAAGAAGCATAATGTGAATAAAGTTGCTAATCGAGAAGCCTTAATTGGTGTTGGATTAGTCATTTTTAACTTTGTCTGGTGGTATGGGTTTGCTTATGGTCTAGGAAGTAAGGATCCAGAAGAATATAAATACATAGTTGGTTTGCCAGATTGGTTCTTCTATAGTTGTGTCATAGGTCTAATTGTCATGATAGTCTTGGTGATTGTTGTCATAAAGGTTTTCTTTGTTGAGATTCCCTTCGATGATGAGGAAGGGGAGGAAAAGTAATGGTGAATTGGGTTGCAATTATTCCACTCGCTATTTTCTTAATTATAATCTTTTTGATTGGAATATACGCTAGTAAATTTGTACAATCCTCTCAATCCTTTATGGATGAGTATTTTTTAGGTGGGCGAAGCTTTGGTGGATTTGTCTTAGCGATGACAATGGCCGCGACCTATGGAAGTGCGAGTAGTTTTATTGGTGGTCCAGGAACAGCCTATACACAGGGATTAGGATGGGTTCTGTTGGCAATGTCACAGGTAGTTACTGGTTACTTTGTGTTAATGATTTTAGGCAAGAAATTTGCAATTGTAACAAGGAAATATAAAACATTAACACTGGTTGATTTTCTAAAAGTAAGATATAACTCTTCTGTTGTTGTTATCCTTTCTGCGATAAGTATCATCGTGTTCCTATTTTCGGCCATGTCTGCACAGTGGATAGGTGGAGCGCGATTAATTGAATCACTTACAGGTATTTCTTATACTGCTGCATTATTTATTTTTGCAGTGTCTGTTTTAATCTACGTTACAATAGGTGGGTTTCGTGCAGTTGCTTTAACAGACGTAGTACAGGGAACTGTTATGCTTTTTGGTACATTAATATTACTTATTGCTACGATTAAAGCTGGTGGTGGAATTTCCAATATTATTCAAGACTTACATGCGGAAAACCCAAATCTAATCTCGCCATTTGGGGCAGAAGGGACGTTAACTCCAACCTATGTATCTTCATTCTGGATTTTAGTTGGCGTTGGTGTTGTTGCCTTGCCACAAATAGCAGTTCGTGCGATGTCTTATAAAGATTCAAAGTCTATGCATCGTGCAATCATTATTGGAACAATTGTAGTTGGATTTATTATGTTAAATATGCATTTAATTGGTGTTTTTGCTAGACCAATTTTACCTGGAATTGAAATTGGAGATAAAGTTATGCCATTAATTGCGCTTGAGACAATGCCGGCATGGTTAGCGGGAGTTGTATTGGCAGCACCAATGGCAGCGATTATGTCTACCGTTAATGCGCTTTTAATATTAGTAAGTTCAACAATCATTAAGGATGTATATATTAACTATATAAGACCAGATGCACCTCATCAGACAATAAAAAGGATGAGTATTGGGGTTACAGCAATTTTGGGTGTGATTGTTTTTATTATGGCACTTGATCCACCAGATTTAATTATATGGTTAAACCTATTTGCTTTTGGAGGCTTGGAAGCAGCCTTTATTTGGCCAGTTGTGCTAGGTTTATATTGGAGAAATGGTAACAAATACGGTGCGATTGCATCGATTATAACTGGGGTCGGATTATATTCATTATCAGATCTATTACCGACACTACTCCCTAAGTATAGTGATGTTTTTCAATCATTTTTCAATCCATTTGGCATGCATGCGGTAGTTATGCCAGTTGTTGCATCATTCTTTGTATATGTTATTGTAAGCTTATCAACGAAGAAAAAAATTCCGACTGAATTAAAACCAAACTTCTAAGAAATGCGCTCTTTATATGGAGCGCATTTCCTATATACGTGAGGGGGAAAGGTCGTATGGATAGAGTTATTCTATTTGATGGTGTATGTAATTTCTGTAATTCAAGTGTCCAGTTCATTATTAAAAGGGATTCAACAGGAATCTATCAGTTTACTTCACTTCAGAGTGATATCGGACAAAAACTCTTAACAGAACATAACGTACCTACTGAATTGGACAGTTTTATTTACTTAGAAGATAACAACGTTTACTTTAAATCAACTGCGGCATTAAAAGTGTGTAGGAATCTTAAAGGTTTATGGAAGTTTGTTTATATCTTTATTATCATTCCTCGACCACTCCGAGATATGGTGTATGAAATCATTGCTCGTAATCGATATAAATGGTTTGGCAAAAGGGATGCATGTATGATCCCTTCGCCAGAACAACGGAAACGATTCTTGGAATAAGAATTCAGGCCTTGGGCGGAGTGCATCTCATTCATAAGTATGTTGTAAGCGGGAGAAGAACTTAATATACTAAAATTATAGAGATGCGGATGGGAGAGGTATGGATGGGTCTAGTTAAAAGATTATTTGGAACTTCGAGAGAAACGGTAAAGCATGAGAGGTCTTTTGATATACAAAAAGTAAATGATCTAATTATATCGGTTGATGTTACCGATGTGGAAGTAATTATACATGAGCTTCCTAAGGTGGATATTATGTTTGAATCCTATGAGGGTGGCCCGGGATTAGAAATAATGGATGCAGACAATGCCTTAACGATTATTTCTAAAAAAGAACATAAAGGTCCAACATTTGTTTTCGGTGAGTTGCCGAAATGCTATCTCAAGATTTATGTTCCTACAGATATTGCAAATCATTGGGATGTCTCAGCTACATCTGGAATTATTCATGCGTCCCATATTGTCTCCAAGACATTTCGAGCGAATGCAACATCCGGAAAAGTTACTTTATCAAAAATAACAGCCGAAAAGATAAATGTTCATACGACATCTGGAAAAATGCTCCTTAAAGAATTAAGGGCAGACAAATTAAGGTTCCATGCTAATTCTGGAATAGTAGAAATTCACTCTTCCTACGGTGATATAAGTGGTCAAGTTGGATCTGGAAGTATTCTAATATCAGAGGCAAAAGGTGAAGATTTAGAAGTGAAATCTGGCTCTGGTAAAATTATATTAAAAGAAGTTTATATGGAAAATGCTGCAGTAAAAGCAAATTCGGGTAAAATAGAAGCTGAGAAACTCTGGGCAGAAACTACGATTGCAGATGTTGGTTCTGGTAAAATTAATATGAACAATTTTCGTGGTTCTATTAAGGGAAATGCAAATTCGGGGAACATTAATATTTCAGTCTCAGATAACTCAACGTTAGATTTGAAAACAGGAAGTGGAAATATACATGTTGAATTTCGGGAATTTGAATTAAATGCGATGTTTGATATTAAAACTGGTTCTGGTGATATTATTACCAATATCCCCATGTATGTTGAAAAAAGGGAAAACCACCAACTACACGGAAAGACCGGGGATGGTGAGAATGTCATTCGGCTTCGAACTGGTTCTGGTAAGGCGGAAATGTTTACTACAAATAAAAGGAAGAGAGAGTGAACCTACTCTTTCTTCCTTTTGTACGTAGATAGGAAAGTATAAAAACTTTCCGCCGAAATAAGAAAAACTACCACATTCGTTAAAGGACGAAAGAATGTGAGTTTTTCTAACCATATGTGGCTTTTTATAAAGAAATATTCATCAATAAATAACCTACTTAAAAAAAGTAAAAAAAACAGGGTACTCGGATTATCGTGTAGAATACTCATATTAAATAGATAACATCTAACATACTATAAATCGGATAATAGTGTGGAATCTCTTATGAAGTTCTCTACATATAGAGATGGATAAAAAAAGTAACAGAAATAGCTTAATTAGTAAGAGTTAGTTTTCTTACATTTCATCAATATCATCAAATTGGATTATTGACTTAAAAAAACACCGATTATGGTTATAGGGGGGAACGTAAATTAATAGCAATAGGACAATTATCAAGTTGATTACCTCATAATCAACTTGATAGGATCGAAATCCAGCCAAAATTTATGTCTTCTAGATTCTGTTTATAGTTCTTCAACAATTCTCCACCCTTAACAGAAAGCAATAATTGTGGTGTTTTTCTGAAGGTAAGAGAATATTTTCATTCTGTTAGACTACTTTCCCCGGAGTACCACATCAAACCTTCCCCTTAAAACAAAAACAATATATAGTGATTTTTATCACTTCTTAATACTATATATTGTGTTAAGGTGATAAAGAATTAACAAGATACATAATTAAAAAGTCCAAAGGAGAGGTTTGTACATGTTCCAAAATACGATTGACATTATTGATAAATTCACATCCCAACAAGAAAACAAGCAAACAGATTATCTCAGGCACGAGAATAGTAATTATGTTTATTCCTTGCCACTCTTAAGGCATAATTTAACGAATCATGCGGAGGAAGAGTTTCTTTTTAATCACATTCTCCCACCAAAAATAAAAGAGTTATATGATGAGGGAATTGTCTATGTACACGATAAGCAGCTTGCACCTTATTGTGTATCCATTAGCTGTATGGACATTGCTACAAAAGGTATTCCGTCGCTGGCTAAAAATATGATCTCTTCCAAACCAACTAAGCGGCTTTCAACTTTAATACGGCATTTTAGTAATGTTGTTACATTAGTATCACAACAAGTCTCGGGTGCAGTTATGCTAGCACAATTATCAACCATCGCAGCTTCTTATTTGTTTGATGAGGAAAGCCGTGACATTACATACACAGATGAAGAACTCATAGAACTGTTTCAAAGTCTAATCTGGGAACTAAATATGCCACTTAGATCTGGTGCACAAAGCAGTTTTTCTAATATTACATTAGAGTTCGGGAAACCTTCAGAAGAAATAAAAGATGAATATGTCGTCATCGGTGGTAAAGGACGAAATATACAGTATAAGGATATACCAGCAACTTACTTTGACCGTATAAACCAAGCTATTATTGATGTAATGAAAAACGGGACCGGTAGTGATGGAATTCCTTTTACCTTCCCATTACTAACAGTGCAAATTGATGATCACTTTAATTACGATAACCCATTGTTTATCGAGCTTTTGGATAATATGTATCATTGGGGCGGTGTATATTTTGAGAACTTTAAAACAAAGCCATTTGAAGATATATATTACAAAGCATTAAATCCGCTTATTCAAGCAAAAGATCCAGAAGTTAGTAGAAGCCTTTGCTGTCGGCTGCAAATTAATTTAGAGACACTTTCCAAAGCTGGTGGTGGAGTATTCGGTTCATCAACAGGTTCTACTGGTGCCGTACAGGTGCTCAATTTAAACATGAACAGAATGCTTTTGGAATTCGGACATGACATGGATCTCATCAAAGTGAAGATACGTGAATACATGGAAGTTATGCAGGAAGCCCACATGGAAAAGAGAAAGTGGATTGAACAAAACAAGGAATTATACCCGACTTTTTTCGCCTTTAATAAAGATTTGAAAAACTACTTTAATGTGTTCGCCCTTACTGGTATGAATGAGGGCCTCATAAATTCAGGCTATAAGGATGGAATTAAAGATAAAGATGGTAAAATGATTGCACATGAAATTATGCAATACATGACAGAGATTGTAAATGAATTTATTGTGAGAGATAAAGTGGCATGTGGAATTGAGTATGCCCCTGCCGAAAATGCTGCCATCAAACTTGCACGCCATGATCTTAAATGGGCTAAAGCAAATAATCGAGAAATTTTTGTACAAGGTGAAGGAGATAATCCTTACTTGACTAGCGGCTGTATGACTCCATTTTCTGAAGATGATTTCCTAGAACAATTGGAAAACAGTGCCGAATTCCAAGGCTACGCTACATCCGGCAGTGTGTTACATCATTTTCTTGAAGCAAAAGTAAAACCAGAAGCCTTAGCAAGATATTTGGATAAAATATTTGAAAAACCAATTAATTACATTACATTGACACCAACTATTACATCTTGTATGAGTTGTGGTCAGAAAATTATTGCTGAAGATGCTAAGAACATTCATCATTGCCCTGTCTGTGCATCAGAAGACATCGCAACGTTCAGCAGGGTTATTGGTTATTTGAAGATGATTTCCAGAAATAACATACATGTAGACGATATGGGATATTATGAAGGAAAGTATAACTTTTGGTCAAAAGCGAGAAGGCATGATTGGACGATTAGAAAACGATTAAAAGAGGATGTATTGAAGGAGGTTGTTCACCAGTAATTAGCTGGTGAACACATCACAATGAAACTATATAATAACTTTATTCGCACATTTACTGATTTGCCTAATCATACGACACTATTGATTCATTCATTGTCAGGTTGTCCACTTCATTGTTTTGGCTGTCATAATTATGATGAAATCATCGCAAACACACCAAAAGAATATAAGACTGCAGATGATTTATATGACTATTTAAGGAAAAGTGGCTTTTTATTTGATGCCATCATGTTCAGCGGTGGTGAATTTCTTATAAATTCATTAAATGAAGTTCGTGATCTATTGCAACAGGTGAGAACACTTTTTGACGGAAAAATAATTGTAACAACAAGTGGTATCTATTACCAAAAAGTTCGTACCTTATATGAGGAAAATCTCGTTGATGGCATCCATATCGATATGAAGCTACCATACCATGTACTGGATGTAAAAGAAGATGCACAGATTTATAAGGATATTATGGGGATTACACCAAGTAAAAAGGTCGTCAATCAATTAATCGCAAGTGTTGACGCAGTAATTGAACATAACTCAATCTTAGACCAAGTACGAACAGTGCAATATCCATTGCTAGATGAGGCATTTTTTACAGAGATAAGGCATTTTGTAGAGGAAAGAAAAGCCTATCATGGAAGTATTGTGCCTTATTTTCAGAATGAATTCGTTCATCCTGTAAGTTAATAGTAAACACATAAGTCTCGTGGATCATCCATATACATACGATGATTGCGAGACTTTTAACATGGGAAACATTAGAAAAATGATCTTATCGTAGTAAATTCGCATCTTTTTGATGGTATCCCTGTAAGTAAATAATCATTACAACAAAGGAAATCAAATAATGAAAACTAATATGCTCAATCTACCAAACTTTAAGATAGTGGATATGAAAGAAAGTGAATATGATTATAGATTCTTAGTTGAGTCTACTGCTCTATCTCCTTCACATTGTTCAAAATGCGGTACTGTTGCAAACTTATATAAACATGGTAAGAAACAACAGTTATTTTTTGACTTGCCAATGCACGCAAAACGTGTCGGTATTTATGTCAATCGTCAACGATATAAATGTAGAGATTGTAATGAAACATTTTTTGGAAATCTGCCAGATATGGATGTCAATCGTTCTGTTACTAATAGGCTAATTAATTGGATTCAAGAAGCAAGCCTTGTAAAGACGTTTACCAGTGTTGCAGAAGAAATTGGTGTTGATGAGAAAACTGTACGAAACATCTTTAATGATTACGTTGATGAGCTTGAAGCTCAAACTGATTTTAGAACTCCTAAATGGCTTGGTATTGATGAAGTCCATTTGCTTAAAAACTATCGTTGTGTCATCACTGATGTTGAAAACAAGTCAGTAATTGACATCTTACGGAAACGTAATAAGGATACTGTTATCAGTTACCTTTCAAAGCTCCAAGACATTGATAAAATTGAACTTGTAGCAATGGATATGTGGAATCCATATAAGAGTGCTGTTAACACAGTGATACCACATGCTAAAATCGTTATTGATAAATTCCATGTCGTTAAATTAGCCAATGAAGCCTTAGAGAAAATCCGAAAAGCTAACCGTCAAAATGTGTCAGCAAAAGAACGCAGACAACTTATGAGAGATCGTTATGTGCTTCTTACAAGGAGTAAAGACTTAATAGACTTTGATGACCAGATAAAGCTACAAGTATGGACTCAAAACTTTCCATTGCTTGGACAGGCTTATGAACTTAAAGAGCAATTCTTTGACATCTATGAAGCCGAATCAATCAACAATGCTTATAAACTCTATCAAAATTGGCTTTCAAATGTACCTAAAGAATTAATGACTTATTTTGAAGATCTGATTAAGGCTATGAATAATTGGGAAGAAGAAATATTCAATTATTTTGATTCTCTGATTACAAACGCTTATACGGAGTCCCTGAATCGTTTAATTAAGACAATGAACCATGTTGGTCGTGGTTACTCTTTTGAAGCCCTTAGAGCAAAGATTTTGTTTACTCAAGGCTATCGTAAAGTTAAAAAGAAAAAGAAATTCAAAGAAGTTGAAGCTACTTTCGGAAAAATGTTACCTGATCAATTCCCAAATTGGTCACAAACTGGTTATGAATGGGTGTATGAAGAAATTTATGGTGCTGATTTTTCCACACTGATTAAAGCTATGAAAGAGGGTACTTTTTAACCCTCTTTCCACACTATTTTCCGATTACCCAAAAAACATAAAGTGCTACTAATAAAACAGTACTCTGAATAAATGCTACTATTACGTCTTTGCTGAAACTTCTATTAGTAATCCTTTTCTGTATTCTTAGGAATATAAGACAGATTAGCCACCAGATTAATAAACTTATTATCCAGTCTGTAAAAACCAAGTCTCTTCCTCCTTAATCCTACTTTTTAAATCTTTCTTTATAAAACCTCTCAAAATAAACAAGTGATTCTGGATTACTCAATGAACCTTTGTTTGCTACTTTTTCTAAAGGCTGCCCCATTAAAATTTTTTTAACAGGAATCTCAAGTTTCTTGCCGTTTAATGTCTTAGGTAGGTCCTTGACTGGTATAACTTCTGTTGGTACATGTCTTGGTGAACATTGTGCTCGTATTTGTTGCTTCACAGCCGCAATAATATCGTCAGTTAATTCTTGGTCATTCTTCATCATCACAAAAAGAGGCACAAATGAGTCACCATTTTCGAGTGGAATATCAACTATTAAACTATCAGAGACTTCTTTAACTTGGTCAACTGCACGATAGATTTCACTCGTACCAATACGAATCCCACCACGATTAATCGTAGCATCAGATCGACCATAGATTATGCAGGTTCCGCGCTCTGTGATTTTAATATAATCCCCATGCCGCCAAATTTCGGGATACATATTAAAGTAACTATCATGCATACGGATTCCATCTTCATCATTCCAAAAGAAAATAGGCATAGCTGGGAAAGGCTCAGTGATAACAAGTTCGCCGACTTCATTAACATGTGGCTTAGAATCTTCATCAAAGCTTTCAATTTTAACACCAAGGCCACGACTTTGTAATTCCCCTGCATAAACCGGTAGAATTGGAGTACCTAGGATAAATGCAGTACAGACATCTGTACCACCACTGATGGATGCGATAGAGAGATCATCTTTCACATGATCATAACACCACTGAAATCCTTCTGGTGGAAGTGGAGATCCTGTTGAACTGATTGTTTGCAAATGACTTAAATCAAATTCTTCACCTGGTGAAAAGTCATCTTTCATACATGCCGTTATATAGCTTGCTGATGTCCCGAATACGGTCATCTTCGTATTCTCGGCAAACTTCCACAGCATCTTTTTATCTGGGTATGCTGGATTACCATCGTACAGAATTATGGTGCTTCCAGTTAGTAAACCACCAACTAGGTAGTTCCACATCATCCAGCCAGTAGTCGTAAACCAGAAGAAGCGATCATTCTCATGCAGGTCTGTATGGAAGGTTAATGCTTTTAAGTGCTCGATTAACATTCCACCTTGACTATGGACAATTGGTTTTGGTTTTCCAGTAGTTCCTGAGGAAAATAATATCCATAATGGGTCACTAAAATCAACGAATTCATAGGTTATTTCTTGATTCGTATAGTTTACAACTTCATCCCATAAATGTACTGATTTGAGATTATTAAACGGCTCATCTGAAGTTAAATAAGGAATAGCAATCGTTGCTTCCAGTGTCGGTAGCTCAGACTGGATTTCTTTCACGACTTCCATACGATTAAATACCTTACCACCATATCGATAACCATCTACGGTAATCATTACCTTTGGCTCAATTTGCTTAAATCGATCAATGACACTTTGTTTTCCGAAGTCAGGGGAAGCACTAGACCATATAGCGCCAAGACTAGCAGTAGCTAACAAAGCAACAACAGATTCATAAATATTTGGTATGTAAGCAACAACTCGGTCACCTTTTTGTACACCTAGGCTTTTCAATGTGTCTTGCATTGCAGCAGTATCGTGATAAAGCATTTCCCATGTTATTTCTTGTTTTTCCGTTCGAATTTCTGATGTATGGATAATTGCGGTTTTATCTTTTTGGTAGTTCCGGAAAACATGCTCTACGTAATTAAGCTTTGCCCCATCAAACCATTTAGCTCCGGGCATCTTATGTGAAGTGAGAACAGTGTGATAGGGAGTAGAAGATTGGATATCAAAGTACTCCCAAATGCTTTCCCAAAATTGTTCAATATGATTTACTGACCATTCCCAAAGCGATGAATAGTCATTAAAGGAAAGGTCCTTTTTTTCCTCTAGCCAATTTATATATGTAATAATATTTGCATGGTTTATACGGTCTTGGCTTGGTTTCCAAAGTAATGTACCTTCTTCAATTTGTTTCATGTAATCCTCCCTCGAAATTCATCATTAATTTAATTATATGTAAACGGTTTCTGTGTGTAAAGATGAGAATAGTACGGTTAGAAAAATAGAAAAGCCCATTACCTTAATAATGGGCATCGTTTATAGTTTACTTCTCCGCAAGTTTATCGGCAAAGATTTTGACATAAGGTGGTAAATCTGGTGGACGGCGACTTGAAATAATATGTCCATCGGCAACGACCGGTTCATCATACCATGTTGCACCAGCGTTAGTCATATCGTCTTTGATACCAGGGGTGCTTGTTACCTTTTTGCCTTGTAGGATATTTGCTGAGATTAGGACCCAACCTGCATGGCAAATTTGGCCGATTGGTTTTTTCTCTGCATTCATTTCTTTGATAAATTGCAGAACCTCCGGATAACGTCGTAATTTATCTGGAGCCCAGCCCCCGGGAACAAGAATTGCGTCATAATCCTCACTTCTAATATCGGAAAATGCATAATCAGATTCTGCTGGAACACCATATTTTCCAATATATTTCTTGTTTGCTTCTTTTCCCACAAGATGTACGGTTGCACCTTCTTCTTGTAAGCGTAAAATAGGATACCAAAGTTCTAAATCTTCAAAGTCCTCTTCAACGAGAGCAATAACCTTTTTATCTTTTAAACGCATTAAGAACACCTCCATACCTTAGTGTAACATAGAAAAAACCACAGATTGTATTCTGTGGCTATAATGGACGTTCTCCAAATTTAATAAATGTATGTTCATCCTCAACAAGTCCACAGGAACCACATTGGATTCGATATTTTGGACCATTATACAAGGTATGGAATGGCTCTACTTGGCTATTTTCGTATTCATCCATAATATCCCCGGTTTGAGGGTCCATTTTTACCGGCTTTGCAACTTGCTCAATGATATTGAAGCGGGATCGGTTTGTTTTGCAATTTGGGCAACGGTATTTTTGCGCCATACTTACACACCTCCACTGTTAGTATGAAGCCATGTATGGATTTTATACTAGGAGGGATTATTAAAAGACTATTTTCGTAATGTTTGTTGCTTATTTGCGCAATTGATGGAAACTGCGCGGTAACTAATTATTTTTGGTAGTGCATCAAACCCGCTCCGGAAATACACTGCGCTTTCCATGGGTGGCTGTTGAGCCTCCTCGCGCTAAAAAGAGTGCACCTGCGTCTACTAGTAACGCTTCGAAGCATGTTTCCTCGGTGCAAGGGAGCAAAGATGCATAGTCAAGTAGTACCCTCACTGCGGGGTCTCACCTATGCCTGTCCTCCCATAGGAGTCTCCGTGTATTTCCTACGCTGGTAGTGAAATAGAATTTTTGTACTTAATTACTGAAAAAATATGTTACAAGCAATCCATAAATTAGAAACTCTAACTAGCGCAGGCAGAATACGGAGACTCCTGCGGGAATAGCACGTGTCCGAAGACCCCGCAGCGGCGAACTTTCCGCGAGGAGGCTGAGGCCGTGCCCGCGGAAAGCGGAGTATTCTGCCGGAGCGGTATGATAGCACTATCCTAAAAAAGTTACCGCACAGTCTATACAAATTGTGTAGTTAACAATAACCTCTTAGAAAATACCCTTTTAAAATAACCGTTTAAGCTTGTTAAAAAAGCTGTCATTTTTATCTTTTTCTGGTGTTTCTTTTTGCTCCGTTTTTTCTTCATAAAATATATTTTCTTTATCAATCGCATGGTCATAGGCAAGTACGGCTCCGATATCTGTTTCTACTTCTTCATTCGTAACAACTGTATACGGAATATGATGTTTATTTGCTAATTCCTTTTCTTCTTTAAGAAATCTTGAAGCTATTTTACCGTTGAAAAGTAATTTCGCACCTTTATTTTGCCTCATATTTTCCTCAAGCTTTTGTAACCCTTTATCGGTCATGACTTGGCCAATAGTTAAAGCTATTACAATTCGTTCTCGTAGGGTTCCAAGAAAATAATCTCGTTCCTCTTGTTTTGGTAATCGGGTACCATATATACCTTCTGTAAGATAATCTTCTACATTCTTCTTACTCATTTTGTGGATGCCTCGCTTTATCCGTATATTATTTTCTATTGTAAAATAGATGCGCTACTAGGTGCAAATAAAAGAGGATTATTGGACTAGGTGAAGAATAAGAATAAGAAAGGGGGAAAAACATGAATGGAATAATAATAGGGATCATCGTGATGTCGGCTATTCTTTATCTTATTTTTGCCATATATTATGACAGAAGAATTTATAAATATATTTGGAAACCTGGTACCATGATATTAATTATACTTCTGACTATTATTGAGTCGGGATTAAGTACGAATTTTAGTAATTGGGTATTATTTGCATTGTTATTTTCATTATTAGGCGATATTTTCTTAATGCTACGTGAAAAGTGGTTTATTCATGGTTTAGTTAGTTTTTTCATTGCTCATGTTCTATATATTATTGGGCTTCTTCTTATGTTTCGTTTTACGTTTACTTTAACAAATATAGTACTAATTCTCTTTTTAGTTTTAATCTCTGTTACATTTTATTTTTTCTTATTCCAACATGTACGAAAAGTAGGGGGCATTATTCTTCTTGTGGCAGTTGCTTTTTACATTGCTATAATTACAATAATGGTAGGCTTAGCCAGTATGACAGGTATAGCAATACTTATTGTTGCATCATTACTATTCTTTATTTCTGATGCTGTTTTAGCTATAAATAAATTTAGGGTTACATTTCGATTGGCAGATTATATTGTCATGAGTACTTATTTTACTGCCCAATTACTTTTTGCTATAAGTACAGGTGGCCTCTAGGCCACCTATATGAATTATTTTTTGCTTACACGTCTATTAGCAGCTTTACTTCTTTCATTGGCCACTATATCATCGTGGTCCGCAAGTTCTTCAGAATACTCTACATCAATTCCATCGGATAGTTGATTTTTAGGAGTTTGAGCAAAAAAGTTTTTTCCTGTTGCTCTATTATGGTCGCCACGTCCCATAACATTCACCTCTTTCTGGAGTATTCAATCATTAGTATGGGCTAAGAGACAAAATAAAAACGAGTAATCAAAAGGAAATTTTTCCTTAAGATTACTCGTTATATTATTTCAGCGGAGATGGATTTCTCATATCTACTGGTATTTCAGGTGTTTCTTCTACTTTAAAAGGAACTCCAGATTCATTACCATAACGATATTCGGATGGATCAACTGGTGTCCAGTCTTCGTTAGGAGAATAGAAACGTAGTAAGTCTCCATTTAACAAACGATCGGATAGTTCAAGTTCATGAAGTACTTCATTTTTTGTCTTCGTCATTTCTTCTGTAGGCTCGATTTCCTCACCAGTAGTATTATCATAATAAGTTCCTGAAACTAATGAATATTCAGGAGTTATAAAGTCACCTCTACGGAATGGAACGATATCCTTGTGACCTTTAGAAAATAGATCCGTTCCAAATTGGATATAATCTTGCCCGTCAATACCAAGTAAATGAAGTAATGTTGGCATAACATCCATTTGCCCTGCGTATTCATGAATGGTTCCCATTCCCTCTACACCAGGTATTTTAATTAATAATGGGACACGTTGTAACTGAGCATTCATAAATGGTGTAATTTCTTCTCCGATTATTTCACCCATTGCACGATTATGGTTATTAGAAATACCATAGTGGTCACCATATAATAGGATTACTGAATCTTCATATAACCCATCTTCTTTTAAATCATTAAAGAACTGTTCTAAGGATTCATCTAAATAGCGTGCAGTTTGGAAGTACGTATCCACTGATTTGTCCCCAGTTTCAGCTGGAGCAATGGATGCTAACTCTTCTGGCACGATATATGGATGGTGGTGTGTTAATGTCATCAAATGAGCATAAAATGGCTCTTCAAGA
Source organism: Paucisalibacillus globulus DSM 18846 (assembly GCF_000482485.1). GTDB lineage: Bacteria > Bacillota > Bacilli > Bacillales > Amphibacillaceae > Ornithinibacillus > Ornithinibacillus globulus. The sequence goes on along the minus strand of NZ_KI519438.1, from coordinate 112,396 downwards.
GATTCGAGCATTGGCATAGATTCCTTGAAGAATGGTTTATCCAGTAGACCATAGTTTATAACATTGTCTTCACTCATATCATAGTAACTTGCATCAAAGTACGTATCGATTCCAAATTGCTTGTAAATCTCATCACGGTTCCAGAATGATTTATAATCACCATGGAATACCGCAGAAGTATATCCTTGTTGTTGATTTATAATTGCTGGTAATGATTGGTACGTATTTGTACCTCTTGTTGTAAAGGCAGACCCTGTTGGTAATCCATAGATGGAATTATCCATAATTAGTTCAGCATCAGCGGTTTTACCTTGTTCCGTTTGATGGAAGAAATTATCAAAATACGTATAGTCTTGTTCCGGATCATTTACTAATGAGTTTAGGAATGGTGTAACCTCTTCTCCATGTAACTCATAGTTAATTAAAAATGTTTGGAAGGACTCTAAGTGTATTTTAATAATGTTTTTACCTTTTGCTACCCCGAATAATTCTGGGTTCGGTTCTGCATATTTATTTTTGGTATAGTTCTCAACTTCTGTAATATCATCACTATCCGCTAATACACGTTGTGATGAAGATTTAATATTTTGTAACGCATCATATATTGAGAAGTTATAAATTCCTAAATACTTCACAATATAATTACGATCAAATGTCCTTTTTAGTAGCTCTGGTCGGTCAGCTTCCGCTAAACCTAAGTTAAATGAAAATGCAATTAGACCAATAATAAGTACTAAAATAGGCTTCTTACGGCTCATTCTTTCTGTTGACCAACCTTTTTTTAACCATATAAATAAGGCAATAAGGATGACAACATCAAGTGCGTAAACAATGTCTGTCCAATTCATAAGACTAGCAATACTGCTTCCAAGGCTTCCAAAGTTATCGGTTTGGGTTAAGGTTGGAAGTGTTATATAGTCATTATTAAAACGATAGAACACAACATTTGCATATAGTAGAAAACTCATTAAAGTATCAATGATGATTATCCATATTCCTGCACGTCTTCCTTTTGCGAATAAAGCAAATCCTAGGAATATTAGGGCAGAACTTAATGGATTAAAGAAAAGTAAAAATTCCTGCATTCCATTTTTTATATCTAAATTAAATTCGTTTACGTAGATCAGATATGATTTTAACCAGAGTAATATTACAGCTACAAAAAAGAAGGACATCTTTGATGTTAAGACTTTTTTCATCATATTCACCCCATCTTTTTACTCTTTTATCCTGACACTTTATAAAGGAAAGTCGTCAAGTTATGATTTTAACGTAAATGACTCTATGAATCAAGTTAATTACCATTTTTTTCTATTGGGAAAGTTTGGGTGAATTGCTTGATTTGCCCTCATTGTACAAGTCTCTCTATTCAATTAACTAGAAAGCTATGATAGAATATTATTTGCTTGTCCTCAAAGAAAGGAACTTTAAAAATGAATATTCAATGTAGAATAATTATGAAAGAATATTTACTAGTTATTTTTGGCGCTACATTAGTAGCATTATCATATAACGTATTTTTACTTCCGTCCAAGCTTGCTGCAGGTGGTATATCGGGAGTGAGCACAGTTTTATATGAATTATTCGGGTTTAGTCCAGCAGCAACCCAATTTGTTATTAATATCCCTATATTTATAATTGGTTGGTTAGTATTAGGGAAAGACTTTGGCGGTAAAACATTAGTCGGTACTTTTTGGGTACCATTTATGATTGGCTTAACTTCTAATATACCTGTTACGATTACTAATCCCTTTTTAGGGGGGCTTTACGGTGGAATTGTCTTGGGTGTTGGCCTTGGAATCGTTTATATTGGTAAAGGTTCTACAGGAGGAACTGCATCCATCGCACAGATATTGAAAAAGTATACAGGTAAATCTAGTGGCTATACGCAACTAATTGTGGACGGTGTAGTTGTTACATCCTCTATCTTTGTTTTTAGTTTTGAACTAACACTGTTTGCACTGATGGCTATTTATATTTCTAGCAAAACAATTGATTTTGTGCAACTTCGAACTTCTGCTTCTAAGCTAATTGTAATCATAACGGAAGATGAACTGAAGGTGCAAGAATTAATCCGGACTGGAATTGACCGGGGATTAACAAAAGTAAGGTCAGTTGGGGGATATTCTAATAAGGATAAAACACTTATTTTTTGTGTTGCTGATCAACAAGAGGCTGTTAAGCTAAAAGGAATGCTTCAACAAGAAATTCCAGAGTCCTTTGTTATTTTCCTAAATGCATCAGAAATATTAGGGCGAGGTTTTACTTTGGATAAGTATTATGGACAGAAATTATAAGAAAAGCGGATTTTTCATAAGAGGTTAGTTTCTTAAGAAAAATCCGCTTTTTCAATTATCTTCTATCTCCGCCTAATAGGTCAAACAATCCTCCTGCAATACTGCCTTCACCTTTAGAACCGCCTCTTTGAGGAGCTGCTGCAAAAATACGACTAGCGAGCCTTGAAAATGGAAGAGACTGAATCCATACTGTTCCTGGTCCTTTAAGTGTAGCAAAAAATAGTCCTTCCCCACCGAATAGTGCAGTTTTTACACCGCCAACAAATTCGATGTTGTAATCAACCTCACCAGTCATCGCAACTAGACAACCAGTATCAACGCGTAATGTCTCACCAATTTGAAGTTCCCTTTGATGGATTGTACCACCTGCATGGACAAAAGCCATCCCGTTTCCTTCTAACTTTTGCATGATAAAGCCCTCTCCACCAAAGAAACCTGTTCCCATTTTACGCTGGAATTCAATTCCAACTGAAACACCCTTAGCAGCAGCAAGAAAAGAATCTTTTTGACAAATGAGTTTACCATTAATTTGACTTAAGTCCATGGGAATTATTTTTCCTGGATAAGGGGAAGCAAAAGATACGTGTTTTTTACCAGTTCCAATGTTAGTGAAGGTAGTCATAAATAAACTTTCACCAGTCAATACACGTTTTCCTGCACCGAGTAATTTACCCATAATTCCGCCCTGGCTACTTTTTGAGCCATCACCAAAGATGGTCTCCATTTGAATTTGTTCATCCATCATCATTAAACTTCCAGCTTCTGCAATAACAGTTTCTTGTGGGTCCAATTCAACTTCTACAAATTGCATATCATCCCCATAGAGTTTGTAATCAATTTCGTGATCGCTCATTTTAACATCCTCCTAAAATATGTAATAGTTATTCATACGTTTCAACTATAAAATGGATTCGTAAAAGATTGAAAAAGGGTGCTCTTTTTTTGAGCACCCTAAAGATTTCTCCTAATTAATTAGGCATGGTTCCTTGAACTGGCGCAAAACTGTTGATGTAGTTTTGCATATCTTCTTGTTTTAATTGAGGCACTTGATAATATTGATGTTTATTCTGATACAGGAATACTTCATAAGCCATTTCAATAAGATTTGGAATGCTATCGGCGAATACTCTTCGAAGTACTGGGTTAGTTGTTTCAAGTGCGGCCATTGTAAATGCTGATGAACTAGACTTTAAGCAACCCATGATAAATCCGGATACACATTCGTCATTTATCTCATTTACAGTCTGTGCCGGCTTTTTAGGTTGTTTTGGTGTCATTCCATAAAGCACATCGTTACTGCTGGCCATATTATAAGTTTGAGTTTTAACAGCAGGTTCATTCCCAGTTTTAAGTGTTTCAACCAGAGTATTATAAAGTTGAGTTAAGAATGTCTTGTGCTGCTGCATCATTGTTTTAAGTTGTGGATCTTGAACAAATTGCTCATAGATCATATATTGTTCAAGACCGGAAACTATTCCGCCAATAGCTTCGTGTGCATCAAAAAGCTCGTGACCACCATGGCTTATATTAGCAGGCATTTGCGAAGTACCTGTCAGGTTTTGTTGTTGTTGATTATTCATGTTCATGTTCAAGTTTTATTACCTCCTTAAGAAGAATCAAGTATATTATCTTCTGTTACAAGTGAAATATCCAAACCATAAATTAGGAAAAATACTTTAGATTGGTAACATGAGATTCGTGGATAATAATAAATGATTCAGTTGCTAATTAGGATGAGGTCACGCATGTAAATGTGCCTCCGAACTTTAATCTATATGCCCAATTAGCACGAACCACTTTCTCGTCATTCAAATTTTGCTAAGTTAGTGAATTTTTTAATAAGAAATGCTACGATTATGTTAGTTAAAGCAGGGAGGGGGAAATAAGATGCAAAGATTACCAATCCAAATTACGGATCGCATACACTTAATTGATGGGTTTGATATGGGGATCCCTTCAAGAACTGGTACATATGTTATTAATGAAGAAGAGCTAACGATTGTCGAAACGGGGCCTAGTCCTTCAATAAAACACATAAGAAAAGGTCTACAAGATTTAGGGCACACGTTAAATGAGGTTAAATATATAATTCTTACACATATTCATTTAGATCATGCTGGGGGCGCAGGAGTATTAATTAAACTTTGCCCACTTGCAAAGGTCATCGTTCATCCTCGAGGAAAAAGACATTTAATGGACCCTGTTAAATTAACAGGGGGTGCAAGAGCAATTTATGGAGAAAGCTTTTCTGAATTTTTTGATCCAGTTGAGCCAATTCCTGAGGAAAAGCTCATCGTAAAGGACGAAGGGGATACTCTTCAAATTGGGCCAAATTGTACACTGCAATTCTTGGATACTCCAGGGCATGCTCGTCACCATCTTGGTATTTATGATCCGGTTAGTAATGGGATGTTTACTGGTGATACGGCAGGGGTTCGCTATGATCAACTAGACCCACTGGGAATTGATTTGTTTTTACCATCAACCTCTCCAAACCACTTTGATCCAACTGCAATGCATGAGTCCATTGATCGTATGCTTGCTATGAATTTGGATTTTATTTATTTTGGGCATTTTGGTTCCACGTTAAAAACGACCAAAGCATTACATCAAGTGTCTGAGTGGTTAGATATTTTTGTAGAAGAAGGAGAGCAAGTTGTTGCAAAAGGTAAGGGCTATGATGTTCTTGCTTTAAGAATGTTTAATCGTGTGAAAGACCATTTGAATCAGCTTCAAGTTCCCGATGACCATCCTGTGTATATTTTGATAAATTTAGACATGCAAATAAGTGCTCTTGGAATTATTGACTATTTTCAAAAGCTTAAACAATAAACAAAACGGTAGCAATTGAAGTATTGCTACCGTTTTAAATTACTATCCAATTACTTGATCGCTACCTAAAAGGCCTTTTGAATTTAAATCTTTAAGGATTTTATTATAAGCGTCATCCACATTCTTTGCTTCAATTTTGATTTTTTCGCCTTGGAAGTCTTTCGTAGCATGTTCATATCTTGGATCATAATAATGGCTTAGCAATAATCTCGTTGCTTCTGCAAATTTTTCCTCATGAAGATATTCATCGATTTCTTTTGCTACTGGTGTATGAATTCGTTTTTTGATGATATTAAATGCTTCAAAGAACTTATCTGGGTAATCCCACGGGTGGTAATCATCTAATATATTTCGAACTCTTTCTTCAACTGGCATCTCTATTATAAGCTGTAGTCCTTTTTCTTTTTTTTCATAGAGGAAGTCAGGGATAACTACTTTGCCAATTCGTTTACTTTCTCCTTCAACAAACACGAATGGCGTATCTTTAAAATCAATCATTTTTTCAACAATAAGTGATTCAAATCGCTTTTGATTACTTGGGTTTAGCCCAATATGTCCAAAGATAGAACCGCGATGGTTGGACATTCGCTCAAAGTCCATTACTGGAAAGCCGTTATCAGCTAGTTTTTTCAAAATAGCAGTTTTCCCTGTGCCCGTGAACCCATTGAGGACAATGAAGTCAGGTTTGAATGTTCCCCTCTCTAAGTATTCCACAACAAAATGGCGGTATGAGCGAATGCCACCTGATAGACGGGTAGAATGGATGTCCATTAATTCAAGCACAGTGGCTGCTGTTTTACTTCTCATTCCTCCTCGCCAGCAAAAGACTGTGATTTGGGTTTCAATCTTTTTAAATTCACTAATAAAAGTAGGAAGCTTTTGAGAAAAAATTTGTAAGCCTCGTTCTTTGGCTGCATCAGGACCAACTTGTTTATAAATGGTGCCAACCTCTGCCCGTTCTTCATCAGTGAAAATTGGGATATTAATACTACCAGGAATAGTCCCTTGTTCAAATTCATTTGGAGATCGAACATCTACTAATGTATGGTTTTGTTTTTTGCGTTTTTCTAATAAATCAGGTAAGGAAATATCCTGAAACATGTTTACACCTTCTTAATCTTAACGAACGATTATTTTACCTTTGTTTTCTTCTGTTACATCCCCAATTATGCTTGCTTCTACACCCTTTGCCAGTAAATCTTCTAGTAATTGGCCGGCTTTAGTACCTTCCACAGATATTAATAAACCACCTGAAGTTACTGCATCACATAGAATATGTCTATTAATAGAATCCATTTTTTCTGGATAAATCACTACATCTTCCACATGTTTGTAGTTATTCTTTGTTCCACCAGGCATAGAACCTGCCTCTGCCAATTCACGAACTCGTGGAAGGACAGGTACCTGGTCCGAATAGATTATCATACCAACATTGCTTCCGATAGCCATTTCTGAGCCATGGCCCAATAGTCCGAATCCAGTCACATCGGTTGAAGCATGAACATCATATTTTTCCATAACTTCAGCAGCCGTTTTATTGAGTGTCGTCATGGCAGAGGTTACTCGTTTTACCTCTTCATTGGATAATAAATTATTTTTGATAGATGTTGTTAAAATTCCAACCCCAATAGGTTTTGTTAAAATTAGTTTGTCACCTGGTTGTGCTCCCGTATTCGTTCTTACTTTATTAGGATGGACAACTCCGGTTACAGCTAATCCAAATTTAGGTTCTTTATCATCGATAGAGTGTCCGCCAACTAGTGTAACATTAGCTTCTTTTAATTTGTCTCCTGCCCCACGTAGAATCTCAGAGAGAATGCTTTTGTCTAAGGTTGAAATAGGGAATGCTACAATATTAAGTGCTGTGAGTGGTTTTCCTCCCATTGCATACACATCACTAATAGCATTTGCGGCTGCAACTTGGCCGAAGTCATAAGGGTCGTCCACGATAGGAGTAAAGAAGTCTAGCGTTTGTACAAGGGCGATATCATCAGTAAGTTTGTAAACCCCAGCATCATCACTAGTATCCAGTCCAACTAAAAGATTCGGATCAGCAATGGGAGTAGGAAGATTTCGCAACACCTGAGATAAATCCGCAGGACCAATCTTACACCCACACCCCCCCTTAGAAGAAAGAGAAGTAAGTTTAATTTCATTTTCCATAGCTATCATACCTTTCTGTTTGGGAGGTGCCTGTCACTTCCCGAATTTTGTTGTAATTTGTCGAATGAATATTACATATCAACTTCTAATGCTATTGGGCAGTGATCACTGCCTAGGACAGTAGGATGAACTTGTGAGTCAATCAGTTTATCTTTGATTCTTTCAGATACGATAAAGTAATCAATTCTCCATCCAATATTACGCTCACGTACAGTTTTCATATAGGACCACCACGTATAGATTCCATCTTGATCTGGATAGAAGTAACGTAATGTGTCAATAAAACCAGCATTTAGAAAACGAGTCATTTTTTCGCGTTCTTCATCAGTGAACCCTGAATTTCCGTAATTTATTTTATAATTCCTTATATCAATTTCATTATGTGCAACGTTTAAATCTCCACATAATACAACTGGCTTTATTTTATCATGTGCTAAAACATGTTTAAATAAAGCATCTTCCCATTTTAATCTTATATCAAGTCTTGCCAAATCACGCTGTGAATTGGGAGTATAAATATTGATGAGAAAGAAATCATCAAATTCCAGTGTCAGAATACGTCCTTCCGATTGGGAATCCTGATCCCCTACACCATACTTTACGGAAATAGGCTCTTGCTTAGTAAAAATCGCTGTTCCAGAATAACCCTTCCGCTCCGCATAATTCCAGTATTGATAATAGCCATCTAATTCAAGATTTATTTGGCCTTCCTGAAGTTTTGTTTCTTGGATACAAAAAATATCTGCATTAACGTCATTAAAATAATCTAAAAAACCTTTGCGGACACATGCACGTAGTCCGTTAACATTCCATGATACTAATTTCATAATTTCCCCTCTTTATCCTAGCTCTTTTACTTTATTTAATAATCATAACATCAACTGCTGAATCGGTCATTGGTGTTGACTTTGCTAATTTAAAAAGAACATGTTGACTTCTAATGTGTATTAATCATATAATACACATTAGATAGTGTACTAATCGGTTAATACACATTTTTGCCAACAGTGTACTAGGTGGTTAATACAGAGGTGTAATGGTGTCATCAAGAAAGATAGGAGTTGGTAGCTATGAATATAAAGTTAAATAGCCGAGAACCTGTTTATATTCAAGTCATTCGGTATTTTAAAGAACAAATTGCAAAAGGTGTTTTTGAGCCTGGTCAGGAAATTTCATCACGGCGTGAATTAGCTAATAAGTTGAAAATTAATCCAAATACTGCACAAAGAGCGTATAAGGAAATGGAGGAACAGGGCTTGATTTTTACAGAGGGAAATCTACCAAGTAGAATTACGAAAAATGAAATGATCATTAAGCAAGTTCGTGAAGAGTTAATCTTAGAGGCTGTAAGTACATTCATAGTTGCTGTTCAATCGATAAATGTACCGTTAGAGGAAGCAATTAATTTAGTAAAGAAAAAGTATGAGGAAAACCCGAATGAACAGGAGGGTAACCGATGATTGAAGTAAAAGATATTACCAAGAGATTTGGTAGAAAAAAGATATTGAATGGTGTTTCTTTTACCGCAAATAAAGGTGAGATTACATGTCTAATAGGAATTAATGGTGTTGGAAAAACAACTATATTAAATGCCATCATGAATCTAACACCAATTAATCGTGGAGAAATTCTAATTGACGGGGAAAAGATTCGTAAAGAAAGTTATGAAAGAATTACCTTTATTCCGGATGCCATTACCATGTTACCAAGTATGAAAATCTCAGACGCAATGCAGTTCATGGCAGACTTCTATCAATCTTGGAATCAAAAACGTGCAGATGAAATGATTGAATTCTTTAAGTTGGACAAAAACGATCGTCTTTCCACGCTTTCAAAAGGAAATTCTGCAAAAGTGAATATGCTTCTCGGTCTAGCTCTGGATGTGGACTATCTCTTAATGGATGAACCATTCTCAGGAATTGATATATTTAGTCGGGAACAAATCGCAGATGTATTCACAAGCCATCTAGTGGAAAATCGTAGCGTCATTATTACAACACATGAGATTAGTGATATCGAGCATTTGATAGATAAAGCTGTGCTTCTAAATGATGGTGTCGTATTAAGAGAATTTAATGCAGAAGAGGTACGAGAAAACGAAGGTAAATCGATAATTGATGTGATGAGAGAGGTGTACCAGCCGTGAAGAATTATTTAAAATTAACGAACTTTGAGTTAAGTCGTTTCTTTAAGCTATATGTCGTACTAATCGGATTAACGTTAGTTATGCAAACGGTCGGCATAATATGGATGTCAAACACCTATATGGGTTCTGTAGAGGGTCTACTTTTAGAAGGAAATACAGCTGAATTGATCAAAATGAACCTAGGAACATTCTCATTCAGTACGTTAACAACATCTTTATTGTTTAGTGGACCAATCATCATTTGTATCGCTTCTTTATTAATTTATGTTTTTCTTATCTGGTATCGTGATTGGTTTGGTAAAAATACGTTTGTTTATCGACTATTCATGCTTCCAACAGCAAGAATGAATTTGTTTTTTGCGAAAGCAACGTCGATATTTTTAATGGTTCTGGGACTTGTTTCTTTGCAGTTGGTCTTTATCTTGATTGAAAGTCAAATAGCAAAGCTGATTGTGCCAACAACGTATATGGAAAGTCAAAATCTTAATCAAATTATTAATGGTTTTGATTATATGCGTGTTCTTTATCCTACGACTTTGATTGAATTCCTTATTAATTACGGGATTGGGTTCATGGCTGTGTTTGTTATATTTACAGGGATTTTATTTGAGAGAAGCTTTCGCCTTAAGGGAATCCTCTTTGGGATATTGTTTGCGGGGATTTCGTTATTTGTATTTATTTCCCCAATTTTATTACAGGTGACCATTTTAGAAGGATTCTTTTATCCAGTTGAGTTATTTATTCTTATGGTCATTACTGGACTTATTGTAATAGCTGGTTCGGTTTGGATAAGTAATTACTTGTTGAATAAGAAGATAAGGGTGTGATGAGATGGTATTAAAGCGATTTTGGAAGCTTATAATCTTGTTAATTGTTATTATCACCATACTTGTAACGTATTTTGTACATACAGCATTAGTGATAGCTAGTCAATTTCCGGAGTTAGAAATAAAAACTATCCGTGGTGATGAAACCATATTGAAGAATATGACCATAAGTGGCGATTATTACGAGGGGGATCAATATTCTAGTGCTTTAATGGTATCACTCGATAATACGACCTACTACGAAGAGTTATCCTATTTTGAAAAACGAGACCCCCGCTTCCCGCCTAATGAAGCAACGGAACTCAAGGATAAGTATCGAAACTTTATGAGGGGGAAAATATATCAATCTTCCTCATACTTTGAAAATGATGACTATCTTGCATATGTAGGTGCTGAAGTATCGGATTGGACTCCGAATTTTCTACCAACATATCATTTAGAAGTAGATGTTTTAAACAAAGAGTCGAATACATCTACTTCATTCCAAACAATTTTACCCGGGATGGATGAGATTCAATATGTAGACGTATTGGAAGTTCATATGGATAAAAAAGAATTGAAGGTAATTGTCAATGTGAATTATTATCTAAATGACCAATATGTTAATGATATAAAAGTATATACAATGGATATCTCTTCAGAAAAAATTGTTGGTGATCAAACCCTATTTGACCCACTTGAACAAAGCGATAAGGATAAGTGGTCAAACTTAACCTTTCTAAATGATCTTAGTGCAATTGACTCGACAGATAATCTGTTGTTGCAAAAAGATATAGGTCAATATAAAGAAGTTAATCATAGCGATGATTATGAGGGGGAAATAAGTACAGAGTTAATGGAAAGAAAATTCTATGTTTATGACTTAAAAACCAATCAGCAACAAGAACTACTAATACCAGAAAATCATTACGATAAACTACTATCAAATGAAATTCACCTTGATGGATCTGTATCGGACACACATGCTTATATAACCTATGAAGATGGAAATAACCTAGTTGTATTAAGCTTTAATCTTGATAATTTAGAAATAGATACACAACAAACATTTGATTTAAAGGAACTGGGTATGGAAGCGGAAGATTATGGTATTAACTTGATAGACGATAAGCTTTATGTTTTAGATAACGACATGCAAAAATCCACAAAAATATTTGTTGGAGATATAACGAACGGCGAAGTTTTATATCAGGGTGAAATTGTTCTTGAAAATGATGAAGATAAGAGTGGTGACGTTTCACTACAATTCTATACCATTACTAAAAACGAATGATTGGAGGAGAAAACTTGATTCAAATTAGAGAATTAAGTCATCATTTTAAATTAGGTAAAAAAGATCAAAAAGTAATTTTACCAGTTTTAAAAGATATTACAATGGAAGTCGGAAAAGGTGAAATCGTCTCTGTTGTAGGAAAAAGTGGTTCTGGAAAATCCACGTTATTAAATTTAATTAGTGGTTTCATTCGTCCAACAGAGGGTGATATTTGGATTGATGGGGTACAGGTTTCTGAACTTTCGGAGGCAAAGTTTGCTGACTTTCGTCTTAAACATATAGGGTTTATATTTCAAAGCTTTCAATTGATTCCAAGTATGACAGCCTATCAAAATATTGAACTACCCTTAATTTTGAAAGGTGAAGATGAAAAGAAACGTCAAGAGAAGGTTATAAGGCTAATGGAAAAAGTTGGCCTAGGTGATTTTAAAGACCATTATCCAAGTGAATTATCTGGAGGACAACAACAGCGGGTGAGTATCGCAAGGGCATTAGTGTTAGAACCAACACTTATCCTAGCAGATGAACCAACTGGTAGTTTAGATAGTGAAACAGAAGCAGAGATTTTAGAGATTATACAAAAGTTAAATCGAGAATTAGGCATCACCTTCCTTATCATTACTCACGATGAAGAAGTTGCACAAACTGGCCATCGAACTATTTCCATAAAAGATGGCCGCGTGATGAAAGGGGGCGCTGCTATATGAAATTAAAAGATAAATATCGCTTTATTCGTCAAAATATCAAGAAAAATAAAGCTCGGACTTTCATGACCATTTTAGCTACAGCCATGGGATGTGCCTTTCTAATTGTTCTTGCATCAATTGGATATGGCTTACAACAAAGTGTTGTAAAAGAAACACTAGAGGATCAAGTTGTAACAGAAATACAAGTTCATGGAAAAGAAGTAGAAAATGGATTCGAGGCTATGACAGTTGCAGATATAGAAAAGTTGGAGAAGGTTGACCATGTAAAAGCAGTTACTAGAAAAATTCAATTAGGACAATTACCTACCTACACTATAGATGGCTATAAAGCTGAGACAATGGCGGTTTCTACTCACTTTCCATCTGAAATAGCTTCAGGCTTAAAGCTTGCTGAAGGAAGATTGCCTGAAAATCCAAATGAAGTAGTTGTTGGTTATCATTTTTCTAATACATTATACATGGAAACTGATGAGGATATCTATGATGCTGAAACTGGCGAGGTGAAGGAAGAGTTTCAATTCAAAGGGGAAGTAAAGGACCAAACTATCACTATGACAGTACAGCAGGATGAAGAGGGAAAAGTTACAAAAGAGATTCCATTGAAAATTGTAGGAGTATTAGAAGAGCCTGGTAGAGAATGGATGCTAAATCAAGATGTCTATATCTCACAAGAAGTTTTCCATCAGATTGAAGCATTTACAGGTACTGCAGGTGGAGAAATTGTTGTTGATCCAGAGAATAAGGTCACGGGGCATCTGGAGACTTTTGATCAAGTTAATGTCTATGCAGAAAGTCTTGAATCCGTACAAGGTATTGTTGATACTTTAGATGAAGAAAATTATGCAACCTATTCTATTGTTAGCGAAATGAAGCAAATAAATACTTTATTTACAATTGCAAAAGCAGGATTAATATTAGTTGGTACAATTGCTTTAATCATCGCATCAATTGGAATTTATAATACAATGACTATGGCAGTAACGGAAAGGGCACCAGATATTGGTATTATGAAAGCTATCGGTGCCAATCCAAAAACGATTAAACAAATCTTCCTATTGGAGAGTAGTTATATTGGTGTTATTGGTGCCATTATTGGAACCATTGTTGCGTATGCTACTAGTGTGGTTGTGAATATAGGATTACCGTTGATCTTAGAAACGGCATTTGATGAAGAAATGCCAGAGGGACTGCAATTCTCAGCTATACCATGGAGTCTTGTTCTAATAGCTGTTACGATTTGCTTGGTGATTACCATCCTATCAGGAATGCGACCAGCAAAACGAGCAACACAGATTGATGTGTTAAAAGCAATGCGTAGAGAAATTTAAAAAATGTGGTTGGATAGTGTTATCCAACCACATTTCTGTATATCTTATCAATTTTATCCTTAAACAAATCCATATGAACGATTCGAGCTTCTCTTAAATATTCTTTTCCATCGACAAATAAAAGCAATACAGGAACAGTGAAAATAGAAAGCCGCCCTGCAACTGCTTCGACTTCATCTGTATTAATATGTGCCATTTTTATTTCTGGGTATGAAACCATTAATTCTTGAACTTGGGGCATAAGGGCATGGCAGACACTACAGCTTGGTCTTGAAATGTATATAAACGCTAGTGAATTGGATTCAATGAAATCATCAATTGCCCCTATTGAATGTATATCCGTAAATTGCCTCATCTTTCATTCCTCCCATATTTACTATATCCGAATGGGCTTGTGGCATCCAATTCTTTGTATGCAACTATTTTATCTTTTTTACGATGGTAGTTGTTCCTTCATAGTAGATGGAAACTGTGCGGTAACTAATTATTTTTGGTAGTGCATCAAACCCGCTCCGGAAATACACTGCGCTTTCCATGGGCGGCTGTTGAGCCTCCTCGCGCTTCGCACTGCGGGGTCTCACCTATGCCTGTCCTCCCATAGGAGTCTCCGTGTATTTCCGGAGCTAGTTTAGATTGAATTCATTAACTTCACTTATCACGTCATTAAACTAACTTTAATTAGAGAACCAATACTAGCGCAGGCAGAATACGGAGACTCCTGCGGGAATAGCACGTGTCCGAAGACCCCGCAGCGGCGTTTTTCCCGCGAGGAGGCTGAGGCCGTGCCCGCGGAAAGCGGAGTATTCTGCCGGAGCGATGTCATCGCACAAACTTTCACTAAGTAAGAATCAAGGAAAATTGTTACCGCACAGTCTATACAAATTATGTACTACCAACAATCTATAGAAAATATCCTTTCATACCAATGTGATTAAGGAGAATAATAAAGGAACCTCACAATCACATTAGTGTGAACGGAGGTTCCATTTTTTCAATGAGTCCTTATCAAGCCTGTGGTAGTGGGGTAGTAGGATTTAGACATTGGATACCACTAAAGGAATCTAAATCTAATGTGATACAGATTCCGGTTTCAACTAATTGGTTTGCACCGACTGGAATGATGCCACAATTATTATTAGGTGGATGGTTTGGTGGTGTGAATGATTCTGAAGGTTGGTATTCGAAGTCTAGTAATTCTACTTCTACACAGCATCCATGCTTTAATTTTTTAGCTTTGAATATTGGTGTTTCGACACACTCGAAGCCTGAAGGACTATTGTCTCTTATACCTCTGGCAATGAATATGTCACAAGCGCTCTTGCAGTATAACAGGAATGGGATTGTAGTTGGACCGTTACCATTCCCTCCGGTTGATGGGGAAAGCAATTGTTTGATGGATTGCTCACAACCAGTCGTACAGCAGTCATCCTGTGCCGCAGCTACTTCATTCTGAGCTTCGACGATTTTTCGAACCACATGACAAACACAATCCGAGTTCTTTCCATTTGAACAACAACTCATGCTATTTCTCTCCTTTTTACTCAAATTTGTTATTACACTACAATTTATGTTTTAGTAACTATCATGGTTGTTTACTAGTCTATTTCTAGTAAAAATGAGTAACATATCCTTAGAATTGAGAGAATTTGTGCTGTTTTATCAAGCCAAAAGCCAACACTGATGCATGTTTAGGGGAATAGTTATATAGTACTCTACTCATGGTGGGTTAATAGATTTTAGCCCTATCTATGACACTGGGAGCCAGAAGTTACTGGCTCCGTTTTTACTATTACTGTCTTATTCTACCCTCATAAATTTTAGTAGGATACCTAATTATGTTAAGTGGGGAAAATGGTTATGGTGTATTATAATAACGTTACTAGGTTTTAGAAAGTTAGCTAATGAATTGAGGATACAGGAAAAAAGGATGGACTATAAAAAACGAAGGTGAAAAAACACCTCCAAACCATGTACATAAATGCATCAGTTAGCCTGGTGCGAACAATCAGCAAGCATCCTGGTATAATGATCATACTAACCTTACTAGTATTTTCTTAGCTTACGTATCAAAGACTTTAATGATATTGCTGGTCCTCAATTGTAATGACAGAAACATCTCTTAAAAGGAAGAATAATATTGCTATAACAAAAACATATAAAAAGGGATAATTACTTACGATAATAGGTATTTTTAGCTCTTTATTTTTAATGGAAGTTTCAGTTAAATAGGATAGAAGTAGTAGAATCATAACAGTGAAGAATGTCATTAATTTTATCATCGCGTCTGGATTTGACATGGGAATCATTTCACCAAGCATAGCACCCATCATGCCTCCCATGATCCCAGAAACACCTCCTTCAATGACGGCTGAAAGATTAAAAGGTAGGCCTGCAAAGAATCCTATAGAGAGGCCAATAAGTATAGATATAACTGTTGACGTGAACAAGTCACCCATTAATAGTAAACCTAATACTGTACCAAATAGAAGTCCAGTCATCATACCTAGTGACATGGATATAATCATCCCGTGCATGGATGGTAAATACTCTCGATAAATTAAATTGACAAGAATGACACCAATAATTTGTAATGTACATAGGCTTAGAATAAAGAATAAAATGTATGACATTTGCCCACTCCTTTGATTGTTTGTCCCTGGTTACTATATTCATAAGTGGAGAAGAATATGATATACCCTATGGCGGTATATAAATACTTTTTGGGTATTTTTAAAGTAGATACTATTAAAAACAAGCCAAACTATGCTATTTTAGTTTTATGGAAAACTTTATTCATTTAGTTAGTAATAGAAAGGACGTCTAACGTGAAAAAGACAAAAGTAGGAATCATTTTTGGTGGAAAGTCTGCAGAACACGAAGTTTCGCTACAATCTGCTAAAAATATTGTAGATGCAATTGACAAAGAAAAATATGACGTTGTTTTAATTGGAATTGATAAAGAGGGAAAATGGCATTTAAATGACCAATCCTCTTATTTATTAGATGCTGAGAACCCTAAATTGATTGCTTTAAATAAATCTAATGATAATGTGGCTATTGTACCTGGAACTTCTGAGAATCAACTCATTCATGCTGAAAGTGCTGTGTCTCTTGAGCAACTTGATGTGGTATTTCCAATTGTTCATGGAACACTTGGAGAAGATGGAAGTTTACAAGGAATGCTAAGAATGGCAAACTTACCGTTTGTCGGTCCAAGTGTTTTAGGTTCATCAGTATGTATGGATAAGGATGTTGCTAAAAGACTGATGAATGCTGCGGGTATTAATGTTGCTAAAGGGATCACGGTTAAACGCCCAAATAAGGATAAATTAAACTTTGCAGAAATAAGTGAGATGCTCGGAACACCGATGTTTATTAAACCAGCGAACCAAGGATCTTCTGTAGGAGTAAGTAAGGTAAAGACAGAAGAAGAATTCAAGGCTGCAATTGAATCAGCATTTCAATATGATCATAAAGTAGTCATTGAAGAAAATATTGTTGGACGTGAAGTAGAATGTGCTGTACTAGGTAATGATGAACCGGTGGCATCTATCGCAGGTGAAATTTTACCGAATACGGAATTCTATTCGTATGAATCTAAGTATATCGATGAAAAAGGTGCTGACTTAGCAATTCCAGCTGAATTAACGGACGAACAAATGAAGAAGGTTCAAAAAGCTGCAATTGAGGCGTTTAAGACATTAGAGTGTGAAGGTTTAGCTCGTGTCGACTTTTTCTTAACGGAGAACGATGAGCTTTATGTAAATGAAGTGAATACATTACCAGGCTTTACGAAAATAAGTATGTATCCAAAACTATGGGAAATCAGTGGTCTCCCTTATACGGAATTAATTAGTCGCTTAATTGACTTAGCAATTGAACGACATGAAAATAATGCAAATTTAAAAAGCACGGTTTGGGAATAAAAAAAGAGTTTTGTCTGCCAGGATAAGTCCCCTATATTTTGGGTACCTTATATAGTGTTCTCTAAAAATATTTAGAAAATTAGGCAAAAGTTGTTTACAAACAGTATGAAAGTGGATATAATTACCACGTGAGTTAAAAAATTCTTAAGGAGGTCGAATGAAATGATGGTTAACAAAAAAATGATGTCACAAGCAACAACTTCAGAAAAATTAATAATTACGCATTCGACCATATTGGAATGGATCGCTTAAGACTTTTTATCAAGGTAGGGAAGTTTATAAACTTTCCCGAAGTCTAAGAAAAACGTATTAATTCACAAAAGGATTAGTGAGTACGAGTTTTTCTAATGAAATTAAGCATACCCATACCGCAGGGAGAAGCGTGCCCCTGCGGTATTTTTGTGCCTTTTTTTACCGCAGTGGAGTGTCTCTCTGCGGTTTTTTCTATTTGTTGGGTAATTATAAGGAGGTGATTTGGAATGACGCTAAATATTTTATTTTTCACGATAACGATTAGGAAACGTGAAACTTCTCTAGAGGAAGCACTTCATAATGAAAGTGTTCAAAAAATCTATGAAGAGAACAAAAGAAAAATCGATTATTATACTTTTCGATAATCATGTGTTATTAAAAAAATAAGAAAGGTGGAATGAAAATGCTGTATATAATTCAAGGACGAAAGGCAGTTTTATGGGTGGAGAAAGACACTACCTAACTGGCTTTACAAACTTTTGCTTTTTATAATGAAGAGAATCTAAAGTGATATTAAAAAATTATAAGTATAACCCCGTTCTCACTTAGAACGGGGTTAACCCTATAGTTATTTAATTATTGATGTTCTAAACCACTTGAAACGTACTAAATTTATCTCTCACCGGAATACGTTCTTTCTTTGTAGGTAACTCATCAAAATATCCCATATGTAGGAAACCGACAATTCTTTCTTCTTCATTCACTTGAAGAATTTCCTCCACTTTTGAGTCATAAATATGAGGATTAGTTTTCCAAACTACACCAAGATGCCGTTCCCATGCAAGAAGCTGGAAGTTTTGAATCATACAAGCAGTTGCCCCAAAGTTTTCATCCTGCTTTTTTTGGTTATCGCCTTTTTCCATGATAACAACAAGAATTGCACTTGGCTCATTTAAATAACTTTCCCGATTAGCTTGTCTTTCCTCAGGATAAGTACTTGCAATTCTTTTAGCAAATTCCTGTTTTTGGTTTTCACCAATAAACACAAATCTCCAAGGTTGTCTCATTCCATGGGTAGGGGCCCAGATGGCGTCCTCTAATAAATCTGTAACGGTGTCTTCTTTTACATAGTGATTGTTATATCCTTTTTTTATGGAGCGGCGCTCTCTTATAACCTCGGCTATTTCTGTTTCTTGTTTAAGTACTTGCATGTCTAACACCCCTTTGTGTTGTATGATATAGTACAAATTTGCGACTGATAATCATTTTCAATTAACATAGTATATGATTTAATATAGAAAAGCAAACTCACACGGGAAAATATTATCTACAGTGTAAGGAGACAGCTTTCATGTTTCATATTATGTGATTTTTATCACGTACAGTTGAATTGAAAAAGGTGTATCATAGAAATAGAGAAATGATATTGGAGGTTGTGTTATGTCATTTTATGAGATTCTAGTTTTTATTCATATATTTTCAGCGATTTTAGGAATGGGTCCAGGATTTATGATGATCCTTGTTGTTTCAAAAACCTCTAATTTAACTGAACTAAGACATTCATATGTCATTCGAAATCGACTTCATATCTTTACGATGGTTGGAGGAACTTTACTTTTACTGTCAGGACTTTTAATGGGAGCTATTAATCCTTATCTATTTCAGCAAGGATGGTATGTAACTAGTTTAGTACTATTTCTCATTGCTCTGGCATTTGGCCCACTATTGCTATCGCCTAGATCAAAGCCTATTAAAAGGTTATTAAAAGAAGCAGAAGGGGAAGAGATTCCAGCTGAATATGAGGAAATGGCAAAGAAATTGTTCTTTGTGGAAAGATTGGAGAATGCTATTTTCTTGATTGTTATTGTGTTAATGATTGTAAAACCATTTTGATAGAAACGTCCCGGGATTTGTCTTTGGGGCGTTTCTTCTTTTCATGGTGAATCTAATAGGAAATATCGGATTGTATCAAGGTACTTCTGAAGATTTCGCCTACTAAACGACCAAAGCTGTATAAATCAAATATCTCTCTAGAAAAAAGCTATGTTAAAATGGAGAAAATACAAAGTATAGGAGAATTAGAATGAAAGAGTGGACAAAGGATATAGAAATTAATGCGCCAATAAACCAGGTATGGAAGCTTCTAGATGGAAATCTAGAGGATATGCAAAAAATTATGCCTAATGTCGTTGAGAATAAGCTAATAAAGGAAACAGAGAATGGTGTTGGAACAGTTTATCGGCAGAAGTATCGTGAGGGTAAAAGGGTACAAGAATATGACGTGGAAACGCTGGAATATGAGAATGCTGAGGATTATAAGCGAGTAAAAGTTGGGTTTAATCTAGCAAATGTAGTTGAGATTACTACTGCATATGAACTAAAAAAGTTAGATGATAATAAAACATATTTCCGTTATACAACTACGAATAATCCATTGAAGTGGTTTATGAAAATGCTAGTTAAACTAGCTAACAGTGACAAGGTAGTAGTACAGTTTGTGGAACGTGTTAAGCGAGTTGCTGAAGCGGAAGATAAAAAATAGTTTTTTGGAGGTTAATATGGGGAAAAGAGTTTATCTTGTGAGGCACTGTAAGGCTGAAGGGCAAGAACGTGAAGCTAGATTAACAGATGAAGGTGTTAAACAGGCTGAAGAATTAGTCCATTTTTTCTCTACTATAGAAATCAATCGTATCATTACAAGTCCCTTCGTGAGAGCTATTGATTCGATACGTCCACTTGCGAACCAAAGAAAAATTGACATGGAAATTGATAGTAGATTATCGGAAAGGTTATTGAGTACGAAAAACTTGAACGATTGGCAGGAGAAACTAAAAATGAGCTTCGATGATTTGGATCTTTCCTATCACGGTGGAGAATCAAGTCGGGAAGCTATGAATCGAGGCATTGAAGTAATTAGGAATCTTCAGGAGGATACAAGGGAAAATATCGTAATAATAACACATGGTAACCTAATGGCATTATTATTAAAATCCTTTCAGCCTAGTTTTGGCTATGATGATTGGAAGAACCTTTCTAATCCGGATGTCTACCTTTTAGAACTTGAAAACGCCTCTATCCAAAGACTGTGGCAACAAAATAAGGATATCTTGTAAGGGATTAGTCCCTAAACAAGATATCCTTATTATTAATTAGCAAGTATTTCATCTAAATATTCTTCTAACGTAATTCCTCGTTCCATAATTTCAGTTGCAGCTTTAACACCAACATAGCGTAAATGCCATGGTTCATATTGATATCCTGTAATATCTTCTTTTCCTTTAGGATAGCGGATAATAAAACCATATTCTGGAGCATGTTCCTCAAGCCAAATTCCTTCCTTTGTTTCACCAAATTCTACTACAAGCGTATTGTTAACATGTGGACTAGTAACATCCATTGTTAATCCTGATTGATGCTCACTTTCACCTGGCCTAGCACTAAAGATATTTGCTTCCTCTTCGCCATGATTACTGACATAGGAAGCAAATAACACGTCTTGTCGTTCATAGGAACGATAACCAGATTGTGCATATAAATCTAGATTTTCTTGTTCCGCGTCAGCAAACAACTTTTCTAGAGCGTTGGCAGCAACTTCACGCATTTGCTTTTTAGGTAATTCCTCCACAAATGGAAAGCGGACATCAGGGAATATTAAATCGCTTGGAACATAGTCTTTTGGAAGTGCATGTTGTTTATTGACTAGAGCAAGCACATCATAAGGATTGCCAATAACAACTGTGTCATCATCTAAGAATTCGTCTTGCTTAAATTTTAATCCCTCACCAGGAGTTATAGTTAGTTCCTGTTCTATAAGGCTTTCTAAAGCAGAGCTTGTTTCTTTATCATATATTCCAGAAGCAAGAAGTTCTTTTGATTGTAATTGAAAATCAGTGATTGCCCAAACTAATTCTTGATCGTATATTTCTGTAGAAGTGATTTCGTAACCTATTTTTGTTAGCGCCTTTTGTAAAGCGAGAATATCTTTACCTTGATCACCCTTTTGTAGCTCTTGGGATGGGAGAACTAATTCTTCCCTTATTGGCTCTTCAACCTCAGTTTCTGTATCTTGCTCATCTATCGGTTCATTTTCAGAAATGCTGTCAGATGGAGCCTTTTCTATACCTCTATCTGTATTTTGGCTACATGCAGTTAAAAACAATAGAAAGCAACTAATAATAAGTATATAAAAACCTTTGATGTTAATCATGGTGGTCTCTCCTTTTGGAACAATAAATATCATAACTATTATACTACTAAGAGGAGCTAATATCGTTATAAATTACGAAAATAGTAAAAAGGTCTAGGTGGATATTATTGGTAACTATATAGTATACTAATTATGCAGGGATTTAATTGTGCTTTTTCAAATTGGAAAGGGAGAAGCATAATGAACAAATTAATAGATAGAAAAGTTGAAGAAATCGTCTCAGAGGTAGGTTTTTCAGGGGTAATAAAGGTTCATCATCATGATGAAGTTATTCATGAATCAGTATTTGGGTATTCTAATCGGTCTGACCAATTGGAAAATATGCTAAACACTCGATTTGGAATTGCGTCAGGTTGCAAAATTTTTACTGCAGTGGGAATTGGTATCCTAGTGGATGAAGGAAAGATATCCTTTCAAACTAAATTGTCGGAATGTTTGGATGTTTATTTCCCTCATTACTCAAAGGATATTACAATCCACCATTTACTTACTCATACTTCCGGAATACCAGATTACTTTGATGAGTCTGTCATGGAGGATTTTGCTGAGCTTTGGTTAGAACGGCCAATGTATACGATGCGAAGTCCAAAAGACTTTCTGCCAATGTTTCAAAACCGAGAAATGCTCTTTCAACCTGGTGAAAGATTCCATTATAATAATGCTGGCTATATCGTTTTGGGGTTGGTTATTGAGCAAATTTCTGGAATGAACTTTACTGATTTTGTTGAAACCAAAGTATTTGCAAAAGCTGGTATGAACCATTCGGGCTATTTCTCGTTAGACCAATTACCAAAGGATACTGCAATTGGGTATATCGATGATGAAGAGTCTGGAGCTTGGAAAAGTAATATCTACTCCATACCAGTCAAAGGTGGTGCGGATGGTGGTGCGTTTATCACTGCTTCCGATATGATGAAATTCTGGGATGCATTAGTTGGAAATAAGCTTTTATCGGAAGGAATCACTAAAAAATTCCTTACACCACATGTTGAAAGTGATGAAGATGAGTACTATGGATACGGAATCTGGATGAATAAGCAGGAAGGGAAAATAATAAGGCAACATGTCATGGGATATGATCCTGGTGTTAATTTTCATGCTGCGGTGTATCCGGATGGTCATAAGGTAGTAGTTACTTCAAACAAAAGTGATGGAGCCTTTGATATCATGCTAGCGATAGAAGAAGTGATCCTAGGGTAGGCACATTTCTCCCCACTATCTCATATCTTTAGAAGAGAGACATTTAGAGGAGTGGAGAAATGGCGGGAGTAGCATCTTTGCGACAGGCATCTGAGAAACAATCAACAGCTTTGATTACGTTTATCTTATTTTGGTGTGCTTTAATTGTGGTCTCAAGTGCCTATGTGACGACACCACTCTTTTCTGTCTTTGAACGAACGTTTGATATTTCGAAAACGATGTCTGCTTGGACTAGCAGCTCGTTTTCTTTTTTTTATGCTGTTGGATTCCTATTGTTTGGACCACTGGCAGACCGAATTGGAAGAAAACCAGTTATTTTGTTTGGGTTAGCATCCTTAACGGTTGTAACGCCAATAATTGGGATGACGACTAGCTTCGGGGGGCTTGTAGCACTTCGAGGACTTCAGGGATTTATAGCTTCTACCTTTGCACCATCTGCATTGGCATATGCTTTTGATGTTATACCTTCGAAAAGGCTTGTGACGACTATTGGATTTATTAGTTTTGGTTACGTAACATCAGGGATAGTTGGGCAAGTGCTTGCGGATTTAATGTATCAATGGGGAAGTTGGGAAGTGGTCTTTTATGTTTTTGGAGCTTTGTATTTCATCACATTTTTAGCTGTACTTTTTCTTTTTCCAACACCAAACAAGCCAAGTCATAAAGAGGGAATTCGATTTTATCTATATCAAAGTAGGTTGATTTTTAGACAACGGAATTTCCAATTAATTTATATCATTACAATTACGCTTTTGTTAACGTTTATGGGAATGTATACGTTGTTAGGGAGTTTTTTGGGTGGTGAGCCATTTTATTTGAATGATAATGAGATTTTAGGGATTCGTGCTATTGGAATTATCGGTATGTTGATATCGCCATTTGTAGGTAAGATTGTCAACAAGATTGGGGTACTCACAACTTTAAGGATTGGTCTTGCATTGTCAGCCTCAGGACTTTTACTTCTTGGAATCGGAAGTAGTATTTTCTTTCTGATTCTGATGAGTATTATGTATGTATTTGGTATATCATTGATATTCCCAGCAGTAATGGTGTTGATAGGAGAGCTAGGCGGAGAGAGAAGGGCACTAGCTAATGCTTACTATGCATTTATCCTGTTTTTAGGTGCTATGCTTGGACCAATTATAGCTATCTATTTATTGGAAGTAGGGAGTTATTTTACGACATTCTTAATTCTTTCATTTATGTTGATAATTGGCTTTTTCTTATCAATGTTCATAAAAATAAAGCTATCCTAGGGTATGTCTTAGGATAGCTTTTTGACCTTACTTTGCTTCAAATAATTTACAAATCTCTACGATAACTTCGGATGATTTAACCATATTATCTACAGAGATATATTCGAATTTACCATGGAAGTTTTCTCCACCGGTAAAAATGTTTGGTGTTGGAAGCCCCATATAAGATAATTGGGAGCCGTCTGTACCACCACGTACTGGTTCAATAATAGGTTTGATATCAAGGTTTGTCATAGCTTCTTTTGCAACCTCAACGATTTCCATTACAGGTTCAATTTTTTCACGCATATTGTAATATTGATCATTCATTTCTAGCTCGACACTAGCTTCACCATATTTTTCTTTCATTTCATCAACAAACTTGGTTAGTGTCGCTTTTTTATTTTCAAACTTTTCACGGTCATGATCACGAATAATGTAGTAAACACGAGTATTTTCTACATCGCCACTAATGGAGATAAGATGATAAAAACCCTCATATCCTTCTGTCTGCTCTGGAGATTCTTGGTCTGGGAATTTATTAACGAATTCTGCAGCCATTTTTCCAGCGTTCACCATTTTATTTTTAGCAGTTCCTGGATGAACACTATTCCCTTTAAATATAACCTTTGCTGCTGCAGCATTAAAGCTCTCATATTGTAGTTCTCCAAGTGGACCACCATCGACAGTATAAGCAAAATCGGCATGGAATCTTTCCACATCAAATTTATGTGGTCCACGACCGATTTCCTCATCTGGTGTGAAGGCGACACGGACTTTACCATGTTTAACTTCCGGATGGTTAATTAGATAATCCATCGCTGTCATGATTTCAGCAATTCCAGCTTTATTATCAGCACCTAGTAATGTTGTTCCATCTGTCGTAATTAATGTGTGTCCTTTATAGCTTGGTAGCTCTGGAAATTCTTTTGAAGATAGTACTACATTAAGCTCCTTGTTTAAAACGATGTCATTACCATCAAAGTTTTCCACGATTTGTGGCTTAACATTTTTTCCAGTAAAATCAGTAGCAGTATCGACATGTGCAAGAAATCCAATGGTGGGTACTTCCTTATCCGTGTTAGAAGGTAAGGTTGCGAATACATAACCATTTTCATCGATCGTTACTTCTTCCATGCCGACTTCATTCAGCTCATCAACTAGCAATTTTGCTAACTCTAGTTGTCCGGGTGTTGAGGGGGTTGTATCGTTATCCTCATTGGACTGTGTATCTACTTTTACATATGTAGTAAATCGTTTAATCATATCGTCTCTCAATGTCATTCGCTCCTTGTAGATAAATTATTTTAATATAGAAATAATTATACCGTATTCCGAAATAATTAGGAAACGTAAAAATTGAGGTAGAAAAGGAAAATAAACAATCTATGGCGAACTAGTATAATAGCAGCTTAAAAGAGGAGGATTTTTATGTCTTATATAATTAATGTGGAAGAGTTAGTAGAAAAAATAACAAACAATCCAGAGGTTGTGATTGTAGATGCACGATTTCAATTAAATGACTCAGAAGCGGGGAAAAGAGCATACAAGGAATCACATCTTCCTGGTGCAGTATATTTTGATTTGGAAGAAGATTTATCAAGTAAACCTGCTAAACATGGCGGAAATCACCCATTACCAGATGTAGCTGTTTTTGCAGAAAAATTAGGACAAGCGGGAATAGACCAAGATACAACGGTTGTTGTTTATGATAAAGGAAATGATATGTTTGCACCTCGTTTCTGGTGGGATTTATATTATATGGGTCATAATCAAGTGTATATTCTAGACGGTGGATTTGATGCTTGGTTGAAAGCGGGGCGTCCTGTATCAAAAGAAGTCCTAAAGAAAAAGCTAAAGACGTTTATTCCCTATGTGCGCTCTGATGAAATAGTAAACATGGAGCGAATTAGACAGAATATAACTAGTAAGAAAGCAACGCTGATTGACTCGAGAGGGTACGATCGATATTTAGGTAAAACCGAACCTATGTATAAAAAAGCAGGGCATATTCCGGGTGCTAAAAACTACTTCTGGATGAATGTACTAGATGCAAACGGAAATTGGAAAAGTAATCTGGAATTAGAGAGCCACTTTGCAAAATTGGATAAGACGAAGGAAATTATTGTATCCTGTGGCTCAGGTGTTTCAGCAACGCCAAATGTGATCGCCCTAAAAATGGCTGGATTTAAAGATGTTAAGCTATACCCAGGAAGTTTTAGCGACTGGATTTCTTATGATGAAAATGAAGTAGAAACAAAGGATGAAACAAATGACTAAAAATAGATGCACATGGGCCCCTGAAGATGATCTATTATACAGAGATTATCATGATAATGAATGGGGGAGACCGGTTCATGATGACCAGAAGTTATTCGAAATGCTAATTTTAGAAGGTGCCCAGGCAGGGCTTAGCTGGATTACTATCCTAAGAAGAAGGGAAAATTATCGAAAAGCATTTGATGAATTTGATCCAACTATAATCAAAAATTATGATGAGGATACGATTCAATTGCTTTTAACGAATGAAGGAATCATTCGTAATGAAAGGAAAATTCGCTCAGTAGTTTCCAATGCTAAGGCATTTCTAAAGATTCAAGAAGAATTTGGAAGTTTTGATACATATATATGGAGTTTTGTCGGCGGAGAGCCACTTCTAAATCATAGGAAGAGCAGTGAAGATGTACCTGCCCAGACAGAAATCTCCCAAGCGATGAGTAAGGATTTGAAAAAACGTGGCTTTAATTTTGTAGGCCCAACTATTTGCTACGCATATATGCAAGCAACTGGAATGGTAAATGACCATACAGAAGATTGCTTTCTGTACGTAGAATAATTTATGCGCCGGGAAAGACCGTGTACTGTAGCGTGAATAGCTGCAGAGTGGGTGGGTGTTATGCGCAGTTGATGTAAACTGCGCGGTAACTTTATTAATAATTTAAGTTGTGAA